>JAGDYZ010000076.1:0-792 GCA_049116335.1 Pelagimonas sp. | reverse complement strand
GACCACTCAGGTGGGGCTGATCACTGACCCGATTACGCTGCGACCCTTCGGGCATCTTACAGCACTAAGATGTGCTGCGAGATGTTTGTCAGATGACACCCAACGCTGCAATCCCTGCGGACATCTTCCGCCATTAAGTGATGGCGCAAGATGTGTGTGGTAGTACCACACAATCTTGAAAAGGGGGCTGCTGCGCTCCCCCGTTTTATCCCCCAAAGCTGATGGCCGAAATTGGCATTGAGCCAGTCGCGACCATACAAACATATCGGTGTTTGATCCCTCGCAGGTGATATTTCACTCTCCCTGCACCCATCGACCTAGGAGCGTTCCTGCCCCTTGGAACCCAGATCAACCGTCCGCCGATTGAATGCCGCCAGCTTGTCAAAGCTGAAACCGACAAAACGATCTCCGCGTTTGATCCGCAATCAGGGGAGCCTGTCCGCTCCCCCAATACCCCCATGACTTGCTAGGACTGCCGTCCCCGCGCGGTTCAAAGGGTGGGTCCTCACCATGCTCGCTTCATGTGCATTGCAGCTCCGCGTGGCTCTGGTCCTGCCTTTGGCACCTTTGATCCTTGCACCCCAGCTCCTCGGCGGAAGCCAGACGGTTGCATGCGCAACCCGTCAGAGACCAGAGGAGAAAAGACATGCCGCAACTACACGCACAACCATACGACCTAGACGCTATCGGCTTTTATTTTGAGAGCTTTGAGTGATCAGCCCCACCTGAGTGGTCCAACTTGATTGTTAGTGCATGATTGGCCTTTGGTCCATCTGGACGATGGTTTCCGGT
>JAGDYZ010000075.1:0-617 GCA_049116335.1 Pelagimonas sp. | reverse complement strand
GACCACTTCTGTGGGGGAAGACCAATTTCGTAGCAAAGATCAGGTGGCGATCTGATGGAAAATTTGGTGTCGAGTTTGTTCTCAATGAACAGCAGCGAGTTGACCTGGAAAACCGAATTATAGACTTGCTAGCCGACGAGATTTAACTCAAATGAATCTCACCATTCCTCGCATTAGCTGAATTAATGCGAGGCGCCGGTGAGAAACATTATCCGGACTCAGCCCCCACTCTCTGCGCTGCATTTACCCGTCTTCGCAAAACAACCTGAAATTCGCACGATAAGCGTTGGTGAATTTCTTAACTCAATCGAGAGAATGTGGGAATCAACCATTGCCAATTACGTACTTTTTTTCGAGGTTACAATGTTCCGCAACGTCCCGATGAAAACACGGCTGCTCATCTCTGGTGGGGTCTCGATTTTTTCCGTTTTATTTCTGTCCATTACAGCGATCTATAGCCTCTGGCAAAGTGAGCTGGAACTCGAACGGCAGATTAATGCCACAAACGCCATTCGCCACGAGCTCAGCGTGGACAAGATGCCCGGGGTCATTGAAGCGAGTGTTCTCCAATTGGTGCTGCTTGGAACGGAAGAGGTTACCTGTTCCGTCCCGGATGA
>JAGDYZ010000074.1:0-439 GCA_049116335.1 Pelagimonas sp. | reverse complement strand
CTTACCAGCTTACGGGACGTGACATTTAGTCATGAGCCCCCTCTCAATCTGGTTCCTCATATGGCAGTTCTTTTATTTTTTAGGGCCAGCTTACATCGATATCCTTCGTTCGGTGGGCTTCTTCTTGCAAAGGGCGCAAAGTCTGACACCGACATCGGCCATAGCTATGGTGAGGCAGAGACGGAGGCACGCATCACAACAGTTTTCAAACCTTTTGAATTGGCTATCTTTGCTATTCAGGAGGGGCCGATCATAATCATGCAGCGTTCCCAACGCGCCTGTTTGTTGAGCCGAAGGAATTGTCACCATTTTTGAGCTGGGATATCGCAAGCGACCATTGGCGCGAGTGCCGCGAAATGGCGCTTTGTTCGCGCCACATCCATTCTAAAATCTGGAACGAATACTGTCACCTAGATGTTCCGTCCCGGATGATCACATT
>JAGDYZ010000073.1:0-5996 GCA_049116335.1 Pelagimonas sp. | reverse complement strand
GGACCACTCAGGTGGGGCTGATCACCTTGAGGTAGGTAAAGTCGGTCTGCCAAAGCTGGTTGATGGCCGTTGTCTTATGCTCGAACTCATTCGCGGCTTTCAGCACGATGAATGCTGGGCTGGTGAACAGGTCATGTGCCTTGAGCGTGCGATACACTGTGGATTCCGATACAAAGTACCGTTCTTGGTCTGTGAAGGTCACCGCTAACTCGCGGGGTGACAGCTCTGTCTCTTTCAAGGCGAAGCTGACGACCTTGCGCTTTACCTCGTCAGGAACGCGGTTCCAAACGTGTTTGGGCTTGGGAGGTTGATCCTCAAGACCCGCTTCGCCGCGTTGCAGGTATCGGTCGTATCCCGTAGACCGGCAGGGCATCAAAGATGCCCGAGAGGGGGCGGTAGAACGTTGTGCGGGGAATGCCGAGCTTAGCCAATGTTTGACGCGCTGACAGATGACTTTCTTCAACCAGTCGGATGATCTCCAGCTTCTCAGATGCAGGGTATCTCATTCTTGGTCGCCCCCATCCCCGACCATGCTTTTTTTGAGCAGCCGAAGTTCGAGCGTTTGCTCTGCCACAACCTCCTTCAGGTCACGAGCCTCACGGCGCAGGTCTTTGACTTCCTCAGTCGTCGCAGCACGGGCTGTGTCACCCGCCAGTCGCCGTTTGCCAGCCTCCATGAAGTCCTTCGACCACTTGTAGTAAACGCCCTGGGAAATCCCCTCTCGGCGGCAAAGCTCAGCAATGCTGTCTTCACCACGCAGGCCATCCAGCACGATCCTGATCTTCTCCTCAGAGGAATACTGTTTGCGCGTGGCACGTTTGATGTCTTTGACGATCTTCTCGCTGGGGCTCTTTGTTGTCTTTCTCATTTTCCACTCCTCAGTGGTTACGATGAGACAGAAACACTCCCTTATCAAATCACCCTATTTGGTCCCATTGGCGCTGACGTCAGACAGTTTAGCCAATGTCTGGCGAGAGATTTGGAGATGTTCCCATTGTTGATTGGGTTCACGCTGAAAAGCCTTCTTGGCCGATCCGCTTGGTGTCCAAAACAACCAAAGTGGCCCCAGCTCTTTTGGGGCCTTTGGCCAGGCCATTGGCATCGACCTTCCACGCATGGAGCCTCAGCAACCTCAAACGCGGGGTGGAAATTCTTGGCGCGTCGGAGATCGTGATTACAGACAGGCTGCACGGACACATTCTCTGTACACTTATGGGTAAACCTCATGTGGTTTTGGACAATAGTTATGGAAAAAATTTCAACTACATGGAAAGCTGGCCGACCAATTCTTGGGTGAAACGTGCCTCTGACATTCAGGGTGCACTGCGGTGTGCGGAAGAACTATATCACTCCGCGACGCCAAAAACTGATCTGATGATCCGCCGGGATAGACGTTTCACGTACCAACGCCGCCAATAATCTGCGCGCAGAAAACGGGATAGATTTGGCTTAACGGTGGTTCTCTCATTCCGAAGATGCGAGGGACCAAAACTTTGATCAGTGTGCGTAACAACCCTAGGCTAGCAAACAACGGCCTCAAGTTCAAGGATGTCGCCGGGCCAATCCGCGACGTCAGAAAGAGGGGTACCGGCTTCGATCAGATGCTGCGCCGCTTTTGCCGAGATGCTGTAGCCAGTCGTCAGGCAGCTAGGAAGGGACAGCTTCAACAACGCGATATTCTTCGTGAGACGGATTTTTTCACCGGGTACCCGCGCATGTGAATGGTCAAGCATGATTAAGCTTGAGTGCTGATAGCTATTCTGTTGCAGGAAGTTACAAAAACGGGACTCGTCGAGTATGGCATCATCTTCGAGCACAATTGCGCCCTGCCATTTGTTCGCAATTATTGAGCGGTATATGCGCTGGTGAGACAAGGCACATGCGAACTCAGCATCGCTCAGCTTTCGACCATATTTTGACTTGCAGCCTCTCGGTCGATTAACTGTTCTTCACAGGGGGACAATCCGGTGCTTCCATCAACACCCCAAAACAAATGGTAGCCAATGTTCAACCTCTCCAAAGTCACGACCAATCGTGCCCGGCGCGCTTCATCGCCTTCGAGAGTCAATACAAGCAGTGGCCATTTGGCATTGTCCCGCTGATCCGCCATGGCCTAAAATGCCTTTCTCGACATTTTGTATTTGGTGCAGATGCGCCAATTTCCAGAATGAAATCGCAAGAAGTCAAGCTCCCCAACTCCTTCTGGCGACACACTGGTTTGTTTCCCCAATAGCGCTCGAAGCGCAGGTGGCACGGCGTTTACTAGTGATTGCGGGCGCTCAAAAGATCGGATGATGATGGCGGTTTTCCGTGACATACTTGGACAAGGTGGTGGAGGCTTTCTAAGATTCAAACCGCTTTTTTTTATTAACATGATCATTTGGCACTCCGCAGAAAGCGCTCGATAAATGAGCGTTGCGTGCCGGACGCCACTGAAGTCTTTTTACCCAAAAAACTTGCAATGGCTTCGGGTTGAGGAAAGCTCTCCCCCAAGATGGCAAGTGGCTGCGAAACACTATCAAAACAGGCAAGCGCGGCCATGACTTCAAGACTTAGCGCCTTCACGCGGACTGCCTTGTCAGCCGGTAGAACTTTGGACCGACACGCAGGACACCCACAAAAGCAGTCAAACCCATGATCTAAATTGTAGGTGGCATAGTCAGAGGTGATTTGTTCACCGACAGCAATATCGCGAAGTGCAATTTCACAGTCCAAACCGGGCAACAAACAAGACGTCGGGTCGCAAGAGTGATTTTGATACCTGCCGTCGTCCCAATTCAAAATGTACGTCCCACTCTCCGAAAGATACGCATGTTTTAGGAAACTGGAATGCATCGCGTCCGGCAATTTGCGCAATTCACGCGCACTCAAAGCGATATCCAAATCGTCCCGGCACCATGTAATTGTGCCTTTAGGGATCAGCTTGGTTGCGACAATTCCAACACCAGAAACATCGCGGATCTCGACCAATTTTGTATGTGGATGTATCACGTCAAAGCTTTCATTTTCACCGTGACCGAGACGGCAACAGTTCTCTTAAGGCTGCGCGAAAATATCGAAGAGACTTTGCCGCTGAACCTTTGGTTTTGTGCATGACCGGCAAAAATGCTGCCGTTCGACCCTCGAGTTCTTGAACCCAAGGCTCCCGACAGCCATTGGCTTGCGCGAAATTCAAAAGCGGCAGGATGTCCCCAAGTGTTTCTTCGCCAACTTTCACGTTGTCTATCATTCCAAAGCTGAACTCTGACGTAAAACAAAGGTCTTCTTTGTGCCCTGCCGCACGGAGTGCGAGGCGGGTGTGAATGCATTTGTCGCAAACGCCACAGTTCTCAGACCGCACCTCTCCTTGCCAGCAAAACTGTGACTGGCTCAGAAGCGCTGGCGCCTCATTGGCCAAATAGGCGATTTTTTCAACCCTGGAAAAGCCGGCTCCATCATGAATGATTTCCATCTCGTCGCCGGACAAAAGGTAGTCAGTCGCGGGGCTGGACCCCCAGGCATGCGGCACAAAACTCACAAAGTTATAAGGATCGGAACTGGCGATAATCCCCTGCCCGTATGATCTCGAAAACTGATGCAATACGCCGGCAAGCGCCGCGCCATGGCTGTGTTCCCAATCCGTTTTTACTTTGGATCGAAGGTTGGTTTTCACCACGTGCATATCAACTTCCACCGTGTCTGCCATATTCTCAACTCGACGGCGCACATTGTCGAAATCACGCTGGTTTGAACACGGGATGTCAAACCCATGCACCAATACAATTGCATTGGTTTTCAGGTACTCAGCAACATTCTTTCCGCTATTTCGGAGTAGCGAAAAAAGGGAGTCTACGCCTCCGGAGAAAGTTTGAATGTGCTGCGACATCTCCGCGGGTTCTGAAAGGTGCGCATTGGAAACAACGCTTGATGATAGAATTTCCACCGCGCCGTAGAGGTCTTGATGATGGCATTGCCACGCCTCTTGGAACAATCTGATATTGCGAAGAAATTTCTCACTAACGGGGCCATTCACCTTCAACGTTCGGGCATGCTGCATTGCATAAAACAGAACGAAACATAACGCGCTATCTAAAGTCTGTGGGTCTGCGATGGCATGACTGGTTTCCACCTCTATGGAAACTCTGTCCATCCCGTTGCCATGAAGAACAATAGATTGCTGCTTGCCCGAAGCGGAGCTCTCCAAATCCAATGTGAGTGTCGTCATGGTGTTGCGCAGCCCATTTCCCGAAAATCAAAGTCTCCCATACTATTTCAAACCAAGCTCCACTAAAATGTAGTGAGGAAGCGCATTTGCCTGAATGAACTTTTGCATTGAGCTTTTGGGCAAAGTCGAGACATTGCCAATTGTCTTGCGGCACAGTGGAGAACCGCACGCACAGTCCATCTCCCAATCAAAAGGCTCAATGGTAGACGTCACCGTGGTCGAATAGTCAAAAGTCACTTCTTCGCCTGTTTTTATGTGGCGAAGGGCTATGAGCTCATTTGAAGCCCGCACCCCGGCATTTGGATCGCAACTGTGATTGATGGCCAAAGATGCCGGGTCCAGGTCGATGAACCTGTCGGTGGCAATTTGAAGAGGATCATCCGGGGACAAACGGCCTTTCTTGATGCGTCGCAAGATTTCCCGCTGCGAAACTTCATCCCCTGACAGGTCCCGAATGAACTCGCCCTGGGCAATGTCTTCGGTTGCAAAAGATCCCAATTTGTCGATTTTTGATGCCTTGATCGTCAATCGAGAGGACGCCGCAAATGTTGAGGCATCAGATACTTGAGGTTTCGCTCTCCACGAGAACAAATGGCCTAGTTTCATGATGTCCGCTCCGTCTGATTTTACTTCCCTCCTTAACCTCATAGCGTTTGGAGATGAAGAATGAATTCCTTAAGCGAAATGCGCTCTAATCGGGCCACACGGACGCACGCCCACACAGGAGCCTGCACGTCCAACCACTCAAACTACTCTGAGCGAGGCCTCGGTAAAACAGCAATTCCTTCGCATTTTTGTGTGCGTTCCACTGCATAGCAATCTGCGGTAGCGCAAGTCGGCTTTGCATGCATCAGTCCGCACAGGTACATTTGCCATTCATTGCAAAGTCCGCGTGCCACGCCCAGCGGAAACTGGAAGTCGGTCCATCCAATTGTCGGACTCGACCCTCACTTGTAGAAGGATGAAATGTTGCTGCAACATTGTCTGACGTCAGCGCCAATGGGTCCAAATAGGGTGATTTGATAAGGGAGTGTTTCTGTCTCATCGTAACCACTGAGGAGTGGAAAATGAGAAAGACAACAAAGAGCCCCAGCGAGAAGATCGTCAAAGACATCAAACGTGCCACGCGCAAACAGTATTCCTCTGAGGAGAAGATCAGGATCGTGCTGGATGGCCTGTGGGCATCGCGATCGTACGTAGGATCTCAGTCGGAATGCCTCTATCGAGCCCTAGCTGCTGGCGCAGGCGTTTTTCGGGCCGGGCACTATAGCCAAGTTTGAGAACCGGAAGATTGGGCAAGTCGATCTGGAACAGATAGATGAAGGAGGGTTGTGCGGTTGGGCCAGTGCCACAACCCGCACACATGGTATCGCCCCAAAACATATTACTGACTGAGATATCCTGCTGATGGCCACAGCTGTGCCGATACTGACGATATCCCTGCTTTCCAGAACTGGCATCGCCAATTAAATTCCAGCCGAATTTGGCGGCCTGCTGCTCATAGCGTTGTTCCCGGCAGGCATCGCATCCCAGCTGGTGGCCGCCAGCGGCGGCGCGTTCGACACGATGGTATTGCCGGGCAACGATATGGCCGTAGTTGAGGCGGAAGTAGCCATATGGACGCTGGTTGGGATGCGGGGAGAGTAGTTCAGCGCCGATTTTGAAAGCAGCCTTTGCCCGCTGCAAGCGAATGCAGTTTTGGCATTCAGGCGTGTGGTCGACGACAACATTGCGAGGGCGGATCGTCAGGTCCCCACAAGAGTGACATAACTGTTCCGTCCCGGATGATCAC
>JAGDYZ010000072.1:0-1147 GCA_049116335.1 Pelagimonas sp. | reverse complement strand
TGATCATCCGGGACGGAACACATAGTTTACGACAATTGAGACAAGAGCCAGAAACGCCGCGACGTACGTAATTTGGAAAATCGCCCTATTTTCTATCGTATGCAGTTTAATTTTCGGCAAACCAAACGCGGATATTATGATTGCACCAAGGCACATCAAGATCGCGATATGCGGCCATAGCTCTTGCAAAGTTGGAGCGTCAGATCCGTATCGAAGCGAAACAGCGGATATAAATCCTATTGGGATAAGAAGTGTATCTGTAGCAAAATAAATGACACGCTTCATCGAACGAGACAGGGCATTGGGCGAATAAGGTACCATATCGGAATTTCGCTTTTTGCAATTCCGAACAAAATCCGTTGGATATGATTTCCTGCACATTGGTGCAGCCTTCACCTCGGACATCGGTTCGGAGCCGTCAAAATAAACCCACACCCCAAAACATCACATGACGCAGGACAGCTTCATTTTGGGATTAGACAATATCCGTCAAGGGAATGTCGGCTTTCGGAGCAATCAATTCGCAAAGTCAAAAACGCTTCTTCACGCTTCAGCTAGGCAATCGCGAGAAATCTCTCGCGTCGACCATCCGAAAGCCAGTCAATAGGCAGGTTCCCACAAAGGATATTACGGCAGACGTGGGTGGTGAACACTACGCATGGGAAACCCATCCGTATGTTGCATAAAGGCGAACCTTAGCTGCCGCTCGGTGATCCGGAGGTCCCGCTAGAGCCTTCATCTGAAACGACGGCTGCGATTGTGCCAATTACTACGGTCGCAACAACAATTGTTCCAACAGTCCCCAAACCGCCCAAAGCAGCAATCGACGGAGCCGCCTGTGTAGAAACGATCGGAGCCGTCGCATCCTGAGCACTTGCGGCAATTGGGGCCAAAGCAAAGGCAGCGGCGAGAATTATTCTGGTCATTGGACTTACTCTCTCACATAGAACTTCACAGATTTTTTATACCCCGGAACGAAAAAAAATCCTAGAGACAATACTGTTTGCTGTTTTCATTCGGAATTTCAGGGGTTTCTGCAGCCCTACCTGTCACGTCCCGTAAGCTGTTAAGGAATTTTCTTGAACAGCGCTGGTTTGAGTTTGTACCAGTCTTTCATGGCCTGCAAGGGCGTTTTGCTGCCCAAGAC
>JAGDYZ010000071.1:0-762 GCA_049116335.1 Pelagimonas sp. | reverse complement strand
GTTCGCGAAGAACGGGGTGTGACGACCGCCTTCTTCCTTGGTCAGGATGTAGACCTCAGCTTCGAACTTGGTGTGCGGGTTAACCGACTTCGGTGCGCACAGAACCTGGCCACGCTCAACCGCTTCACGGTCAACGCCACGCAGCAGCGCGCCGATGTTGTCACCTGCTTCACCGCGATCCAGCAGCTTACGGAACATTTCAACACCGGTACAGGTGGTGGTCTGAGTGTCTTTGATACCAACGATTTCGATGGTGTCGCCAACATTGATCACGCCACGCTCAACACGGCCGGTCACAACGGTACCACGACCCGAGATCGAGAACACGTCTTCGATCGGCATCAGGAACGGCTGGTCGATAGCACGCTCAGGCTGCGGGATGTACTCATCAACAGCTGCCATCAGCTCTTTGATTTTGTCTTCGCCGATGTTCTCGTCGCGACCTTCCATTGCGGCCAGAGCCGAACCCGCGATGATAGGAATATCGTCGCCTGGGAAGTCATATTCGCTCAGCAGTTCACGAACTTCCATTTCAACCAGCTCGAGCAGCTCTTCGTCGTCTACCTGGTCAACTTTGTTCATGAAAACAACCATTGCGGGGATGCCAACCTGGCGACCCAGCAGGATGTGCTCACGAGTCTGAGGCATGGGGCCATCAGCTGCGTTCACAACCAGGATCGCGCCGTCCATCTGCGCCGCACCGGTGATCATGTTTTTCACGTAGTCCGCGTGACCTGGGCAGTCAACGTGGGCGTAGTGACG
>JAGDYZ010000070.1:0-1676 GCA_049116335.1 Pelagimonas sp. | reverse complement strand
CGCAGTTCTACTTCCGGACCACCGATGTGACTGGCACCGTAACTCTGCCCGAGGGCACTGAGATGGTTATGCCGGGCGACAACCTGAAGTTCGACGTTGAGCTGATCGCACCGATCGCAATGGAAGCCGGTCTGCGCTTCGCGATCCGTGAAGGCGGCCGCACCGTTGGTTCGGGCGTTGTTTCGAAAATCTCCGAGTAATCACTGTCCGCAGTGATGAAAGAAAAGGGCGCCATAAGGCGCCCTTTTTGCTGTCTAGGCCTGCTAGATCAGTTGCCTGCTTTGCGCAGGATTGTGTTGATCTGCTGACGCTTTTCATTTTCGTTGTCGCCGCCATGCATGATGGTCTGAATCCGCTGGATGTCTTTCAGGGTCAGGTTTTCAATGCCGGTCAGGTCCATCTGCATTTTGCTCAGAGAGTTATAGACCGCGCCTGTGAGCGAGTTCAGTTCGTTGCTCATTGCCGAAGCAGAGACGGCGGAAACGGCGATAACTGTTGCGGTGGCGAGCGCAGTAAAAGTGGTTTTCATCGGTTGTCCTTTCGGTGTGTTGTTCCCAGCGTCCTCCGTGCTGGTGAAACAAACATGGGGCAGGAAAAACGCGCTGTGAAATCACCAAAACCTCACCCGATTTTCCGGTCTTTGTGACTTGTTTTTGAGGTGAATTTTGAAAATCGAACCTGATTTGATGATTAGAGCCGAAAAGGCCAGAATCCGATAACATCTGCCTGTCGCTCAGTGACGGAAATGCGAGGGCTCGCTGAGCCTTGGGCGGGTGTTATCCAATGTTTCACAAGTTGAAGTTCGGGTGCCCTAACGTGAAGGCAGAATATGAAACATGTCTGGAGCTGGCGTGAACAAAAAGGCCCGCGTTGTAACACAACGCGGGCCGGTGGAGGAGCATTTTCGACGGGTTAGCTGGGTGTGAACACCAGCGCTGAACCGTTCAGGCAATGCAGAACCTTGTCTCTGACATCTAAGATGTGTCCAATGTGGCTGCCGCACCTGCGGCAATGGCATTCGATTGTGGCCCTAGGCTCGCTGTCGGCCATGGGAGAAAAGTTCTGGTCTATGCCAGTGAGGATCGCGTTCGGGCGGGCTTGAGAGAAAAAGACCCAGCCGATGTCGAAATGTGAAACCTTCCACTCTGCGTCAAAATTGGGAAGGTCACATCCCTTACAGTGGTAGGTGCCAGGACGTTCCTCAAAGGCATAGAGGCTCGTGTGGCGCGGCTCCGTCCGGCCTTCTCGCATAATTTCGTACTCAAGTGGGGTCAGACGTGCGCGCCAGTCGGTTTCGCTCCGGGTCACTGCGTAGGTGAAGTCTTCGGAATCTGCTGTCGCGGACCCCGCAGACTGTGTGGTTGCGATCGAGGCCACGGGCAGGGCGGCTGCACCAGCAAGAAAACGTCGGCGAGAAGAGGTATGTGGAAGTGAGGGCTGCATGAGTGTCTCCTAATTCATAGGAGAAGGGTACGCCTCGCGCTGATCAACTTCGATGTAAACCCTTGTGAGCGGTTTGTCTGAACAGCTCACAAACAGGCGATCAGAAACAAACAGAGCCGTCCTTTTGGGAAGGACGGCTCTTGTTATGTCGTCACGCGTCTTGACAGAGGGAGCTGGGGGACGCGTGACGTTTTGGTCTCAACATGTCTTAGTTGAGGAAGGCGCGAACAGCG
>JAGDYZ010000069.1:0-5177 GCA_049116335.1 Pelagimonas sp. | reverse complement strand
GTTATATCAATGTCAAATAACGTGACGCCCGTCTAAGTCCTTGTGAACTCTTCAGTTTGTCGGCTCCCAGCGTCCAGAACATCGTGTCCTCGTTGCTGAGAAGCCGTCTTCTAAAGCTGGTCTCGGAGGAGCGCAAGCGCTTTTTTTGATGTTTTTCATTTTTCTTCGTTTCACCGGTTTTTGGAGGAATAGGCCCAGAGGGTTTGATGGTGAGGGGGAGAGAATTTTGGTGACGCGAACGAGGATGCTGGACGGGACGTGCAGAGAGGTCGAAGGGCGCGTTTTGGTTGCGGAAGTGTGCGATTTCTGGGTGCTGCCCTGAAAGTTATCCACAGGCAAACCCGCCGTTTTGGTGTGTTAAATAGGTGTTAAATAGGTGTTACGGTTTTTTTTTGCCTTGTAAGAGCCTGAAAAGTAAAAGAAAAAAATGACCTCCTGTGTGTGAAATATCGAAACTTTGTGTGTGAAATATCGAAACTTTGTGTGTGAAATATCGAAAGATCGTGTGTGAAATATCGAAGTTATCCCGGGATTTTGAAGGGTCATGTTGGGACCTGTCCTTGCGCAACTGCCTGAATGATTTTGCGACAAATCTGTGTGTGAAATATCGAAAACTTGTGTGTGAAATATCGAACTGCCCTTGCCTGTGTGTGAAATATCGAAGTAGATAGGATGTGTGTGAAATATCGAAAGCAGTGGACATGACACAGGGCTCGACATCGGGTTCGGACGCGGAGCGTTTGAAAGAGCATCATGGGTCGCGCGCGCCTTTGCTGCCAGATCGCCATCCGACTCAGGATTTTTTTGTATGTGATATCTTTGATGCCGCCCCAAAAGGCGACATGGCGTCGATGGAACATCCGATCTTTTCGCTCTCGACCAAACCGGACCGCCGGCAACGTCGTTATGAGATGAAGGATAGGTTTGTCGAAATCACCCCGTCGGTGCTGGGGCTGGCGACGATTCATGACCGCGATATCCTGATCTATTGTATCAGCCAGCTGATCGCGGCGGCCAATGACGGTCAGGAGATCAGCTCAAAAGTGCGCTTCAAAGCCTATGACCTGCTCACCGCCACCAACCGTATGACCAATGGGCAGGGCTATGATGGGTTGAAATCCGCGCTGGAACGGCTGCGGGGCACCACCATCAGCACCAATATTGTCACCGGCGGCGAAGAGCAGCTCGATGTCTTTGGATTGATCGACCGGGCCAAGATTGTGCGTCAGACCCGTGAGGGCCGCATGCAGGAGGTTGAGGTTGAGCTCTCAGAGTGGGTGTTCAACGCGATCCGCTCCAATGAGGTGCTGACCCTGCACCGCGATTACTTTCGCCTGCGCAAACCGCTGGAGCGGCGGATCTATGAGATTGCCCGCAAACATTGTGGGGTGAAGCTGGAATGGCGCATCGGTCTGGCGCTGCTGCAGAGTAAATGCGGCTCCAGCTCGTCACTGCGCGAGTTCAAACGGTTGCTGCAGGGCATTGTCCAGGCGGATATGGAACACAATCACCTGCCCGACTATCAGATCCGCCTTGAGGGCGATCTGGTGGTCTTCACCAACAAAGGCACCATGTTGCCGAAAGAAGAGGTTCTGGCCCCCTCCCCCGGTGCAGGTCTGACGGGCCCCTCTTTGATGGCCTTCACCATGGAAGAGGCCAAGGTCGTGGCGCCGGGCTGGGACGTCTATATGCTTGAACAGGAATGGCGGGCCTGGATGGATGACGGCGGTTTGGAGATGCCCCGGGATCCGGACAAAGCGTTTCTGGGTTTTTGCCGCCGCTGGTTTGAAAAACGCGGTCGGCCGTAAACAGATCTGGGCAGGCCCGATCTGAAGACACAACACCCTCACAATAAACAGCTGAAAACAAAACACAGGCGAGTGGGTCGGGGTGTGACTGACCCGCGTGCGTGTAAGCTTGGGGAAGGACCCGGAGGTGACGGGGGATATATGTCTTGCACAGTGCCAAGGCTTGCCCCTATTCCCGAGCTATCCACCGATTTTGCAGCTCACTCAAGAGATGGTTTCATGGCGCGTATTTTTATCACTGGCACAGCTGGGTTTATTGGATTCCATCTGGCGGAGCTCTTGTTGCAGGAAGGCCATGTGGTGCATGGGCTGGACGGGATGACCGACTATTACGAGGTCTCTCTCAAGCAGCGCCGTCATGAGATCCTTGGCCAGCACCCGAAATTCACCGCCACCGAAGCCATGCTTGAGGATGTGGCGGCGGTGGATGCGGCAATTGATGCCTGCGCGCCGGACTATATCGTGCATCTCGCCGGGCAGGCCGGGGTGCGCTACAGCCTTGAAAACCCGCGCGCCTATGTGGATGCCAATATCACCGGCACCTTCAACGTCATGGAGGCGGCCCGGCGCCATGAGGTGAAACATCTGATGATGGCCTCGACCTCTTCGGCCTATGGCGCCAACACCCAGATGCCCTTTGCTGAGACCGACAAGGCCGATACGCCGATGACGATCTATGCGGCCACCAAAAAGGCCACCGAGGCCATGGGGCATTCCTATGCCCATCTCTATGACATGCCGACCACCATGTTCCGGTTTTTCACTGTCTATGGCCCCTGGGGGCGTCCGGATATGGCGCTGTACAAGTTTGTCAAAGCCACGCTCAAGGGTGAGGCCATCGATGTCTATAACCATGGCGAGATGTACCGGGATTTCACCTATGTGACGGATCTGGTGCGTGCGATCCGGCTTTTGATGCTCGAGGCCACGCCTGTGCGACCAGAAGACGGTCAGGTGCCCGAGGGCGATAGCCTGTCGCCTGTGGCGCCGTTCCGGGTGGTCAATATCGGCAATTCCAAATCCGAGCGCCTGTTGGATTTTGTCGAAGCGATCGAAGAGGCTCTGGGGCAGAAAACCACCCGCAATATGATGGATATGCAGCCCGGTGACGTGCCTGCCACCTGGGCCAATGCGGCCTTGCTCGAACGTCTGACGGGATATCGGCCACAGACTGACATGCGCGACGGCGTCAAACAGTTCGTCGCCTGGTATCGCGACTACTATCAGGTTTAACCCCCCTGCTCTTTTTTGGGCGGTGTGCAGATGCATAGAAAATGCGGCGGTCCATGGTACCATAGGGTACCCTACCGTACCTTTGTGTGTTGCAGATGTCCGTAAGGGGAACCTTGAGCGGACAGGGGCCGATGGGTGGCCGGTTTCAACCCCGCTTGATGCTGAAGTGTCTCATATGACTGGTCCGATTTAATTTGCAGTCAGCCCTCCCTATTCGTACGGTTTCGGCCATGACTGCAAAACGTATTGGCTATGCCCGCTGTTCGACCCTGGCCCAGGATCTTGATGCCCAACGGGCGGCGCTTGCCGCTCTGGGGGTGTCGCCCGAAGATGTGTTCACCGACCATGGGCTGACTGGTACCTCGCGCGCCCGGCCCGGTCTGGATCAGGCTCTGGCGGCGGTGCGGGCGGGCGATACCTTTGTGGTGGCCAAGCTGGACCGGCTGGCGCGCTCGGTGCCCGACGCCCGCGCCATTGCCGATCAACTGGCCGCCAAGGATGTGGCGCTGGCGCTGGGACCCACGGTCTACGATCCCGGTGATCCCATGGGCAAAATGTTCTTCAACATCCTCGCCAGCTTTGCCGAGTTCGAAGCCGATCTGATCCGCATGCGCACCCGCGAAGGCATGGCCATGGCCCGTGCCAAAGGAAAGCTGCGCGGCAAGCAGCCAAAGCTGACAGACAAACAGCAGTGCGAGCTGGTCCGCATGCATGCCACGGGGGAATATTCCATTTCCGATCTGGCTGAGCTGTTTTCTGTATCAAGAGCAACAGTTTACCGGACATTGCAACGCAATGCCGTGTCGAAGGTACCTTAAGGTACCCTGCCGTGTTGTGGCGAATTGGGCGCGGTACCCTACTCTACCTTAGGGTACCCTAGGGTTTCTCTTGGTAGGTTGAGGTAAGCTAGGGTACGGTAGGGTATAAGGTCCGCAAAAGGGCCAGATCCGAGCAGAAACTTAAAGCAGACAGGACCCTCATCATGCCCGTGATTGCTTTCGCCAATTCCAAAGGCGGTAGCGGCAAAACCACCAGCGCCTTGCTGTTGGCCCAGGCCTTTGCCGCCCATCGCCCGACCACCCTGATCGATGCCGATCCGCGCCATCCCATCACCACCTGGGCCGAAAAGCCCGGCAAGCCCGAGGCGCTGACCGTGGTGACCAATGCCAGCGAGAAAACCATTCTCGATGAGATCGAAGAGGCCGCCGCGCGCGATCCCTTTGTGATCATCGATCTGGAGGGCACCGCCTCACGTCTGATGAGCTATGCCATCAGCCAGGCGGATCTGGTGGTGATCCCGATGAAGGAACAGCAGCAGGATGCGCAGGCCTCGCTGGATGTGATCGAAGAGATCCACCGCGATATGAAAGCCACCCGACGCAAGATCCCCTATGCGGTGCTCTTCACCCAGAGCCGTGCGGCGGTGAAATCGCGCACGGCGCGCCACATCGCAGGCCAGTTCCGCGACAATGGCCAAATCGACACCTTTGACACCGAGATCCATGAACGCGACGCCTTTGCGGCCATGTTTGCCATGGGCGGCACAGTGGCGGATATGGCGACCACACAGGTCAATGGGCTGCCCAAGGCCTTGGCCAATATCGAAGATTTCCGGGCCGAGGTGGTCGCAAAACTGCGCGCCGTCCGGGATGACGCCGCCGGGAGGGCAGCCTGATGTCGGATCGTGAAGCCCTAAGCATGCCGGTGCTGGATGACATGGACGATTTCGCCCCGCGCGGCGCGGCACCAAACGGGCAGGGGGCTCAGCCCGTCCCCACGCCAGCGCGGGACACCCGCAAGGCGGTGGATGCGGTCTCGCGCTTTCCCTCGCGCGAAGCCTCGGCCGATGGTCAGCTGAACCTGAAAGGTCCCCAACACGTGCTGGACCGGTTCAAAGCCATGTGCAAAGCCGACCGCCGCGCCTATTACGACATGCTTGAGATCCTGATGGATCGCTATGAGGCAGACAGCTGATCCTACCCAGTGCGCGCTTTGGATGTGAGGCGCGGACTTTTCGGGATAAACTGGGAAAATTGGCCATGAAAAGGACACTTAAGTGTTGAAGTTTAACGCTTAAGTGACGCTGTTGCGGGTCCTCAAAACCCGATATTGGGTCCATCCCAACAAAGGTACGTA
>JAGDYZ010000068.1:0-951 GCA_049116335.1 Pelagimonas sp. | reverse complement strand
GAAAGAGCTGGACGAAGAGAACAAGCGGCTCAAGAAGATGTATGCCGAGAAAAGCATGCAGAACGATCTGCTGAAGGAAGCCTTAGGAAAAAAGTGGTGAGGCCGTCTCAAAGGCGTGAGATGGCCGAATGGGCGGTGCGCTTTCGATCCGCCAGTATTGCCATGGCTTGCAGGGCGTTTTCGATCAGCGAGACATGCTATCGATATCAGCCAAAGCTCCGCGAAGAGAACGAGTTGATCGCGGATTGGCTAGTCGCGCTGACAACTGCCAAGAAGACATGGGGCTTCGGCCTATGTTTTCTGCATCTGCGCAACGTGAAGGGGTTCAAATGGAACCACAAGCGCGTCTACCGCATCTACCGTGAGCTGGAACTGAACATGCGGATCAAACCGCGCAAACGGCTGCAGCGAGAGAAGCCAGAGCCACTTGCTGTACCTGAGGCACCGAACGAGGTCTGGTCCATGGACTTCATGGCGGATCAGTTGGCTGATGGCAGATCATTCCGGACGCTGAACGTGTTAGACGACTTCAACCGAGAGGGTCTTGCCATTGAGGTGGACTTCTCGCTGCCCTCAGAACGTGTCGTGCGAACGCTGAACCAAGTCATTGCCTGGCGCGGGAAGCCTTTGGCCATTCGTGTGGACAACGGTCCTGAATACGTCAGCGGCCGGCTTCAAACCTGGGCCGAGAAGGCGGGGATCGGGTTGATTTACATCCAGCCGGGAAAGCCGCAGCAGAACGCCTATGTCGAGCGCTACAACCGAACGGTTCGAACGGAATGGCTTGGGCGATATCACTTCACCAGCATCGAGGAGGTGCAAGATCAAGCCACGCGATGGCTCTGGACTTACAACAATGAAAGGCCAAACATGGGCATCGGCGGGATGACCCCGATACAAAAACTGAAAGCGGCTTAGATTCTACTGACGCGCCCCTCCATAAATGGGGGG
>JAGDYZ010000067.1:0-1039 GCA_049116335.1 Pelagimonas sp. | reverse complement strand
GAGATGGAACGGCAGATCACCTTCGGCATGAAAGACGCCTGGGACATTCTGGCGGAGCGAGGGATCGGCGCGACAATATCCGACCAGGTTGAGCAGGAGATGATCGCCGCAGGCCGCAGTCGCGCCGAGGTGGCCATGCTCCGGCTGGTCCTTGACGGACACTACCGGCCCATGTTGCAGGGTCACATCGGCGCAGATCGCAGGGCCGCCGAATTCGAGGAGGTGACCGGTCGTCGGATTAACGGAGACCGGGAAGCCATCCAACTGCTCGAGCTTTTCATTGAGGGGAAGCGCGCAGCCAACGCCGCGGTGACCACCCCGCCCGCTCGGGCGCTGGCATCTGACGTGATGGACACGTTTGATCCGGTCCGTGACACCTTCGCGCAAGACGATCAACAGCAGGCGCTCCCTCGGTTGCCAGATCCCGTCTGCCCAACGGATTTGCCCTCCATTCAGCCCGACGACACCCCCGCCGCGGTTCGTGAGATGCTTCCGGCTGAGCCAGAGGCCAGCGATCTCGACCCGTCGATCACCGCAGTCATCGAGAGGATGATCCAGTTCAAAAAACACGCGGATGAAGGACTGGAAGAAAAGACGGCACGCCAGTACCGCGCTTTTGGGACCCTTATTCAACGGGTTACAGGCAAGACTGATGTCCGGTCCCTTCTCCAAGCGGATTTCGTGAAACTTAGGTCTGTCCTTCTTCAGTTGCCGAAATCCTTCGGCAAGTCGCCGGCAGACCACACCTTGCCGATGGACACGATCCTCGCCAAGGCCTCAAGTCTCCCGAAGGAAAAGGTCGGCTTGGCGGTCGGCACGGTTAACAGATACGTGGACCACGCCAGTGCCCTGATTTCGGCGGCCAAGTCTGAGGGTTTCGAACTACACCCACGGCTTGATCCCGGCCTCCTGCGGCGCAAGGAGAAGGGGCGTGCGCGCGACAAGAAGCGGACCTTCACTCGAGAAGAACTCGAAACCTTCTTTCGGCACCGATATTGGAGCGATCCCGAGCCGGGGCCTTGGCTACCTCCTCTCGCCG
>JAGDYZ010000066.1:0-1188 GCA_049116335.1 Pelagimonas sp. | reverse complement strand
GCTACTTTCTGCTCCTGCTGATCTGGTTTGGTTTCTTCTTTTCTCAGCCAATAGACCACGGCTGGCGGTCTGCCGCCAAGGGCGGAATGTGGGCGCTTCCGATTGTAGAATTCCACCCACTTTCCGACACCAGCCTTGGCTTCCGATCCGGTCTCCCAAGCGTGCAGGTAGACGCATTCGTATTTCAGGGACCGCCACAGACGCTCGACAAAGATATTGTCGAGGAAACGCCCTTTGCCGTCCATTGAGATGCGCACACCAGATCGCCGCAACCGGTCCGTCCAGGCAAAGGATGTGAACTGGCTGCCCTGATCCGTATTCATAATCTCGGGCTTGCCGAAGCGGTGGATCGCCTCGTTCAGCGCTTCGACGCAAAAGTCCGCTTCCAGCGTGTTTGAGATGCGCCAGGCAAGCACCTTCCGGGTGTGCCAGTCAATGATTGCTACCAGATACAGGAACCCCTTACGCATCGGCAGATAGGTTATGTCAGCCGCCCAGACCTGGTTTGGGCGCCCCACCAGCAGACCCCGTAACAAGTACGGATATGTCTTATGTCCCTTCGCCGCCTTGCTGGTATTGGGCTTCTGGTAGATCGGCATCAGGCTCATCAACCGCATCAAACGGCGGATGCGCTTCTCGTTTACCGGATGCCCTTCGTTGCGAAGATGCCACGTCATCTGCCGCACGCCAAAGAACGGCGTCTCCAGAAACTGCTCGTCGATCTGGCGCATCAGCGTCAGGTTCAGCGCTGTCTCACCCTTGGGCCGGTAGTAGAACGACGACCGCGAGATCGACAGCAGCCTGCATTGTTTGCCGACCGACAGGCCAGGATTGTCTGGTTCGACCATTTCCCGCCTCACTTGCCGGTCCACGGTTTGAGCTTTCGTGACAAAAAATCGTTGGCCACGGCCAGCTCCCCGATCTTGGCGTGGAGCTCTTTGACCTGCTCTTCGTCGATCTCAGGCTTGTTTCGGCTGCCTCGTTCGAACACGCCGGACGCACCCTCTAAGAGCGCCCGCTTCCAGCCGTGGATCATTGTCGGGTGAACACCAAACTGGCTTGCCAGCTCTGCGACCGTCCGCTCGCCCTTCAAAGCCTCCAGCGCAACCTTGGCCTTGAACTCGGGCGAATGGTTCTTCCGTTTCGACATCTCTGATCTCCTCTTCGTCGAAGATCAGCAGACAGCAA
>JAGDYZ010000065.1:0-19249 GCA_049116335.1 Pelagimonas sp. | reverse complement strand
AAAATGGCACCACAGCCCTCAACCAAATGGCGCTCCGTCCCCGGAGGCATGGAAAACACCGGCGGCTCAATGATCGCACTCGGCTTTGGCGGGCCCGCAACAACAGAAGGATATAGCGCATCAAGCATCGTTCTACCTCAGTCAGGGGTCGCTGATCCTTCGTAAGTGACAGGCAAACGAAACTTCGGATAAGCGCGCGTTTAGGATAGGAGAGTTCTGTTAGGAAACGTGGCCTTGCAGGCCGATCGACTATTTGGATCCGAGGCTAAATCAGCCCCAGAGCCTGCTTTTTCCGATGTGCCCACGTGGTGGTAAGATGATCCACCATCAACCCCATAAAGGCGACAGCCAGCCCCAGAACCAGCCCCTTGCCAACATCTGTCGACGACAAGGCACGCTGCATTTCTTGACCGAGATCTTGCGTGCCAATGAAGGCGGCAATGATCACCATGAACAGCGAAAACATCGTTGATTGATTGACCCCAACCATGATGGTTGGCAGGGCCATGGGCAATCGAACATGCCAGAGGGTCTGCATTTGCGTAGCGCCGGACATGTCGGCGGCTTCGATCAATGTTTCGGGCACCTGACGAAGCCCCTCAATGGTATAGCGCACCAAGGGCACCGCTGCGAACAGCACCACGGCACCGACCACGGCCACGTCATTGACCCCAAACAGCATGACCACCGGGATCAGGTAAATGAAACTCGGGAATGTCTGCAACGTGTCACAGATCAACAGCGCCGCACTTGACCGGCGAGGTGTGAACGACCCCCAGATGCCCAGAGGGAAGCCGATGCAGGCGGCGATCACAACCGACACCATCACAGTGTACACGGTGATCATAGCCCGGTCCCACCAGCCCGACAGAGCGATCAACCCAAAAAACGCCAGACAGATTGCAGCGGATCGCAGCCCTCCAATGGCCCACCCAAGCGCAGCGAGCAGGGCCAGCACAGAAACATAGGGCAACCACAACACCCCGTCACGGATTGGGATCAGCACCCAGGTTATCAGGAACCAGCGCAGCCACTGAGTGATCGGGTCAACCAGAACAATGACCCAATCCGCAATGGCGTCAATCGGCTTGGAGATAGTGAAAGCCTGACGTCGCCCGATCTGGTCCAAAATGGGCAAGACCTGCGCCAGTGCCAGAAACATCACTGCGCTGCCGACACCGATCAAAAGATATTTGTTGCGCACAACATAGGGCGTGCTCTTTTCGAAATGCGTGGGTTGTTTGGTGGCCCAGGCTTTTGTGCATCGGTCAAGCACCACCGCAAGCAAAACGATGGTGATGCCGATTTCAACTGAACGTCCGATCTTTAGCGATTGCAAAAGCTGCAACAGTTTTTGCCCCAAGCCCGGCATGCCAATGAAACTGGCCAGAACAACCATTGCCAGACATTGCATGATCACCTGATTGACCCCGACAAGGATCTCGGTGCGCGCGGTTGGAATGCGGACATGGCGCAGCAATTGCCATCTCGTTGCGCCGCACATATGGCCGCTTTCGATCACTTCCTCAGGCACTTTGCGCAGCCCCAATAGGCTCATGCGGATCATCGGTGGGACCGAAAAGATGATGGTGACAATAGCGCCTGCTTTGGGGCCCACACCAATGAACACGACCACGGGGATCATATAGGCAAAATGCGGAAGGCTTTGCGCGATGTTCAGCACAGGGTTCATCACCGCTTCGACACGCCGTGATTTCCAGGCCAAAACGCCCATCACCAAGCCAAACAGGATCGAAAACGGAGCGGCCACCACAATCACCGAGAGTGTTTCCATGGCCCATTTCCACTGCCCCATAACGGCAATCCACACAAATGTACCGCCTGTTAGCAGCGACAACCGCCAACCTTGAAGTGCGTAGCCGATAACAAAGCCGATGCTAGCAATCACTGTCCAAGGTATCGGACCGATCCGGGGCCAGCGATTTTTACCGTACAGAAGGTTTCCGGTGACATTCAGCAACCATTCGACCATGTCCGCAAAGGCACGGGTGACATGGATCAACCCAAGATCATCCCGAAGAAAGGCAAAGGCCGCATTGATCCCATCCGCAAACGGGATCACCAGACCGTCTGGCAGCCGGACAAATCCGGCCGGGAGGACACCCTTAAACAGCGCTATGCCGATCGCGAAGATGAGGATCGACCAGGCTGTGCGCTGCTGGGTCCAGACGGGCTGGTGTTTCGGGAGCTGGAGAGTTTGTTCGCTCATGTATCGGCCCCCAGAAGAACATCGAGGGCGTCTTGACGGTTCAAAATGCCGGAAACGACACCTCCCTGTGCGGCTATAGGCAGAAAATCACGGGTGTCGTTAACAAGCATGCGGGCCAAAGAATGAATGGTCTGAGACCCGTCGATCGGGCGTCCCTCAGCGGAGGCTTCCGTAATGGGTTTTGCCAACACCTGCGCTTGCACCACCCGGGATTTTTCGATTTCTGCGGTGAATTTGGCAACATACTCGGTGGCCGGATTCAAAACAATTTGTGCAGGCGTATCGCATTGCTCGACCACGCCATCTTTCATGATGGCGATGCGATCTGCCAACCGGAGGGCTTCGTCAAAATCATGGGTGATAAACACGATAGTTTTGCCCAAAATCGCCTGTAGGCGCAGAAATTCATCCTGCATTTCCCTACGGATCAAAGGATCGAGCGCGGAAAACGGTTCATCCAGAAACCAGATATCCGGCTCGATTGCCAAGCTTCGCGCGATGCCGACGCGTTGTTGCTGACCCCCTGACAGTTCACGCGGGAAATAGTCTTCACGCCCTGACAGGCCAACCAATTCGATCACTTCCAATGCGCGAGCGCGGCAGGCATGTTTGTCTTGCCCCCGCATTTCCAAAGGAAACGCAATATTGTCCAATACTGTTCGATGCGGCAGGAGGCCAAAGCTCTGAAACACCATGCCCATCTTGTTGCGCCGCAGGTTGATCAGTTCCTTTTCGGACATTTGACCAATGTTCTGCCCCTCAACCCTGACCTCGCCACCGGTGATGTCGATCAGCCGCGAGAGGCACCGGACAAATGTCGACTTGCCTGACCCAGACAACCCCATAATCACAAGCATTTCGCCTTTTGCGATGTCTAAAGACACATCTCGCACCGCCGCTATGTGGCCAGCGGCGCGAATTTCCTCAAAACTTGGGTTTCCGGACAGGGTCTTCAGGTAGGCTTCTGAGTTTGCACCGAAAAGCTTCCAAACATTGCGGCACGAAATGACGGGGGACGAAGCGGACATAAGTTTGACTTTCAGAGACGTGGCTGGCCGAGACCAGAGTTAGGTCTCGGCTCATTTTGGCGACGAAGGAGGGTTATTGTGTCCAGGGTTTCCAGACGGCTTCGTTGCTCGCCAACCATTCAGCGGCAGCGTCCTCAGGCTCCAGTTCGTCAATGTCCACAAGTTTGGCCATTTCAGCGATCTGTGGGTTGGTGAAACTGATTTTGTTCAAGGTGCTATAAGCCGCAGGCCATTTGCCTTCCATGCCATCCCAAACGGCCTTTTTCAGATAACCGGTGGCCGGGTTGCCGCAGTCATAGGTGGCATTCGGATTAGGACCGACAGACGGATCTTTATCACACCCCTCAACCCAGGTTGGGAACTCAACAAATTCACCCGGCCAGACGGCTTCGGCAAAATTTGGGGTCCAGTTGAAAATCACGACGGGACGTTTGGTTTTCTCTGCCGCGGCAACCTCGGCCCAGAGCGCCGAAGCCGAGCCAGCATTGACGACGGTGAAGTTCATGCCCAGAGCCTCCACGCGCTCCGCATCGTGTTTGAGCCAATCCACTGGTCCACCCAGGAACCGTCCTTTGTCTCCGGTTTCGGGTGTGGCAAACACCGCAGCGCAGGCGTTCAGAGCCTCCCAATCCGGCAATCCCGGGCAGGCTTCTTTGGTCCACATCGGATACCACCAGTCTTCTCGGGTCACCGCATTGTGCCCGCCCGCATCATGCAGCCCGCCTTTGTTCAACGCCTCGTTGAACGATTTGCCAAAGGCCCCTTCCCAGACTTCCAACTCAAGCGTCACATCCCCGAGCCGCACAGATTCATACACTGCCTGACTGTCCGTCGAGACAAACTCCACAGAATTCCCCATGCTTTCAAATATTTGACCAACCACGTGGCTCATCACAATCTGGCTTGACCAGTTGTGCGTCGGAATAATGATTGGGTCAGAAGAATCTGCGGCGTGCGCTGCGGACATGGCCAGTACGGCGGCCGTGGTCGTCGTTAGTACGCGAGTGATCATGATAGTCTCCCTGATGCGCGGCCCCAATTGAATTCAGGTGCCATTTGTCGGGAAAGCGACGCTTTCCAAGCAGGGAACGTAGATGAGAGCTGTGAACACGTAAGCCTGAGGTGATGAACAGGGTAGAGACAGTTGTTAAAATTTGTTAACTGATGGGAAACTACAGGGATTCCGAAGACCAATGGCGCGCATTTTGATCATTGAAGATGAACCTATAACGCGGGCGACCCTGTCCAGTTACCTTGATGCTCAGGGCTACGAAATTTTTGAGGCGGAAACTGCCGATGCCGCCGAGAAAGTCCTGAGCGAAACCGAAATCGATCTCATGCTGGTTGATATCAACTTACCTGGAAAAGACGGGCTTCAGATCACGCGCGAGCAGCGGGTGAAAAGCCAAATGGGCATCATCCTTGTCACCGGACGAGACGACGAAGTAGACCGCATTGTTGGGCTAGAAATTGGTGCCGATGACTATGTCTGCAAGCCATTTAATCGTCGGGAGCTTTTGGCTCGGATCAAAAATCTTCTTCGACGAACGCGGGACATTCGGCGGTTGTCCCGTCGCGTGTTTCAGTTTGGGCGATTTCAGTTTGATGTGGCCGCCCGCCGCCTTGAAACAACGGAAGGCGAGCTGATTAATCTGACGCGCGCTGAATTTGAAGTGCTTGATATGCTGGTTGCGCACGCTGGGGTCATAACTTCGCGCGAGGCCTTGATGGCGCGCGTGACCCACAGGCAATATGGTACCAATCCACGGACGGTGGATGTTCTTGTGCGGCGGTTGCGCAGCAAGCTGGAGGATGACCCATCAGATCCGCGGTTGATTACAACCGTGCACGGTGAAGGATATGTGTTTACCGCACCACTTAGATAGGACGTTCTAAGGTTGCGGTCGCGTGCTGCAAAACCTGTTCTAGCTCTTTCACCATCATCGACAACGCACCAACCTTTTCGTTATAGTCCTTCGGATGTGCCGCACTCTTTTCGATATCTGACAGAAGCTCAATCATGTGATGCACCCCAAAATTTCCGGCGGCACTTTTGGCTTTATGCGCAATGGATTTTCTCACCGCCGGTGTCTCTGCAAATCGCAGGTCTTCCACCAAAGGCGCAAGGCTCGACCGGAACATTTCTGCGAGCAACACGGCCTGATCTTTCCCCAGATCGCGTTCGTTTTGTGCGAGAGCATTGGCGACATTTTCCTCAAGTGTGGTGAAATGGCCGGACTGCCGGGCAGAAAAGTAAATGTCACCTCTCCTCCCTTCTTTTATACTATTCAAGGCTTTAGATAGCCGTACAGGCGAAACTGGTTTGGCCACAAATCCGTTCATGCCAATCGCAAGATGAGATTCAATTTGGTCGTCCTGTACATGTGCCGAAATGCCTAAAATGGGTATTTGAGCAAGCTCCGGTCGGTCTGACGCTCTAATCAACCTTATCGCATCCGGTCCGCTCATGCCCGGAAGGTTAAAATCCATAAGCACGAGATCGAACGGCTTGAACTGTAATTGGTCGATAGCTTCTTCAGCCGTGGAAACACACATGCATGTATGCCCCATGCGTTCCAGATAGCCCTGCGCAACCATTTGATTGATTTCGTTATCTTCGACCACAAGAATGGTCAGCGCAACGTCCGCAAGAGCCAGCTGAAACTGGTCTGCTTCAGGCGGTAGCTCCGCTGGGTCACATTTGTCCAAAGTCAAAGCAAGAGAAAACACAGACCCAATGTTCTTGGCGCTTTCGACGGACAGCCGAGCCCCGATGACATCCGCAAATCGCTTGCTGATGGTCAAACCGAGACCTGTGCCACCGAACCTGCGCATGGTTTCTGGGCCTTCCTGTTCGAAAGCTGCAAATACCCGCTGCTTTGCGGCTGGGGAAATTCCATTGCCGGTATCGCTGACCTCAAAGGTCACGGAATACCGGTTGGCACCGCTATCTTCACCGCGAACTCGAAGTATGACCTCTCCATCATCCGTAAATTTTACTGCGTTAGACAGCAGGTTGAACAAAATTTGCCTGAGTTTGGCGACATCTCCTCGAACTGCCGATGGCAGGTTTTTGGGAACATCCAGCCAAAGATGAAGCCCTTTTTCATCGGCGCTAGGCCGCATCAGGACCACGATATCCGAGACCAAGTCGCGCACTGAGAATGCGACATCTTCAGAGGTGAGACTGGTGCTCTCCAGTTTAGAGTAGTCCAAAATTCCATTCAGAATTTTCAACAAATTCTGTCCGGAGGCGAGAGCCGCTCTCAGCCGGTCTGTTTGGATTGGTGTAAGTGTATCATCACTGAGGCTACGCAACATGCCCAGAACACCATTCATCGGGGTGCGGATTTCGTGGCTCATCATTGCGAGAAATTCAGATTTTGCGCGATCTGCGGCTTCCGCTTCGTGGCGCGCATGTTCATGTGCCGTGACCTCACGGCGCAGCATTTCTGTTTGGTCGTCCACCATTCGTTGCAAGTTGTTCCGGTGTTCTAAGAGTTCCAGGGCACTTCGATCTCGTTCGATTTCCAGTTCACGATTGGCGATCGCTTGCTGCCGAAAGACTTCGACGGCCTCTTCCATGCGCGCAATCTCATCCTGCCCGCCGGTAGGAACCTGCCTATCCAAATTGCCGCTCGCCAGCGTGTTCATTGCATCCGAAACATGGTCCAACCGTCGAACGACGTGGCCCCTCACAAAGAACCAAAGCATGGCAATGGAGAGTAAAAAACCGACCGCCGCAGCAAGTGCATTTCGCTGCTGCGCTTTTGAGATGGATTTAGAAATTGCGTCCCCAGTTTCCACGACGGCGAATTGGGCCTGATCTGAAACCGCTGCGACTTGATCCCCAAGCAAAAGAGCCGCGTTCTGCAACTCCGATTTCAACCGCAGTATCGAGAGATCACTTTTGAGCAGGTTCGACCGAAGTTGAAACAGGTCGTTTCTTCCATTCACAACAGAGGACAGTTGGGCCAACAGAGACTTGGCTTGAGCTTGTCTCCCAGGGTCTCGAATGGCCTCAATCCGTCGAGATACAATTGGCAATCGGCTAACCAGACTATCCCTGACCTCTTGCAACTCGCGCTCATGCCTCGCGTTGGCTATCCGGTTGATCAACAGGCCAATTTCTGCAGACCTCGAGCGAAGCTCAAACATCTGTGCCAACTGGAACAAGTCAACTTCGATGAGTTTATCCAGGGTTTCAGTCGGATCGGTTTGCACATTTGTTTCACCCTCTAACCCATAGAGACTGGTGACAACTGCTGTTGTGCTCATCTCGGCGTTCGCAACAAGCGTATCGGCCATGTCGACGAGGTTCTCGGCAGTTTCGAGATTGACACTTAGCTTTTCGGTCAGGGTGTTGGCCTGCGAAATGCGCTGCTGAACGAGAACATCAAGTTGGCTGACGGCCTTTGATACCGTTTCGACAGAGGCCCGAATTTCTGCGGCATCAAAGGCATTGTCTTGGTCAAGGCGCTCCAATCTTTGGCTCAGAGCCTCTACTTGTGTCTCCAGGAACTCAGCGCGTTGCTCTCGGGCAGCTTGTGTCGAAACCTCTGCAAGCTCTGGGGCGATCGCAACAATGCGTGTGCTTTCTTCGGCCATCCCCCGCACCGTCACAATCGCAGGTGTCGTCTGTTTCAAAACCTCAGACTGGCGTCGTGAAAGGACCAGAAGATCCGTCAATGCGAGCAATCCTGCAATCGCCGGGAGCCCGGCAATTACAAGAAATGCAAGCCCAAGCTTGCCACCAAGACCTATTCGTTTGAACATGTCACGACTGTTGCCTGTTCTTGTCGTAAGAGCAAATTTGAATTTCCTACTGCATTCGGCCGTTCGGTCGCGGAGACGTCGATGAAAAATCTGATTTTGACTTTTGGGTCTCTGCTGCTGACGTTGCCTGCGTATGCTGAAGTCTGGAATCTACAGTCTCCGAAAATCGCGTTTGACTATTCAAGCGGCTACCAACATGTGGCCTATGAACCACTAGAACGAGCTAAGCAGAACTGGTCAATTTGTGTGGCCTTTCCGCACTTAAAAGACGCCTATTGGCTGAGCGTGAACTATGGCATGGTCCATGAGGCGCGCAGATTGGGGGTGTCGTTCCAACTTGTGGAGGCCGGCGGGTATCCAAACATTGAACGTCAAATTGACCAAATCACCTCTTGCGTGAACGATGACACCGACGCTTTGGTTTTGGGGGCTGTCTCGTTTGACGGTCTGACCGAGACCATGACAACACTTTCATCTAGGCTCCCGATAATCGCGGCCGTGAACGACATCGCGGACGAAGGCATTACCGCGAAGGTCGGTGTATCCTGGCGAGAAATGGGCCTGCTAACAGGTCAAACGCTCGCCAAGCGGCACCCTCTTGGGTCCGCACCTGTACAAGTTGCATGGTTCCCAGGGCCTGAAGCTGCGGGATGGGTGAAATTTGTCGAGCAGGGTTTCCTCGAAGGGATTCAACAAAGTGCGGTTTCCGTCGTTGCGACGCGCTACGGAGACACTGGGCGTGAAATCCAAGTGCGCCTCGTAGAAGAGGTTTTGGACCAAGACCTAGATATCGACTACATCGTGGGGTCCGCGCCGACAGCAGAAGCTGCTGTGTCAGTTCTACGCGCTAGAGGTCTGCAGGACGATATTCAAATTTTGTCCGATTATGTGACCCATGCAGTGTTTCGTGGATTACACCGCGGCAGAATTGTCGCTGCACCAACCGATTTTCCGGTTCTTCAAGGCAAACTGGCGATTGAGACCGCTGTCCGAGCAATTGAAGGCAGTGTCCTGTACAAGCATATCGGCCCAATTACGGTTATGCTCAACGCTTCTGAAGATTTCTCCCAGCATGTATCTCAAACCCTTGCTCCGGCAAACTTTGTCCCAGTGTTTTCTTTTAAGGGTAGCTCTCTTGAGTGAGCTCCGCTCAAAAGCATGAAATTATGGCGCTATTTCCTGAACTGGGGACCAATGCTATCATCTTTGACGAAGTTGGCGTGGTTCTCACTGCCTAAGACACAACTGAGCTGACTCAGAACCCGGCCGGAGCCGGGGCGCGCGCCGTCTAAACCTCTCGAGAATGCAGGGCTGGAAGGCCCGTCCTGGGTTTGCCCAAGATCACCGCACCACCAGATCTACAAGGGATCACTAGGGTTTGAACCAGTCAGGAACTCCAAATTTCGGCTGATCCACGCTCACCCCAGTCAACGCATCCAGGAACGCCAGGATCTGCGATATCTCGTCATCAGATAAATCCAAGGGAGTGATGTCGATGTTTCGGGCCTGACGCGCCATTTCAAACCGATCATTCTGAACAACAAAATCGATCGCTTCGAGCCAAGGGATATCTGGCAGTCCAGCTTGGTCCCGTGTCCACATTGCCCGCGCAGCAACCGGATTAAGGTGATGCCTGACAATTCCTTCCAATGTGGGATAGGCGCCGTTATGACCGTAGGGTGCCGTCAGCGCGACATTGCGCAGCATTGGTGTCCGAAACCGATACGCGTCGGCCAGGTCATCACTTTCCCCCATTCGCCCGACATCTCGAACAAAAAGGTCAAATCGGCGTGTTCGCCCCGGCCCAAAAGATGGCAGGGCAAGCGCGTGAAAATTCTGGTCAGTCATCAATGATCCAGAGTGACAGCTGCTGCAATTGGCCTTGCCATAGAACAAATGCATACCTGCAAATTGTTCCGGGTTCAGGGCGGTTGTTTCTCCCGAGAGGTAGCGATCAAATGGGCTGTCAAAACTGGTCCATTCCGCCGTCATGAATGCCGCAAGGGCGTTGGCTATCTCAACAATGCTTACTTGTTCTGGCGAAGAAATGTGATCAAACGCCTCGACAAAGGCGTCTCCATACCTTGGCTGCACACGCACACGTTTTGCGAGAATAGGCCACCCCAAATCGATGCGATCGGTCACCGCGCCGATCACCTCATTTTCGGCAACATTCCCCGCCATTTCAAACTGCGCTGTCAGTGGAAAAACCGCCTGTGCTGCGAGAAGTGAGTTCAATCCGTTAGGAAGCCATTCTTCTGCAGGTGAGTTGAATCCATTGCCATAGAGGTCCGATTTGCTCAACCGCCCATCATGGAACATGGTGTGTAACTCAAGCGCTCCGAGGTTCCACAAAGCAGGTGCATTGCGCGGGATCCGTTTGCGCACCCGATCTCGACCCGTACCCGGGGTTCGCTCAGGTCCAAGCCCCTGCCCGCCTTCTCCGATCCCAAGCGACAAACCATCGCCGGTGCCCAGGTCCGGATGGTGACAATGGGCACATGAGATGTTGCGATTGCCGGAAAGTATGGGATCATAAAATAACTGGTGACCGATGGCCGCCTGTTTCGAATCAAATACTTGAAAGCCCTGTGCTGTCAAAGGTTCGGGAAGATTTTGCGCCACAGCGCCCTGTGCCAGTCCTAAAAGAAAGGCTCCAATATGAAACGCGTGATGCTTGCCCTTTGCCTGTTCGCTTCGCCCATTATGGCCGAGATTGAAGAGGCGCGTGACCTGATGGAAGCTGGAGAGTTTACGCAGGCCAAAGAGCTTTTGTGGCCCGCGGCCCGCTCGGGGAATGCGGATGCCGAGGAACTGATCGGGGTGATGTACGCAATGGGCCTCGGTGTTGAGCGCGACGATCAGCGCGCCTTCGAGTGGTATTTGCGATCGTCTTTGAAAGGTCATCCCGGCGCGCAATCCGGCATTGGGTGGTATTACGAAGTCGGACGCGGCATGCCGGCTCCAGATCTGGTCCGGGCTTATATGTGGTACACGCTTAGCGCGATTGGCGGTGACCCCGATGCGGCGATCAGCTTGGAAGACGTGGTCAAAAAAATGACCCCGGAAGAGATCGAAAAAGCCCATATTCTCGTCGCCGATTACAAAGTGTGGATGTACCCGTTCAAGTGAGATCCCGAAGGAATAAGGGCGGTCTGATCAGACCGCCCAGATGTGTTTTACTTCAGATCGGCATCACGTGCGCCATTCACATCCGCCTCTGCGGCGGCAACGGCGTCGGTCAAAGCGGTGAAGATCTCATCACCTCGGGTCACATTGCCTTTGAACCAGTCATAAACCGGCGCTGCGGACGCTTTGAACGCTGCTTTCTGCTCTGGTGTTGGCACATAGAGGTCACCGCCACCCGCAACAAACTCTTCATAAGCTGCAATCGACTTACGCTTGGGGGAGGCAAATGTTGCTTGCTGCAGGGCATAGAACCCATCCACCACAACCCGACGCATGTCTTCGGGCATATCCATGAACTTGGCGTTGTTCATCCACCACAGGGCGCCCATGTAGGCATGGCCGTCGAGAGTGACATACTGAAGACCAGCATCTGGGAATTTCATCCCCATGATATCGGTGATGCCGTTCTTCGATCCTTCAACAACGCCGGTCTGGAACGATGTGAACAGCTCGGGCCATGGGATCGGAGTTGGAGACGCACCAAGCGCTTTCACAAGCTCCTGAGGCAGGTCCGCAACAACGGTGCGAATTTTCAATCCATCCATGTCCGCAGGCTCGGCCACACGGCGTTTGGTATTGGCGAAATTGCGCCAGCCGCCTGTGTTGCCGATGGTCATCAGACGAATGGCCCCACCTGAATCTTCCAGCGCCATTGAACGCATGGTCCGGGTGAAGTCACCTGAAAGAACATGTTCGGCAATCCGGTCGTCCGCCATCAGGTACGGCAGGTCAAGCACCTGAACATAGGGGAAAATACCCGACGCGCCACCCGAGGTCGAAATGTAAACATCGATGGTGCCATCGGCCACGCCCTGCAGACATTCCGCGCCGTTTGAGCAAAGCTGAGTGCCGATGAACAGCTCAACTTCGATGGCGCCGTTTGAGGCCGCTTCAACAAAATTCTTGAACACAACCAGACCATCATAGTCTTCGTCGTTTTCATTCGAGTTTGCTGTGGCGCGGATCGTGTAATCTGCCGCTGCGGCAAACATTGCCGAACCGGCCAGCATCGACGTGGCCAAAGCCGCCGTCTTCAGAAACGATTTGAGCATTTGGTTTCCTCCCTGTTCTACTCAATTAGTTGGCGAACCCCGTCAGACGGGGGATGGTCATGGAAATGGCCGGCACATAGGTGATCAGGAAAATCACCGCGATCTCGACAGCCAAGAAAGGCAGAATTGCTTTGGCAATGGTCTCGACCCGCTCTTTGGACACGGCGGATGCCACGAACAACACAAGCCCCATGGGTGGCGTCGCTAGGCCAACTGTGAGGTTCACACTCATGATGATTGCGAAGTGGATCGGGTCGACACCAAGATCACCAAAAATAGGCGCGAGGATCGGACCAAGAATGATGATCGCGGGTCCCGCATCAAGAAACATCCCCACAATGAACAGCAAAAGATTGATCAAAAACAAAAGGATCAACGGGTTTTCCGATAGCGTGAGGATAAACCCTGCGAGCTGTTCCGGAGCGTGGCTCAAACTGACTACTGTTTTGAAGGCCATGGCTGCGCCGACCAACAGAAGGACCACAGCCGACGTGATGCCCGCGTTGCTAAGGATCTGTGGCACATCTCGTAGGTTCACGGTGCGCAGAACAAAAAAGCCGATGACAAAGGCATAGGCCACCGCAACCGCAGCCGCTTCTGTCGGGGTGAAGACGCCCCCCAGAATACCGCCTAGAATGATTACTGGAGTGAGAAGAGGAAAGAACGCTTTTAGACTTGCCTGCCCGCGTTCACCCCAAGTGTATTTGCGGCTTGCGACAGGGAAATCATATTTATCGGCCATAACCTTGACCATCATCATCAGTCCTGCACCCACCAGAACCCCTGGGACAATCCCAGCCAGGAACAGTGCAGCCACACTTTCGCCCATCACATAGGCATAGATGATCATGATTCCGGATGGTGGGATAATCGGGCCAATCACCGAGCTGGCTGCGGTGATCGCCGCCGCAAACTTTCGGGTGTACCCCTGCTTTTCCATCGCTGGGATTAACATCGATCCAAGCGCAGACGTATCTGCAACCGCCGATCCGGAAAGCCCGGCAAACAACATCGATGACAGGATGTTCACATGGGCCAACCCACCCCGCAGATGTCCCATAAGAGCCTGGGAAAACTCGACCAAACGGGTGGTGATGCCCCCCCGATTCATCAGCTCACCCGCCAACATAAAGAAAGGGATCGCCATCAGCGGGAAGCTGTCGATACCGTTATAGACATTCCGATAGAGCAGAGTGATATCCCGCTCCTGACCGTTCAGCCAAAGCAGCAGACCAGGAGCTGCCAGCAAGCCAAAGAAGACCGGCAACCCAATCAGGAGAAAGAACAGGAAGACGGGAAGAAACCAAACCAACATTATTCTGCCCCCAAGGTGTCTTCACCGACATCCGCCAAGCGGTCTCCGCCGCCCAATCCACGAACAAGCGCCCGCAAGATCAATTCAACGTTGACCAGCGCCAACAGACTGCATCCCACAAGAAGCGAGGCCATCATCCAGCTACGTGGCACGCGCATCCAGTCCTCAAAGCCGATCGAGGTTGGCACATACAATGCAGCCGTAGCAAAACGCCCACCAAACCCAGTGACTTCGCCCCACCCAATCCGGACGGCCACCAGCAGAACCGCCAGACACAGGCTCAGAAGCAGCAGGTTTAGAACGACCCCCACGATGCGAGGTAGCAGCAGCGTCAGCATGTCGATTGAGACAAACCCTCCACGACGAAAAGCCGTCGGAGCCATCAATCCCGTCATCCACAACATGCAGAACCGTGCCGCTTCGTCCGGCCAAGGCAGAGCGTTGTTCAGCACATATCGGAAAAACACCTGGATCAGGATTGCCGTCACCATCAGTGCCACGGCGACGATCCCCACCGCGCGTCCGACGCGCAGCAGGGTTTCGTTCACCCAACCAATCGGTGTCAGCACCGCCAACAATCCGCCCATTCAGTTCCTCCCTTCCGCAATGTGCCCTATGCGAGCGCATTGAAATCACGTGTGGTTACGCTTGTTCGGCCTGCGTGAAACTGCCGATTTTCCCACCGAAAAACGCCAGCGCGTCGCCCTCCTCCTGAGCGGCGCGCAAGATCTTTCCGACCATGATCACATGGTCTCCAGCCTCGTAATGTGCTTCGGTCTTGCATTCGAAACGGGCCAGACATCCGGGCAACACTGGGGTGCCTTCGCCATTGATACCGTGGTCCAGCTGGGCCAGAGCCAGCGCGTCTTTGGCGCTCGCAAAACACAGCGCTTCCTGATCTGCCCCCAGTACATGGATCGCAAAATGCTGCGCCTTGGCGAAATACTCGAACCGGCGCGATCCTTTGTCCACGGCCCACATCACCAAGGCAGGCTCCAATGACAAAGACGAAAAGCTATTTGCAGTGATGCAAATCGGTCCGTCTTCGCTTGCGCAGGTCACAATTGTCACCCCGGTCGCAAACCGCCCAAAGGCATTACGCAGCCTGCGCGTGTCTTCCGCGCTAGGGACAAAGGTGCCGGTCATGTCATTTGCTACGGCATTCATTACGGAACCTCTGCACCCAGGCCGGCCTGATAGAGGCGGAACCAGTTTTGACGGTCGAGTTTCACCTTCAATGCATCCGAAATTTTGGCGATCCGCGCGAGGTTGTTGGTGCCCATCACCGGCAGTATCTTGGCAGGGTGTGCCAGCAAAAAGGCTACAGCAACTGCAGCACGATCCACGCCAAACTCCGCAGCAATCTCATCTGCCACGGTCGCGGCTTCGCTCTCACCCGTCATAAGCGCACCACCACCCAAGGGTGACCATGCCATGACAGCGTGGCCAAGGCGTTGATGAAACGCCAGATCGCCGTTGGTGAATGAGCTGAGCTCACCCAGTGACAACTCGATCTGATTGGTCACCAGCTTGGTCTGCATAGCCGACTGAAGCAGTTCCCAATCCCATGGACGGAAATTGGACACACCAACTGCACGCACTTTGCCGGAAGATACGACCTCATCCAGCGCGGCGCCTGTTTCGTTGTGATCCATAAATGGATCCGGGCGATGGATCAGCAACAAATCAATGTGATCAATCGCCATCTCTGACAGGGACGTGTCCACTGATTTGAGAATATGGTCGCGCGAAGTATCGTAGTATTTCACGGGAACATCGGTGTAGCGGCCACAGGGCGCGACGATGTCACATTTGGTGACAATTTCCATTTGATTGCGCAGCGAAGGGTTCGCTTTCAACGCACCGCCCAAAACCGCTTCGGCACCGTAGTCGCCATAGATATCGGCCTGATCGAATGTAGTGATGCCCTGATCCAGACAACTCTGGATCTTGCGCTCTACATATGCCGGAGAGGTATCCGCGTCATCGGCGATACGCCACAGTCCGTAGACAATCCGGCTCATTTCAAGCTGTTCAGATAGTGTGACGCGTTCCATCAACGACGTACTCCATTTCCAAGCGGTGTGGCGGGCATCTCCGCAGGCACACGGCCGTATTCATGTGGTAGGGAACAGGTTTTCATGTTCGGAAGGATACGAGCGCCAAAGTGCTTGGCCTCTTCCAAATGCGGATAGCCCGAGAAGATAAAGGCCCGCATTCCCATCTTTTGATAATCTTCAATCTTGGACATCACTTGATCGGTTGAGCCAACAAGCGCTGCACCACATCCGGATCGTGCCCGTCCGATACCTGTCCAAAGGTTCGGTTCGATATAGCCAAATGCGTCTGCGTCATCGCGGTTCTTGGACTGATGCGACACACCCAAAGATCCGCTATCGAGCGCGCGTTCCCGGATCGAGCGCCCCTGTTCATCGTCGAGTTTCGACACGATATACTCGGCGTATTCTTGAGCTTCGGCTTCTGTGTCGCGCACAATCATATGGACGCGAAGACCATAATCCAAAGTGCGATTGTGTTTCGCCGCTTCGGCATGCACCGCCTTCATGCGCTCAGCCAGCTGCTCTTTGACTTCAGGCCACATTAGGTAGACATCACAATGTTCACCGCAAAGCGCGAGCGCATCCGGCGAATACCCACCAAAATACAGCAGAGGACCACCGGTTTGGTAGGGACGCACAGGGTCAGTTGTCAGGCCCGAAAAATTGTAGACCTCACCGGAGTGATTGATTTCATCGCGTGTCCAGGCCTGCTTGAGGACCTGCACCACCTCGCGGGAGCGCTGATACCGGAAGGCGCTTTCTTCTTTCTCGCCGGGGAAATCTGACGAGATGATGTTGACGGTCAAACGCCCCTGCAACATGTGATCCAGAGTTGCCAGTGTCCGTGCCAGCATGATCGGTTGGACCTCGCCACAGCGCACTGCGGCCAGCATATTGATCTTGTCTGTGATGGGTGCACATCCCGCGACAAAACTTAGGGTGTCTTGGCCAACCTGATAGGAGGACGGACACAAGATGTTCCGAAATCCCTGCGCTTCCGCTTCCTTCACGATGTCAGAACAATGCGCCCAGCTCGAACGCAGATCGCCATCCGGCACACCTAAAAATTGATAGTCGTCGGAACACAAGGCGGCAAACCAAGAGACCTCTGCGGCGTCAAGATCGGGTGAGGTGATAGGCACCACGGTCATGTGTTTTGCTCCCTTGCACTGTCGTTGAAACATGAGTAGCAATCGCTTTGACATGGATCAATGGTGTATCAATTTTTTCTCTCCGGGTCCAGAAAGCCACAAAATACGGGAAAATGAATGCCTACAGCCCCCAACCAAGCGATACGCAATCCCAATGCACTCCCGGTTTATGTGCAGCTCGCAGAGTTTTTGATTCGCGAAATTGAGTCGACACGCCTGCTGGATGGGGAACGTCTTCCCCCCGAACGAGAGATGGCGACGAAGATGAATGTTTCGGTCGGGACATTGCGCAAAGCACTCGCAGAGGTTGAAAAACGCGGCATGCTCGAGCGGATCCAGGGATCAGGGAACTATGTGCGCGACGCTGGCAAGGGCGACAGTGTCTACGCGATGTTCCGTCTCGAACTTCCAGAAGGGGGTGGTCTTCCGCGCGCGGATATTCTGTCGGTCGATGTCATGACCAAACCCGACGACTTGCCTAAATTTGGCACCTCCACGCGTGGTTCACGGGTGCGCCGTATGCGATATCTGAACGACACCCTGATCGCCGTCGAGGAGATCTGGCTGGATGAGAGCTGTGGGATCATTGAGGCTGACCTGCTGTCTGACAGTCTCTACAGATATTACCAGCGCCAGCTCGGATTTTGGATCACGCGGATCGAAGACCGCGTGCGCATTGCGCCTCTCCCAAGTTGGACCCCGCCTACCTTTACCAAACCAGCAGGCATCGTAACTGGCTTTATCGAGCGGCACAGCTGGTCCGACAAACCAGACACAGTGGAATATTCGCGCACATGGTTTGACCCCGATCAGGCGGTCTATGTGCAGCGGTTGAAGTAAGACAATCGGAGGAAACATGACCCGAACCATTCACTACGGGATCATTGGGTGTGGCATGATGGGGCAGGAACACCTGCACAATATCGCGCTGCTGGACGACACCAAAGTAGTCGGCATCTATGAGCCCGACGCGGAAATGGCGCAGCGCGCTGCCGAGATCGCCCCCGAGGCGCAATTTGTCAGCTCTGTAGATGCGCTTCTCGAAATTGAGGCGTTGGACTGTCTTGTCATTGCCAGCCCGAACCATTGCCACATCTCACAACTAGAGCATGTCGCAGCCAAGCGCCCTCTGCCGGTGTTGATCGAAAAGCCTCTCTTCACCGATCCAGATGATTTTGCCCGCATCGAGACATTGCGCGAGAACTACCCCGCGCCAATCTGGGTGGCGATGGAGTATCGTTTTATGCCCCCCATTGCCGCTCTACTCGATAGCGCTGATGCGGTCACCGGAGGCGCTCAGATGCTTACCATACGAGAGCATCGCTTTCCCTTCCTTGAAAAAGTCGGCGACTGGAACCGGTTTAACGCCAAAACGGGTGGCACCTTTGTTGAGAAATGCTGTCATTTCTTTGATTTGATGCGTCTCATCCTGAAATCCGAACCTGTCCGCGTGATGGCCAGTGCCGGACAGGCTGTGAACCATCTGGATGAATCCTACGATGGCCAGACCCCGGACATACTAGACCACGGCTATGTCATCGTCGATTTCGCTTCGGGTGCGCGCGCGATGCTAGAACTCTGCATGTTTGCTGAAGGTGCGCGCTATCAGGAAGAGATCTCAGCTGTTGGCCCAAATGGCAAAGTCGAAGCTCTGGTGCCAGGTCCGGGGCGGTTCTGGCCCGACCATCTGGGAGAGGCCCCTGTGCCCCAATTGATCCTCAGCCCACGTGCGCCCAAAGGTCCGGTTACTAAAGACATACCTGTGGAGGCCAAACTTTTGGCGGCGGGCGATCACAACGGCTCGACATTCTACCAGCATCAGGGATTTCTTGAATTGGTACGCGGCGCGCGCAGCGGCCCGGACGTCAGCCTGATGGATGGGGCTATCGCCGTCAAAATGGGGCAAGCCGCTCAACACTCCGCGGCTACCGGTCAGGCTGTCTCACTTCAGGCAATTTAATGCCCATCAATTCTTGACCGTCTTGATTAGAAAACGCACCCCGAATTTGGGGTGCGTTCTGTTCTAGTTCCTTGCGAAACAGATTGTTGACCCCACGTTCAATGCAACGCTCGCACAAGAATACGATAGTGACCGAACTTGAGATCCCCTGTTTGTCTCTGAGTCAATCGTAGGCGCCCAACAGCTCTCCCCACCTATCAAACTAGCTTCACGCGTGAATTCCCCACACCAGCTGCGCATCAATGCCTTTCGGGCTTCATCGAAGCACCCTCCAACCGCCTGTGTCACCGCGGAATATTTGGCCTAGATCTCTTTCAAAAACGCCACAATGGCCTCACGTTCTCTATTGGTAAGAGTCAATCGTTTTAGCTGAGGTGACTTTGTTGATGCATGCGGCTTTGTTGCACAAATCGGGCTGAAGTAGGATTCACTGTGTGAATCCAGTCTGGTAGCAGGCTGGCACGAGCAGCTGGATCCCTAAGACATAC
>JAGDYZ010000064.1:0-5381 GCA_049116335.1 Pelagimonas sp. | reverse complement strand
GGACCACTTCAGTGGGGGAGGATCATCCCGGCACTCAGACCATCGCTTTGGACGGGGGATTTCCTGCGCTCAACGCTCTCCCCCTGCTGCCCCACCTCAGTCATGCGGATGGGCGCAAACTTGATCTTGGCTTGTATTGGCAAGACTCAGAAGGGCACTATTTCCCCAATCGCATGAAGTCGGCCCTCGGGTATTGGGGATATGCAGATGGGCCATCCGGCTGCCCGAAACTGTGGGCCGATCTAAGATGGGATCTGGCCTGGCTTCAGCCTCTGCTGCCCCAGCGGACCCTAGACACGGCCCGCACGCGCGAAGCCCTACTCTGGCTCGCGCGGGACGATCGGGTCAAAAAGATCCTGATCGAACCGCATATCCTTGAGCGCCTGGACATCCAACATCCGAAAATTCGCTTTCAAGGCTGCCGCGCCGCGCGGCACGACGACCACATCCATTTTCAGTTGTGAGTTGAGAATCACGATTTGCACGGCAAGAGTTTGCAATTTTGCAATTCCACAATTGCTTCGCAGCAGCGCGCGAAAATCAACAGGGTTTGCAAAAATTTGCAGCGGTAATTTGCCAATTTTCGCAAGCCCTCTGCGATATTCTGTCCTGACTGCCGGTAACAGACTTGCCCGGTCGCCTCCGTGCCCCCTATCCCTTTGGGTTAAGGAACGAGAGGAGGACGCCATGGGCTACAACGACGTTTACGAGGGCTGGAAATCTGACCCCGAAGGGTTCTGGATGGCTGCGGCCGATGCCATTGATTGGGATCAAAAGCCAACCAAGGCGCTCTCCGATCTGGGCGACAATATGTATGAATGGTTCGCCGACGCGAAGGTGAACACCTGCTGGAATGCAGTAGACCGCCATGTTGAAGCGGGCCGGGGCGAACAGACCGCTATCATCTATGACAGCCCCATCACGCATACCAAACGCGAAATCAGCTATGTCGAGTTGCGCAACCGGGTTGCCACGCTTGCCGGTGCCCTGCGTGCCAAGGGTATCGAAAAAGGCGATCGGGTCATCATCTATATGCCAATGATTCCCGAAGCGCTGGAGGCCATGCTGGCCTGTGCCCGCCTGGGTGCCGTCCACTCAGTGGTGTTTGGAGGCTTTGCTGCCAATGAACTGGCCGTGCGCATTGATGATGCGAAACCCAAGGCCATCATTGCCGCCTCATGTGGTCTCGAGCCCGGCCGCGTGGTGCACTACAAACCCCTGCTCGACGGTGCCATTGATCTGGCCGAACACAAGCCTGAGTTCTGCGTGGTGTTCCAGCGTGAACAGGAAGTGGCCGAGCTTGTTGAAGGGCGCGATGTCAATTGGCATGGGTTCCAATATGGTGTTGAACCCGCCGATTGTGTGCCTGTCGAGGGCAATCACCCCGCCTATATTCTTTATACCTCAGGCACCACAGGCCAGCCCAAAGGCGTCATCCGCCCCACTGCCGGCCATCTGGTCGCCCTCAATTGGTCCATGAAGAACCTCTATAATGTCGATCCCGGCGATGTGTTTTGGGCCGCCTCGGACGTGGGCTGGGTTGTGGGGCACAGCTACATCACCTATGGCCCGCTGATCCACGGCAACACCACCATCGTTTTTGAGGGCAAGCCTGTTGGCACCCCGGATGCAGGCACCTTCTGGCGCGTCATTTCCGAACATAAGGTCAAAAGCTTTTTCACGGCCCCCACCGCCTTCCGCGCCGTCAAACGCGAAGATCCAAAAGGCGATTTCGTCAAGAAATACGATCTCTCCTGTCTGGGTCAGGTCTATCTCGCGGGGGAACGCGCTGACCCCGACACAATTGTCTGGGCTCAGGACCAGCTGAATGTGCCGATCGTCGACCACTGGTGGCAGACCGAAACCGGCTGGGCGATTGCTGCCAACCCGCTGGGCATCGAAGAGTTGCCAACCAAACTTGGCTCGCCCGCCAAGCCCATGCCCGGCTATCAGATCGAGATCCTCGATGAGGGCGGCAATCCTATGCCCGCGGGCGAGCTTGGCGCCATCGCCGTCAAACTGCCCCTGCCCCCCGGAACCTTGCCCACCCTGTGGAATGCCGAAGCCCGGTTCAAGAAAAGCTATCTGACCACCTTCCCCGGCTACTATGAAACCGGTGATGCCGGGATGATCGACGAAGACGGCTACGTCTATATCATGGCGCGCACCGATGACGTGATCAACGTGGCGGGCCATCGGCTCTCGACCGGCGGCATGGAAGAGGTCCTCGCAGGACATCCAGATGTCGCGGAATGCGCCGTTATTGGCGTGACCGATCAGCTGAAAGGTCAGATGCCGCTGGGCTTTGTCTGCCTCAATGCTGGCACTGACAAAGCCCATGAAGATGTAGTCAAAGAGTGTATCAAACTTGTGCGCGAGAAAATCGGTCCCGTTGCGGCGTTTAAACTCTGCGCGGTGGTGGACCGGTTGCCCAAAACCCGGTCGGGCAAGATCCTCCGCGCCACCATGGTCAAAATTGCGGACAGCGAAGACTACAAGATGCCCGCAACCATTGATGACCCCGCCATTCTGGACGAAATCAAAGTGGCGCTTCAAGGCTTGGGTTACGCCAAAGGCTAAGTCCCAGATCCACTATTGGGGCCCCTCTGCGAGGTGGGGCCCTTTTTACGTTTCAAGCCGCCACGGGGGCGACAACCGATTTTCTCCGGCGGTGAAAAGACAAAGTTGCGCCCCCCCGGATCACGAAACCGGGCCTCACGCCAAAGCCAGGGTTCTGATGTTGGCGGGCTGTCAAAGACGATGCCCACGTCAATTAAGTCCGAATAGCGCTGATCGACATCTTCGACTTCGAAATAAAGCACGGTTGATCCTGCTCAGGGAGTCTCCGTGGCATGGACTGAAAGAGTTGCCTGCCCCTCTGGCAACTCAAAACGTGCATACCGGCCTTCGGCAAGGACAATGAGTGTCAAACCGAGTTTCTGATAAAATGCCACGCTGTCGTCAAACACATTGGTCGCAAGGGTGACTTGATTGAGATCCATGTCTCACCTCTTTCATTCAACACTCCACGGCTACCACCTCAACCAAAGTTCAGTTCAAGACTTGTTTGACGGGATGGTGGGCGGGGCGACGCGCCACAGGCGCGAGCGCCCATCATTCCCAATCTTGACCAAACAGACGGAAACCCGTTCTCTACCCGCAACGGAGGACCCCATGCCACAGCCCAAACCCACATCCCGCCTGCCGGGCCTGCACAAGATGACCCGCGCCGAGCGGCTTGCGGCAACAACACACGCCGCGCATCTGGATCAAGACACCCATAAGACTCTGGCCCAAAACAACGCCGGCGTAGATCTGGCCGAGCATCTCTCCGAAAATGTCATCTCAACCATCGAGGTCCCGCTTGGCATCGCTACCAACCTCGTTGTGGATGGGCAGGATGTTCTTGTGCCCATGGCCACGGAGGAAAGCTCCGTCGTTGCCGCTGTCTGCAATGGGGCTCGGGCCTGTCGCCCAAGCGGCGGTGTCACCACAAGCGCCGATGACCCGGTGATGATCGCCCAGGTGCAGATCATCGGTGTGACGGATCTCGACCAGGCGCAGAAAAACCTCATCGCCCATAGGGACGAAATCCATAAGATCTGTGACGCCTGCGACCCGATGCTTGTCTCTCTGGGTGGCGGCTTTCGTGGGATTGAGCCGCGTGCTCTGCCCAACGGCATGCTGGTTCTGCATCTCCATGTGGATGTGCGAGACGCCATGGGGGCCAATACCGTCAACACCATGGCCGAAACGCTGGCCCCCAAGATCGAAGATTGGACCGGCGGCATTGTGGGCCTGCGCATCCTTTCCAATCTGGCCGACCGGCGACTTGTCCGCGCCAAGGCCCGCTGGACAGCAAAAGACATTGGGGCCGAGACCGTCGCGGGCATCCTGAATGCCTATGACTTTGCCGCGTCAGACCCCTATCGCGCGGCCACCCACAACAAGGGCATTATGAACGGCATCGACGCGGTGGCCCTTGCGACCATGAATGACACACGGGCAATCGAGGCTGGCGCCCATGCCTATGCCGCGACGCGCGGTCCGGGCTATGCGCCTCTGACCCGATACACACGCGACGGCGAAGATCTGATTGGTGAGATCGAACTACCGCTCGCCATGGGGATCGTCGGCGGCGCCACCCGGGCCCATCCAACGGCGCAGGCAGCACTGCGTATTATGAACACCACCAGCGCCGATCGCCTGTCCCGTGTCACCACCGCGGTTGGGTTGATCCAGAATTTCTCAGCGCTGCGCGCCCTGGCAACCGAAGGCATTCAACGCGGCCACATGGGGCTTCACGCGCGCAACGTGGCCATCACCGCCGGGGCAACGGGCTCGGAGATTGACCGCATAGCCAATGAAATGGTGGCCCGCAAAACAATTCGCGAAGACGTGGCACGGCAACTGATGGCAGAGACCTAGGTCAGACAAACTGTTCCCGGATCAGGCGTTCTTCCAAGCCGTGCCCGGGATCAAACAGCACTCTATGTGCGATCTCGGGCTCGGATTGGATGTGCACCTTCAGAACTTCGCGGACCGACCGGCTGTCAGCTTCGGCCATGACCGGGCGCTTGTCCGGATCCAGAACTTCGATTTCAACCCGAGCCGCCTTGGGCAGCAAAGCCCCGCGCCAGCGCCGGGGCCGAAAGGCCGCCATTGCGGTCAAGGCCAGCACATCCGATCCAATCGGCAGGATCGGACCATGCGCTGAATAGTTATAGGCGGTTGATCCGGCAGGCGTCGACACCAGCGCCCCATCACAGACAAGCTCGGGCATGCGCACCTTGCCGTCGACACTGATTCGCAACCGTGCCGCCTGTGGACCCGACCGCAACAAAGACACTTCGTTGATGGCCAGCGCATGATGCTCGGCCCCATCAACACATTCCGCCCGCATCGACAGCGGGTGGATCAATGTCTCTTCCGCCGCCTTGAGACGATCTGCCAAACCATGCTCTGAATACTCGTTCATCAAGAAACCAACGGTACCCCGGTTCATCCCATAGACCGGTGCCGGATTTTTCTCGGTTCGGTGCAGTGTTTGCAGCATGAACCCGTCCCCGCCAAGGGCAACAATCACATCGGCGCCCTGTTCCGCATGATCGCCATAACGTCGGGTCAGACCAGCCAAAGCCGCCTGTGCGATGGGCGCGTTTGAGGCGCAAAATGCTATTCGCAGCGACATGATGTTTCCTGTCCGTCCCCTTTGGTTCCGAAACAATCACAAGTTTCACCTTAACACCAGATATGGCGCAAGATTATTGCGCTTGGTCGCATTGAGCCCTTGCCACCCTCCAAGTTTCCGATACGAAACGTCCTTAATTGGACATCATCTAGGGAAGAGGACGCGCCCCAATGACCGACACATTCTTCAC
>JAGDYZ010000063.1:0-5933 GCA_049116335.1 Pelagimonas sp. | reverse complement strand
CCAGCTTACGGGACGTGACACATAGGCAACAAAATCAGTCATCCAATTGGTTTCACTGTCGGTCAGGTACGTCAGCTGGGAATCTTCCGGCGGCGAAGGCAGGCCGGTTTCGAGGAAATGCTGTGTGATCTGACGGGCTGCTTCAGCCAGGTTTCCGCCCGCAGTCAAACGATCCTGCAGGGTGGCTGCCAGGGTGGCTCCAAAGCCATCATACCAGCGGATCCAGGTTGCTGCCCGGAGACAAGCCAGACGATCCAGCTCACGGGCTGCGCTCTCGGATGACGCCAGGAGGGCCAGAATGGCGGCGGTGTTGGTCATAGTATTGTTCCGATGTATAGTGCGAGAGCGCCACCAGCCGCGCCGCCCAGTAGAGCAAGTCCAAAGGAAGCAATCAGGAATTGGCCGCGAAGGGTTTCGATGCGGTCGGCTTGCTGGGCCAATCCGTCAATCAGGTGCTTCTCCAGAGTTCCGATTTCCGGATCCGGGGTCACGGTTCTGCCAGACTTCGCGAGGGCGCGGGTCTTTTCGACCAAGCCAGACACGCGTACGAGGCTTTCCAAAAGCTTGACGTCCAGATCCCCCAGCCGTTTTTCCAACCGCTGAAAGACGTCGATCAGGTCTGCCGCGTGTGTGATGAACCGGCGTAGATCGTCGGACAAAACCGGTTGATCTGCCGCCGCTTCTGGACTCTGGGCCTCAGCCGATTTGCGTTGCCTTGCCATGACTAACTCCTTCCAAGACTTCGTGGACGGTACATCGATGAGCGGACCCTGCGGCGCATCATCAGGGGTTGATTTGAGGCCATCAAAACGAGCGGCCTCAGGGCGAAAGACAGGCTGCGGGCCACTCGGCGTGTGTGAAGCTTGCGTGCCTGGGCCGTATAGGCCCGGCGGCGATCCTGTGTTTTTCGGCCAAAGCGGCGCTGTAGTTGGCCATAGGTGGCCGAACGGTCGACGCGGCCCGCTCCGATGCGCTGCCCGTCTGGACCGATCAAAAGGGCCCCGTAGGTTTTGCCTCGGGCAACGGCCTCCAGTCGCCAGCCATCCTGGGCCAGTCTGCGATCGAGATCTCTCCAGCTTTTGGCTCCGATCAGGCTTGCCCTGACGGTCTCTGGGACGTCAAACTGGCGCGGGTCATTCGACTGCCGGATGCCCTTGTAGCGCTGATCAGTGCCCGGGGAAGGCGCGTTCCGTCCGGCGACGATCGACCAACCTCGGCGACTTTCAATGGACCGTAGAACGGCCTCAGTTTTTGCATAGCTATTGCTGTCGCTGACCGCCTTTCCATCGAAACCAACACGATTGACGGCAATATGAAGGTGCTCTTTGGCCCCATCTCGGTGCCGGATGCTGAGAGACTGATTTTCGGCCAGTCCCAGCCCCCGTAAGACAGCCTGGGCGTCCAGTCTCATTTGATCGCCGGTGACCTTCTCGTTGTCCGCATATGATAAGACGATGTGCATGACTGGCCGTTCAGTCCGGCGGCTCAAAAAGGCGGTCAGTGCCATTTCCTTGGCGGCTGAAGACGGATCAGGGGACGCGAGATGGGTCATCTGCAGGACCTCTCCTCGACCGTTCTTGGTCAGGTAATCGATCAAGCGGTGGAAGCTGTCGCCCTTTTTGATCTTGGCGATCATCGTGTTTCGCGTCGCGTTCTGACGGCCCTCACCAGAGCCAGGCCACCCGTAGCGAAGGCGCGGGCAAGGAGGTGGGTCACGGCGATGGAGGCCAGCATGACGGTGCGGGCAGCGGCGGTGTTGGATCTCATTGGGTGTCTCCTGAAATTTGCGTTTTCAAGTCATCAAGCTGTGCGATGGCGTGCCTGATGTGGTCGATATCTGCAGGTGCGACTTCGCCGGTTGAATTGGCGACCCGCGCAATTTGGTTCAGCAGTGCCCCAATTCTATTCAGGGCCACGACAGCCTGGGCATCGATGTCGGAAATCTTGGGCTGGAGTGGCTCACCGGACAGGACAAATGTCCGGACGTACGTGCTGGTCGGCAAGCCGCAAGAAACCGCCATGTCCTCGATGGCGTCATATTCCGCGTCGGTCAAACAGATTGCCAATCGATTATCTCGCATCCCGCTCTTTCATTTTACTTCGGAGCCGTCAGGCGACCCGTTTTGGAGCCTTGGGCGACGTTTTCTGTGCATAAAATGCGCTGAAAACATTGCTTGCTTCCTTTCCTCTCACTATATGGGGTAATATGATACCTCAATCAAGCCTTTTGGCAAAATCTCTTCAGACCCTTTTTCCCGCGTCTATTTATCGGACGCCGGGTTCTTGGGTATTTCGCACCCGGGCCAAGTTGCGGATTTGGTGGCAAACCGGTGCTCCAATCCGTCTGGGCATTGATGACGGATCGTTCATGGGCGGAGTTGGTGCTCTCGGAGATCTAGACGGCTTTTTCGATGGCAATGTCATCTGGCTCAATGCCCAGGTCTTCGAATATCCGGACTGGCGGGAGAACTGCGATTGGCTCCTGGAGCACGAAATCCTCCATGCCAAGATAGACGCCCTTCGCTTTGCGCGGCCGAATTGGCTGGGCTTGCGACGGTGGGCAATTATCGATCGGGCGATGGGGGAGGCTTGGCTTCTTGCCCAGGATCGCCCCGACCTTCAGGAACTGGCAGGGCTTTTGGATCGGTATGAGATTGAGGGGTTCGACGTCGGCGAAGAGGCCTTGGTCCGCGTCATTCAGATGCTCTACGCTGGGTCTTCTCTGCCGATGCCAGCCGCGATTAGAAGGGCGGCCAGACTTCTCTCAAAGCCCCGGGGAGCCGATCCCCGAAGCCTGCTCGGCGTCCTCGGCAGCCTTCCCTGGGCGGCATGGACCGTGTCCTGAGATCCCGGCCGCATTGGACACGGATGAAGCCGGAGGCATTTTGGGATGACGCAAAGCATTGCGGTTTAAAAGCCGCGTCCGTTTTGTTTTTTGAGTTTTTTCACTCGGTGCTTCTGGTAGCCGAAGATCTGTTGAGACAAAGGGCAATTTCGAGTGAACCGAAGGTGCGTGATTGAGACGACAGTTGGATTGTGATCCTCTTTTCCACCAAGATCCAGTCTGCAGCATATCCCACCCTCTTCGCCCATGTAGAGGGCCTCGATCACTTGGCATTGGGCCGGAATAACCAGCGATGCATCTTTCCGGCGAAGTAGCGCCTTGAGTTCTGGCGTCAGGTTTGCCGTGAGCGGCACATGGTCTTTCAGCGCAGACATGAGCGCTTGAGTTTTTATCGGATCATCAATCATTCTCTACGCCTTCTTTTGGAGGTAGAGGCCACAATTCAAAACAAGGGTAGCAGACGGGCGTCCTCGGCTCTATTACCCCGAGTATGCGCCTGTAGCTCAGCGGTAAGAGCTGGCCGCTCATAACGGCTAGGTCGGGGGTTCGAATCCCTCCGGGCGCACCACCCCCAAGGGCAGATGCCAAAATATCCCCAAACGGGTGCCAGCGGTCGGGGTTTTCAGCTTCCTAACACCAAGTGTCATCAGAAGGGCGCGCGCGCATTTACAGGCAACTCCGCGCCAAGTGCGGTGTCCCGCAGCCATTCATCAAGTTTTGACCATCGACGACGTCCGGACACGTTCCTGACGGCGATCGCCACGGCTCGCTTCTGGCCGACAAGGACCACCAGCTTCTTCCCTCGGGTCACCCCGGTGTAGATCAGGTTCCGCTGCAGCATCGCGTAATGCTGGGTCATCACGGGGATGACCACTGCGGGGTATTCCGAGCCCTGGCTCTTGTGGATCGTCGCCGCGTAGGCTGGCACCAGCGTATCGAGTTCCCCGAAGACGAAGGTGACGGTGCGCCCATCAAAGTTCACGGCGAGTTCACCTTCATCCAGGTCAACATCCTCGATCATGCCGATGTCGCCATTATAGACCTCTTTGTCGTAGTCGTTTTCGATCTGCATGACTTTGTCGCCGGTGGCGAAGGTCCAGCCGAACCGCTCGACCTTCTTTTCTCCTGCGGGGTTCAGCGCAGCCTGTAATTCGATGTTGAGGGACCGGGCCCCAACACCGCCCCGGTTCATCGGGCAGAGGACCTGTATGTCCCGGATCGGATCAAAGCCGAACCGCTTCGGGATCCGATTGGAAACCAGTTCGACGATCCGTGATACAGCCTGCTCTGGGTCAACGGCAGGCACGAAGTAAAAATCTGCCTCCCCGTCTGGCGGCGAGAGGTCGGGTATGCGGCCAGCATTTATAGCGTGTGCTGTCGTAATGATTTTGCTCGCTGCAGCCTGCCGAAACACCTCGGTAAGCCGCACTACCGGTACAGCGTCAGAGCCAATGATATCAGCAAGGACCTGCCCAGGCCCCACGGAGGGGAGCTGGTCGATGTCGCCGACGATAAGGAGGGCTGCGTGATCCGGAACCGCCTTCAGCAGGGACTGCATCAGCATCACGTCCACCATCGAACTTTCATCAACGACCAGCAGGTCACAGTCGAGCGGGTTTTCAAGATCCCGCTTGAACCCGAAGGCCTTGGGGTCGAATTCAAGAAGCCGGTGGATGGTTTTGGCTTCCCTCTCCGTCGCTTCCGTCATGCGCTTGGCAGCCCGGCCCGTCGGGGCGCACAAGAGCAGGTTCACCCGCTTCGCCGCCAGGATGCGCAGGATTGAGTTGACGATGGTCGTCTTGCCGACACCCGGCCCGCCCGTGATCACCATCAGCTTCGACCGGAGCGCAAGCCGGATCGCCTCAGCCTGACTGTCCGCCAGGCTGAGGCCGGTTTTCTGCTCGATCCAGGGCAGCGCCTTGTCGGCATCGATCTCGGGCCAAGGGCAAGGGCCGCTCCAGATCCGCTGAATTTGCTCTGCGATGCTCCTCTCGGCTCGGTAAAGGCCAGTCAGGAAAACGCACTCTGATTCCGCAACGCGATCCAGCGTGACTGTCTCCTCCTTAATCTCTTCGGCCAATGCGCCCTCAATTAGCGGCGCAGGGACCTCAAGAAGTTTTGTGGCCAGGCCGATTAGGTCCTTGCGGGGCAAGCCACAATGCCCGTCCCCCATCGCCTCAGTCAGCGCGAAGGAAATCCCGGCGCGCACCCGGATCATCGCGGTCTTCTCGATCCCGAGCTTCTCGGCGATCATGTCAGCGGTTCGGAACCCGATCCCCCGGATATCCTTCGCAAGGCGGTATGGGTTCTCGCTCATGACCTGGACCGCGTCGGTGCCATAGGTCTTGAAGATCCGTACTGCCCGGGCAGTGCCGACCCCGTGCTGATGCAGAAAGACCATGATCTCTCGGATGACCTTCTGGTCGGCCCATCCGGAGGTGATCTTGTCAGCCCGCTTTGGGCCAATGCCATCAACCTCTCGTAGGCGTTCCGGGTTTGCCTCAATGATGTCGAAAACGTCCTTACCGAACATCTTCACCAGCCGTTTCGCGTAGACTGGCCCGATCCCCTTGATCATCCCCGACCCGAGATATTTCTCGATCCCATCGATGCTGGAAGGAGCAGAGGTCTTCAGGAAGTGCGCCTTGAACTGCAGCCCATGGGTTCGATCATTCACCCAGACCCCGGAGGCAGTGACCCATTCTCCGGCAGAAATCATCGCGGCGTGCCCGACAGTCGTCACCAGATCCCGATGGCCCCGCGCCTTCACGCGCAACACGCAGAAGCCGCTCTCCTCGCTGTGAAAGGTGACCCGCTCCACAAGCCCTGCGAGGACTTCCGTTGTAACCTCAGGCCCCGCACCCATCTGAATTCAGCCGTCCCACTGGATCGGCATGTCGCTGATCTTGATTGGGGCAGCGATAACCAGTTTAGGCCCAAGTTCCGTATCTCGCATACACTTCCCTTTATTTCCTGTGCGGCCCCAAACCGGCTTTCCGTGCACACCTCAGATTATGAGCTTGTAATCTGGGGGGGGCGGTGATTGGGCGATGTCAATCCGAAAGGTTACCTGTTCCGTCCCGGATGA
>JAGDYZ010000062.1:0-2246 GCA_049116335.1 Pelagimonas sp. | reverse complement strand
TGATCATCCGGGACGGAACACTTAGATCCTGAGCGAAAATAGGGTGGATACGCGACACACCAAGAGACTTCCCGATATCTTGAGCTGCCGGCCTCCCTGAAACCGTGGTCCAGATCAACTGACGGCTGATCACGTACCAACATTCAAATTGAACCACACAGGTGGGGCTGGTGAGCAAAACAAGCACGAAGTGGCAGGTGCCGGGGGCAGTAGATGGAAAACTATCAACGATACTTACGCCTTACTGAATTCCTGCTCTATCAGCTATTCCTCCAAGGCCTTTGCAACCGCCTCGACCAGTTCCTTCCTCATCACCGGTTTCGTCAAACGAATATCATCACGAAGTATGCCGTTACCACTAGCCGCGTTGTCAGGTGCATATCCCGAAATGAATACAACTGGCAGTTCGGGCTTCCTTTCTCGTAGTTTGCAGGAAAGCTCAACGCCCTGAAGCTGACCGGGCATGACAATATCGGTTACCAATAGATCGAAGTGTTTTCCATCGCCAAAAATTTTGTTCGCGATGTCACCAGATGCCGCTGAGGTTACTGAATACCCGGCTTTCTCAAGTATCTTCACCAAAACCACTAAGACGTCTTCCTGATCCTCAACGACTAAAATCGCCCCTTTGTTCGGAGATTTGGTTCCTTCAGCGCCAATCTTTTCGCTCTGCCCAGACTGTGAGGAGGCCGTTGCTTTAAAGTAGAGAGTAAAAGTTGTTCCAACATCCGGCTCCGAGAAAACTTGGATCGAACCACCAGATTGTTCAATAAAGCCCTGGACCATCGAAAGGCCCAAACCGGATCCGGCTCCCACAGGCTTTGTAGTGAAAAATGGCTCAAAAATTGTTTCGAGCTTTTCTTTTGGAATACCAATGCCGGTGTCGCTGACGGCAAGCATGACATACTGCCCGGATGAGAGCTCGCCGTGCTGGGCTTTACCTCCGTCTTCTTTCACACAGATATTTGCGGTTTGAATCGAAATGCGACCGCAGTCAGGCAATGCATCTTTGGCGTTTAAAATCAGGTTTAGCAGCGCGCTTTCCAAAGACGCTTTGTCGACCTCCGCCTGCCATAACCCTTCGGCCAGTGATACATCCAATTCAATCGATGCCGGGAGGGTGCGAACCGACCAGTTTCGTACTTCATCGACAACGCTGTTGAGGTCTAAAATTTGGGGCACCAATGGCGCCTGTTTCGCAAAAGCCAACATATTGCGAGTGAGTTCCGCACCTCGGATCGTCGCATCCATACAGTTCGTGACTAACTTAAGATGCATTTCATCTGACATCTCATCTCTGAGAAGCTCAAGATTTCCCAGAATAACCGCCAGCAAATTATTGAAATCATGCGCCACGCCCCCGGTCATTTGACCTATTGCTTCTGTTCTTTGCGCCTGATGAAGCCGCTGTTCCGCTTGCTTCTGTTGGGTGATGTCCCTGAATGACGTAATGGTTGCCACTTCACCGTCCCAAGTTGCTTTCGCAAGGGTACATTCAAGGTGAATAACGCTGCCATCTTGTTTGATGCCGTCAAACTTAAAGGTCTCCGCTTCAGATTTGCCGCTTAGAACGTCGACGCGAACAGAGTTGACCAGATTTTGGTCGGCCTCTGCAATAAATTGAGGTGTGCCTTGGGAACTCAAAACGTCTGACACGCTATCGTAGCCAAAGGTTTTGGCGAATTGTGTGTTCGCGTAAACAATCTGGCGGTCAGAGTTGGCGATTGCCACGCTTTGAATGGAATTTTCGACCAACATACGGAAGTTCGAGTTGCTGATACGAAGCTGCTCAAGGGTTTCGGTTTGTTCCGTAATGTCTCTGGCCAGAGACAAGAGCTTAGTTTGGCCCGCAACCTCAATTTTGCTGACCCGAACCTCTACCGGGAATTCAGAAGCATCTTTGCGGCGATGAAATCCCCGCCGTGTTCGTTTCTCACCAAGCCGCAGGTCTTGAAGTCTCTCCATGACCTCAACGCCAACATCGGCGCCGACGACCTCCCCGGCTTGCATCGAGATCAATTCTTCTCTGCTATATCCTAGATCGCATAAAGCCTGTTCATTTACATGTTCTATTCGACCGGACACAGCGTCAATCAGATACATAGCCTCTGCCGCTTGTTCAAAAACTTGCCAAAGCTCTTCTCCGCTCAAAAGCGCCATCTGATTTTGGTTGTCCATTTTCACCAAACTTGTCTCGTACATTGGAAAGCTCCTAGGAACGCTAGGGTCAGGATGCATTGATTTTC
>JAGDYZ010000061.1:0-8210 GCA_049116335.1 Pelagimonas sp. | reverse complement strand
TGAAAGACTGGTACAAACTCAAACCAGAGCTGTTCAAGAAAATTCCTGACCAGCTTACGGGACGTGACAGTTACCCCACAAGCAGACAAGCTCAAAGCCAAGATGGCGAGTGACATCCAGACCTTGCAGAATTCTATCACTGAACTGAGGAAAGTCGACTTGTCAGAGGATATTCGCTCTGACATCGAGAAACTGGTGCCAGTAATTGATGAATTTGTAGCGGCGTCAAAAACTGTCATGAACTTGGCTTTGACGGATGGTGCGGAGGCTCACGCAGCGCTTCCCGCTTTGCAAACAAAATATGAAGCCATCACGCAACTGCTGACCCCGCTCGGCAAGAAAATCAAAGACTTCACCACTGAAACAGCGGAAACGGCTCGGGCGCATGACATACAGTTGCTTTACCTGCTGATTGGCTTCTCGGTTCTGGCGCTCCTCGTGATGGCCCGCAATGTCCGCGGCTCTACTTTGACTATAACGCGTCCCATCCAGCGGCTGCGTGAAGCGCTGCGCGAAGTCGCCGAGGGTGACTTGGGCTTAAAAGTCGCAGACCGGATGCGTTCCGATGACTTTGGCGACATTGCACAAGATATTGACGCGGTTTCGGATCGGGCGATTGCGGCTTTGGACGAGCAAAACGCGTTGCGAGAAGAAAATGAAAAGGTCATTGAACGGCTGCAGCAGGGGCTTCAAAGCCTGTCAAAAGGCGATTTCAGCACCCAAATCGAAAAGCCCTTTGGTGGCGGGTATGACTCGCTGCGTGTGAATTTCAACGCGACCGTCGACAATCTCAACGCACTCCTAACCGATGTGGTGCGGTCAGGAGGACAAATCCAACATCAATCCAACGACATCAAAACCGCCTCAGACAATCTGTCCTCCCGTACTGAAACACAGGCTGCAACGCTTGAGGAAACAGCGGCGGCGCTGGAAGAGATGACGGCGAGTGTGAACTCCGCAGCCAGCAACGCGCGTGAGGTGCAATCCGCTGTGGAAAATGCCCGAGTAGACGTAGAACGCAGCGGGGAGGTTGTGGAAAGCGCCGTCACAGCGATGAATGAAATTGAAAGCTCTTCAACGCAGATTTCGCGAATTATTGGGGTGATTGACGATATTGCCTTCCAAACCAATTTGCTTGCCCTGAATGCTGGGGTTGAGGCGGCCAGAGCTGGTGAAGTTGGACAAGGATTTGCCGTTGTCGCCTCAGAAGTTAGAGCTTTGGCGCAAAGGTCTTCCGAAGCAGCCAACGAAATCAAGCATCTCATTGGCACAAGCTCGGCCCATGTACAGGATGGCGTCCAGAAAGTTGACGACGCGGGTCAAGCCCTCGCAACGGTGGTCAGCCAGGTGACCACTATTGCAGAGCTGGTCTCAGGCATCTCCAGTGAAGCCGTAGAACAGGCACAGGGCCTAAATGAGATCAATATTGGTGTCGCGCAGTTAGACAGCGTAACCCAGCAAAATGCGGCCATGGTGGAGCAGACGGGTTTGGCTATCAGTTCGATGAACGGTGAGGCCATTGGTTTGAACAACCTTGTTGGCCAGTTCACGTTGCGAGACAAGGAGTTTGCCACCCCCTACTCAACGCCACCCACTTTAAACGATACAGGTTGGGAAGATGTTCCCGCTGCACCCGACAACTCAAACAGCTTTCCCTCTAACGAAGGCGATCAAAAGTATGCAGCGTTCTAGAGCCCTGTTACCGTTTGAGAGGGGTTCTGTCAGTCATAGGTGCGACGTAAGATTTTCTCGCGCCTGTGCGTGATCGACGGAATTGGCGATGCACATGCGATCCGGAAACCCCTCCACCATGATGCCGGCGTTGTAGCCTTATGCACAATCTATGAACTTGAAGCCCACAGCAGGGAAACGTTCGGATATTAGCTTCAATGCAGAGCCAATATCCGAACGCGTTGTCGATGCCGTACATTTGAAGTACTTTTACAAAGGCTTCTTCCCTGGTCATTTTCATGTCCCCTGGTGAAAGCTTTCGTTTGGTTCGGGGTCAGCTTTTCATCCGTCGATCTTCAAGGATCAGATCACTTGCTTTTTCGCCTATCATGATTGTTGGGGCGTTTGTGTTGCCTGAGACGATATCGGGCATGATTGACGCATCTGCCACGCGCAGCCCGGCAATGCCGCGCACACGCAGTCTGTCGTCAACCACGGCCATATCGTCGTTCCCCATTCGACATGTGCTGGTTGGGTGATAGATCGTTTGACTGATATCACGGGCGCATTGCAGCAGTTGTTCGTCCGTCTGCGGATCATTGCATGGCACATGTTCACGCACAATGAACGGACTAAGTGCTTTCGTTTTTGTCATCGCGCGCGCAAATTTGACGGCCCGGATGGCGCAGAGCTGATCTGCTGTTGCTGACAGATAATTTGGAACGATTTTGGGGTAGTCTGAGGCATTGGGTGACGCGATATGAATGTGCCCCCGGCTTTCGGGGCGCAACTGACAGACCGAAGATGTGATCCCGGAAAACGGATGCATTTCGATGCCCGGTTTGTCGGCACTCAGCGGCTGAAAGTGGAACTGAATATCGGGCGTTTCGAGCCCATCCATTGATTTGGCGAAGACGCAAACCTGACTGGCGCCAAGGCTCATCGGACCTTTGCGGAACAAAACATAATTCAATCCGATCCCCATTCGCGGAACAAACTTGTTGATCGCGTCGTTAAGGGTCTGACTGTTCACTTCGTAAACCAGCCTGATCTGCAAGTGATCCTGCAGGTTCTCGCCCACGCCTGGTAACTCGTGGCGCAGCTTGACACCGGCCTTCTGCAACACGTCACCACGACCAATGCCAGACAGCTCGAGAATCTGCGGCGATCCAATGGCCCCCGCTGAAAGAATGACCTCTCCGCCCGGCTTCAGCATCACCTCATGCGTTTGTCCCTTACGGGAATAGCGCACGCCAATGACCCGACGGGACTCGTTGTCTTCGAAAATCAAAGATTCCGTATGGGCATGCGTGCGTATTTCAAGGTTTGGACGTTTCTTGACCGGGTTCAGAAAGGCCTTGGCACTTGAACAGCGGAAGCCGTTGCGAGCGGTCTGATGAAAATAGCTAACGCCTTCTTGTTGTTCGCCATTATAGTCGTAGTTGCGTGGAACCCCCATCTCGACAGCGGCATCAATGAACGCCTGCGATATATCGCTTTTTGCGCGGATCATCGAAACCGAAAGGCCGCCATCGGCGCCGTGGTAGTCATCGCTGCCTTTTTCATAAGATTCAGATCGTTTGAACAGCGGCAGGACATCGTCATAGCTCCATTCGCGATTGCCACACTGTGCCCAACGGTCGTAATCTTCCTTTTGACCGCGCACATATAGCAAACCGTTGATGGAGCTTGAGCCACCGAGTGTCTTCCCGCGAGGCCAATCAAGGGAACGACCGTTGAGCCCTGGTTCGGGTTCGGATTTGTAACACCAGTCCGTGTTCGGATTGTGCAATGTCTTGAAATACCCCACCGGCACGTGAATCCAAGGATTGATGTCACGCCCCCCGGCTTCGAGAAGAATCACATGGTTCGTGGGGTCGGCGCTTAATCTGTTCGCCAGAACACATCCCGCAGACCCAGCCCCTACAATCAGAAAATCGGCTCTTTTCTGCGACATATGCGTTTCCTCCAAGCCCTACCGAACGGGAAATGAGATTTCTCTTGCTTCAAAAATCCCTAATGCACTATTAATGAGATCGCAAGTCTCAATAATTGCACTTAGGGAGGAAAGACGTGAGTACATCAAACAATCTACGTGGCATTTCACGCCGCGATCTTTTTCGGGTCGCTGGCCGATACGGCATGAGCTCGACGCTTCTGGCGGCAGGCGGTTTTGGCGGGGCGATGAGCCTTGCGAACCTCGCAAGTGCGGCAGAATCGACATACGAAAAACGTTTCTCAAAACCTGCGAAGCACACTCTGAAATTTGGAGCTTCGGGCTTCAACGCACGGAACTTGTTGATTGAACGCGCGGGTGCGTTGGAATTTGCACGTGACCTTGAAAGCCGGACCGACGGTGAAATTCGCATTGAATTTATTGGGGATAATCAGATCTGTGGTCAGACATCCTGTGTCGAGAAGACCCAGCAGGGTATCGTCGATATCTATGCTGCATCCACCCAAAACTCGGCAGGGGGCGCACCCTATCTGAATGTTCTGGACTACGCCTATATGTTCCCAGGACGCGCGTCTCAGTATCACTTCCTCTACAGCCCGGAATCGCAGCGTATCCTGCGTGATCCGCTTGAAAAACGACACGGCCTGAAATTCCTGTTTAGCCACTGCGAGTTGCGCGGCATTCAGTTGGGGCTTGGATGGGCCGAGAAACCCACGGTGACCAAGTTGGAAGAGCTGTTTGGCACCAAAAACCGCGTTACGGGCACCCAGCTGGGTCGCATCGCGATGCAAGCACTGAACCTGAACCCGGTTCCTGTGGCTTGGGAAGAAACGCTGGACGGCCTCAAGCAAGGCTTGATCGATGGGGCGGAAACATGGGCATCGGCTGTGGCCTACGCCAACATGTCACCTGTTGTATCTCAGTCTGTTGACCTGAAGTTCTTCTGCGGCACGGAACATACATCGATGAGCTCATCAGTCTTTGACAGTCTTGATGGCCATCTGCAAGATGCGGTTATGGAATCGTCTTACTGGGCCCAAACCCACGTTCAGGCGGCAAATGAAGCTGCGCTTGTGAAAACCGTTGGGCATTCAGATCCACAGATGCCGGGAACCATCTTTGCGGAAAACAACGTTCGCAATGCATTCCTGGCCGACGACCAGATCAAGATGGCTGAAGAGATGTGTTCGCCTGAATTCCAACCACAGCTTTGGGAAAAATGGCGTGAGCGTCTGAACGGCTGGGCCGGTGGCATAGACACGTATCAAGAAATCTATGACATCGCGCGTCAGGTTCCCAAAGATATGAAACCAGAGAACGTTGAGCCCCGCCGCTGGTGGAAAAGCTGATCTAAGCCAAAAGGGGCCGGCGCCGGTATCGCGGCGGCCCGCAATACGTGTCTGACCACGAAACATACCGACAGACACGACAGGGAGGAAAATATGGCAATCTGGTCAGAGATCGGTGACATACTCAGCGCATTTGCGTCTCAGGATAGTTTCGAAATTCGAAATGCTCTGAAATCAAATGCCGCTTGGGTGGTAGGTACGGTCGCCACAGCGGTAAGTGGGTTGTTGGTGATGTGGATCTATAAGAAAGTGCCCTGGCTTGATCGCCACCTGGAACGCACGATCATGGTATACAGCTATCTTGCGATTGCCTTGATCATCTTCTGGGGCGTCATTGATCGGTTCATTTTTTCCAGCCAGCAGCCCTGGTCAACAACGATCCCACCGCTGCTGTTTATGATCATGGCCTGGTTTGGTGCGGCCTTTAACGTGAGGCTTCGGACACATCTCAGCTTTGCTGAGTTTCGGACCCTAATGCCGCGTTCGGGACAAATGGCTTGCCTGACTTTGGACGCCGTTCTGTGGTTCATTTTCTCTGTCATCGTTCTCGTCACGACTACCCGGGTGACGGCCTTGTCTGCTTCGAATTTTCAGATTGTTCTTGGAACCGACAATGTCATGCAGTGGTGGTTCCTTATTACCGCACCGATGGCTTTTGTCCTGATGGCAGCGCGGGTGTTTGAGAACTTCTTCGAGGACCTAAGAAACTTTCGCAGTGGTGCGCCGCTGATCAAACAAGCCGTGATCGGAGGAGATGTGTGATGACCGATGGGACACTGGTAACACTGATATCACTTGGAGTGACACTCCTGTTCCTGCTGGGCGTGCCGGTCCTGCTGGTCATTGCCTATTGGGTCATTGGCTGTTCGTTTGTGCTTGGCATGACGCTCGACAACATGGGGGCAGAATTGCTCAACGTGTTCAACAAAGGGTTTGCCCTTCTTGCGATGCCCCTTTTCATTCTCACCGGAGACTTGATCAACCAATCCGGAATTGCGCGTCGGTTATCCGACTTTGCTTATTCATGTTTGGGGTGGCTGCGCGGCGGGCTTGCCATGGCCTCGCTTGGAGCATGTGGGTTGTTTGCCGCGATTTCTGGTTCGAACTCGGCAACAACGGCCACGATTGGCTCGATGCTGCATCCGGAGATGGTCAAAGGTGGCTATGATGAGCGTTTCTCGGCTGCGACCGCCGCAGCAGGCGGCACCGTTGGCATCATCATTCCACCATCAATCATCTTTATCGTTTACGGCTTTTTGCTGAACCTGCCGATCTCTGATCTCTTTGTTGCCGGTATTTTGCCCGGGGCGTTGATGGTGGTGGGCATGCAGCTTGCCTGTTGGATCATCTGTCGCATCAATGGCTGGGGTTATCTGATACCGCTGCAACTGAACCGAGTGCTGAAAACCGCTTTTGGCGCATGGCTTGGGTTCTTTGCCATTGGGCTGGTTCTCTGGGGCATCTACACAGGCAAGTTTTCACCAACCGAAGCCGCGGGCGTGACCGTTGGTTTCTGCATCATCGCAGGATTGCTCAGTTACCCGATAAACAAAATCATGGGGGTGGACAAAGGCAAACCTGCGACGGAAAAAAGCTATATGGAGATGTTCGTTGTAGAAGGGTTCTCCATCCCACAGATCCCATCCATTGTTGTACGCTCGGCGCAGATCACCGGTATTTTGGCGCCCCTTATCGCGGTGTCTGTGGTGATGCAGCAAATCTTGTCTTTGCTTGGTGCACAGCAAACCATTGGGGATTTTGTGACATCTATGGGCGGCTATTATGCGGTTCTTTTCACGTCGATGGTCATCGTATTCTTCTCTGGCATGGTGCTGGAAAGCTTGCCGGTTACGATCATCCTTGCTCCGATACTTGCTCCAATCGCCGCTTCGGTTGGCATTGATCCGATCCATTTTTCGGTGATCTTCCTGGTTGGCGCGTCCATTGGATTCATTACTCCTCCCTACGGGTTGAATCTCTATGTGGCGTCGGGCGTGACGGGTGTTCCCTACTTCCGATTGCTACGCTATACGGTACCTTACCTTGCAGCATTGATCGGCGTTTGGGTGTTTGTGTCACTTGTTCCAGAGCTAGCGTTGATCCTACTTCCTAACAGATAGGTATGGAAAATGCCCGATGATCAGGATCTCACAAAAGATAGCCAAATCCCGACCAACCTTCGGCTTTTGATGATAATCGAAGAAGTTGTGCGGCGTGGTGTGTCGGTCAGGCCAATTGATCTAATTGATACAATTGGCCTTCCAAAACCGACCATCCACCGGCTGATGCAAACTGCGGAGGCCGAAGGGTTTTTGCAACGAGATCTTGATGGCCGCTCCTACGGTCCGGGCGATCGGCTGCGCGCTCTGGTGGCCAATGCTATGTCATCTGAGCGTGTTCGCACCGCGCGCCTTGCTATCTTGAAAGGTTTGGCCGAGGAGATCGGGGAAACTATCAATCTCGGGACCCCGGACAGAGAGGGCATGACCTATCTTGACCGGGTCGAGACCAAGTGGCCTCTTAGAATCCAATTGCCCATTGGCACGCAGGTACCTTTTCATTGCACGGCAAGTGGTAAACTGTACCTGTCCTCCCTGCGTGCAAAAACCTTAAACGGGGTTCTGTCAGCCGGGTCGCTAGACGAGTTAACAGAACACACAATAACATCTGCCGATAAGCTGCGTGAAGAGCTCACAAAAACGCGCCAACGTGGTTATGCGACAGACAATGAAGAATTCATGGTCGGGATGATCGCAATTGGTGTGCCTATCCTAAGTCCCAACGGCAGGCTTCTGGCCACGTTGTCTACGCACGCGCCAATAATGCGCTGCTCGCCTGATGACATGTTGGCGTTTCTTGAGCCACTCAGACTGGCTGCAGCAAAACTTTCCGAACTCAATGGTCACGAATAGGCGTCGGTGAGACGGCAAAGAACTTGTTGCGACACGGCAGGTGGGCGTGTCCGTCACCAGACATTTCCATGAGCTCGGATTTCGAGGCCCAATTTTTGCCGCGCGAGGCATGAATGGTCCTTTCTACCGCCACGGGGCGGATCGAAGTTTTAGATCATTCCGAACCCTCGTCGCACCACGCGGGAGGTTAAGGCGCTGTGCGGCTTGTTGCGCACAATCAAGGCGAAACTGATTGGAAGTTTTAGCGCATCTGACGCTTTTTTTCCCTTTATTTCTGAAAGCTGCAAAAGCCGCTCTCTGAGGTACCCCCTGAAATTCGGA
>JAGDYZ010000060.1:0-1047 GCA_049116335.1 Pelagimonas sp. | reverse complement strand
CGCTTTGTTGCACAAATGGCGAGAGGGATTCACTGTTTGAATCTAGCGTGGTAGCTGGCGGGTATGAACAGCTGGTCCCCTACGAAGTACAGGACGACGAACTGGGCGTCCTATAATGATGCGCTGAAGCAGCGCGGTTCACTATCGATCTGGTTTGATCCCGAGATGACATGGCATGCGGTTCCGACTGGCAAGCGCGGGCGTCAGCCAGAGTTCAGCGACGCGGCGATTCAAGTTTGCCTGACGATGAAGGTGCTGTTTGGGATGCCCCTTCGACAGGCGACGGGTTTCGTCGAAAGCCTGTTGCGCCTGGCCGGGCTCGACTGGAAAGTTCCGGACTTCAGCACCCTGTGTCGTCGCCAGAAGACGTTGAATGTTTCTTTCCCATACCGTGGTGGAACCGGGCCGTTGCATCTGCTGATTGACGCGACGGGGATCAAGGCCGAGGGTGAAGGGGAGTGGAATGCGCGCAAGCATGGCGGGCCAAAGAAGCGCCTTTGGCGCAAGCTGCATCTCGGTATGGATGAAGAAACACTGGAGATCCGCGCGGTTGGCGTCACGACAAGCAATGTCGGCGACGCACCTATGCTGCCCGACCTGCTGGACCAGATCACACCCGAACAAAAGATTGCCACGGTCACCGCTGATGGGGCTTATGACACGCGCTGATGCCACAATGTGATTGCCGCTCGAGGGGCCGTTGCCATCATCCCCCCGCGCAAGAATGCCCAACATTGGAAACCAACCACAGCAGGCGCTGTCGCGCGAAATGAAGCCGTAAGAGCGTGCAGATATCTCGGGCGGGCACTCTGGAGAAAGCTAACCGGGTATCATCGCCGAAGCCGCGCAGAAACAAAAATGCATGGCGTCAAACTTCTTGGCCAAGGCCTCATGGCCCGAGACTTCGACCGACAGGTCGCTGAGCTACAGGTCCGGATCGCGGTACTTAACCGCTACACCGCTCTTGGCATACCCGTCACACAACCCGTAGGATAAGTCCGGCCGGGGAAAGGGGAAGTGCCCTCATAACCCGATTTGTGCAACAAA
>JAGDYZ010000059.1:0-1444 GCA_049116335.1 Pelagimonas sp. | reverse complement strand
CTCTCGCCATTTGTGCAACAAAGCGAATGGGCTATACTGCCGCGATCGTTAGCGATGACAATGAAACCCATGACAACCCGGATTATGGATCTCAGAACCACGATGTTTATGAGGACCGCGACTTCAAAGCCGTCATGACCCTGAACATGTCTGCGGCGGCGCAGATCGCGGATCTGGGTGACAAGCCGATTTTCCTTGAGGCAAAGGTATCCAACCTTCTGGACAAACGCAGCAATGGCATTGCCACAGATTCCAGCCCGTGGGTCAAAGGACGAAGCGCATGGATTGGCACCAGCGCCCAGTGGTGAAGCAAATCCGTGACGCGGTGAAAAAGTGGCACATCGAGATCATACTTGTTGCGCCCTTTGTGATGCTCACCGCGGTCACAATCCTTGCGGGTTTACCAACCCAACACCAGACAGGGGGCCCTCGGGCCCCTGTCAGACGTGTTGCAACGGTGCCGGTGCCACCGCCAAAACCCTCGCCAGCCACTGAGCCAGTACATGCCGCCTCACCGCAGCCAGCACCGGCTCCCGCCGGTGCTGAAGCACGTTTGGACTTCGCGCCATCTGAACAAAACGCCACAGCGGCACCTGCGGCGCCCAGCGGTCCGCCTTCTGGCCCCCGGCGACCCTTGATCCCGAGGTGGATTATGTCGAACTGGGCGTGCCCAAACTGCCCAGACGACAGGATGTCTTTGACCCGCTGGCCCAGCTCGGCAAAACCCTGTTTGAAGATCCTCTTTTGTCGAAATCCGGGCATTTCTCCTTTCAGAGCTGACACCACAGGCAGTTGGGTTGGGGCGATGGGCTGCCGTGTTCCTTTGGGCATGGACGCGCGGCCAGCCTGGGAGAGCAGGCGCTTGGGCCTTTGCTGGCACCCGACGAAATGGCGAATGACGATCTGGTGTCGGTTGTCTCCCGACTTCGGGCCACCGAAACCTATTCGGCTGAGATGGCAACAGTTTTTGGCTCGCCAGAGGTGAAAATCTCACGCATTGCCACTGCTATTGCCGCGTTTCAGCGCACCCTAGATCGTCCAACACGATTTGACCGCTTTCTGCGCGGGACAAAGGATATTCTCTCCGATGAGGCTATCTGGGGGCTCCATCTTTTCCGCACCAAAGCCCGCTGTGCGAATTGCCATATGGGGCCAAATTTGACTGACGGGAAATTCCACAATCTGGGCTTATCTTATTACAGTCGCAAGTTGGAAGATTTGGGGCGCTACTCCGTAACGGGTGATCCTGCCGATGTTGGCAAGTTCAAAACCCCTAGCCTTCGACATCTCGCACGTACCGGGCCCTATATGCATAATGGTGTGTTCCCCTCGCTACGTGGTCTGGTCAGTTTGTACGCCATCGGCGGAGGACGCAGTGCGCGAGAATTGGATAAGGATGACCCGCTGTTCCCGCATGCATCGGCTTTGTTGCACAAATCGGCTT
>JAGDYZ010000058.1:0-3727 GCA_049116335.1 Pelagimonas sp. | reverse complement strand
CCCCTCCATAAATGGGGGGATTACCCCCTCGCTACCGCTCTCCAACAAATGGAAGAACTGCTGGGCCAACCCTTAGCAATCACCCCCAGGCTAGATGTGATTGACGACAGCAGTTTCTGGGCTCTGATCGAACTTCAGGCAGAAGATCTCTGTATCCGAGCCAGCACCGGCGTTGCCTCCACGCTAGCCGCTTTCTGGGATGCCGCATACGCGAGCAAGACCTTCCTCGGCGGCGCTGGCCGTCCCGTGACCGCCAACAAAGACGACATGCTGCACTTATCCTTGGTCTGGCTGATGCTGCACGAGTTACAACATTTCGACTTGAACCACTTTGACCTGATGGGCTGCCCGTTTGTTGGCGAGACAGCGCAGTCTCACCAATTCGCCATCGCATCACGTGCACCTGCCAAACCAAACCCATTGCCTGATTTTCCGATCAGCGACCTCCCGAAGGTCCCGCTGTGCCTCGAGCTTCAAGCGGATCACGATGCGTCCGAACTACTACTAGATGCTTACTCGGCAGATGAATGGGAAAGCCTGCGCTACCGCGCCATGGCAATTTCTGCTGTGATGATGTTAATCGAGCAAGAAGATGCGACGAACACTGCCCCACTCAGCACGCATCCCAAAGCCGCCACTCGGATATTTCAGCTACTGGGTCACATCACTGAGATGCCACTCATTCCAGCGCAGCGGATAGCGATCATTAATGGCTATGACGCAATTGACCCAAACGACCTGCCCTCAAACGAGGAACAAACCGCCTATGGCAAAGAAGTCTCGATCCCCTGCTTCTTTGACGCCGTGAACTTGGCGCAAATTGCAGGCGCGGACAGCATTCGCCAAGACCTCGGGGAAGCCCAGGATTTCTTCGCAGACGTGGGGATTGCCAAAGCCGCTGATCCAGAGGGTTTTGACGCTTTCAAAACGAACGGTGCGAGACAATGGGCGGATCTTGTGCTTTTCAACGAGACACTCAAAACCTATCAGACCCTGCCAGACGGCCTCACGTGATGACACGGGTTTGTACTTGATAAACGATCAGATCAGCTTCTTTGCTCAGACCGACAATACTCTTGCGATCCACCGGCAATCGCTGATCTTTGCTGACCACAAAGACAAACTGATGCAAGCCGGTATCGTCATATTCGCAAAGGGGGATTGCGGCCCCTTTCCCGTCTCGCGGCAAGAAACTCAAGCCACTAGGCAACCGCACCTTCAAATTGCGCTCATCAGCACCGAGCGGTAGCGGGTGCCATTCATCCGCGTAACGTTCAAAAGCAACAACATAACCAGGTTCTGGCGTCGTTAGCTCAAAGATAAATTTCTGGCCAATACGGAACACAGCAGTATCGTCTTCCGGTTGCCTACGCCGCGCTATGGAAAATGGCTCAGCTGCTGCGGCTCGTATGCCACCTGTGGCAGCATGAGTTTGCAGGAACATTTCCCACTCTGATCTTCTAGGGGTCTGGAACATCTCCGGCGCTTTGACCTGGCCAAAGGCATAATGATTGCCCGCCAACCATTCATGAATGGCTTGCGCCTTCTACCAGGCAATCTCACCTCTCCGAAAGTTTCGATGCGGGTCTTCTGTTTCGCTGATCGGACTCCCCTGCGCCTCAACAACAAGATCGTCAAAACGCATGCCAAGATGCTTCGCCAACTCGCGCAGCACCTTATACAGCGCCTTCGTAGGTCCGCGTCGCTCTGCGACCGATGCATTTGCCCAATCAACTTCAAAAAATGTCTTCATCCTCAATACCCCAAAATACCCGCTGGATACTTTTACGACATTCGCCTCAACCACCTATTCTTCCTTCATACAGATGTACTTGCATCACAACAGCCCCGGCAAATTGCCTGTGGGTAGAAAGGAATATTTCGTTGACTGATCGGGCCACGCCACGGGAGACTCAGGAGGAGACAGTTCCGGCATTGCTAAATGGCAATCTGCTGGAACTGGTGCGTTTCCTTGCGCGGGCGGCGGCGGAAGCGGATTTTCAGGAACAGACGAGCATTGAGCGCTCTGCGAGCTCTGACATGGAAGATGAATGCCGCCCGCAGAAAGGACCACGCTCATGAGCACAACAACACCAAAACGCGTCGCGATCTACGCGCGCTATTCCTCAGACCTGCAAACGGATAACTCCATCGAAGACCAGATCCGGATCTGCCAACAACGTGCCGAGCAAGAAGGTTGGAGCGTGGTGGAATGCTACACTGACCACGCAATCTCAGGCGAAAGCCTGTTTCGTCCTGGCATCCAAGCACTTATGACCGCCGCCCCGACTGGCCAGTTTGATATTGTGATGTCCGAAGCCCTGGATCGCGTCAGCCGCGACTTGGAAGGCGCTGCAAAAGTGTTCAAACACCTGCGGTTCAATGACCAACAGATGTTCGCCTTGTCTGAGGGTTTCATCAGTGAGCTGCACATTGGGTTCAGCGGCACGATGGGGGCAATGTTTCTCAAGGAGCTGGCCAACAAAACACGCCGCGGCCTGCAGGGCCGCGCCCTCAAAGGCAAAAGCGCAGGCGGCATTGTCTTTGGTTACGACGTCCCCCATGAGGCTGGCGCGGATGGCATGATTGAACGTGGTGGCCGCAAGATCAATGCTGATCAGGCTCAGGTCGTTCGGCGCATCTTCAAAGCCTATGCCAATGGCACGTCCCCAGCCTCACTTGCAAAGACACTCAATGCCGAAGGCGTCCTTGCACCGAATGGCGGCACATGGGGTCCCAGCACCATCTATGGCAATCGCGAACGCGGCACAGGCATCCTGAACAATGAACTCTACATTGGGCGTCAGATCTGGAACCGCCTGCGTTACGTTAAGAATCCAGCAACGGGCAAACGCGTCTCGCGCCTCAATCCAGAAGACAAGTGGGTGATTACAGAGGTGCCTGATCTGCGCATCATCGATCAAGATCTGTGGGACACAGTCAAATCCCAGCAAGGCGTTTACAACAAGAAAGACAAACCGCTGCACGCCCGCAATCGCCCCACCTACCTTCTGTCACACCTTGTCAAATGTGGCTGCTGTGGCGGCGGCTTTGCCATGCACAACAAAACCCACCTGTCCTGCTCCACCGCCAAGAACAAAGGCACATGCACCAATAAGCTGACAATCAAACGCGAAGAACTGGAAGCCAAGGTACTGCATGCCCTGAATGCAAATCTTATGGATGAGCGTCTCGTGGATGCTTTCTGCAAAGAATACACCAATCGCATGAATGAGCTGCGGCGAGATCAAAACGCCTCGCGCAATGCCTACATCAAAGAACAGCACAATTTGATGCGTGAGAAGCAAAAGATTGTGCAATCGATTTGCGACGGTGTCCCTGCTGAGATGATCAAAGACCGCGCAGTTGCGGTCAACGACCGCCTCAAAGAACTGGAAGCACTTCTCAGCCAGCAGCCTGAGGAGAAGGTGTTTTTTCATCCAATTATGGGGGAACGGTACAAACAAGAAATTTCTGGGCTCATGGCCACCATGAACACCCCAGAGACACGTGTGGAAGCTTCACAGCATCTACGCGCCATGATCGACAAAGTCGTCCTCACACCCAATGATACGGGCGAAGAACTGACCATGCGATCTTATCGGTGACCTGGCGGGTATCCTGTCGGTTGCCACCTCAACGGACAGCGACCGCGTAGAAGCGGAGCTGTCCAAAATTCAACCTGTGCAACAAGAGCTTAGTGCTCAAACGCAAACAGCCCCGCTAG
>JAGDYZ010000057.1:0-1106 GCA_049116335.1 Pelagimonas sp. | reverse complement strand
AGGTGCTGTGCGGCCAAGGGATGCCGCGCGTCGATGCAATCAGGCAGGTGCAGCTAACCGAACAGACATTTTATCGCTGGCGAAAGCAATATGGCGGTATGGGGACCGACCAACTGAAGGAGCTCAAACGGCTTCAGAAGGAGAATGATCGGCTGCGTCGAGCCGTGTCTGACCTGACGTTGGACAAGCTGATCCTGTCGGAAGCTGCACGGGGAAACTACTGAGCCCTTCGCGTCGTCGCGCCTGCATTGACCATGTGCGAAGCCGGTTCCACATCTCAGAGCGTCGGGCTTGCCGTGTTTTGGGGCAGCACCGATCAACACAGAGGCGGTTGCCAGTTGGCCGCGCTGACGAAGACCGCCTGGTGGCCGACATGATCGAACTGACGCGCCAGTATGGTCGTTACGGCTATCGTCGGATCGCAGCTTTGCTCAGAGACGCCGGATGGCAGATCAACGACAAGCGTGTCGAACGCCTGTGGCGACGTGAAGGGCTCAAAGTACCAATGAAACAGCCAAAGAAAGGACGGCTCTGGTTGAACGACGGTTCGTGCGTTCGTTTGCAGCCGGAGTATCGGAACCACGTTTGGTCGTATGACTTTGTGCACCACCGAACTGATGACGGAAAAGCGTTCCGAACGCTCAACATCCTGGACGAGCATAGTCGTGAATGCCTTGCGATCAGGGTGAAGCGCAAGCTGAACTCGACCGAGGTGATCGACGCGCTGACAGACCTGTTCATCCTGCGCGGCGTTCCCGCCTACATTCGCTCCGACAATGGCCCGGAGTTCATAGCGCAGGCCGTCAGGGACTGGATCGCAGCCGTCGGTGCCAAAACCGCTTACATCGAGCCGGGATCACCCTGGGAGAACGGCTATTGCGAAAGCTTCAATGCCCGGCTCCGCGACGAACTGCTCAATGGCGAGGTCTTCTACTCGCTACGCGAAGCTCAAATCCTGATCGAACAATGGAGGAAACACTACAACACCAAACGACCCCACAGTGCTCTGCGCTACCGCCCACCGGCCCCGGAAACCATCGTCCCGATGGAACCCAGGCCTATCATGCACTAACATTCAAACTGGACCACTCAGGTGGGGCTGATCA
>JAGDYZ010000056.1:0-8565 GCA_049116335.1 Pelagimonas sp. | reverse complement strand
AAGTCGCGTGCCTCCTGAGTTGAACAGGTGAATGTTATCACGCTGCAGATGTAGACCCAGACGATCCCCTGTTTTCACAGGCAAATTGCCAGACCGCCGAACCAGAACTGAGCCGACGCCATCGACCTGCACATAGATGTTTGTGTCGGATCCTAGGCGTTCAACCACATCGGCGACGCCTGTCAGATCTCCGTCATCGGTCGTGACAATGTCGATGTGTTCCGGCCTCACGCCCAGTTCGGTCACCTTTTGAATTTGGCTACCGGCAGGCACCGCGAGATGACCGCCATTTGGCAAACCCAAGCCGGTCGGCTGCCTGCTGGTGGGCAGAATGTTCATCGTAGGAGACCCGATAAATTGGGCGACAAATTTATTGGCGGGACGCTCATACAAATCCAGCGGTGTGCCAACCTGCTGAATATCACCGCCGTTTAAAACGACGATCCGGTCGGCGAGAGTCAGAGCTTCAACCTGATCATGCGTAACATAAATCATTGTCGCGCCTAGCTTTTGATGCATCCGCGCAATTTCCAGCCGCATTTCCACTCGGAGAGCCGCATCCAAATTGGACAGGGGTTCATCAAACAAAAAGGCACGCGGCTCGCGAATGATCGCACGCCCCATTGCCACGCGCTGACGCTGACCGCCGGAGAGGGCACGGGGGAGACGATCTTTCAGTGCTGATAACCCTAAGGTTTTTGCCGCGGCTTCGACCCGTGTTCTGCGTTCTGAAACCGGATCTTTGCGGATCTCCATAGAGAACCCCATGTTTCGCGCCACATCCATATGCGGATAAAGCGCATAAGATTGAAAGACCATGGCAATGTCACGTTCGCGCGGGCGTAGATCGTTCATCCGTTCACCGTCAATTAGAAAATCACCGCCACTGATGGGCTCCAATCCAGCGATCATCCGCAACAGCGTGGATTTTCCACATCCAGAGGGGCCGACCAAAACGATGAACTCGCCGTCTTGAATGTCGAGATTGATGTCGCGCAGAACCTCTACTGTGCCATAGCGTTTCATCACGTTGTTGAGCTCGATCCGAGACATAGCGGACCTCCTATCCTTTGACCGCGCCGGACGTCAGGCCCTGCACAAGGTAGCGTTGAATGAAGATGAAGAAGAGACAACTGGGCACCAGTGCCAGCACCCCTGCCGCCATCATTTGCCCCCAATCGACGGAAAACTTTGACACAAAGGTCAACAGCCCGACGGGGAATGTCATGGCGTCGTTCTTCGAGATCAGCATCAGTGCAAACAAAAGCTCTGACCAGGCCGCGGTGAACACGAACCCCAAAGTCGCGCCCAGACCGGGGAGGGTCAGAGGAAAGACAACTTTGCGCAAAGCTTGAAATCTGGAGCACCCATCCATCATCGCGGCCTCTTCCAGATCCTTCGGAATTCCATCAAAGAAAGATTGCATCAAGAAGGTTGCAAACGGGATGTTGAAGGCGGTGTAGACCACGATCAACGACGTGAGTGAGTTCAACATGCCCAGCGATGAGATGATTTTGTAGATCGGTGCAATGATCATCAACAGAGGGAACATCTGTGTCACCAGCATCACCACGATCAACAGCCGTTTGCCTGCAAAGTGAAAGCGTGAAAACGCGTAACCTGCTCCGGCGGCGATGAGTGTGGTGAGCGAGGCAGTGCCCAATGACACCGTGAGCGAGTTGCCGAAATAGCTCAGAAAATCGGTCTGAAACAGCACTTCGGAGAAATTGCTAAGTGTTACGCTTGAGGGCCACAAAGAGGTGCCTTCACTGTACACCAGCTGATCCGGCGTCAGAGCGATTTTCAGAAGCCAATACAATGGGAAGAGAGCGAAGCTCAGGTACCCCAACAGGGCAAGGTACTTACCAGCGATCAAAACGGGATGTGTGCGGGAAACTGCCATGGGGACCTCAGATTTTGACCAGTTTTTTGCGGATCCAGAGCACGATCACGGCGTAAACAAGCAAGATGCCCAACAGCGCAACAGCGATGGCTGAGGCATAGCCGAAGTCCAGTTTGCGGAAGGCCGTGGTGAAGATATACGAGCTGACAATCTGGGTTGAATTGGCCGGACCACCACCAGTCATCACATAGATCAGATCCGCGAAATTGGCGATCCAGATGGTGCGCAGCATCACAGTGATGGCAATCATAGGAGCCAGAAAGGGCAGCGTGATTTTGCTAAAGATCTGCCAGGCCGAGGCACCATCGATTTCCGCCGCCTCGAACAGTTCTCCCGGGATTGATTGCAGCGCGGCGAGCAAGGTGATGGCAAAGAAAGGAACGCCAAACCAGACATTGGCGACAATTGGCCCCCACAGGGCCAGATCCGGATCACCCATAATATTATAGGGTTCGGACAATATGCCCAAAGCGGCAAGCCAATGCGGCAGTGGGCCGATCACAGGGTTGAACAACCAGGCCCAGGTCAGGGCCGAAAGAAACGTGGGCACGGCCCAGGGCAGGAACACCAGCGCCTGAAACAACTTTTTGCCGTAAAACTGCGTGTTCAGCAGCAAGGCCAGACCGAGACCGAGCAGAAACTGAAATGAGATCGACCAGAAGGTCCACCAAAAGGTGTTGTCGAGCGCGAGCCAGAATTTGCGATCTGTCCAGAGTTTGGCAAAGTTCTCAAACCCCACCCAACCGGTGTTAAACGGACGCAACAATTCTATCGACTGAAACGAATAGGAAATGCCGATGATCAAGGGCATCAGTAGGACCGAAACGATCAGCAAGATGGCCGGCGACAGGTAAAGAAACGGCTCTACCATGTAACGCCAGTAAAGAGAGTGGCCTGTCCGGGATGTCCCGGGCAGGCGTTTGGCTGTTAGTGACAGGCTCACTGGCTTGCTTTCCATTTCGAGTATTCGTCGGTCAACAAGTCGGCCCATTCATCAGCAACGTCTTGTGCCGATCGCTGGCCGAGCAGGGCCTCCTGGCTGGTTTCCAGCAGAACCGTGGAGGCGAAATAGCCCCACTGTTCCAGATGAGTCGGCATGGTGGTTGGTTCGTATTGTGCACCGTTGAGCGTGTCGAACCAGCCTTTGAACTGCTCCGTCTGGAAATGCGGGTCCTGATCTGCGCCTTTGTGGATCGGGATCACACCAACCCGCTTTGCCCATTTTGCATTGGCCTCAGGCGACGAGAGGGTCGCCACAAGATCCCATGCTTCGTCTTCGTGCTCGGTCGAGTTGAAGATCGACCAGCCCGCAAAGCCGATGGTGGGGAAGGATTTACCGGATGGTCCCACCGGCATCGGGATAACCGCAAAATCTTCCGCGGGCATCCGTTCGGAGATAGCAATCAAGGCATCGGGATCCTGGTCAAGGAAGGCACAGGTACCGGAATAGAAACCGGCGACAATTTCATTGAAGCCCCAGTTGACGCTGTCCTTCGGGGCATAGCCCTTCTGGTACATGTCCATCATGAATTGGATGCCTTCGACCGAGCCGGGTTCGTTGATGCGGCTTTTGCCATCGGCGGTGAAGAAATCATTGGTGCCGTTCATGGTGGCGGCCAGCATGATCCAGCCATTGGTGCCACCGGGCCCACCGCGCAGACAGTATCCGGATTTGCCATCCAATTCCGACACTTTGGCAGAGGCATCCATGAACTCGGCCATTGTGGCAGGCGGAGCGTCTACGCCCGCTTCGGCCAGCAATTTCTTGTTGTAGAACATCGCCCGCAGATAGAACCCGTAAGGGATCATATAGAGATCACCGGCCTGCGATCCCATGGCGACGGTTTTCTCCGTGAGCGTGCCGCCATTGTCCCAGCCAGCCACGTGATCTTTGAGGCTCGCAAGCTGACCCGACCCAGCATAAAGCGCCTGCCAGGTATCAGGCATCTCCACGACATCTGGAATATCTCCGCCGGCAACCATTGTGGCCAACTTTTCAAAGGCTTGTCCCCAGGGCAGGCTCACGATTTCTACGGTGACGCCTGGATTGTTGGCTTCATATCCGTCGACCAGAGATTGGAGCACTTCCGTGCGCTCCGGGCTTGTGATCACTTCGACCAGTTTCAAAGTGGTATCGGCCGAGGCTGTGGTGGCCACAAGCAAAGCCACTGCGCTGGCGCAGGTCTTTAGGTACGTCATTTGTCATTCCTCCAGATCGGTTGGGATTGCGCGTCTTTTTGTGCTCTCAGGCGACGCTTGTTCTCAGGGCGTTGGTGAAATCGGCCCAAAGGTCTTCGGCATCTTCCAGCCCAAGGTTCAATCGAACCAAGTTTGGGGGGACGCCAAAATGTTGCATGGAATTCTTTTCTCCGGCCTGTGCCAGACCAACCCGGGCGGGCAAGATCAAGCTTTCAAAACCGCCCCAGCTGACGCCCAATCGAAAGTGTTTCAGGGCATCGGAAAACTTTGGGATGTCGACGCTGTCGTCAAATTCCAGAGACATGAGCCCGGCACGCCCACGCAATCCGGGGACCTCATTGGCACCGGGGCTGTTGACCTTGCGCACCTCTGGCAGGCCCGCCAGACGGTCCACAAACAGATTTGCCGTGGCTTGGTGTTGTTTCATACGCGCGCTTAAAGTGCGCAGACCACGCGTTAACAAAAAGGCTTCGAAGGGCGCAAGTTTGGCGCCAAGTAGGGGCAATGTCAGATCGCGAATTCGCGAAATGTGGTCTTGGGACGAGATCACAACCCCAGCCACAGTATCGGAATGGCCAGAAATATACTTTGAGGCCGAGTGCAGAACGATATCGATGCCAAGATCAATCGGAGTTTGAAACACAGGACTGGCCCAGGAGTTGTCAATCATGGTGACCACACCGTGCTTCCGCGCATGCTCTGACACCCGCATCAAATTCATCGGTTGGAACATCACCGAGTTTGGGCTTTCCAGATAGGCAACTTTGACGTCGCGCAAGAGCTCTGGGTCCGTTTCAAATTGGCCGACTGAATGATAGCTGACCTGAACACCAAACGGGCGCAGCATGCGTTCCATAAACCGGTAAGTGTCTGGATAGACATGTTCAACACAGGCGACACGGTCGCCGGGTTGAAGGAAGGCAAGCAGCGTTGAGGAGATGGCGGCAATGCCTGAGGCAAAGCCAATCGCAGCGGAACCGTTTTCCGCACTGGCCATAATGGTTTCAAAGGCCGCAACGGTTGGGTTCTGAACTCGTGTATAGATCGGTTGATCGCTCCGGCCCGCCATGCGGTCCTCAAACGCCTGATAATCCTGGAAAGCGAAGAGAGACGATTGCACAATCGGAGGCGTGATTGAGCCATTGTCATCCGCCAGAACCGAACTCAGCAAGGTTGCCAAGGCGCGGTCTGTCTGAGGTTGCTTAGACATCATAGGTCTCCATGACTTTGCGCACTTCGGCTTCGACCATGTCCATGATGCGGGCCATTATTTCGGCGGCGTTGGTCTCATCCCCTCGCGCAACGGCTTCGGCCAGCGCAGGGTGCAAGGGAATGGTGTTCTGCCCCAGTTGCGGCTGCCCAAAAGGCGTTTCATAAATTTCGTTGAAGCCCTGCTGAATCTGCAAAACCAGCTGCGCAAAGAGCGGATTTCCGGTCGCGGCGTGGATTGCGGCATGCAGCTTGTGATCGGCGTGTCGCCAATCGCCCCCGGCGTCATAAATCGCCATCAGCTCTTCTAGTCGCCCCATAATCAGACGAGCATGGTGTTCGGTGATATTGCGGGCGGCCAATCGCACGGCCTCGATCTCTAGCGGGCGGCGCACCGAATGGGTCCGCAGCAGGCTTTCCGCTTCGAGCTTAAGGGTCATCGGCATATGGATGGCGTTGCTGAACACTTCGGCCGCCAGAACAGTGCCCGCCTTTTTGTTGCGTGTCACAATGCCCATGTTTTGCCAGGCGATCAGAGCCTCACGCACCTTCGCGCGGCTCACTTCAAGCTTGCGCGCAATGGCAATCTCAGGTGGCAAACGGTCTCCAACTCCAAGCTGCGCACCCTCAATCATACGAGACAGAGCATCCAATACTGTGCGCCGGCTGTTGCCTGGCTCAAGATGCTCCAGTGCCAGCGCTGACGCATCTTTGTCAGGTGAGGGTGATTTGTCTGGCTGGTCTGGCACGTGAACTTGCTCCGAATTCTTCCAACCTCACGTTAAGATAATGTCGGACAAAATCAAGAATAATGTCCGACATTAAAATGTACACTTATTATCAACCACTTGCAGCCATATTCGGAGCTTTCTTTTCGCGATGGCTCGAATCAAAACTACACAATCTGGAAAACCCCAGGCTCTTGTCACGCTATTGTCGATGTACCCACCGCTCTTTCAGAGCCCTGACCAAGCGACGTGTCACATCATTCTGCGTATGAGCTCCAAAACGTCGTTCAGATAAGGTCTTTGAGTCGAAACAAACACACTTGGACGTTTGATTGCGCCAGCCAGTAGACCCCTCCCCTCGTCTGGGTTACCTTCGCCGAAAAAGCAGGAACAATCCTGCAAAGGACAGAGCAGGACAGAGCAGGACAGAGAGCAGATGCCGTCAAAGCCACGGGTGGTCTTTCTTTTTAGGGCAGGTCATATCAATGCCGGGTCAAAAATCATGCGCTGCGATCAGCTGTGCGAGATTGCGACCGAATTTTTGGGCGACCGGTACGAGTTTTCCACGCGCGCGCTCCCCCGCCCGGCCCATCTCAATCGTCAGCAACGCCTGGTTCAGGATCTGAAAGATTGCATCGTGATCTTTCTCAAACGGTCTGATGATGTCATCGCTGTGGAAAACCTTGAAGATCTGCGCAAATCCGTGCGCGGCATGGCGATTGATTATGTTGATGGCAACACCTTCCCACCGCCTCGTGTCGCAATGGATGCGCATATTTCGGCTTCGGTGGCAGGGGCTCGTGCTCTTGAAGTGCTCTTGTCGGGGCCTTTTGACGTTCCCAGAAACAGGTCCTCTTCTGTCCATACGGTGCTACATCATGCGGATCCGCGTATCGTGCCGCATCAAGCGACCGGCGATCATCCGAATATCTGCTACTTTGGCGACCTGAACAACGCCCACCTCCCCGAGTTTGCGCGCAAACAAATCCAATCTCTGGCTGGTGACGATGGGCTTCCCCAGAACTTTTTCGAAGAAATGCTAAAGTACAACATGCACTATTGCGTGCGCGAGGTCTCCAAACGCAACAAACGCTTGGCCTATAAGCCCTTTACCAAAGGCTTCAACGCCGCGGCTTGTCGCGCCAACATATTGGTGAACCGACAAGTGCACGATGCTGAGCATTTCCTGGGGGATGACTATCCCTTCCTAATCGACGATCTGAGTGACGATTGCGTGCAGGCCGGGTTCGATGCCGCGCGCTCGGCTTTTGGCACTCCGGTCTGGGACAAAGCGCTTGATCGCGTAGAACATATGCGGTCCAAAGTGACTCCCCGAGAGATCGCGCGCCAGTTGGACAGTGTTCTGCGGGTCATGATGTAATGGAAATATGCATACCATTGGCATGGCATACAGAGGGTCAGCCCTTGGAAAGATATGAGGCAGCACAATGAGTTTCACAGACAAAAACGGGCGCGAGGTTCGAGCTACGGGGGTCAATCACCGGCGTTTTCTGGCTGACCTTCATAAGAACTATAGCTTCGATTGGTACATGGAAATCGGCTGTCGTCAGGGGAAATCTTTTGCTCAGGTGCGATCTAAAACCATCGCGGTCGATCCAGAGTTTTCCATCAAAACCAATGTGATTGGCGCTAAGCCAGAACTGCATCTTTTCCAAAAAACCAGTGATGACTTTTTCGCCTCTCGGTATCTCGAAAAGAATGAGATCGAAATTTCGGTGGCCTTCCTCGACGGGATGCATCTGTTTGAGTTCCTTTTGCGCGACTTTATTGGCACCGAGCGGAACAGCTCGCCTGAGGGCGTGATCCTGTTGCACGACTGCTGTCCCTGGACACACGAGATGACGACGCGCGATCTCGACAATCTACCAGATGGTCCCTGGACCGGTGATGTCTGGAAGATGCTCCCGATTTTGCAAAAGTATCGCCCGGATCTGAAGATTGATGTTCTGGACTGCAAACCAACCGGCTTGGTGGCGGTGTCAAATCTCGACCCAAACAACGCTATTCTATCAGACGCTTATGATGAGATCGAGCAGACCTATATGGATCTCGATCTGGAAACCTTTGACCCCAAAGTCCTGTTCGACAGTTTCACCTATGTCTCAGCAGACACCCAACGGGACACCGATTTCCCGTTGTTTCAGGGGATTGGTCGCGCGGCGGATGACACCTACACCTCAGACAAAAAAGTCAGCACCTCAACAGAGGTGGCTCGGGCCGTGAATATGATGCCAAAGCGCAGTTTCCGCGACTGGGGTGTTCAAGATCCGAAAATCCTCATTGCCACCTGCATGAAAAATGAAGGTCCGTTCATTCTCGAATGGGTAGCGTGGCACAAGGCCATCGGCGTGACCGATTTTGTAGTATACACCAACGACTGTAGCGACGGCACGACCGAGATCTTGGACCGCCTGCAAGAACTTGGTCACATCACCCATCTTGAAAATCCCGCGGTGGCCAAAGGCAGCACTTATTTTCAGCCCGAAGCTCTCAATGCCGTACACT
>JAGDYZ010000055.1:0-11972 GCA_049116335.1 Pelagimonas sp. | reverse complement strand
TCGGCCGGGCGCAGATTGGCGAGATTACCTCGTCGATGCGCTCACCTTTGCTGGGCAAAAACATCGCTCTGGCCCGGGTGGATGTGGCGCACCACGAGGTGGGCACCGAGGTCGAGATCGGCAAATTGGACGGCCACATGAAGCGCCTCCCCGCCAAAATCGTCCCCTTCGCACACTACGACCCTCAAAAAACTAAACCTCGGTCGTAAAAACATCAAACGGCTCGGCGAATGCCGGGCCGTTGTCACTTGAGAGAGTTGTTAGCCTGTGGCGCCGCGTTGGTGCCATCGAGAAAGGGAGGTCTCATGTCGAGAGCATTGGATGCGATTGGTGGCGAAGACGGTCTGCGCAGACTGATCAACCGTTTCTACGACCGAATGGAGACGGATGAAGAGGCTTTCCCACTTCACCGGCTCCATTTCAGAGGGCATGGGCTTGAGCATATTCGGCAGGCGCAGTTTGAATTTATGAGCGGATTTCTTGGCGGGCGCGCCTACTACCGCGAACGATTTGGGCACATGAACTTGCGAGAGCTGCATGAACATATTCCGGTTCGCGTCGAAGACGCTAATCTTTGGTTGAAGACTTTTGATGCGGCTTTGGACGATTGCGGCATGACAGGAGAGGCCGTGGATCGGTTTCGCGCCACGCTGCGCCGTGCGGCGCATATGCTTGTCAACGATGTCCCAGATTGGCGGTTGGAAAGTGATGAAACTGCGCGGATCAACAGGGGCATAGACTGACTAAGTCGAACACGCGTAGGTGACCGGAAGAGCTTTCTGACGCGCGGAATTCATTCGAGAGAAAGAAATTTGCAACCCAGTAAAAATGCAGGTATTTCTTAAGAGATAAGTTCGAATTCTGTTAAGTGGGACGATATTATCTCTATGGCTGCTGAAGAACCAAACACGATGACCAAGCTCCTGCAGGACCCCCACAGCCTTCGGGAAGAGCGGGAAAAGGTTCTCGAAGTGGCCATCGGGCGCGAGGTGCGTGCCTTTCGGAAGCAACAGGGGATCACTGTTGCCGAACTGTCCAAAATCACAGATCTGTCGATTGGCATGTTGTCCAAGATCGAGAATGGCAACACATCGCCTTCGTTGACCACACTGCAGACTCTGGCCAATGCCCTGTCGGTGCCGCTAACGGCATTTTTCAAAGGTTATGAAGAACGTCGCGAGGCGCAGCACACCAAAGCAGGTGAGGGACTTGAGATTGAGCGGGCCGGGACGCGGGCCGGGCACCAATACAATCTGCTGGGTCACCTCGGGTCAAACTCCAGTGGGGTTATTGTCGAGCCGTATTTGATCGAGCTGAACTCAGAGTCCGATACATTCAAAACCTTTCAGCATGAAGGGATCGAGATGATCTATATGTTGGAAGGGCAGGTGAACTACCGTCATGGTGCCGAACACTATCCTCTGCAACCAGGGGATACCCTGTTCTTTGATGCGGATTCACCCCATGGACCGGAAGAGCTTGTTGAGCTGCCTGCAAGATATCTGTCTGTGATCTGCTATCCGCAACGGAACTGAGCAACGGGCTCAAAAAAGACCCCTCGTGTGTTCCACAAGGGGGCTGATGGACCTACTTTTTGAGAGCTGGCTCGGAAGCAAGATCTGGCCAAATGCCAGGCGACGTGGGCTGCCCGTCGTCAAACTGGCTGAGATAGTCCAGCATCATGGGGCGGTTGTCGATGAACCCTTTGTAGGTGGCAAGTTCCTCGGGCAGATCGCGAATAACGCGGTGCAAACGACGTCCCCATTTCGGGATTGTTGTCAAATCCTGAAAGGCGATCAGATAACAACGGATTGGGAACAACAGCGCGTTTGACCGAGGAAGCCGGTAGAAGGTTTGCAGTTCAACCCGCAAATGCTGTTTGGCTCCGATGGTCTCTGGGGTCATCTGTGTCTTCTGGATACCCCACTTGTGGTAGTTTTCGGGGCTTGTATCCAGAAGCGGATTGACCGTCATGGTCCAGTTCAGCCGTCGTGCCGGTGCACCCTGCTGGATGTTGAGCAAGAACTTTAGCGCGCGTTTGAAGATACCCATTTCATGTGCCAGAGGCACTGGGGCATGCCATTCAAAAAAGTTCATGCCGATGTCAAAATCCAAGGACCAATCGGCCTGGGTAGTGATCATGCCCGCGTCCATCCACAGCATCTCATCGCGCTGATCCAAGACGGCGAAATCCCCTTGAGCCTGGCGGGTGATGTATTCCAGCGGCCCGCAGGGAAGTGTTGTCTCGTCGAGGAAGGTGAATTTCTGCTCGATACCCATCGGGCGGTTGATCCAATGCCATTGGTCTCCGTCCCGGTGCAACTCGAACAGATCGGGATAGTCTTCTGACTTGGAGACCATGATCAGTTCAAGAGTGTCCCAGCCCGCAAGTGTCATATGGGGTAATGACTGACAGCGAAGGGGATCATCATCTAGGACCAGCGCACGGTCGCGCATTTCCGAGACATAATGTTCATCGACATCAAAGCGCTTTTCATAGACTGACCCGGCGGGTCCGCCTCTGTGCTGCTCCATGTTCACGGAATACATGTAGCTGTCTTCGTGAAACGGGAAGGGGAACCGTTTGATTGCCCAGTCCGAGTTGTGGAACGAATAATCGTCGCGGAAGGTCTCTTCGTTGAATTGTATTGTCATCTGGGATCCTCCTTAGCGGTCCAGGACCAAAGTCTCGCCGAGGAACCGGCTGACACAGGGCATGATTTTTTCACCGGATGCATGTTCAGCTTCATCCAGCCAGTGATCGCGATGGTCAAATGTTCCGGAATGCTCAACAACGTCGGTCTCACACTGACCGCAGGCGCCGCCGCGACACAGGAAGGGGGCCTCGACACCGCAGCGTTCCATGGCTTCCAGCAGACTTTCGTTCTCACCCACATCGATAGTGATGTCAGATTTGCACAGCCGAACCTGAAATGGTTTGCCCGGTTGAGGTGCCAGAAACTCTTCTGAATGCACGTTGTCCTCTGGCCATCCGAGTTCGGTGGCGGTGGTGTGAACCCATTGGATCATTCCGGCAGGACCGCACACATACGCATGGGTGCCAAGCGGCTGACCTTCTAGGAGGTGGCCAAGGTCGATCGCCTGTTTTTCGCTGTCATAATAGACGTGCACATTTGCGGGGTGCTTGGCTTTTAACTCTGTGGCGTAGCTTGCGAGCTCAGGCGATCGCGCGGCGTAGTGCAATTCCCAATGACCGTTGGACCGTTCAAGCTGGGCAATCATGGCCATAAAGGGTGTGATGCCGATGCCACCGGCAAAGAAGATATGTTTGCGCGCCCGAAGATCGAGAGCAAACAGATTGACCGGATAGGTGATCACCATTGGATCACCCTGAGAAACGTTTTTGTGCATAAACAGGGACCCGCCACGACCCTGATCGTCACGCCGCACTGAGATGGCGTAGGTCGAGGTATCCGCAGGATCAGACATGAGCGAATAGGGGTTCAGCCTGGTACGGCCTTCATCCTGCATTTCAACAACTGTATGTGCGCCAGCGGAGAACGGTGGAAAATCTTGCCCATCGGTTCGCTTAAATTCGAAACGGGTCACGAGATCGTTCAGGGGCACAACGGCGCTGACCTCAACATCGATCTTTTCGGCACCGGCCTTGGTTTTTTGGGGGGCTGCGCTCATGAGTAAAGCTCCTGAGGTTCAGGGACATTGCCCGGGTCTTCCGCATCGATGCACACACCCTGAAACGCCGCCAGACGCCGCGAATAGTGATCGCGGACAAAGAGATTCAACCCGCAGTGACCGCAGACAAACGGGTCGGTCGTCACGTCTTCGGTGATGCCTTTGCAATGGACGCATTGCACGCGGCGCGCAACGGAACCGCGGTGTTCGGTCTGAATGGCGGTATGCGGGATCCCAACGGCAGTCGCTTCATTCATGGCCTGACCAATCAAGCCCTCGGTGCCGGTCAAATAGACCTGCAACCCCATATGAGCCTGGCCCAATACGTGACGGATCCTCTGCGTCGCTGCGGCAAAGCTTGGGCCGACGTAAAGCTGATTTGGACCAGCCGTGCGAAGCCGATCTACATAGGTGTCCCCGGTGTCTTTGGGCAGATAGATGATATGGCTTTTCGCCATCAAATTATCGTCTCGGTCCGCCAGTTCGAGCAGGGCTTCGGCCCCAACCGCGTCCGCAATCATCAGGTGCGATTTTCCAGGGCGTGGCGCGAGCGTGCCATAAACCGGTCGGCTCAAAATGCTTTCTGGAAACTGGAATTTCGACATGACCAGTGACCTCCCTTTTTGTGCGTATAGAGCAGGCCGGGCAGATGTTTGATGTCTGCCCGACCTGTTGGCAAATGTGCTTAGCCCTTGGCTGTACGGATCGCTTTGTCGCGGTCGTAGAACGGCATTTCTTCCGCAACACAGGGAATCTCTGTCCCATCATCGTTGCGAACGGTCATCTTGGTGCCGTCTTTGGCGCAATCTACTGGCATCCGGGCGATGCCAACGTTGTGGTTGTTGACTTCGGAGTGCATACCGAATGTTACAACACCCACTTCTTTGCCGTCTTTTAGCAATGCAGCGCCTTCGCTGGCTGGTGTGGTGCCTTCCAGTTGCACGCCATAAATCTTAAACCGCTCTTTGCCTTCCAGCGCATAGTGGTTCTCTGCGCCACGGAACCCGGTTTTACCTGGCGAGACGGTGAATTCCAGACCCAGCTCCCACAGGGAATCCCCGCATGGGTCATTGTCGAAGGGGTGGGTTTCCGAGTTGTCGCCGGGATAGAACAGTAGATAGCTTTCTGTCCGCAGCAGATCGAGGGTTGAGAACTGAACCGGGACAATGCCCATGTCCTTGCCATCTTCCAAAATCGCGTCCCACAGTGAGACCGCATGGCGGCCTTCGCAGAAGATTTCGTAACCGCGTTCGCCTGTGTATCCCGTACGAGAGATCATGACAGGTTTGCCAAACAGTTTGGTTTGCATAATCCCAAAATAGGCCAGATCGCGGATGCCCGGCACATGTTTGGCGAGGAAGTCGACGGCCACAGGGCCTTGCAGCGACATATCGTGCAGATCGTCGTCAAAGAGCATGGTGACGTTTTTGCCAAAGGCCGCCATGGCCAGGCTTTCGTGACCTGTTCCTGTGCCGTGAACCAAAAGCCAGTTGTTCACCGACAAGCGGTAGATCACACAATCATCGATAAAGAGGCCGCGATCATCCAACATTGATGCGTATACGGCGCGGCCGGGCATCAGCTTATCTACATTGCGTGTGGTCGCCCGATCGATCACAGCTGCGGCATGCGGGCCACTGAGATGGATCTTTTTTAGGCCGGACACATCCATAAGACCCGCTTTGGTCCGGATCGCCTTATAGTCTGCCTTCGCACGTTCGTCAGAGCCATCATAGAACCAGGCCGTGCCCATTCCGTTCCAGTCCTCAAGCTCTCCCCCAATCTCACTATGTCGCTGCGCAAGCGCAGACGTCCGATACATAATGGCCATGGTTTCCTCCCTATTGATCCAATCTTGGACCACATTCAGACCGATGCTGGACCAAAAAGCAACATCTGTGTTCAGATTTCTTTCCTCAAGGGAAAAAATTATGCGTTTTTCCGGGGCAAATCGTCGGTTTTGGGCGGTTCGTGTTTTTTGCCCAAAAGTGAAAGAATTTGACAGAAAGGAAATCCTGCCTTTCCCTGAGTTAAAAAAACTTTCTCAAAATTACCAAGAAACGCACAGGGAGAATAAATATGGATGGTAATCTCAACGCACTGACAACAGTGTTTACGGAGTTCTATTATTGGGTGACGGTCGTCTTCATGTTCCTGATCCACGTCGGGTTCTGCATGTACGAAGTGGGCGCCAGCCGTCGCCGAAATCACATGCATACGTTGATGAAGAACGTCATGGTGATCCCGTTGGTCACTGTTACGTTCTACTTCTTTGGGTGGTGGATCTATTGGGCTTTCCCCATGTTCCCCTTCTTTGGTGGTCTAGACCTCGAGGCCGGGGCTGCGAACCTTCCTTGGGCTGAAACCATGGGACCGAACGCTGCGGACCGAATCACTGGGGTGTTCTGGGCCGCGTTCCTGCTTTTTTCATGGACAGCCGCCTCAATTGTTTCAGGCTCCGTGATCGAAAGAATCCGCTCCTCGGCCCTTTGGGTTCATGCGGTTCTAATTGGTTCAGTCTGGTGGATTATCGACGCCGCCTGGGGATGGCACTACGGCGGTTGGATGGTCAAATATCTTGGCTATCACGATGCCTATGCCTCCGGGGTGATCCATGCCATCGCGGGTGGATACGCTTTGGGTGTGATCATGGTGCTTGGTCCGCGCATCGGTAAATTTGCCTCTGACGGCACGCCGCGTGACATTCCTCCGCACAATCCTTGGATGCTGACGATTGGTGTGTTTCTGATCTATACCGGCTTCTGGGGTTTCTACGCGGCCTGCAATGTACCGATCATTTCTCCTGAAGGAATTGACGGCCAAATCACCGGTACAACCTGGACCGCAACAAACATCTATCTTGCGCCGACGTCCTTGTCGGGGATCACCTTTAACTTCCTGATGTCGCTGTCAGGCGGGTTGATGGCGGCCTATGTGATGTCGCGAGGGGATGCATTCTGGACCTTCTCAGGGGGTCTTGCGGGGGTCATTACTGCATCTGCGGGCAACGATCTGTACCATCCCGTACAGGCAATGCTGATCGCAGCGGTTGGCGTGGTTATCGTGTACAAGTTGCATTTCTGGGTCGAACGTAAGTTCAAGCTCGACGATGCCGTAGGTGCCGTAGCGGTTCACGGATACTCGGGTGTTGTGGGCCTTATCATCAGCGGGTTTGTCCTTTGGGGCGTGCCCTCATCACCCTACGAAGGCTATGCCGCGATCAACCCCGTTGGTCAGATCCTTGGTGCGGTGATCATGTTCTTCGTGCTGGGTTTCCTTCCTGGCTACATCGTTGCCAAACTTCAGGCCAGCGCCGGTGTGCTGCGTATTCCTGAAGAGGTAGAACTCGAAGGCCTCGATTACGCTGAGCACCATGCCTACGAAGAGGCAAAGCAAGAGATCATCGAAGCCGACAAGGCGCATCTTGCTACCAAAATCACGCCTGCAGAATAAGGAGAATCCAACATGTCTACGATTGGTTATGAGAGCTGGGCCGTTGATCTGGCAGATGTCGGTGCGATCTATCCCTTTCAGGGGTCAGAAGTCCTGATGGTGATCCTGGGTGTCGCATTCTGGATCGGTTGGCACCGCATTCAATTTGTTCGTGAAGCTGAACACCTTGAAAATGCTAAGAAACGTGCAATCGATCACGAGCGCATTCAGGAGAGCGTCGAACGATACTGACACCCTTGGCAAAAGCGGGGAGATCTCCGCTTTTGCCACACAGGAAAATTTATTTCATGACAGTTGCAGTGTCGGAATTCCGGTGCTAGCCTACCCAAAGCGCCCCTTGGGCGAGAGTTAACAAAAAGTGGAGCATCGCCGAATATGTGCGGAATTGTCGGACTCTTCTTAAAAGACAAAGCCCTTGAGCCTCAGCTGGGTGCTTTGCTGACAGATATGCTGATCACGATGACAGATCGTGGTCCGGACAGCGCTGGGATCGCCATTTATGGTGATGAAACCGCCAGCGAATCGAAACTGACGGTTCAGTCGGAAACCCCTGATGCGGATTTCGCGGGTCTGGCTGACGCCCTGCAGGCGGAACTGGGTGGCGCGGTCACTCTGGAACGCCGCGACACCCATGCGGTTCTGACTGTGCCTGCGGGTCAGGCGGACAATGCCCGCTCGGTGCTGCGCCAGATCGCACCTACTGTGCGCTCGATGTCCTTTGGGGACACTCTGGAAATCTACAAAGAGGTTGGTCTACCTAAAGATGTAGCAGCCCGCTTTGAAGTGTCAGCCATGACCGGCACCCACGGCATCGGCCACACCCGTATGGCCACGGAATCGGCCGTGACCACCCTTGGTGCGCACCCGTTCAACACCGGGCCGGATCAGTGTCTTGTTCACAATGGCTCGCTGTCCAACCACAACTCGCTGCGTCGCAAGCTGCAGCGCGAGGGCATTCACATCGAAACCCAGAACGACAGCGAAGTGGCCGCGGCTTATCTGACCTGGAAAATGCAGAACGGCGCCAGCCTGGGCGAAGCTCTTGAGCAGTCGCTGGACGATCTGGATGGGTTCTTCAACTTTGTTGTTGGCACCAAAGACGGGTTCGGCGTGGTCCGCGATCCCATCGCCTGTAAACCGGCGGTGATGGCTGAAACCGACCAATATGTGGCCTTTGGGTCCGAGTATCGCGCGCTGGTGAACCTGCCCGGTATCGAGGACGCCCGCGTTTGGGAACCAGAGCCCGCCACGGTCTATTTCTGGAGCCACACCGACACGAACAGCCTGAACAAGAAGGTCGCGTAAATGCAAACCTATGATTTAGAAGCAGAAGGCCTGCGCGGTTTGAATGCCTCGCTGCATGCTCAGTCCGAACAGACCAGTCAGACCAATTGGGAAGTGGTCAACCCAAAGGGCAGCCACGCCATTGCAGTTGGTCTGGACGCCCCCATCGAGGTCTCGGTTCAGGGTTCAACCGGCTATTACTGCGCCGGAATGAACAAACAGGCCACCGTCCATGTCAAAGGCTCGGTTGGTCCGGGCGTTGCAGAGAACATGATGTCGGGTCTGGTCAAGGTTGAGGGCGACGCCAGCCAATATGCAGGCGCCACCGGTCACGGTGGTCTGCTGGTGATCAAAGGCAATGCCTCGTCCCGCTGTGGGATCTCGATGAAGGGCATCGACATCGTTGTGCATGGCAACATCGGCCACATGTCGGCCTTCATGGCGCAGTCCGGCAATCTGGTGGTCTGCGGCGACGCAGGCGATGCGCTGGGTGACTCGATCTACGAGGCCCGTCTCTTTGTTCGGGGTTCGGTGAAATCTCTGGGCGCGGACTGCGTCGAAAAAGAGATGCGTCCCGAGCACCTCGAGCTGCTGCGCGACCTTCTGGCCCGCGCCGAAAGCGACGCCAAACCGGAAGAGTTCAAACGCTATGGCTCGTCCCGTCAGCTCTACAACTTCAACATCGACAACGCGTATTGAGGGGAACATGTCCGTGAAAGACAACACCGAAAACGGCCCGCCGCAGACAGTTCCGATTCAATCGGCAACCTTTTCCAACCCGATCAACGCCGAAATCCGCCGCGCTGCGGCCACAGGCATCTACGATATTCGTGGCGGTGGCGCCAAACGTCGTGTGCCGCATTTCGACGATCTGTTGTTCCTTGGCGCCTCGGTATCGCGCTATCCGCTTGAAGGATACCGGGAACGCTGTGACACCAAGGTCACCCTTGGCACGCGCTTTGCGAAAAAGCCGATCGAGCTGGATATTCCGATCACCATCGCGGGCATGTCTTTTGGGGCCTTGTCGGGTCGCGCGAAAGAGGCTCTGGGACGCGGCGCCTCGGCGGCAGGCACCTCGACAACCACCGGTGACGGCGGCATGACCCCGGAAGAGCGTGGGCATTCCTCCAAGCTGGTCTATCAATATCTGCCGTCGCGCTACGGCATGAACCCCGATGATCTGCGCAAAGCGGATGCGATCGAAATCGTGGTCGGCCAGGGTGCGAAACCCGGCGGCGGCGGTATGCTTCTGGGTCAGAAGATCTCGGACCGCGTGGCCGAGATGCGCAACCTGCCCAAAGGCATCGACCAGCGTTCGGCCTGTCGCCACCCGGATTGGACCGGCCCCGATGATCTGGAAATCAAGATCCTCGAGCTGCGCGAAATCACCGCCTGGGAAAAGCCGATCTACGTCAAAGTTGGCGGCACACGTCCCTATTATGACACCGCTCTGGCGGTCAAAGCGGGCGCTGATGTGGTGGTTCTGGACGGCATGCAGGGCGGCACCGCCGCAACGCAGGATGTCTTTATCGAACACGTGGGTCTGCCGACACTGGCCTGTATCCGCCCTGCGGTTCAGGCGTTGCAGGATCTGGGCGTTCACCGCGAAGTTCAGCTGATTGTCTCGGGCGGCATCCGCACCGGCGCCGATGTGGCCAAGGCAATGGCACTGGGCGCAGATGCGGTCGCCGTTGGCACCGCCGCGCTGATTGCGCTGGGGGACAACGATCCGCGCTGGGAAAGCGAATACCAGAAGCTTGGCACAACAACCGGTGCCTATGACGACTGGCATGAAGGCATGGACCCAGCCGGTATCACCACCCAGGACCCCGAGCTGCAGCTGCGCCTCGATCCGGTCGATGCAGGGCGGCGTTTGCGCAACTATCTCAATGTGATGACACTTGAGGCACAGACAATTGCCCGGGCCTGTGGTCACAATGATCTGCACAATCTTGAGCCTGAAGATTTGTGCGCCCTGACCATGGAGGCCGCTGCCATGGCCCGCGTGCCGCTGGCCGGCACCGAATGGTGGCCCGGCAAGTCCGGCTCAGGATTCTAAACACTTTTCAAAGGCGCGGGGGTTATGCCCTGCGCCTTTTGCATAACAACATATAAACCAACAGGGAAATTCCGCATGACCATTGATTTGGCCCAATTCGCCAAGGACAAAGGCGTCAAATACTTTATGATTTCCTTCACCGATCTGTTTGGCGGCCAGCGGGCAAAGCTCGTTCCGGCTCAGGCCATTGCAGACATGCAGGAAGACGGCGCAGGCTTTGCCGGGTTTGCAACCTATCTGGATATGACCCCGGCCCACCCCGATATGCTGGCCGTGCCGGATCCGGATTCGGTGATCCAACTGCCATGGAAGCCCGAAGTGGCCTGGGTTGCTGGCAACTGTGTGATGGAAGGTCAGGACGTGGCACAGGCCCCGCGCAACGTGCTGCGCCGTCTGATCGACGAAGCCGCCGAAGAGGGCATGCACGTGAAAACTGGCATCGAGGCCGAGTTCTTTCTGCTGACCCCCGAAGGCGATCAGATCAGCGACCCCTTCGATACCGCAGCCAAGCCTTGTTATGACCAGCAGGCGGTGATGCGCCGTTATGATGTGGTGCGCGAGATCTGTGACTACATGCTCGAACTGGGCTGGGGTCCGTATCAGAACGATCACGAAGACGCCAATGGTCAGTTCGAAATGAACTGGGAATATGACGACGCGCTGAAAACCGCGGACAAACATTCCTTCTTCAAGTTCATGACCAAATCCGTAGCCGAAAAGCACGGGTTCCGCGCCACGTTCATGCCCAAGCCCATCGAAGGTCTGACCGGTAATGGATGTCATGCGCATATTTCGGTCTGGGATGCCCCCGGTGCTGATTCAAAAGTGAACGTCTTTGCCGGGGAAGGCGAAGGGCAAACTGGCGAAGTTGGCCTGTCTGAGCGCGGCAAACACTTCCTTGGTGGCATCATGAAGCACGCAAGTGCGCTAGCTGGGATCACCAATCCAACGGTGAACAGCTACAAGCGCATCAACGCCCCGCGCACCATGTCCGGTGCCACCTGGGCGCCCAACACCGTGACCTGGACCGGCAACAACCGGACTCACATGGTGCGTGTGCCGGGCCCGGGCCGGTTTGAGCTTCGTCTTCCCGATGGTGCGGTGAACCCCTATCTGCTGCAGGCGATCATCATCGCAGCAGGCCTGTCGGGTATCCGGACCAAATCGGACCCCGGCCCGCGTTATGACATTGATATGTATGCAGAAGGCCAGTCGATCACCGGCGCGCCGAAACTGCCGCTGAACATGTTGGATGCCATTCGTGCCTATGACGAAGATGCCGAACTGAAAGCGTCAATGGGTGAAGAATTCTCGGCGTCTTACATCAAGATGAAACTGCAGGAATGGAATTCCTTCGTGACCCATTTCAGCCGTTGGGAAAAAGACAACACGCTTGATATCTAAGACAACAAGGGCGGGGAGACCCCGCCCTTGTTTTCCCAAATTTTGGGCCTTCCCAATTAGAGGTTTGGGTAGAGGGGGAAGCGAGCGCAGAGCTCGGCCACTTCGCCGCGCACCTTGG
>JAGDYZ010000054.1:0-1249 GCA_049116335.1 Pelagimonas sp. | reverse complement strand
TCGGCCACTTCGCCGCGCACCTTGGCTTCGACCTCGGCGTTGCCCTCGGGGCCATTTGCCGCCAGACCGTCCACCACTTCGATGATCCAGTCCGCAATCTGACGGAACTCAGCTTCGCCAAAGCCACGGGTGGTGCCTGCCGGCGAACCCAGACGGATACCCGAGGTCACGGTGGGCTTTTCCGGGTCAAACGGCACACCGTTTTTGTTGCAGGTGATATGCGCGCGGCCCAGAGCCTTGTCGACGATATTGCCGGTCACACCCTTGGGACGCAGATCCACCAGAACCACATGGGTGTCGGTGCCATGCGTTACGGTGTCGAGCCCACCTTTGATCAGCTGATCCGACAGCGCCTGCGCGTTGACCACAACCTGCTTGATGTACTCTTTGTAGGCGGGCTGCAGCGCCTCACCAAAGGCCACGGCCTTGGCCGCGATCACATGCATCAGCGGACCGCCCTGAATGCCGGGGAAGATCGCCGAGTTGAGTTTCTTCGCGATGGCTTCGTCGTTGGTCAGGATCATGCCGCCGCGTGGACCACGCAGGGTCTTGTGGGTGGTGGTGGTGGCCACATGGGCGTGCGGGAAGGGCGAGGGGTGCTCGCCTGCGGCAACCAGACCGGCAAAGTGTGCCATGTCGACGTGCAGATAGGCGCCAACCATGTCGGCGATCTCACGCATGCGGGCAAAGTCGATCTGACGCGGGATGGCCGAGCCACCGGCGATGATCATTTTCGGCTGGTGCTCTTTGGCCAGGGCTTCGACCTGATCGTAGTCGAGCAGGTTGTCTTCCTTGCGCACACCGTATTGCACCGCGTTGAACCATTTGCCCGACTGGTTGGGGGCCGCGCCGTGGGTCAGGTGGCCACCGGCATCCAGCGACATGCCCAGAATGGTGTCGCCGGGTTTGATCAGCGCCTGCATCACACCCTGGTTGGCCTGGCTGCCCGAGTTCGGCTGCACATTGGCAAAGCCACAGCCAAACAGCTCTTTGGCGCGGTCGATGGCGAGGTTTTCGGCCACGTCAACAAACTGGCAACCGCCATAGTAGCGACGGCCCGGATAACCTTCGGCATATTTGTTGGTCAGCACCGAACCCTGCGCTTCCATCACGGCGCGCGAGACGATGTTTTCCGATGCAATCAGCTCGATCTCGTCACGCTGGCGGCCCAGCTCATTGGTGATCGAGCCAAACAGTTCCGGGTCACGATCGGCAAGTGACTGGGTGAAGAATGTGTCGGTCATTGGGG
>JAGDYZ010000053.1:0-1384 GCA_049116335.1 Pelagimonas sp. | reverse complement strand
ACCAGCTTACGGGACGTGACAGGTAACTCACAGCCTAAATATCGCGATAGAACATCAATCCAAATCGTTGGACAGAGAAGAATACAGGTCATAATTTTCACGAAAATTAGATCCAACCTTCACTTCACTTAGGTACAAGATACGCAACAAAGGACTGATTGACCTGACAACAGAAGAAATAGCTCGACTACCCCCATTAGCCTCCTGTATATCCGCCGCAGCTTGGAGAATTGGTTTGACACTTATTCCAACAGCTGATGCAGCGTGAGTCACTATACATCCTTTAATCAAATCAAGATCAATATCCGTTTTTATCCAAAGAAACGATGCTTGAATCTCACCATTTTCAAGAGATATTACACGAGATTGACATCCTGAAGGTGAGTTTAAAAACTGCACAAGAGGTTCCTTCAACTCATCTGCGTAACCTCTACTCCACGCGCCCAATATATCTTCAAGATAAAAATCCAGGTTATTTTTGTATTTTCCGGGGTCCACAAAAAGAATGCTAAATAGGCCAACCTCGCCAGATGAAAGTGAAATGTCTAATTACAGACCCGTTACCCCCCGTATTTTACGAAGTTCGTTAATCAGCTCTTTTCTAACTGTTCTTCCAAGGTGATCGGTGGGAAAGTCTTTACCACCTTGAATTCCAACTTTAAATAGAGATCCTCTTTTCATTACTGGAGTATTGCAGGTGGCAAGATTATAATCGCACCCACCCCAACTATGAAACGACAAACCTAATAGATCAGTGACGCTCACACCCAGTTGAAAGGCGGCATCCTCCAGCAATCGTACCTCGTCTTTGTTCAGAAGGGAGGCTCGTCTCTCCTCTGCCGAGCCCTCTACAAATGTCATCATTGAGACGCAGATGAAGGTAAGTACCAGCAAAGAGCGCTGTAGCACGCGAATTTTCCGGGTCATTTTTCCTCAATATCTGGATCATACAACATCTGAGTATAGGATTTCAGGGATTCAGCTCTAAACTCTTCATAATTTCAATTTAAATCAGAGTGATAGCTTTCAAACTGGTTTCGTATTGTACTGCACCAAAAGTACGCCCACGTCGTTTAGATTTATGGCCATGAGGTCTTGGCCCACCCTGTCTTCAGAACAGATACGAGTTAGAACCATCCCTATGGCCTGATGTGAAGCTCCCTTTTGTCAACACGATCCAACGTGTCGAAGCGACCCAGAGCCAATAGATGACGATTGCAGCGAGAGCAATTGCTGTGACGAGAACCTTCAGGCAGCAGTCCTCTCGGATTGCCACCCGACGAAAGTTCTCAAGCTTGGCTGAGCTCTTGGCTATCCTGCTCGGGTTAGCAGATTTGTTTTGAGCTAATGAGAGGGGGAATTTGGTTGCGGGAGTAGGATTTGA
>JAGDYZ010000052.1:0-5240 GCA_049116335.1 Pelagimonas sp. | reverse complement strand
CACTTCAGTGGGGGAGGATCAAAGGTTCTGGGGTGGGGCTGGTTCTATCTCAGCATTCGCCATTGTCGCTCGGACCAATGGCGCTCCATGGCTCATTCCTGGACGATTACAGCCGCTACATCATCTCGTGGAAGCTCTGCACGACCATGCGGGCTGAGGATGTGACAGACACTCTCGATCTGGCCTTGCAGGCATCTGGCTGTGATCAGGTCCATGTCGTCCACAAGCCACGCCTGCTGAGCGAGTTGCCCATTGAAGGCGCCATTGGTTCGAGCCCAATGGGCGACGGGTCCAGCTATGTCTCTGGAGACCTCGCTGAATGGCTGCAAGACAAAGGTATGAAGCACTCACGCGGTGCCCCGTATCACCCTCAGACACAAGGTAAGATCGAACCCTCTCGGCAGATTGCTTTGCAATCGCCTGCCGGCAATGGATGGCATTAAACCCTGAAGAACCGGATCTTGTTGGAAAACTACTTCCTACCGGGCGATCTCGAAGCTCAAATCGAAGCCTTTGTCGATTATTACAACCACCAGCGTTACCACGAGAGCCTGAACAACGTCACACCCGCCGACGTCTACTTCGGGCGTGACAAAGCCATTCTGGAACAAAGAGAAAGGATCAAACAGGAGACGTTCGAAGCGCGACGCTTGCATCACAGCCAGCGTGCAGCATAATCAAACCAACCAGATGACCCGAACTCTCTCTTAGTTTAGGCCGCCCTTGGTTCCAAAAATTCTGACGGCGCACAATCTCCATAGCGGAAACCAGCTTAAATCACGCTTAGGCACGATGTGAACCCCTTTTGTCAACACGGCCTAAGGCTTCAAAAGCGAAAAGAGCTTTCTCCAAAACGGCTCTTTAAATTCACCCTTCATCAATTGACCCTTTGAGAACTCCCGAATCCGCTCGATGTCCAATCCTTGCGTCCAAAGGAAGTATGCAAAGATCACTTGGTTTGAGTAGGCGCCATGCTCAAATCGCCCGTTGGGAAATTTTTTCTTCATATCTTTGCATCTTTCAAACCATGCCAAAAAATCAGAATCGTGAAAAATTTTATTTTGTAAGAAATCAAAAAAATTCGAAAATGACCCAACCACTCTCTGAGAGGATGCTAGGTAGAAGTCACCGATGAAAATCGGGCTGAATCCCTGATTTTTATCAACGTAGGCAAATTCAGGTTCTACTTTTTGGAGGTCTATCATCTCGAGAGGCGCCGCATCATACCGAGCGGTGATCACAACATCGTACTCTTCACCGGATACGCGGACCATCTCTGCCGATTTTGATATGGAATAAGCATAGGACAGAACGTTCTGAAAATACATGTTATGATCGATATCGCTATAGTCTTCGACCGTCATCCCAGGGCTTAAATGACGGTAGCGCTCGAAAAGGATTTTTTCGTGGTCAATCACGTCCAAGTAAATCTCACGAAAGTCACGCTGTAGCTCAAGAATGTGCGCCTTTGGAGACATATCGTTCAAAAGCGGAGCCAAACGGTCCGTGCTAATGTCATCAACCCAGCCATGCAAATAGATGTCAAAGTCAAAATACTCTTTGTTCGGCTCGATCAACTTCCTCTTAAGTACGCCCCAAGCAGCCATATAAGAAATCTGCTCAATGTGGTTGGTTTTAGAGTTGACGCTGTTATCTAGTGCCTTGCCTCGAAAACAAATCGCAGCGCGTTTTTTCATTTTATTTTCCTCACTTACGCACCTGTTCAGACCCTCATATCAGATCAAACACTTCGTGCAAAGGTTGGGTCTGCTCGGAGCAAACCCCATTATCTCCTTGCAATATACTCAAGGCTGGTCTAAGTGTTAACGCTGGTGAGTGCATCTGAAAAGATCTCATCTAGTTTCTGACCGAAGCTGTATCACAGAACATAGCGCAAAGCGGCACCAGAGGTTTTGCGTCAAAAACCCCCAAAAAGTGCCTACTATGAAACGTCTTGTCATCGATGTCGACAACACTCTCACACTTGGTGATACTTCAGACTATGCTAAGGTTGCGCCAAACCTTGAAGTCATCGGGACATTGCGCGCTTACAAAGAGCTGGGATTCGAAATCGTACTACACACTGCGCGAAACATGCGAACCCACAAATCTAATGTCGGTCGCATCAATGCTGTGACCCTACCCATCCTTACCACGTGGTTGGAAGAACACGATGTTCCTTACGACGAAATATGGACGGGAAAGCCTTGGTGCGGTGAAGCTGGTTTTTACGTCGACGACAAAGCCATCCGGCCGGATGAGTTTTCTCGAATGACTTACCCCGAAATCAGGCACTTGCTAGGGATGTCTCCACTGCACACACCGGACAACGAATGTTGAATTTTCTAACGGACTATGTCTGGAAAAGATTATGCTACTGATCCTCTCAGCTCGGCTCGTCAACGACGATATTGCAATGAATTTCGGTCCGCTACCTCCGTCGTTTTTACCACTTGGTCCGCAACGCCTTATTCACTTTCAAAGCGAGTTGACTCTCGGAGAATGCTGTTATCTAACTGTTCCGGACGATTATCCGATTTCCGAATTCGATCTCCGAAAAATTTCGTCTGCAGGCATAACGCTTTTGCCTCAACCACAAACATACCGACTAAACGAAGCGATCAACAATGCGCTTGACCGAACTCCAGACGATGAACCGGTCAGAATTCTTTTTGGCGACACACTGGTTCTGCCAGTGTCCGATGCCCTTAAACAGCCTGACATCGCTATTGTGCAATCCACCACCACTAACTACCCATGGGCATTTGTGGAAACGAAAGACGACGGCTGTGTCGCGTTTAAAGATACTCCGCCTAATCGATTGAACTCTCGAAGAGTGCTATGTGGGTATTTTACATTTTCTGATCGCGCTCTTCTCTCTCGGTCATGCAAAAAAAACTCTTTTGTTGAAGCAATGAATTTTTACAATGAGCACAAGAATATCAACTGCATTGACGCCGAAAAATGGTTGGACTTTGGACATTTACCTTTGTATTTTCAGTCCAAAAAAGAAATTATTGTAAAGCGCGCATTTAATGATGTTTCTGTCGAGGGCGCTACGCTGGTTAAACAATCTGACGACACTTCAAAAATGCGCTCGGAGGCCAACTGGTATCAGAACCTGCCCCCTCGCCTCGCGCTACATACACCTCGATTTTTAGGTGAAATCGAGCGCGATTTTCAGGCTGGTTACAAACTTGAATACCTGTATGCACCGCTTCTCAGTGATCTCGGTGTTTTCGGACAATTGCCTCTCGGTTCCTGGTTGGAAATCTTACAGGGGTGTTTCGACTATCTGAAAGAGTGTCGACTTGAGCGACCCTCCCCTCAAGCTCCTGAATCCTCGCCCAAGTTTTCGAAACTTTTCTTTCAAGAGATGATTGTTGCAAAGACTTGGAGCCGCTTATCTCAGTTCTCCAAACAATCCAAAATTCCTCTCGAAAGCAAAATCAAACTCAACGGAACGCAGTACGCCAGTCTGAGAAATATCGTTTCGCGCCTAATTGAGATGGTTCCCGAAACAACTCCAGATCATATCTGCTTCTGGCACGGAGATTTCTTTTTCGGTAACGTGCTATACGATTTCACGGCTCGACGAGTTATGACGATTGATCCTCGGGGTCAAGCAAGCCAAGGGGTTTTCTGCCTCTGGGGAGATTACCGCTACGACATTGCTAAATTGTCCCACTCCATTATTGGACATTACGATAAAATTTTGCTTGGCCGCTCTCATTTGGAACGGGACGCAAAAGACGCACTGTCTTGGACATTTTATGTTGATCCTTTGCCTCATCAAGATGTTATTGAAGACATATTTGTTTCTTATGTTAAAGAAAGTGGAGGAATTACGGAGGCCGAGTTATACGCACTAACCTCGCTTCTTTTCTTTTCACTTCTACCGCTCCATGAGGAACACCCAGAGCGACAAATACATTTCCTTGAGACCGCCCTTGAACTGTCCAAAGCCGCAGAGTTGAAACAATGATAATCTTACCAATGGCTGGACTTTCGAAACGGTTCTTTGACGTCGGCTACAAATTGCCAAAGTACATGCTGGAATTAGGTGGCGCACCAGTTTTTGATCATGCGATTGGTTCGTTTGGAAGGTATTTCGAAAATAACAAATTTCTTATTATATGCCGAGATGTTTTCGACACACCTTATTTCATCAAAAACAGGTGCCGGGCGGTAGGATTAAGTTCCGAGAACCTAGAAATCGTTGTTCTCGACCAGAACACTCGAGGCCAAGCTGAGACCGTCGCGATTGGCATGCAACAAAGAAGCACAGCTTCTGATCAGCCTATCACTATATTCAACATCGATACGTTTCGACCCAACTTCGAGTTTCCAGCACACCTCAACTTAGATGAAGTGGACGGTTTCCTCGAAGTTTTTGAAGGCCCCGGTGATCATTGGTCATTTGCCAAAACTGCGGATGGCTGCGACCGCGTAGTTGAAGTCGCAGAAAAGACGCGAATATCTAACCTCTGTTCAAATGGCCTTTACCAATTTCGTAGTTCATCTTACTTTCTCTCCCTCTATTCTCAAATTTCGCACAAAAATCCTAGAAGTTTGCAAGGTGGCGAATTTTACATCGCCCCACTTTATAACCTAGCAATAGATCAAGGTGCAGATATAAGATGTGTGAAGGTCCCAAGAAAAGCTAATATCTTCTGTGGGACACCCGATGAATTCGAATTTTTGAAAAAAAACAATTTTGGTAATGGCTGAGTGTTTTGCTTCATAACGACCTGATAGCAATTGCGATATTCGCTACATCTGGCAGGGAAAAATATTGAGGTCTGCAGATGTTTGCCGACGTACTCCCCTGAAAGGTCCTTTATTTGTAGTTAGCTGCTCTCCTACTAGGATGTGTCGACAAAAGGAATTCAAACAGAGATTCTTAACGTGGTTCAAACTGGTATCTGCATTGGAGACCAGCTTGGCACGAGACCTGATGTCGGGCAAAGAATGGGTGTACTTTGGGCACTTTCTCATGACCATCCGTGTGATCCTCCCCCAATGAAGTGGTCCGCCGTTATGTTTAGGAAAACGGAGGATGGAGTCCACCCCATTTCTGGTCCGGGCTTTATGCGACCTTTCGGGTTTCGTTCATTTGGGCCGCAAATTCGCTTCGCGTCAAGTTTCCGAGCGAAGAATGCGGCCTGCTTTCGTTGTATTCGTCGGCTTTGTTGCACAAATCGGCTTGACGCCGGACTTCCCCTTACCCCGGACGACTT
>JAGDYZ010000051.1:0-21698 GCA_049116335.1 Pelagimonas sp. | reverse complement strand
GATCATCCGGGACGGAACACCTAACCATGCGCTTGAGCCGGTTTCGCGAATGGAACATCGCCGACACGCCTCCCAATCATTCCGAGTACCACATCGTATCTCTGGCGCTATTTTCCTTTGGCGACGGCTATTCGCTTTCGGTCAATGTTCGACCTGCCGATAGCGAGAAACCGCTTTGGTCGGAGATCATCGAAGCCCCACAGACAAGGTGGAACGACAAGGCCCGTCGTGTCTTGTTTAACGTAGCAAATGCGCTGCGTGTCGCGGTTGCGGATCGGAAAGGCGCAACCGATCAAAATGCAATCTATGATCAATGGCTGCGGTCGCTGGCTCTGATCGGCACCTGGACCCATGAAAATGTGGTACAAGCTGTGTCACTGCTTACTGAGATCACCCAACAAGCCCCGACGTTTGGCGCCGCGCATGCGGAACTGGCCGGGATCTATAACATCCAGCATATTCTGCGACCTGGCACATACCAGTCAGAAGAGATCAAGTCATCCGCCCTGCATCACGCCTTGGAAGCGGTCAACATCGACTCTATGGACACTCGCGCATATCGGGTGTTGGCTTGGTGTTACTGTCACAAGTCCGACTTTGATTTGGCAGAGTTTCATTTCGATCAAGCCCTGCTACTCAACCCACAAAATCCACATTCTTTAGCGTCCAGTGCACTGGGCTTTGCCTTTTCCGGCAATCTTGACCGTGCACGGGAACTGATTGGTGATGTTGCCCGTCTTCCGGACACCATGGAAACGTTCCATTTGACCTATCTGGCGGCTTCAAACTATTTGACTGGAGCCTATGAGACAGCTCTTGAGCAATGTATCGCAGGCCCAGACCTGATGATCACGGTCGGCGGATGGCATACAGCATGTTTGGCAAAGCTGGGGCGGACAGAAGAGGCCCGGGCACAGCTGGATCTGTACGTCGCAAAAATCGCAAAAACGTGGTACAGCGACGCTGCTCCTACGGCCCCAAATGTCATCGACTGGTTTGTGTCGTGTTTTCCCTTGCGGCGCGCCGCCGCGCGGCAGGATCTTCTCGCAACCCTGCACGCGCTTATTGCGCAAGATGGCGCCTCGCCAGAGGCGTCAGTTACACATCTGCGTGATGTAGATTCCAACCGACCTGTGGAAAGCTGAGACGGGCGAATTCAGGATACGGACCATATCTTGCTCCGCTGGATCTTCTGCATCATCTTCCAGATCGGGCAATGGCCCAAACTTCTCAGCAACAAGCTTAAGCAGACCATCCTGAGTAGCCTGAGGCAGGGGAGCGCCATCTTCATCGCGGAATTCGGTAACCACGGACGACAGGATCGGGTTGAAGTATTCTTTCATCAACATCCGGTCCAGAGCATAGGTCAGTGGAGGTTGGAAGCCACTCTCTTTCCCACGGGCCAAGAACAAGGATTGCTTGTGTGCCAAAGCCCCTGTTGCGGGAACCACCAGCTTGCGAACATTCACATCCGCTTCGCCTGACGCCTTGGTACGCTGATCATATTCTAGTTCAATTGTGGTATTGTCCCAGATCTCTTGCAGCGCAGGATCGTCAGCGGTGTGACCGGGAGGGCCCTGAACCATCATCGCCTTCTTGATACGATCAACCACTTTCTTGTAGGCATCACTGCCGCGTTCGAGCGGAGGCTTCTCCGACAGCTCAACCAATGTTTTTCCGATGTATTCAACATTCAGAGCCTCGCCCCGAACACCATTGCGCTCTGGAGAGCTGTCAATTGTTTCATCTGCATGCAGATACAACATATCGTCGCTGTCGATCCGCTTGCCGACAATCACATAGTTTTCAATCATCACCCATCTCCTGCTATTTCAATGTTTCAATCAATTCCAAAAGAGATGCGGGATACACCACCTGGGAATCTCCCAGCCCCGCTACTGAATACTGAACATTGGTCATGGCCTGCTCAAGGGAACGTAACAGAAACAGGCTTCCGAGCGGACCAAACCGCCCGTTTTTCCCGTAAAGCTGGGCTTCAATCATAAAGACGAGGAAGATCGGGCAAGTTTCGATTTCCTCTGCGGTTACTTGCGATCCGAATTGAGCCGCAAATTTTGTCGTAAATTGCTCAGCAAGATGTTCTGCTTTTAGTTGTGCGGCCCAGACGTCAGGCAACCGGGCAATTGTCGCCTGCATAAACGGATCCTTTAGCATCACCGCCCCAGTTTCCTGCGCCGTCTGAGCGTCTAGTAGAGAGATATGGATCCCTTTGGGGTTGGCCAGAGTTGGAGAAAAGCTTGCACAAATACCCGTTTTTGTCCCTTCCGCCTCTGGGTCAAAAAACTTATTCCAATCCAATCTCCACTGCATTTCTTCTGTCTCGGAATAATCTGGATCAGGCAGGAGAAAGTCTCTCAGCCGCCGTGTACGGTCTGAAAATTTGTATTTCCGGCGCGGCAGGGCATGAAAGGCACGGAAGAGCCCGTGCATAAGCGATGTTTCATCAAGCGGGGCCGCAATGGATCGTTCCGATGGCGACATCGCCATCACTTCAGGATCGGCAAAGGTAGGGAGGAAATCATTCCAGATCAGGCGATGCCAGACAGTTAGAACATGCGCCCGCGCCTGAGCAAAAATCAAGACTTTAGCCTTGGGGTTACCAATGACCCGCTGCTGCAAATCCGGAGCAATCTGATCCACAACCGCGTTATGGAATTTCATCCAAATCACCGCAAGCCGGTGCAAGATCGTCGTGTCCCGGTTGCGGGGATCATGGAGCGCCCGCACGCTGTAATCCGCAGCCGTATGTGGCAGGCTCATCACCACCTTAGTTTCAACACGAAACTTATAGGTTTTGGGATCATAGAGATGCGGCGTCATCACCGGGCCGAGCCCATATATGGTTTCAAGCGTCAGCGGGTTCTCAATCAAATTGTACCGTGACGCGGCCCAAGTTTGATCATCAGACCTTTGAACCCCATACCGGTCCCGCACATGAGGGATGTGAGACAGCGGCACGCTATTGCCCATGTCATGGCCAATGAGCTGGGCGAAGTATGTATACCCAGCAGGGATGTTAGCCTTGTCCTGTAGCGTATAAACTCGCCAGTCACGTGCGGCGAAATTGATCCCTGGCAGGCTATTGTGCGATTGCGTTTCACCTAAAGATGAAGCTGGGGTTTGGCTCACTGGGGTCTCCAATCAAGTCTTACATAAAGGCAGTTCCTGCGCCCTTGGTTTCGAACTGCCGCTCACCAACAAGATGACACCCCCAAACGCTTCGTTTGCGGTTCTCAGGAGCGAGGCGCGCAGTAAAATCTTCAAACTTTGGAAGTTCCCTTCCAGATGTGATGTCTTCGACCTGCGTCACAACCCGGCGTTTGGAGGGCATCTTGGCGTATTCCGACATGACCAAAACCGGGCATCGCGCAAGATAGCTCGCAATTTTCGCTTCGATCCGAGACACATCGAGGTCGATGCGGCCACTACGTGCGGCCATCACCTCCATCAGATTCAGCTCCATCAGCATCGTCTCACGCAGGGCTTTTTCAATTGCCTCAAAGGCACAGGCCGAGGCACCAAATCCCAAAATTGGATCCTGATGTGCCACACTATGAGACCGTGATACCGCAACAAATACGTCACTCTTGTTGTCGATCAGCCAAACAGAGGTCTCGCGTTTCATTCCGGCGCCTTCACGCCATAGGTCCAGTTTTTGAGCAAATCCATGCGCTGCCATCCAGGCCTCTGGCACAGCTTTGGCCAAAGCACCTCCCCGCCACCATTGGGACACGTCCAACCGTTCGCGCGCTTCGTAAAATGCCAGAATTTTCGCCGCTTGGGGATCGGTGTGAGCCGCGATCCCATCCTGAGGTCGCCGAACTTCTTCTTCCACACCGGTCTCACGCATCTGTTCTAGAACGCGAATTTCTGCGGTTTCACTCAAACAACGCATCAATGCGCCCTCACGCGTCGGATCGAGCCCGCTAGCGGTTGCTCCAGAGAATAGTTGCGCTTGTAAAATGCTGAGCCCAGGAGCAAAAATCGACTCCCGCCAGTCCTGCCGCGCCCATTCCCAAATGAGCGGATCGCTTTGACCGGTAAACTTCATATTATATGACATCCAACTATATGTCCTTTTGGCGAAGGAAAAAATGCCGGTTGCTTTCGCAACAGACTAAACTCAAAAAAATCCACCACCATCCCAAGTACACCTCTGCCAGCGCGATGTGATTTTTGTGTGATAATTTTCGTCTATTCCGCGTTTCAACCCATCTTGAACCAGCAAAAAATGGCGATCGGCGCCCTCGCTCAATGCAGATGGACCGGGCCTCTGATCAGCCAGCCCCACAATTTAGCACTTGGTGCGCCACACCATCCCAAGTCGAATACTCATCGGCCTCTCATGGCCTGTCTTGACCCCGCGCGCAGCTTGGCACACAACCACTTTCAGAAGGAGCCGTCATGACCACTACCATCACCGACAGCCATTGCCATCTGGATTTCCCAGATTTCGATTCTGAACGCCCCGAGATCATCACCCGAGCCCTTGAGGCCGGGGTGGCACGTATGGTTACCATCTGCACACGTCTCAAAAATGAGCCCAAGGTGCGTGCGATTGCAGAAGAATTTGCCCCGGTCTTCTATGCTGCTGGCACACATCCCATGAGCGCAGCTGACGAACCCTTGGCCACTGTCGACGAGCTTGTAGCGCTTGGCCAGCACCCCAAGTTCGTTGGCATTGGTGAAACTGGCCTCGACTATCATTACTCAGCCGAGAGCAAAGATATTCAAAAGGCGTCTCTGCGCGTTCACATCGAAGCCGCGCAGGAAACCGGCCTTCCGTTGATCATCCATGCACGAGATGCGGATGAGGATATGGCCCAGATTCTAAGCGAGATGTACAGAACCCGGCCTTATACTTGTGTGATGCACTGTTTTTCTTCGTCACCTGAGCTTGGCCGTGCTGCGCTGGATCTGGGGTTTTACCTCTCGATGTCAGGCATCGCCGCTTTCCCCAAATCCAGAGAACTACGCGATATCTTTGCCAGCGCGCCGCTTGACCGCGTCTTGGTTGAAACCGATAGCCCCTACCTTGCGCCTCCCCCCTTTCGCGGTAAACGCAATGAGCCATCATATGTTGTGAACACCGCCAAAGTGGGCGCCGAGGTGTTTGGTGTGAGCTACGAAGATTTTGCCCGCGCGACCGAGGCAAACTTTGATCGCTTGTTCAGCAAAGCGCGCGTTGCAAAGGCCGTGGCATGAGCCAAGAGCTCCGCTTTACCATTCTTGGCTGCGGATCGTCCGGAGGCGTGCCCCGGATTGGTGGTCACTGGGGAGACTGTGACCCACAGAACCCCAAGAACCGCCGACGCCGGTGCTCTATGTTGATTGAACGCGAGACCGAGGATGGCGTGACCCGCGTTTTGATCGACACCAGCCCGGATATGCATGCGCAGCTGCTGGATGTTGGCATTGCTGAACTGGATGCTGTGGTCTGGACCCACGCCCATGCGGATCATGTTCATGGATTAGACGACCTGCGTCAGGTTGTGTTCAATATGCGTGAGCGGTTGAACGTCTGGGCCGACGGTCCAACGCAAAATGATCTGCTGTCCCGATTTGGCTATGCATTTGTCCAACCCGAGGGTTCTCCCTACCCGCCGATCCTGAATCTCCACACCATTGACGGCCCGTTTAAAATTGACGGTAAAGGTGGTGCGATCTCACTGATCCCATTCAAAGTGAACCATGGCAGCATTGATGCACTGGGTTTCCGTGTCGGTGATTTGGCCTATCTCCCGGATGTCGCAAAAATGAACGACGACGCCTGGCAGGCTGTCGCAGGTTTGGAGTGCTGGATCCTTGATGCACTCCGCCGCGCCCCTCATCCGACACATGCGCATCTGGATATGGCGCTTGAATGGATCGAGAGGGCACAACCCAAGCGGGCTGTGCTCACCAACATGCACATTGACCTCGACTATCAAACGATCGCAGATGAAACCCCTGAACATATCACCCCAGCCTATGATGGCATGGTGATCCGCTATCCGCTCTGATGCAGGCGCTGATCGACGTCATTTTGCCCGTGTTTCTGGTGATTGGTGCCGGCTATGGCGCAGCATGGCGCAGTTGGTTTTCCGAAGCTACTGTTGACGGGTTGATGAAATTCACCACGAATTTCGCCATTCCCTGTCTGCTTTTTCGAGCCATCTGGCAGTTGGATCTGGGTGGTCACATCGACTACGCGCTGCTCATCAGCTTTTACACCGGATCTTTAACCGGGTTTACGGCCGGACTGCTCGGTGCGCGATTTCTTTTTGGCCGCGACTGGGAAGATGCCGTTGCCATCGGGTTCACCTGCCTGTTTGCCAATTCGCTTTTGATGGGATTGGCCATCACCGAACGCGCCTTTGGGCCTGAGGCGCTGGAACCCAACTATCTGATCATCGCACTGCATTCGCCGATTTGTTACGGGGTCGGCATCACGGCCATGGAGCTTGTCCGCGCGCGTGGCACCCCTGCACGAACACTGCCGATCAAAGTGCTCTCCGCCATGTTTCGCAATGCGCTGGTCATCGGAATCTCGCTGGGGGCTTTGGCCAATCTCTTTGATGTCCCACAGCCGGTCCCATTGGTTGATGCCTTGGACATGATGGCGCGCGCCGCCCTGCCCGCTGCGCTTTTTGGCATGGGCGGGGTCCTTTATCGATATCGCCCTCAAGGGGACGCACGGGTCATTGCATTTGTGTGTGTCGTCACACTTGTCTTACATCCAACCATCACATGGACCCTAGGCACATTCACCGGTCTCCGCACCGGGGCCTTTCGGTCTGCTGTGATTACCGCGGCTATGGCCCCCGGCATCAATGCCTATATTTTTGCCAATATGTATGGCCGTGCCAAACGCGTCGCAGCCTCGTCCGTGCTCGTTGCAACAGCGTTGTCCGTTGTAACAGCATGGATCTGGCTTTCGTTGTTGCCCTAATCGATTTTTCATGAAAAATCGCGACTCGCAATCTCAAAATTTTTCAAGAAAAATTATCCGCCAATACCCCTCTGACTTTGTGGGTTCCGATTTGACCAACAGCCCTTAGAGTATCGCCATGCAACAAGACCGTCCTCTTCTCGGCATCGCCCTGATGCTAGGCTTCTGCGTCATGATCCCGTTTGGGGATGCTTTGGCAAAACTGCTCGGTCCTCATTTGTCGGTGGGTCAGCTTGTGCTGTTGCGATTTGTGTTTCAGGGGTTGATTCTGATCCCTTTCACATTTGCAACAGGTCGGTCCTGGCGAATGCCCGCACGCACGCTCGGCTTGGTATTTGCTCGCAGTGTGCTGCAGATTTTCGGCATCGCTTTTATGTTTCTAGCTCTGATCCATCTACCTTTGGCTGACGCCGTCGCCATCGCATTTGTGATGCCATTTATCATGTTGCTTTTGGGGCATTGGTTTTTGGGCGAAGAGGTGGGCTGGCGTCGATTGGCGGCATGCGCCGTAGGCTTTGTGGGCACGTTGCTTGTTGTACAGCCCGCCTTTAGTAACGTTGGTTGGCCAGCCCTGCTCCCATTGGGTGTTGCAGTCATCTTCTCTCTATTCATGCTCGTCACACGACAGATCGCTGGGCAAACCGATCCGGTTACCATTCAAGCCGTCGGCGCCCCGATGGCCCTCTTGGTCCTAATGCCAACCCTTTTCATTCAAACCCCAATGGTTGAGTGGAAACCGGTCAGTGCCGATATTCTATGGCTCGTGGTTGCCATGGGCAGCGTGGGAACCATCGGGCACTTGCTAATGACCTGGTCCCTGCGGTACGCCCCCACCAGCACTCTCGCCCCAATGCAGTATCTCGAAATCCCTGTGGCAACGCTTGTGGGATATTGGATCTTTGGCGATATCCCGGGTCCGCTGGCCCGTGTTGGCATCGCCGTCACAATTGCCGCAGGGCTTTATATTGTCATTCGCGAGCACGCGGCCAGCCGCGCGCAGCAGCAAGTTGCATCAAAACCTGATCCGCAACCTCAATCGACAGAATAACCAACATTCCCGGCTGATCGAACGCCAGCTCGACAGGCCCGATTGTTTCGTTTGAGGTGCCAATTTGCGTGTCAGGCCCAAAGGCCAACCCCTCGATGGGCCAGCGCAGCCCCGCAGACCGGCCCGTCACCTGCCTGAAGGGAAACAGCGAAAATCGTGTTCCAACGGGCAAGTCAAGCGACAGCTGCGGCGGCGCGAGAAACACAATATCATCGTCCCCCAGAAGGACACAGCGCCGATCCGCCCGGCGCACCAGCACCGTCATGGCCGCCAGCTGGTGATCTAGGCGCGCGCCTAGAAACCCAAACCCAACAATCAAAGGAGACTCTATATGGCGCAGGGCCTTATCGAAATCCGTACTGTCTTGCTCTGCGATATGACGCAAAACCCCAGGTGCCAGATCGGACTGCAATTCGGGTGCCAACGAATCCATATCACCATACACAGCATCCGGCATATGCCCTGCCGACAGCACCCGCGCAGCCCCACCATCCGCTGCAACGACGGTAGGATATTGCGTCAAAGCCAGAGCAAGCTGCGCCGGATTACAGGCACCGCCGCCAACCAAAAGTACGGGGTTTGGGGTGTGAACAATTTGATTCATGATGTCTGATTAAAGGCCATTTTGGAAACAGACCACATTCTCGTCACGAAATGATACCCTAAGGGGCACAGAATCGGTCAGCTTTGGTCTTTGTGGTTGTGGTAAACACACTGTTGCAGAACGAATGAAAGTGAGCAGCACATGGTGAGTTCGAGCAAGATATTAACAGTATCCTATGGCACATTTTCGTGCACTGCTGAAGGATTCGAAGATCCTTTGGCCGCAATGAAGGAAACAACCCATTTCTTCCGCTCGGTTGTCAGCGAAGATCGTTTCTTTGGCGCCGAACCGCCTCAGTTCGATCCAGAAATCGCGGGCGAACTGATGCGAGAACATCTGACCAAACGTCAGATGACCGATGGACAGGTCAGCCTTGGGCTTCCAGCGGCCGCCGCAGCCTCCACAGGCGCCATAGGCGCGGCCCTGGCCGCCGGCGCCGCCGCAACCGCCCCCTCTCATGACCTGCCTGACGGCTCTGAGGCTGTCGCAGAAACGGCTCTGCCCGACGATGATACCATCGAAGCAACCGCATATGACCCAACCCCTGAAAACGCTCCTGAGCTCGACGCCGATGTTCTGCCACCGCAGGCGTCCGAAGCTCTGACAGCGTTCTCTGATCCCGTAGAACACCAGAATGAACCTGCTGAGACCGCTGCCCCTGTCTCAGATATGGTTCTGGCGGCTGATGCTGCACCGGCTGACGAGGCACCTGCTCTGCCCGTTGAACCAGCCGCCAGCGTCGCTGCCAAACTTGACCGCATCCGCGCCGTCGTGGCCCAGGACACGTTTGAAGATCAGGACGAAAACCTGACCGATGACGTGATCGTGCCATCAACGCAGGATGAGCCCGTAGAAGCCCCGGTTGAATTCGAAGACGAAGACGCAGCTCTCGACGACAATCTGTTTGCCGACACCATCGCTAGCCTTATGGCCGAAAACGAACCCAGCGGGGAAACCATCGAAGCCGAGGTGGTTGAACCTGCCGCAGAAACCTCAGATGAACCTGAGCCGGAAACGCTTTTCGACGTCGAAGATGACGTGTTGATGGAAGAAGAACGCAACGAGATCGACAAAGTTCTCGATGCGGCCTTTGATGACGACAACACCGATTTCGATCTGTCCGCGGCGCTGGATCAAGTAGACGCGTCCCAGCCTGCAGAGACCACGCCAGCGGCCTCACCAGAACCGGAAACGGCGCCCGAGCCGATCGCCGAGGCCCCGCGCGCAACGCCAATCCGGGCGCGCGTGGTGAAGGTGAAGCGCGCGACCTTCGAAAAAGTGGTCAGTGAAGGCCAACTGGAGGAAATCGAGGACGAAGACGACGTCCAGCCGGATGTGATTTCCTCTGCTCCAGCCCAGGAGGCCGCTAAACCTGCTGCACCTTCTTCGCTCAGCGCCGCGGATGAAGACGAACTCGCACGGGAATTGGCTGCGATCAAAGCAGAAGTCTATAACACCCCCTCCGCCAGTGTCGCGTCTCAGCCTGCTCCAGAAGCAACACCAGCGCCCAGTGCCGAATTTGACACCGATGAGGAAGATGATTTCGATATCGATCCATCGGTTCTGGAGGGGGCGCGCAAGGCTGTGAAATTGGCCAGCCCCGCCCGTGCGATGCTGACTGAGAACCGTGTTGAGGACAACGACACCTCGCGCATTCTCGACCAGACCAATTCGGAGCTGGATGAACCCGAGGGGAGCCGCCGGCGCAGCGCCATCGCACATCTGCGCGCTGCCGTTGCTGCGACTAAAGCGGACCGTTTGCTGGGCCGCAATAAGACGGAGGAAGACCAAGCGGAACCCTACCGCGAGGATTTGGCTGATGTTGTGCGCCCCCGTCGCCCACAACCCAATGGCCCGCGAACCGAGCGCCCTGCCGCCGAAGCGCCACGCCCGGCCCCCCTGCAACTGGTTGCCGAACAACGTATCGCTCAAGACACGCCGCCATCCGAGCCGACACCTGTGCGCCCCCGTCGCGTCGCCCGCGCGGCAACTGCGTCCTCGCGTCAGGTTACACCTTTGCGGGAAGATCCGGTAAGTGAGGGTGAATTCGCCGAATATGCCGAGAGCGTCGGCGCAAAATCCTTGCCGCAACTGCTCGAAGCCGCGGCGGCCTATATGTCTTATGTCGAAGGCCGGGATCAGTTCTCCCGTCCGCAACTGATGACCACGGTCCGCCAAGCCGAAGAAACCGAATCATCGCGTGAAGATCGTCTGCGCAGTTTCGGCCAGTTGCTCCGCGATGGGAAAATCGAGAAGACATCCGGAGGGCGTTTCACGTCGTCTGAAACCAACAGTTTCAAACCAGCTCAGGCAGCGGGTTGAGACCGACCTTCCATTCGAAACGCAAAAAGGCGGTCCAAAGGGCCGCCTTTTTTTATCAAGACTGCGGGATGGCGGGTGGGGCGATGTGCGCGCTGCGCACAAGCGGTCCCGCCAATCCGCATTTAGTCCTTGGCATCCGGATCGGCCTGGCCGACCCCTTTGAATACTGGTTTCAAAGGGAAAACCCAGGCCACGCCCACGAGAACAAACACGACGAACTCAACAACAACCGGAAGCTGCCACAGCGACAACCGGCTGAGAATGGCCCAGGCCACGGCAATATAGATCGGCATACCGATCAGCAAAATCAACATCGCCCAACGCCGGCGGGCCTTATAACTCATCGCCATCTGTCTGTGCTCCAATCAGTCTTCGAACGGATCTGTGACCAGAATGGTATCATCCCGCTCGGGCGAGGTCGACAGAAGCGCTACAGGGCACTCGATCAACTCTTCGACGCGGCGGACGTATTTAATCGCATTGGCAGGCAGCTCAGCCCAGCTGCGCGCGCCTTCGGTCGATTCTGACCACCCCGGAACCTCTTCGTAGATCGGGGTGCAACGGGCCTGCTGATCAGCTGCGGTGGGCAGGTAATCCAGACGCTCGCCATCCAGATCATATCCCACACAAATTTTCAGCGTTTCAAACCCGTCCAGAACATCCAATTTGGTCAGGCAGATGCCTTTGACACCCGAGGTTGCGCAGGTCTGACGCACAAGCGCGGCATCAAACCAGCCACAGCGGCGCTGACGGCCGGTAGTGGTCCCAAACTCATGCCCACGTTCGCCCAGACGCTGACCATCCGCATCCGGCGTGCCATCTGCATTGAGCAATTCGCTTGGGAATGGGCCTTCGCCAACACGGGTGGTATAGGCTTTTACAATGCCCAGAACATAATCAATGCTGCCCGGCCCGATACCAACACCGGTCGCGGCCTGACCTGCGATCACATTCGACGAGGTCACAAAGGGATAGGTCCCGAAATCGATGTCCAGCAATGCGCCCTGCGCCCCTTCGAACAAGATACGCTTGCCCGCTTTGCGCTTTTCGTTGAGCACTTTCCACACCGGCGCCGCATAGGGCAGAATCTCTTTGGCGATCTCTTTGAGCTGCGCAACCAAAGCGTCGCGGTCCACAGGCTCGATGCCCAGACCTTTGCGCAATGGGTCGTGGTGCTGCAATGCACGGTCGACACGGGCCTCCAAGGTGGCTTCATCCGCCAGATCGGCAACACGCACCGCACGACGGCCAACCTTATCTTCATAAGCCGGGCCAATGCCACGACCGGTGGTGCCGATCTTGGTACCTTTGCTCGAGGCCTCTTCGCGTGCGCGGTCCAGTTCCCCATGGATCGGCAGGATCAGGGGTGTGTTTTCCGCGATCATCAGCGTTTCAGGCGAAATTTCAACGCCCTGAGCCCGCACGGTCTCGATCTCTTTGATCAGATGCCATGGGTCCAGAACCACGCCATTGCCGATCACCGACAGCTTGCCACCACGCACAACGCCAGACGGCAGCGCATGCAGCTTATAGACCTTACCGTCGACCACCAAAGTGTGACCGGCGTTATGTCCGCCTTGAAAGCGGCAGATCACATCCGCGCGGCTCGAGAGCCAGTCTACGATCTTGCCTTTGCCTTCGTCGCCCCATTGGGCCCCCACGACAACCACATTCGCCATTGCACATCCTTTCGGTGATGCTCGGAATTCAAACCCGAGCCCGTATATAGCGCTGCATCGCGGCAGGGAACCGAAAAATGGCCGCAGGCAAAAAATCAGTCCCAGTACGGTTTGGCCCGGCGCGGCGTCATCACCTCTGACACAAATTGCACCCGACCTTGCTTGACTAAGTAAAACACTCAGGATTGACATTCCGACAAAAATGATAAGATTACTGCCAGCACAACCGAGGCCTCACCATGATCATCTGCTCCTGCCAGAATATCTCAGACCGCGATATTCATGCCGCAATCGATTGGATGCGGGCATGTGACCAAGAGGCGATTATCACGCCTTCCAAGATCTATCATGCCTTGGGGAAATCCGCAGAATGTGGGGGATGCATGTCGCTGTTTGTGGCCAAGATGCGCAGCAACGACAATTTCAAAGTCCCAGAAACACTGCGCGGTTTGCGCCAGCCTCTTCACCAAGAACAACGTGCTGAAGGCGCAGCTTGATTTTTCCGATAGATTTAGTCAGGATGAAAGTGATCGATCACATCTGTGAGTCTCGCAATGTCTAAATCTCCGTTATCATCGAGCAAGCCAGAATACGCGAAAGACATGCCCGCACGCACACCGGCACGCTTGTATGATGCTTCAGAGCTTGGGGCGATGACCGGTGAAACAGATCTTGGGGACGCGGGTCTTTGCGACTGGGCCGTCGAGATTTGCCGCAAGCGATGTGATTGCGGCCCCTCAGACAAAGATCACTAACTGCTTGCGAGCCCGAATCCTCCACGTATTCTGCTCCTCCTTCAGCATAGACGCGACGGTGGGATTCGATGCCTCAAAACACATTTTGCTTGTACAGGTGGGGATCTGTCTCAGACTTTGACCGCTTGGGTCAGATTATGTTTGACGCGATCCACGCTTTCCCCAGCCCATATTCACCGGCTCAGCAACGCGCTTGGGCGCCAGAATCTCCTCAGGGAAATGAATGGGCGCTAGCTCTTTCGTCGCAACACATTGCTGTTTTGGCAGACAAAGAAAACACGGCGCAGGGCTTTGTCACCCTCACCCCGAAGGGCCTATTAGATTTCGCGTTCATTTCACCGGAGTGGCAGAGGCAAGGACGGTTGCGCCCCCTAATGGCGATGATTTCGAGCCGTGCGCGCTTGCAGAACTTAGGTTCAATAACAACCTATGCCAGCCTTTCGGCTCAACCAGGATTTGCCAAATTGGGTTTTACCCTTGAGCATCATGAAGAAGTTGAACGACATGGCGAACACCTCAAACGCGCAAAAATGACTCGGATCTTATAGTCCGCTAACACAGAACCACTTACTCATTCCAGTTCGATCAGCTATGCAGTTCGGCATAGTTTCCAACGTTAAGGCCCGAAAATGAGCTTTTTTCTTCGCTGGCTGTTCGCCTTCATCCTGCTGACGGCGACATACAATCCAACTCAGTGGAATTTTGTGCACTGGGCCGCCAACAACTGGCAGGATCAACTGCCAGTCACGGTGCTTCTGACGCTTTTGCTAACGGTTGGGTATGTGATCTATATCCGAGCCACATTGCGTTCGATCGGTACAATTGGCATGGCGCTGATTTTGGCCCTGGTTGGCGCAATCCTCTGGGTTCTCTGGGATTTTGGCCTGCTGGATCTTAGCAATCCTCAACTGGCAACCTGGATTGGGATTCTGGCACTGTCGATTGTGTTGGGGGTTGGATTGTCCTGGTCGATCATCCGCCGCAGGTTGTCGGGCCAGGTCGATACTGATGATGTTGACGAATAAGTCCTAGGGCGGGGTCCTCCCCGCCTGTTTCACACAGTTTCGTCCGCCCCAAGCCGCACAATAGCGCCATGGGGTGTCGCAAGATAAGCCCGCGCCCAACCCTCTTTCAGCTGAGCCAGAACTTGGGCCTCTGCCAACCCTTTCGTGGTGCAGATCCGCTCAAGTGCCTCCACCCAGGCGAGAAAGTAATCCTCGCCCCCGTCCAGCTCTTTATCGACACCATGTTCGGCCAGAACCGCACCGAATTGCTCGGTCCACTCGGGCCAGCCAAACGCTCCCTGTGCATGTAAATGCACAGTCAAAGCAAAAACCTGCGCGTGCCAAGGCGCTTCAAATACCGGTTCAGGCGCGCTCATGAGGCGGCTTCAAGGTAGCTTTCCCAAAGATCGCAGGTCACCTCATCTCCGGCCCGCTCAGGTGCACCCCAAAGGTCGCCAGCGTCAAACACCACCGTGTAGAGCGGTTCAGGGCGCTCTCCTAGTCCATGTGCTGCGGCATCCGGAAGGACATGGGCTCCATGTCGCAGCACAACCTCTCCCGTAACACCGGCAGCATAACTCGGGAGCCGCGTGTGTCCGCCAGCCAAAAACGCATTTGCCGACCGAGCCCGGGTGCGTACGCGGTCACCGATGGCAAACCGAGGCGCTCTTCCGTCCCGATTGGCTGGCCCGCCGGCCGCAAGAATCCCGGCTACCTTTTCGGCAAGCATCTTGCGATCCGTCAGCTCAGATGATGCGACCGGCCCACCGGCAAGCTCTTCTCGGGTCACGACACCGGTTGCTTCAAGCAGATCCGCGAGACCCGCCAGCCACTTTTCGTAATAGGAAAAGCGGGCATAATCCTTCGGTGACAGGCATTCACGCGCATGGCGCGACACATCAATATTCCACTGACCCAAAGCTCCACAGGCCAAGGTCACTGCCAATGCGCGCCCATGCCAATCTTCTTTGAACACCGGCTCCCCTGGATTTGGGTCGATGGCGCCATCACCAAAACGCCCCCCCATATCGTGCACGCGGCTCATGACTGAGCCCCAAGAACATCTGTACCGACCATAGAATCGCGCGTCACCGCTTTGGCCAATTGTTCTTGGCTCCAGCCTTCTGTCCCTTCAGGGCGCTCTGGAATAACCAGATACCGGATTTCAGCAGTTGAATCCCAGACCCGAACTTTGGTGTCATCCGCCAGTTTTACGCCAAACTCGGCGAGTACCTTGCGGGGTTCTCGCACGGCGCGCGTCCGATAGGCGTCAGATTTGAACCAGCTAGGCGGGATCCCAAGCAGGGGCCATGGATAACAGCTACATAGCGTGCACACGACCATGTTGTGCTGGCCCGGTGTGTTAAACACCGCCACGATGTGTTCCCCCTGACGGCCATAAAACCCCAGTTCGCGCACAGCGGCAGTTGCATCCTGCTTCAGGGCCTCTGCGAACTCAGGCTCATCCCAGGCCCGCGCCACAACGGCAGCCCCATTTTGAGGTCCAACCCTGTGCGCATAGGTGTCGATGATTTCGTCCAAAGCTGCAGGATCTATCAAACCTTTGCGTTCAAGCAAGGTTTCGAGAGCTTTGACCCGCAAAGCCGGGTCAGGTGGTAGAACGGAATGTGCGTGGTCGGGATCATCAAAATCATGTGGCATGGCAAAAAGATGCGCTAACTTTCCTGCGTTTTGCAAGCCCGAGGACGCCTGTGCGCATAGTCAGCCGTAGGGGCCTGTATCAAAATCACCTACTTGTTACCAAACACCGCCTGATGCCTTTTGGGTTCATTGGTTGCTCCCGTTCTTGCGAAATTTTCTCTGACACCCGTTCTGGTCAGCGCTTCTGACGGATGAATTTCATTGTTTGTTTCTCGGCCCAAACAGGTCGCATTTGTGTTGGTACCCTCTTTATGGACAAAAAGCTTACCCACCTCGTCTATGATGCGTCGTTAGATAACTCGCTTTGGCCCGAGTTGATCCTTGAGCTGTGCGAACAGCTGCACATGTACAGGCAAGGCCGATTGATCGGCGACGATCCACAGGACATTGACGATTTGGCCCGCCATTTCCAACGCGCCTTTGCCATTTCCGAACGTATGGTCGACCTGCAGGAGCGTACGTCAAATCTCGTATCCGTGCTCAATAGCTTTTCCTTCGGGGTGGCGCTCCTCGACGACAAGGGCCGTACTATATTGGCCAATGACACCATATCTGACCTCGTGCCATCCGATGGGGTGGCTACGCTCCCTTTTCGGCTTGAAGATCAAGACACGATCACCAGCTGGCCGTTGTCGAACTGGGTCGAGCACTGCAACACCACAGGCACGTGCATCAATCTCAAATCTTCTGCACATCAATCCCGAAATCTCTTGATGTTGCCGCGATACGACGCTGTTCAAATGGGCTTTCCCACCACGGCAGCAGCTGTGCTGATCGCGACCCAAAGAGACACCACAAACGCGCTTGCGGATTTTGCCAAAAGCCACGCCCTGACAAGCCGCGAAATTGAAATGGTGAAGCTTCTGGCCAATGGCACCGACCTCAAAGACACCGCAAAACATATGGGAGTGACCTATGAGAGCGCGCGCAGTTATCTCAAACGTGTGTTCCAAAAATCTGGCTGCGCATCTCAGGCCGAACTGATCGAAGCAATCAGGCGCGCGCCGCTCAATCTTTTGAAAACCCGTGTTCCTGACGAAAGCGATCTGTTGAATGTCCGGCGTCTGTTGCGGCTCCCCGATGGTCGGCAGCTTGAGTATTTCTGTCTCGGGCCTAAAACCGGCTATCCAGTTTTGTCTTTTGACGCTCTGGCAGGTGCCACAATAGATGTTCTCGGCGCCCCTAAACACTGCCTTACCTTTCTGGAAAAGTACCACATTCGTCTGATAGTGCCATGTCGACCCGGCGGGTTTCGATCCGATCTCAAGATTTTCAAAAGTCTGCGTGATTTTGCTCCCGACATTGACGCTATTCTGGTCAAAGAAGACATTTCTCGCTTTAGCATTTTCGGATTGAGTTTTGGCGCCAATTCCGCGCTTGGCGTGGCGCATGACCTTCAACATCGGGTCGATCGGATCGTTTTGTCCTCTCCGTCCTACCCGGTGTACCAACACCCGAATTGGCGCGAATTAGACCAGTTTTATGTGCTTTGGGGGGTTCTCGGGCGTCATTGGCCTAGCATGTTGCGTCGGATTATCCCTTTTCTTGTGCGCTCGATCCTACAAAATCGGGATCGCTATTTTGACCGATATTGCGCCCGGACCAAAAGCTTGCATGACATAGAAATTTTGTCTCATCTCGGGGTGCGCCGTCGTACGGCCGAACTTTTGGCTGAGCGCGCCTTGCAAGGAACCGAAGGAATCGTCGAGGAAAACCTGCTTAACATCGGCGGATGGGATTTTGATGTTGGCAACATCGCTGTGCCGGTAGAGATTTTTCATGGAGAGCTCGACAATGTTGCCCCCATCGAAGGCAGCGAAGTTTTGTCACGCGACTTACCGATGGCCCAATTAAACCGGCTTGAGGGCAAAGGCCATTATCACCACATGCGCCACTGGCCAAGCCTCGTCGCACGCGCTGCCGGTCACGACGTGGCCCCCGATAATGACAGGTATGGTTTTCCAGAAGACCCCTGATTTTACCCCCATTTGGGGATATCACCCGAGGCCTAGAAAATGGGATCACAACCCCACCAAACTGTATGTTCCCTTGCTGCTCTTCGTGGGTCCCATGTCACATTTTCAAAATGATCTTTCTTTTTATGAGATTTTGGGGCTCGCGGGAGCAGCGCTTTATCTTCTGAGCTACGTGCTAACAGCTCTCGATAAGCTGCCGAGCAATGCCCCCGGCTATTATGTTGCAAAACTTTTGGCCTCGGCGCTTGTCGCCATCAGTTTGTTAGAACAATTTAATCTGGCCTCAGCCATCATTCAGAGCTTCTTTTTTCTGGTGTCTCTGCTTGGCATTGTTCGTCATCTCCACCTGCGCAATCGCAAAACCAAACGGTCCACTGGTGTTCAGGATCTGCCACTTCCTCCCTTTCCCCCGCTAAGCCATCAGGTCAGAATTCACGATCATCTCCCACGATGAACAACTAAAGGACGCCACAAGGCTTGCACCCTCGTCCGGCTTCGCATACATACCCCGCCAGACCCGAACGCATATGCAGGCCCCATGGAAAACGTCATTCTCATCGTCCATCTCCTCCTTGCACTCGGCCTGATTGGCGTGGTGCTTTTGCAACGTTCCGAAGGCGGTGGCCTTGGTATTGGCGGCGGTGGCGGAGCTATCAGCCAGCGCGGTGCGGCAACCGCATTGGGTAAAGTGACTTGGATCTTGGCTATCGCCTTTATCATCACCTCAATCACATTGACCGTGATTTCGGCTCGCAACGCGTCGGGCAGCTCGATCCTAGACCGCATTGGCGGCTCGGCTCCGGCGGCCAGCGAAGAGGCTCCGGCGGGTGACCTTTTGAACACTGACGGCCTTCTGCCCCCACCTTCGGGTGATGCTGATGCGCCACTGGTGCCGCGCGCCGCCGACTAAGGCGCGCCAGCACCCTGAGACCTGCCTAAAGGCGGGTCCATCAAGGGATTGAAGTCCGGCCCACCTATACAACAGCATATAGCGTGCGGCTGGACATTTCTTTCCGAATCCGATATATCTCAAATCCCGTGATGCTGCGTTTTTTCAAACGCGGCAGAGCAAGATTTTGAGAAAAACACTCACGCTAAATCACGGGGCGCCCCACATATGGCACGCTTTATCTTTATCACCGGCGGTGTGGTCTCTTCCCTTGGAAAAGGCCTCGCATCGGCGGCTCTTGGTGCTTTGCTTCAGGCCCGCGGATATTCGGTTCGCCTGCGCAAGCTTGACCCCTACCTGAACGTCGATCCGGGCACCATGTCGCCCTTCGAACACGGCGAAGTGTTTGTCACCGACGATGGCGCGGAAACCGATCTGGATCTGGGTCATTACGAACGCTTCACCGGTGTACCGGCCTGCCGCACCGATTCGGTCAGCTCAGGCCGCATCTACACCAACGTGTTGGAAAAAGAGCGTCGTGGCGATTATCTGGGCAAAACCATCCAGGTGATCCCGCATGTCACCAACGAGATCAAAGATTTCATCGCCACAGGCGAAGACGATGTGGATTTCATGCTGTGCGAAATCGGCGGCACTGTTGGCGACATCGAGGGCCTGCCCTTCTTCGAAGCCATTCGCCAGTTTGCCAATGACAAAGCGCGCGGTCAGTGCATCTTTATGCACCTGACATTGCTGCCCTACATCAAAGCCTCGGGCGAGCTGAAAACCAAACCGACCCAGCACTCGGTGAAAGAGCTGCGGTCGATCGGCATCGCGCCGGATGTTCTGGTCTGCCGCTCCGAAGGCCCCATTCCGCAGAAAGAGCGCGAAAAACTGGCTCTATTCTGCAACGTGCGCCCCGACAGTGTCATTGCCGCACAGGATCTGAAGTCAATCTATGAGGCACCGCTGGCCTATCACCGCGAAGGTCTGGATCAGGCAGTTCTGGATGCCTTTGGCATTGCGCCGGCCCCCAAACCGAACCTGTCGAAGTGGGATGATGTGGCGGACCGCATCTACAACGCCGAAGGTGAGGTCAATGTTGCCATCGTTGGCAAATACACCCAGCTGGAAGACGCCTATAAATCCATCGCCGAGGCCCTGACACATGGCGGCATGGCCAACCGGGTCAAAGTCAATGTGAACTGGGTCGATGCCGAGATGTTTGACCGCGAAGATGCGGCACCACATCTGGAAAAATACGACGCGATCCTTGTTCCCGGCGGGTTTGGCGAACGGGGTACCGAGGGCAAGATCAAAGCGGCCCAGTTCGCCCGCGAACACAATGTGCCTTATCTGGGCATCTGTCTTGGGATGCAGATGGCTGTTATCGAAGCCGCACGCAACGTGGCAGGTGTTTCCAAAGCAGGGTCGGAAGAGTTTGATCACGAAGCGGGCAACCAGCGCTTTGAACCGGTTGTGTATCACCTCAAAGAGTGGATACAGGGCAACGAAAAGGTCAACCGTCGTCCCGATGATGCCAAAGGCGGCACCATGCGTCTGGGCGCCTACGACGCGGTTCTGACCGAAGGGTCTAAGGTGGCCGAAGTCTATGGCAAACAGGCCATCGATGAGCGTCACCGTCACCGCTATGAGGTGGACATCAAATACCGTGAACAGCTTGAAAACGCAGGTCTGCGTTTCTCGGGCATGTCACCTGATGGGCGCCTGCCAGAAATCGTCGAATGGCCGGATCACCCCTGGTTCATTGGCGTTCAGTTCCACCCGGAGCTGAAATCCAAACCCTTTGACCCGCATCCGCTGTTCAAGGATTTCATCCGCGCAGCGCGAGACGCATCGCGCTTGGTATAAACTCACCAGAAACGGCGCTTCGGCGCCGTTTCTTTTTGTTTTCAGCACTAACAATCAATTTGGCCCCCCCAAGTGAGGCGGATCAACACTCTCAGCGCTATCGACGATCAACCCACAATAGGCGCTACCCATCACCCCTGGTTACCTAGCGGAAACCTCCGCAATGGCCACGTTCCATATCAGCGCCTCCATGAACACTCCGGCCAAGTGAGAAGGGTCTCAGGTCACGTTCACCGCGCGATCGCGGGTCAGATCGTCGCCATTTCCTGCAATCTTGCCACAGCACCCTGTCTTGCTTCACCGTGACGACCTGCGCCCACAACTTATGCTCGAACCCGGCACTGAGACCCTTCACCGTTGGCATGATATCAATGGTAGCAAACTGACTTCAGGCGTAATTCCTATAGGGCATTTCTCAGGGCCATGGCCGTCTAGCTAAGCGGGAAGAGGGCTCCACACTACACACGGATTTGAGCCGTGAAACACGAAAAATACGCTGAAACCACAGGAAGTTGCCTGACAGCTCTTGACCTCTTCAGGCCTCTGATTTAGGACGTCCAAACAGCGAGCGGGTATGGTGAAATGGTATCATAAGAGCCTTCCAAGCTTAAGGTGCGGGTTCGATTCCCGCTACCCGCTCCAATTTGGTCTCTAAAAAGCAAAGAAATTCCGCCCTGTTGGCTTATGATAGTCGTTGCTTCAAACGATGGGCCTCAAGTTGACAGCCTCAGTGCTCCCGCTCCTAAGGATGTGGAGCCTGGACCAGAACGCTCAGTTTTCTTCGCCCGTGGGCTCAGTCAAGCACCTCATCTCTGCCATTGACGAAGCCCAGATCTTCTTTCGACAGCCGACCCTATTGCGTCCATGATCAGCCCCACCTGAGTGGTCCAAGTTGATTGTTAGTGCATGATTGGCCTTTGGTCCATCTGGACGAT
>JAGDYZ010000050.1:0-1159 GCA_049116335.1 Pelagimonas sp. | reverse complement strand
TTCCGTCCCGGATGATCACATTGATCCTCGCCGATTGGCGCTTTTTATGGCACGCTCGCTGCTGAGGGAGATCCGAGACGGAGGCACAGATGCTTGTTCGACTGCATAGCGAGGCGACGACCACCCCGAAAATCCGCGCCGAGATCCAGGCCAGCAATGAGGCTGCATGGGTTCTGGCTGACCGACACGGGATTTCGGAGCAGACGGTGTATAAGTGGCGTCACCGTGACAGCGTGGAGGACAAAAGCCACACGCCACATCGCCTTCAGACAACCCTGACACCTGCGCAAGAGGCCGTGGCAGTATCTCTGCGCCAGACGCTGCTGCTTCCCCTGGATGATCTTCTGGCGGTGGTGCGGGAGTTTTTGAACCCAAATGTATCTCGCTCGGGGCTGGATCGTTGCTTGCGTCGGCACGGGGTGAGCAACCTGCGTGAGCTGAAGGGCAAGGCCCCCAAGCCCAAGCACAGCACCTTCAAGGCTTACGAGCCAGGCTATATCCACATCGACGTCAAATACCTGCCTCAGATGCAGGACGAGACCAAGCGTCGTTACCTCTTCGTCGCCATCGACCGTGCCACACGGTGGGTCTTCATCCGTATTTTCTCAGCAAAATCTGCAGCTAACGCCAGGCGCTTCCTCCGGGATCTGGAGCGCGCCTGTCCTCTCAAGATCCGCACAATCCTGACAGACAACGGTAAGGAGTTCACGGACCGCTTGTTCGGAATGCGTAAGCGCTCTGCGACAGGGAAGCACGAGTTTGACAAGCTTTGCGCCGAGCTGGGCATCGAGCATCGCCTGACCCCACCGAAGTCGCCGCAAACCAATGGTATGGTCGAACGGTTCAACGGACGCATCGAGGATGTCTTGCAAGGCCACCATTTCAAATCAGGCGAAGATCTCGAACAGACCCTCGAGCGCTACGTATGGCTTTACAACCAACAGCTACCACAATCAGTCTTGGGCAGCAAAACGCCCTTGCAGGCCATGAAAGACTGGTACAAACTCAAACCAGAGCTGTTCAAGAAAATTCCTTACCAGCTTACGGGACGTGACACGTAACGACGAAAGTTTCGAGAAATCAAACTCAACTTCTCGTTCAACCCGCGCGCCCGAGGGAATTACACCTGCTGTCGGCACACCCTGAACAACCTTTGCCG
>JAGDYZ010000049.1:0-2083 GCA_049116335.1 Pelagimonas sp. | reverse complement strand
ATCTCGCCAATCTGCGCCCGGCCGATGTGCACACAATCGCCATGGGCCACATCCACCGCGCTGTCGATGTCCAGACCCACCAGCTTGCGCGCCGGTGTTTCCTTGCGCCGGATCAGCGCCTCGCGGCCAATAAAGTCATCGGGTTTCGATTTCAGCGGCACCGTAAAGCCAATACCCGCCTCAAACGGATCGGTCTGATCGCTGAAGTCATAGCCGGCAAAAATCAGACCCGCCTCGATGCGCACCATATCCAGCGCCTCAAGCCCCATCGGGGTCAGCCCATGATCCTGTCCAACCTCCCAGACCGCATCAAACACCTCACCCGCGTGTTTGGGGTGGCAGAAGATCTCATAGCCCAGCTCACCGGTATAGCCCGTGCGGCTGATGACAATCGGAATGCCATGTTCATCGCCGATGCGCGCCGGCGCAAAGCGGAACCAGGCAATATCCTCAAAGTTCGGCTGATGCGGCGCGGTCCAGATCACCTTTTTCAACAGATCGCGGCTCTCAGGTCCCTGCACCGCAATATTGTGCTGCATGTCGGTCGACGACCGCACCAGAACCTTCAGGCCCAGCTCTTCGGCCTTTTCCCGGATCCATTCGCCGCTGTAATCCGACCCGCCAATCCAGCGGAAGTTGTCTTTGCCCAGACGGAACACGGTGCCGTCATCGATCATGCCCCCATGCGGGTAACACATGGCGGTATAGACAACGCCGCCCACCGGCAGGGTCTTCATATTGCGGGTGAAGATATACTGGCACAGCGCCTCACTGTCGGGGCCCGTGATTTCAAATTTGCGCAGCGGGCTGAGATCCAGCACCACAGATTTTTCGCGACAGGCGTGGTATTCCGCAATCGGTCCGGCGGTGGACATGCAATTGGCAAGCCAGAAGCCGTTGTATTCAATGAAGTTTTCCGTGAACCGGGCAAACCGGTCGTGAAAGCCTGTCTCTTTGGTCATTTTCGGTTCCGCATCTGGAGTGGGTCGATAGGCAATCTGGCGCTGGAAGCTTTCTGTGCCGCTATAGGTGCGCACATGAATGTCGGAGGGGCTCCAGCCATTGGCGCCCGAGGTGTCATCCGGGCAGGCCGAGCTGACACAGACAAGATCGGTCAGCGCCCGCAAGAGCACATAATCGCCGGGCCGCGACCAGGGCTCATCCGAGGTCAATTCGCCATGCTCATCGATATCGGTGTTGAAGAAGAAATTGGCCGCCATCCAGCCGGGACGGGCCGCAACCCCATAGCTTTCGAGCGCGCCATTGAAGTTCTCGGAACAGTTGATGTGCCCCGGATAGCCCAGATCGTCATAGTATTTTGCCGAGCAGGCCAGCGCAAAGGAATCGTGGCGCCCGCAGGTGTCCTGCACCACCTCGACCAGCGGGATCATCTCCTGATCGAAATACTTCGCATGCAGACCGGGCATGGCATAGTTGTGGTGCAACACCGTGCGGGTGGTGGTCACATCCAGCGGGTGTTCGATGCCCTTGTCCAGCTTGCGCGCTGAGAAACACTGGAAATCCGTACATTGCCGCCCATCCACATCCTGGATCTGGATGTAATCCCCGGCTTTGACAAAAAACGCCTCAGCGGTTGAGGATTTGACCCGGATGCTCTGCAGCGGCTCAGCCAGAGGATCGGGCAGTTCAAATTTGACCAAACCTTTGATCACCGCTCGGCGCACATAGACCGTCAGGGGTGTGGCCGTGTCCTGCGCCTCAAAATCCATGATCCCGCCCGGGGCGGCAACAATGGCGACACAGGTGTCCTGCGCGGTAAAGCTCTCGGTGGTGCGGGCCGCCGTGGTGCCATCGTACAGCGAGATCGCTGTGGCCTGCGCCAGATCCAGCCCCCGGGCCTCAAGCCCAAGACGCAAGGACCGCAGCCGGTTGGGGTTCTCCGCCAACAGGGTTAATAGACCACTTGCTGCCCCCCCCTGCCCGGCCCCGATCAGCGCCGGATCATAGCGCCCCGTGGGGTCCGCCACGACAATCTCGCAAATCTGACCACCTTCGGTGTTCTCCACCTCAAGCTTATCTCCGGCCTCAAGCCGCACCAAAATGGCACCACAGCCCTCAACCA
>JAGDYZ010000048.1:0-556 GCA_049116335.1 Pelagimonas sp. | reverse complement strand
GACCACTTCTGTGGGGGAAGACCAACCAGGCGGTGTAAGCCTAGAGGATCTGTCGCAAGTTTTGGGTGTTGATGTTCTGACGCGTGACGAGGCCGCTGCGATCTCGGCACCGGGCCAAACCAAGTCACACTACGCGCCGCGCGCCAAAGTCCGTTTGAATGCAACGGACTGGCAGGAGGGAGAGGCCAGGCTTGGGTTTGGGGATGTGGCCTGCGATTTGAATCTGTCTGCCACTGGCGATTTGCGCGAAGCCGCCGCCAACCTGTTTGAATTCATGCACCAATTGGATGCAACCGGGCAAGACCAGATCGCGGTCTCCCCAATCCCTGATGCGGGACTTGGGTTAGCGATCAATGACCGCCTCTCTCGCGCGGCGGCTGGCCGGTAGCCCCGTTGAAGGCAGCAAGGTCCCGCTGACACAAAGCGGCCAAATCGGTTGTGATCTATATTTGGCGTGCCTCGGCCATGCGATCTGCCTGGGCCCGGCCAAACGGGCCATGCAATCGGAAGACCCATTCTGTTGATGCCAATGAGGTTTATCCCTGCGCACATTCGG
>JAGDYZ010000047.1:0-10324 GCA_049116335.1 Pelagimonas sp. | reverse complement strand
GGCATTGGGGGCATACTGGCGCACGTCGCTTTCCAGAGCAGGCGAAACAGTCATGGCATTGGCAGCACCGGTCAGAGCGGCAACAGCAACAGGGGCGGAAGCAAATACAGTTTTCATGGTCGTGTCCTTTAAGCGGGGCGCCTTATAGAAGAGTGCGGCGCTGGGGTGTGTCTGTCTGTGTCGGCTTGTCTGTCCGACACCGAGGATTTGGGGTAGAAACGCCCGAGCTTGAAGGGTGCAAAACTTCACATCGAATTCGCGAAAATGTGGCCTTGAATGTGAGGAGAGGCGGACAGGCGCCTGTGCAGACATTCACAGATTTGGTGCGGATCAAGCCTGGTTGGGGAAAGTAATGTTTCACCCGGTGGCGATGCCGGTGAAGGGACCCTGCAGCAGAAATTCACAACGGCCTAATCACATGTTTGTGTAACAGAAAAATAACCAGATCGGCCAAAATTTGTTTCAGCTGATCACGCCCACGTGCGAAAAATCTCCACCAAAACACGCCAACCTCAAAGCAAAAAGCCGGTAGTTACCCAGACTGCGCACCGATCTGGGCCAGTTGGGTGCAGCCTCAAGAGGAAAGTGCGACCCCGTCAACCGTGATCCGGTGCATCAGGCGGCGATACCCGTGATAGTCGTTGATCGCCTTGTGCCATGTGGCACGGTTGTCCCAGAGCGTTATGTCGCCTGCCTCCCAGCGTACGCGACACTGGAACTCAGGTTGTCTGCAATGCACATAAAGCATCGAGAGGAGCGCATCGGATTCCGCCGCATTGAGCCCTTCGATATGAGTTGTGAATACGGGGTTCACAAATAACCCCCGCCGACCGCTCAGCGGGTGGGAGATGACAACCGGGTGACGAGCATCTTGAACCGCGGCCTCGGCATTTCCAAGCCTGCCACTTTTCGCCGCTTCGCTATTGCTTGTGGCAGACCCAAACACATGTCGTGAAGAATGAACCGCCCATAGGTTGTCCAGGAACCCTTTCAGAGTTGAGGACAAGGCATCATAAGCGGCCCCCATTGAGACAAAGAGCGTATCCCCGCCATAGGGGGGAACCTCACGCGCATTGAGGATGGATCCCATAGCCGGCACCTGATCGTAGGACTGATCCGTATGCCATCCTTCGCCAACTGCGGTCTTCTGGTCCTTTTCCTTCAGAACCGTCGCGATCTCTGGATAACCATCGACAGCTTTGAAGAACCGGTTGACGTTGATCGGGCCAAAGCATCTGGCAAATTTCAAATGTTCTTCTGGAGAGGCGTGTTGTCCCCGCAAAACCACAACAGAGTATTTCGCAAACGCATTTTGAATTTCGTCAAACTCTGCTTCGTTCCGAATGTCACAGCCGAAGATTTCAGCGCCCAGCCCACCCGTCAACGGTTTGATATCCATAAGTGAGGTCCTCCTTTGATAGTTTGGGTCACGTTAGAGAATTGCCAAACCTAGAGAAAACTGAATAAATTAGCCGCAAAGGTAGATTTTATTGATGGTACGCTTCACACTCCGGCAGCTCGCTTTTCTAAAAGAAACCGCTCGGACCGGTGGCATCGCCGCGGCGGCCAGACAACTGAATGTATCCGCCGCAGCGATTTCTTCTGCGCTCGACAAGTTAGAGGATGTCACGAACTTAACATTGTTCGACCGGTTTCCAGCGCGCGGCATGCGGCTTACCCGTGACGGTGAGGCCTTTCTGGCTGATGCCGAAGCATTGCTACTACAGGCCGAGGCGCTTGATAAACGGGCCTCTGAAATATCCGGTGAAACCACCGGCTCAATCCGTATCGGCACGCATTACGCCATCGCTCAGAAAATCGTTCTACCCGCTGTTCTTGCCTTTCGAGAGACCCATCCAGACGTTCATATCGAGGTGATGGAAGACGACTTCCCGAAGTTGGTTGATCTATTGGATGCAGGAGAGGTCGACGCCCTGTTTGTCTTTGATCAGGGGTTTCAACACACGCGCCATTTGGTCGATCCCCTGGTCAGTTTGCCGCCCTTGGTGATGCTGTCCGCCAATCACCCTTTAGCGGAAAAACAGGATGTAAACCTGAGTGACCTCGTTGAACTCCCCTATATTGCCGTCTCACGCGCAGGGCCTGGGGTGAGCTATCTGGAACTTCTGAATGAAGCCGGTCTTTTTCCCGAAGTTCCCCTGACATCGCGCGCCCGAGAACTGGTACAGGCCTATGTTGGAAAGGGGTTTGGGTTCACACTCGTGGGGTTTTCGCCAACCAACCCTACGACAATCGAAGGGGATACTGTGGTCACACGTCCTTTGTCTCAAAACATCGGACATTTTGACGTCGTCATGGCCCGCGCGCGATCAGTTCGGCACTCAAAGGTCATCAAAAGCTTCCTAGATCTGTGCTGCGCCCAAGTCTGATATAAAGACTTGGTGTGTACGCAGTGCCGAAACAGAAAAGCGGGCGCAAAACGCCCGCTTCGAAGTTCCAATTTATTGTCTCAAGTGTGCCTCGGTTACTCGGTCAAGGCCTTCTCAAGCTTCTGAGCGTTCTCAAACGCAGCGATGGCAATGGCTTTGTCATCTTCGTCGTCCTCATAGAGCGTCCGTTCTTCAACGCCGGGCAGCTCAGCGAACTTCTCAGACAGGCTATTTGGGAACCAAGTGCTGCCTACGGATTCAAATCCTGGCAGCTGCGACAAGATCCCAGAAGTGGACAAAGTGCATTGCGCTTGAGGTACAGAGCCGCGCGCCTGCGCCAGACGCAGAGCCTGTTCCGCAACTTCGGGTGTCACTTCGATCCGCTGAATACGTACGTGATAGGTTTCCCGCGCATGCGCGCGTTCATAGAAATCTTTCACTGCCGGGGTGATGCCATATAGAACGTCACCAACTTCGGGCACGTTCTTTGCCCGCACGGACCCCGCCGGATCAAAAACCACACGCTGTGAGGCATTGATCATGATGCTGGTATGCGCGCCAGCCCCACTGCGGTTGTTGATCATCGTATAGAGCGTGATCGCCGGAGGACCGTCGTGGGAATAGGCCAGACGCGCCACCTCTTCGGGTTTCGCGTCCGGTAAGTTATGGGGACTGCCGCAGCCCGCCAAGAGCACAGCCGCCGTAGCGGCCATCACAAAGTTACGCACCACGGCCCTCCTTAACTTGCAGATCAGCTGTTAAAGATCGCGAGAAAGAGCAGAACCGCGATCGAGGCAATCGCCACGCGGGTCGACGCTTTGATAAAGCCGTCAAAGGCTTTTTCTTGTACACTGATGTCCATGCTGCCGTGCTTGTGTTCAGCCATGTCACAAATCCTGTTCGTTGCGTTTCCCACAGGCGGTACCTTATTTCACACCGCCTGTCACTGCGCCAATCCTGCGCAGGTTCACCAGATATTTTAGGCGCTGCCCAGATCTTTGCCAAGTTTAAAGCCAATCCGGCGCGGTTCCGCCATGGGTACGGCCTTTGGCAGGGCTCTGAGTGTCACGCTCAACTGACTAACATGCTGAATCAACTGAGTTTTTGCACCCGAAGGGTCGGAGCCATAAAACGTTACGATGTCCGGGTCGAAAAACCCCATCCCTTCGATGCGAAGCGCCCCGGTTTCGCCACCCACCATGCCCATGGCAATCTCGTGCTCATTATCGAGCTGTTTCTCGAAGTTCTGGATATAGAGAATCAAGCGTTCGTAAGCCCATTCTGCCGCGCTCTTTTGTTTAACCGGCTTTTTGGTCAGAAGCTCGGGTACGCCAGCGTCCCCTTCGGCCTCTTCTGTATGAACATCCACCTTGCGCGGCAGAGCATCGGCTTCATACGCTTCAGCGGCGGTCACGATTTTATCTTCCATATCTCTCCCTCTGGTCCAAGCGGACCATCCTTACACCGGCAATGCCGTCGTCTCTTTCAATTCTTCCATAACAAAGCTGGCAGAGATATCGGACATTGGCATTTGATGGATCAATTTTTTGTAGAACGCATCATATCCCGCCACGTCAGCCACCCGCACGCGTAACAGATAATCCAGATCCCCCGACATGCGATAGGCGCCGACCACTTCGGGCAGTCGGTCGATCACACGATGAAATTGCGTCAACCAATCCGGATCATGGGTCGAACTTTTAATCAAGACCATCACCTGAAGCGGGCAACCAACAGCTACAGGATCGGCCAAGGCGACGCGTGCTTTCAACACGCCTTTGACTTCCATCTGGCGCATGCGTCGCCAGCACGCATTGCGCGACAGGGTCACCTGTTCTGAAATCTCATCCACACTTAAGGTTGCATCACGTTGCAACACATTCAGTATTTTTCGATCTGTTTCATCCAATTTAGCGCCCATATTGGGATGTTATCCCAATTTTTTCAGCATTCCAATGCGCATTTGGGACGACTTTGACACGGTGATCTGGCATAAGTGCGCCACACCTATCGCGCTCTTCATCGACCCTCCGTCCCTCGCAGGTGACACTTCGGCGCCAACACTCGGAACCCAATCATGTGCCGCATTGCCACCTATCAAGGCCCCGCTATTCCGCTGGAAAACATCATCACTGGCCCGGCGAACAGCCTGTTGACTCAGAGCCAGCATGCCAACGAAGCAAAACTTGAGGTGAACGGCGACGGGTTTGGCATCGCGTGGTACGCAGATCATCAACCGCGGCCCGGTCTCTATCGTGACGTTCTACCGGCATGGAGTGACGGTAACCTCACCAGCCTTTGCCGTATGATCACGGCCGAGCTGTTTCTTGGCCATGTCCGCGCCTCTACCATGGGTGAGACAAGCCGCGCCAATTGCCACCCCTTCACATTCGACAAGTGGAGCTTTTGCCACAACGGCCAGATCCCGGCATTTCCGAAGATCCGCCGCGCCTTGGAATCGGCCCTGCCCGACGCCCATTACATGGCACGCAAAGGGACAACAGACAGCGAGATGCTGTTTTTGACTTTGATGGCTGGTGGCTTCGAAGCGGATCCGGTCTGTGCGTTGAACCGGGTGCTCACGCGGTTGGCCACCTCTGACATGAAAGCTCCAAATCGCATTACCTGCGTATTGAGCGACGGCGACGCGCTTTATGCCTTCCGCCATGCCTCGGACAAAAAGGCGCCAACCCTTTATATCTCAGATGAATTGGACAATGGCGGCCGCAGCTTCTCCTCTGAACCGCTAGAAGGCTGTCGCAACCGTTGGACAGAAGTGCCGCAAGATACCCTTGTCATTCTTCGAAACGGAAAAAGACAAGACCTTGCTCTGGCCTAAGAATGGCGGACTTTGAACTCTCCGCCGAGGTAATGGGCAGTACCGTGGTTCAGGCCCAACCATTCGCAAGCATCGTCCCCTTCCTCGAACACCTCTACCCGGATTCGGTCAGAGATTTCGGCGAGACCCTGAAATTGACGGGCTAAACTGTACCCAAAACTTCCCGCTGGCGCAAAAAACGCAAACCGCATAGGCCCAACACGGGTTTGATATTCCGCGTCCAGCTTCAGAAGCTGCCCAGCCATAGAGCGCCCGTCAATGTTCGTGGCCTCAAGGGCGCTCATGTCAATTAATACGCGCGAAATCTCCTTGTAGCCGTCCTGAGCGGCAAGCTCACGGCGCAGCCTCTGCTGGACACGGTAATCCTCTGCCCCAGCATGCACGACCACAAGGATTTGCTCGTCTTTAAACAGCTGGTAGGAAAACACGTTACTCTCCATCAAAGGTCTTCTGACCAGTATGTCACACGAAATGGGAATGGCGAGTTCAAACCAGCACCGCGTCTGATTGAACAGCTAGGGAGCTCGCCCCTAGACTACCTGAACGTCCGGGTAACGCCTTCCGAAAATTATCTTTTTCCAGCCACATTTCAGACACATCAGACAGTAGTGTCAGGTTAACCAGGAGTTAACCAGAACGGAATCTCGCCATGCAGACCATCGATACCGTGCTTGAAACCATGCAGGCTGACAGCGCACGCGTTACCCAAAGCCGCACATCGTATGGCCATCTGCCCTTTAGCGAACTCTGGATCGGCGCCGTCACCCCCAAAGCCATCACACGGCTTTACTTTTCGTTTGGTCTGGTTGGTCTACCTTTGCGAAAGATGGTTCTCGATTTCTGCGCTTTGTGTATCGTCGCGGTTATGACATTGATGGCCTGGAGCGTGATGACGCAGGGTTGGCTCACGCTTGCGGCCCCGATTGCCCCAATGATGACCGGTGCACTCACAGCGCTGATCGCCCTTCTGTTTACGATCTGCGCCGCTGCAACCCTCACCCGAGGGGCGATGACCCTTGCCACGTGGTATGGAACATATCTACGTCTGTCCGGTCAGGGGCCTGCCGCGATTTCGGTACGTCGCGACGGGCAGGCCAACCAGTTGTTTGATGTGCTCAACACGCTGCGCGCAGCCCACTAGGGGTAGCTTAGACCGCTTGGAACACCCAAGCCTCGTCGTCTTCACGCACTGTACGCGTCGCGCGCCCTTCGTGCCAAAGGTGCAGACAATGCGCCATGGCTTCAACCAGAGCCAACCCATATTCGCCACCGCCGATGTGACGCTTGAAGAGCGGCATAAAACATTCACCTGCCGATTTCGGCGTGTCGAGATGCGCGACCAGCCGTTCCAAAGCCCCATGGTGGTTTTCAATCAGGTTATGAAGGCGTGCCGGCAGCCCGGTAAAGGGCAGCTTGTGCCCACCGAGCACCAGATGATCCTCTCGGGCAATGCCAGACAATCGCTCACAGGCCTCGAGCCAATCCCCGACCGGATCGGCTTCGGGTTCCGTGGCATAGACACCTAGGTTTGGACTGATCGACGGCAGGATCTGATCTCCTGCAATCACTAGGTTGCAGTCGCGCGACCACAGCGTGGCGTGTTCCGGAGCATGGCCATTGCCAATATGGATATCCCAGTCCCGGCCCCCTGCCCGCAAAACATCGCCCTGTTTGATCCGCGTATAACCAAGTGGCATGGGTGAAACGCAATCCGCAAAGTTAAACGGGCGTCCCGATACACGCTCGGCCAGTTCCGCAGCATCCATACCACATCGTTTCCAATAGGTTATGGTTTCATCTGTTGGCAATTCTTGCAGATCCAACTGCAACATCCGCGCCATCAGCCACCCGGTCCGTGTCATGACCAACTCGGCACCGTGTTCTTGCTGAAACCACCCCGCCAACCCGATGTGATCTGGGTGATGATGGGTTCCAATCACACGCGTGACAGGCTTTCCACCTAAAGGACCAACAAAGGCCTGTTCCCAAATGGCCTTGGATTTCCGTGTGGCAAACCCTGTATCGACGATGGTCCAGCCATCTCCGTCGTCCAAAGCGTAGATGTTCACATGATCCAGCTTCATCGGCAGAGGTTGGCGCAGCCAAAGCACTCCTTCTGCGATCTCGATGGCATCGCCTGCCTCTGGCACCCTGTCAGTCCAAGGGTAGCGGATCGGGGTCATGCTGTTGTCCTTCAAACGGCCAGGTCCTCTGGTGCGATTGCCATCAATGCGGCGTTGTCCTCAAGGGCGTGGCTCAGCAACCCGATATGTTCGGGCAAAAGGCGTGTAATATAAAAACGCGCCAACCTTTCGGTGGCGGTGCCCGGTTCTGCCATCGCAGCGCGCAGATGGAAATACCCCCCAAGAACCCGCGCAAAGGCTCGTAGAAACGGAACAGCGCCCCCAAAACGGTCTGCCATGTCGCGGGTCACCAGGATTTCGACGGCCTCGCGCAGGCTTTCAGAGGCTTGCCAAACTGGCTCGGCCAGATCTGGCATTGTCGCGCGCGCGGCTTCTGCAAAAGCTTCGATCTCATCCAGAAGACGTCCGGCCGCCTCACCACCGTCTATCAGTTTGCGTCCAACAAGATCCATGGCCTGAATGCCATTTGTACCCTCATAGATCGCAGTCACCCGCACATCGCGCAGATATTGCGCTGCGCCGGTCTCTTCCACAAATCCCATCCCGCCATGCACCTGAATGCCCATATTGGCCACATCAATACCGGTGTCCGTGCCAAAGGCCTTGGCAATCGGGGTGAAAAAGGCGGCGCGCGACGCCCAATCTGCGTCTCCAGTGGCATTGGACATGTCAATCGCCACCGCAAGCGACAAACCAATAGCGCGCGCAGCAAAGGTTTCTGCCTTCATAGTGGCCAACATCCGGCGCACGTCCGCATGACCTATAATCGTGCCTTCCGGGCTCCGGCCCTGTTTCCGTTCATTGGCATAGCTTAGCGCATGCTGATAAGCACCTTCGGCCACACCAATACCCTGGATTGCAACGCCAAGCCGTGCATTGTTCATCATGGTGAACATAGCCCGCATGCCGTCATGTGGCGCGCCAATCAACCAACCCGTCGCGCCTTCAAAAGACATCACACAGGTCGGGCTGCCATGCAGACCCATCTTATGTTCAACACTGACGACCTTGAGGTTGTTGGCCACACCTGGTGCACCAGTCTCATCAGGAATGTTGCGCGGCACCAGGAATAGGCTGATACCCTTGGTGCCCGGCACGCCGTCAGGAAGACGCGCCAATACCAGATGGCACACATTGCCGGTGAAATCATTGTCCCCCCAGCTGATAAACACTTTGCTGCCCGTGACAGAATAAGTGCCGTCTCCGTTGTCGACGGCTTTACTGCTTAACGCGCCAACGTCTGACCCGGCCTGTGGCTCGGTCAAGTTCATGGTGCCCGCCCATTCGCCGGTGATCAGTTTTGGCAAATAGAGATCTTTGACCGCATCGCTGGCGTGATATTCCAGCGCCTCAATCTGGCCCTGTGTCATCAACGGATTGAGCTGCAATGACAGGCACGCCGAGCTCATCATATCGTTGACCACGGTTGTCACAGCCATCGGCAGGCCCATCCCGCCATAGTTAGGTGACGCAGCTGTTGAAATCCATCCCCCCTCGGCAATGGCTTTGTACCCATCAGCAAACCCTGCCGAGGTGCGCATCTTGCCATTCTCCAGCACACTGGGATCCAGGTCACCCGAACGGTTCAACGGGGCAAGAATGTCTTCGCACAGCTTGCCCGCTTCGCTTAAGATCGCCCCAACCATATCTGGCGTGGCCTCGGCAAACCGCTCGGTCTCGGCCACGGCCGGAAACCCAACAACTTTGTTCAAGAGAAGCTGAAATTCATCCAAAGGCGCGCGATATGTCATGGGAAGCCTCCATATGGCTTGGCAATACGATGTGGCTTATGTAGCAAGCTTTCACCTCAAACTACCCCGAAGGCCCCGGCCTTCAACCGAAACGCGGCGTCATAGGATCACGACATGCGCAGAACCGAAATGCTCACGGCTCCGGCCGGAATCCCCCGGGCCGCAGCGCTTTTGGAACAGGGCGGGCTGGTCGCCTTTCCTACTGAAACGGTCTATGGGCTGGGGGCGGATGCGGGCAATGACCATGCCGTTGCGGGTATTTACGAAGCAAAAGGCCGACCCAGTTTCAATCCGCTGATCGTACATTTGCCCGATGTCGAGGCCGTCCAGAAGTTGGTCGTTTGGTCAGAGGCAGCACAGCTCATTTCTGAGGCCTTTTGGCCCGGTCCATTGACGCTTGTTTTGCCACTTCGCGAAGGCGCACCGGTGTCCAAACTGGTCACAGCCGGGCTGTCGACGCTGGCGGTACGCGTCCCTGAGGCAGGTGTTGCGCAAGGCCTCCTGTCAGAAGTGAATCGGCCAATCGCGGCTCCCTCGGCCAACACTTCGGGTCGGATCAGCCCAACCCGCGCCGCCCATGTGGCCGACGACCTGACCGGGCGGATTGATGGAATTTTAGACGGTGGAAGCTGCTCTGTCGGGCTTGAATCCACCATTCTCGGGCTCGCAGGAAAGCCGACTTTGCTGCGTCCTGGCGGTGTAAGCCTAGAGGATCTGTCGCAAGTTTTGGGTGTTGATGTTCTGACGCGTGACGAGGCCGCGGCGATCTCGGCACCGGGCCAAACCAAGTCACACTACGCGCCGCGCGCCAAAGTCCGTTTGAATGCAACGGACTGGCAGGAGGGAGAGGCCAGGCTTGGGTTTGGGGATGTGGCCTGCGATTTGAATCTGTCTGCCACTGGCGATTTGCGCGAAGCCGCCGCCAACCTGTTTGAATTCATGCACCAATTGGACGCAACCGGGCAAGACCAGATCGCGATCTCGCCAATCCCGAAAGAAGGTCTTGGCGTAGCGATCAATGACCGCCTCTCTCGCGCGGCAGCTGACCAGTAAACCCCGTTGAAGCCAGCAAGGTCCCGCTGACACAAGCCGACCAATTCGACAGGGCAAGTTAGCAATTACACATTGGCTGAGTTTTTTGTGAAAAGTCTTTCATTGGTTGATTGGCTACTGGGTAACTGTTCCGTCCCGGATGATCAC
>JAGDYZ010000046.1:0-90297 GCA_049116335.1 Pelagimonas sp. | reverse complement strand
ACCCGCTCAACTGCCTCTCTAGATCTACCAACAACACCTCAGCGCCGCCGGTGAAGGGGGTTCTACGGCTAAGCGCAGAGCTCCGCAAGCGATTCTTTCCCCCTTTTTCCACTTTCTCAAAACTTTCTTGCAGACACCAAATCCAAATCAAAAACTCTCAACACACTATATATACACCCAATGAAAAACCGTCCTCGTCATCCACGTGCATAAACATCTTCATGCGGCGTCACACCGCGACATCCGCCTTAATCGCATCATGCGGCGTATAGCCTTCAACCTGAAAATCCTCGATCCGATACCCATCGATCGTTTCAGGTTTGCGCGACAGGGACACTTTGGGGAGCGGACGGGGTTCGCGGGCGATCTGAAGTCTGGCTTGATCGATGTGGTTGAGATAAAGATGTGTGTCCCCCCCGACCCAGACCAATTCCCCCGGACGCAGCCCGGCCTGCTGGGCCAGCATCAGTTGCAACGCAGCGGCACCCACATAGTTAAACGCCGCCCCGAGAAGAAGATCCACCGACCGCTGGAACAACAGGCAGTTCAATCGACCATCGGAGGTCACATGATACTGGTACACCATGTGGCAAGGTGGCAGCGCCATGCTGTCCAACTCGGCCACGTTCCAGCCGTGAAACAACATCCGGCGGCTCGCCGGATTATGGCGCAGTGTTTCAATCAGATCTGCAATCTGATCATAGTCCTGCCCGTCCGCACCACGCCACCGGCGCCATTGCTTGCCGTAAACCGGCCCAAGATCCCCCCAGCGCTGCGCAAAGGCATCATCGTCCAAGACGCGCTGTTCAAAATCCGCCTGCGAAATCTCATCGCCGGTTTCAGCGCGATATTTGGCAAGAGGCCAGTCGCTCCAGATTTTGACGTTCTCCCGCAGAAGATCTTGGATGTTCGTCTTGCCCGTCAGAAACCACAGCATCTCTTTGATGGCGGTTTTCCAGTACACCCGTTTGGTGGTTAGAATGGGCATTGTGCCATCAGACAGATCAAAACGGACCATGGACCCAAAAATGGACCGGGTGCCGACGCCGGTGCGGTCCTTGCGTTCATCCCCACGCTCCAACACCTGCTCAAGCAGATCAAGGTACTGATATTCTGGATGCCGCATGCCGCTGACCCTTTTCTTCAAACCAGATTCTTGTTGGACACAACAACCGTCGCCCCGCTTTGGCCCCACAGGCCAGATTCCATTACATCACAGGAACCCTGGGAGGGCTAGATATGGAATTGTCGCCGAACCCATCCACCACATCGTCTACTGTCAACGAAACCCGGTGGAGACCCAGCGACAACACAGTCAGGAAAAAAGGGAGGGCCCACATCAATCAAGATTGACTTTCGCTCAGTCGGGCAAGACCTTCGGACAAAACAATAACTCAATAATCTTTGAGGCAGCAGCATGAATATTCGTACCGCCGGGGTGGCTATCACCGTGCTGGCCCTTGCAAGTTGTGGGGGCAGCGGAGGCAATCCGTTACAGACAGCAGCCAGTTCTGGTGGTGGTACGACAACCCCGACCACAACCATTTTGCCCGGCACCCAGAACCCAACACCAGGGGGGGCCATTCAGCGATTGGAGGCCAAGGGCACCGCAGGTCAGGCCGACTATGGCAACGGCTTTGCCAATGGCTTTACCCACGATTCAACCAATGACACCTTCACAGTGCAGGGCCTCCCCTTTGACGGCAACCAGCCTCCGGGCACCGTCTTTACACGCAGCACAAGCCCCGCATCGCTCGCCACCAACTTCGCATTATATGAGCAGCCTGCAAGCGTTCCGGATTTTGGAACGGGCACCCCAATTACCCAAGACATGTATCGCGCGCTCTATGCTGTTAGCGCCAGTGGTAACACCGAATTCGCAATTGTTCGCACCGGCGGATATGCGGATTACGGGTTTGGTGGGTTTATGTATCAGCGCAACAATGGGGTCGCTCTACCAACCTCGGGTCAAGCCACCTACATCGGCGACTATGCCGGCATTCAAGACGCAAATGGCTCGGGCGGCTTACGCTATGTTGATGGGACCATGTCGATAGACATCGACTATGGCGGGTTCAGCGGCAACTGTACATCGGGAAGCGGTGCCTGTGAAAATGCCGTCAGGGGGAGGGTCACAAATCGGCGGATCTTTGACAGCTCTGGCACGGATATCACCGCCTCTGTGATCACTGCATTAGACACTGACAACACCGAATTTTCGGTCACCGAGCTACCGGTGCTGCAGTTCAAAATTGGTCCTGATGTTATGGACGCCAATGGTGAATTCTCGGGAGAAGCTTTTTCATCACTGTCGGATGGCACGCAACTTGAAAGCGGCAAGTACTACGCCGTCATGTCTGGGGATCATTCGAGCCCTACCGGCGGGGAAATTGTCGGCATCGTCGTGTCCGAGTTTAGCACAACCTCCATCGCAAACGGGGGGACCGTTCGCGAAACCGGTGGGTTTATCGTGACCCGGAATTGACGGGAGCACCCCCATGAGCACCTTGCTCAGGCAGCTTCTCTTTGGTTTTGCGGTGTCGTTGTGTTTGGTCGTCCCTGGCGTCGCGGAACCGCAAAAACTGAGCCCCGACGACCTACGCGCAGCCGCGCAGCGGGCCTTTGAACAAGGGCACTTTGATGTCGCTTTTCAGGCGGCTTTGGCTTTGTTGGAGCGTGACGGTGAAGACAGTCAGGCGCTGACGGTACTGTCGCAACTTGAACGGTTGACCGGCCAGTTTTCCAAAGCCCGCACCACCGCACGTCTTGCTTGGCAACACGCGCAAAATGACACCCAAAAATATGGGGCTGCCATGGCCCGCGCTCAGGTTCTGGCAAGTTCCGGCAACCGCACCATGGCACAGTTCTGGCTGCGCCGTGCTGCGGAACACGCGCCCACACAGGGTCATGCTGCGGTGGCGCGGGAAGATTTCAGGTATGTCCGCGCACGTAACCGGTTGAATCTCAATTTTCAGCTCGCCGTGTCTCCGGTGTCCAACATCAACAATGGTTCAAAGAGAAGCACGGGGGTCTTCGAGCTCCCCATCTTTGGTGTTGTAGAAGCCGAACTTTCCGGCACAGGCCGCGCCCTCTCTGGAACCGAGTTTCTCGTTGGCCTTGCTGGCCGTTATCGCCTGCGTCACACGCCGGGACAGAACCAGACAGATCTGCAATTAAGCGCGTCGCAACGATCTTATACCCTTTCCAGCAGCGCCAAGGCTCTGGCTCCTACGGCTAAGGGATCGGATTTCAGCTTTGCGGATGTTCAAGCCCGATTGGTTCATCGGGGGCGCACTGGTGGCCAGGAAGCCACCCCGTTTCAGCTCAGCGCCGCGCTGGGACAAACTTGGCACGGCAACGCACCCTACACCCGGTACACCGATCTGGAAGCAACCCAGACCTGGGCCGGGCAAACCCAAAGCTTTCGCCTGACAGCTGGCGCCCGTCAGGACAGATCCGCCGTCACCTCATCCCAAGATGCCCTCAAAGGACGGGTCGCCCTGTCTTGGATGCGCATCGTTGGTGAAAACAATCGCCTCACGCTCAGTGTACAGGGACAGAGCAGCTCTTCTGACGATATCAATCTTGAGTTCCAGGAGACCGGCATCGGCGCACAGTGGTCGTTTGGCCGCCCCATTTTGTCCATGGATCTCGGATTGGGGTTAAACCTAAGCAAACGCACCTATGATCAAGGGCCGATTGCCGGACAGGATCGACAAGACGTCAGCGCCGAGATTGCCGCGACCGCCACCCTGCGTGACTTCGAAATGTATGGGTTCATGCCGACTGTGACCGTCACAGCACGTCAGACCGAATCCGATTTCGATCAATATGATGCAGATGAATTTGGCCTACGTCTTGGGCTGCGCTCCTCCTTCTAACCAAATTGTGTTTGCGGTAACTGACCGCCTCGACATTTGATCGGCGCGCAGTATCGTGTGCGCAACATCGCTAAGGAGACACCAATGGGCATTCGCTATCTACATACTATGGTTCGCGTGAAAGATCTGGAGGCCTCGATGAAGTTCTTCGAACTTCTGGGTCTGAAAGAAACCAAACGCTGGGACAACGAAGGCGGACGGTTCACGCTTGTGTTCATGGCGCCTGAAGGGCAGGAAGATTGCCCCGTTGAACTGACTTACAACTGGGACGGCGATGAAGGCCTTCCGTCTGACAGCCGCCATTTTGGCCATCTCGCGTATTCGGTCCCGAACATCTACGAAACCTGCCAAGAGCTTATGGATGCGGGCATCACCATCAACCGTCCCCCGCGTGACGGACACATGGCCTTTGTCCGCTCGCCTGACAACATCTCGATCGAGCTGCTTCAGGAAGGCGAAAGCCTCGCACCGGCAGAGCCCTGGCTCAGCATGGGCAACACCGGTCATTGGTGATGCGTAGGGCCCTCGCCCTTTTGCTTGCGCTCTGGCCTCTGTCGGCCGGGGCGCAGGACTGTCGCCTGGCCCTGTTGCTGGCACTGGATGTGTCTTCCTCCATCGACGAGATCGAATATGCCCAACAACGCGATGGGCTTGCGGCGGCTCTTTTGTCGGAGGATGTGCGCGGCGCGATTCTGTCCGGCGGCGGTATTGCCCTGTCCGCTTATGAATGGAGTGGCCGGTATCGCACGCGGGTGATTTTGCCCTGGGTCATGTTGTCAGATCCGCAGGATATCGTGAAAGCCGCGTCAGACATTCAAAGCACGCACCGACAGCGCGGCGGCTATCCAACCGCGCTCGGGCTGGCAGTCGGCGACGGGATTGGCATGTTCAAAACCTCCCCCACCTGTGACCGTAAAGTGCTGGATGTCTCTGGCGATGGAATCACCAACGACGGCGCCTGGCCGCAAGTCATCTACTCCAGACTACCCGACGCCAATGTCACAGTGAACGGACTGGCAGTCTTGGGAGCGGACCCGGATGTTGTCGACCACTACACTGATGAGTTGATACATGGGCCGGGCAGTTTTGTTGAGATCGCAACTGGCTACGCGGGGTACGAACAGGCCATAACGCGCAAGCTTTATCGAGAGATCGAGAACCGCGTGGTTGGGGCCCTGAAATGATCCGACTCTTGACGTTTTTGGCATTTCTACCCTTTCAGGCCGAGGCCGTCTGTCGTCAGGCGCTGGCGATTGGTCTGGATGTGTCAGGGTCCGTCGATGCCCGGGAATACCGGCTTCAGCTTGATGGCCTGGCCGCAGCGTTGGAACATCCCGACGTTATCTCCGCCCTCTTTGCCTTGCCAGACGCCCCGGTCCGGCTGGCGGTGTATGAATGGAGCGGTCCTCAGGCCCAGAGGCTCATTCAAGATTGGGTCGAGATCTCGGATGCCGCCACATTGGCGAAGCTAACAGCTCGGCTACGAAGCACCCGCAGAAAGCTGCAGGACCCCTCCACCGCACTTGGCACCGCCAAAGCCTATGGCGCCGCTCTCCTGGCGGATCAGACCCAGTGCTGGCAACGCGTTCTCGACATTTCGGGGGATGGGGAATCAAATACGGGGCCGCGCCCTCAGGATCTGAGGCCAGCCGGGATTACAATAAATGGATTGGTTATAGGGAACACAGCACCGACCGAAGACTCTGGTCTTGCGGGATATTTTACCGCCTATGTCATTGAAGGTGTTCAATCATTTGTTGAGAAAGCGCCCAATTTCGAAGCCTATGAACAGGCTATGGTGCGCAAGCTGACACGCGAGCTGACCGTTCTGGTCCTGTCGCGCCGCTGATGTGTCGGCCCCGGCAATGTCCCACTCCTTGGGGGTGTGCCCTTGGGGGCCAGAAGGCCATCAGTAGATGTACCGAATCTGGTCGGTCCAATAGCGTTCAACACGACGCAGTGCTGTCGTGATATCGTCGACGCCTTCTTTGCTGAGCACATTTTTGCCCTGCAACCCGTCGGCGTGACGCAGAAAGAGTTCCTCGACGATGTCGCGAATCTCACGACCGCGCTGTGTCAGGCGCACACGCACCGAACGACGGTCAATTTCACAGCGCTGATGGTGCATATAGCCCATCTCAACCAGCTTTTTCAGATTGTAGCTGACATTGCTGCCTTGATAGTAACCACGGGATTTCAGCTCCCCGGCCGTGACTTCATTTTCACCAATGTTGAACAACAACAGTGCCTGCACTGCGTTGACATCAATGATGCCGAGCCGTTCGAACTCGTCCTTGATGACATCAAGGAGCAGTCGATGGAGTCGTTCCACCAACCCGAGCGCGTCTAGATAGCTCGTCATGTAGTCCTGGTCGGACGTGTTTTCCATGGACGAATGAATGCTCATTTCGTTCTCCGCCTAATTGCTCTGACCGAGAATTCGACAAAAAAACCAATATTGCGTTAAACCACATCGAAGACTGTGAAAATGCGATTGAAATTGCTGTTTATAAGGGGGTTTTGGCCTCCACCCCCGGGTGGAGTTCCGCAAAAACCCTGACCAATCAGTCGAATCAGTGCCGCATTCCTGCCTTAGACCCTGAGGAAGTGTTTCCACCCAGAGCGCCCAAGTTACCCAAACATTACCCGCAAGATTAAAAATTGAGTTAACTCGACCCGTAAATTCGTAACTTTCACTAACTTTTTGACCCTGATTGGCGTCACCCCTGCAGCACCTGAACCAACGTGTCCCATTGAGATCGCGAAATGGCACTCGGTCCTGCAACAACCCAATAGCTCTCATGGTGGGATAACATCTCATCGCCAAGGCGCACCAGGCGACCTGCGTCCAGATCAGACTGGCACAAGGGCAAAGATGCTAGCAACACTCCCGCGCCTTGCCGTGCCGCGCTTTGTGCCGGTAAATATGTATCGAACCGAATACTGGGCACCGGAGTCGTCGGCACATTATACCGGGCCGCCATATCGTTCCATCCCGGGCGCGGCCCCGACACAGTAATACGGGGCAGGCTTGTCCAATCTGCGCCTTGCTGCAACAGATCCGGGGCGGCGACGGGAACAATCCGCTCGGAATAGAGTTTGGCCTTATAGGGTACGGACCAGGCCCCTGCCCCATAGCGGATACCAATCACATCGTCCTGTGGGCTCGTATTGGTGCCCAGCACCATGGTCTGTAGCGAAATCTGCGCCCCTGTCAGCGACGACAGCTGTGACAGACGGGGCACAAGCCACAGATCAATGATCGACACACTGGCCGAAATGGTCAACCGACCGCGCGCAGCCCCAAATAATGCCTCACTGCTTTGCCGCAGCCCGTCCAACGCGGCCCCCACATGTGGCAACCAGGCCTCGCCCTCCAGCGTCAGAGCAATTGATCTTGGGCGCCGGTGAAACAAGGTTGCCCCAAGCAGATCTTCCAAATGACCGATCCGCTGGCTGATGGCCGACTGGGTCAAGCCCGTCTCATGGGCCGCCGCAGTGAAACTACCAAGCCGAGCGGCGGCCTCAAAGGCGCGCACCCACTCAAGGGGAGGCATTTTGAAGTTGGGATTTGCCATTAGAAATTCCGATACTCAGCGAAATATTTCCTAATTTGATCTTATGCAAAGGATCTACGAGTGTGCCAACAAGATTCCGGCAGCAAGGATACATCTTATGGCCACCGTCACACTTGATCCCTCGGGCAGATTTCTGACCATCGAAGGTCTGCGCTTTCACGCCATCTGGCTGCGCGACAATGCGCCCGATCCAGAAACCCGTGCCGCCGGCAACGGTCAGCGGTTGATTGCACTGCGCGACATCCCCGCAGAGACATCAATTTCCGCAGCAGAAGTTCAGGGGACGAGCCTGTCCGTGACCTTCGCACCCGAAGATAAAACCGTCACCTTTGATCTCAACTGGCTCAATTCCCACGCCTATGACCGCCCTGCGCCCTCTGCCCGCGGCTGGACCGCGCCTGAGATTGAGCCCTGGGATGCCAGCCTGATGGGCAATGTGCCAATCGGTGATTTTGCAGAGCTGACCAAAGGCGGCGAAGCCCTGCGCATCTGGCTGGGTCAAATTAAACAGTATGGCTTTGGCAAAGTGGTCAACGGCCCGGTGAAAGATGGCGCGCTGTTTGATGTGGTGGACCTGTTCGGCTTTGTTCGCGAAACCAACTATGGCCGCCACTTTGAAGTGCGCACCGAGGTGAACCCCACCAATCTGGCATTCACCGGTCTCGGGCTTCAGGCTCATACAGACAATCCTTACCGCGATCCGGTGCCCTCGGTTCAGGTTCTGTACTGCCTTGAAAGCTCGGCGGCCGGTGGTGAAAACATGGTAGTTGACGGATTTGCCGCTGCCCTGCGTTTGCGTGAAGAAAACGAAACCTACTTCAATGTTCTCGCCAATCACTGTGCCCGCTTTGAATATGCCGGTGAAGACGGGGTTTGCCTCACCTCGCGCCGCCCGATGATCGAACTGGCCCCTGACGGCGCGCTGATCGGTGTGCGGTTCAACAACCGCTCACTTGCGGCGGTGACCGATGTGCCGTTTGACCAGATGGCAACGTACTATGCCGCCTATCGTCGTCTGGGTGAGATCATCGATGATGAGGCCATGGAAGTGACATTCCGCCTTGAACCGGGCGAGGGCTTTGTGGTCGACAACACCCGCGTTCTGCACGCCCGCAAAGGCTATAGCGGAGAAGGCACCCGTTGGTTGCAGGGATGTTACTCTGATCTCGACGGTTTGCGTTCGACCCATGATGCCATGGCCCGCGCCAGCCATAAGGAAGCTGCGGAATGAAACCGAACATCGAGGATCTCAACCGCAGCAACATCGTCGATTTTCTCGGATCAATCTTTGACCGCCGCGGCGGCGAGGAATATCTGGGCGAGCCGGTGACCATGGGCGAACACATGCTGCAGGGCGCAACCATCGCCGAGCAGAACGGTCAGGCCGAGGAAATCATTGTTGGGGCGTTGCTTCACGACATAGGGCATTTCACCTCCGAGTTCGGCACCTATCACCCCGATGATACCGAAGACCGGCATCATGAAGATGCAGGCGCCGAAGTGCTGGAACAGTTCTTTCCTTCGGTGATCACCGATTGCTGCCGCTATCACGTGGCGGCCAAACGGTATCTCTGTGCCACCAAGCCCGAGTATTTCAAACGCCTGTCACCGGCCTCGGTGCATACGCTTGAGCTGCAAGGCGGGCCGATGAATGACGCAGAAGTGGCCGAGTTCGAAGCCAACCCCAATCTGAAAGAGATCATCGCTGTGCGATATCTGGATGAGGCGGGCAAACGGGCTGGAATGGAAACCCCGGATTACTGGCATTTCGCCCCGATGGTCCAGCGCATGGTCGACCGTCATTTGGGATCTGCCTAAACAAACGCAGGTTCGGCCGCCGAAGGGATCCCAAAATGGGTGACCATGGCGGCCTGCCTTTACGCAAGAGCGGTTACTTGCGTTCCAACCCCTGCTCGGTTTCGATCTGTTGCACCGTGGCCAAAACCACCGCCACCCGCTCGGCATCGGGCGGATGCGTGCCCCAGAACGACAGCAGGCCATTCTCAGACTTGGGCTCTTCCCCGCGGGCAAAGTACTTTGCCCCCTCAATCGGATCATAACCTGCAGCTGCCGCGATGCGCGTGCCCAGCATATCACTTTCAAGCTCGTAGGTCTGTGAAAACGCCTGCCCTCCTACGGCGGCGCCCAGATCGACGCTGGTATCAATCAGTGTTGAATCGTAATTCCCAGCAGAACCCGTCACGGCCGCAGCCATCACACCGAGGATCAGGGCCCCAGCCACAGCCTGCTGTTGCTGCTTCTGAACGTGCTGGCCAATCAGATGCCCGTATTCATGGCCCAGAATAAAGGCCAGCTCATCATCATTTTTCGCATCCTGCAGCATGGGCACTGTAAAGCGGATCACCGGGTTCTGGTTGCCCGGCCCTTGATAGGTAAAATAGGCATTGCGCTCTTCCATCTCACGATCGATTTCCAGAAGAACCGCACAATCGAAATTTGGCTGTGACGCCAGCTCTTGCTCGCAGAACTGTTTGGCCACCGGTTCAACCCGCCGCGCCACACGTTTGAACCGCGCGACACCGGTGCCAACACTCGACACACCTCGATCCGGAGCATTTTGCGCCTCAGCAAACATCTTGCTGGCCTGTCCGTTCAGGGCCTCATCAATTCCGGGCATTTGATAGGTAGTGCCACAGGCAGACACCATCGCGGCCAAAAGACAGGCCGCAAGCGCTTTGAAGTATTTCATAAAAATCTCGTGCTAGTCTGAATCACTCATTTGTATGTGACACAGTCAAAATAAAGAGCTGTAAAGGTGCAAGCCCAGTTTGGAAAAATTTCAGGCTCCTTGAGCAATGTCTGACAGAAACGCGCGATGCCCGACCGCCTGCCCTGCGGCTTTTAGGAACTCTTTGCGATTGCTCTGCCGTAACGCCCGCGCCCGCCGTGCGAGACCTTGGGAGAGCGACAGGATCGCTTTGCAAGGCGCCTTATCCATCAGGCTTAAGCCATCCAGAACCGGCAGATACAGCGCCCGCTGTAGATGCGGAAGCTGGCCGGGTAGACTAGGAAAATCGCTGTCCTGCGGCAGTCCATGTTTCAACCGTTCCTCAAGATCTCGGTTTCGCTCAGAAATCCCCGTTTCCGTCATCTCCGTCCAAAACGGTGTGTCACGGCGTCCACCCGCGTAGTGCAAATTGATAAACTCGGCGAAATCATCGATTTGCGTATTGACCGTGTCGCAATAGGCACGCCGCAACAGACCCAGCCCTCCGAGGCGTCCCGCCAGCTTCGGCAAAAACCCGCCCTGCCCCAACATCATCAGCTGCACCACCGTGCCGTGAATTGACGTGGCTTCCAAGGGTTCAAGAAAACTCTGACACAAACCAAGCGCCACGCAATTCCCCACCCAGGGTCGGTCAAGCCGCCCGGCATTGATTGCGATGTCTGCGCGCGGCTCGATCGGCTGGCCCAACAGTGCTTCGACCTCACGCTGCGCCTCATCTGCACTGATGTGAGCATCCGAATAGACATAGCCACATCCCATTCGATCCACAGTTGGGATCTGCCACATCCAACCCGCAGTCATTGCCCTCGCCGTGGTGTAGGGCGCAATGTCGCCATCCGCATGATCCACCCAGAACGGCATGGCCCGATTAAGCGGCAACAGCGCACCATACCCGCGCCATCCGGCATCGAGCTGCCCGATCAACGCCCGTCGAAACCCGGTGCAGTCAAAGACAAAATCAACGTCTAGGGCCGGATGATCCTGACAGATAAGCCGTGTGATGTGGCCGTCTTTCTGATCGAAGCCACTCACCTTGGCCGAAACCTGCGCAATCCCACTTGCCTTCTTACGCAGATAAGCACCAACTTTGGCCTGATCGAAATGATAGGCATGATGATAGGCGCTCACCGGAAGCCACGCGTGCCCCTTCGGCACCCAGGGCGCACGCGCCCTCCGCATCAAGGGCGTAAATACATGGGCTTCGACGACACTCTGCCCACTGGCAATGGTGCTATAGTGAAGCCAAGGCTGGTTTTGGCCTGTTGGATCGGGATCGATCTGATGGGGATCATCAATCGGCCCAAGATACTCGGACCCGGCACCGCTCCAACCAATGTGCCGAATGCCATATTTGATCGTCGCGCCCGTTTCGCGCATGAACTCGAACTCATCAAATCCCAGATCCAGCAGAACCTGTCGGAACACGGATGTGGTACCCTCCCCCACCCCGATAGTGGGCGTATCTGGGTCTTCGATCACAGTAATCCGACAGGTGACCTGTTCGGCTTCGGCCAGACGGCGCAACATATGCGCCGCCAGCCAACCCGCAGTGCCACCGCCCACAATGGCAATATGAGGTGCGGCCCCCAATCAGGCCACCACGTCAAAGGCGGCCCGCACCAACCGACGCGTGTAATCGGTTTGCGGGGTTTCCAGCACCTCAGCCGTTGGCCCCTCTTCCACAACCGAGCCGCTTTTCATCACAATCACCCGGTGGCACAGGGCACGCACCACCTTGAGATCGTGACTGATGAACAGATAGCTGAGGTTAAACCGATCCCGCAGGTCGCGCAGCAATTCGATGATCTGCGCCTGGATCGACAGATCCAGTGCCGATGTGGGTTCATCCAGCAAGATAAACTCGGGCTTGAGCACAATGGCGCGGGCAATGGCCAGACGCTGGCGCTGACCACCCGAAAACTCATGTGGGAACCGATCCAACGCATCATGCGGCATCTGCACATCGTCCAATGCCTGTTTGATCAGCGCCAACCGTTCAGAGGCCGTTGCACCGATCCCGTTCACAATCAGGCCCTCTTCGAGGATCTGCCGTATGATCATGCGCGGGTTGAGCGAGGAAAACGGGTCCTGAAACACCACCTGAATGCGCGGCCGATAGGGACGCAGCGCCTGACGATCCAGATGTTCGATCCGATCTCCGTCAAAGGTCACCGGGCCATTTTGTTTCTGCCCCAACCCAATCACCGACATGCCAAAAGTGGTCTTGCCCGATCCGCTCTCGCCAACGATCCCCACCGTTTCGCCTTTGCGCACGGTGACCGAGACATCGTTGACCGCCACAAGTTGGGTTGTGGCGCGGCTGAACATTCCACCTTGTTTCAAGGTAAACTCAACGCGGGCGTTCTCAGCCACCATCAGCGGCGGGGCCGCCTCTGGCACTGGGCTGGGCTCACCTTTGGGTTCCGAGCTGATCAAGTGCTGGGTATAGGCGTGACTGGGGGTCTCAAAGATCGTCTGCGTCGCGCCACGCTCGACCACTTCACCATGGCGCATCACCACCACATTGTCCGACACCGCCCGCACCACCGACAGATCATGGGTGATCAACACCATCCCCATGTTGTGGCTTTTCTGAAGATCGCGCAACAACGCCAGAATCTCGGCTTGCACCGTCACATCAAGCGCAGTGGTGGGTTCATCGGCGATCAGTAGATCCGGGTTGTTTGCCAGAGCCATAGCAATCATCACGCGCTGCCGTTGTCCTCCGGATAACTCATGCGGATACTGGCGCAGCCGGGCTTTGGGATCAGGCAGGCGCACCTCTTCCAAAAGCCGCAAAACCCGCGCCTCAAGATCGGCCCTGGAAATCTTGTGATGGGCCTTGATGATTTCTCCCACCTGATCGCCAATGCGATAGAGCGGGTTCAGGCTTGTCAGGGGTTCCTGAAAGATCATCGCGATGCGACGACCGCGCAGATCCTGCATCTGCAGCTCAGAGAATTTGGTCAGCTCATCGCCGTCAAACACCACCTTGGTCGCCTCACCCACTCGGGCATTGGGCGCCAACATGCCCATGATCACCCGCGCGGTCACCGACTTGCCCGAGCCACTTTCGCCGACCACCGCAAGGGTTTCACCCTTGGCCACGTCAAACGAAACATCTTTGACCGCCTGACGCAGCCCGGTCGCGGTTTTGAACTGCACCGAGACGTTTTGAACAGAAAGCAAAGTGTCAGTCATTGGAGTAAGGATCCATCGCATCGCGCAGGCCATCACCCAACGCATTGAAAGCCAGAACAGAAATCACAATCATACCCACAGGAGCCAAAAGCCAGGGCGCCGCCGTCAGCGCCTGAATGTCACGCGCCTGGTTCAACATTGATCCCCAGGACACCATCGGCAGCTGAACCCCCACACCCAGGAAGGATAGGAAACTTTCAAGCAGAATGATTTCTGGCAAAGTGTAAGTCGCCCAGACAAGGATATGCGAGGACATGTTCGGGACAATATGGCGGCGAATGATCCGGCCATCCGAGGCCCCCACGGCCACCGCTGCGTTGACAAAGTCCACCGATTTGATCGCAACCACTTTGCCGCGCAACTCACGGGCCAGATCGGCCCAGCGCAACAGCACCAAAATGGCCGCAAACATCACAAAGATCGCGGCGGCATCCGCACGGCGCGGCAACACCGCCACCAGCGCCAGATACAGGGGTAGATCGGGGAAGGATTTCACAAACTCAACGCCGCGCTGAACAATCAGATCATAGGTGCCGCCGAAATAGCCGGAACTGACGCCCACCATGGTGCCAATCACACAGGCCGCAGCCATCACCATAACCGCCATCAAAATGGTAACCTTCGTACCGTGCAGCATCCGCGACAGCACATCACGCCCCAGACCATCCGTGCCCAGAAGATGAACCTTGGCGCCGTCTTGGCCGCCGAACAGATGGGTGGTGAACTCGATCCCCAACATGGTGTAGGGTTCACCCTGAACAAACAGTGCCAGTGGCACAATCTTGTCGTCAGAGGGGACAAAGGTGAACTCATAGGTCACCGGGTCCATCTCTTCGTCAAAGCCGCGCACAAAGGGCCAGGTGAGCCCACCCTCAGGCGCAATAATACTGATCTTCTGTGGAGGCGAGTATAGCGCTGCCTTGTCTTTACTCTGCGCCCCATAGGGTGCCAGAAACCCGGAAAACAGCGCACAGCTCAGGACAATCAGACATCCAATCATCCCCGCCATGCCATAGCGGTTGGCGCGGAACCGTTTGCGCACCAATTGCCAATAGGACAGCGACACATGGTTGGCCGCCTCTGCGTTCATCGTCACATCGACCATTGTGTTTATCCTTTCGAAAACTCAGCGCGGCGCACGCGCGGGTCGAGCAGAGCCAGCGCAAAATCAGCCAGTAGGTTGCCCACCACCAGCAACCCGGAAATCAGCAGGAATATCGCCGAAAGCACATACATGTCGCGTTCGGTCACCGAGCTGAGGATCAACGGACCAAGCGTGGGAATGCCCATAACAATGGCGATCTCAATCTCTCCTTTGACCATGTAATCAAAGCGTCCGCCCATATTCATGATCACCGGGTGCAAGGCGTTGGGCACCGCGTGGCGGAACAGAACCTGGCCCCGGCTCAGCCCCTTGGCCCGTGCGGTTTCGATGTATTGCGCGTTCATCACATCGAGAAGATTGCCGCGCATCATCCGGGTGGTATAGGCCTGCCCCGCCCAGATCGAGATGAACAGAATGGGCCAGACATGCAGGAAGAAATCCCACATTTTGGCAAAGCTAAAGTGCTCTTGTAGGATAAACTCGGGGGAATAAAGCGACCCGACATAGCTCGAGTTCCAGACGTAGGCCATCAGATACAGGATCACGAGCGACATAACGAACTTTGGGATCACGATGCCAAAGAAGGCCACCAGCGTCGCCAGTGTATCGCCTAGTTTGTACTGATGCGTCGCGGCATAGATCCCCAGCATGACTCCGATCACCTGACCCAGAATCAAGGTCACCAGCGCCAGCCCCAATGTGCGCGGCAGGCGATGCCCAATCACTTCGCTCACAGGCTTGCTGTAGACAAAACTCTGGCCAAAATCGCCGCTGAACACGATGCCCTTTAGCCAGATAAAATACTGATGCGCTAGAGATTTATCCAGACCCAGCTTGATGCGCATCGCATCAGCCTGATCTTGCAGTTCCGCATGGGTCAACCCGGTCTGGGCAACCGTCTGAGACAGCCAGGAATCCACAAAGTCACCGGGAACCGCAATCACCAAGGCAAAGGAAACAATCGAAATCCCGATCAGAAGCGGGATCGACACCAAGATGCGCTTGAGGAGGTATAGCAAGAGCGCCATGACACAGCTTTCTATCGAAGGGGGAGAGAGAAAAAGAGATGGCCCGACAAGCGGGCCATCTCATGAGGTGATCAGAGACCCAGATTAATATTCGGCGATCTTGCCTGGCATCAGCTCATCCAGCTGCTGCTCTGCCGGGGTCCACAGGCGTTCACGGATGATCGCGTCTTCCGCCCACTGGAACATGTACACCGGGGTGCCGGGATGCGCGTTGCGGATCCGACGGTTCACCAAAAGCGCCGCAGGGGCCTGAATGGTGCCGATGACATAGACATTCTCAGTGATCAGACGCTGAATATCGCGTGTGGCCTGGATCTTTTCCGCGCCATCTGCTGTTGCGACAAAGGTACGATAGGCCTCAGCCAGATCTTCCTCGAAGGGCAGGAAGTCCCGCTTGCCGTCCTGTTCCTGGTGGAAGGCCGGGCAGTTGCCCGCAATCGGCATGTTATAGCACGACCTACGGGTCGGCGTCGGGAAGTTGCGACGGTTGAGCACCGCATTGAACGCCCCACCATGCAGTGCGGTTTCAAAGTTGGTCTTGTCCAACCCACGCGAAATCACGCGAATGCCCACTTCACCTAGCTGCGACGTGATCGCGTCAAGCTGTTTGCGGGTCTCATTCCGGCCCGAATTGAAGATCACGTCGATCTCAATATCCGCGCCGCCATCTGCCATGTTGCGGATGCCATTGCCGTCAGTGTCCTTCAGGCCCAGACCGTCCAGAAGCGCATTGGCTTTGTCCATGTCATAGGGAAAGTAGAAGGTGCTCTCAGAGTCAAAGTACGACGACCCAGCAACCAGCCCACCCGAATAAGGATGCGCAAAGGGACCACGCGCCACAGCCTGACCAATCGCGTCCCGGTCCAGCGCATGGCTGACCGCTTTGCGGAAATCCAGCTCGCGGAACAGATCCCGCAGACCCAGATCCACATCATCTGCGGCACCAATGTCAGAGAAGTTCAGCGACATCCGCCAGGCCAATGTGCGCTGACCAAAACGCACGGTCACCGGCGCATCATCGGACTGCGATTCCTTCAGAGCCGCCACATAGTTGGCCGGGTTTTCCATGTTCGAGAAATCACCGGTGCCGGCCACGGCCTGTGTGGTGCGGTCATCCCATGTCGACAGACGGAAATGCATTTCGTTGTAGTAGGGAAGCTGCTGACCGGTCTCGTCGACTTTCCAGTAGAAGGGGTTACGGCGCATCACGACCAACTCATCGGCCTTGTGCAGCACAGGGACCCAAGCGCCCATCACAGGGATCGGCAGATTGTCCGCCGGCATCGCCTGCGTATAGCCTTCGTAGGTGGCCTCAGAGTTATACTTGGGATGCAAGGGCTTGAGCACATGGCTCGGGCCGGGACAGCCTTCGATATAGGCCAGACGTTCAACCAAGGATTCCGACTGTGGTTCGTCAAAAGTGAAACGGAAGCTGGCCTCATCAAGAATCTCAAGCTTGGCACCCGGTGCAAGCGAACCCGCTTTCAGACGCGCCGCGACGTTTTTGTCTTCGACGTTATCTTCCCACCAGAACCGAATGTCCTCGGTGTCAAAGGCATCGCCATCCGACCATTTAGCCCCCTTGATCAGGGTCATGGTCAGCTGGGTATTATCGTCGTTCCAGCTCCAGGATTTGGCCAGGTTCGGCAGTGGGCCGGTCTGATCTTCTGCTTTGATCTGCCAACGCGGGCCCTGACGCACCAGACATTCCTGAATGGCCATATTGATGCCACCCCAGCCCTGATGCTGGCCAGCGAGCCAGTTCCAGCCCTCAGGGCGCCCCCCGATCACGTGACGGAACACGCCACCATATTCACCAATGCCATCCGACATCGCGCCGGTTTTGAACACAAGCGGCTCTTCCGGCAGACGGTCCGCCAAGGGAGGCAAGGTACCACCGGCAACCATATCCGCAAGGAACGGCGCTTCGGAATATCCATCCAGCGCACGGTAATCATACAGATCACCACGGCCGATGGTTTCATATTCCAGACCCGACAGATCTTTCTCTGGCGGCAGCAGATCGGCCTGCGCGCCTCCGGTCAAGGCTACCGAACAAACGGTTGCGACCAGAACGGATTTCATTGGTGTCAGTGCGGTCATAAAGTCCTCCCGTGAACATTTTCTAGCCACAACACTGACTGTGGTGCAATCTGAACTCTTCCTGTTTTGACATCTTAAATTGCGGGTTCCACCACTGGGCTGTTATTTCAAATTACTTTTGCAGAAGATGCAGCACGAACAAAACCAACACGGGGCCTTCTATGGAACTGGACGAAAATCTGGACCGACCATCTGAGTTCGCAGAAGGCAATGTTCCAGAAAAACACGGGGTTCTTCTCGAACACCACGTGCCACATTTTGATGGCAACTTTCACTTCCACCCCTCGATTGAAGTCAATTTTTTGCATGATTGTGCAATGACTTACTCCTTCTCTGGTCGAGAGTTACGCGTTGAGCCGGGTCATTTTATCGTATTCTGGGCCGCCCTGCCGCACCGCGTGATCGGCGTTGAAGGGAAGGGATCCATCACCAACGCCTACGTCCATCTGAGCGAATTTTTGCAATGGCCCCTGCCTCAGGATTTTGTGAATCTCCTGCTGGCGGGCGCCGTAGTCACCAATGGCATCTTGGACCCAACAGACGAACATCTGGCCAAGCGGTTCGCCGCAGAACGAGATCAGCGCGACCGCACCTGGCGCACGGTTCACACGTTGGAAATTCAGGCTCGTCTTGCCCGCCTGGCCGCCCATGGACCCGAAGTCCTGCTTCCACCAGTTTATAAAAAGAGCGAAACGAACCATAGCCGCAACCTAGTGTCTCGCTTTGATACGATGCTTCAATTTGTTTCAGAAAACTACGCCCGCCCAATCACCCTAAACGCCGTGGCGGATGCCGCAAATATTTCGTCCAATCACGCCACAACAATCTTTCGCAAATTCCTTGGCTGCACGGTCAAACACTACATCAACAATGTCCGTCTGTTTCACGCCAAAATGATGCTGGTGGAATCTGATGCAAAAATTCTGACCGTCGCCCTCGACAGCGGTTTTGGGTCCGTCTCCGCGTTTTACGAAGTCTTCCGTGACCGCATTGGCGTGTCCCCCGCCATCTTCCGCAGAGAGCGGGAGAAAATCCAGTCTTAACCCGCGTGGTTGCCCGGCCCGATGTCTTTCACATCTGCGGCCGGGCGTCCCCTTGGGAGGGAACTTAGACCCGCGCCCAGGCGGGTAGCCATTCACCGTGGACTTCGCGCAGGCGCAGCACCATCGCGCGGATCTGATCCAGATCCAGCTCGGCTGCGGTATGCGGATCCATCATCGCCGCGTGGGTGATGAACTCGGGATCTTCATTGATCAACGCTTCAACCGTCAATCCCTGCGGCGTCACGTTGGTCTGCATAATCCCGGCCAGCTGCGGAGGAATATCTCCGACATAGGTCGGCTGCACACCATTGCGGTCGACCAGACAGGGCACTTCAACCGCACAGTTCTGCGGCAAATTCGTGATCAGACCTGTGTTGGCCACGTTGCCGTAAATTACCGAAGGCGTACCAGTCCAGATCGAATTCATGATCTCAGACGCGTATTCTTCGGTCTGTTTAATCTCGATTTCAGGCGATTCCATCAGCTCTTTGGATTGCGCCCGCCACTCTTCGATGTTCTCGATGCAGCGGGTCGGATATTCGTCAAGCGGGATCTCAAAACGCTCAATCAGATCTATACGGCCTTCTTTGATGAACCACGGCACATATTCCGAGAAATGCTCCGAACTTTCGGTCACAAAATGCCCAAACTGCTTGAGGATTTCATAGCGGACGATGTTTTTACAACGTGGGTTTTCCTGAGCTGCGCTGGTTGGGAAGGTGCCATTAGCATACCCTTCTTGCAGCGCAGGATAGAGATCAGTGTATGTCCCATTGGCTTCGATTTTCTGCAGATGCAGGAAGAAGGCAATGTGGTTGATCCCGGCACATCGGTAATGCAGATCTTTGCTATCCAGCCCAAGGTCCGCCGCCAAGGTCGCCGCGGTGTGCTGAACCGAGTGGCACAGACCGACAACCTTGATCTTGGGGAACTTACGGGTGATCGCCCAAATGTTGATCGCCATTGGGTTCACGTACTGCAGAAGCGTCGCTTCGGGGCAAACCGCCATCATGTCTTCACAGACCGACCATAGGTGCGGCACGGTACGTACGCCGCGCAGAATGCCACCAACCCCAATGGTATCCGCAATCGTCTGACGCAGGCCAAACTCTTTGGGCACGTCAAAATCGGTGATGGTGCAGGGATCATAGCCCCCCACCTGGAAGGCGGTGACAACAAAATCCGCGCCATCCAGCGCCTCACGCTGGTTCAGATGCGTGGTGATTTTGGCAGGCACACCCAGGGCGGCCACCATACGCTGCGCCACCACTTCAGATTCTTTCAGGCGGGTTTCGTTGATGTCCATCAAGGCAATATGCGCGCCCTTCAGGGCCTCACGATGCAAGACATCACCGACGATGTTCTTCATAAAGACAGTGGAGCCAGCCCCCACAAAGGCGATTTTTGGAAATTCGGACATGGATGTTCCTCAGCTGTTTGAGGCACACTACCGCCGAGACATCCGCCGGTTCTTCCCGTTTTGAAAGGTTATCTTTCGGAATTGCACACACCGCCCAAGTTCCGCTAGAGCGTCCTTATCAATGGAATTAAAGTACAGATATGACACAAGAAACTTTGAAATATTCGATTTGGCTGCTTCCGTCAGAACGCATTGCGACACAGCTTCAGGACTTCGTCACCGACTGTGCCAAGGCCACACAGACCATCCCCTTCATGCCGCATGTGACCGTTTTGGGTGACACTCTGGCAAACCCTGAGGCCTGTCTCGCCGCTATGACGGAAATTGCCCACAGTCTGGCGCCAGCAACAGCCACCCCACTGGGCACTGCAGGCAACGAAGGCTATTTCACGTCTTACTATCTGAAGTTTTCCGGATTGGATCTTGTCCAAGATCTCAACACCGAGCTTTTGACACTGTTGGGAAGTGGCACATCCACGGCCTCAACCGGCGCACCGGTTCATATGAGCCTCGGCTATGGCCCCGCAGTTCAGGCCCGTCGCGATGCATTTGATCTGTCTCTCCCAGACAGTGCCAAACAGCCCATGGTGTTTGACACACTGGCCCTGACCACAGCGCACAACAAAGCCGCCGTAGAAGATTGGGAAGTGTTGCAGACCGTCACCCTGAAGGGACCATCGGCCCAAACCTAAGGCTCGGGCCGATAATCGTTGTTACAGCCACGCACCCAGGCGTTTGACAAACAGCGCTTCGATCTCGTCAAAGCGGGCGGGATCGGCCACGTTCAACAACCGCCCTTTGGATTTGGCTGGGGTAAATTCCCCCAGTCCAATCAAGCCGCTGCGTCCTCCTGCCTCGCTTATGGCGAGAACACCTGCCAAATGGTCCCAGGGTTTGACATGTGCGGCGACTGTAAAGTCGGTGTGTCCCTGCAACAGCGTCAGATATTCATGACACGAACACCGCAGGCTGGTGACATGGCCAAATTCCAACATGAGGCCCAGAACTGTGGCGTGGCTGTCCTGCGGAAATTCATAAGGTGCAAAAAAGCCTGACAGAGGTTTGTCATGGCTCTGACCCAATTTCAGCGCCATTGTATCTTGGCCCGCCCGACACAGATGGGTTCCTGCACCTTTTTCAGCAGCGACCCAGGTGTCCGTCATCACATCATATAAAAGCCCAAACACCGTTTCACCCCGTTCCAGAACGGCCAGCATCAGACCAAAAATCGGCAACCCGCTGGCGAAGTTCCAGGTCCCATCAACCGGGTCCACCACAACACAGGTCTCGGCCACGGCAACGGCATCCAAAAGGCCTGCGTTCTCTTCAACGGCCTCTTCCCCGACCACAACCGCACCGGGCAAAATGTCAGCGATCCGCTGACTCAACACCCGTTCACATTGCAGATCAGCCTCGGTCACCAGATCAAACACATGGGCCTTGGCGTCCTGTGATACCCCTTTGGGCGCGCGGAATCGTGGCACAACTTCTTGTTTCGCTGTGTTGCGAACGGCTTCGATCAGAGCATCAATCTGTGTCTGGTTTAACGGCATAAGCGGATCCAAATCGGTTCAGGTCGCCCCAAGGTCTAGCGGCTCAGCCCAGCGCACGCCTCCGCTATTCCCCTAAGCATGTCCGATTTTTCGCTCAATCCGAATTCAGGCCGCAAAAGCGCCTACAACGTCTTTTGCCTTCACCAGACTGCGCCCTTCACAGATCACAGTGCCATCTGGCGTCGTACACCGCGCCCAGAGATCCACCAGATGTTTGTCAGGGCGCAGCCGTGTAATTTCAACGCGCGCCAACAAAGGCGTATCCAATGGTGCTGCGGCCTTAAATGACAAATCCTGTTTGAGATAGTTGGTGCCCGACCCGGGAAGCTCGACGCCCAACAGATAAGAAAACAAAGCCGCAATCAAAGGCTCGGGCACGGCATCATCCGCCGATCCGCTGAGCGAGCGATAGGTCGCAAGATCCTCTTCGGAATAGCTGCGCGTGATCTGCGCCGATTGGCCAACACTCAACATGTGATTTCAGCCTCACCAACCAAACAGTCCGCCCCATCGGCCTGTCGCGTCACGCGCATCTCCACCACGCCGGGCGCCTGTTCTGAAATGCGCAGGCAAAGTGGCTCGCCAGTGAAGGCGGGGTTGGGAAACATCATGCTCTGACGCACCTGCCGAAACGCACCATTGTGCCGTTTCAACATCCCCCAAAGCTTGGTGTAAATCAGCATCCCATGGCTCACCGTACGGCCAAAACTGGTCGTCGCACAGAACGCTGGGTCGACATGAATGGCATTGTCATCGCCCGACACCTTGGCAAAGGCATCAAATTCGGCCTGTGTTGGCGTCCAACTCTCTTTAAGCTCAAGCATCTTCAAACATCTCACGCAAATCAGGTTTTCGAATTTTTCCCGCAGCGGTGCGCGGGAAGTCGTCGACAATGCGGATGTGAACCGGCATTTTATATCCGGCCAAACGCTCGCGGCACCAAAGACGAAGCTCATCCGGGAAAAGTGTCTCGCCCGGTCGCAACATAACAAAGGCCGCTCCAACTTCGCCCCATTTGCTATCCGCAATCCCAACCACTGCACCTTCCAAAATGGACGGATGGCTATTCAAAATACGCTCGACCTCAGCTGGATAAACATTCTCGCCGCCTGAGATGAACATGTCTTTGATGCGGTCAACGATGTAGTAGTAACCCTCTGCATCGCGCCGCGCCACATCCCCCGAGGCCAGCCAGCCATCTTGAGTAAAGACCTTGGCCGTCGCTTCGGGGTTCTCAAAATATCCCGGTGTGATACCGGGACCACGTAGTTGCAATTCGCCCTCACCGGACACACCATCCGCGACACCCGCCAGCCGCACCTCTACAAGACTTTGCGGTTTACCAACCGACCCAATTTTGGCTGCGGCCTGTTCCGGATCCATCAAAAACACGGTGGGCCCGGTTTCGGTCATCCCCATCCCATTTAGCACATAGGTGCCTTTCTCAGCGAAAAACCGGATCAGAGGCTCTGGCAAGGGGGCGCCGCCACAGCCACACCGAATGTCTGACCAATCGATCTCACCGATGTCGGGCATCAAAGACAGAGCCTGATAGATTGCCGGAACGCCGAAGAACTGGTTGATCTGACCCGAGCCCAAGAGATCGCGCACCACCTCAGGCTCGAATTTGGGCAGGATGGTGGAACTCCCTCCCGTCAAGAATATGGGCAGCGTGTAAAGGTTGATGCCCGCAGTGTGAAACAGCGGTAGAAAACACACAGCGCGATCGCTTGAGGCAATCTCGATGGCCTGGCCGATATTGATCGCATTGGCCCAGGCCATGCGCGCGGTCTGGATCACAGCCTTGGGCAAGCCCGTAGTGCCTGATGTGAACAAGAGATACCAAACGCGCGTTGCCGGGACTGGTGCGGTCCTTGGTGCCCCACCCGCTTCAATCCATCCCGTCACATCGTGATCAATGGTCAAGATCCGGGCACCAACCTCTTTCGCAACGGAACGCGCGGTTGGTTCAAACAGCGTGTCTGTCAGGACCAGATCGACACCCACCTGAGCCACAGTTTCCCCGAGTTCAAGCGCTGGCTGACGCCAGTTCAGCGGGCACAGGATCACCCCGGTTTTCTGGCAGGCAAAGAGAATGATGAAAAACTCGACCCGGTTCTGACACAGGATCGCCACCCGATCCCCCTCCCCCAGCTGTTGGGCCGTCAAACCCGCTGCTACGGCATCTGCAGCAGCGTTGATCTGGGCAAAGCTCCAATCGCGGCCAGTAGACGCGTCGTGAAAAGCCAAGGCCTCGGGTGTCAATTCGGCCCGTTTGGCGGCCATATCCGGGATCATGTCAAACATTGAACCTATCCGGTTGGTTGTAAAAACTGTGTCATGCGGGCCAACACCTCAGGCCGGCCAATTAATGTTCGAAAAGCTTTGGTTTCGGCATCCAGAGCCGCGCGCACTTTGGCCCGGCGCTCTTGGGTCCAGATCAGCAATTTGGTCGCCAGCGCGCTGCCAATCTCAACGTGATCCAGCAACACCAAGGCCCGCTCTTCCGGGGCCTCATCAACCGATTGAACCAACCCCAATTGCATCAGGGCCTCGCCGCCATGACGGTGGTTGGCCATAAGCCAGCTTTGAGCGGGTCCAGCCCCGATCAACTCAGGCAAAGTGGCCGTCCAGCCGCCGTCGGGCGCATAGCCCATCACACCATAATAGGGTTGCACAAAGGCCGCTGGCGTTGCGGTGCAAAGGTCTGAAGCAAAGACAATTCCTGCTGCCCCACCCGTCGTCGCCCCCCGCAACGCAGAGGCAAAGAGAACCGGCATGGTGATCATCCGCCAAACCAAATCCTGTAAGAGCGGCACGACCTGATCTGCGTATTCTTCCGCGCTGTTGGTCTGCGCCGCTTCTAAGAAGCGCCCAACGTCTCCACCTGAGGAAAAGTTCCGCCCGCCAGCGATCAAAGCCTTTTGAACACCAGAGTGCTCCAAGCTGTCCAAGGCCCGGTGCAACTCTGCCAAAAATTCGGGTTCAAGCGCATTGGCACGAGGGGCCTTCATGGTTAGCTTGAAACACCGTTCTCCGCCGGGGAGTGTGATATCCTCTATGGAAACTCTTTCTGTCACGGTGCCAATCCATTGCAGATAAATTTGTGGGCCTCACTCACAACGCGATCAATGTCGACCTCGGTTTCCCAAAGCACAAATCGCTCGCCCAGTGTCTTGGCGATCCCCATCAAAGCCCATGCGCGCACCTCGGCATCCCCCGGTGAGATTTCGCCCTTTTCCACCGCCTGATCCAACTGACCGGCATAGGCTTTGCCAAACTCGGTGTAATAGTCTCGGTAGGCCTCGGGATCGACGAAACGCGCCTCTTCAACGATGCGGTATTGCATGGGCCGGTCGCGCACGACGGTCAGATAGGCCTCAAGCCCCGCTCTCTCCGCCTCCAGACGATCGGCGGCTCCGGCCACGCGCGCGGCGGCCTGCGTTCGGGTGGCATGGCCCATATCTTGGACCAACTCGCGAAACACTTCGTCTTTGCCCGAGAAATAGATATAGAAGGTGCCCAGAGCCGTTTCTGCCGCCCGCGTGATGTCTGCAATCGACGCCGCCGAGAACCCTTTTTCTCCGATCACCTGTTCTGCCGCAGCCAAAATTTTGGCTCGGCGCTCGATTCCACGTTTGGTTTTTGGTTTTGCATTGGTTGGCATGGGCATCAGGTCTTTTCTGGCTCGAATTCTGGCGTTGCCAACCTATGTGCCGCAACAAAGCGCCGAATGGCATCACAAAACGCATCAGGCTCTTCCAGATGAGGAGAGTGCCCCGAGTGTGCAAAGCTCTCCACCTGCGCCTGTTCAGCAGTTTCGGCGATCCAATCAGCCACTTCTCGCGAATAAAGCCTGCTTTGCGCACCAGAACAAACCAGATAGGGGAGTGCTATCTTGGCAATGGTATCGCGCGCATCCATCGCAACAAGATCATCCCAAAGCGGCCTGAGCACCGCCGGATCCTGTCCCAAAAGCATCTCTCGCACAGCGCTTCGATCAAACACAGGCGCACTATCGCGCGCATACATGCTGCGCGATATGCTGTCGGCCATGCGCGGCCAATCCGGTTCAATCCGACCCGAGGTAGCTAGAATGGCCTCGGCACTTTGCCCAAGCAACCCAAGATCCCAGCCCGGTGCGGGCAACATCCGAGGGCTCATGTCGATGGTGACCAAGCCGCGCAACGCCGCTGTCCCGTGGTGCTCGATATAGCGCCAGGCCGCTCCGGCGCCCATCGACCACCCCACGAGAAGGGGCCGATCCAACCGGCTAACCCACCGATCCACCAGCGCGGCACAGGCATCCAGACTGAGGGTATCGTCAATCCGCTCCCCATGCCCCGGCAGATCCGGTGCATAACAGGTGAACTCAGCCCCCAAGCGCTCGGCGACATCCTCAAATACCGCACCGCGCATGGTCCAACCATGTAGAAAAAGGACCGGAATTGTCACGCGCTGCGGCCCTCCCGCAAGCGGCCCACGATGCCGGTTGGAAAGAAGTAGACGCTGAGAATAAACAAGATACCCAGCCACATCAGCCAACGATCCGGATCCAGAAGGTCGGGGATCAAAGGCAGGCCTGCGGTGGCTTCAGATGCGCCCCCCATCAGGTTCTGCAAATAGGTCTGCGCCAGAATAAACAAAGTCGCACCAATCACCGCACCATACATTGTGCCCATCCCGCCAATCACCACCATCAACAGAATATCGAGCATAATTTCAAAGCTGAGCGTGGTGTCCGGTCCAACATAGCGAAGCCAGATCGCAAACAAACTTCCGGCAAGCGCGGCAGTGGCCGCCGACAGACAGGTCGCCATGGTCCGATACCAAACAACGCGATATCCGATCGCTTCGGCCCGGAAGTCATTTTCGCGGATAGCCTGCAGCACCCTCCCAAACGGCGAGTTCACGATGCGCAGCAACAGCAGAAACAGGATCAGCGCGCAGGTGAACACCAGATAGTAGTTCAGAATCTTTCCGCTGATCCGGGTGCCCAGAAACTCACCCATCCGATTAGCCGAGGTCAGCACGCGGGGGATCTTGTAGGTCAGCCCATCTTCGCCGCCGGTCAGCCCCGAGAACTGCGACACTAGAACTGCAACCGCCGAGGCAACCGCCAGGGTGATCATGGCGAAAAAGATCGCCCGCACCCGCAGACTGAACAAACCGATCAGCAAGGCAAGAACAATCGCCGCCAAAGCACCGGAGAGGCTCCCGACCAGCAATGCATCAAATCCCCGTCCCATATGCGTTGATGCCAGGGCCACGCCGTAGGCGCCTAGGCCAAAAAACATCGTATGGGCAAAGCTGACAATGCCGCCATAGCCCAGTAGCAGGTCATAACTCGCGACCAGCAGGATAAAGATGCAGATCCGCGCGGCTGTATCTAGTGGGCGAACGCCATCAAAGATGAACGGAGCTCCTGCCAGACAGATCAAGATCAGCACCAGCAGAGCGGTCAGCACTGCAGAGCGCGGTTTGTCTCCGGATAGCAAATTGACGATCATCTCACTTCGCCTTCACGACTGGTAGCATGCCTTGCGGCCGCCACATCAGGATTGCGGTCATCAGCGCGATGTTCGACACCAGCGCCAGTTTCGGCTCAAGAAACGCGACATAGTTTTGCATCAGCCCCACCAGCAGCGCGCCAATAAAGGCCCCCTCGACCGAGCCAAGCCCGCCGATGATGGCGACGATGAACACCAAGACCATCATCTTTTCGCCCATGCCCGCGGTGATCACCTCTTGGTACAACCCCCACATCACGCCGCCCAAACCAGCAAGCGCAGATCCGGCCACAAAGACGCCGATAAACACCATGCGCAGGCGGTATCCCAAGGCCTCGACCATCGGGCCATTTTCGACACCGGCGCGGACAATCAGACCGATCTTGGTGCGGCGCAGAACCATGCGCATCGCGATGAACAACACCAATCCGATGACCACTGCCAGAAGACGGTATTTCTCCATCGCGGCCCCGGCGAAGGTGATGGCCCCCTTCAGGGTCTCTGGCCGAGTGATGTAAATCTCATCCGGTCCCCACACCACATGGATCAATTGCTCGACCACGATCAAACCGCCCACCGTCACAAGGATCTGTTTGAGATGCGCGCCATAGACCGGCTTGACGATGATCCGCTCAAACCCCCAGCCCATAATCCCAGTCACCATCATCGCAGCAACAACTGCGAGAAAAATCGCGGACATGTTCAGCAAAAGCGACGCGGTGCCGGTCCAATCGCCTAGCGCAATGAGAACCGAAACCCCGACAAAAGCGCCAACCGAGACAAAGGCGCCATGACCAAAGTTGATCACATCCATGAGGCCAAAAACCAAAGTAAGGCCCGACGCCATAATGAAAATCATCATACCCATGGCCAGTCCGGACACCGTCAGTGTCATCCATGAGGACGGGGTGCCAATCGCCAAAAACCCAAGAACCACCAATAGCGGCACCAGCAAAACCGGCAGAGCCTTGTCCAGTCGCTCCGACAGGCTTAGGGCCGCAAAAGTGGGTTTATGATCGGGGGCTGCGGTCATTTTAATGCGCCTCCATGCTCAGACCCATCAGGCGTTCCTGAAGGTCGCTGTTTGTTGCCAGTTCCGCCATGTCACCGTTCCAGATCACCCGCCCGTCATCCATGACGGCGGCGGTGTCTCCCAACGCTTTGGCAACCGAAAAATTCTGTTCTACCAAAAGGATCGACGCACCCTGTGCCTTTAGCTCACGCAGCGCCTGAGCCATGGTCGACACAATCGCCGGGGCAAGCCCCTTGGTGGGTTCATCGATCAGATACAGCTGACGCTCTTCCGCCATTGCACGGGCGATCGACAACATCTGTTTCTGCCCGCCAGACAGATTGCCCGCCTCGCTGTGCCAGAACGTGCCAAGTGCCGGAAACGCGCCCAAGAGCCAGTCTTTGCGCTTGGGGTCGAGCGGACCTGAGGTACAGCCCAGGATCATATTTTCTTCGACGGTCAGATCGCGAAAGATCCCCATATCCTCAGGCACAAAGCCGATCCCGGCCCGCGCGCGCGCCGAGACGGGCATTTGGGTCATCTCCTGCCCGTCGTAGAGAATTTCTCCCGACTTTGCTGCCCATTGGCCCATGATGGTTTTCAACGTCGTTGTTTTGCCAACGCCATTGCGCCCCAGAAGCATGGTCACCTGTCCTCGCGGCACCTGCAGATCAACACCCTGAAGAATGTGATATTGCGCGATGTCGGTATACAGATTGTTCAGCGTCAGAATTGGCTCAGACATGATCCAGCTCCTTGCCCATATAGGCCTCTTGCACCACGTCCGACGCCATCACAGTCTCAGGATCACCATCTGCCGCCAAAGCTCCGTTGTGCAATACGATGATCCGATCCGCCAAGGTTCGGATCACATCCATCTTGTGCTCGACCAATAGAACGGTGCGTTCCCGGTCGGCTTTGATTTCCGCAATCAGATCAAGAATAACCGGCGCTTCATCCACGCTCATGCCTGCCGTGGGTTCGTCAAACATATAGACCATCGGATCCAATCCGATCAAAAGCGCCACTTCCAGCTTGCGCTGGTCCCCATGAGACAATTCCGAGACCACCTGATCCTTTTGAGTGTCCAGACGCACTCGCTCCAGAATAGCCATGGCCGCAACGGTCAGTTCCGTATGGCTTTCGGCCATGGAAAACAGCCCAAAACCTTTGTGCTGACGCGACTGGATCACAAGACGCACATTTTCCAGAACAGTCAGGCTTGGAAACAGGTTGGTCAGCTGAAACGCCCGCCCCAATCCCCGCCGACAGCGATCCGCGACACCGAGACGGGTGATGTTTTCTCCCATCAACTTAACCGTGCCTGCGCTGGCTGGGATCTGGCCGGAGATCAGATTGAAATAGGTGGTTTTCCCGGCGCCATTGGGGCCAACAATGGCTGTCAGCTCCCCGGCGTGAAAGCTGCAGGAAACCGCATCAACCGCCACGTGACCGCCAAATCGAACGGTCAGGTCCTGTGTTTCTAGAAGTGTCTGGGTCATCAGTCTCTTTCCCTGTCAGAGTGGGGTGACCGGAACAGTCACCCCGAGGGACAGGTTCGGAAAAATCCGGCGCTTAATTACGCACCGGAATTTTCATTTCATCCATGCCAATCTCACGCACCAGAACCGGCACACCATAGTCTTTGCCGTCCTGCACTTCGGTACGGAAATGATACATGGTCTGCATCGCCTGATGGTCTTCCGCGCGGAATGTCATGGTGCCTTTAGGGGTCTCCCAGGACATGCCTTCCATCGCCTTCACCAGCGCCTCGGTGTCCTCTGCACCACCGGCCTTTTTGATCGCCTCAACAATCGCCAGACCCGAAGACATGCCACCTGCAGTGAAGAAATCGGGCGGACTGTCAAAGCGCTCGAAATGGGTTTTCACCAGCCATTCGTTCACCGGGTTCTGCGGGATCTCGTAGTAGTAATAGGTCGCGCCTTCCATACCCGGCAGCTCTTTATACGCCTTCAGCGCCGCGAGAATATTGCCACCGGTTGCAATCTCAACACCAAAGCGTGACGGCTCCATTGCATTGATTTTGCTCATTGGATTGCCGCCACCGGCCCAGATGATGAAGAGCTTTTTGTCGCCTTCAATGTCACCCATTGCGGTGAAAATACGTTCCGCAGCAGCGGTGAAATCGGTGGTGTCGGTCGGCACATATTCTTCATGTGCAATTGTGGCACCCGTGGCTTCTAGCGCCTCTTTGAACGCGGCAACGCCATCACGGCCAAAGGCATAATCCTGTGCCAAGGTCGCAATGGTGACGCCTTCACCACCCAAGGCAACCGCATTGGCAATGGCATCCTGTGATGAGTTACGGCCCGTCCGGAAGATGTAGGGGTTCCAGTTGGAGCCAGTGATCGAATCCGCAACTGCGGGCTCAACAATCAACACCCTCTCATATTCTTCAGCCACAGGCAGCATTGCCAATGCAACGCCTGAGCTCACCGGACCAATGGCAAGATGCACGTCATCGTCGCCATAGGCCTCTTCCAGCTGTGCGCGACCAATATCGGGCTTCAACTGGGTGTCTTTTTCGATCACGACGATCTTCTCGCCATTGATCTCCATCGTGCCACCCGTGGCGTATTCCAACCCCAGCATCAGACCATTGTGTGACTGGGCCGCATAGGCCTCAAACGGACCGGTTTTGCCGTAAACATGGGCAATCCGGATTTCGGCAGAGGCTGCGGTGGTCATCAACGCACCAGCAACCGTCAACGCAAACATGCGCAGCATGAGGGCTCCTCCCTGAATGTCTCCTCGGCTAAATCTGAAACATGAATCATGATTCATGTCAACGCCGAGAATTTCATACCCGCACCGTTGCCAACATGGAGCGAAAGCCACACACCCACCGAAAAGCCCGGCCCGCTTGACATAGAAGTGGTAAACGCCGCTCCCTCTGCCTAGAATCGCGGTGATTGGCCTTCACGTTGCCCGGCAGGGCCGCCCATCCTTCGTCCGCGCTACGGCTTTGGTGACGCCAGCGGGCAGTTTGGCGATGGCACGTTAATGATCGAGTTTCTGATGGTTGCCTCCGGTGATCCACGACAAGTTTTGAAGATGGGTGAGACGACATGCCAATATTGAACAGGGTTGCGCTGGCGGGGATCTGCCTCCTCCCTCTGTCTTGCGGTGCCATCCTCGAAGAAATGAGGCTTGAGGATCAAACTCAGATCACCCCTCAGCAAGATCTTGATCTCAAATTTCAGGCCCTGACCTTTGCAGCGGCCTATGATCTCAACATGATGCCCTTTGAGCGGCTGGTGGAGCGTGCAGGCAGCGGTCAGGCCGCGCGCATCGTTGACGAACACGACATCACCCATGTGCACCGTTTCAGCAGCACCAAACCTCTCCCCTACCACATTGGTGTCGGCGATGTGCTGCAGCTGTCCATTTACGTCACCTCTCGCGCACTCGAGCCGCAGGAATCAGTTGGCTCTCGCAGCTCGCGGGTGACAGCCGATGGCAGCGTTTTGTTCATCGAAACGGGCAAGCTTGAACTGGAAGGCAAAACACTGGCCGAAGCTCGCGATCTCGTGGCCAATGCATTGATCCGCAACGGGGTCGATCCACGGTTTCAGCTCGAAGTCTCAGGCTTCAATTCGCAACGGGTCAGCCTGACCTATTCCCGCACCGCCCACAGCCCGGAACTGGCCGCGGATTCAACGCGCGAATCCGCCCCCACCAGCGGCACGTTTCCGATCACTGAAACACCCACAAGCCTACGTGACCTGCTGGTTGCATCAGGTATTGCGATCCTCAATGACCGCGTTCAGATCGTTTCGGTTACGCGCAAAGGCAAACGGTATCATTTCCCGCTTGAGCATGTATTCAAACCCCAAAGCCCGAACTACTTTCTGACCGGGGGCGACCTGATCAACATTGAAGAATTCTTCTACCATCAGGGCCGGGCCTTTCTCGTCAGCGAAGATTCAGAATCTATCGCACTTGAGGTTCGCCCGGAAAAACGACCCACCTTGGCCGATCTTCTGTTCTCCGGGGATGAGCAGATTTTCTCCAACAACGCGGCGCGCACCAAAGAGATCTATATGATGCGCGGAACACGCCCGATGCAGGTGTTCCACCTCAATGCCCAGGATCCAAGTCGCCTGCGTGTCGCCACCGAAGTGGAACTGCGTCCCGACGACATCGTCTTTGTGTCACGCAAACCAATCTATTCGGTGAGCGAACTGATCAATATCATCAATCCGCTGGCCGTCCTCGCGCGGTCTGGCAGCTAAAGCTTTGGCGCCCAGCGCCGGGTCAAGTCACATGACATTGACAAAAGAAAAAGCCCCCGAACACTCGGGGGCTTTTCTATTCTGATCGAGAGGAAAGAGTAGATTACTCTTCGCCACCCTCTTCTGCATCGTCGTCATCTTCGCTCGACGCCAGACCCGCAGGAGCGGACAGGTTCGCGATTACGAAATCACGGTCGATGGTCGGTGTGGCACCAGCGGGCAGCTCAACATTCGAGATGTTGATCACGTCACCGATTTTCAGGCCTGCCAGATCAACAGTGATCTTCTCGGGGATGTCACCGGCGGTCACAACCAGCTCAACTTCGGGACGAACAACAGTCAGCATGCCGCCACGCTTGATGCCTGGTGCGTCTTCTTCGTTGATGAACTCAACGGGAATGAACAAAGCAACTTTCGAGGTGCGGCGCAGACGCATGAAGTCAACATGGGTCGGCAGATCTTTTACAACGTCACGCTGAACGTCACGGCAGATCACACGAACGTCTTCCTGACCTTCAACCTGCATGTTGAACAGGGTCGACTTAAAGCGGCCTTGCTTCAGGCGCTTGAACAGTACGTTGAACGGGATGTTGATTGCGAGCGGCTCTTTGTCGCCACCGAAAACAACGCCCGGCACCATGCCGTCGCGGCGTGCCTGACGAGCGGCGCCCTTGCCTGTCCCCGTCCGTTCAAATGCTTCGAGATTAGGAATCTCACCAGCCATGGTATTCTCCAAAATATAAGGGCAGGGTGCCTCCAAGGCTGTCACCCCGCGTTGAAGCTGTGCGCGTAACTGGGAATCACCAAATTTGCAAGAGGCTTTCCTGCAATGCACGGGTATGAATCCGGGTGAATAACAAAAAGCCCTCCGGAAATCTCCGAAGGGCTTAGTCTATCACGCCACCGCGCGGCGACGGCTTTTGCTTTTGGGGACACGCCGCAGCGCAAGAAGCCCCAGGATCAGCCCAAGATAAATCAACGGTTCGATCTGAAACCCCTTGGCCAGCATCACATAATGCGCAGCCCCCAAGATTGCGGCCACATAGGTCAGACGATGCAAAACCCGCCATTTCGGCCCAAGCTTTTTCACACTGACATTGTTTGAGGTCAGCGCCAAAGGCACAAGCAGCAAGAAACCAGCCAGCCCAACGGTGATATATGGCCGTTTCACAAGATCGGCGAAGATCTGGCTGAGGATCTGCACATCAAGCACAAGCCAAACCAACAGGTGCATCGCAACATAGGCAAAGGCCATAATGCCAATCGCCCGGCGAAATTTCTGCAGGTTTAGCCCAACCCAGCGCTTCAGCGGTGTCACGGTCAACCCAAACACAATCAGCTGAAGCGCCACCTCACCAAGCTTGCGCTCAAGCGCGTTGATAGGCTCCACCCCCAGACCACCTGTCGCGCCCAGATACAAAAAGTAGGGCGCAGGGAGCGACAGCAAGACATAAACCAACCACGTCGGAATACGCCGCAAAGTGGCATTGATCTGATCTACCATGAACAACAGCTCTTTCCTGATCGCGTCAGACTTAGAAGTTTTTCGACAGGTCCATGCCGTCATACAGGCCCGCCACCTCTTCTTCATAGCCATTGTACATCAAAGTTGGCTTGCGACGGGCAAAGAGCCCACCACCAATGGCCCGCTCAGACGCCTGGCTCCAACGGGGGTGATCCACATTTGGGTTCACGTTGGAATAGAACCCATACTCACGGGGGTTGGCTTTGTTCCAGCTGGTGGGCGGCTGGGTGTCGGTCAGGATGATTTTCACCACAGATTTGATCGACTTGAACCCGTATTTCCACGGCACAACCAACCGCAGCGGTGCACCATTCTGGTTGGGCAAAGGCTTGCCGTATAGCCCTGTGGCCATGATTGTCAGCGGGTGCATGGCCTCGTCAAGACGCAGGCCTTCGACATAGGGCCAATCCAACACGGGAAAGAGAGTTCCCGGCATTTCCTTGGGGCGATATGCCGTCTCAAAGGCCACATATTTGGCGCCAGACTGAACCCCTGCGAGCTCTAGCAGATCCGCAAGCTCAAACCCATTCCAAGGCACCACCATCGACCATGCTTCAACACAGCGGAAGCGATACAGACGCTCTTCAACGGTCATCTGGCTGAGAATATCACCGAGGCTATAATCGCCGGGGCGGTCGACCAACCCGTCGATTGTCACGCTCCAAGGATCGGTCACAAGCGAGCTGGCATATTTTGCGGGGTCATCTTTCCCGGTGCCAAATTCGTAGAAATTACAATATGTTGTAATATCTTCCCAGCTGTTGGGCTCAAGCGCCTCTTGGGCCTGTGCCACCCCTGCTGACCCAAGGATCGTTCCGGCCGCCAGGCCGCCAATCAATTGCCGCCGGTTCATAAACACCGCCTCCGGTGTTACGTCTTCGGGGCGCAGATCATTGGTCCAGCGAAATGCCATCAGGGGTCTCCTTTGTTCCTCTGGTCAAAAGATATGCAAAGCGCTCACGCGAGCCAACAAACATCCTCTCACGATCGTGTGCCAAGATTGAAACACATCACAGCGGACAGCTTACTCCGCCGCGTCGCCCACCGGGTTTGAGGGCCAGATTTCATTCATGGACACCGACCGACCGTCGTCTTGGACGATCCGCACATGCCTGCGCCGCATCAGGCGCGGCTCGGCCACACCCACAGAATGCGCAATGGTTTCGACCTCTTTCACAATCGATTTTGCATAGCCCGCAACCCGCTTGTCCTTTTCCTTCACAACAAGCCCCTTTTGAAGACGAGGATCATGGGTTGTGATGCCGGTTGGACAGGTGTTCTTGTTGCATTTCAATGCCTGAATACAGCCCAGCGAGAACATAAACCCCCGCGCCGAGGTGACGAAATCCGCCCCGGCACAGATTGCCCAGGCCACGTCGCCCGGAACCACTAACTTGCCCGACGCGACAATCCGAATACGGTCATGCAACCCATATATGTCGCGCAGATCCACCATCCGCACCAGCGCCTCTCGCAAGGGCAGCCCCACCAGATCAATCAATGGCATCGGTGCAGCACCGGTGCCCCCTTCCCCGCCATCAACGGTGATAAAATCCGGAGCGCTTTCTGCGCCGCGCTCTTTGATCAACTCAAAGAACTCAAACCAAGGTTCCGCCGAGCCAAGCACGGTTTTAAAGCCAACGGGTTTGCCTGTTACTTCGCGAATACGGCTCACCAGATCCAACAGATCGGCAAAGCTATCAACTTCGCGGTGACGATTGGGGGAAATCCCATCTTCACCCGGTTTCAAACCCCGGATCTTGGCAATCTCTGGGGTGATCTTTTCACCGGGCAGAATGCCGCCCTTGCCGGGCTTCGCCCCCTGGCTCAGTTTGATTTCAAACATCTTCACCTGAGGATGGGCCGCAACTTCACGCAGTTTCTCGTCACTCAAGTTGCCGTTTTCGTCGCGCACACCGTATTTGGCGGTGCCGATCTGATAAACGATGTCACAGCCCCCCTCGAGGTGGAAGGGTGATAGCCCCCCTTCACCGGTGTTCAACCACACCCCGGCCTCTTTGGCTCCATGAGCCAACGACTGAACCGCAGGTTTCGAAATCGCCCCATACGACATGCCCGAGATGTTGAAGATCGAGGGCGCCGCATAGGGCTCGCGCGCTCCGGCCCCAATCACCATCGGGGCGGTTTTGCCAAACTGATCATCAAGCGGCGGAAACACTGCATTCATAAAGATCGGCGTGCCCGGCACATTCAGATTGCGCGTTGAACCAAAGGCAACCGTGTTCCCCTTACCGCCGGTCGAATGTGACACCCAATTGCGCTGCGCCCGGTTAAACGGCATCTCTTCGCGATCCATGGCAAAGAAATACTGACGGAAGAACTCACCCAGCTCGGTGAAAATCTTACGAAACCGGCCAATCACCGGATAGTTGCGCCGAATGGCGTCGTGGGTTTGCATTCGGTCGATCACAAACATCACACAGGCAGCAGCCAAAGCCAGCCCAAGCAGAAAGACAAACAAAAACGCAAGCGTTTCAAGCAGTGAGGTGGCATAGCCCATGGCGTTACCCATATGCAAACTCCCGAATGTGATAATATGCCTCAAGGCATTCTGAAAACTCTGCGTTAGTTTGCCAGCAAGACAAACGAATGGCATCCCCTCTGCCGCATTCGTGAAAGGATGAGAGAATGAACAGAATATTTGTCACATGTGCTGCGATGGTGTTGGCCCTGCCCGTTTTCGCCGCGGACATGATCACCTACAACACCGACGAAAGCTTTGATGACGTGGTGTTTGGGCTGGAAAGCGCCATTTTGGATGCAGGCCTTGTGATCGATTCTGTGTCCCACACCGGCGAGATGCTGGAACGCACTCGGGCAGATCTCGGATCGGATGTGGTTCTGTTTCAAAATGCTGATGTCTTTAGCTTCTGTTCCGCCAAGATCTCGCGAGAGGTGATGGAAGACGACCCGATGAACATCGTGTTTTGCCCCTATGATATCTTTGTCATGGTGCGCCCTGACACCCCGGACGTCACCACAATCGGCTTTCGCACGTATCCAGACGGCGCAATGAAAAAAGTCGAGGCCCTGCTTGATGGCATTGCCCGCAATGCCGTGGGTCTGGATTAATCCGCTTTCTCAGCGATCGGGTTCTGGCCCACTGATCGCGCAATCTCCTACCCCTCGGGCGCGGCCTCCGCTGGGTCCAACTTACGCGGACCCGGCCCCTCATCCGCCAGAGCATCGTCTGGGTTGACCAGACGACAAGCCTCCATCGACAGGCAGCCACAGCCGATACACCCGGCCATATTGTCCCGTAACCGCGTCAGTCGGTCGATCCGGTCATTCAATTCATCGGTCCACTGCCGCGAAAGCGTGGCCCAGTCGTCTGCCGTCACTTTGCCTTCCGCTGGCAGAAACGCCATCGCATCAGCGACCTCCTGCAATGGAACACCTGCGCGTTGTGCCACGCGAATGATCGCGATTTTGCGCAAGACCGTTGGCGAGTATCGCCGGTGATTGGCAGAATTCCGTGCCGACCGGATCAACCCTTTGCGCTCGTAGAAATGTACCGCCGACACGGCGATGCCACTGCGCTCGGCCACATCCCCCACCGTCAGCCCGTCTTTTCGCTTCATCACACTCTCCAATTCTCGCGCTTGACCTCAACTTAAGTTGAGGAAGTAGCAAAGCAAGCAGAAGTTCGAATCATCGAGCAGTCAAATAGGAGAAACCCGATGTCGAAACAGAAACCTGCATATCTCGTCGCAAGCTCGTTCATGCCCGAAGGCCATGGCCCGTTAGATCCCTATGGCCATGCCACACACCCCATTATGGAAAAATGGGGCGGCGAACTTATCGTGGCCGGAGAGACAGGCCAGTTTATGGATCACTACGAAGGCGACTGGAAAGAGGGTGCGCGGTTCACCCTGTTCCGTTTCCCCTCCATGGAACACTTGCAAGGGTTCTGGAATTCGGAGGAGTATCAAGCCATCAAACACCTGCGGACAGATGTCATCGCCCCAAACTTCACCTTTGGGGTAGAAGGATTTGATGCCGAAGAATGGGCCAGAGACAACCCCGACCACGCCTATAACAAAACCACATAAGACCTCGGTCAACGGAGCACACTATGTCAGCAACCTATGAGCACACACCCGAGGCAGGGTGGCGTGATATCCTGCGCGGTGATTTCGCTGCAACCTCGGCCGTTCTGGCTGCAGGGATCACATTACATGCGATCAACCTCACCCTCTCGGCCACCATGCTACCGTCGATCGTCGCCAAGATTGGGGGTCAGCACCTATACGCGTGGAACGCCACGCTTGCCACTCTAGCCGCCATTCTAAGCGCTGCGGTGACCGGCAATCTGATGCGCCGCACGGGCCCCCGGCTGGGCTTTGCCCTGTCTGGCCTTATCTTTGCGAGCGGTAGCCTGATCGCCGCGCTCGCCATTACCATGCCGATGCTGCTTTTGGGCCGCATCATCCAAGGTGCAGGCGGAGGTATTCTCTTTACCCTGTGTTACTCGATGATTGTGCTGATCTATCCCGAACGGCTTTGGTCACGCGCCATGGCCCTACTGTCAGGCACCTGGGGCATCACCATGTTGTTTGGCCCGGCGGTCGGCGGGGTATTTGCCGAACTTGACATGTGGCGTATGGGCTTTGGCATCATGCTCCCCATCACCGTGGTGTTTGTCACACTGGCCCTGCGTTTGCTGCCCCAAATCAAACGGGACACGCGCCCACCTGAGCCCCTCGCTCTGACACAACTCGCGCTGCTGGCCGGGGCCATTCTGGCGATTTCCTTAAGCAGCGTCATGCCTAACGTTCTTCTAACCGGGCTGGCTGTTGCAGCCTCAGCGACCATGGTTGTGACCCTGATGCGCCGGGAATTGACCCAACCCCTGCGCCTGTTCCCCCGGGGTGCAACCCGGCCCGGCTCTCCTTTGTTTCTGTCGATTGCGGTGATGTCTTTGTTGATCTTCAGCATCAATGCCGAGTTCTTCATGCCCTATTTTCTGCAACGGCTGCATGGCCATAGCCCGCTTTTGGCGGGCTATATCGCTGCTCTTGTGTCAATCGGCTGGGCAGGGTCCGAAGTCTATTCCGCAAAATTCACCGGCCGCGCCATGCATCGTGCGGTCACAGCAGGCCCGGTTTTGATGGTGGTGTCCTTTGTCGCCCTCGGGCTGGTCACACCGATGGTTGCCGCAACAGGTTTGACCGTCACGCTCATCCTGTCGGGGGCCCTGATCCTGCTGGGCATCAGTATCGGTATCGGCTGGCCGCATCTCAACACCTTTATCCTACAATTCACCGACGCGGATGAACGCGACATGGCGGCCTCGGCGCTGTCCACGGTTCAGATGTTTTCGGTGGCCTTCGGCACCGCGCTCGCGGGTTTGGTTGGCAATCTCACCGGCTTCAACGACCTCGATAACCTCGACCGGATTGCCAATTCAGCCTTCTGGATCTTTGCGACCTTCGCCGCCGTTTCGGTCATCGCGACCTTCACCTGCCGCGCATTGATCACCCGCCAAAAGGCCTGACAAAATGAAATCCCCCTGCCACATCTCTGCGGCAGGGGGCATTTTTGTTCAACCAACCGGGCTCAATGCACCACGGCGTCATCGGGTTTGGGGTTGTTCGAGGCTCCAACACGGTCACCAATCAACAGACCCTCGGCCCCGGCGTGCACCGGCACCACATCCCCATCGCCAATGTCCCCGGCCAAAAGCATCTCCGCCAAGGGGTTCTGCAAGGCGCGCTGGATCACCCGCTTCAACGGACGTGCCCCAAACACCGGATCATAGCCCTCATCTGCCAGCCAGGTCCGTGCGCCGTCATCCAGCTCAAGCGTGATCTTCCGTGCCGCAAGACGTTTCAACAGACGTGCCATCTGAATGTCGACGATGCCGTCCATGTCTTTCCGCGCCAGTCGGTCAAAGATGATAGTCTCATCCAGACGGTTGAGGAATTCAGGCCGGAAATGGGCTCGCACTGCATCCATCACATCCCGCTTGGCCTGCGCCGCATCTGCCCCGTCCGGCAGCTGGCTCAGCGCCTGCGCCCCAAGGTTCGACGTCAGAATGATCAGCGTCTGTTTGAAATCAACAGTGCGCCCCTGACTGTCGGTCAGCATCCCGTCATCAAGCACCTGCAACAGCACGTTGAACACATCCGGGTGGGCCTTTTCGACCTCATCGAACAGCACAACCTGATAGGGTTTGCGCCGCACCGCTTCGGTGAGAACTCCGCCCTCATCATAGCCGACATAACCCGGAGGCGCCCCGATCAGACGGGCCACGCTGTGCTTCTCCATGTATTCCGACATGTCGATCCGCACCATGGCGCTGTCGTCATCGAACAGAAAGTCCGCCACCGCCTTGGTCAGTTCGGTTTTCCCGACGCCGGTTGGCCCTAGAAACAAGAAGGAACCCAAAGGACGATTTTCATCGTTCAACCCGGCCCGCGCACGGCGCACCGCATTGGAGACCGCCGTCACGGCCGCACCCTGCCCGATCACACGTTGGTGCAGGTCATCTTCCATCCGCAACAGTTTTTCGCGATCGCCTTCCAACATCTTAGAAGTGGGAATGCCGGTCCAGCGTTCCACCACGCCCGCAATGTGTTCGGGGCGCACAGCCTCTTCGACCATCACGTCATCGGCGTTGTCCGCATCTGTTAGCTGCTGTTCCAGTCCGGGGATGATCCCATAAGACAGCTCACCTGCGCGTGCCAAATTGCCCTCGCGTTTCGCCTGTTCAAGCTCAGCGCGTGCTTTGTCCAGCTGCTCTTTCAGATCCCGCGACGAGGCAAGTTTATCCCTTTCGGCCTGCCAGCGCGCGGTCATCTGCGCAGATTGCTCCTGTTGATCCGCCAGATCCTTTTCAAGCCGCTCCAACCGATCCTTAGACGCCTGATCATCCTCAAGACGCAATGCCTCGACCTCGATCTGCTTCTGCAGGATCTCCCGGTCCAGCGCATCAAGCTCTTCGGGTTTGCTGTCGACCTCCATACGCAGGCGGCTGGCCGCTTCGTCCATCAGGTCGATGGCTTTGTCAGGCAAAAACCGGTCGGTGATATAGCGGTGAGACAAGGTCGCCGCAGAGACAAGCGCCGAATCCGAGATCCGCACGCCGTGATGCAACTCGTATTTCTCTTTGATGCCACGCAGGATCGAAATTGAATCCTCAACCGTTGGCTCTTCCACCAGAACCGGCTGGAACCGGCGCGCCAGAGCCGCGTCTTTTTCGACGTGCTTGCGGTACTCATCCAACGTGGTCGCCCCGACACAGTGCAACTCACCGCGTGCCAAAGCAGGTTTCAACAGGTTCGAGGCATCCATCGCCCCGTCCGCTTTACCAGCCCCCACAAGGGTGTGCATTTCATCAATGAACAGGACAATTTCGCCCGCGGCCTCTGTGACCTCGGTCAGGATCGCTTTCAGACGCTCTTCGAATTCGCCACGGTATTTCGCACCGGCGATCAGCGCGCCCATATCCAGCGCCAGCAGCTTTTTGTTGCGCAGAGATTCCGGCACGTCGCCATTGACGATGCGCAGGGCAAGACCTTCGGCAATCGCGGTTTTACCCACGCCCGGCTCCCCGATCATCACAGGGTTGTTTTTGGTACGGCGGCTCAACACCTGCATGGCCCGGCGGATTTCCTCATCCCGACCAATGATCGGATCAATTTTTCCGTCGGCGGCAGCTTCGGTCAGGTCCCGCGCATATTTCTTCAGCGCGTCATAGCCTTCTTCCGCAGTGGCACTGTCGGCCGTCCGACCTTTACGGATGTCATTGATCGCCTCATTCAGCTTTTGCGCCGAAACAGAGCCCGCATCCAGCGCCTCTTTGGCCGGGCTTTTGACCATGGCAAGCGCCATCAAAAGACGTTCCACGGCGACAAAACTATCGCCTGCTTTGGCCGCAATTTTTTCCGCTTCGTCGATCACACGACCGGTGGCAGAATCGAGATAGATCTGCCCCGCATCTCCGGACACTTTCGGGATCTTGCTGATTTTGTCTTCAAGCACCTGCACCACGCGCGACGGCGATCCGCCAGCCCGTGAAATCAGGTTGCTGGCCATTCCCTGATCGTCATCCATCAGGGCTTTCAGAAGATGCTCAGGTGCCAGCTTCTGGTGGCTTTCCCGCATGGCAATGGTTTGCGCAGCCTGAACAAATCCGCGCGACCGCTCGGTGAACTTCTCCAAGTTCATAGCAATTCTCCTTTTTCCAAGCGCCCCTGTTTAAATGTTGCGCCCGCTCGGCGGCACGCTGGTCTCAAGGGCCTCACAGGAAAGATGGGATGCAATACCAGCGAGCACAAGGGGTGTAGTGACAAAATTGCAACGTGCATTTGAACTGAATCTTAAACTCAGAACCCGATGATACGCGCAGTTTGGTTTAGGAGTTTGAAATGCGAGTGACTCAGGTTCGATATGCCGGTTTCCGGGATGACACTCCCGATGGGCCTACCTCCGGCGCGGTCACCCTTGTCGGCGAAGACAGTAGCATTCAACTCCAGATCACCCTGCCCCGCCGCATCGAAATTCTCAACAGCCAGCACCGGCTCCTGCTGCTGGCTGAGGCACTGAAACAGGCCCGTCGCATGCCAGAATACCGATCCCGCGGGGCGCTGCGGCTGTCTGAGTGTTTTTTACCGCATAAGCCCCGCAAGAAAGCTTGACGCCTATCCGCCAAACGCTCAATAGGATGCAAATCCCCAGCAGCGAAAGGCCATCCCATGCATGACGACCGTCTGATTGTCGCCCTTGACGTACCCAATATTGTTCAGGGTCAGGCCCTAACCGATCGGCTTGGTGACACGGTGTCCTTCTACAAGATCGGTCTTGGCATGCTCACCGGTGGCGGACTGGCGCTCGCCAATCAGCTAAAGCAGGAACAGGGCAAGAAGATCTTCCTCGACATGAAACTGTTCGACATCGGCGCCACCGTCGAAAACGCCGTCCGGGGTCTCGCGCAGTTTGATCTCGATTTTCTCACCGTTCACGGCGATCCCTATGTGGTGCAGGCCGCCAAAGAAGGCGCCGCCGGCAGCAATATGAAAATCCTCGGTGTCACCATTCTGACCTCGCTGGATCGCAATGATCTGGACGGTGCGCTGATCAAGCCCGGCGATATCAAAGATCTGGTGGCCGAGCGTGCAGGCAAGGCGTTTGACGCAGGCGCAGACGGCGTGATCGCCAGCCCGCAAGAGGCCGCTCTGATCCGGGCCCTTCCCGAATCCAAAGGCCGCCTGATTGTCACCCCCGGTGTACGTCCTGCCGGTGCCGATCTGGGTGATCAGAAACGCATCGCCACCCCGGCGCAGGCCATCACCGATGGCGCAGACCACATCGTTGTGGGCCGTCCGATCCACCGCGCGGAAAACCCGCGCGTAGCGGCACAGTCCATTCTGGAAGAACTGAAAACAGTCTAAACCGCTCAGATCTCTGGGCGCCTAAGCGCGCCCAGCCAGATAGGTGCTTAAGATCTCGGTAAAATGTGGGATCGCGTCCGCATCAGACACATACTCAGACGGGGCCATGGTCAACCATCCGGCCCCTTCACCCCCAAATTGCACCTGTGCAATTGCGCTGTGGGGTAAATGCGCCGCATAAAACCACCCGTTGCCGCTCGCGCTTTGCCGCAAATGCACCTCGACGAGATCGTCCTGGCGCAATACCAGTCCAAGCTCTTCCTGCGTCTCGCGGATCACGCACTCAACTGGGGTTTCATCCCCTTCTCGGCCTCCACCAGGAAAATCCAATCGCCCCGGCCAGGCAATACCCGGGGTATGATCGCGCCGAAGCACAATCATTTGATCCCCGGCAAAGAGCATAAGCTTAGCGCCATGAAACTGGCGCCAGGCCTCAGCCCTCATTGATATCCGTATCCCAGATTTTCTTCTGACCTTTGCGTTCACCCGCCAGTTTGCGAATGGCAAACCAAGCGATCAGGGACACAACCGCGAACACCAAAAGCGCTACAGGGAAGGACGTGATCACCCCCGGTGCCACAGCAAGAACCAGCGCAATCACGCCAGCCCCAATGCCGAAGCCCAGGAAAATCACGCCCGGTGCCAGAAGTTCAAGGATCAGAAGGACAAGCCCGGCCGCAGCCCAGACCCACCAGATATCCCAGCTCATCATTTGTTTCCTTTCAGCATGTTGAAGGCATCCCCAAAGGCATCAAGCGCATTGGCGGGCACAATCACGGTCTGTTTGCCCTGTCCTTCACCGACCTTGACCAAGGCTTCGACCTGCTTCAACGCGACCTGATACTGCGCCGCCTCAATGCCGTGTTCCTTGATGGCCTTGGCCACCACACCCGTTGCATAGGCCTCGGCATCCGCCGTGACGCGGCGGGCCTTGGCCGCCTGCTCCGCTGCATAAAGATCCGCATCCGCCGCAAGCTCAACCGAGCGACGCTCACCTTCGGCTTCGGTCACCTGCGCCCGGCGGGCACGTTCGGCGTTCAGTTGCTGCAACATCGCATCTCGAGTCGCCTGATCCAGATTAACGTCCAGAATTTCGGCGCGGGTCACTTCAATGCCCCAATCATCCACGGCATCTTCGACAAGAGCCTTAATCTGAGTGATCAGTTGCGAGCGGTTCGACTGAACTTCATCCAGTTCCATTTTACCGATTTCGGCACGTACAATCCCCGCCACAGTCGTTGCAATCGCGGCATCCACATCACGGATCCGGTACACGGTTTTTTCTGGTTCAAGGATACGATAAAACACCGATGTTTCGACCTGCACCAACACGTTGTCCGAGGTGATGGCATCCTGCGTTGCATTCGGCAGCTGGCGTTCAAGGATCGAGATCTTGTGCTGTACCTTGTCAATGAAGGGCACAATCAGGTTGATCCCCGGCCCAAGCACCGACCGCAACCGCCCAAAACGCTCGACCACATATTTCTCTGACTGCGGCACAATACGAACGCCTAGAAGAATACAGAGAATGACAAAACCTGCCAAAAGCAGGATCACAAGATTGCCGCCTAACACCTCGGCTACAATATCTTCGGGGTTCATGGTGTGGCCTTTCTAAAAATACGCGGGCTTTATATGGGGATATACCTGACCAGATACTATGCTATCTGCCGTCCCAACGCCAGATTGATGCGCCCTGACAAGATAGCTATCCTAGACCCATGCCTGCCCTGTGCCGAGATTGCCTGACCCAATTCGATTCTGGAACGCGTTGCCCCGCGTGCGGGCGGCCGCGGGTGATTTCCCATGACGAGCTTTGGGATCTCACAATTGCACACATGGATTGTGATGCTTTTTACGCCAGCGTTGAAAAGCGCGAAAACCCTGATCTTGCAGACAAACCTGTGATCATCGGCGGGGGTCGGCGCGGTGTTGTTTCCACCGCCTGTTACGTGGCCCGCATTCGCGGTGTTCGCTCGGCCATGCCAATGTTTCAGGCGCTTAAACTCTGCCCAGACGCGGTGGTGCTGAAACCGCAGATGAAGCTTTACGTCGAGGTTTCACGCGCGGTGCGCGCCATGATGGAAGAGCTCAGCCCCTCTATCGAACCGCTTTCGCTGGACGAGGCCTTTATCGATCTCACCGGCACCGAACGTTTGCATGGCGCGCCGCCTGCGGTGATGCTGGCCCGCCTGACCAAACGCATGAAAGACGAGTTGGGTATCACCGGCTCCATCGGGTTGTCCCATAACAAATTTCTGGCAAAGGTTGCGTCTGATCTCGACAAGCCCCGGGGGTTTGCCGTGATCGGCAAAGCCGAAACCATGGAGTTTCTCCGCCCCAAACCCGTGCGCATGATCTGGGGGGTTGGCAATGCCACGCAAGAAACACTTGAGCGTACCGGCATTCGCACCTTCGAAGATCTACTGCGCTGGGAAAAACAGGATCTGATGACCCGCTTTGGATCAATGGGGGAACGTCTCTATCACCTTGCGCGCGGACAGGACCGCCGCCGCGTCATGCGTGACGAACCCATCAAATCCATCTCCAAAGAAACCACCTTTTTTGAGGATACCGCCAGCACCGAGTTTCTGGATGGTCACCTGTGGCGGCTCGCGGTGCAGGTCGCAGATCGCGCCAAGGCCCGCGGTCTTGCCGGGCGCGTGGTGACCCTTAAGGTGAAGCAGGCCGACTTCAAACAGATCACACGGCGCAGCACGCTGCCCGACGCCACCCAGATGGCGGACCGGATCTACCGCGCAGCGCGGGCCCTCTTGGATCAGCTGCCGCCCAATGTGCCTTATCGCCTGATCGGCACCGGAATCTCCCATTTGGTGCCCGAAGATCAATCTGATCGGGTGCCAGACCTGCTGGATCCTCAGGCCGAACAACGCGCCAAGGCCGAACGCGCCACCGATTCCATCCGCGCCCGTTTCGGCAGCGATGCCATCCAAAAAGGCCGCTCGCTGCGTTAAGGGCTAAGCCCACCGGCGACCGTCAGCACAGTGCCCGAGACAAATTTAGCCTTGGGAGAGGCCAGCCAAACCGCCGCCTCGGCAATGTCGTCAGGCTGAGCAATGCGCCCAAGAGGTGTCATCGCGGCCACCATGCCGGGACGATCCGGATTGCCCTCCCGGTCGTGAATATCTGTAGCAGTTGTGCCAACCCGAATGGCCGACACGCGAATGCCCTGGGGCCCAAGCTCTTTTGCCGCGCCGATGGTCAGGGTTTCCAGCGCACCTTTAGAGGCCGCGTAATGGACATATTCCCCCGGGCTGCCTGCAGTGGCCGCCACAGATGAAATATTCACTATAGCCCCACCAACCACTTTCCGCATCCGCGGGATCGCCTCTTGCAGACAATAAACCGCCCCAAAAAGATTGGTCGCAAAGGTGCTGGTCAGGGCGCTTTCCGTCAGGCTTTCGAGCGAGGTGGCCCCGCCAATAATTCCGGCATTGTTCACCAGACAACGCACCGGCCCCAAGGCCGCGTCGCAGTCTTCAAACATCCGTCGAACAGCATCCCGGTCCGCCACGTCGGCTTTGATCGCGACCGCACGCACGCCTGCCGCCTGACACCGCGCCACGGTGTCATCTGCTCCGATCTTGTCCGAATAGAAATTGACACAGACATCATATCCAGCCTGCGCAAAAGCCACAGCCGTTGCCGCACCAATGCCCTTACTTGCCCCGGTGATCAAAACGATCGGTGCAGGTTGCGTCTCCATAAATCCGGCTCTCTTCCTGTGTCTGTGCCCTGCGTCATACGAGCAAATCCCCTCGGATTTGGAAAGCGGGAAACCACACCTAAACTAGGTGATCTCTCAAAGCTGCAACTCAGGCAGACCCGGGATCACGCCCCACGTGTCATCAGCTCGTCTTCCTCATCCAAAGCATCAAACCCAAGCGCTTCGAGACCGCTTTCCAGATGGTCCACCAAATGCGGGGTCCCGATCAGGTAATCGGCGGTGGGGGTCGACGCCTCGGCATAGGCGGTCGCAAAGGCCTCACCAAACTCTTCCGCTTCAAACGCTCCGCGTCCAACCCACATGATTGCAACCAAAGCGGCCTGTTCGTCCTCATCCATGCGGTCAATGAAACCGCGCAGCTCACCTTCGGCCCGATGCAACTCGCGCGCCATGACAATCACGGCGGCGACTTTTCTGACACTGATCTTATCCATCTCGCGTCTCCTTTTCTGTCCCGATCATGCGCCTGTTGTCTCGCGCGCACTTTGATCCTGAACAAGTGAAGGCGCCACGCTCTGCTCTACATGGATGGTACAAACTGCGCGTGAGGGCGTACAAAGAGTACAAACTGTACAAAAAACGCCGGCCCACAGGCCGGCGTTTTTCATCAAATCAGACCGATTACTTTTTGCGTTTTTTGGGTGGGATCAGGTCGGTGATCGTCCCTTCAAACATCTCTGCCGCAAAGTTCACCGTTTCCGACAATGTCGGGTGCGGGTGAATGGTATGCCCAAGGTCCACAGCGTCCGCCCCCATTTCGATGGCAAGTGCCGCCTCAGAAATCAGATCCCCGGCATTTGTGCCCACGATGCAGGCGCCAATCACGCGGTCATCTGCGGGGTCAAACAGCAGTTTGGTCATGCCTTCGCTGCGTCCATTGGACAGAGCTTTGCCCGACGCGGCCCAGGGGAACACACCTTTCTCATAGGTGATGCCTTTGGCCTTGGCCTCGGTTTCGGTCACCCCACACCAGGCCACTTCCGGATCGGTATAGGCCACCGACGGAATCAGTTTGGCATCGAAATGACGCTTTTGACCCGCCGCAACTTCGGCCGCAACCTTACCTTCATGCACCGCCTTATGCGCCAACATGGGCTGACCCACCAAATCACCAATGGCGAAAATATGTGGAACACCAGTACGTTGCTGGCTATCGACCGCGATAAAGCCGCGTTCATCCACGGCGACACCCGCCTTATCCGCATCAATCAGCTTGCCGTTTGGTTTGCGACCAACCGCAACCAGCACCTTGTCAAAGCGATCCGAGAACTGCTCACCTTTGTCATCTTCAAAGGTGACGTGCATCCCATCGTCTTTGGCCTCAACCGCAACCACTTTGGTTTTGAGGAAGATGTTTTCATAGCGACCTTTGATGCGAGTCATCAGCGGTTTGACAATGTCCTTGTCCGCGCCGGGGATGATCTGATCCATGAGCTCAACAACGGTGATCTTCGATCCCAAGGCGTCATAGACACAGGCCATTTCCAGACCAATGATGCCGCCACCCAGAACAAGCATACGCTCGGGTACATCCCGCAACTCGAGCGCGCCGGTGCTGTCGATCACACGGTCATCTTGCGGAATAAACGGCAGGTTCACCGGCTCAGACCCAGCGGCAATGATACATTGATCAAAGGACACTTTGGTCACACCGGCGTCGCCCGAAACCTCGATCATGTTTGGACCGGTGAACAGACCAGTGCCACGCACAACCTCAACCTTGCGGCCTTTAGACATGCCTTCAAGACCGCCGGTCAGCTTGCCAACCACCCCATCTTTGAAGGCGCGCAGCTCATCTAGGTTGATCTCAGGTTTGCCAAACGACACCCCGTGCGAGGCCATCTCTTCGGCCTCGGTAATCACCTTAGCCACATGCAGCAACGCTTTGGAGGGAATACAGCCAACATTCAGACAAACCCCACCCAAAGTCGGGTTTTTCTCAATCAGAACAACCTTTTTGCCCAAATCAGCCGCACGAAATGCTGCGGTGTATCCCCCGGGGCCAGAGCCCAGAACAACCACCTCTGCATGCACATCACCTGCGCCAGTTGCGGTGCCGGTCGCGGCAATCGCCTGCGGTGCGGGCATGCCCGCCTCCGCCGCGGGGGTGGGGGTCTCAATGGCCCCCGCAGACGCGCCCGCCTCGTCCAACACAAGGATCACATGACCTTCGCCTATTTTGTCACCCTCTGAGACGCGGATCTCTTTCACCACACCTGCGGCGGGTGAGGGCACTTCCATAGTGGCTTTGTCAGATTCCAGCTCAATCAGCGCATCTTCTTCGGCCACAGTGTCCCCCACCGCGACCAGAATGCTCACAACCGGGACCACATCGAAATCACCGATATCAGGTACTTTAATCTCCATGATCTGTCCCCTTACCACATCAGCTTGCGCATATCGCCCAGCAGGGTTTTCAGCGTCACGCAGAAGCGCGCCGCCAAAGCCCCGTCAATGGCGCGGTGATCATAGGACAGCGACAGCGGCTGCATCAGGCGAGGCACAAATTCGTCTCCGTTCCAGACCGGCTGCATTTTCGACCGTGTCAGCCCCAGAATGGCCACTTCCGGCGCGTTCACAATAGGTGTGAACGAGGTGCCCCCAATGCCGCCCAGCGACGAAATGGTGAAGGTTGCGCCCTGCATATCCGCCGATTTCAACTCACCCGCGCGCGCTTTGGCGGACAGTTCCATCAAGTCCTTGGAAATCTCAACAATGCCCTTGCGATCCGCATCTTTGATCACCGGCACAACAAGACCGTTGGGCGTATCCGCCGCGAAACCAATGTTGTAATAGCCTTTTTTGATCAGCTTATCGCCATCTGGGTGCAGCGAACTGTTGAACTCCCAATGGGTTTTCAAAGCCGAAACCGAGGCCTTGACCACAAAGCTCAGCAAGGTCACGCGATAGCCCTCTTCTTTGGCCATCGTGTCCATTTCTTTGCGGTATTTATCCAGGTCGGTGATGTCTGCTTCGTCGTTGTGGGTGACATGCGGGATGTTCAACCACGAACGATGCAAGGCCGGACCGGACAGCTTTTTGATGCGCGGCATGTCCACGTCTTCAACCGGGCCGAACTTCGAGAAATCCACGGCCGGGATTGGAGGGATCCCCATGCCACCCTGCACACCAGAGGCAGCGGCAGGTGCGGTCTGCGTTTTCAGCGCCTTCTCGATATCTTCGCGCAGAATGCGACCTTTGCGGCCTGTGCCGTTGACAGTGTTCAGATCGACCTCAACCCGACGCGCGAAGGCGCGCACCGACGGTGAGGCATGAACTTTTGAGAACCCGGCATCCGTAACAGGAGCAGGCGCTGAAACCGGCGCGGGGGTTGAAGCAGCAGGTGCCGCTACAGGCGCTTCCACCTTTGGTGCCTCCGCAGGAGCCGACGCCGCCCCCTCAAGAACCAAGATCACCGCACCTTCTCCAACCTTGTCCCCCTCGGACACGCGGATCTCTTTGACAACACCGGCCGCCGATGAGGGCACTTCCATGGTGGCCTTGTCGGATTCCAGCTCAACAATCGGATCTTCTTCTGCGATTGTGTCACCTACGCTGACCAGAACGGTAACAACGGGCACTGCATCGAAATCGCCGATATCGGGGACTTTCACTTCAATCGTCATGATAAATTCCTCCTCTACCCACTCACACCAGACGTGGGTTCGGCTTTGCGCCGTCGATGTCGTATTTGTCCAAAGCAGCCTGCAGATCTTTGTCGCTGACCACACCTTCGCGCCACAGATCCACCATGGCAGCGGCAGCAATGTGATTTGCATCCACTTCAAAGAAGCGTCGCAGGTTCACTCGGCTGTCCGAGCGACCATATCCGTCGGTCCCGAGAACCGTGTAACGGCCCGGCACACAGGTACGGATCTGTTCGGCGTAGTTTTTCATATAGTCGGTTGCGGCAATGATCGGGCCTTTCACGCCGTCAAACTGCTGCGCGACATAAGATGTTTTCGGCTCTGCAAATGGGTTGAGACGGTTGTGGCGTGCCACATCCTGACAGTCCCGCGCCAATTCGTTCAGCGAGGTGGCCGACCAGATATCTGAGGTCACACCAAAGTCTTCGCGCAGCATTTCGGCGGCTTTGATCGCCTGCACCAGAATGGTGCCCGAACCCATAAGATTGACATGCTTTTTCGCAAGTTTGGCGGTTTTCTGGAAACGATATAGGCCTTTGATAATCCCCTCTTCCGCGCCCATCGGCATCTCAGGGTGGCTGTAGTTTTCGTTCATCAAAGTCAGGTAGAAATAGACATCTTCCTGATCCTGATACATCCGCTTCAGACCGTGCTGTACAATGACAGCCACCTCATACGAGAATGTGGGATCATAGCTGACACAGTTTGGAATGGTGCCTGCCAGAATATGGCTGTGGCCATCCTCGTGTTGCAGACCTTCCCCGTTCAACGTGGTGCGACCCGCAGTCCCGCCAAGCATAAAGCCACGCGCGCGGCTGTCGCCTGCGGCCCAAGCCAAGTCACCGATCCGCTGGAAGCCGAACATCGAATAGTAGATGAAGAACGGGATCATCGGCACGCCGTGGTTCGAATAGCTGGTCGCCGCCGCGATCCAGTCGGCCATAGCCCCGGCTTCGTTGATCCCTTCCTGCAGCACCTGACCGCTTTCAGATTCCTTGTAGTAGGACATCTGATCCCGGTCTTCTGGCGTGTATTGCTGGCCTTTCGGGTTGTAGATCCCAACAGACCGAAACAGCCCCTCCATCCCAAAAGTGCGGCTTTCATCCGGTACAATTGGCACCACGTTTTTGCCGACATTCTTGTCGCGCAGCAGCGTGGTCAGGATGCGAACAAAGGCCATGGTGGTCGAGATCTCGCGATCCCCGGTGCTCTCTAGCTGAGCCTTGAACTTATCCAGCCCCGGGATCTCAAGCGACGGTGCATCCGAAAAACGTTTCGGGAATTCGCCGCCCAGCTCGCGACGGCGCTCAGCCAGATAGGCCTTTTGCGCATTGTTGAGGGTCACCAGCGGCAGCTTGCCATCCAGATCTTCGTCTTTCACTGGGATCTGGAAGCGATCACGCATCTGTTTTAGCGCATCCACTTGCATTTTCTTTTGTTGGTGCGTGGTGTTCTGGCCTTCGCCAGCCGAACCCATGCCGTAACCTTTGACGGTCTTAACCAGCAGAACCGTTGGCTGACCCTTGGCTTCGGTCGCGCGTTTGAAGGCGTTGTAGACCTTCTTCGGATCGTGACCGCCCCGGCGCAGCGCCCAGATCTGATCGTCGGTCCAGTCTTTCACCAGCGCGGCGGTTTCCGGATATTTGCCAAAGAAATGTTCGCGGATATAGGCGCCATCTTTGGATTTGAAGGTCTGGTAATCGCCATCCAGCGTTTCATCCATCAGCTGACGCAGCTTGCCCGAGGTGTCTTTCTCTAGCAGCTCATCCCAGCCTTTGCCCCAAAGCAGTTTGATGACATCCCAACCGGAGCCCCGGAAGTTGCCTTCTAGCTCTTGCACAATTTTCGAGTTACCGCGCACCGGGCCATCCAGACGCTGCAGGTTGCAGTTCACAACAAAAATCAAGTTGTCGAGACCTTCACGCGCGGCCAGATGGATTGCGCCAAGGCTTTCTGGCTCGTCCATCTCCCCATCGCCGAGGAAGGCCCAGACTTTGCGGTCTCCCATCTCGATGTGGCCACGGTTGTGCATGTATTTCATGAACCGTGCCTGATAGATCGCCATCAGCGGCCCCAGACCCATTGAGACGGTCGGGAACTGCCAATAATCCGGCATCAGCCAGGGGTGCGGGTACGACGACAGCCCTTTGCCCGAGACTTCCGAGCGGAACATCTCAAGCTGTTCCTCGCTCAGGCGGCCCTCCATAAAGGAACGCGCATAGATCCCCGGGATCACGTGCCCCTGGAAGAATACCAGATCGCCCCCGTGAATGGCCGATTTCGAGCGCCAGAAGTGGTTCAACCCAATATCGTAAAGCGCAGCGGAGGAAGCAAACGACGCGATATGCCCACCGTATTCGCTGCTTTCTTTGTTGCGGTTGACGACGGTCGCCATGGCGTTCCACCGGTTGATGGTGCGAATGCGCCACTCCATGTCGGTGTCGCCCGGGATCTCAACTTCGTCATCCGGTGAAATCGTATTCTGGTAAGGGGTTGTTGCAGAAAATGGCAATCTGCTGCCAGCGGCGCGTGCCTGCTGGACCGCTTTGTCCAAAAGATAATGCGCCCGATCCGCCCCGTCGCGTTGGATCACGTCTTCGACGGCATCCTGCCACTCTTGGGATTCGACTGGATCGATGTCTTGGGAATGATCTGTCATATGCCCTCTCCCTTACCGCGCTCGTGGCGCATTCAAATTTGGTTTACCTTTAAACCAAAACTCCTCTTAACGCGAAATCAAATTTTCCCGGATGCCGAACACCCTTGTGTGAAAGCGTTAGACAGGAAATATCAGGTCCAAAGGTATAGCGGCAGATACGCAGCCGCATAGCAACCATGCGCGAAACGCATGGCATTAATTCAACACTAAACAATTAATAACGGGAGACTTGCTATCCGCGCGTCAGAGCGTCCGGTGTGGGTCCGGCATCTCCGTGCATCTCTTCGAAATCGAAATTATCAAGACGGCGCGCACGCTTACCTGCCTTGTCGGCGCTAACCTTGATCTCTTCGATATCCTTGGCCGCCTGACCAAAATGCCGATCCAGATTGGAAACGCGGGCGCTCAAACGGTCAACATCCGCATAAAGCAGACCTAGTTCTTTGCGAATGGCCCCCGCCTGTTCGCGCATGCGAGCATCTTTTAGAATCGCGCGCATTGTATTGAGAGTGGCCATGCACGTTGTAGGTGAAACGATCCAAACCCGTGCCTCAAACCCCTCGCGCACAAGCTCGGGGAAATGTGCGTGTAGCTCAGCGTAGACCGCCTCAGACGGCAGGAACATCACTGCCCCATCAGCCGTCTCGCCCTCAATGATATAGCGGTCGCGAATGTCGCGGATATGTTTGCGCACCGACAGGCGAAAGGCCTGCGCCGCACGGGCGAGCTCTTCTTTGGTTTCCGACCGCTGCATGGCCTCATAGCCCTCCAGCGGAAACTTGGCATCCACCACAATCGGACCTGGAGGGTTTGGCAAATGGATCAGACAATCGGCCCGCCGCCCATTGGACAACGTCACTTGCCAGGAATAGCTGTCGGAGGGCAGCGCTTTGGACACAATGTCCTGAAGCTGGATCTCACCAAAGGCACCGCGTGTTTGTTTGTTCGCCAGAATATCCTGCAAAGACAGCACATCGCCGGACAGTTTGGTGATATTGTCCTGTGCCTTATCAATGGCCTGCAGCCGTTCGCCCAATTCGCCCAGCGAATGGGCCGTGCGGCGTGCCGAGACATGCAGGTTTTCCGTCATTTTGTTGTGCACTTCGGCCAGACGCGTCTCAACCACCTGCAGCATTGCAGTCTGGCTTTGCGCCTGCGCTTCGCTCACATGGTGCAGCCCGCCGGCCAGACGCTCCTGCCCGTCGGACAATCCCTGCACTCGCGCACCAAGGTGGCTCATTTGCTGCGCCAGAGGATCAACTATTCGGGTCGACCGCGCAACGGCGCGCAGGGTCAGCAGCACAAGAAAAATCAAAACCGCAAACGCCAAACCCAGCAGAACCAGAGGATCCTGCAGCGAAATTTCCTGTCCATTAATGGTCATCACGTGCGCCCAAACAGCCGTTCAATATCGGACAGTTTTAGCTCAACATAGGTCGGTCGGCCATGGTTGCATTGCCCGGAATGCGGGGTCGCCTCCATTTCACGCAACAAAGCGTTCATTTCTTCGGCGCGCATACGCCGACCAGAGCGGATTGACCCGTGACAGGCCACCCGGCTGAGGATGGCTTCGATCTTTTCTTTGACCAGCTGGCTTTCACCCAGATCCGACAACTCATCAAGGATATCAAAGATCAACGCCTTGGCATTCACCTCACCCAGAATGGCTGGGGTTTCACGCACGGCAATGGCACCTCCGCCAAAGCTTTCAAGGGTGAGCCCCATCTGAGAGAGATCTTCAGCGACGGACATGATCCGCGCCTGATCATCTGCAGAGAGATCGACGACTTCGGGGATCAATAGAGCCTGAGCCGCCACGCCGGTCTCTGCCATCTGGCGCTTGAGCTTTTCATAAACCAACCGTTCATGGGCCGCATGTTGGTCTACTATCACCAGCCCATCTTCGGTCTGGGCAATGATGTAGTTTTCATGCACCTGACCGCGTGCCGCGCCCAGAGGCAGCGCCTCAACCGGGGCCGGGGACTCATCGGGTTGCGACGGCACAAATGGGTCGGGCTCAACGACACGCGCCGAATAGCTGTGATCCAGCTCGGCAAATCCGGGGGCTTGCGCCTGATAAGAAGCGGTCCGCGCCGCTTGAGACGGGCGATCCATTTGATAGACCCGAGGTGGCGGTGTGTAAGTTGCACCTGCCGGCGTGGGGGTCTCGACACGCATGGCACCCAGCGTTTCGCCCGCAATGGTGGTTGACGCCCGGTGCCCAGCCCCGGCAAGCGCGTGGCGCAGTGACGAGACAATCAGGCCGCGCACCAGACCGGGATCGCGAAAACGAACTTCGGATTTGGCCGGATGCACGTTCACATCCACCTTGTGCGGATCGCAGTCGACGAACAGCGCCACTGCTGGGTGACGATCACGTGACAGGAAATCCTGATAGGCACCACGCAGCGCCCCGATCAGGGTTTTATCTCGCACAGGGCGGCCGTTCACAAACAGATGCTGCATAACTGCATTGCCACGCGAATAGGTGGGCAGCGCTGCATATCCTGTTAACCTGATCTCTTCTCGCTCGGCCTCGATTGGCAGGGCGTTGTCGACAAATTCCTTGCCCATGACGCGCCCCAGACGCCCCCGCAGCGCATCAAACAGATCTCCGGTCTCGGGCTCCACGCGGAAAGTCACACGGTCCTGCCCGCCGGAAACATCGCGCAGCGTAAACCCAACCGAAGGTTCAGCCATAGCCAGGCGTTTGATGGTGTCGCTGATCGCCATCATCTCGGACCGATCGCTGCGCAGAAATTTCAAACGCGCCGGGGTGGCAAAAAACAGATCGCGCAGAGTGACCACCGTACCGCCATTCAGCGCACAGGGTTTCAATGCCGCCTGAACACCCCCGTCGACGCTCAGCTCCATCGCCTCAAACCCCTCGGCCCGGCTTTGAATTGTCAACCGTCCCACCGCCCCCAGCGAGGGCAAGGCTTCACCGCGAAAGCCAAAAGAATGGATATTCAACAGATCCGTGCCATCAATTTTCGAGGTGGCATGGCGCGACAACGCCAACGGCAGGTCATCCGGTGTCATGCCACAGCCGTCATCCCGCACTCGGATCAGTGTTTTGCCACCATCCGCGATCTCAATGCTGATCCTGCGAGAGCCAGCATCAATGGCGTTTTCCACCAGCTCTTTTACGGCTGATGCCGGGCGTTCGACCACCTCACCCGCAGCAATTCGGTTGATGGCGGCATCATCCAGTTGGCGAATAACTGGGCGCATATTGGGGGCATGGGTGTTCATTCCACAAAACCTAGCAGAACGGCTCTGATTCTGAAAACTGAAACCCACAGGTCGCAGGGGCCCTAATCCCTCGGATCAAACATCTGCCGCGCCAGCAGAATCCGCAATCCAGCGGTGACAAAACACAAGGCACCAAAAACCCATGCCATCGGAGCAAAGAAGGCAGGCCAAAGGCAGAGCGCCACAAAAAACCCTATGGTTTCTGTTCCCTCGAGCAAGCCGCCGGCAAAATAGAGTGATTTCGAGCCTCGCTCGCGCGTTTCCATGCCCTGTTGTTCTGCCAAAACAGCATACCCAAGAAAAGTTGCGCCGTTGAAATAGAAACTGGTCAGCAACCAGGCTCCGGCCGCACCATTCGATGCTGGGTCGGCCCAGACAAAGGCCATGGGGATCGCGCCGTAGAACAGGAAGTCACAGGTGATATCGAGATATCCACCAAAACGCGTTTTCTGGCTGGCCCGCGCCACAGCCCCATCCAGCCCATCTGCCAAACGCGACAGCAGAACCAAAAGCAAACCGAGGTAGAACTGCTGAAACGCCACGGCCATTGCTGCCAGTAGCCCAAGTCCCAAACCGACCAGCGTCACACTATTGGCTGAGACACCTCGCGATGCCAAACCGCGCCCAAGAGCGTTCAGCGGAGGGTCGATAAGTGGGCGGAGAGTTGAATCGAGCATAGGTCTCATTGGCAAACGTCAGGGTAATTTGACCTACCCCGCCCGACTTCACGTCGCAACGACAATGCTCAATTACAACACGAGCCTTACGGGGACGTGATCACCCGTCAACAGCGGCCTGATACCACTTGCGAATGGCTGCGCGCTCTTCATCATCGATAAACGACAGGTTTGCCGGGGGCATGGCGTGGCTCACACCCGCCTGTAAGTAGATGTCACGCGCAAAATGCGCAACCTGCGCTTCGGTCTCTAACCGGACGCCTTTGGGAGCCCAGTGCAGGCCATCCCAAACCGGCTCGGCCGCATGACACATGGAACAGCGCCCCAGAACAATGTCATGCACCTCTTCAAACCCTGCCGCTTCGGCAAATCGCAGATCCGACTTGCGCACTTCCTCAACTTCATCCGCCTTGAACAGCGGCGCCGTTGAAAGCCCCATAATGGCGATGAACAAAATGACAGTCACCAGCCATGCACCCCAGGGCATGCCTTTGCGCGCATGCATGCTGTTGAAGAAATGCCGGATCGACACACCCATCAGAAACACAAGGCTGGCGATCAACCACGTGTATTCAGTGCCAAAAGCCAATGGATAGTGGTTCGACAGCATCATGAAGATCACGGGTAGGGTCAGGTAGTTGTTATGGGTCGATCGCTGTTTGGCAATTTTGCCGTATTTTGCATCCGGTGTGCGCCCTGCGATCAGGTCCGCCACAACAATCTTCTGATTGGGAATGATGATCATAAACACATTTGCGCTCATGATGGTGGCGGTGAAGGCCCCAAGATGCAGCAGCGCCGCGCGTCCCGTAAAGACGTTGGTGTAAAACACTGCCATTCCGACGAGCACAAAGAACAATGCCACCATCAGAACCGTCTGATTGGCATTCACAAAGACATTGCACAGGGTGTTGTAGACCAACCAGCCAAAGGCCAGAGACGCGATGGAAATGCCAATGGCCTGCCACGGCGCTAGATCGGCAATATTTGGGTCGATCAAATAGAACTCGGCGCCGAGGTAATAAACCAAGGCCAGCAGAGCAAACCCCGACAACCAGGTCGCATAGCTTTCCCATTTGAACCAAACGAGATCCGAGGGCATCTGATCCGGCGCCACCAGATACTTCTGGATGTGGTAAAACCCGCCCCCATGCACCTGCCATTCTTCGCCATCGGCACCTGTGGCCAGATTGCGATCTCTGTGAAGTCCAAGATCGAGCGCGATGAAATAGAACGACGAGCCGATCCAGGCGATGGCTGTGATCACATGAAGCCAGCGCACGGCAAATTCAGCCCATGCGCCAAAGGTGGCGAGATCATACATGGCGGTCTCCTGTTTTTCGTCAGGCTATACAATTCATGCTTTAAATGATAATCCTTGAAAATCCCAAGGCACTTTCAAATTTCCCCGAAAAGCGTATGGCCTATATCGACAATATCCGCATGTTCGTCCGGGTGTACGAACTTGGCAGCATGTCCGCCGCCGCCCGAGACCAACGCACATCCCCTGCGGTCTCATCCTCGCGTATTGCCGAGCTAGAGCGGCATCTCGGGGTGCGCCTGTTCAATCGCACGACCCGCGCGCTTCATCCCACAGAACATGGCCGTCTGTTTTATGACGGTGCGCGCGGCATCCTTGAATCCATATCAGAGGCCGAAGGCACCGTCATGGAGGCGGCGCAGACACCAAAGGGCACCCTCTTTGTCGCCGCCCCTTTGGGGCTGGGACGGCGTGTGATCGCCCCTGCCATTCCTGCCTTTCGCGCGCTCTATCCCGAAGTTGACATTCGTCTGCGCCTGTCTGATCGCATCGTTGACGTCACAACCGAAGGTCTGGACCTTGCGCTTCATCTGGGACCACTCAGTGACAGCGATCTGAAAGTTCGCGTCATTTCCGAGTGCCCTCGCGTGCTAGTTGCCACACCGCAGTATGTCGAAGCGCGGGGCAACCCGAGCTGCGGTGCTCAGTTGCTTCAGGATAAACATGACTGCCTGAACTTGCGTTTTCCCGGCGCTCAAGAGTTTCAATGGACCTTGCAGACCTCAAGCGGCCCCAAACGGTATGAGATCACGGGCCCATTGGAATCTGATGATGGCGATGTTCTGACCGAATGGGCTTTGATGGGCTGTGGGATCATCCTCAAGCCCCGGTTCGAAGTCGCTCACCATCTCGCATCGGGTGCTTTGGTTGAGGTTGGCCTGGACACGCCGCCTTTGCCCGCCCAGCTTGCCTGCCTGTCGCCATCGCGTCGGCATCGTGATCCAAAGCTCAAGGTCTTTGCCGATTTCATCATCGAACGGTGTCGCGAAGCATTGAAAGCTGCTGAGGCATAAGCGGACCAATTCAAGCCCTTGCGCAGCTTCAATTTCAAGAGCATTTCTGTCACCAGAAGATCACTCTGAGCAATCAAAGGCAAAGCACCCATGATCACACTCATCGTTGCACGGGCAAACAACAGCGCCATAGGGCGCGATGGGGATATTCCATGGCAACTCCCGGAAGATCTTAAGGCATTTCAGCGTGAAACGCTGGGGGGCGCTGTCATCATGGGGCGCAAAACATGGGACAGCCTGCCCAAAAAACCGCTGCCAAACCGCTTGAACATTGTGGTGTCCCGCGATCCCGAGATCTCTGAGACAGTCGCGGCCAATGTATCTGAGGCCATCTCGATCGCGCAGGCGCAGGGATATCAACGGATTTATGGCATTGGAGGCGCAGGCATTTATGCGGAAATGCTTCCGCTCGCAGATCGGCTAATGATCTCCGAGGTCGATCTAGACGTCGCAGATGCGGACACGTTCTTTCCAGAGGTGGATCTTGAGGCCTGGACCGTCGTCAACCGCCACACGCTGCGTGAGAACGGCCCAACCTGCGTGTTGCAGGAATTCCTGCGGAAGTAACCGCAAAATCTCCGCGCTCGCAGACCAATCTGGAGCGCGGAAATCAAAGTCACTTAGCCCTTGCCATAGGGCACCCCGGGCAGAACACAGAGCATTTCATACAGGAAATTGCCCGCAATCACGGCGGTGTTGCCTGACGGATCGTAGGGCGGTGACACCTCGACAAGGTCACAACCCACAAGGTTCAGCCCGCGACAGCCTCGAATGATCTCCAACCCCTGCTGTGTCATCAATCCGCCTGCTTCCACCGTGCCGGTTCCGGGCGCACAGGCAGGATCAAGGCTATCGATATCATAGGTCAAATAAACGGGCCGATCGCCGATTTGCTCGCGAATACGGTCCATTAAGGGCGCGCAGGATTTGTACCAAAGCTCTTCCGCCTGAATGACGTTAAAGCCCCATTCGCGGGCAGTATCGAAATCGTCCGGCCCATACCCGGTGCCGCGCAACCCAATCTGAAACACATTGGGGGCATCAAGAAGCCCCTCTTCATAGGCCCGGCGGAACGGCGTGCCATGGGCGATACTCTCGCCAAACATGTGTTCATTGATATCCGCATGGGCGTCTACATGGATCAGCGCAACTGGCCCATGTTTTTTCGCAATCGACCGCAGGATGGGGTAGGTCAGCGTATGGTCCCCTCCCATCGTCAACGGGATCGCCTCGTGGGTCAGAACCTCATCATAAAATGCCTCGATCCGCCGCACGCTATCTTTGAGATCGAAAGTATTGATCGGAACGTCACCAATGTCTGCCACCTGCAGCCCTTCAAACGGCGCCGCGCGTGTCCACATATTGTAGGGGCGCATCAATGTGCTCTCAGCGCGAATTTGGCGTGGCCCCAAACGTGTGCCGGACCTCTGACTCGCGCCGATATCCATCGGAATGCCAATAAAGGCCGCATCCAGACCTTCCGCAGATACCGCTGACGGCAGTCGCATAAAGGTACCCGGCCCGCCAAAGCGCGGCATTTCATTGCCGCCAAGAGGTTGGTTTTTCATCACTATCCTGTTGAGATTTTTTTTCGTATTGGCCAGAGCATAGCTCTGAATTCCCGGCTGGCACCACAAAAAACGCCCCCGCAGCAAACTGCGAGGGCGCCTTCCGTCTCAGGTGATTACGGATCAAATTACACTACAGTCTCAAAGTATGAGAGCTCCAGTGCGAGACCGATCCCGCTGTTCAACTCAATCGTACAGAACGGCCGAAATCTTCGGCTCGTCTATGTTGGAGGCGTCATAGTAGTAGAAACCGGTGTCGATCAGCGCCGGAACGGTTTCACCTTTGGTCGCCATGACCGCCGCTTTCACGGTCTCATACCCAATGCCTACCGGGTTCTGTGTGATCGCACCGGCCATCAGACCATTGCGGATCGCATCTTTCTGCGCTTTGCCGCTGTCATAACCGATGATGACCAGATCTTTGTTGGTTCCCAACTCCTGTGCACCGTTGACCACACCAATGGCTGACCCTTCGTTGGTACCAAAGATGCCCGCCAGATCCGGGTTCGCGGTCAGAATGGCTTTGGTCACTTCGGTCGATTTCAGGTGGTCACCCTGACCATACTGAACGGTCACAACTTCAATGCCGGGGTATTCCGCTTTGATGCGGTTCACAAAGCCATCGCGACGGTCGATGCCGGTGCGGCTTGTCTGGTCATGCGCGACAACAGCAACCTTGCCTTTACCGCCAATCAGCTCGGCCATTTTGTCCGCCGCCAAAGAGGCCGCTGCAACGTTGTCAGTTGTTGCGGTGGACAGGGGGATGTCGCTGTCGACGCCACTGTCAAACGCGATCACAGGAATACCCGCTTTGTGGGCCTGACGCAGCAGTGGAATGGCGGCCTGGCTGTCCAGCGCAGCAAACCCAAGCGCCGCGGGTTTGTTGGCCAGAGCTGCGGCCAGCATGTCGATCTGACGATCAACCATGGTTTCATTGTCCGGACCTTCAAAGGTGATCCGCACCCCCATTTCGGTCGCGGCCTGCTCGGCGCCCTGTTTTACGGCCTGCCAGAACTGGTGCTGAAAGCCTTTCGACACCAGCGGGACATAGAGCTCATCGGCAGCATTTGCCACGGACGCGGGCCCCATCAGGGCAACTGCACTGAGCGCCCCCATCAGAAAACGACGTGTAAACATAACTTCTCCTCCAGGTTGAATTCACACTTGTTGTTTTGGTTGCTTTGTACGAGCGGGCCTTCGGCCTCACCCGGTCTTTCCGCGCCGCACCATGTCAGCGTAAACTGCGAGAATAATGATCACGCCGGTGACCACTGTCTGCCATTCCTGCGCCACCGAAAGCACCCGCAGACCATTGGTCAGCACCGCCATAATCAAGGCGCCGATCAATGTTCCAAGGATGGTGCCACGACCACCGGACAAGGATGTGCCCCCGATTACAACCGCTGCGATGGCCTCAAGTTCGTAACCCAGACCAAGCGCGGGCTGAGCCGAATTCAAGCGCGAGGCAATCAGGATGCCGCCGATGCCACAGATGCCGCCTGCCAGCGCATAAATTCGCATCTTCCACATGTCGGTGTTGACGCCAGACAGGCGCACAGCCTCTTCGTTTGAGCCCAGCGCAAAGGCATACCGACCCAGAACTGTACGACCCAAGATATAAGCCGCGACGCCCGCCATGATGAACAGGATCAGCACACCATTTGGGATTGGCAGCGCTGGGAAGACTTCACCAATCAGAGACCCACGCGAGATAAGATCAAACCCCGGCGTGTCATTGAAATAGATCGGTCGGGTGCCCGAGATCACCAAGGACAGGCCTTTAAGGATCAGCATCATACCCAGCGTAGCAATGAACGGCGGGATCTTCATCTTGGCCACAAAAGTGCCCGAGATCAGGCCGCAGAGCGCCCCGGCCCCAATGGCTGCAATCACGCCCAACAAAAGCGGCATCCCGAGGTAGGTCAGCACCACCCCTGCGATCACAGCACAGAAGGTCATCAAGGTGCCAACAGACAGATCGATGCCGCCCGTGATGATGACCAGCGTCGCCGCAATAGCCAGCACCCCATTGACAGAGGTCGCCTGCAAAATGGCGATCATATTGGAGGTCTGCATAAAGTTGGGCGAGGCGATGGAAAAGCCGATCAACAGCATGATCAGGCTCGCGAAGGCCAGAAGCTTTTGATAGGTGCCACCCTCGGCCAGACCGCGCGCGGGCTTTTTCTCGCTTGCTTCACTCACTGTGGTCATTGAACTGTCCCCGTTACCTGCATCGCCGCCTCACGCTGGGTGGCCAGATGCATGATGTCTTCTTGTGTGGTGGATTTTCCGCCCGGAAGGATGCCGGTCAGGCGTCCTTCGCACATTACGGCGATGCGGTGGCTCAGGCGCATGATTTCAGGCAGCTCAGAGGAGATGACGATGATGGTCTTACCCTCAGACGCGAGCTCTTCCAGCAGTTTGTAGATCTCTGACTTGGCACCAACATCAATCCCACGCGTGGGCTCGTCAAAGATCAGGATGTCACAATCGCGCAGCAACCATTTGGCGATCACAACCTTTTGCTGATTGCCGCCGGACAGGAGACGCACCTCCTGCACATCGGAAGGCGTGCGGATGCCAAGCTGTGCGATATAGCTTTTGGCGGTGCTCTCCATCTGGGCTTCGTCCAGCGCACCACCGGTACCGGTGAACAGATCCATCGAGGCCAGCGCCACGTTGTCACGCACATTCATCCCTGTCGCTAGACCAAAGTGTTTCCGGTCTTCCGAAAGATACCCGATGCCCGCCCTTACCGCGTCGGTCGGGGACTTGATCGCGACGGACTTCCCGTGCACACGGATCTTGCCCGCGTCTCTCGTGTCGGCGCCAAAGATCGCGCGCGCCACTTCGGTACGTCCTGCGCCCATCAATCCCGCAAACCCTAGAATCTCGCCTTTCTGGACTGAAAAGCTGACATCCTGAATGTCTTTGCCACGGGTCAATCCGGAAACCTGCAGGGACACTTCGGCATCCCGCAGGTCCGGCACCTCAAGAGGCTCTTCTTTCACCTCGCGCCCCACCATCATTGCGATGATCTGGCTGATCGGTGTGTCGGCCGCGCCCACTGTGCCGACATATTCGCCGTCTCGCATGACCGTCACCCGATCTGCGATCTGCTTCAGCTCATCCATCTTGTGGCTGATATAAACAATCCCCACACCCTCGGCCTTAAGCCTGCGGATGATCACAAAGAGCTCGGCAATCTCAGCGTCATTCAAGGCCGCCGTGGGCTCGTCCATAATCAGGACCTTGGATTTGAACGACAGCGCCTTAGCGATTTCAATCATCTGCTGTTTGGCGATGGTCAAAGACCCAACCAAAGCGCGCGGATCAAGAGCGAGGTTCATGGATGCAAAGATCTCGGCGGTCTGAGTATTGAGAGCGGCCTCATCAAGTCGGCCAAAGCTTTTGCGCGGTTCGCGACCAATAAAGATATTCTGCGCGGCCGTGAGATCATTCATCAGGCTCAGTTCCTGGTGAATGATGCCGATCCCCAGATCCTGTGCGTCGCTGGGAGAGGTTGGATTGGCTTCCTGCCCAGAGATCTTCAACGTGCCTCCGTCACGCGGATAGATCCCGGACAGAATTTTCATCAGCGTTGACTTGCCCGCGCCATTCTCCCCCATCAGCGCGTGAACCTCACCCGGCTCCAGATCGAACTGCACACCTTTTAGGGCATGTACTCCGGGAAAGAACTTGTCGATCCCGCCCATTTCAACCAGTTGTTTCATCTGTCCTCCTCCGACGATGAATGTGCTGCGTAGCGGACCTGCCTACATCACCGCCCCGATCTGCCAGGGCACAAACTCGACCCCACCAAATCCAAGCTCTTCGCTTTTAGTCTGTTCCCCCGAGGCAACCCGGATCAGCAGCTCAAAGAGCTCTTCACCTTTTGCCTCAAGACTGACGCCCTCAGTGACAATGTCTCCGCAGTTCAGATCCATGTCGTCTTTCAGACGCGCATACATTTCCGAATTGGTCGCCACTTTGATGCAGGGTGTGGGCTGATATCCCGACACCGATCCCCGTCCGGTGGTGAACACAATCAGATTAGCCCCTGAGGCCACCTGCCCGGTCACGGAGCAGGGATCGAAGCCGGGGCTGTCCATGAAAACAAAGCCTTTTTTGTCAATTTTCTCGGCAAATTGGTAGACATCCCGCAGAGGCGCTGATCCTCCTTTGGCCACAGCCCCCAAGGATTTTTCGAGAATGGTCGTCAACCCGCCGCGCTTGTTGCCCGGGCTAGGATTGTTGTCCATCTCACCGCCATTGCGCGCTGTGTAGTCCTCCCACCACAGCACACGATCCACCAGTTTCTGCGCCACTTCATGGGTCTCGGCCCGGCGAGTCAGAAGGTGTTCTGCCCCATAGATTTCAGAGGTTTCAGATAGAATGGTTGTGCCGCCATGGCCTACAAGAAGGTCCGATGCCCGCCCCAAGGCGGGGTTTGCTGTGATCCCTGAATATCCATCAGAGCCGCCACATTGCATACCAACCGTGATCTCGCTGACCGGAGCGGGTGCGCGCGTCGCTTCGTTGGCCAGCGCCGCAATGCCACGCAGTTCCTCCAAACCACGTTCGATCGTGCGGCGTGTGCCTCCCTCGTTTTGAATGGTCATATAGCGCAGTGCCCCATCCGAACGAATGGGACGTCCGCCAACAAGGTCCGCGACCTGCATGACCTCACAGCCAAGGCCAATCAAAAGAATAGCGCCAAAATTGGGGTGCTGTGCGTACCCAGATAGCGTGCGAAACAGCGCGTCATACCCTTCGTTGACCCCGGACATGCCACAGCCCGTGCCATGCACAATCGGCACAATGTCATCGACATTGGGAAACGCATCCAGCAGCCCAGATTTCTCCGCCGCTTCGGCGATAAAGCGCGCCACAGAACCCGAGCAATTAACTGAGGTGAGAATACCAATGTAGTTGCGCGTGCCCACCTTACCGTCGGCGCGATGATAGCCTTGGAACACCCGTTCATTCTCGATGCGAGGCAACGGGGTCACCGCCGACGAGAATGCATAGTCCTGCTGATGGGCGCCCATTCCAAGATTATGCGAGTGCACGTGTTCTCCCGGTGCGATTTCCGTTTTGGCTTCGCCAATGATTTGGCCATAGCGCACAACCGTCTCACCAGCTTGGATCGTCCGGTCTGCAATCTTGTGACCGCGTGCAACGTCAATCGCCAAAGGCGTATCCAGCCCTTGCGGCACTTGACCCGCCTCAAGATCCCTCAGGGCAATAACAATGTTGTCCCCGGGGTTCAGTTTGATTGTATCTGCCGCCGCCTCAGGCGAACCGCTTTCAAGTTTGGTCAGTTGCATCGTATTTTCCGCTTGCTTGCCCATTGGGCTAGCTGGACGAGTCACACTTGTCAACTAACATGTTACTATGCTAGGCACCAAAATATGAGCCAGACACCCGATATAAACGCAGACCTTCTTCCGGATATTTCGTCGCTAGACGGAACACTTGCCCAGCGCGTGCATCAGTCCGTCAAACAGGCGATCTTATCGCTGGATTTCCCTCCGGGCGCTGTTTTGCGCAAGGCAGCCATCTGTGAACAGCTGGGGGTTTCGCGCGCGCCCGTTGCCGAAGCCATCTCCAAACTGGCTGCGGAAAGCCTTGTCGATGTGATCCCGCAATCTGCCACACGCGTGTCCTATTTCTCGATGGACGAAATCCGTGAAGGCACATTCCTTCGCGGCGCACTTGAACTGGCGACAGTCGCGAAAGTGGCGCGCGATCTGACCGAGGACCAACGCAAGAAGCTCAGCCGCAATATGCGCATGCAAGAGCTTCTGATCGAAGATGACGATATCACCGGATTTTATCAATCTGACGAAGAATTTCATCATCTCTTGATGGAGTTCACAGGGTTTCAGCGCCTGCCGGACATCGCCCAGACTGTGTCATTGCAAGTCACTCGGGCACGCATTTTGCTCCTTCCAACGCCCGGTCGCACCGCCGAAACACTCGCCGAGCACCGCACAGTCTATGACGCCATCGTCAACCGAGATCCAGACACGGCGCAAGCCGCCATGCATCGCCATTTGGGGCAGCTCATGCCCCGCATTGAAGAATTGATGCTGAAACGTCCGCATCTCTTCAATCTCTCCTCAGCCGAGACAAAGGAACAGGGATGAAAACCTCTGACACTGCCGTTCTGAACAACCGGACCAAATGTCCGGTTCCGTTGACCCGGATGGGGTTTGGCGGGGCGCCTCTGGGCAATCTGTATCGAAAAGTGAGCGATGCAGACGCTCAGGCCGCTCTGCAGGCCGCGTATGATGCGGGCATCCGGTTTTTCGACACCGCCCCACAATACGGGCTAGGTCGTTCAGAACTGCGGTTTGCCGAAGCTTTGGGCCGTTTTGGACGTGACAGTATCCAGCTATCGACCAAAGTCGGCAGGCTGCTCGAAGATTGCACTCCTGAAGAGGTCACCCCCGAGGCCTTTGTGGATGTGCCCCAAAAGCGCATCGTATTTGATTACACCTATGACGGTGTGATGCGCAGCTATGAGGCCAGCAAAACCCGTCTGGGCGTTGAGCAGGCCGATATCCTTCTGGTGCATGACGTCTGCGCCTTCAGTCAAGGCAGCCAAGAGGCCAGTGACGCCAAGGTCCGCGAGCTGTTTGATGGCGGTGGCTATCGAGCCTTGGTCGAACTGCGGGATGCCGGTGAAATCGCCGCGATCGGGGCCGGCGTGAATGAATGGCAGGTCTGCGAACGCCTGCTGGGTCTGGGTGATTTTGACGGATTTCTTCTGGCGGGTCGCTACACGTTGCTTGAGCAAGATGCGCTCGAGACCTTCCTTCCCCTTTGCGAACAACGCGATGTCGGCATCATTCTGGGTGGGCCGTATAATTCAGGGATCTTGGCCACTGGTGCGGTGCCGGGTGCGAAATACAACTACGCAGAAGCCCCTGCCGATATTCTCAATCGCGTCCGCCAGATCGAGGCGGTTTGCGCGGATCATGACACACCCCTGATCGCTGCAGCGCTACAATTTGTTCTGGGCCACCCCTGTGTCAAAACCGTTGTACCCGGAGCCGTAAACGCCAAAGAGGTAGAGGCGAATGTTCGCCTTCTGGAAACCGATATCCCAAATGGGCTTTGGTCCGATTTGCGTGCTGCAGGCCTCATCCACCCTAATGCGCCCCTGCCAAAGGACACAGCACATGCTGCGTAATATTGACCCGATCTTATCGCCCGAATTGCTCCACACTCTACGCGCCATGGGCCACGGGGATGAGCTTGTGATTTCCGATGCGAATTTTCCGGGTACCAGCTCTGGCCCCACCTGCATTCGCGCAGATGGATCAGATGCCAGCACCATGCTGCGCGCCGTGCTCTCGGTTATGCCGCTGGATACCTATGTCGATGACCCCGCACTGACCATGCAGGTTGTCGGGGATGCAGAGGCCCTACCCGAAGCGGTTGCTGCGTTCCAAACCATCATCAACGACACCGCCGACGCCCCCCGGTCAATCCAAAGCCTGGAGCGGTTTGCGTTTTATGAGCGTGCGAGCAAAGCCTTTGCCGTGGTTCAGACTGGAGAACGACGTCTGTACGGCAACATCATCGTGAAAAAGGGGGTGGTGACATGAAGATCGACGCGCACCAACATTTCTGGCAGATCTCAAGGGGGGACTATGGCTGGCTGACCCCTGAGGTCGGTGAAATTTATCGCGATTTCCTGCCCGCGGATCTCGCCCCAATCCTTAAAGACGCAGAGATCGACGGCACCATTTTGGTTCAGGCGGCACCGACTGCGGCCGAAACCCAGTTTATGTTAGAGCTCGCCAACCAAACCCCGTTCATCAAAGGGGTTGTCGGCTGGGTAGATTTCGAGGCCCCAGACGCAGCAGATCAGATTGCCAAGCTTTCAGAACATTCCAAATTGGTCGGCCTGCGCCCGATGATTCAGGATATTGCCGACGACGCGTGGATGCTTCGCCCCGATCTTACCCCAGCGTTTGACGCTATGATCGCTCATGATCTCACTTTTGATGCGCTCACCCTGCCCCGTCATTTGGGCCATCTCGAAACACTGCTGGCACGGCACCCAGACCTTCGGGTGGTGATTGATCACGGATCAAAACCCGAAATCCGCGAAGGAAAATTGGAAGGCTGGGCCAAGGACATGGCAGCATTGGCCCAACATACATCGGCCTACTGCAAACTGTCAGGGCTTGTCACCGAAGCCGCCATAGACTGGCAGACCGAAACTCTGAAACCCTACGTTGATCACCTGATCAACAGTTTCGGCCCGGATCGGCTGATCTGGGGCAGTGATTGGCCGGTTTGCCTATTGGCCAGTGACTTTCCACGTTGGAACTCAACCACAAACCACCTGCTTGCCCATCTTTCGCAAGCTGACCAAGACGCAATCCGCGGGGGCAACGCCCAGCGCGCCTATAAATTGAAATCTTGATATGACTATGACCACTTTTCAGTCTTCCAGCCTCTGGCTCGGACGTATTGACCGTCCCGGCACAGGCCCATGCGTCGTAACTCTGCGCGACGGCCACATCTTCGACATCACCTCAAAAACGGCCCCAACCACGCGCGACATCTTAGAGCGGGACGACACCGCCGACTATGTGCGCAACACATCCGGCACCGATCTTGGTCCCGTTGGCAATGTCCGGACATGGTTGGCCCCTTGTGATTTTCAGGCGGTCAAAGCCTGTGGTGTGACCTTTGCGGGATCAATGGTGGAACGGGTGATTGAGGAACAGGCCGCGGGTGACCCGGCCCGCGCCGAAGACATCCGTGATCGTATCGGCGCCCGCATCGGCGACAGCTTGACCAATATCGTTCCAGGATCTGAGGCAGCGCAAAAGGTGAAACAGGCGCTGATCGAAGAAGGCCTGTGGAGTCAGTATCTTGAAGTGGGCATTGGCCCGGACGCCGAGGTCTTTTCGAAGGCTCAGGTCCTGTCTTCCGTAGGCCACGGCAGCGATGTTGGTCTGCACCCAATCTCGACATGGAACAATCCCGAACCCGAGGTGGTCCTTGCGGTCACCTCGCGCGGCGACATCAAAGGGGCGACGCTTGGCAACGACGTCAATCTGCGCGATGTCGAAGGGCGTTCGGCGCTTTTGCTGTCCAAAGCCAAAGACAACAACGCATCATGTTCCATCGGCCCGATGATCCGACTGTTTGATGAGGGCTTTAGCCTTGATGACGTGCGTCAGGCCGAGCTGACGCTGACCGTACGCGGCGAAGACGGGTTTCACCTGACCGGTCATTCGTCGATGGCGCAGATCAGCCGCGACCCCGCCGATCTCGTACGCCAAACCATAGGCCGCCATCACCAGTACCCAGATGGATTGATGCTGTTTCTCGGCACCCTTTTTGCGCCGACCCAAGACCGGGACACGCCCGGCGGGGGCTTTACCCACAAACTGGGTGATGTTGTGACCATCGCAAATGACAAGCTCGGCGCGTTGACCAACATCGTCCGCCTGTCGACCGAGTGTCCGGAATGGACCTTTGGCGCCTCACATCTCATGCGCAATCTTGCGCGCCGCAACCTGCTTTGACCGACATGACGGAGACCACAATGACAGCCCCCCAAGGCCGACTGGCCGGTAAAACCTGCCTGATCACAGCCGCTGGCCAAGGCATCGGCCGCGCCACAGCCGAACTTTTTGCTACAGAAGGCGCGCAGGTGATCGCCAGCGACATTAATGATGACGCCCTGGCTGAACTGGATGCCATCGATGGGATCACTGCGCTCAAGCTTGATGTCACCAACGGCGAGGCCGTCACCGAAGCGGTTGCCTCCCTTGGGGCATTGGATGCGGTGTTCAACTGCGCGGGATTTGTTGCCAATGGCAATATTCTGGACTGTGACGAAAAGGACTGGGATTTCAGCTTTGATCTCAACGTCAAAGCCATGTTCCGCCTGTGCAAACTGGTGCTGCCGGGAATGGTTGAGAATGGCGGCGGATCAATAATCAATATGTCGTCGGTGGCCTCGTCAATCAAAGGTGTGCCCAATCGTTTCGCCTATTGCGCCTCGAAAGCTGCCGTCATTGGCATCACCAAATCCATTGCTGCCGATTTTGTCACCCAGGGCGTGCGCGCCAATGCCATCTGCCCCGGCACCGTGGACAGCCCAAGCCTGCATGACCGGTTGCGCGCCACCGGAGACTACGAGAAAGCGATGAGCGATTTCATCGCCCGACAGCCGATGGGTCGCATTGGCACCGCAAACGAAATTGCCGAACTTGCGCTGTATCTGGCAAGCGACGCAAGCCAATACACAACAGGACAGGCTCTGGCCATCGACGGCGGCTGGACCATCTGAGGAAGGAAAAGAGAAATGAAACTGCTACGTTACGGTCCCGTGGGTGCGGAGAAACCCGGCCTCCTGGATGCCGAGGGCGCGCTGCGTGACCTGTCAGACCACATTGCAGATCTGTCGGGTGAGGCGCTGAGCGATGAAAGCCTTGCCAAACTGCGTGCGCTGGACCCAAGCAGCCTGCCTGTGGTTGACGGCGATCCGCGCATTGGCGCCTGTGTCGGCCATGTTGGAAAATTCATCTGCATCGGCCTGAACTACGCCGATCATGCCGCCGAAAGCGGAATGGATCTGCCGCAAGAGCCCGTGATCTTCTTCAAAGCCACCTCGGCGATCGTCGGCCCAAATGACACCGTTGAGATCCCGCGCACCTCGGTCAAAACCGACTGGGAGGTCGAACTGGGTGTGGTGATCGGCAAAGCGGCAAAATATATCTCAAAAGACGAGGCGTTGGATCACGTTGCGGGCTACTGTGTGGTCAACGATCTGTCTGAGCGTGACTTTCAGCTGCATCGCTCGGGCCAGTGGGTGAAAGGCAAATCCGCTGACACCTTTGGCCCCATCGGTCCCTGGCTGGTGACCCGCGACGAGATCGCGGACCCACAGAACCTGCCGATGTATCTTGAGGTCAATGGCCACCGCTATCAGGATGGCTCAACCAACACGATGCATTTTGACGTCGCCACTGTGATCTCTCACCTGTCGCAATTCATGTCACTGCAGCCCGGTGACGTAATCTCAACCGGCACTCCTCCGGGTGTGGGCATGGGTCAAAAGCCAGAGACCTATCTGAAACCCGGTGACAAGATGGAACTGGGCATCGAGGGATTGGGCGTGCAACGTCAGGACGTCGTCGCCGGATAATACAAAAGGCCGGGGCAACACGCCCCGGCCTCTTTGTTAAATAGGTTACTCTGCCGCCTGCGCAGTGCCCGCCGCTGCCACGATGGCCGCTTCCAACATATCAAGCGCTTCGGTGACCTGCTTCATCGGCGTGGTCAAGGGCGGCAACAGGCGTACGGCATTTGCGCGCGTCCCGCAGGGCAGGATAATCAGCCCACGCGCCTCGGCCTCGGCCACAATCGCCTGTGTGAGGCCCGGATTCGGCGCGTTGGTTGCGCGATCCGTGACCAATTCAAAGGCCACCATCGCACCCAAACCACGGATATCGCCAATGGCCGCACCTTCGGGACGTGCTGCGATGTCCGTCAGGCGGGCTTTGATTGCGGCGCCGATTTCATCAGCGCGGGCACACAGCCCCTCGTCTTCGACCACATCCAAGACCGCATGCGCCGCTGCCACCGCCAGCGGATTGCCTGCATAGGTACCGCCAATCCCACCCGCGGGCGCCGCATCGACCACCTCGGCGCGGCCCGTCACTGCGGACAACGGAAAGCCCCCGGCCAACCCTTTGGCCATGGTCACGAGATCCGCCGCAACACCTGCGTGCTCAAAAGCAAAGAGCTTTCCTGTTCGCGCGATCCCGCTTTGCACTTCATCTGCGATCAACACGATGCCATAATCATCGCAAATCTTGCGCAAAGCCTGCAGGAATTCAGGTGGGGCGATATTGAAGCCTCCTTCGCCTTGCACCGGCTCGATGATCATGGCCGCAACCCGCTCAGGGTCTATCGAGCTTTTGAACAGCGTATCCAGCATCTCAAGCGACTGTTCAACACTCACACCGTGGAACGCATTTGGAAACGGCGCATGAAACACCTCGGGTGGCATGGCACCAAAAGATTTCTTGTACGGCATCACCTTGCCACACAGCGCCATCCCCATCAGCGTCCGACCGTGGAACGCCCCGGAAAAGGCGATCACACCCGAGCGCCCGGTATAGGCTCGCGCCATTTTCACCGCATTTTCAACCGCTTCGGCCCCGGTTGTCACCAGCATGGTTTTCTTGGAGAAATCCCCGGGGGTGGCGGCATTCAACCGTTCGGCCAGCGCGATGTAGCTCTCATAGGGGGCCACGTGGAAACAGGTGTGGGTAAAGGCCTCAGCCTGCTTGGCTACGGCCTCCATCACCTTCGGATGGCGATGGCCAGTGTTATTCACCGCGATACCTGCGGCGAAATCGAGGAAGCGGCGCCCATCAGCATCCCACAGCTCGGCATTGTCCGCGCGCACCGTGTAGATTCCGCGTGTGGCCACGCCTTGCGCCACAGCCTTGGTCCGGCGATCTATCAATTTTTGCGTGGCTGTCATGTGCGTACCCTCCAAGTGCCGCTTTGATTCTCAGCTTTTTCTTGCTCAATATTGTGCGCATTACCAGTAAAAAATTGCGCAGCTTCGCCGGAATCGCTTAAGGTGCCTTCAAATCATCAAGGGATCAGTTCGGATGACGGATGAATTCGACGTTGGCGGGCGCTTGAAAACACTGCGCACTCAATTTGGCCTCTCGCAAAGACAGTTAGCTGAATCCGCTGGCGTGCCCCATGGGCAAATCTCCATGATCGAAACCAACCGCAGCAGCCCATCCGTGGCGTCCTTGCGCAAAATTCTAGGCGGGTTTGGCATAAGCATGTCAGAATTTTTTGAACCCGAAGCGGTCAACGCGCAGAAGCCCTTTTTCACTCCCTCTGAGCTGCGTGATCTGACGTCCTTGCTGTACCAAGGGGACGAGAAGGCGCAGAGCAAAGTTACTCTCAAACAGGTGGGCGATGCCAAAGCCCATGGGTTGCAAATTCTCCAGGAACGCTACGAAGCAGGCGCCGACACGGGCGACGCTATGATTGAGCACGACTCGCACGAAGGCGGGATCGTCATTTCAGGCGAGATCGAAGTGACCGTAGGAGACGAAGTCCGCATTCTCAAAGCAGGCGACGCCTATCTGTTTAATAGCCGTGCCCCACATCGGTTTCGCAACATCTCGGACCGTCCGGCCGAATTGATCTCGGCCTGCACGCCCCCCTATCTCTGATCTCCGAGCCCAGCGCTCAACCCACTAAAGGAATTGCACATGTCCCCTCTTCAAGGACTGAAAGTGGTCGAATTGGCCCGTATTCTGGCCGGGCCCTGGATTGGCCAGTCGCTTGCAGATCTAGGTGCCGACGTCATCAAGGTTGAGGCCGAAACCGGGGACGACACCCGCAGCTGGGGCCCACCCTTTATCGAACGCGACGGCGACAAAACTGCGGCCTATTTCTATGCCGCCAATCGCGGAAAAGACACTGTTGTCGCCGATTTTCGCACGCCAGAGGGCCAACAACAGGTGCGTGACCTGATTGCTGACGCAGATATTCTGATCGAGAATTTCAAGGTAGGTGGGCTCGCAAAATACGGACTGGACTATAACAGCCTTAAGGACCTCAATCCGCGCCTGATCTATTGTTCGATCACCGGGTTTGGGCAGGATGGCCCCTACGCCAAACGTGCGGGCTATGACTTTCTGATCCAAGGTATGTCCGGGCTCATGTCGATCACCGGTGAACCGGATCGCCAACCCCAGAAGGTCGGCGTTGCGGTGACCGACGTGGTGACGGGCCTCTATGGCACCATCGGCATTCTGGCCGCGGTTGAGCAGCGGCACCACACCGGCAAAGGTCAACACATCGACATGTCTCTCTTGGATTGCGCCACCGCGATGCTGGCCAATCAGGCGATGAATTACCTCACCACGGGTGAAAGCCCGATGCGCAAAGGCAACGACCATCCAAATATCTCGCCGTATCAAGTGCTTCCTGTTGCCGACGGGCACTTCATTCTGGCCGTTGGCAATGACGGCCAGTTCCAGCGGTTCTGCGGCGTGATTGACCGCCCCGATCTGGCAGAAAATCCCGATTACGCCACAAACGGACTGCGTGTGGCCAATCGTGTGGTGCTGACCCAAGAGATCGAGGCATCACTCAGCCATTGGAACAAGGCAGATGTTCTGGCGGCTCTGGAGGCCGCAACCGTGCCGGCTGGTCCAATCAACTCCATTGGCGAAGCCTTTGACGACCCCCAGGTTCAGGCGCGTGGCATGATCATCGCCCCCGAAGGGGTCAAAGGCGTGCGTGGCCCTTGGAAATTCTCGGATGCTGAGCTTGCGCTGTCAAAATCGGCCCCAAAACTGCCGCGTACCAAATAAAGTTTTGGCTGGCCGTTCAGGCCAGCCAAACCCACAGCAGGCGCGCCTCAGATCCATTTCGATTGCGCACCAGATGCCGCAGTTTGCTGTTGAAATAGACCGCATCCCCAACAGACATTTCTCGCGGGGGCTGGTCATCACAGTGAAACGTGATGTCCCCTTCAAGAACAAAGAAAAACTCTTCCCCGCCATGGGAGGAGGATGCGGGAAATTCTTCTGTTTCCTGTGGTTTGACCGTTGCGATCAGGGGCACCATGCGTCGGTTGTCCATATCCGAGAACAGATACTCAAAGCCGTATTTGTCGCTCTCTGATCGCAACCCGGCCCCTTTATCTGTAAACGAGGGTTGCGATTGAACGGCAGATTGCGCTGACAACAGGCTCGCGCTTGCCACACCCAGCCCCCTGGCCACACGATCAATCGTATCGAAGGTCGGCGAAATCACACAATTTTCGATTTTCGAGAGGTTCGATTTCGAGACACCCGCTTGCACAGCCAGCTGAGACAAAGAGATGCCTTTCCTCTGCCGCAGCTTTCGGATCACCTCGCCGATTTTCAAAGTTGAACTATCGTCTTCGGTGTCAGTGTGTGTTTCAGCCTGGGACATGAATTTTCGGTGCACCTTTTAAGAGCGGCGTCCGCAAAGACGCAAAACGAGATTTCATTTAGAGCGAAGGTGAGTGGAAGCACAACCATAAAGAAAGTCACGCCTATCAGAGTGTGGGTTAAATTCCCCTTGTTTCATATTTGAAACGAACCTATATCTTCGAAATCAGTCGAGGAGACCAACCCATGTCGCGCCCCACTTTACTCATTCTGTCGCTTGGCGAGCTTGGAACAAGCCTGCTTGAGGCCGTGGCCCGCGCTGACCTATTCGACACAATTATTGTGGCAAGTCGAGACCGGAAAAAAGCCCAGGCGCGTGCGAATAATGCTGCAATTGGCGCCGGGCTTGAGGGGTTATTTCCCAACATTCGTTCAGAAGAACTTGACTTCAATGACCCTGGCTTTGCCCTCAAACTTCGTGAAATCAGTCCGGATTACATCTTCACTGCCCCGAGCCTGATGCCATGGTGGCAGACCGATAACAAAGGCATTGAGCTGCCTTTTGCTGCCTTCACCTCGCTGCACCTGTCGCTCATGAGCACGCTGCGGGCGGGCATGGCACAAGCCGATTGCAACGCGGTTTGGATAGGAGCGTCTTACCCGGATGTAATCAACCCTGTGTTGAACCGCACTGGCTTTGGCCCGACCTGTGGCATTGGCAACGTGCAAGAACCACTGCCCAAAATTCAAAGCTATGTGGCTGCAAAGATGGGTTGCCACGCCCGAGACGTCAAAGTCCAGATGGTGGCCCAGCACGCGTTTGAATACCACGTCCTGAACGCAAAAACGGCCTCCGAACTTCCGCCTTACCTTCTACGGGCAACAGTGGGCGATCGTGATGTCACCGACATTGCAACCGAGGCTCTCTACCAGCCCTTCGACTTTCCCTATGACCTGCACTTCAACCGTGTCACAGCCTCGGCGGGGGTGCAGGCTCTGCGCGCACTGACTTCAGCCACTCCAGTTGACACCCATTTGCCCGGCATCGGCACCTTGATAGGGGGCTATCCCGTCACGTGCTGTAACGGGCAGTTTGAGATCACACTCCCTCCCGCGTGGAGTCTTGATCACGCAGTTGCAACCAACGAGGCCTCCTTGCCTTGGGATGGCATTTCCGAAGTCACTTCAGACGGAACCATTGTCTACAGCGACACAACGCTCGCCGCCTTGCACGCCCTCTTAGGCAAGGCACCTGACATGCTGACACCCGAAAATGCCCAAGCGCAGGCCCAAGTCCTGCTTTCGGCCATCTCGGGCTAATGGAGATCTTTATGCAAACCGACACCTCGAAACACCTGTTCGACCGCGCCATGGAGGTCCTGGTTGAAGGCTGCAGCTCCGCCAGCCGCGGCCCGATGAATTATGCCCCTTACCCCGCCTATATCCGCGAAGGCAAAGGCGCGCGGCTTTGGGATGTGGATGGCAATGAGTATCTTGACTGGCAGCTCTCATTTGGCTGCCTGCCTCTGGGACATGCCCACCCAAAAATCGTCGAAGTAGTGCAAGATAAGGTGATGGGCGGCACCCATTTCGCCACGGCGCTTGAGGTTGAGGTTGAGGCGGCTGAATTGATGGTCGGCATGTTGCCACATGTTGACAAAGTGCGCTTTGCCAACACCGGCACGGAAGCCTGTATGACCGGCGTACGCATGGCACGTGGCATTACAGGTAAACGCAAAATCCTAAAGTTCGAAGGCCATTACCATGGCTGGTATGATGGGCTTCTCGTCAGCACCAACCCACAGCCCGTGACCACACTGGGCCACCCCAATGATCCCGTGCGCATCCCCGACAGCTCCGGTCTGACACCGGGCAGCTGGGAAGACACGCTGGTCTGTGTCTGGAATGACATTGACGCCCTTGAGCGCAAGCTCAAAACCCACGGCCATGAAATCGCCTGTGTGGTGATGGAAGGTGCTATGTCGAACATGGGTGTGATCCCGCCCAAACCCGGCTATCTGAAACAGGTCCAAGAGATGTGTCGCGCCTATGATGTGCTGTTCTATCTAGATGAAACCGTGACGGGATTTCGTGTTGCCCCCGGTGGCGCTGCTGAACTCTATGATCTGCAACCCGATATCGTGACTTTTGGCAAAGCATTGGGCCAGGGTTTCCCGGTCGCTGCGATTGCCGGACCAAACCACATCATGGAAAGCATCGAATACGGCAAGGTATTGCACTATGGCAGCCACAACGCACCGCGCCTTGGCCTCTATGCCGCAAAAACCATGCTGGAAGAGATGTCAAAGGACAACAATGCAGGCTGGACCAAAATCAACGCCATTGGCGATGAGATGACGCAGCGCCTTAATCAAGTAGCCCGCGACACTGATCAAAACATGCGGGTTCAGAATATCGGCTCGATGTTCCACCCGGTGTTCACCGATCTTGACGAGATCACATCCTATCGAGATTTCTGCGCGTCAGCTGATCTGGCGAAATATGGTCGGTTCTCACAGTTGATGCGCCAGCAGGGCATCTTCTTCACCGGGAACCGCATACTCCACAACCTGAGTTGCACCGAACACACTCAGGACGACATCGACCGGACCGTAGAGGCCGCCGGTCAGGCGCTGGAACAGCTCAAACTCGAAGAGTGAGCTTTGGGGGGGCTGAGAAATTCACGTATCCCAACACTCTGCCCCACATCCGCGCAACAAACTAAAACGGGCCGTAAGGCCCGTTTTTTTGCTTCTGCAAAAAGAACGCAAACCGAGATTAACCCTGTTAGAAGAGTTTTTTCTCAGCTTAGCGCTCCCCCTAAAGATCAAGGGATTGTTCAGTTCCTTTGTCAAAAAGGTAGCAGCCGTCAAGCTCGAGCTCAAACGCGCGGGTCTCATCGATATCAACCTCAGACGGATTGAACATTTTCGACAATACCGTCGATGTCCCCAACGCCACTGAGATCAAAGTCTCCGCCCCAAGTGGCTCGACATGATCCACCGTACAGCTCATCTGGTGCACCTCTCCTGCCCGCGGCAAGGAATGCCCAACCGGTGAGAAGGAATCTGAGCGGATGCCGTAGAACACTTTCTGACCGACCTTCACTTTGTCCCGCAAACGCGCAGGAATGGGCAGAAGAGGGCCATTAACTGCCTGGAACATTGGCGATGCCCCGTCTGTGACAATCTCGCCGTCAACCATCGCCATTGGCGGCGATCCGATGAAGGTTGCAACAAAGACATTGGCCGGAGATTTGAACAGTTCGCTTGGTGTCCCCACCTGTTCGATATGACCACCGCGCATCACCACAATCCGGTCTGCCATTGTCATGGCTTCGATCTGATCGTGCGTCACATAGATGATGGTATTGCGCACTTTCTTGTGCAGGCGTTTGATCTCTGAGCGCATCTGCGTCCGCAGTTTTGCGTCAAGGTTCGAAAGCGGTTCATCAAACAGATAGACCTCGGGGCTTCGGACAATTGCGCGGCCCATTGCAACCCTTTGACGCTGACCACCTGACAACTGTTTTGGTTTGCGGTCCAAAAGCTGTTCAAGCCCAAGCATCTTGGCCGCTTCATCCACCTTCTGCGTGATCTCGGCCGCCGGTGTACCCGACACTTTCAATCCGAAGCCTAGATTTTTGCGCACCGTCATATGCGGGTAAAGCGCGTAGTCCTGAAACACCATGGAGATGCCGCGATCTTTGGGCGCAAGCCCGCTGACCTCACGATCACCAATGCGGATTTCACCGCTGCTCACCGATTCAAGCCCGGCCACCATGCGCAGGGTTGTGGATTTGCCACAGCCGGAGGGCCCGACAAACACCACAAACTCTCCGTCTTTGATGTCGAGATCGATACTGTGAAGAACCCGCGTCTCGCCGAATTCTTTCACCAGATTATTCAAAGCAATACTTGCCATTTTCTATTCTCGCTACTGCGCCTCTATCCCTTTTGACCAGATTGATTGCTTGCACCCGCAGCAAAATATTTCTGGAAATACAGGAAGATAAGAAGAGGGATGACCGAGGTGATGATCGTGGCGACAGCCACCTGATCCCAGTTTGGTTCATAGGTGCCTTTGATCTTGGTCAGCAGCACCGGGAGCGGGATGTTCTCGCGCAAGAACAGCATCGGCAACATCAACGAGTTCCAGGTCCACATGAACTGCAAGATCCCGACCGCAGCCATAGGAGTTAGCGCATTTGGCAGAACAACCGACCAGAAGGTCCGCACATGGCCACAGCCATCAATATGCGCCGCATCGATCAGAGATCGTGGGAAATCGACCAGATAGTTGCGCACCAGAAACACGGCCCAGGCCATGGACAAGGCAACAAAGGGAATGATCACCGAGAAGATATTGTCGATCAGACCCACGTTGCGCCACAGGGTGAACAACGGGATGATCAGGATCTGGTTCGGGATCACAAAGGCATTCACCAACAGCAAAAAGGTAACCTTTTTGCCGGGAAAGTTGAGGAAGGCAAAGGCATAGGCCCCCATGGGTGCCAAAAGAATCGACCCCAACGAGGACAGGCCCGCGATTTTGATCGAGTTCCACAGGGCATCCCAAAGCGGATAGTTCACCCAGACTTCGCGCCAGGCCTCAAGCGTCAGCGTGAATTCCTCAATGTTCCACCATCCCTTCAGGGTTTCCCCTTCGGGGCGGGTCGAGGTCATGATAATCCCGATCAGCGGCAGTACCCAGATCAGGGACACCACGCCAATCAACACCATCGGCCACAGCGGCGGTTTGTAGATATCATTCATGTGTCCGACGACCTTTCGCGAATGAGGGGGATCGAGACCACAATCACCGCCAGCAAAAGAACAACCGTACTGGCCGCACCATAGCCCTGCTTGAAGTAGACCACCGCTTCTTTGAACATGAAGTAGCCAACCGTTTCTGTGCCGCGCACTGGTCCGCCTTCTGTCATCGCGTGGATCAGATCAAAGGCCTTGAGCGAATTGAGCAGCACAAGGAAGACCGCCACCTTCAATCCCGGCAAGGAGTAGGGAATGAGAATGTGCCGCAGCACCTGCATATGGCTTGCGCCATCCACATAGGCCGCTTCGATCTGGCTGCGCGGGATGGCCACAATCGCCGCATAACAGGTCAACAAAGGCAGGCCGGTCTGTGTCCAGACATAGGCCGCCACCAGGACAACCATGGCTGTATTGGCATCGCCAAGCCATGGATAGGCCCATTGATCCAGCCCGATGGCCCGCAGCACGGAGTTGATCAATCCAAAGTCTGGTTGCACGATCCCCAACCAGATCACGCCACTGGCCACTTCGGACACACCATAGGCGGCAAAGATCGCCACGCGGAACACCAATGTCCGTTTGGCATCCAGCCCGGACACAAGTGCAATGGTCCAGCCAAAGAGCACCGAGAAGAACGTCGTTGCGACCGTCCAGGTCAGCGTGACTTTAAGAGCATTCAGAAAGTTGGGGTCACTTATCAGCTTGGTATAGTTTTCGATCCCAGCGGGCTTGGGACGGCCCAGCCCGGTCCAGTCAAGGAAGCTGACACGGACGGTTTCGAAAAGAGGGTACAAGACCCCCAAAGCAAACAAGAGAAGAACGGGGGCCAGAAGCACATAGGCCACCCAGTCTTGCCGTTGACCGCCAGCCGGTTTGAACCAGCTGGCGACATAGGCAACCACAGACTTCCCAACCGAAGGTCGGTCAAGAGCAGTCATATCGTTTCGCCATTTCGTAAGTTGTTAGAGGGATTAGTAGACTTCGTTTGCCTTGGCTTCCAAAGCGGCCTGAATCTCAGCCACATTTTCTGCCGATGGGTCCTGAAGGAATTTCTGCAGACTGGTGCGGAACAGACCGCTGAGTTCTGCCGGCAGAAGATCGTCCATAACAAAGAACACATCCGCGTCTTTGTACATCGAGACGTATTTCGCCACGACCGGATCATACTTGCTTGCATCCACATTGGCGGACGGGGTGGCAATGTTCAGGTTCGCAATGATATTGGATCCCTCTTCGCTCAGAACGAAGTCGATAAAGGCACCCGCCAATTCAACATCCTGGGCGCCATCCATCAAAAGCCAGTTTTTGCCATCGATGCTCATGGTTTTGGCATGCTCATCATTCACAGCCGGGAACTGGAAGAACGAATAGTCGTCACCAGGTTTCTGACCATATTCGCCCGCGGCGCGCTGGTTTGCCCAGGCACCGATCAGCATGCTGCCGGCGGTTCCATCGCGCAGCACCGCATCTGCGGTATCCGGCCAGTGCATCGCCAGCATCTTTTCAGTGGCTTCACAGCAGTTGGCTTCGATCATATCGCGCATCAGATCGAAGACCGCGGTGACCTCCGGATCGGTCCATTTGGCCTCATGGTTTGCCAAACGCGCGGTATAATCTGTCCCAGCGGATTTCAGGATCAGGTTTTCGAACCACTCAGTGGTCGCCCAGGACCGCGCGCCGATCGAAACTGGCTGCACATCATTGGCCTGAAGCTTGGCGAAGGTGGACAAATAGTCATCCCAAGTCTGCGGCTCGCCTTCAATGCCTGCTGCGGCGAAAGTTTCAGGGCGATACCACAGGCCGGAGCGGTTACCCGCAAGGAAATACACACCATAGGTTTCGTCACCATAGGTGGCCAGATTGCGCCAGGAATCCCCGAGCGACGCGCTCCAGTTGCGTGCCTCCCACTGACCGTCCCAGGACTGAAGCAGCCCAGCGTCAATCAGTTCTTTTTCGAACGATGGCCAGGTGTTGAGCAGCAGATCAAAACGCTCACCCGACAGCAAGGCCGAGCGAATGCCCGCGCGTGCATCGCCGCCACCAGCAGATGGATTGATGTCCTTGATTGTGACACCTGGATTTTGGGCCATAAAGGCCTCTTCCAGTGCGATGATCAGCTCACCTTCAGTGCCCCCCAACCAATTCAGGATGGTCAGGTCGCCTTTCAGCTCCTCTGCCCAAGCTCCTGTGGCCAGCGCCGCAACTGCGACACCGCTCAGAACTGAGTTTACAAATTTCATATCTTCCTCCCGGAAAGTCCTTGTTCCCAAACAAATGAGGCTAGATTCTGCCTCGTTGAGCAATTAACATGTTAGCATGTTAGACAAGCTACGCAACTATTTTGCACGCCCGTGCAAAAATTAGCCTTTGCAACACCCGCGCGGCGCGACAGAAAGATGGACATGATGAACACCCCTCAGGCGATGACCCTTCACTACGACACACCCGCCCGCCACTGGAACGAAGCCCTGCCTCTGGGAAATGGCCGTCTGGGCGCGATGGCCTATGGCGATCCCGATGTTTTCAAACTGCATTTGAACGAAGACACACTTTATAGCGGTGAACCGTCAGAAGTGTTTCAGCCTGACCCGCTGACCGAGCTGACACCCGAGGCTGTCAGGCTTTTGGAGAACAAAGAATACTTCAAAGCGCAGGAACTTGTGCGCTCAAAATTTCTTGGAAAACAGGGCGCTAGCTATCAGCCCGCGGGCTACCTTCTTCTTTCGCCAACGACCCCGCTTGGCGTGACAAACTATGAGCGCAGTTTGGACATCCAACACGGTATCCACAGCGAAGTTTTGCACTGCGCCGACCAAACCCTTCACCGTGACGTCTACGCAAGTTTCGACCATCAGGTGGTCGTGGTGACCATGCGCAGCGACGCGCCACAGGGCATGAACATCGACGCGCGACTGGTCACACAACACCCCAATGGTCGTGCGGGACACCGCGGAAACCGCTATACGCTCAATGGGCAGGCCCCAAGCTACGTTCAGCATCGCAGGCATCTTTTTGATATGAACAAGGCGCTGGGGGACACCCACAAAGAACCGGCGCTGTTTGATCGCAATGGGGACGTGCACCCCCATATTGCCCCCTCTGAGCTCTCGGATCAGCACACAGTACTTTATAGTCAAGACGGCCGTGGGCTTGGCATGTTTTTCGAAACCGCCATCGATTTGCGTCACAAGGGGGGCACCGTCGAGGTGAGCCAGGACGGCATCGCATTGCGCGGGGTTCGGGAAGTCACTTTCCTGATTTCTCTGGCGACCAGTTTCAACGGTTTCGACAAAAGCCCAAGCCGCGAAGGCGCGGACCCGGCGGAACGCAATGACGCCATTCTTGATGCTGTTAAGATGGCCTACGAACCGGACATGCGTGCCGCTCACAAGGCAGATATCAGTGATCTGATGTCGCGCACGTCGTTTACATTGCACGGTGAAAGCCCGACGGACCTGACCACAGATAAACGTCTGAAGGCGGCCCAGACCAAGCCAGACCCTGATCTCGCAGCTCTGGTCTTTCAATACGGTCGCTACCTTCTGGTTTCGTCATCGCGCCCCGGCAGCCAGCCACCCAACCTTCAGGGGATCTGGAACAACTCCACCTGTGCGATGTGGAGTTCAAACTACACGATGAACATCAACCTTCAGATGAACTATTGGCCCGCAGAGCCGACGGGTCTGTCCGAGCTCACCGCACCTTTGTTTGATCTAATTGACGACCTTTCGGTGACGGGCGCCCGTCAAGCCAAACACATGTTTGACGCTCCCGGGTGGATGGCCTTCCACAACACCTCGATTTGGCGCGAAGTCACGCCGTCTCAATCTACCCCGCAATCGGCCTTTTGGCCTATGGCGGCCGGTTGGCTGGTGGCCCATTTGTGGGATCATTTCGATTACTCGGGAGATATTGCGTTTCTTCGAGATCGCGCGTGGCCCCGCATGGAAGGCGCCTTGGAGTTCCTGCTCGATTGGATGATCGAAGCCCCGGACGGAACTTTGGTCACGCCAATCAGCACCAGCCCCGAAAACAAGTTTCTCGATGCCAAGGGAGCTGAATGTACGGTGCACCAAGGGTCAACCATGGATACCGCAATTATCCGAGGTCTTCTTGAACAGGTGATCCAGGCCGCAAGAATTCTGGAGAAACCTGAGAGCCAAATTGCGCGGTATCAAGGCGCGCTTAATCGCCTGCCTCCGTATCGCATCGGATCACAGGGGCAGCTGCTTGAATGGACCGAAGATCTGCCCGAATGGGACCCGCATCACCGCCACGTGTCCCATCTTTATGGCGTGTTCCCAGGGGATCAGATCACAAATGACACACCCGAGCTACAGGACGCGGTGCGCAAAACGCTCTCGATTCGCGGTGATGAAGCGACAGGATGGTCGATGGGATGGAAGCTCGCACTGCACGCCCGACTGGGTGACGGTGATCGCGCCTATGACATTTTGCGCAACGTGTTTGAATTCGTCGAATGTGACCGCCCTAAAGGACAAAAAGGCGGATTGTATCCGAACCTACTTGGCTCCCATCCTCCGTTTCAGATCGACGGGAATTTCGGTTATACCGCAGGCGTGGTCGAAATGCTCATGCAGAGCCATGCCAATCGCGTGACCCTTCTGCCCGCCCTGCCCTCCGTATGGCCGGGTGGTGACATCAAGGGGCTGCGCGCCCGCGGTGGTTTCATTGTGGATCTCGGCTGGTCGGAAGGCAAATTGACCCATGCCAAAATCACCGCCACCCTGCGTCGCCGTCTCAATCTGAGCTGTGAAACGGCCTTTACGGCCACCTGCGAGACAATTACCCAAACCGGGATCTCAGCCATCTTTGACCTGATGCCCGGACAGGTTGTTTCCCTCACCGCGCTGTAATCCACTCAAGAATTCAAACAAAACGGCCCTCACTAAGATTAGTGAGGGCCGTTCTTTTCAGACGTTTCAGGCTCGGCCCTTCAGGGGGAGGAGAGAAAAATCGAGCCCTCCGGTCCGAACCCGTATCAGCCGCGCTCGATCACCACGGCCTCATGGATATAGAGCTTGGGCAAGGTCAGGCTCAGGCGGTCATTATCGTAAGACCAGCTGACCTCCTGCCCCTCAAAGCCCCGCACCGCCGTTGGTGCACTGTCGAGTTTAACAGAGACCTCCACATCCCTCAGCTCTGGCACATCTTCGATGATTTCGATTGGACGCATCACACCGTCCGGATCGGATATCCCTTTGCCCCGAACCTGTGTCGGCGCGTAAAGAAGGTGCAGAATATCTCGACCTTCCTCGACCTGCCGCGTCAAAGACACCCGACCGGCTGAGGGCAGCGACGTGGTGACAAGGCCTTCACCAATCAAACGCTTAATCAGACCGGCAAAGATGTATTTGTAGATCGGCTGACCGAGGCGCAAATAGGCATTAAAGAGCTTATAGGACACATAAATCGCGCGATCTTTCTGAACGATAGCCGCCCCAAGCGCTTCGGCCCCTGGGTTATGTGGGGCGTGCAGGTGCGAACAGAAATGATCCCAACGGCGGTCAAAATAGCTGGGCTGGCACTCTGCCAGAACCTCCGCCCCTTCAGAAACCGTTACCGATTGCGCCCGGTCATAAACAACAATTGGCTCACCGTGCACCGCATCATGCAGCCCAGGCTGCACACGGATGTAACTCGGATCGCGACCAACAAGGCCCCCTTGATGGGTCACGCCAAGATCCAAGGCAAAGCGTTCTTCGCCCACCAACAATCCGGATTCACCGCTCGCGATGACAGCACCGCCTGCCGCCTGATAGCCGCGCAGTTTTTCGGCCAAGACCTCATCCACGCGCAGCTCATCAGGGAGAACCAGCAAGCGATAATCCCCAAAATCGGCTTCGCTGTCGATCACATCAAATGGCATCTGCAACTCGAGCAACATCCGCGCGGCGGCATCGTCGCATTCATGGTTGCGCCCGGCATCCCAATCGCCCGCCAGACCGGTGCTCTCTACGGAGAGAATGGCAATCTCACGCTGATAAACTGCGCCCTTCAGGTAAGGTTCGAGCGATTTCACACGCGCATAGGCTGGGCGGATGGTGTCATAGGTCGCAGCCGACATGATGCCATTGGGGTGCAGCTGATCCCCAATGGAGCACCGCGCGCCCAGTGCCACCATATGACAACATTCGTAAATCAGGGCCTCGGGGCGCTTGAAGCCTCCAAACTCACCCCAATGGGTGTGGAATTTTCCGGTCATCCCAAGGAAGTCATATCCCAAGGTATCCGCATATCGGGCAGAGGTCGGGAAGTGATCATAACCCCAGCCCCCTGTTGGCAGACTTTCCAATTCCAGATGGCCATAGGCACTATAGCGATCTCGCTCCCCCTTGAAGATATGGCCCGAATTGTAGAACACCCGAAGATCCGGGCTAACCTCATGCATTGCCGCCGAGAACTCTTCGAAGAAGCGCAGCAAAACCACCCGGTCATGCGCCTGCCGGTCTTTCGACACAGCGGGATCAAACCCCATGTCGGTCATGGACGCGAGACAGGTGGGACACACACATTCATGCGACCCTAGAATATCCATGAACAGACCCGGTGGATCATAACGTTCAACCACTTCGCGGGACATGGCCGTCAGATAGTCAACATAGCCCTGATTGTTCAGACACAGAGTATGCCAGGTCGCCGTCAGCTGGCTCATAGTTGATGGCTCTTGGCCCGGATAATGCGGCGTTGAGTTATAGGCGCTCATCACACGCCACTCCGGGTGTTTGCGCGCCGTCAGCTCGTCCCATTGAACTGTGATATAGATCGGCGTGGCGATATCTTCGGCATGACAGGCCTTGATCATATCCCCAAGCAGATCAGGTCGTTCCAGACCCGGATGGCTCTCCGCAACGTCCGTTGGATAATAGCACCACCCATGATGGCAACGGGCAAACAGCGTCACACTGTCAACACAGCCGTCTTTCAGGGTCGCTGCAAATTGCTCGGGATCAAACTGAGCTCCAACCTTGGCAATGGCCTCGGAGGTGTGAAAATCCAAATGGATCTGGCGATAGCGAAAATCACGCAGTGTGTTTGTCATCTTTTTCGACTTTTCTTAGGAATAGGTGTCGAGAACGGCCAAAAGCTGATCTGGCGTCTCAATGATGTAATCCGGTTGCTCCAACGCATTTTCTGGGATTTTCCGACGGCGCGGCGCCCATGGGATGAAAGCGGTTCTGAGCCCCAGCGCGTTGGCTCCCGCGATGTCGCGCGACAGGTTGTTGCCCACCATAATGACATCGCCATAGTCCTCGGGCCGCAGCCCCAACATCTCGGCCGCCGTGTCGAACATAGTCCTCAGTGGTTTTTCACCACCCACCGCTTCGGAAATCGAGCGCGCATGGAAATATTTGGTCAGGCCAAGGCGCCCGTGAACCCGGTCAAAGCTATCAATCAGACCATCCGCAACCAGTGCCACCAGAACACCGCGTGTTTTCAACCCGCCCATCAGATCTTCGGTTCCCGGAATTAGCTGCGCATCCAGCACCAGATCGTTGAATTTCACCTCTGATCCTTCGTCGATCAGCGTATCCCCACTGTCGAGAAAAACCGCCTTGAGCCCGGTGTGATTGGCACGCAGCTCCTCCATCACAGTGGCAAGGCGTGCGGGAATGTATCGTTGTAGCGCGGGCCAGCTACAGATCTTGACCCCAGCCAAATCAAAGCCGTTATCAAAGACAAAGCTTGGCTCAAACGCTTTTGAGACCATGTAACGACGGGCCAGCCAATGGTCATAGGGTTTTAGGAACCCTAATGCTTCGGCAAACTGGGGTTGGACCAAAATATCCATCTTGCCTGCCAGCGTGCCGCAATTGGCAGTTAGCCCGGGACGGCGCTCGGCAATCTCACTTTCATTGGCAAAAAACGCGTGTTTGCCGGGCTCTGAGTAAAGGCGAACCTGCCCATCCACGACAGGCAGCCCCCCCTCGGTTGTCACCATCTGACGCAAACGGCCATGGGCGCTGGCCTCAACTCGACAGATCTCACCCGCGTCCGAAACATAGACCCAGATATGCTCAAGCTCATAGAGGTGCTGAATGTCCCAGTCCCACCAGATAGCATATTCGATGGCAAACTCAGCATCGTCTTTCAGATGCACCACATGCCGACAGGACGGAGATTGGCCCGACTGGGTGAACACTGTCACCCCCATCCTATCAGGGAAAAACGGCTCGTGTCGGTCAAACAAAATGCGCGGGGCATAACGCTTGGCAAGCGTTGCGGCTTCGGTATCCGTGCAAGGAAGCAAAAGGGAATTCCTCGTTTCTGTCTCTTCGCATCACGAGAGAGATGGGGCATACCAAGGGTTGAACTTGACAATTGTGACAACCACTCTGGCACGCGATGATAATCTGGATTACTGATGTTATCGGTAACTTGAATCGCTAATATGTTAGTATGCTCAGATCAGACGAGCTGCAAGGAAAATTGCGCTATGAAACTTGAACCAATCTCCGAGATGACCGGATCCCTTGCAGATCGCGCCTACACTTCCTTGCGGGAAGCCATTTTGAACAATCAGGCCGAACCCGGCACACGGCTGCGCAAGGACGAGATTGCAGATGAATTCGGGGTGTCCCGCGCGCCGATCTCCGAAGCAATCCAACGGTTGGCTCAAGAAGGCTTGGTCGAGGTCCGCCCCCAATCCGGGAGCTTTGTGTCCAAAATGTCGATGAATGGCATTCGTGAGGCGATCTTTATTCGACAGGCCCTTGAACTGGCCGCCGTCGAACATTTTGCCGAGCACCACACCGAAGCGCAGTTGGTCGAACTTGAAAGCATCCTCAACCTACAGGAATTCTGGGCCATGAAAGGCAATCAAAAAGAATTCCACGAAGCGGATGTGCGCATGCACACCCTGTTTCTGGAAAGCACAGGGCTAAGCGGGATTGTTGGGGTGGCTGAAACAGCATGGTCCCGTGTCGAACGGGCGCGGCGTATGATGCTGCCAAAACCTGGGCGCATCAAAGATACATTGAAAGAACATCAGGATGTCGCCGACGCGATTAAGGCCAGAGCACCAGAAGCGTCACGCAATGCCTTAAAACAACATCTCTCTCAATTGCCGATACTTCTGGATGAGTTCAAGGCCAACAAACCTGAACTGTTCGAATAGGTACCAATCCGTCCCGGACGACACCACGGAAATGTAATCCCAGAAACAAACAGAGCCGTCCTTTTGGTGAAGGACGGCTCTTGTTATGTCGTCACGCGTCTTGACAGAGGGAGCTGGGGGACGCGTGACGTTTTGGTCTCAACATGTCTTAGTTGAGGAAAGCGCGAACAGCG
>JAGDYZ010000045.1:0-26702 GCA_049116335.1 Pelagimonas sp. | reverse complement strand
GTGATCATCCGGGACGGAACAACTATGGACTACTTGGATTATAAAATGAAACGAACTTTTATCGGGGCTGCTTTGATTGCAGTTACTGCACTTTCGGCTTGCGCCAAAAAACCAGAAAATATCTCAGCATCATATATTTCACCTCTCCAATATCAAAAGTATTCCTGTTCGCAAATTCGCCAAGAAGCGGGCCGTCTAAGCACGCGTCTTGCCGAGGTGACGGGGGTACAGAGCAAAAAAGCTGAGGGTGACGCTGTGGCTACGGGTGTGGCCCTGGTTCTTTTCTGGCCAGCGGCCTTCTTCATCAAAGGTGACAAAGAAACAGCAACTGAGCTTGCACGCCTGAAGGGGGAAATGGAGACACTTGAAAAAGTTAGTATAGAAAAACGGTGTCGCATCGAATTTCGCAAAGCTCGGCTAGAAGAGGTAGAAGAAGCGGAGACATGATTTTATTAGAGCGCTGCTGATTGCAGCGCTTTTCCTGAAATTTTTGGGTAAGCGGTTTAAATCTTGGTTGAACTTGAAACTTAACTTGTTTGGCGAAATATCAACGCTTGCTCGAAGTCATGGAACACCTGATCAAGAAACGGCAGCCAGGTCGCTTCGACCTTGGCCTGTCCCGCATCGTCCGCGCAAAGAGCCGCCAGAATAGCCTGGTGAAAGGCATGTTTCGCGGTGGCCAGTTCGGGTGTAGTGAGTTTCAGGCCACGGTGAGATTGTGCAAATTTATCCGCAAAGGCCCGCGTGCTTTGACCGCCAACCACAGAGCGCATCATGTCACCGATGAATTTTTCAAACATCTCGGTTTGACGCACATCGTTTTGGAGAAAATGTGCTTCGAGGTTTGGGGCCTGCTCGAGGAGCTTGCTATAAAAGACCTGTCGAAGCGTGGCTTTGTTTTGAAACAGGGCGGGCAGTGAGCTGCCCAAAGCTGCGGTATCAATCAACATATGAACCTCATTAACTGAGGGTTATGATACCTTAAGAGTGGTTAATGTTATCTCAATGGGCGGCAAATGGCAGGCCCGCAGCCTATGGTATTTGGCCGGTTCAAAGTTCTGTTTTGGGAGGATAGCCCATTATCAACACGCTGCCTGCACTGTCCCCCCAGTCTGGATAGGCGAAGAAAAACATGCCCCAGCGATCCGGGGTGGCGACGGTACCTTCTGCCCATCCGATGTGGATCGAACCCAATTGCGCCCCCGGATCAAGTGCAAGGTCGGGGAAATGGCGGTCTCTCAATGCGGAGGCCCGGGATTTGAGCTCCTGTGCCTCGGATTCAGATAGCGCAAAGGGATGATTGGTGCTGATGTCACAGCCACGATCCGTGAGATTGATGAAACTCAGCGAGGCGGGATCGCCGTAACTGGGCCCGCGCCAGTTCTCAGCCCTTAAACCAAGCTCTAATGGATCAACCTGCAAACCCTTGGCACGCTGAATACAAAGATCTTCAAAGAGCTGCGCGATGCGCTCAACGCGGCTGACCGGCGGCAAGACCAACGAGGCGCCGTAAAATCCTATGGCCAAACCTATCCCGACAACGGGAAGCAAAATCTTCGGTTTCATATCAGACGTATAAAATAGAAGGGCCTGCCAGTGAACAGGCAGGCCCCAGAAATCTAACATGTGTTTCTTACATGTGGATGGCACCGTCGCCACAGGCCAGAGCGGCTTCGCGGACCGCTTCTGAGAAGGTGGGGTGCGCGTGGCAGGTCAGGGCAATGTCCTCTGCCGAGGCGCCAAACTCCATACCTACACAGATCTCATGGATCAGATCACCGGCGCCCGGGCCAATGATGTGACAGCCGAGAACGCGGTCGGTGTCTTTGTCAGCCAGCAGTTTGACAAAACCATCCCCCTGGAACACGGCCTTGGCGCGGGCGTTGCCCATGAAGGAGAACTTGCCGACCTTATAGGCGCGACCTTCTTCCTTCAGCTGCTCTTCGGTTTTACCAACCGAAGCCACTTCTGGGGCGGTGTAGATCACACCGGGGATCACGTCATAGTTTACGTGACCATGTTTGCCGGCGATAACTTCGGCGGCGGCCATGCCTTCGTCTTCGGCTTTGTGGGCCAGCATCGGACCGTCAATGGCATCGCCAATGGCATAGATACCCGGCACGTTGGTGCGCCACTGGCTGTCGGTTTTGATCTGGCCTCGCGGGCTCATCTCAACACCCAGTGCCTCAAGGCCCAAGCCATCGGTGAAGGGTTTGCGGCCAGTGGCCACCAATACAACATCAGCGTCGATCTGATGCTCGCTGTCATCTTTGCGCAGCTTGTAGGTGACCTTGGCTTTGGTCTTGCTGGCCTCAACCTTGGACACAGCCGCGCCCAGAGTGAAGTTCAGCCCCTGCTTTTTCAGCAGCTTGAGGAAGCTTTTCTGCACATCGCCGTCCATGCCGGGGGTGATGTGATCGAGGAATTCGATGACCTGCACTTCGGAGCCCAGACGCGCGTAGACCGAGCCCAGTTCCAGACCAATCACACCAGCGCCGATAACCGCGAGTTTCTTGGGGATCTTTGGCAGCTCAAGCGCGCCGGTTGAGGTGACAACAATCTTTTCGTCGATGGTTACATCGGCACCGGGCACGGAAGAGGGCTCGGAGCCTGAAGCGATGATGATGTTCTTGGCATCATGCACGTCGTCGCCGACTTTGACTTTGCCCGCGGCCGGGATCGACCCCCAGCCTTTAAGCCAGTCGATCTTGTTCTTTTTGAACAGGAATTCGATGCCCTTGGTGTTCTGGCCCACCACGTCGGATTTATAGGCCTTCATCTGGTTCCAGTCGACTGACGGTGATTTGCCTTTCAGGCCCATGGCGGCAAAGTTGTGCTCGGCCTCATGCAACTGGTGGCTGGCATGCAGCAGCGCTTTGGAGGGGATACAGCCGACGTTGAGGCAGGTGCCGCCCAGGGTGTCGCGGCCTTCGACCACGGCGGTTTTCAGGCCCAGCTGGGCGCAGCGGATGGCGGAGACATAGCCGCCGGGGCCCGCGCCGATCACGATCACATCATATTGTGCCATTGGTGGTGTCCTTTCGTTGGGTGGGGTGGGGCGCTGCCCCGTCGCTTTGCGACTCCCCGGAGTATTTGTGAAAAGAAGAAACCCCGATCATATCAGAGCTTTGAAGAGCAGGACCAAGGTGGCGGTGAAGCCTATGGTCCAGATGAGCGTGCGCCAGGGCGTGAGGCCAAAGAGATAGGCAGGCAGATAAAGCACCCGGGCGATGAGGAAGAGCGCCGCCGCACCGGCGGTGTGGCCGTCGGTCTGATCCGAGAAGGTGAGGACCAGAATGGCGATGGCAAAGAGGATAAGCGCTTCGAATTGATTGTTGAGTGCGCGTTGGGCCCGCCCGGCGAACCCGGTGAGCTGAACCGGTTTATCACGGGGGCCCATGGCGGTTTTTGTTCCAACCTGAATATTGGCTGAAATTGAATAGACCGCGAAGTAAACAGCCTGAAGCAGGGTGGCCAGGGTAAGGAGGGTGAGCTCGACGGTCATGGGTTTGCCTGTCCCACTTTTTGAAACGCGATCTCTTCAAGCCGTGCATTGCAGACAGCCAGACAGATAACCACGATGGCGCACATCAAGAGACCTGCCGGCAGTGTAGGTTTACCGGCATTTGGTCCCTCCGTCACGTTCCAGCCCAGTGCCGCGAATAAAACGTACAATCCAATCAACAGCGTAAAGAAGAGCGGCATCTGAACGAGGAAGAAACGTTTGTTCCGCCCTTTGCCGGTCAAATACAGGTGGTGGCCGCAGGTTCCGCACATGTGAAAATCAGCTTTATTCCAGCCACGCCAGGGGTTTGTTTGGAAGAGTGCCTTTGGAGACTGAATGCGTTTGCAGCCGGGGCAGGTCATCGCGCAGCAGCGCGCCCACATACTGGGGGTTTCCCCAATATAAGGCGCACTGACAATTGGCGGTGTGCGTCTGCCCCGACGCACGTTTTACAGATCCATCAGCAGGCGGCGGGGATCTTCCAGCGCTTCCTTGACGCGCACTAGGAAGGTCACCGCGCCTTTGCCGTCAACGATGCGGTGGTCATAGCTCAGCGCCAGATACATCATCGGGCGGATCACAACCTGACCGTTGATCGCCATGGGGCGGTCCTGGATCTTGTGCATGCCAAGGATACCCGACTGAGGCGGGTTCAGGATTGGCGAGGACATCAGCGAGCCGTAAACACCACCGTTCGAGATGGTGAAGGTGCCGCCCTGCATTTCAGCCATGGAGAGTTTGCCGTCACGGGCGCGTTTGCCCTTTTCGGCGATGGCTTTTTCGATGTCGGCAAAAGACATGCTGTCGGCGTCACGGATCACAGGCACAACCAGACCGGTCGGGGTGCCCGCGGCCACACCCATGTGCACAAAGTTTTTGTACACGATGTCGGTGCCATCGATCTCGGCGTTAACCTCGGGCACTTCTTTCAGCGCGTGACAGCAGGCCTTGGTGAAGAAGGACATAAAGCCCAGACGTGCACCGTGCTTTTTCTCGAACTGATCTTTGTACTGTTTGCGCAGTGCCATCACCTCGGTCATGTCGACCTCGTTGTAGGTGGTCAGCATGGCAGCGGTGTTCTGGCTATCTTTCAAACGTCTGGCGATGGTCTGACGCAGGCGGGTCATTTTCACACGCTCTTCACGTGCAGCGTCATCCGCAGGAACAGGCGCGCGCGGTGCGGCGGCCGGAGCCGGTGCGGGGGCTGCGGCCACAGCGGCGGCGACATCGGCTTTGGTGGCGCGGCCATCACGACCGGTACCGGTGACCTGATCGCGGCTAATGCCTGCTTCGGCCATAGCTTTTTCGGCGGCTGGACCGTCTTTGACGCCTGCCGCAGCGGGCGCAGCGGCAGGTGCCGGTGCCGCAGCAGGTGCGGCGGCGGTCGCGCCTGCACCACCTGAGATCACCGCCAGTTTGGCCGTTGCATCGACGGTGGTGCCTTCGGGGGCGGTGATTTCCGCCAGAACACCGGCGGCGGGGGCGGGCACTTCGACCGAGACCTTGTCGGTTTCCAGCTCGCAGAGCATTTCGTCCTGCGCCACGCTGTCGCCGACCTTTTTGAACCAGGTCGACACGGTCGCTTCGGTCACGGATTCACCCAGGGTGGGTACCATCACGTCAACCGAGGCGGCTTCCGCTGCAGGTGCGGCCGCAGGGGCGGCTTTGGCGGCCGGGGCTGGCGCGGCTGCACCAGCGCCTTCGCTGATGTTGGCCAGCAGGGCATCCACGCCCACGGTTTCACCCTCGGCGGCCACGATATCGGCCAGGGTGCCTGCGACGGGCGAGGGGACCTCAACCGTCACTTTATCGGTTTCCAGCTCACAGAGCATTTCATCCACGGCAACGGCATCGCCGGGCTTTTTGAACCAGGTGGCCACCGTGGCTTCGGTGACGGATTCACCCAGAGTGGGGACACGCACTTCGGTCATGTTTTAGTTTCCTTCGATGGTCAGGGCGTCGTTCACGAGCGCCTCTTGCTGTGCTTTGTGCTGGCTGGCGAGGCCCGTTGCGGGCGAGGCCGATGTTGCGCGGCCCACATAGCGTGGACGCGGGTGTTTGGCTTTGATGCGGCCCAGAACCCATTCGATGTTGGGTTCGATAAAGTGCCATGCGCCCTGGTTCTTGGGCTCTTCCTGACACCAGACCATTTCCGCCTCGGGGAAACGTTCCAGTTCCTTGACCAGCGAGATCGCCGGGAAGGGATAGAACTGTTCCACACGAAGGAGATAAACGTCATCCAGACCGCGAGCGTCCCGCTCTTCAAGCAGGTCGTAATAGACCTTGCCCGAACACATCACGACGCGTTTGATCTTGTCGTCGCTCACCAGTTTGGTGTCGGATTGACCCTGCTGGGCGTCATCCCACAACACGCGGTGGAAGCTTGAGCCTTCGGTGAACATGCTCAGATCCGAGGTGCAGAGTTTGTGACGCAGAAGCGATTTGGGGGTCACAAGGATGAGCGGCTTGCGGAAGCTGCGGTGCAGCTGGCGACGCAGGATGTGGAAGTAGTTCGCCGGTGTCGAACAATTGGCCACGATCCAGTTGTCCTGACCACACATCTGCAAGAAACGTTCCAGACGGGCTGAGCTATGCTCGGGGCCTTGCCCTTCAAACCCGTGGGGCAGCAGGCAGACCAGACCGGACATGCGCAGCCATTTGCTTTCGCCTGAGCTGATGAACTGGTCAAACATGATCTGTGCGCCATTGGCGAAATCGCCAAACTGGGCTTCCCACAGGGTCAATGCGTTGGGTTCGGACAGTGTATAGCCGTATTCAAATCCCAGAACCGCATATTCGGAAAGAGCCGAGTCGATCACCTCGTAGCGCGCTTGACCCTCGCGGATGTTGTTGAGCGGGTAATACCGCTCTTCCGTGTCCTGGTTCACAATGCCGGAATGGCGCTGAGAGAAGGTGCCGCGTGTGGCGTCCTGACCTGACAGGCGAACTGGGTACCCTTCGAGCTGGAGCGAGCCAAAGGCCATAGCCTCGGCGGTGGCCCAGTCAAATCCAGTACCGGTTTCGAACATTTTGCCACGGGTGTCCAACAAACGACCCACGGTTTTATGCAGCGGGAAGCCTTCGGGAACACGTGACAGGGACGCACCGATCTCTTGTGCCGTGCTTTCCGAGATCGCCGTTGCACCGCGCTGGTAATCGCCGTCTTTGAGCTTGTCCAAGTGGCTCCAACGGCCATCCAGCCAGTCGGCTTTGTTGGGTTTGAAGACTTTTCCCGCTTCGAACTCTTCGTTCAGATGCGCCTGGAAGGCGGCCTTCATGTCTTCGATCTCACCCTCAGGGATCAGCCCGTCTTTCACCAGACGCTCGGTGTAGAGCGACAAAGTGGTCTTGTGACCCTTGATGCGCTTGTACATCAGCGGGTTGGTGAACATGGGCTCGTCGCCCTCGTTGTGACCAAACCGGCGGTAGCAGAAGATGTCGATGACGACGTCTTTCTGGAACTTCTGGCGGAATTCGGTGGCCACTTTGGCCGCATGAACCACAGCCTCCGGGTCGTCGCCATTCACGTGGAAAATCGGCGCTTCGACAACCAGGGCGTTGTCGGTCGGGTAAGGCGAGCTGCGCGAGAAATGCGGCGCGGTGGTGAACCCGATCTGGTTGTTGACCACGATGTGCATGGTGCCGCCGGCTTTGTGACCGCGCAGACCTGACAGTGCGAAACATTCCGCAACAACACCCTGACCCGCAAAGGCGGCATCGCCGTGCAGCAGGATCGGCATGACCTTCGAACGTGTGTCGTCTTTCATCTGGTCCTGTTTGGCGCGAACTTTCCCAAGCACAACCGGGTTGACCGCCTCAAGATGCGAGGGGTTTGCGGTCAGCGACAGATGAACAGTGTTGCCGTCAAATTCACGGTCCGACGAGGCGCCAAGGTGGTACTTCACGTCCCCAGAGCCATCAACATCTTCGGGTTTAAAGCTTCCGCCTTGGAATTCGTTGAAGATCGCTTTGTAGGGTTTGCCCATCACATTGGCGAGCACCGACAGACGACCGCGGTGCGGCATGCCGATCACGATATCACGTACACCCAGCGCGCCACCGCGCTTGATGATCTGTTCCATCGCCGGGATCAGGCTTTCGCCGCCATCCAGACCAAAGCGTTTGGTGCCCATATATTTGACGTGCAGAAATTTCTCAAAGCCTTCGGCCTCAACCATCTTGTTGAGGATGGCTTTGCGCCCTTCACGGGTGAAGGCGATCTCTTTACCAAAGCCTTCGATGCGCTCTTTCAGCCAGGCCGCCTGCTCGGGGTCCGAGATGTGCATGTACTGCATGGCGAAGGTGCCGCAGTAGGTGCGCTTTACGATCTCGACGATCTGACGCATCGATGCGATCTGAAGACCCAGCACGTTGTCGATAAAGATCGGGCGATCCATATCGGCATCGGTGAAGCCATAGCTTTTCGGATCGAGCTCGGGATGCGGGTCGCCGCCATGCATGCCCAGTGGATCAAGGTCTGCGGCCAGGTGACCGCGAATACGGTAGGCCCGGATCAGCATCAGGGCGCGGATGCTGTCCAGAACGGCGCGCTGGATCACATCATCTGAGACGCTGACGCCCTTTTCGGCGGCTTTGTCTTTGATCTTTTTACCTGCGCCCTTGGCCTCTTCCGGGGCAACAGGCCATTCGCCGGTCAGGGCGGCGGTGGCGTCATCTGCCGGAACAGGGGGCCAGTCGGTGCGGGCCCAGCTCGGGCCGGTGGCCTCGGCCTTCACATCCATCTCGGCATCGCCAAGCTGCTGGAAGAACTCGGCCCAGGCCTGATCTACGGCAGTCGGATCAGATGCATAGCGGGCGTACATCTGCTCGAGATATTCCGCGTTGTGCCCCTGCATAAAGCTCGAGGCATGGAAGAGGTCGTTGGACGACTGGTCGGTCATGTTGGCACCTCATGTGGGTTGGGACCGTATTTGTTGGGGCCGGGTTGCGACGGAAGCAGCAACAGGCCCATAGTGTGAGAGAAATATGCGAGCGTTACGAAAATCGTAGCGAGTGATGCGATTGCAGCCAGCAGCGAAATGGCACTACCAAAATACATCACTGTGAACAGGCCACTGAACCCTCCAACTGTAGTGGCAATAAAGCTCAGCCACAGCAAACTGGTCAGAGACAGCAATATAGCCGCAGGTTTTAAAGGTTTGAGCATGTGTAAGCCTGTCTCACCGATGTCATGCAATCTACGTACTCCAGCTGAAGTAACTGGGAAGTAAAACACTGCAGTCACAAGCAAAACAAAGATTAGCTGGTGATCACGAGCAAAAGTTCGTGTTCCGAAAGTGAAGAGTGCGGCAAAACAGCAAACGGAGACGGCGAGAAACGTCAAGTAGCGCGGGCGAGACATGCGCCCACGAAAGTCAAAGCTTCGTCGAATTTCTTGTTTGCATAAGGTTAGCACGCTCATCGAACACTCCCTGCTTTGCAAGACTGCAGTGACAGCCGACCAGTGCAGATCCGACGAGCGGATGTCACCCCCAGCTGAGGCAAGGCAGTTTGCACATGTGCCATGGCATTTTGCATTCTCGAGGTTGTCCTTCCGGAAGCTTCGGGAAAGAGGTCCGCGCGCAGGCCTCTATCGCGATGCTTTTAGGGGGGAGGGCAGGCCCGTCGGGGCCCGCCCAAAAAGATTTAACCCAGCTCGATGGCTTTCAGCACAGCTTCGCCAAGAGTGGCGGGGCTGTCGGCAACTACGATGCCGGCTTCTTGCATGGCGGCAATCTTGTCTTCTGCACCACCTTTGCCACCGGCAACAATCGCACCGGCGTGACCCATGCGGCGACCGGGAGGTGCCGTACGGCCCGCGATGAAGCCTGCGGTGGGCTTCCAGCGGCCTTTCTTGCGCTCGTTGGCGAGGAATTCAGCGGCTTCTTCTTCCGCCGAACCACCGATCTCACCGATCATGATGATCGACTGGGTTTCTTCGTCCGACAGGAACATGTCCAGCACTTCGAGGTGCTCGGTGCCTTTGATCGGATCACCACCGATGCCAACAGCTGTCGACTGGCCCAGACCGATATCGGCGGTCTGTTTCACCGCTTCGTAGGTCAGGGTGCCTGAACGCGACACAACGCCAACCGAGCCACGCTTGTGGATATGGCCGGGCATGATGCCGATTTTACAGGCGTCCGGCGTGATGATGCCGGGGCAGTTCGGGCCAATCAGACGCGAGGACGAGTATTCCAGCGCGCGCTTGACCTTCATCATGTCCAGCACCGGAATGCCCTCGGTGATGCAGATGATCAGCTCCATCTCAGCGTCGATGGCTTCGAGGATCGAGTCACCGGCGAAGGGCGGGGGCACATAGATCACCGAGGCATTGGCCTCAGTTGCGGCTTTGGCTTCGTGCACGCTGTCAAAGACCGGCAGACCCAGATGGGACTGGCCGCCTTTGCCCGGTGTCACGCCACCAACCATCTTGGTGCCATAGGCCTGCGCCTGTTCGGTGTGGAAGGTGCCCTGCGAGCCGGTCAGACCCTGACAGATGACCTTGGTGTTTTCGTCTACGAGAATAGCCATGTTAGCCTCTCCATAGTGATACTGCGAATGCGCTAATGACGAGAACGAAGCCAGCTTTTGCTGTTGTTCTGCCAAGCTTTGCAGCGCCTTGCAGGAAGGTTTCAAAAGTCTCAGGGCTTACCGGTATTCCGCAAATGCGAAACCAGCCCTGAGGATGTTGCGCGGCCTGAGCTCGAAGCCCGCGCGAAAGGTATTCGAACAACGAGAACATGCCCAAACTCACTCCCGACATCCCCAACATGAACACACGGCTGCCAAAGAATGGCGCCTGTTCATCGATCGGTGAAAAGAGAAAGTTGAGCACCTCAATTAGCCCTTAACCGCTTTCACGATCTTTTCAGCACCATCCGACAGGTTGTCGGCGGCGATGACGTTCAGGCCGGATCCGTTGATGATCGCTTTGCCCTCATCGACGTTGGTGCCTTCGAGGCGCACAACCAGAGGAACCTGCAGGCCAACTTCTTTCACAGCGGCTACAACGCCCTCTGCGATCACGTCGCAGCGCATGATGCCACCGAAGATGTTGACCAGAATCCCTTTGACGTTCGGGTCCGAGGTGATGATCTTGAAGGCTTCGGTCACTTTCTCTTTGGTGGCGCCGCCGCCCACGTCGAGGAAGTTGGCAGGCTCTGCACCGTAGAGTTTGATGATGTCCATGGTGGCCATCGCCAGACCCGCGCCGTTCACCATACAGCCGATCTCGCCGTCCAGAGCGATGTAGTTCAGGTCGTATTTCGACGCTTCCAGCTCTTTGGGATCTTCTTCGGTTTCGTCGCGCAGCTCGGCCACATCGGGGTGGCGGTACACGGCGTTGCCGTCAAAGCCAACCTTGGCGTCGAGAACTTTGAGCTTGCCACCGGGCATAACGATCAGCGGGTTGATTTCCAGCTGCTCCATGTCTTTTTCCATGAAGGCTTTGTAGAGAATGCCCATCAGTTTGACGCATTCTTTGATCTGCGCGCCCTCAAGGCCCAGAGCAAAGGCTACGCGGCGGCCGTGGTAGGGCTGATAGCCGGTGGCTGGATCAACGCTGAACGACAGGATCTTTTCAGGGGTCGCGGCGGCCACCTCTTCGATGTCCATGCCACCCTCGGTCGAGCAGACAAACGACACGCGGCTGGTCTGACGATCTACCAGCAGAGCGAGATACAGCTCACGTTCGATGTCGGAGCCATCTTCGATGTAGATGCGGTTGACCTGCTTGCCCGCAGGACCGGTCTGGTGGGTGACCAGAGTGCGACCCAGCATACGCTTGGCTTCCAATTCGGCTTCTTCAACCGATTTGGCCAGACGAACACCGCCCTTTTCGCCAGCGTCGGCTTCTTCAAAAGAGCCTTTGCCGCGGCCACCTGCGTGGATCTGGGCTTTGACAACCCAAAGCGGGCCGTCAAGCTCGCCTGCTGCGGTTTTGGCGTCTTCGGCTTTCAGCACAACGCGACCGTCGGACACTGGCGCGCCGTAGCTGCGCAAAAGGGCCTTGGCCTGATATTCGTGGATGTTCATGTGAAACTGTCCCGTTTAACTACGATTGCCCAGTTATAGGCGCGTCGTGAGGGCGGATTTAAAGGCTTTTTTGCCGCACCACGGGAATTTGATGGGGATTTGAGCGGTTTGTGATCACAGGTTTTGCAAGTGTGATCACAAGTAAATCGCCCGTTAGCCATAACGGGAATCGAACCCGTGTAGATTGATTCAATAACAATGAAAAAGGGCGCGCAAATTGCACGCCCTTCCAGATTGGTTTTGTAAGTCGCTTATGCCAGCGAGCTGTCGATGCCTTTGCAGGCGTCAACCAGGCCTTTAACGGCTTTGACCGAGGTGTCGAACATCTCTTGCTCTTCTTTGTTGAGCTTGATGTTCATGATCTTCTCAACGCCACCGGCACCGATGACGGTTGGAACACCAACATACATGCCGTCGACACCCAGATCGCCTTTGCAATAGGCGGCGCAGGGCAGAACGCGTTTCTGGTCTTTCAGGTAAGCTTCGGCCATTTCAATGGCGCTGGTGGCCGGGGCGTAGAACGCCGAACCGGTTTTCAGCAGGCCAACGATCTCGGCGCCGCCGTCACGGGTGCGCTGAACGATGGCGTCCATTTTGTCCTGTGTGGTCCAACCCATGTCGATCAGATCGGGCAGGGGGACACCGGCAACGGTCGAATAGCGCATCGACGGTACCATGGTGTCGCCGTGGCCACCCAGAACAAACGCGGTGACGTCTTTCATCGACACGTTGAATTCTTCTGCAAGGAAGTGACGGAAACGTGCGCTGTCCAGAACACCAGCCATGCCGCAAACTTTGTTCGCGGGCAGACCCGAGAACTGCTGCAGCGCCCAAACCATGGCGTCGAGCGGGTTGGTGATGCAGATGACAAAGGCGTCAGGTGCGTGGTTGCGAATGCCTTCGCCCACCGACTTCATAACCTTGAGGTTGATGCCCAGCAGGTCATCACGGCTCATGCCCGGCTTGCGGGCAACACCCGCGGTTACGATGCACACGTCGGCACCCGCGATATCCGCGTAGTCCTGTGTGCCTTTCAGCTTGGCGTCAAAGCCTTCCGACGGGCCGGATTCGGCGATGTCGAGAGCTTTGCCTTCTGGGGTGCCTTCCGCGATGTCGAACAGTACGACATCTCCCAGTTCTTTCATTGCAGCAAGGTGAGCAAGCGTGCCACCGATCTGACCTGCGCCGATCAGGGCGATCTTGGGTCTGGCCATGAACCTAATCTCCAGTCCTTCTTGAATATGGCGTTTGCGTAAGCTTTTGTGTCGCATCGCGCAAGAGTGCTGCGCTGCGGCGACTGCGCGCGGAGGGGGTGTTTTTACACACAAATTCGCGATAAAGCCTTATTTCATGGGTTGTTAAGGATGCTCCTGGTGGATTTGTTCACGCCGTTTGTATTTTCATTCACGATTCCAGCGGTGATTTTTGCTGGCATTTCCAAGAGCGGATTTGGGTCAAGCGTTGCATTTGCAAGCGCATCGATTCTTGCTTTGGTGCTTGATCCGGGGGTGGCTCTTGGGTTGATGTTGCCTTTGTTGATGCTCATCGATGTGGCCAGTTTGCCAGCCTATTGGCGCAAATGGGATTGGCCTGCTGCGTGGGTGTTGTTGCTCGGAGCGGTGCCCGGAACCTTGATCGGAGCCTGGTTTTTTGCCGCGGCTGATCCTGATTTGATCCGATTGATCATCGGATTGGTCGCGATTGCCTTTGTGGTCTGGCAACTGGCGCAGATCTGGGGGTGGATCGCACAACCTAAACGCAAGATGGGCCTAGGCGCGGGTTTGGGCGCCGGGGTTGCGTTGGGGTTCACAAGTTTCATCAGCCACGCGGGTGGGCCGGTGGCAGCTGTGTTTTTGTTGGGACGGGGGCTGTCCAAAACCGCGTTTCAAGCCACAACGGTTTTGGTGTTCTGGATCGTCAATCTGTTCAAGTCCGGATTTTACATCGGGCTGGATATTTTCACCCGCGAGACGCTTCTTATGGGTTTCGCGCTGGCGCCATTTGCATTGCTGGGCACATGGTTGGGCATTCGTGCGCATCACTTCGTGTCAGAGCGCGCCTTTTTTGCCGTAACCTATGTGGCCTTGTCTTTGACCGGAGGGAAATTGATTTGGGACGCACTTACGTGATCCGCCGCGCCGCTCTCGAGGATGCCGCTGAATTGGTAGGGATCTTTGCCCAGCTTCATCCAAAGCACGCTGCGCTGGAAATAGATCGTCATATTCTTCATGTCACTCAGGTCCTCTCCCATCCGGGTACGTCGTCTTTGTGGCAGGAGGTCCCCCGCTGATGGGCGCGGTTACCCTGCATGTTTTGCCCAACGCCACCTATGGTGGTCGCCCCTATGCACTGATCGAGAATGTCATCACGGACCAGAGCCATCGAGGGCAGGGAATTGGGCGAAAACTGATGGAGGCGGCGATTGCTGCGGCACGCGCGGACAATGCCTATAAAGTTATGCTTCTAACCGGCAAAACGCGCGCGGCCAGCGGGTTTTATTCAAAACTCGGTTTTTTGTCTGGCGAGAAAGAGGGCATGATCCTGAGATTGGAATAGGCCCAGTTAAGTAGAGGTGCCCACTGTTGTAGAGGGCGGGGAAGGGACGTCGGCGGTTGCTGTCTCGCCAAGTGGCAGACGCGACGACCCTTCAACGGGTACCGAGATCAGGCATCATCGCCTTTAGGAGGAAGCGCTTCGGCCAGTTCTTCAAAGGCCTGACCGCTTGCAACCAGACAGGTCACACCGTTTGCCATAGTGACGGTGATCGTCCAGGACCCGGAAGCAACCGAGGCAAAGATTTCCATCACAGCGTTGTTGGCGCCAAGGCCCATGCTCTGCCGTGTTTCGCCATATTTGTCGGCAAGGCGTTCAACCACGGTGTCGCGGGGGGCGCAGTTTTGCATGCCCTGTGCCTGAGCTTCGACAAGTGTGGTGGCACCAAGGATCAGACCAGTGGCCAACAGTGTCGCTTTTACGTATTTCTCCGTCATAGTCGCAACCTTTCGGTTCTGCTTCAGGCCGCTGGTTTCACCGGGCCTGAAAGATGATGATGTCCCCTCGTTTTCAAGGGAAAGGTGATCGTTAGAGCGTACCTTTCAGCCGTTTTCGGCGTGCTTCCATCATCCGGTTTAACCCTCTTAAAATAGGTTAACGCAGCGCCCGATTGATCGAATCTGATGTAGTTTCTGCGGGTGCACGGTGAATTTCGACTGGCAAATCTTTGATTTCTCAGAAACAGGCGCTGACTGGCGTCAAAGTAATTTTTTCCCATAAAATATGGGGTTCTACACAAAAGGATCAGCGTCCTACTCGAATCGGTAGGCGGTTTTTCTGCACTGCGGCGTATTTCCACTTGAAGTTTTCGCCCGAAAATGCCCCTTTGTGCGCAACAAAATTACGCATGAGGTTGTCATGGATATGCGCGCGCGCCCCTATCGTTCGGTTCTCTATATCCCCGGCTCACGTGAGCGGGCGCTAGAGAAGGCGCGCGGGTTGCCAATTGACGCCATTATCTTTGATCTCGAAGACGCGGTTGCCCCGGCAGAAAAAGTGGCGGCCCGTGAAACGTTGAAATCGGCTCTCGAGGGAGACTACGGCAACCGGGTGCGCATCGTTCGGATCAATGGCCTTGATACGGAATGGGGGGCTGATGATGCTCGGGCCGTGGCCGAGATGGCGTGTGATGCGGTGTTACTGCCCAAAGTTGAGAGCACGGCGCAACTCGATCAGCTGGCTGCGCTGTGTGACAAACCGCTCTGGGCGATGATGGAAACCCCGCGCGGCATGTTGAATGCCGCAGAAATTGGGGCGCATCCAAAACTGGCGGGCATGGTCATGGGGACAAATGATCTGGCCAAAGAGCTGGGCTCGCGGTTTCGGGCTGACCGGTTGCCGATGATGGCCGGGCTGGGGCATTGCCTTTTGGCGGCCAAAGCCACCGACTGTGTCATTGTGGATGGGGTGTATAACGCCTTCAAAGACGCCGACGGGTTGCGCGCTGAATGTGATCAGGGCCGCGACATGGGATTTGACGGCAAGACCCTGATCCACCCGGCACAGGTCGAGGTGGCCAACGCGGCTTTTGCTCCGTCCGAGGATGAGGTGGATTTGGCCCGGCGTCAGATCCAGGCCTTTGAAGAGGCCGAAGCTGGGGGACAGGGCGTGGCCGTAGTCGACGGGAAAATTGTTGAAAATCTGCACGTCGTGACGGCGAAATCTATTCTGGCCAAGGCACAGGCCATTGCCGAATTGGCAGGATGAGGTAGGTCATTAGGCAGGTAAACCGATTGGGGGAGTCCCTAAAATGATCCTGCTGACATCTGGTGTGGCCCTATGGTGGGGCGCGCATCTGTTCAAACGGCTTGCGCCTGAGGCGCGTGCAAACATGGGTGACAAAGGCAGAGGGCTTATGGCTCTGCTCATTGCCTTGAGTGTGGTCCTGATGGTTCTGGGCTATCGCGCTGCGGATGGTGCGTTTTTCTGGGGTCGCCATCCGGCCACGGTTGGCATCAACAATCTGATGATGATTGCGGCGCTGTATTTCACGAGCCCGGGCCCAAAGAAGGGTGCGATCTTTTATAAGATGCGCCATCCCATGCTCACCGGGTTTCTGATCTGGGCGCTGGCGCACATTCTGGTCAACGGTGATGTGCCGTCCTTTGTGCTGTTCGGCGGATTGGGTGTGTGGGCGCTTGTTGAGATGATGGTCATCAATCGGGTCGAGCCCGAGTGGACCGCGCCAGCCAAAGGGAAGATCGTCAAAGACGCGATGTTTGTTGGCATCTCGGTGGTCTTGCTTGGCATCATCGGCATGATCCACAGCTACCTTGGTTACAGCCCGTTTGGATAAGGAAAACACCATGAAACTGTACCGATTTCTAAGCGAAGACGACACCTCTGCCTTCTGCCACAAAGTGACCGCCGCGATGAATGCGGGTTGGGAGCTACACGGGGATCCGACCTATGCCTTTGATGCCGCCAATGGTGTCATGCGCTGTGGTCAGGCCGTGGTGAAAGAGGTTGAAGGCACCTATTCACCGGACATCAAACTGGGAGCGATGTAATATGAGCAAGACCAATGCGGGGCTGTTTTTTGAAGATTATTCTGTAGGGCAGGTCATCGACCATGCCGTGCCCCGTACGGTCTCGGGGGGCGAGCGCGCGCTGTATCACGCGCTCTATCCCGCCCGCCACGCGCTTTATTCCTCGGACCAATTCGCCCAAGAATGTGGTCTGCCGGCCTCGCCGATCGATGATCTGGCGGCTTTCCATGTGGTTTTTGGTAAAACTGTGCCGGATGTCTCGCTGAATGCGGTGGCCAACCTTGGCTATGCGGAAGGGCGCTGGCATCGTCCGGTCTATCCCGGTGACACGCTGCGCTCGCGTTCAGAGGTGATTGGACTTAAACAGAACTCAAACGGCAAAACCGGTGTGGTCTATGTCCGGACAACCGGCCTGAACCAACGTGATGAAACCGTCCTGGACTATGTCCGCTGGGTTATGGTGCGTAAGGCCAACGTCGAAGCACCAGCGCCGGACACCACTCTGCCAGATCTGAAAAAGGTGCTGTCTGCGGAGGATCTGGTCATTCCAGAGGGGCTGGATTTCTCGAACTACGATTTCACCCTGGCGGGAGAGCCGCATCGCTGGGGCGATTATGAGATTGGCGAAACCATTGATCACGTCGATGGCGTCACCATCGAAGAGGCCGAGCATATGATGGCCACCCGCCTGTGGCAGAATACGGCCAAAGTCCATTTTGATCTGACAACCCGCCCAGACGGACGGTTGATCTATGGGGGGCATGTGATTTCGATGGCCCGTGCGCTGTCGTTCAACGGTCTGGCCAATGCCCAGATGATCGTTGGTCTGAACGGTGGCGCCCATGCCAATCCCTGTTTTGCGGGCGATACGGTGAAGGCCTGGACCGAGGTTCTGGACAAAGCGGACACAGCTGCACCGGGTGTTGGGGCGATCCGCCTGCGACTGGTGGCCACCAAAGGGGGCGATCCCTTCACGCTGCGTGGTGAAGACGGCAAGTACCTGCCGCATGTGTTGCTGGATTTGGACTATTGGGCCCTGATGCCGCAGTGATGAAAAACACACAACGGATCGAGGGCGCCCCAGCGGGAGCGCCCTTTTTTCTACCGTCGCCAGATCGTGATTTGCGCCTTGGGGCGCTTTTACGGTGAACTAAGATATGATTTTTCGTCTGGCTCTTGGTGTTTTGTTCCCATTTCAGGTTTGGGCCTGTGATTTGGCCTTGGTGCTTGCCGTCGATGTCTCTGGCTCAGTCGATCAGCAAGAATACCGCATTCAGATGGATGGCCTGGCCGAAGCCTTGACCGATGGTGTCATCGCAGAAGCGCTTGTGGGGTCTCGCGCGCAGGTTGCGTTGGTGCAATGGACCGGATCAGGACGTCAGGAGGTCACACTGACCTGGCGTGAGATGACCGGTTTCCACGATATCGAAACTTTGCGCCGCGACATATCTGCGGCGCCGCGCGCCTGGCGGCACTTTTCGACGGCGATAGGCGAAGCTCTGATGACCTCTGCGGCGTTGTTTCAGGATGTTCCACAGTGCGCGCGCCGCATCATCGATGTGTCTGGCGATGGGGTCTCAAACGAAGGGATGCGCCCCAAGCACACCCATGCGGTGTTGCTAAAAGAAAAGGTCACCGTCAACGCCTTGGTAATCGAAGGCGCGGATGCTGATTTGACCGGTTACTTCTACGAAAATGTCATTTTGGGCGAGGGGGCTTTTGTGACCACAGCAAACGGATAACGCCAATATCCCGACAAAATTCGTCAAAAACTCTTGCGGGAGTTGGTTTTTCAAAGCGCCGATTCGACGCAAGCCCGTTAGCGCCACATTTGTGATCACGCTCTGCAATCCAGTGATCACAAATTAATGAATTCCACCAAATTGCGCCAAAAAACCGCGCTTTTAAGCTTAAGGCCGCCGTGACACATGACGAAAATGCATTACAAAAGGCCGCAAGAGAACCGAAAGGATACCTCATGGCCGACGTGAACAGGGGCAACCGCCCTCTTTCGCCCCACCTGCAAGTGTACCGCCCGCAGCTGACATCCGTCACTTCGATCCTGACCCGTGTCACCGGGAACGCCTTGCTTGTTGCTGCATTGCTGATTGTCTGGTGGCTGTTGTCCGCCGCTACTTCGGAAACCTATTTTGCCACCGCCAATGCGGTTCTGACCTCCTGGTTTGGTGATCTGGTATTCCTTCTGTCGTGCTGGGCACTTTGGTACCACACTTTGGCGGGTGTGCGTCACATGATCTGGGACAACGCGCTGATGCTTGAGATCGACAAAGCCGAGACCTTGGGCTGGCTTGTTGTGATCGGATCGGTCCTGTTGACCGTTTTCACCGTAGTTGTGGTTTAAGGGGGCAGACATGGCATATTTGACTGACCGCAAACGCGCCATTGGCCGGGGCTCTGCAAAATCGGGCACCGAACATTTCTGGGCGATGAAGAAAAGCAGCTTTGCTTTGCTCCTGCTGGTGCCGCTGTTTGTCTTTACGTTTGGCTCGGCCTTGGGCGGAACCTACGAAGAGATCCTAGCTTATTACAGCCGGCCTTTCCCCGCGATTGTGATGGGGCTGACCCTTGTTGTGGGCTTCAAACATTTCAACGATGGCGCGCAGGTGGCGATCGAGGACTATGTGCATGGTTTGGCACAGAAGGTTCTTTTGATGTCCGTCATGTGCCTGAGCTATGGCGCGATGGCCGTTGGCCTGTTCGCCATTGCCCGCATCGCGCTCTAAGCGCTTTCCGACACCTGCGCGGCGCTTGGGACCCCCAAATGCCCGCATAGATACTAGGTAATCACTGATGGCTTCCTACGAATACGAGACGCATGATTATGACGTCGTGGTGGTCGGCGCCGGCGGCGCGGGGCTGCGCGCAACTTTGGGTATGGCAGAGCAGGGGCTTCGCACCGCTTGTGTTACCAAGGTCTTCCCGACACGATCCCACACCGTTGCGGCCCAGGGCGGCATTGCCGCGTCGCTGTCGAATATGGGCCCTGACAACTGGCAGTGGCATATGTTTGACACTGTAAAAGGCTCTGACTGGCTCGGCGACACCGATGCGATGGAATATCTCGCACGTGAAGCGCCCAAGGCGGTTTATGAGCTTGAGCACTACGGCGTGCCGTTCTCGCGCACCGAAGAGGGCAAAATCTACCAGCGCCCCTTTGGTGGACACACCACTGAGTTCGGCGAAGGCCCCCCCGTTCAGCGGACCTGTGCTGCGGCGGACCGGACCGGTCACGCGATCCTGCATACGCTCTATGGTCAGTCGCTGAAGAACAACGCTGAGTTCTATATCGAATACTTCGCGCTTGATCTGTTGATGGAAGACGGCGTCTGCAAAGGCGTTCTGTGCTGGAAACTCGACGACGGCACCTTCCATGTCTTCAACGCCAAGACCGTTGTACTGGCGACCGGCGGCTATGGCCGGGCCTACTTCTCGGCAACCTCGGCACACACCTGTACCGGTGACGGTGGCGGTATGGTGGCCCGTGCGGGTCTGCCGATGCAGGACATGGAGTTTGTTCAGTTCCACCCAACCGGGATCTACGGCTCGGGCTGTCTGATCACCGAGGGTGCGCGCGGCGAAGGCGGATATCTGACCAACTCGGACGGCGAACGCTTTATGGAGCGCTATGCGCCAACCTATAAAGACCTCGCGCCGCGAGATTACGTATCGCGCTCGATGACCATGGAGATCCGTGAGGGTCGCGGTGTCGGGGCCGAAGGCGATCACATTCACCTGAACCTGTCGCACCTGCCCGCCGAAGCACTGGCCGAGCGTCTGCCGGGCATCTCGGAAAGCGCAAAGATCTTTGCCGGTGTTGATGTAACCAAAGAGCCGATCCCGGTTCTGCCGACGGTTCACTACAACATGGGCGGTATCCCGACCAACTATTGGGGTGAGGTTCTGAACCCGACCGCTGACGATCCTAATCGCATTGTGCCGGGCCTCATGGCTGTGGGCGAAGCGGGCTGTGCCTCGGTGCACGGTGCGAACCGTCTGGGCTCAAACTCGTTGATCGACCTTGTGGTCTTTGGCCGTGCCGCCGCCATCCGCGCCGGTAAAGTTGTTGATGCGGATAGCGCAGTTCCGGTTGCGCCCAAATCGGAGATCGACAAGTCGTTTGATCGCTTTGACGGTCTGCGCCACGCCAAGGGCAACATCGCCACCGCCGAACTGCGTCTTGAGATGCAGAAGACGATGCAGCGTGACGCTGCGGTCTTCCGGACCGCCAAGACCATGAAAGAAGGTGTCGAGGCCATGACCGGCATCGCCGCCAAAATGGACGACTTGGCCGTGACTGATCGCTCGTTGGTCTGGAACTCGGATCTGATGGAAACATTGGAGCTGACCAACCTGATGCCAAACGCTCTGGCCACCATCGTTGGGGCGGAAGCACGCCAGGAATCGCGCGGCGCGCATGCGCATGAAGATTTCGCCACGCGTGACGACGAAAACTGGCGTGTGCACACCATCAGCCGCATTGATGGCAACAAGGTTGATCTTGAGTATCGCCCGGTTGTCGTTGATCCGCTGACCAACGAAGATCAGGGTGGCATCAGCCTCAAGAAGATCGCTCCGAAGGCACGGACGTTCTGATGAAGGCGGGTGCTCTCATATTGCTCCTATCGTCGGTGATGCTGGCGGGCTGTGAAGAACAAACTGTTTTTCAAGGCCCGGCGGCGCAGTCGGCAGCTGAGTGCAAGGCGCAATATGACGAGGCCCGCAGTCGTACGGCGCACATCCATACGGATTATTCAAACCGGGCCGCTGTGATTGGGGCGTCGATTGGACGTGGCCTGTCGAAAGGCGTGATGGAATCTGCCTATCGACAGTGTTTGGAACGGGTGCATGCCTCTGGGGCACAGCCAATTCCTGCGCAGCCGAGTGGTCGCGATTACCGGGCGCCGATTGAGGCCCAGATGACACCACGCCGTCAGTATGGTTCGCCACACTGCCCGGCGCATGCCGGTGTCCTTTATGGAGGTGTCCAGTATTGTCGCTGATCCGGATCACCGCCTGTGCCCTTTTGCTTGCGGGATGTTCACCGCAGGCCCAAGACGAGATTGCCCGCCAAGCGGCGCGTTCTGCCATCACACCTGTGTTGACCGAACGTTTTCCCGGCGTGCCGTTAGAACCCGCTCTGGATTGCGTCATCAACAACGCTTCTGCGCCGCAACTGCGCGCTTTGGCAGCCGACGCTGTGCTTGGTCCAACCGAAAGCACCGTTCAGATCGTTACCGATATCGTCTCAAAGCCAGAGACCCTCACATGCCTGGCGGCCGAAGGCCTGCCTGCGCTGCTTCGATAAGGAGAGAGACATGGTCCAGCTGACCCTCCCCAAGAATTCTACCATTCGCACGGGCAAAACCTGGCCCAAGCCGGATGGTGCCAAAAACGTGCGCCAGTTCCAGATCTATCGCTGGAACCCGGATGATGGTGAAAACCCGCGCGTGGATACCTATTTCGTTGATATGGACAGCTGCGGACCGATGATCCTCGACGCGCTGATCAAGATCAAAAACGAGATTGACCCAACCCTGACCTTCCGCCGGTCGTGCCGCGAAGGGATCTGCGGATCCTGTGCGATGAACATCGACGGCATCAATACGCTGGCCTGTATCTACGGTCTGGACGAGGTGCGTGGTAAGGTTGTGAAAATCTATCCTTTGCCGCACCTACCTGTCGTCAAAGACCTGATCCCGGATCTTACGCATTTCTATGCGCAGCACGCCTCGATCATGCCGTGGTTGGAAACCAAGACCAACCGCCCGGCGAAAGAGTGGAAGCAGTCGATCGAAGACCGTAAGAAACTTGATGGTCTCTATGAATGTGTGATGTGCGCCAGCTGTTCGACCTCGTGCCCGAGCTACTGGTGGAATGGCGATCGCTACCTCGGCCCGGCTGCGCTGTTGCACGCGTACCGCTGGATCATTGACAGCCGCGATGAAGCGACCGGTGAGCGTCTTGATGAACTGGAAGATCCGTTCAAACTGTATCGCTGCCACACCATCATGAACTGTGCCAAGACCTGCCCCAAAGGGCTGAACCCGGCCAAAGCGATTGCAGAGATCAAAAAGATGATGGTCGAGCGCCACGTCTGATCCGCACAAAGCGTGAAACTCTTGCCCCCGTCAGCCCGTGCTGGCGGGGGCTTTCTATTCGGGGTAGCCAATTCCTGATCTGCTTATGCGGGGTGTGCATGGCGGAGTTGGGGAATTGTGGGATGTGGTTTTGGTTTCGAAACCATAGTTTTAGCCCACGGGAGGACACCACATGATCGAAGGTAACCCCATGGCTCAGGACGAAACTCTCAAAGCAAAAGTCGCTTTGGAAATCCTCGAACAGGCCTATGCCTATTACACCCCTGAAAAACGCCCCGAGGCACAGACCCCGGTGTACGAAGAGTATCCTCTCGCTGCGTAAATACGCGCGCTGGCAATCTTTGGGGCAGGGCGCTAAGCCCGCCCTATGCACATCCTGATAGGCCTCGTGATCGCTTTTGCATTGGTGGCGATCTTTTCGAACCGCAAAACCCGCCACTGCCGGTGGCGTGAATATCGTGATCTGAATGACGTGGCGGCTGATAGCACATGGCGCTGCGTGCACTGCGGTCTGGAAACCTTGGGCCATCGTGGCAAAGAGCCGAAATCCTGCCTGCGCGTCCCAGATTGACGGGAAACGCAAAAAAACTCTTGCACGACTCGTCATCCCTTTGCATATCCCCGCTCACAGACGCCAACGCACGCGCCTCTGGCGAAAGGGGTAACGCCCCTACGGTTACGTAGCGACGGTAACGTCTCCCTTGGTACTGGTCGGGACAGGTATGGCCCGGGTCTATTGGAGATGACCATGAACGCACACGTAGCCGGGCAAACTGCCTGCACTTCCCTGACTCGTGCAGAGGCCTACGCTTTTTCTCACGAATTCGACTGCCCAACCCTGATTTTGGATCTTGAGGCTGTGAAGCGCCAGTATTCCTCATTGGCTCAAGGGCTGGGGCGGGCGCAGATCCATTATGCCATCAAAGCCAACCCGGCTCCCGAGGTGCTGGACGCTTTGCAGGCGATGGGCAGCCGCTTTGATGCGGCGTCGCGGGCCGAGATTGATATGTGTTTGCGGGCTGGAGCCACCGGAGCTCAAATAAGTTTCGGAAACACGATCAAACGCGCGTCTGACATTGCCTATGCCCATGCCTGCGGTGTGACGCTTTTTGCGGCGGACGCTGAGGAAGAACTTGTTAAGATTGCGCATCATGCGCCGGGGGCCTCGGTCTATATCCGGTTGGTCATGGGGGCCACTGAGGCCGATTGGCCGCTCTCGCGCAAGTTTGGCTGTGCCCCAGACAAATTTTTGCCGCTGCTGACCCTTGCGAAAGATCTCGGGCTCAATCCGGTTGGGCTCAGCTTTCATGTGGGCTCTCAGACCCGCCGCGCGTCGATGTGGGCGCCTGTTCTGGATCAGATTGCGCCTCTGTGGCATCAGGCGCGAGCGGCCGGTTTCCCGCTTGAGCTCTTGAACATTGGCGGGGGATTTCCGGCCTATCACGGTGCGGATATTGATGCGCCGGAACCCTATGCTGCCGACGTGATGCGCTTGATCCAATCGCGATTTGGGCCCGTGCCCCAAGTTATGGCAGAACCCGGGCGCGCCATGGTCGCCGAAGCGGGTGCGATAACCTCAGAAGTTTTGCTGGCGTCGCGGAAGTCCGTAGAGGATCTGCACCGGTGGGTTTATCTCGACATCGGGTTGTTTTCTGGTCTGGCCGAAGCCATGGGCGAGGCCATCCGATATGAGTTTCTGACGCGCCGGGATGGGGAACAAACCGGGCCCTGCATCGTGGCGGGCCCGTCATGTGATAGCGCGGATGTATTGTATGAAACGGTACCCGTGCAGTTGCCTGTTTCGCTTCAGGCGGGTGATCGGGTCGTGCTACGCAATTGTGGGGCGTATACAACGACATATGCCTCGGTAGGCTTTAACGGCTTTCCTCCTCTGAAGCAGATTGTGATCTGATTTCTGCTTGCGTTGTGGTGGGTCGCAGGGTTCTCTGCTCGCAAATGACAAGGAGGCCCTTATGTCGCAAAGACCTGCAGACGCAGATGCCCGTCGGGCGATTAAGCCAGTGATTTGTTACCCCAACGAGACTTTGCCGGTTCCAGATATGGATCTGTACCGGGCTGCGTTGGCGACGGCCAAGGTCACAGAAACTCAGGTGGCTGCCCCCCGTGAAGCCTGCACCTTTCAGGTGCCTGCCGGATCTTTCTTTCGGGTGGTGTCTGTTGATGGGCCGCAGGTCGGGGATCTGAACCTCTGGAACGCAAGTGACCTGGCTGAGCGGTTTTATTCAGGCAAAACCCGCGCACTGCATGGAACCCATGTGACAACAGGTGAGCGGCTCTGGTCGAGCTTTCCCTATCTTCGCCCCATGGCGACCATCGTTGACGACAGCCTGAACTGGTATGGCATGGATGACTATGGTGGATCGGTTCATGACGTGATCGGGACGCGATGTGATCCCTACACCGGCAATCTTTTGGCCGGCTCGCAGTATCACCATTGCTGTCATTCCAATTTGACGCGCGCGTTGGCGGATGAAATGGATATCGCGGTTGAGGATGCCGAACCACATGTGCATGACGTCTTAAATGTCTTCATGTGTACCGGGTTCACGCGTGATACGGGCCAGTACTTCATGAAGGCAAGCCCGGTGCGCCCAGGGGATGCGCTGACCTTTTTCGCAGAGATTCCGTTGCTCGGAGCCATCAGCGCCTGCCCGGGTGGAGATTGCTCGGCTGAGCACAGTTCAGACACGGCACCCTGCTACCCACTGAAGATCGAAATCCTGACGCCAGATGCCGGTGCTCTGGGGGATTGGACCTCTCCTGAGGCGAATGGATATGACCGCAGTCACGGGCGTTAAATCGTCTGAAAGTAGAAACATATTCGAATGGAATATGCAAAAGGACCCGCAGCGATAAACTGCGGGTCCTTTCATATATGAAATGGGATGCCTCCCAATTCAGGCGTCTGGGAAAGCCGCCTCAAGTGCCATTTCCACCATGTCGCCAAAGCTGGATTCCCGCTCTTCTGCTGACAGGGCTTCGCCTGTCTGCAAATGATCGGAAACAGTCAAAACAGCCAGAGCGCGCGCCTGATAACGTGCCGCAAGAATATAAAGTTCCGCGGCTTCCATTTCGACGGCGAGAATGCCATGTCGGGTCATTTGCTCGTTCAGATCAGGACGTTCATCGTAGAACACGTCTGCCGAATAAATGCCGCCTACATGGTGCGTTACGCCTTTGCGCTCGGCCGAGGCCACAGCATTGCGCAGCAACTCATAATTGGCCGTGGGCGCAAAGTTAATCTCACGAAACATGCCGATTGACGGTGTCGAGAGTGTCGATGCGGTCATCGCGACAATGACATCGCGAATTCCCACAGACTTCTGCATGCCACCACATGAGCCGATGCGGATCAGAGTCTTGGCGCCGTAGTCTTTCAGAAGCTCATTGGCATAGATCGACAGCGAAGGCATGCCCATACCTGAGCCCTGGATGGTGACGCGATTTCCGCGCCACGTTCCCGTAAAGCCCAGCATGCCGCGCACGCGATTTACGCATTCGACGTTTTCCAGAAACTTATGTGCCGCCCATTCCGCGCGCAGCGGATCACCTGGCATCAAAACCGTTTCTGCAATCTGGCCTTTTTCGGCTCCAATATGAAGTGACATATTAGATTGCCAGGTCGTCCACGGATTTGCCAGCTTTCAGCGCTTCAACAACCCAGTTGGGTTTGCGGCCGCGACCGGTCCAAGTCTGTGTCGGATCTTCTGGGTTTGCGTATTTGGGAGCGCCTTTGCTGCCTTTGGTGGTGGCAGTTAGGATTTCATCAAGCGAATAGCCGAATTCTTTAACAGCTTTCTCAGCTGCGATCTTGGCTTCTGCGCGCCGACGCGCATCGACGGTTTTTAGCGCTTTTGTCGCGTCGTTGATGAGTTTGCTCAGATCTTCTCGTGAAAGAGATTCAAGGTCGATATTCATGGTGTCTCCTATCATTCAGCACTTATTCTGCCAGATTGCGAAAAAAGTCAGGTGCTAATT
>JAGDYZ010000044.1:0-2466 GCA_049116335.1 Pelagimonas sp. | reverse complement strand
TGAATGTCACTGAGAACTGACCCGGTATTGTCACCGAGATTTGACCCGCCTTTTTTGTTTATCAGCAGTTAGGTTTAGGTCAACGTTGGCTTCTCCTTTGTGGTTTTCTTAGCAGCTTCAGAGCTGGCCTTGAAGCGGTAGCTGTCGTTGCCCGATTCGAGGATGTGGCAGCGGTGTGTGAGCCGGTCGAGGAGTGCTGTTGTCATCTTTGCGTCGCCGAAGACCTGTGCCCATTCTGAGAAGCTGAGGTTGGTGGTGATGATGACGCTGGTGCGTTCATAGAGTTTGCTGAGAAGGTGGAAGAGCAGTGCACCGCCGGACGGGCTGAACGGCAGGTATCCAAGTTCATCAAGGATGACCAAGTCGATTTTGGTGAGCATCTCAGCCTTTTTCCCTGCCTTTCCAAGAGCCTTTTCCTGTTCCAATGCGTTGACCAGTTCGACGGTCGAGTAGAAGCGCACTTTGCGCCTGTGATGCTCGATCGCCTGAACACCTATAGCCGTAGCGACATGGCTTTGCCAGTGCCGGGCCCACCGATCAGAACGACGTTTTCCGCATTATCGATGAACTCGCCGCGATGGAGTTGCCGGACCGTGGCCTCGTTGATGTCGCTCGACGCGAAGTCAAAGCCCGCGAGATCCTTGTAGGATGGGAAGCGCGCAACCTTTGTGTGGAAAGCAATCGAACGGACTTCACGTTCTGCCATTTCCGCTTTGAGCAGTTGAGACAACATGGATGTAGCGGCCTCAAACGCTGGAGCACCTTGTGCAACGAGATCGTCAACCGCATGCGCCATGCCATGCAGCTTAAGTCTGCGCAGCATGATGACGATAGAGGCTCCTGCAGGATCATGACGCATTGCGTTTCTCCCCTGCCGGTCTCAGGTCATCATAGCGATCGACGTAGGCCTCTGGCGTTGTCTGCAATGCCAGAGCGTCCGGTGGATCGACCTCTGGATGATCTGACGGTTTGCGGTCGATCAATCGGTGCAGCAGGCTCAGGATGTGCGTCTTGGTTGGCACACCGGCTTTCAAAGCCAGTTCGACTGCGCGCAGCACAGCGCTTTCGTCATGGTGTAAAACCAAGGACAAGATGTCGACCATCTCGCGATCGCCCCCATCCTTACGAAGCATGTGATCCTACAGCCGACGGAAGGTATCAGGCATCTCGGTAAACGGTGCACCATTACGTAATGCACCTGGTTTGCGCTGAATGACCGCGAGGTAATGGCGCTAGTCATAGATGACTTTGCCAGGCTTACGATGGGAGCGATCAATGATGCGGTCGTGGGTACAGATGGTTTGACCTTCAGCAACAATGACCAGCCGCTTTGAGTAAACACGAAGGCTGATAGGACGGTTCGCAAAGCTGGCAGGCACGCTGTAGCGGTTGCGCTCAAAAGTGATCAGGCAGGTCGGTGATACACGCTTGCTGTGTTCGACGAACCCGTCAAATGCTGGTGGCAAAACCAACAGCATCAGCGATTGAACCAGGTAATTCTCTGTGCGACGTCTCTGACCAAAGCGCGATGCAACGATCCTCAAGCCATTGGTTCAGCTCTTCCAGATCCTTGAAGACAGGCATGACTTGCCACAGTCGGTTGCGTGCATCACGGACGTTCTTCTCAACCTGCCCCTTCTCCCAACCCGCTGCTGGATTGCAGAACTCAGGTTCAAAAACATAGTGGCTGGCCATCGCCTTGAACCGCACGTTGACGTCACGCTGTTTTCCTCGGCCTACCCGATCAACAGCCGTCTTCATATTGTCATAGATCCCACGTCCCGGAACGCCGCCAAATACACGGAAGGCATGCCAATGGGCATCGAACAGCATCTCATGCGTTTGAAGAGGATAGGCTCGGACAATGAAAGCCCGGCTATGAGAGAGTTTGGTATGTGCAACTTGCAGTTTGACGCGCTCGCCGCCAATCGTGGCCCAGTCTTCGCTCCAGTCGAACTGGAAGGCTTCACCTGATTGGAACACCAAAGGCACAAATGTCCCGCGCCCGGTCGTTTGTTCTGCTCGATGCCGATCAGCGCGCCACGCGCGAGTAAAAGCTGCGACCCGTTCATAGGACCCATCATACCCGAGCTTGACCAAGTCCTCATGCATCAGCTTAACGCTGCGCCGCTCCTTGCGAGACTTCCGCGTCTGCGCCAACAGCCACGCTGACAAACGATCCGCGTAAGGGTCCAACTTGCTTGGGCGTCGTGGCGCCTTAAACCTTGGTTCTACCGCTTCCTCGTGGAGATACTTTTTGATGATATTACGAGACGGCCCGGTGCGCCGTGCTATCTCACGAATTGGCATTTCGTCACGCAATGCCCAGCGGCGGATGACACTCAAAAATCCCATGTCGATCACTCCAAATCTCCCTGAACAAAAACGTCAGGGTCATGTGTTCACATGGGGCAATTCTCAGTGACAATTTAGGGGGATATCGGGTCAGTTCTCAGTGACATTCAA
>JAGDYZ010000043.1:0-50224 GCA_049116335.1 Pelagimonas sp. | reverse complement strand
GTCCAAAGGATGGGGAGTAGCTCAAGCCCAAGGGAGGTGCGGTGCCAATGCGTCACCCGCGCGACGGTCGAAGGTCAGATAGCTGTCGTGCTTGCGGCGTTTGAAATTGCTGCGCTTACCCATCGTTCACTCAAACCTCCAACAACCCACTCTCGCCGCGATATGTATAGCGAGAGGTGACGGGCCCCCTGGCTCGATAACGGCAACGGTCCCGCGCATTCCATGCGTCCAAATTATCTGCACGGATCTCAGCCACTTGCGGCTGTCATTCTTGATCACTCCTGCAGAGACGAGAGCATCTGTTGCGGCCTTCTCAACGTTGCACGCATCCATACCGCCCACGCCTTTTTCCCCGACGAAGTAGGTGATCTCCACCGGCCCGGTGAACCGGGGCAATGGCGATTGGAAAGAGAGCAACCGCTCGGCACGCCCTTTCCAATCGGCATATTTCTTGGTGGTGACGCCACCGCGCCCCTTCACGTTGGAGTAAAGGTTGTTCACGCTGATGGGCTCAGGCATGACGAGGAGGCCCTGAAACGCGCAGGGTTCAGTGTCGGCTCCCGAGAGCGCGGCGCGCCCCGCGGGATCCTGCATGGCAACTATTTCATTTCGAAATGGCGCAATCTCGACCAGCAGCACCGCGAAATGCTGCACGGTGAGATGAACCGTCCAGGCCCCTCAGGAACGCAAACATCTGTCACGCTCATTTCCGGGCGTGTGCCAGCCGCCGCCATTACAGCACTACAGGAGCAGGCCGCATGACCACCGAGTGCAGCGACAACCACATCATCCCAATTTCGATAGTTCCGACTGAGCTGCTGGAAGAGATCCGGGAACATACCAAATCGAAGACTCGCGAAGAGGTGATCCGCGATGCTGTATTTTTGGTTCACAAGCTCATGAAGCTGGAGAGGAGCGGGCAGCGGATCTGGGTTCTGGACCCGACGAAGCCTCTGGAGAAGCCCACCGTGCTCACCATTGGCGAAACGGATCAGGGGTGAGATCATTGAGGAAAACTCGTGATTTAATCGTCCAGGCCCTGTTCGCTGAAGAGGTCCGACGCGATGGAGGCGAACAAGCCGGGCTGGCAAACGCTGGACCAAATACACAGTTCAGGTTCAGCCAGCTTGCCGACACTGTAGTCGCAGCCCTACCTGATCTAAAGCGAGAGGAAAGCAAGTGCTTTCTCCGCCACCGAGCCAATGAATGTGGCTCATGCGGCGCAGTAAATGACACTTCCAAGCTTATAGGATGTCGCGCTATTTTATCAATAGACGACGCCGAAGATGAAGTTTGAAGGAGATGGAATGAATGGGCACTCCCGAACTGACACCCCGATTGATGACGGCTCCGATCGCTGCGCGCTATCTGGGCATCTCGGAAACGAAACTCAGGGACTTGGAACTCCCGCGAAAAGTCTTGGGAGGCAAGCGGTTGTTTGATCGTCTTGAACTAGACGCCTTCATCAACGGCCTTGAAACCGAGGGTGAAACCCGCGTTAGTGGCTGGTGATATGGTTCGCATTCATCTTCCTGGTTACTTTCCCGAGACCCTCAAAGCGGGAACATCCGCCACCGCGTGCGGGTTGAGGGCCAGAAGAAAATCAAAATCACGATCCCACACGGCCCCAGCCATCCGGATTTCTTACGATATTACAACGCTGCACGGGCAGGTATTCGTGTAGAGAAATCCGACAATATTGAAGCGGTTCCGGTTGAAGGCAGCGTTGATTGGCTTGTGCGTGCATACCTCGTGCACCACTCGCAGCAGGTGGAAATTGGCGACGCCAGTCCATACACCTTGCGCCAACGAAAAGGTCTGGCAGAGCACCTACTTACTCAGAAAAGCTCGAGCAAAAACTCAAGCGGTAAGCTCTATCGCAATCTGCCAATGGCAATCCCGCAGAGCGAGTTGATCATTTACCGTGACAGCCTAATGGGAACGCCCGGCAAGGCAAAGAACTCATTCAAGTTTCTAAAGGCGATGTTCAAATGGGCAGTTGACCGAGGTCACTGCAACGTAAATCCCGCCGAAGGCATCACCGTCAGATGTAAGAGCCGAGGCGGGGCTACCCCCTGGACGATCGAGGATCTTGAAAAGTTCAAGGCGGCCCATCCCTTCGGCTCTTCAGCTCACCTTGCACTAACGCTTTTCATGTTCACCGCTTACCGTATCGGTGATGCAATTACGCTGGGTCGCGCCAATGAGTTTGCCCACAACGGCCGCATGTGGCTGCGCTGGCAACCTAGCAAGAAAGGATCCAAGCTTGTCGAATTCCCCATGATGCCGCCGCTTGAGCGCGCCGTCAGGGCTCAGACCGTGGTAGGACCGACCTACATCATGACGGAACACGGTCGGCCATTCAGGTCGCCTGAGGGCCTCAGGAACAGAATGGCCACTTGGTGCAAGGAGGCCGAGATAACCGGGCGCAGCTCGCACGGGATCCGCAAGGCTGCCGGCCACCTTCTCGCCCTAAACAGCGCGACCCAATACGAGATCATGAGCATCCACGGGCACGCTCAAGCTGCGACCTCTCAGGTCTATACAGATGGGGTCGAGCGAACCCGCTTGGCAGACCAAGCAATGGACAAATTGAAGTGCATGGATTGGTAAAAGTGCCCCACGCGATTTTGGGGTGCCCCACGCGCAAGATTTATCAGATTAATTACAACCACTTAATCACCCCCGAGTAGTCCCTCCGGGCCTGCCAAATCTCGCCGCAAGTCTGATTTTAGGCCGATTGTGCTCGCCATAAAAAATGCCCCCGATCCACAGGACCAAGGGCATTCTTTGCACGAAAGCGGGGTTTTATTGCGCGGCGACAACCGCTCGTTTGGTCATCACGCCAATCAAATGCGCACGATAGGCCGCTGAGCCATGCAGATCGGTGATCATGCCCTCTGCATCCACGGACAACCCGTGCAACGCCTCAGCAGAGAAATTTGCGCTGAGTGCATTCTCGGCTTCGCTCCAACGGAAAACCCCATCCTCTGAGGCGCCGGTTACAGCAACGCGCACGCCATCGGCATATTTGGCCACAAACACCCCAACCATCGCAAAGCGCGAAGCAGGTTGTTCGAATTTCATGTACGCCGCGGCTTCAGGGACCGGAAAACGCACCGATGTGATGATCTCTCCTTCATCCAGGGTTGTAGTAAACAACCCATCAAAGAAATCATCCGCCGCAATCTCACGCGTGTTGGTGACAATTGTCGCTCCTGACGCCAAGGCCGCCGATGGATAACAGGCCGCCGGGTCATTGTTGGCCAGCGATCCCCCAATGGTGCCACGGTTGCGCACCGCCGGATCACCGATGCCCCCGGCCAAAGCGGCCAATGCAGGATAGGCCGAAGCCTCTGCCGCAACGGTGGCGTGATTGGTGCCGCCACCAATGCTCACGGCGCCATCTTCTGCGCAAACCCCCTTCATCTCAGCGATGCCAATCAGGCTCACCAAGGTTTCCGGGCTTGCCAGTCGCTGTTTCAGCGTCGGGATCAGGGTTTGCCCCCCGCCGAGCGCCTGCGCCTCATCTTTGCCCAAAGCGGCTACCGCATCAGCCACGGTGCTTGGGCGTTCTATTTCAAACGAATACATCGTCTTCTCCTCTCTGACCTTTGAAACCAAACGGTTTCCAATGGCCAAAAACCATATTCGGGGTCCGGGACACCTGCCCCGGACGCCCTCTCAAACTCATCCGTGCATCGCCGCCCAGACACGTCCCGGCGAGGCCGGCATGTCCATGTGATCCACCTGAAAGCCGCCCGACTGCATCGCGTCGATCACCGCATTGATCACCGAGGGGGGCGAGCCAATTGCACCGGCCTCACCACAGCCCTTCACCCCCAGGGGGTTATGGGTACAGGGTGTCTGGCAGGAATGATCTACGGTGTAGAACGGAAGATCATCGGCACGGGGCATGGCATAATCCATGTAAGACGCGCTCAGAAGCTGTCCATTCTCATCATAGGCTGCATTCTCCAGAAGCGCCTGACCAACGCCCTGCCCGATGCCGCCATGCACCTGACCTTCGACGATCATCGGATTGACAACATTGCCAAAATCATCAGCTGCCGAGAACCGTTCGATCGTCACTTTTCCCGTGTCCGGATCAAGCTCGACCTCACAGGCATAGGCGCCCGAGGGATAGGTGAAGTTCGCCGGATCATAGAAGGCGGTTTCTTCCAACCCCGGTTCGATGTCTTCCAGCGGATAGTTGTGCGGCACATAGGCGGCGAGGGTTACATCCCCCCAGGCCACGGATTTATCGGTGCCCGCCACACTGAACTGACCGTCTTTCAGCTCGATGTCGGCATCCGAGGCTTCCATAAGATGCGCCGCGATCTTTTTGGCTTTATTGATGATTTTCTCGGTGGCCCGCACCATCGCAGAGCCACAGACGGCCAGCGATCGCGATCCATAGGTGCCCATGCCAAAGGGCACTTTGGATGTGTCTCCATGCACTATGTCGATCATGCTTTCATCAATGCCCAACATTTCGGCAACCACCTGCGGGAAGGCGGTTTCATGCCCCTGCCCGTGGCTATGTGCGCCAACCATAACACTGATCGAACCGGTTGCATTCACACGCACCGTTGCCGCGTCATAAAGGCCCGCACGGGCGCCAAGCTGCCCCACCAAATTCGAGGGTGCGATACCACAGGCCTCGATGTAGCAATTCACGCCAAGCCCACGCAGTTTACCGTTCTTCTCGCTCTCGGCACGCCGCACAGCAAAACCTGAAAGATCTGCGATCTCTTCCAGTTTGTCCATCGTGGCCACATAGTCGCCGGTGTCATATTCCACTGCCACTGGCGTGGCATAGGGGAACTCAGAGATAAAGTTCTGGCGACGCAGCGCAATGGGATCCACACCCAGCTCACGGGCGGCTTTGTCCACCACGCGCTCAATCTGGAACGTGGCCTCAGGGCGACCGGCACCGCGATAGGCATCCACCGGCACCGTGTTGGTGAATACGGCCTTCACGTTGGTATAAACCAATGGCGTTTTATAGTTGCCCGCCAACAATGTGCCATGCAGCCAGGTCGGCACAGAAGACGCGAAGGTCGACAGATAAGCCCCCATATTTGCATAGGTATCACAGCGCAGTGCCGTGAAATTGTTGTCTGCATCCAGTGCCAATTCGATCTTAGTCACATGGTCGCGCCCATGGGCATCGGACATAAAGGCCTCAGACCGGCTGGCAGTCCATTTCACAGGCCGGTTGCAGGCTTTGGAGGCAAAGGTGACAAAGGCCTCTTCCGCGTAGTGGAAGATCTTGGTGCCAAATCCACCGCCAACATCCGGCGCGATCACGGTCAGTTTGTGCTCTGGGATCCCCAGAACAAAGGCCCCCATCAAAAGCCGGATCACATGCGGGTTCTGGCTTGTGGTGTGCAGCGTTGAATGGTCGTTGGCGCGGCTATATTCGCCTAGCGCCACGCGCGGCTCCATGGGGTTGGCTACAAGGCGGTTGTTGCGCAGTTCAAGCTTGGTCACGTGGGCTGCGTTTTTGATCGCTTCATCCACAGCGGCGCGATTGTCTTCGACAAAGCCCCATTCGTAACACAGGTTGTCGCCCAAATCGTCGTGAACCAAAGCCGATCCATCCGCCAGAGCCGCCTTCATATCGACAACAGCGGGCAGCTCTTCAATATCCAGCTCAATCGCCTCGGCCGCATTGCGGGCTTCTTCCAGGCTGTCGGCAACGATGGCCGCGATCGGATCCCCAACGTGACGCACTTTCCCTTGCGCGAGAACGGGATGCGCGGGTTCCTTCATGGGTTCACCATGCAGGTCGGTCACCTGCCAGCCGCATGGGATGCTCCCCACACCCTCAAAATCGGCACCGGTGAAAATACGCACCACCCCGGGCATGTCTGCCGCGGCACTGGTGTCGATCTTGGTGATCTTGCCATGCGCCACATCTGAGCGCAGGAAATGGACATAGGCCTGTCCATAAACATTGATGTCGTCGGTATAATTCCCGGCGCCGGTCAAAAAGCGTACGTCTTCGCGCCGCTTTGGACTCGCGCCAATGCCATGATCTTTCGGCATGGTAATTCCTCCCTTGGGTCGGCAGTGTCTGCCTGCCTTGCACAATTACTTTTTTGACGCGGCCTCCTCCTGCCGCATTCAAAAATCACTCAGCGGCGATAGATGACACATCCTGCCCGGATGCGGCCATGATCGCTTTGACGATATTGTGGTATCCGGTGCAGCGGCACAGGTTGCCCTCGAGGTAATCGCGCACCTCGGCTTCGGTAGGTTTAGGATTGTCTTTCAGAAGGGCCGCCGCCGACATCACCATACCAGGCGTGCAAAATCCGCACTGCAGCCCGTGGTGATCTTGAAAGGCCTGCTGGATCACACTCAAGGTGCCGTCCGGGCTCGCCATGCCCTCAATAGTCGCAACTTCAGCCCCATCCGCTTCGGCAGCAAACATGGTACAACCCTTAACAGCCTCGCCATTTACATGAATGACACAGGCCCCACATTGCGAGGTATCACAGCCAACATGGGTGCCAGTCAGACGCAATTCGTCGCGCAAGAATTCGGTCATCAGGGTATTCCCCTTAACCGATTTGGTGACGGATTTTCCGTTCACCTTTAGTGTAACTTCTACCATTATCTCCTCCCTGGAATTTTATAAATTATGATCTGGGTCAGATGTTTATCGGATACTCTTTATGAGACGATGCGTTTGATCCATCCCTTTTTCTCCTCAGATGCATCATCAGCGGCATCCTCTGAGGGACCTTCGATAGCCTCTTGAAAGTTGGTGAAAAACTGGTCCGCCATTTTCTTGGCGAACCCGTCTACAATGCGGCTTCCGAGCTGCGCTAGCTTACCACCGACTTTGGCCTCGACGTCATAATGCAACAAGGTCCCGGTCTCTGTGGGTTCAAGCCGCACATCGGCACCACCTTTGGCAAACCCGGCGGCGCCACCTTTCCCTTCACCAGAAAGATGCAGGCTTTGGGGTTCGACCATATCGGACAGAGTCACTTTGCCTTTGAAGGTTGCCTTAACTGGGCCCACTTTCTGCACCACAACCGCTTCGAACCCGTCCGCTGCATCGCCCGACATCTCAGTACAGCCCGGTACACAGGATTTCAAAACCTCAGGATCCAGAATTGCGGCCCAAACCACGTCGGGCGTGGCATTGATCTCGCGGGAATCGCTCATTTGCATGGGTAAGACCTCTCTTCTTGATGTCAGCTTAGGTGCGGGAACCGGCGTCGCATATAAGACCAATGGCGCAATTTGCTCCGCCGCACCCAAAATTCACAGATTTCAGGTCTATTTCTAATTTTACCGCGCTTTAAACAAGCCCCCAAGGATCCCGCGCACCAAACGGCGCCCGGTGGTGCCAGTCAGCTCTTTAACAACCATATCGGTCATCGCCTCACCAAAGCTTGGTTTCTTACGCATCCTTCGCGACGTTGACCGCCCAACGCGCGCGCCCGAGTACCGTCGAGCGGCTTGGTACTCGCGTGCCATGGGTTCAAGGTTATCTTCATCCTGTTCCGAGACCTCTGCAGCAGCGGCAGCCTGTTCTGAGCGTTGCTTCAACATCTCATAAGCCGAATGGCGATCTAATGTTTTCACATATTTCTGATCAAGATCCGAGCCTTGTATCACCTCTCGCCGAACTTCATCAGGCAAGGGGCCAAGCTGTGAAGACGGAGGCCGGATCAACGTGCGTTGAACAATGCCGGGCACACCTTTTTTGCCAAGCATCGAGGTGACCGCTTCGCCTACCCCGACCTCACGTATGGCGCTTTCGGTATCAAATGCGGGATTTTCGCGATATGTCTCGGCGGCAAGGCGCAGCGCTTTGCGATCTCTCGCCGTAAATGCGCGCAGGGCATGCTGAATGCGATTGCCAAGCTGGCCCAGAACGTCCTCTGGAATATCATCGGGGTTCTGAGTGACAAAATAGACCCCAACGCCTTTGGATCGGATCAGGCGCGCCACCTGTTCAACTTTATCGATCAAGGCTTTGGGTGCGTCATCGAAGAGCAAATGCGCCTCATCAAAGAAAAGCACCAGTTTTGGTTTCTCAGGGTCGCCAACCTCGGGCAATTCTTCAAACAGCTCAGACAACAGCCACAATAAGAATGTCGCATAGAGACGGGGCCGCCCCATCAAGGCATCGGCGGCAAGGATATTGACCTGTCCCTGCCCCATCGCATCGACACGCATCAGATCGGCAAGCGCAAGCGCCGGCTCGCCAAACAGCTGCCCTCCTCCTTCGTTCTCCAAAACAAGCAGACGCCGCTGAATGGCGCCAATCGAGGCCGTGGAAATATTGCCATAGCGCAGAGTCAGTTCCTGGCGGTTCTCACCAACCCACACCAACATTGCCCGCAGATCCGTCAGATCAAGAAGCGGAAGGCCCTCTTCGTCTGACAGGCGGAAAGCAATGTTGAGGATGCCTTCTTGCGCCTCTGACAGATCGAGCAGCCGCGCAAGCAGCAAAGGCCCCATTTCTGCGACTGTGGTCCGGACCGGGTGCCCTTTCTCACCAAACAGATCCCAAAAGGTCACCGGACATTTGTCATAGACATAATCAAGGAAACCAATTGTTTGTGCCCTAGATTGAAAAGCCTCGTGCAATTTGTGGGTCTGAGCCCCTGCCGCCGCCAATCCAGAAAGATCGCCTTTGACATCCGCCAGAAAAACCGGAACTCCGGCCTTGGAAAATCCTTCGGCCATGATCTGCAATGTGACTGTTTTTCCGGTGCCTGTGGCGCCCGCAATCAACCCATGACGGTTTGCGTATTTCAGATCCAAACACTGCTTTTCGGCATAGTTTTCGCCACCACCACCGAGAAAAAGTTTATTATTCATTAAGATGCTCCGACGCCATTCCCTCCAAAACATACATCCTTAACCAATTCGTGCCAGTCTCATTCCTGTTCCGGAGCAACATGTCCTCTCCGCTCCGGGCAAACTTCCTCCCTGTCAGACTGGCCGCGCCCCTTGGCGCGGCTTTTTTTCGTCAAGCCCCTCATTTTCCCGCACAAACCCTGTTGACCCACGCGCAAGACCGTCATAGCGTGTGGCCAATGACAAAGTCGGCCAGTCCGACAGGGAGCGAAATGGAAAGGGGCCTTACGGGCCCCTTTCCTTTTTTCCAAGCGCCCCAAACGCGGCAGCAAATCGCCCATTCTTCAAAAAGCTCAGGTTTTTCACACCTGACACGCGATTAACTGCGTGTTAATGCAACAGCACAACAATTTCGGATTTCAGGGGAATTCCATGAAAAAATCGCTTCTCCTTGTGTCTTTGGTTGCAGCCATGAGCGCTGCACCGGCATTTGCACAGACTGCGGAAGAGGCAGCACCGGCAGCTGATCAAGCCGAAGGCATTCGTGCCGGCGGCAATATCGATCTTGGCCAGACCGAAGCGCCACAAGGCCCGCGCTCTTACTTCAAAGAAGGCTTCAAAGACTGGAAACTTCAGTGTGTTGAAGTCGAAAGCGCAGAAGAAGACGTTTGCCAGATGTACCAGCTTCTGACCACAGCCGAAGGGGCCAGCGTCGCAGAGGTGTCGATCTTTCAGTTGAAAGACGCGGGACAAGCCGTTGCAGGTGGTACCTTTGTTGTACCTCTGGAAACACTGCTGACCCAGAAACTACGCATTTCAGTAGATGGGTCTAAGGCCCGGATCTATGATTATTCGTTCTGCAATCAGATCGGGTGCTATGCGCGCGTTGGCTTTACCCAAGAAGACATCAATCGTTTCAAAGCCGGTGCCAAAGCTACTGTGACACTGATCCCCGCGCTTGCGCCAGATCAGAAGGTTGAGCTGAACATGTCGCTCACGGGTTTCACAGCCGCTTTCGAAGCATCCACCGCGATGACACAATAATCAGATCTGCAAAGAGCTGATTTGAGAAAGGCGCGTCCCATGACGCGCCTTTTTGTTTGCGGAGTTAGTGCGCGGCCTTTGCTTTGCCAAAGACAGTGCCCCAAAGAGGCGCGACGATCTTGGTCCCAATCGGGATCAGGATAAGCCCCAGCGCCAGCCCAATTACAAAGTCGATTGCCGCAACGATGGACCATTCGACACCACCATGATTGCCGCCATAATCCTTCGCGAAACCTTTGATCAGGTCTTCGGGCGTGTGCCAACCCATTTCCGCCACTGAATGCACAATGATCGAACCACCGACCCAAAGCATCGCCGCAGTGCCCACAACCGCCAGAAGTTTCAACAGCCAGGGCATGAACTTAACGATATTGCGCCCAATGGCGCGGGTCACGCCAAGCCGCCCAACTCGGGTCAGCCACATTCCCACATCGTCCATTTTCACAATGATCGCCACTGCACCGTAGACCACAAAGGTGATCATGACCCCAACCAGTGCAAGCGCGGCCCCTTGAATCCAGAGGTTGTCGCTTTCGATTGTTGACAGGGCGATGGTCATGATTTCGGCGGATAGGATGAAATCCGTTTTAATCGCGCCTTTGACTTTTTCTTCTTCCAGATGTTTGGGATCACCAACACCATGCGTGCCGTCAGGGCCACCGGAATGGTCATCATGTGGCAAAACCACATGTGCGATCTTCTCCGCGCCCTCAAAGCACAGATAAGACCCGCCCAAGATAAGCAGCGGTGCCACCAGCCAGGGAGCAAAGCTCGCCATCAACATCGCAGCTGGTAGCAGAAACACCAGTTTGTTGATCAATGATCCTCGGGCAATACGCCAGATTATGGGCAGCTCTCGGGCCGGCTCGAACCCCTGTATGTATTTGGGGGTTACGGCCGCATCGTCGATCACAACGCCCGCGGTTTTGGTGCCAGCCTTTGCTGCCGCAGCACCGATATCGTCCACGGAGGCCGCCGCAATTTTGGCGATGCCCGCGACATCATCCAACAGAGCCAGTAATCCGCTCATCTGTTTTATCCCTCACAAGTTGTTGCCGAGAGCTTAGCTCATCTCTGGCCGCAACACACCCGGTTTCGCGGATCCGACAAAGGGGAACTGATCAGTGATTCTCACCGCGTCGGAATGTTTGCGTCACCGTTATCGCAAACCAAAATAGACGTTAGCGCAACCAAGGCAACACTCCGCCAAGTTAACGCTAACATACTGTGAAAAAACAGCTTTCCCTTTGCTCCATCAAGAATTGAAGCCTATAGGAAACATTAAATTCTGTCTCAGGAGAGCCTCATGACCGTCACCGTCGGCATCAACGGATTTGGCCGCATTGGCCGCTGTACTCTGTCTCATATCGCCGAGTCGGCGCGCAACGATGTTCAAGTGGTCAAGATCAACGCCACAGGTCCGATTGAAACCGCAGCTCACCTGCTGCGCTATGACAGCATTCATGGTCGCTTCCCCGGCAACATCAAAGTCGACGAAAACTCGCTTGATCTGGGACGCGGGCCCATGGAAGTCATGTCGACCTACAATATGAATGAGCTGGACTGGACTGGCTGTGATGTTGTTCTGGAATGCACGGGACAGTTTAACGACGGCACCAAAGCCAACCAGCATCTGGAGCGTGGCGCAAAATCGGTTCTGATCTCGGCACCAGCCAAAAACGTCCAAAAGACCATCGTCTACGGTGTCAACCACCGGGATCTGGTCAAAGGCGATGTCATGGTCTCAAACGGGTCCTGCACCACCAACTGCCTGGCGCCCCTGGCCAAAGTTCTTGATGAGCACATCGGCATTGAAAGTGGCATCATGACCACCATTCACGCCTATACCGGTGACCAGCCCACGCTCGATCGTCGCCATAACGACCTATATCGTGCTCGGTCTGCCGCCATGGCGATGATCCCGACCTCGACCGGCGCCGCGAAGGCACTGGGTGAAGTCCTTCCAAACCTGAAAGGCAAGCTAGACGGTTCAGCCGTTCGCGTTCCAACGCCGAATGTTTCAGCGGTTGATCTGACCTTCTACGCAAAGAAAGACGTTACCGTCGCCGATGTGAACTCGGTTGTTGAAGAGGCAGTCAACGGCCACATGGGCATGGTGATGGGGTATGACCCCGAACCCAAGGTGTCGATTGATTTCAACCACACCACCGAAAGCTCGATCTTCGCCCCAGATCAAACCAAAGTCACCGGCGGCCGCCTCGTGCGCGTTCTCGCCTGGTACGACAACGAGTGGGGCTTCTCGGCGCGTATGGCCGATGTTGCCGCCGCTATGGGTCGTTTGACGCACTAATTTCGTAGTAACAAGTACACTCACACTCGCCCGGTCCTTAGGATCGGGCGTTTTACATTGTGGTCTATGAAAAAAGAAAAGGGGGCATCCGCCCCCTTCCTCGTCGCTTAGACTGTGTCTGGATTAAGCGAGGTAATCTGCTCGCGCTAAACCGTATTTCGCCATTTTCTCATTGAGGGTGCGCCGCGGCAGGCGCAACTCTTCCATAACGGCGGCAATCGATCCCTTGTGGCGGCGCATGGTGTTGTCGATCAGCATCCGCTCAAAGGCTTCGACATATTCTTTGAGAGGTTTGCCCTCGGTGGTCATCACCGGCTGCATCTGATCATGATCGCTCATCAAAAGAGAGGCAATGGTCCCCTGCCCGCGCCGGGATTGAAGCACGGCACGTTCCGCGAGATTGATCAACTGACGCACGTTGCCGGGCCATGGTGCCTGAAGCAGTTGCGCGGCCTCCTGAGCAGAGACCTTAGGCGCTTCACAACCATATTCTTCGGCAAATTGCTCTGACAATCGGGTAAAGAGCGCCAGAATATCTTCACCACGCGCGCGCAGCGGCGGCACGGTGATCTTCAATGCAGCCAAACGATAGAACAAATCCGACCGCAGCACGCTCTCACAGGTCCGACCTTCATCCTGCAGATTGCAAATCGCAACGATGCGCGTTTCCGGTGGTGTGCCTTGATCATTGATCACAGAGAGCAACCGCGCCTGAGCGGCATCCGAAAGCGCTTCGATGTCTTCCAACACCAATGTGCCGCCGCGCGCCTCTTCTATCGCGGGCAAACGGCTATCTTCGGGCTGCATCGGGCCAAACAGCCGCTGCATCAAAGCGTCTTCATCATGTGCGCCACAGGACACAAGAACAAACTTCTTACCGGCCCGTGCGCCCACTGCATGCAAAGCATGGGCAACAAGCGTTTTTCCGGTGCCTGTTTCCCCCTCAATCAGCACATGCCCGTCGGCTTGTCCAAGATCCAGAATATCTTCGCGCAACCGGTCCATCACCGGGCTTGCACCAATAAGCTTTTTCATGATCTGACCACCCTCGGCCAGCTCACGGCGCAGCGCGCGCGTGTCCAAAACCAAACGCCGGGCGTTGGTTGCCTTTTTCGCCAGCTCAGACATGCGGTCTGGATTGAACGGCTTTTCAAGGAAGTCAAACGCCCCGATGCGCATGGCTTCTACCGCCATTGGCACATCGCCATGCCCCGTGATCATAATCACTGGAAGTGAACTGTCGGCCCCCATCAGCTTTTTCAGAAGCTGAATTCCATCCATCCCCGGCATTTTGATATCCGAGATAACAATTCCCGGATACTCGGGCCCAACAGTGCCAAGAGCCTCTTCGGCACTGGCAAAGGTTTCAGTGTCATAGCCAGAAAGCGCAAGCCACTGACTGATGGATTGCCGCATGTCCTGCTCATCGTCGACAATGGCAATTTTCATTGCATTGGCCATGTCTGTTACTCCGCTGCCTGTGTTGTTTCGTTTAGCACTGGAAGCTGCACTTCAAAAACTGCGCCTCCGTTTTCGCCATTACGGGCGGTCAAACGCCCTCCAAGATCGGTGACAATGCCCGAAGAAATCGCCAATCCCAACCCGACACCATCGCCAGGTTGTTTTGTGGTGTAGAAAGGTTCGAACAGAGAATTCAGATCCTCGATCCCATGGCCATTGTCGCGCACGCTCAGTGTGGCGGTTTCCCCCGACGCCAAAATGATATCGAGCTGCGGGTCTTCCACTGATTTGGTGGCATCCAGAGCGTTTCGCAAGAGGTTGACCAGAACCTGTTCAATTCGCATGCGGTCGCCCATCACCCGAACGGGTTTATCGGGCAGCAACCGCGAAATCCGAACTCTTCGGGATTTCAACTGCGGCTCCATCATTGACAGTGCCCCGGCTAGCGCCTCGCCCATGTCCACGGGGCTCAGCGCCTCCTGCCCTTTGCGGGCATAAGACTTCAACTGTTTGGTGATCGCGCCCATACGCTCAATAAGATCGTCAATACGGTGAAACGCGCTGAGCGCCTCATCTGGACGGTTCCGGCGGAGCAACAACCGTGCGCCCGCCAGATAGGTTTTCATCGCGGCAAGAGGCTGATTCAATTCGTGGCTGACCGCCGCTGACATTTCGCCCAGAGCGGCAAGCTTAGAACTCTGCGCCAAAGATTGCTCGGCAACTGCAAGGTTTTTCTGCACTTTTTCGCGTTCTGAGATCTCACGCTGAAGCCGTCGGTTCAACGCGCGCAGCTCAACAGATTCCCGTTGAAACAATGCCATCCGCAGGGCGGTTTTGCGCGACAGAGCGTAAAACACCAGAGCGGCCAGAATGGCAAACCCCATGATTTCTAACGCCAAGGCCGCATTCACGCGCTCGCGGATCGATGCGTAGGTGGTGAAGGTTTTCAGGGTCCAGCCGCGAAATGGAATGCGCCCTTCAATCTGCATCACAGCCTCACCCTGCAGATAGGCATCGGCCTGCTGTGCGGTCCAATCTGAGGTGGCGCGGATCGCCCGTTCAATGGCCCCGTCCGCTGGCTGGCGTTCCAACGCGGCATCTGGTGTCAATCCACGCCAACGCGGCTCGGTGGCAAGGATGATTGTACCTTCCGAATTGGTCACCATAACGGCATCGGAAATTCCGGCCCAGGCCCGTTCGAATTTGGCCAAGTCGACCTCGACAACGATCACACCAATTGAGTCATTGCCACTTTCGATCCGGCGGGAATAGGTGAAACTAAATCCCCCCACTTCGCGCGCCTGTGAGGTGAATACCGTGGTGCTGGATCGTAGGGCGTCGACAAAATACGGCGTGGTGCGATGGCCTTCGCCAAGCCGATTGCGGTCAGTGGCGGCAACGGTCCGCCCTTCGCTATTTAGCAACATCAACGATGCCGCACCGATTTCATCCACAAAGGAAATCAGCCGCTGTGAACTTTGGGTGAAGTCTTGAGAATTCAGAGCCCCGATCAGCGCGGGATCTCGCGCCAAAAGCTGGGGCACAATGGCGTTACGGCGCAGTTCGGAAACGAGATTACCCGAATACAGCGCAAGACGCAGTTCCGCCCTGTTGCGGGTGGTTTCGGTGAACCGCTGCGTCAGAAGATTGTTTGTGAACCAGACCGAGGCAATCGCCAAAAGGACCAGAACAGCCAGCGCCGCCCGAACCTTCCATGAAAAAGGTCCAGAGCGGCGGGTTCGATTTGAAGTGTTCCGCGGTTCTGACATGGGAGGCAGAATACGTCCCTGTCAGAGCAGGCTCAAGTCATGCCTCAGCCAGCATTTCCGTCAGATGGGCGAAAAGGCGCGCACCATCTTCATTGCCATGCGCGGCTTCTGACGCACGTTCGGGGTGCGGCATCATCCCAAGAACACGGCGGTTCTCAGACAGAATGCCCGCGATATCGCGCGAGGCGCCATTTGGGTTGTCTGTGTAACGGAAGGCAACGCGGCCCTCTCCCTCGAGCATATCAAGGGTTGCATCATCCGCGTGATAGTTTCCGTCGTGGTGCGCAATCGGCAAAGCAATCTCAGCGCCGCTCTCATAGCCCTTGGTGTAGATGCTTTCGCCTTCTACCTTGAGCCCAACTGTTCGACAGATGTATTTCAGACCTGCATTGCGCAGCAACGCGCCTGGCAGCAATCCGGTTTCTGCGAGAACCTGAAATCCATTGCAGACCCCCAGTACATGGCCACCTTTGTCGGCAAAGGCTTTCACTTCCTGACAGATCGGTGCATTGGCCGCGATAGCACCACAGCGCAGGTAGTCACCAAACGAGAAACCGCCCGGAATTCCGACCATATCCAGCCCTTCGGGAAGCTGGGTATCTTTGTGCCATACCATCTGGGTCTCAAACCCCGCCTGCTCGAAGGCAACAGCCATGTCGCGATCACAATTAGAGCCCGGGAAGACAATGACAGCAGCTTTCATATGGCAGTTCCTTTTCCACAGAGTTCAGACGGCGTGATGAATCACACCAGAATCTGAGGCGCTTTTACCACGTCCCCACCACAAGAAAAGGGTCTGCGACCGGATCAGACAAAGTCTATTGTCGCAGTCAAAAACGGGCGTCAAATGTGACGCCCGCTGTTTTGGTTTAGAACGAAGCCCATTTTCCGGTTTCAGGTTCCGGTGCAGAATAAACATCTGCAGAGGGTTCAACCGCCGGCTCAGGCTCATCTTCGGTTTGAGGATCGTCATCCCAAAGCGTGATCTGTTCTTCCGGTGCGCTAACGCTCGGCAGTTCCCAGTCGCCACTCATGTTTTCCTGGCGCATGCTGGCTTCCTCTCGGGCCCGCCCGATCTCAAAGGTGGCCAAGGTCCCGGTCAGACGTTCGGCTTCGCCATTCAAACCCTGACCGGCTGCATTCAGTTCTTCCACCACAGCGGCGTTGTGCTGGGTTGTGCCCTCAAGCTGCTGAACACCTTCATTAATTTCGCTGAGACCCTTGGTCTGGCTGCGGATGGCTCCGGCAACATTCGAAATCAACTTGCCCAAACGTTCGACCTGCGTCTGCACTTCGTTGAGCGAGGAACCGGTTTTCTGGACCAACTCGGCGCCCATCTGAACTTCATCATTGCTGGCCAGGATCAGTGTCTTGATCTCCTGTGCCGAAGCCGCAGCCGTTTGGGCCAGACCACGAACTTCGGAGGCCACAACAGCAAACCCTTTCCCTGCCGATCCTGCGCGCGCGGCTTCGACACCGGCGTTTAGGGCCAAGAGGTTGGTCTGGAAGGCAATGTCATCAATCGCCGTGATGATCTGATTGATCTTCTCTGAGGCCGCTTCAATACGTCCAATCGCTTCAATCGCGCTGTTGACCACCTGACCACTTTCATTGGCCAGCTTGCGGCTATCAACGGCAAGCGTATCTGCGGTTTCCACATCTGCAGCAATCTCTTGACCGGTCATGGTCAATTGGTTCAGCGCTTCGGCGGATTCCACCAGGGTGGCAGCCTGCGTTTCCACGCGGCGCGCCAGATCATCTGATGTCGACCCAATCTCGGCGGCAGCGGCACGCACATTGGTCGCCACAAGATCCGCATCTCCAAGCGCCTGCGCTAGGTTACTAACACCTTCGTCAAAGTCGGCGGTCAGCTCCTGATATTCCGCTGAGACATCCGACATATCAATGCGCGCAGTCAGATTGTGTTTTGCCAGTTCCCGAATACCACCACGTAGCGCGGATACGATTTTTTCCTGCTGTTCCTGACGCCAGGTGATTTCCTGTTCGGCTTCCTGAGCGTTGCGCAACTTGCCGCGAAACTCTTCAACAACGCGCGCTGTGGTGCCCAGCTCATCAGATCGATCCGTATGGGACACTTCACTGTCCAGATCCCCTTCTGACATGGCGACAAGACGATCTGAAATGCTCCGCATTGGACGCAAGGCCCAGGTCACCAGTGCAAGCACAACCGCGACACCTGCAACCAACGCAATGCTCGCAAAGATCAGCGCCGTCATCTGCCCCTTGGCGATCTGTGACGCCACAACCGAGCTGTCTACACCAACGTAGAAAATGCCGACAGGTTGCCCTGCCGCATCCAAAACTGGCTGATAAACAGTGTAATAGTGTTTCCCGAGAATGGTTGCTTCACCCATAAAGGTTTCGCGACGGAGCATCGCCGCATGCACCGGATTTTCTTTTCCAAGCCAGGTACCAACGGCACGTTGACCATCCGGCTTGACGATATTTGTGGTCAGACGAATGAAATCGCCTTCTTCCGCATTCCACCCAAACAGCGTCGCAGTCTCACCAGACACGCGACCAACCTGATCAATCAGATCATGGCCACTGATTTCAGGGAGTGACTGCCATGTGACGTCGGCAACATTGCCCGCACTGTTATACTTTGTGGAAATTTCGGGAAATTGCCCCGTGAACTTGTCTACCAACACACGCAATGATGTCATTTGGCGTTGCTGAGCAGCTTCAACTGCGCTCTGCTTACTTTGCTGGCTGAACGACAAAAAGAGCCCGGCGCATATCACGACCAATACAAGGCTGAGACCAATTGCTAGGACGGCCTTTAGGGATGTGAGTGCACGTTTCATGGATAGCCCTCTGTGATTGAGATGCATCCACTTGCCGTGAAAACGGTAAACAAAAGTCTTAGATCGCCTTAAATCCGACGAAACCAAGAATGAAACGCGTTAAAAATAAGGCAAGGGCCGGAACAGTTACCACTGCCCGGCCCTTGTAACATGCTACATCTAATTACAAATGTTCGATGCGATAGCTCTCGATGACAGTGTTCGCAAGCAGGCGTTCACACATATCACCAATTGTTTCATCGCTTGTGCCATCAGCCAGATCCAGCTCGATGACCTTGCCTTGGCGTACCGAAGAGACCCCTTCGAATCCCAGTGCCCCCAAAGCGTGGCGCACGGCCTCACCCTGTGGGTCCAGAACACCAGCCTTAAGCATCACATGCACGCGTACCTTCATAATCAGGTTCTCCTATTGCCGCCTAGCGCTTGGCGTTGGAGGAACCTGATTGCGGCAGAAAATGCAAGCCCAAAGCGCGCGCATCTACTCGCGATTGCCACGACGAACGACTTTTCCGGCATCATCTTCGATCAGAAACGCACCCGCGGCGTTGCCGCTCAGATCATTTCCTTCATATGTCCCAGAGGCGCCCTCGCGTACGCGAATGGCCTCATAGACATTGTCGTAGATGCGGTTGCCACGCACAATCGGCGAGCTGTTGCCTTTCACCGCCACACCGTAAAACGCATTGCCAAAGATCTTGTTGTCTTCAATAACACCGCGCCCTTCGCTGTGGATGTAAACGGCGCTCTGCATCCCGTCGCGCATCACATTGTTCCAGACCACCGGGTTGGCGCCGCTTTTGATCTCAATCGCAGTGAAGGTGTTGTTATAAAACTCATTTGTCTCGATCCGAGCCGTGGAGTTTTCAGAGATCAGCAACCCGCCCTGCTGGCCATCATAAATGGTGTTGCCCGTAATCAGGGGATCTTTCTTTGATTTGATCTCAATCCCGGCCAACCCATTGTTGTAAATCTGGTTGTTTTCGTAGCGACCTGACCCACCTTCATTGATGTAGATCGCAGACCCCTGACCGCTATGCAGGTTGTTGCCGCGCACAATCGGTCGCGCGCCGCCTTTGACTTCGATGCCAGCCAAACGGTTGCCATAGATCTCGTTGTCTTCGATCGTGGCCTTGCCGTTCTCAAAGAGGAAAATCCCGCCCTGCTGACCGTCATGAATGACGTTGCGCCGGATTGTCCCACCCTCATTGCCTCGGATTGCGACGACCCCCAAACCAATAGAAGTCAAGTCATTGTCTTCCAGGATCATCGACCCACCGGCCAGATGAACACCAAAGTACTTACCACCATCTTGAATGAGCGTCAGACCGGCAATGCGCCCTGAGGGGGCAGTCCATTCCACCACATTGTCGTCTTTGACTTTGAGAACGATCTCTTCTCTCGCGCCAACCCCGACAATTTCAACAGGTTTCGAGATATCAAGCCCGGTCGAATACGTTCCCGGGAAGACTTCAATACGAGCACCGGGCTGAGCCGCCGCCACAGCGTCGGCAATGCTGGTGTAATGCCCGCCACCATAGGCCCGTACGGTCAAGATAGACACATCGCCTTCTGACGGGGCCACAGTTGGAACCGAGCACTCGCGCTCGATGACGCGACGTGCGATCGAGGAAAAGGTATGTGACCCACAGTCTTCGACATAGGCCTCATAGCCTGCACATCCCAAAAGCTTGGCCTCGGTCCAAAGTGCCTGACAGCTGTCCAATTCTGGTTTGACCACCGGTGTGGGGACAGGTGTCGGCGTAGGTTTGGGAACCGGAGTGGGATCGGGCACACGTCTGCGCGCCGTGCGAATAGGCGCGGTTTCAGTGGCGGAGCCATCAATCAACACAGAACTCTGCGGTAAAATACGTGTCATTGGGATCGCCTGATTGAACCCCGTCCGACTGTCGCCTGCATGGTGCAGACCAACCACACGTTTGTCGCTGATCCGAATGACCGGCGACCCGGAGTTCCCCCCCAAGGTATCGCAGGTATGAACCAGCTTGCCTTCTTCAGAAATAGCAGGTGTCGCAGCGGCGCAGCCCTCACGGCTAATATGTTGGGCCTGCCCCTGCGGATGACCGATGATCCAAAGGAACTCGGAATCTTCCGGATCCGCTTCGGCCAGCTCAAGCTTGCCGTATTTGGTGGATGGATTGCCAAACACCCTCAGAACCGAATAATCCAACTCGCGGTTGGTCTCGACAATCTGCGGGGACACCGAATACCGGTCTGTCCCTTCCGAACGCCCCGGGCGAATGAACCCCATCACAAGCTGTGCGGCCTGAACACCACTGTCCTGTCCGGTTGGGTCACCGTCCATCCCCGGCACACATTGGTGGTTGGTCAGAATATGCTGATCATCGACGATAAAGGCGGTGCAGAACCCGGTGCGCCCATGTTCAAACAACACGTCCAACCGGCCGATCGGTCGCCCAAGACGCACTGCGGGGCTATTTTCGCCGTATTCGATAATCGGTTCGTTCTGATAGTCTCCGAAGGCTTGCTCAAGAACAAACCCGCCGCCACCGCCAGCGGCTTGGCGAGGCTGAATAACAATCTTCCCAAAGTCGTTGGGATCAAATTCTGCGGGAGCCTGCGCGCTGACCTGACCGGCTGCAAGCGCGAGGGACAAAACAAAGAGGCGCATGGCACTATCCTAAATGGCTTGGACTGCCCTTAGGGTAACGCGCATGCACCTCATGCAACAAGTGTTGAATTCCGTGCCCCTGAGGGGCACTGGATTAGTTGATCAAAGTAGGTTTGGTCGGCTGATGCGATTGCTTTGGCAGCACACCAAGACGGCGCGCCACTTCCGTATAGGCATCGGTCAAACTTCCAAGATCTTGACGGAACACATCTTTGTCCAGCTTCTGACCGCTTTCGATATCCCAAAGGCGGCAGCTGTCAGGGCTGATCTCATCGGCCACAACAAGGCGCTGAAAATCGCCCTCATAGACACGACCGATTTCGATTTTAAAATCAACCAAACGGATGCCAACTCCGTACATCAGACCGGACAAGAAATCATTCACACGCAGAGCGAGCGCGATGATGTCATCCATATCCTGCTGGCTTGCCCAACCAAAGGCTGCGATGTGCTCTTCAGTCACCAAAGGATCGCCCAACGAGTCGTCCTTATAGCAATATTCCACAATCGGGCGCGGCAGCTGAGTGCCTTCAGCAATACCAAGACGCTTGGACATCGAGCCGGCGGCATAGTTGCGCACGATCACTTCCAACGGAATGATCTCACACGAACGCACCAGCTGCTCCCGCATATTCAACCGTTTCAGGAAATGGGTTGGCACGCCAACATTGCCAAGACCGGTCATGAAGTATTCGCTCAGACGGTTGTTCAACACGCCTTTGCCTTCGATCACGTCTTTTTTCTCGGCGTTAAAGGCAGTGGCATCATCTTTGAAATACTGCACAATTGTACCCGGCTCCGGGCCTTCATACAGAACTTTCGCCTTACCTTCGTAGATCTTTTTGCGCCGTGCCATCGGGGCCCTTTCCGTGTCGGGAAATCCGCGCGCATCGCGTGCGCGTGGCGCACACATAAAGGAACCACGTCGGTGCCGCAAGCGATCCTATGTTAGAAGGCTGCGGCAGGCCCCAGGCCCTATTTGTCACGTCTTTCCCCTATACAGCCCGCCGAGTTGTTTCCTACTCTGATCTTGCGACGAGTTAAGGAGTTACATGTCATGACAACCTTCGACGAAAGAGAAACGGCCTTCGAAAACAAATTTGCCCATGACGAAGAAATGAAGTTCAGGGCGCAGGCGCGCTGCAACAAGATGTTAGGACTGTGGGCCGTTGAACTTCTGGGCAGATCCGGTGATGAGGCTGAAACCTACGCCCGTTCTGTTGTCGCTGCGGATTTTGAAGAACCCGGCCAAGACGATGTTGTTCGCAAACTGGTAGAGGACCTTGGAGGGCGAGCCACATCAGAGACCATTCGTTCGAAAATGGCTGAATTCATGCTGATGTCCAAAGATCAGCTCCTGAAGGACATCTCATCGTAAGGCTTTGGAAACCCTTCAACTTCGGGGTTCAATCAAGCCATCGCAACGGCATAACCCCCATTAGGGTCAATCTGTTAAGCATTGGATAGGATATCTAAACAACTCGGTAATATCGCTTATGCTACCAATTTCCCGGGGGCACTCTGATTGATCGGTAACGTAAGGAGTGGAATATCATGTCTGTATTCGAAGAGCGTGAGCGCGCATTTGAAAACAAGTTTGTGCATGACGCAGATCTGGCCTTTCGGGCACAGGCCCGGAGCAACAAAATGCTGGGCCTTTGGGCCGCGGAGTTGCTTGGGAAACAGGGCGAAATGGCTCAGGCCTATGCAGAGGCGATGGTTGTCGAAGATATCCAGACCTCAAACCAAGAAGCTGTTGTGTCCCGCGTGCGAAACGATCTTCGAGGCAAGGCCACCTCAGGCCAGATCATGTCCAAAATCGCCGAATTAAGACTGATCGCTCATGAACAGCTTATGTCTGGCCATTCGTTGCCGTCCTGATCCAAAATCTGACCCAATTTGCCATCAACGGTGCCCCTGTGGCGCCGTTTTCTGTTTGGCCCAAGGTTTTACGCACATCAAACCAAACTCTGTGCATTTTTACTCACTAAAATCTGCGATTTAACGCTTGAGGAACCCCATGCCCCTTATTCAGGTGTACGGCTACTGGGGAGTATGTGGGTGGTCAAATCTATTGACATGCCGTCAACGGCACAGATGAAAAAGATGCTACCGATTGGTTTCGGGGCGCTCTTTATATGGTTGCTTTGGCAAAAATCGGCGACGCTTGATTGGGGCAGCGTAAGTGCTGCTTTTGGATCGATCCCGCTGTGGCGTTGGGGCGCGGCCCTTGCTGCCACCGGCATCAGCTTCTGGGCCATAGCCCAATATGATGTGATCGCACATCGCCATTTTCAAACCGGAATTGCGGATGCAGCAGCCCGGCGTGCGGGTGCCGCAGGCATCGCGTTGGGGCAAACGATTGGATTTGGACCGGCTGTCGGCGCCGCGGTGCGTTGGCGTCTGATGCCCGACCTGGGGCACACCACTATCCTGAGCCTAACCGGTTTCGTCACCCTCGGATTCATCTCGGCCTGGGCGGTTATTGCCACAACGCTGGCCCTTCCCCTGATTTTTGGTGTGCCGGCCCTGTCTCTTGTGTTGCTTCCTACCGTCTTGCTGGGGCTCGGCTACATCCTTATGCGTTACCCAAACCTGCGGCTGTTTGGGCATAAACTTGCGTTACCAAGCCTTTCAGCGATGGGACAAATGGGCGCTTTGGCAGCCTGTGATGTCATTTTTGCGGGTCTGGCCCTACATCTGATGCTGCCACCGGAAATGGCTCTGTCTCTGCCAATTTTGGTCGCCTGTTTCACCTTGGCTTTGGGCGCCGGTATGCTCGGTGGCACGCCCGGTGGCATGGGGCCATTTGAATTTACTCTTGTCATGTTGCTGCCCGGAACGGATATGGCGCTCTTGGCGGCCGGGTTGATAGGGTTTCGACTGGTGTATTATGCAATTCCCTGCCTTCTGGCTGCGGCCTATGGAATATTCTCGGCCCCTGCTCAGAAAAGCACCAACATTCAACGCGCTGCTCCGATGGTTGGCGCGCGCGCAGAACACGGGATTGCGGCTCAGTCCGACAGCTTGGCCATTCACACGCCAAATTCCGAAGGCTGCGCGTTGCGAACGCCTCAAAGTCTGGCGCTGTTTTTGGGGGCAACCCGAGGGTCGGTAACATCACTTCTGCAGCCACTGGTACAGGAGGCAAAACGGCAAAATCGGTTCGCCTGCCTTTACAAGCTAACGGCACGCGACGCAGCGCGAGTGCGCGGTACGGGTTGGAAAACCTCCCCCTTTGCCGTCGAAGCTATCATAGATCCGCAGACATTTACCCTTGAAGGATCTGACCGGCGCCAACTGCGGCGCCAAATCCGAAAAGCCGAGAAAAGCGGGATTGAAACCCGGTGCATCACAAACCCCAATTGGGGTGAGCTCAAGGCGATCCACGAGGCTTGGGAAGCAAACCATGGACAGGAACGCGGTCTAACTATGGGTCGGTTTTGCCCCTTGTTTTTACAAGACAAACCGATCTTTGGCGCCTTCAAAAATGACAAATTGATTGGCTATATCACAGGCGTTTGCAGTGACCGCGCGATCAGCCTAGACATCATGCGCCATATTCCCGATCTGCCTGCGGGTACCATGCACGCCTTGGTGTGTGAACTGATCGGCTACGCCAAATCACAAAACCTAACAGAGGTCAGTCTCGCCGCCGTGCCGCATCCGTCGTTGGTCAAGAGATTCAAAATCTGTCAGGGTCTCAACCGGTTCAAGGCCAGTTTCGGCCCACAGTTGCGTCCGGTCTATATGGCGGCTCCCAATCATGCAGTTCTGGCTCTGACGGCACTCGACATCTGGTTGGCAATCCGCACCCCTGCTCCGATTGTCAGAAGCACAGCTGAGGCCTGGCAGGTTGACGCAATGCTGACCGGCGAGACGCCTTTTGCCGCCCCGGAGGAACCGATGAGACGCGCCGGATAGGCCTTGCTTCGATCCGCGCAATCTGAACAGAGTGCGCGGACTATCACGAGGCCTTTTGATGAACCCTACATTCCGCGCCTGTATCTGGATGACCGGCGCAATTGTCTCTTTCTCAGCGATGGCCGTCGCCGGTCGCGCGGTTAGCCTTGATCTCGATACCTTTGAGATCATGATGTACCGTTCGCTGATCGGATTGACGATTGTGCTGGCCATTGCGGGAGCAACCGGTCACCTCACTCAGATTTCGCGCAACAAACTTGGTTTGCATCTTGTACGCAACCTGTTCCACTTTGCCGGGCAGAACCTTTGGTTTTATGCGCTGACGGTCATCCCCCTGGCTCAGGTTTTCGCGCTTGAGTTCACCTCGCCCATCTGGGTGTTGTTGCTAAGCCCCCTCGTCTTGCAAGAACGCCTGACAACAACCCGCATTCTGGCGGCGCTGATCGGATTTATCGGCATTCTTGTTGTCACACGTCCGAGCCCCGAAACGCTGAACATAGGTCAGGTCACCGCCGCTTTGGCCGCCATCGGCTTTGCGGGATCTGCGGTGTTCACCCGGTTGCTCACTCGGACCGAAAACATCACCTCTATCCTGTTCTGGCTGACCCTGTCTCAGGCGGTGTTTGGCTTCATCTGCGCAGGTCTTGATGGTCAGATCGCCCGGCCCGATCTCAACACCTGGCCCTGGGTTGCACTGATCGCGATTTGCGGATTGATGGCGCATTTTTGCCTGACCTCGGCTCTCTCGCTTGCCCCTGCCGCGATTGTTGTTCCGGTCGACTTTACCCGCCTTCCGATCATTGCACTGGTCGGAGTCGCGTTATACGCAGAGCCGGTCGATCCAATGGTAATTTTGGGTGCGATTCTGATCTTCGGCGCAAACTATTGGAATATTTGGAAAGAAACCCAAACCACCAGTGTTACAAAAACGTGACGCAACGTAGCCGCACGTCAGCTTACGTTTGGTCAAAGATTGACCGAGCGGAAAATCGCCACGTACCGTTGGCATCGGAGACACCCGGAAAGGGCGAGGGACATGAAAAAGACACTATTGGCCGCCAGCGCGGCCACTCTATCCGCCAACGTAGCAATGGCAGGCGGCATTGAACGCACCACGCAATCGGCGCTGGTACTGTTCGAAGACGGCAACCATATCGAGTTCTCGCTGGGCCACGCGCAGCCGTCGTTAAGTGGGACAGATCTAGCTTCAGCTCAGATTAGCAACGTTGCTGGCTCCTTCACGCTGCCAAACGCGGCAGTGAAAGTCGACGCATCTGACAAGCTATCGTTCGCTCTGATTTTTGATCGCCCCTACGGCGCAGATGTTGAATATGGACCGGGATCCACTTTGCTAAGCGGCACAAAAGCGGAGGCGTCTACCACAGCCATTACCGCTCTTGCAAAATATAAATTGAACGACAACTTCAGCGTGTTTGGTGGTATTCGCAGCCAAACAGCCGAAGGTGATATTCGCCTGCAAGGGCTCGCTTACTCCGTTTTTAGCACTTACCAAGTGAACCTTTCTAAAAGCACTGGAACTGGTTTTGTGGCTGGTGCCGCATATGAAAAACCGGAGATTGCTCTACGGGTTGCATTCACCTACAACTCTGAAATCACGCACAAAATGACAGCCACCGAGACTGGACAGGACCTCACCGGTGTTATTGGAAGCGATCCACTGAACCAAACCGGGGCAATTGAAGTAAAAACGCCAGAAAGCTTCAATCTCGAATTTCAGACAGGCGTTGCAGAAGACACGCTCGTATTTGGCTCCATACGGCATGTTAAACATTCCCAGTTCCGCGTTGATCCAACCGGCCTTGTTGCAGCTACAAGAGTACTCAACCCTGCCGATCCAAGCCCCGGTCTCATTGGTCTAGAAGACACAACGACATATCGACTTGGTGTTGCGCGCCGGTTCTCTGACAAATTTGCCGGATCAGTCAGTGTCGCCTATGAAGCTGGAGGTAGCGACGACTTGGTGTCGCCTCTTGCGCCGTCAAATGGCTACACCCAACTTGCTGTTGGCGGCTCCTACGATATCAATGACAAAACCAAGTTCTCGGCAGGAATTAGTCACACCTGGCTTGGTGATGCCCGCCCCGAAACAGGGTTTCCTGACGTTGCGCGAGCTAGTTTTACTGACAATAACGCCTGGGGATTTGGTGCGAAAATCTCTGTTAAGTTCTGATCTATCAAGAACAATGTAAATAAAACGGGTCGCCTTGGCGGCCCGTTTTTGTTTCACGTCACGGGATCATCGCGCCTGCCCGATTGAACGTCGCGCCATCAGTGGACAGATCGTCATAGATCAACTCAACCGTCACGGTCTCAACCGATCCAAGCGGGAACTCGCGATAGGGCAAGCCGTCGTCTGGCAACATCGCATTGGGGGAATTGGTGTCTTCGTGACAGGCGGGCAAAGGCCACTCCTGCGGCTCGGCCCCGTTCACCGAAAACTTCATTGCGACAAGACCACACCGCCATGACCACAGATGGGTGACATAGACCAGATCTTGCCCATTGAACTCGCGCACCGCGACCCAGTTACCGCGCGTGGCATTCAGGATCGGTTTGACCTCAAGTGCCGTGGTAAAGCGGCCCGTTGCCACCTGCTGCTCAGCCACATAGGCGGGTTCCGTGGCTATCGGAGCCTCAACAACCACAGCATTGGGTGGCGGGTCTTCTGACGAGGCGGTCATCGGGTTGTCCACCGAGGTCTCTGCGCCCGTCTGCGTTTGCGTCACCTCTGTTCCACCTGATGCCAAAGCAATCAGGATCATCAATATGTCAAACATGCACCCCTCCTGTTACGCCAATGCACCATCTGGGCGCATCCACTCTTTCGACCCGTGGCCCGCTGACCTATAGTCGCGTCAGGCAAGGAACGAGTAGTTAGACCATGGCACGCAAGTCGGGCAATTCTCAAACTGTTAATATCCTCATCATTGGTCAGGCGGGCCGTTTGCAATATGAGGCGGTGCTGTTTGCGGCCTCCCTTCGGGCCCGCACCCCCGGTTCACAGTTCAAACTTTTTGTGGCTGAGCCCCTGCCCGGCCCCCTTTGGCCCTCCGACCCGCGCATCTCAGATCCAGCGGTGCGTCAGCTGTTAGAAGAGCTCGGGGCTGAGATCATCCAGTTTGAGAGCAAACACTTTGGGCATGGCTACCCCTATGGCAATAAAATTGAAGCTCTACAGGCGCTTCCCAAAGGTGAACCCTTTGTTTTCTTTGATACCGACACCCTGATAACCGGTGATCTGAAGTCGGTTCCGTTTGATTTTGAGCGCCCCACAGCCTCCATGCGGCGCGAAGGCACTTGGCCTCAACTCGAGCTGTATGGTCCGGGCTACACCGAAATCTGGAAGTCGCTGTATGACAAGTTCGAGCTTGATTTTGAAAGCTCACTCGATCTGTCTTGGCCAGATGAGTACTGGAAGCGCTACCTTTACTTCAATGCCGGGTTTTTCTTTGGCTCCTGCCCGAATGGTTTTGGGGAACGTTTTCTGCGCTATGCCTTGGCGATACGTGATGATGCACCGGCTGAATTGATTTGCCAGTCGCTGGATCCCTGGTTGGATCAGGTGGCCCTTCCGCTTGTGATCCACTCGCTCGGGGGCGGCCGCGATACGCTTCCCGATGGGATGCTTGACGGGAAAATAACCTGTCATTACAGGTTGTTGCCTTTGCTATATGCCCGTGAAGCTGACCATGTGCTGAACGTGCTTGAAGAGATCACCGCGCCCAATCGGGTCAAAAAGGTGCTGAAAACTTATGATCCGTTCAAGCGCATGATCTATCAAAATCGGGGCCAGAAGGTGCGTGCATTGTTTGACCGCAATGATCTTCCCAGAAAAGAACAGGCCATCCGCAACAAGATCAAACGCGAAGGGTTCTGGATGCGCTAGAAGCGCCTCCTTCGGACAGGTGTCGTTTCATGACCGATCTAAATGATCTGTCACGCGAGACAGCGTTTGACGTGGCAAATCCAGAGGCTTAGACCCGTTTCAAAGCGGAATTGCGGAGCCGAAATGCGGTACGAAAACGAACAGGATTGGCGCTCAGCCAGCAGAAAGCATGTGGTCCTTTTTGCCATGTCCGGACTGGGAAAAACACATGTTTCCAATCTGTTGCGCGACAGCGGTGACTGGTTTCACTACTCGATCGATTACCGCATTGGCACCAGATACATGGGGGAGTTCATCGAAGACAACGCCAAACGCGAGGCGATGAAAAACCCATTTTTGCGTGAGCTGCTGATGTCGGATTCGATCTATATCGGTTCCAACATCACTTTCGAGAACCTCTCCCCCGTGTCTTCCTATTTGGGCAAACCGGGTGATCCCGAAATGGGAGGTTTGCCAATTGCGGAGTTTCAACGCCGTCAGGCACAGTTTGAGTGCGCTGAACGTCGGGCCCTATTGGATACCGCATACTTCATCGAACGTGCCAAAGATCTGTACCAATACCCCCATTTCATCTGTGACACCGGTGGATCAATTTGCGAATGGGTGGACCCCGAAGATCCAAAAGATGAAATCCTTTCAGCGCTTTCCAAGGCCGCGCTGATGGTCTGGATCAAAGGAAGCGACGAACATACCGAAGAGTTAATCCGCAGATTTGACCGTGCGCCCAAACCCATGGCCTATCAGCCAAAATTCCTTACCGAATGCTGGGAGCGTTACCTGCACGAAACGGGCAAATCTGAAACACGCGTCGACCCCGATGCCTTTATTCGCTGGACCTATGGTCGCGCCCTGGCCCATCGTCAACCGTTGTACCGGGCGATGGGCAAAAACTGGGGGATCACTGTAGATGCATCTGATATGGCAACTGTACGTGATACCAGCGACTTTTCTGCTGTCATTGGTGCCGCGCTTGCCAATCGGTAACACCCTCGTGTCCACATCCCCCATGACCGCTTGAGAGTTCACTGGCAATCGCCTATCTCAGACGTTCATCTCTTAATCAGGACCCCTGAAAATGCCTATCAAGCTTCATTCCGACTTGCCCGCCTATGATGTTCTTCGTTCCGAAGGCGTCATGGTCATGTCGGACGATGCGGCATCACGGCAGGACATCAGGCCTTTGCGCATTGGGTTACTCAACCTCATGCCGAAGAAAATCCAAACCGAGAACCAATTCGCGCGCCTGATTGGCGCCACACCATTGCAGATTGAGTTTTCTCTGATCCGGATGACCGAGCATCAGACAAAAAACACCGCTGCGACGCATATGGAAACCTTCTATCGCCCCTTTGCCGAGGTCGAGGCCTCTGGCGAGCGGTTTGACGGCCTGCTGATCACCGGCGCGCCTATCGAGCATCTGGATTACGAGGACGTCACCTATTGGGATGAAATCGCCCGGGTGTTTGAATGGACCCAGACTCATGTGCATTCCACCTTTGGCGTGTGCTGGGGCGGCATGGCAATGATCAACCATTTCCACAACGTGCCCAAGCATATGCTTGAGGCCAAAGCCTTTGGCTGTGTGCGTCACAAAAACCTAAGCCCGGCGTCACCCTACCTGCGCGGTTTTTCTGACGATATGGTGATCCCCGTTTCGCGCTGGACAGAACTGCGTCGCAGTGAAATCGAAGCCGCTGGTTTGCCCATTTTGATTGATTCAGAGGACACCGGGCCCTGTCTGGTAGAAGATCCTGCTCATCGTGCGCTCTATATTTTCAACCACTTGGAATACGACAGTGGCACGCTGAAAGAAGAATATGATCGCGATGTTGAGGCCAAAAAAACCATCAATGTCCCGGCCAACTACTATCCCGATGACGATCCAAGCCGTGATCCCCAGAACCGCTGGCGCAGCCATGCTCATCTGCTTTACGGCAACTGGATCAACCAGATCTACCAGACCACGCCTTATGATCTGAATAACATCGGTCAAGAGTGATCTTTGGCCTGAACTGCCTTGAAATCTTTTCCGAAACTCCTCCTGCGGCCCCAATTTGGTGTCGCAGGATATTTGCGCACCGGACAGGAACATCGCATAGTGACCCAAAGCGTAAGGAGTTCACATGAGCAAACCGTTTGATGGCGCGATCAGTACCTTCTTTGAAACGAAGGCGCCGCGCGACATCCGCAAGGCCATCGAGAAGGCGGATAAGGATGATATCCTTGATTCCAGCTACCCTTACGACGCAGAGCTAAAGCGCAAATCCTATGAAAGTGATATGGAAGCGCTGCAGATCGAATTGGTGAAGATGCAATCCTGGGCCAAGGCCACGGGACAGCGGATTGCCATCATTTTCGAAGGCCGGGATGCCGCAGGCAAAGGCGGCACCATCAAACGCTTTCGCATGAATCTCAACCCGCGCGGGGCACGTGTTGTGGCTTTGTCCAAGCCTTCGGACACCGAGTCCACTCAATGGTATTTTCAGCGTTACATCGACCATCTGCCCGCCGGTGGAGAGATCGTGTTTTTTGATCGATCCTGGTACAACCGTGGTGTGGTGGAACATGTCTTTGGCTTCACCGAAAATGCCAAACGCGAGCATTTCTTTGCACAGGTGCCCGACTTTGAAAAAATGTTGGTCGATGAAGGCATTCACGTCTTCAAATTCTGGCTCAACGTCGGCCGCGCAGAACAGTTGCGCCGTTTTCTGTCACGTGAAAGCGACCCCCTAAAGCAATGGAAACTCAGCTGGATTGATGTTGAGGGCCTGAAGAAATGGGACGACTACACCGCCGCCATTCGCGAAACTCTCGATCGGTCTCATTCCCCCACTGCACCATGGACAGTCATCCGCTCGGATGACAAAAAACGCGCCCGGCTTGCTGCCATTCGTCACGTGTTGCGGCACCTCGATTATGATCAAAAGGATCAGGATGCAGTCGGATCTCCTGACGCTCAAATCATTGGTGGCCCCGGACTTTTGAATGCCTAAACGTGGATATCATCACGGCAACCTGCGCCAGGCTCTTGTTGAGGCGGCGCTACGGTTGATCGAGGAAAAGGGCCCAACGGGGTTTACCCTCTCTGAGGCAGCCAAACAGGCGGGCGTGACCCCGGCTGCCGTCTATCGGCACTTCGCTGGGCGTGAAGATCTGATCGCCGAGGCCGCACGTCAGGGGTATGAAATCTTTGCCGACGTGATGGAATTTGCCTATCAGTCTGGTCAACCATCGGCGTTAGCAGCCTTCGAGGCGACCGGTCGCGCCTATCTCGCCTTTGCACGCAAATATCCCGGTCACTACATTGCCATGTTCGAGAGCGGCATCAGTGTAAATCACTCCCCTGAGCTTGCCACGGTGTCCGCGCGGGCGCGAGGCGTGCTAGAACGCGCAGCCGCCGAGCTTTCAGAGCATATTCCACCCGAAAAAAGGCCACCGGCGGCTATGTTTTCGGCGCATATTTGGGCTCTGAGCCACGGCGTTGTGGAACTTTTTGCACGGAACTCCCCCGGCACTCAGTCACCGTTTCCGCCCGAGGATCTGTTGGAATCTGCCATCGGTGTGTACCTGCGCGGCCTTGGTTTGATCGATCAGGACAATTGACCGCTCAACCAACTAAGGCGCCCTTTCGGGACCAGACCATAGTTGTAGATATTCACACCTTCTGCCCCCAGAGCGCACAACTGGGCCAAGCGCGCGGCGAAATCTTGCGCTCCGGCATACTCGGGATAGCCCAATCTCAAACCGATCTGCCCGCTAGCCTGCCCTGGAAGTGATTTGGCATAGGTCATCAGCTTTTCGACCTGACAATCCTCCATATCATAAGCACATAACATAATCTGCAGCCCAATCTGCGCGATCGCATGATGATCACACCCAGCGAGCCACCCGTCCTGTCCATCGATCAACATCAAGTCCACATCTGGATGACAGGCATCTTTCGCGGCAGCGATCAAAGAGGAAACGTGGATCTGCCGAAGATCAACATAAGCCTTGAACTCACTATCGTTATTGAATGAATCCAAACCGGCATCATTGAAGCCTGGATAAATCCGCACCGGTTTCTCAGCGCTTACGATCTCATCGACCATGACACGTACACGTCGTTGTACGCCATCCGCATCAATACCTCTGGACCGCGCATAATCTTTGCAGCTGTCACAAAAGCAGAGCGCCATAAGAAAATCGCCTTCTGGTGGCAATCCAACCATATCCTTTTCATGGTGATGCTCGTGCGCGAAGCCCAAAAAATTCGGGCTTTCCAGTTCAATTCGGTTGGGTCGATAGTTCTGGGACAGATCCCGCACCAGATTGGCGACATAGGTCTGCGCCGCCGGCGTCGAGGGGCAGAGATTATATGAGTTCGGATCCCCCCAGGCGTTGCGGGTCACCAGATCGGGGTACCGCTCACCCAGTGCGGTGTTGTGCAAACAGACAGTCCAGGCTGATACATCCAAGCCACCGCCATCGCGCAGTTCGATCAACTCGCAGAGAATATCCTGCTCTCGCGCCAAGGAGGATGTTATGGGCTGGATCTGCTGCTCTGACCAGATCTTTGGATCGGGGCGAAAGTAGCAACTCCCATCTTGCGGAAAATAGGCACGACGCTTTGGGCTTCTGACCTGAAGGAACCGCCCCGCATGGTACACCGAGGCCATAGAAATAGCGTCAAACCCTAAGGATCGAATTTCGTCACAGACCTGCGCGACACCAATATCCGCCAAATCCCAAGGATAGGTCCAAAATGCTGATTTCATAAAATCCCACCCTTAGTTCAATAGTTTATCTGAAACGCATCATGCGAAATAAACCATGATTTTCTCACAGGCGAAACGAGAAAGGGCCGCCCGAAGGCGACCCTTTGCATCTTGATCTGAGAAACGAATTAACGCTTCGAGAACTGGAACGAACGACGCGCTTTGCGCTTACCGAACTTCTTACGTTCTACAACACGGCTGTCGCGTGTCAGGAAGCCTGCGGCTTTCAGAGCTGCGCGCAGTTCAGGGTTGTACAGCTGCAGAGCTTTCGAGATGCCGTGCTTAACCGCACCCGCCTGACCGGTCAGGCCGCCACCTTTAACAGTAGCAACAACGTCAAACTCGCCTTCAACGCCTGCAACCTGGAACGGCTGACGCAGGATCAGCTGCAGAACTGGACGCGCGAAATACGTGTTCATTTCTTTGCCGTTTACGGTCACTTTGCCCGAGCCTGGTTTGATCCAAACACGTGCAACAGCGTCTTTACGCTTACCGGTTGCATACGAGCGACCCAGTTCGTCACGAACCGGCTCACGCGGAGCAACTACTTCAGCTTCTGCTTCGACACCTGCGGCGGCGCCCAGCTCTTCCAGAGAATTGATCTGATCAGCCATTGGTTATACCCGGGTGTTCTTTTTGTTCATGGACTTAACATCCAGCACTTCAGGCGACTGCGCCTCATGCGGATGCTCGGCGCCTGCATAGATGCGCAGGTTTGTCAGCTGCTTGCGCGCCAGACGGTTGCCCGGCAGCATGCGCTTAACGGCCTGGAATACAACGCGCTCAGGATGAGCACCTTCCAGGATTTCAGCTTTGGTGCGCGACTTGATGCCACCCGGGTGACCGGTGTGCCAGTAGAAGTTTTCTTCGCGCTTTTTGCCGGTCATCTGCACCTTGTCGGCGTTGATGACGATCACATTGTCGCCCATGTCCATGTGCGGTGTGAACGACGGTTTATGCTTGCCGCGCAGGCGCATGGCGATGATCGAGGCAAGACGGCCCAGCACGACGCCTTCGGCGTCGACGATGATCCAGCTCTTCTCGATGTCTGCCGGAGTAGCAGAGAAGGTTTTCATGATATATCCCGTTCGATTGGGTTCTTGTAGAAGGATGGACGGCACTTGCATGCGATCCGAAATCCGATTGCGGGGTTATAAACCGGTAGAATTCTCAGTCAATTGCGATCTGAGTATTTTATTTGTTTGATTTCAATTGCTTACAATTAAGGTATTATTTTACCCCACCCCAGTTAGGTCAAAATCGCCTCTGGAGGATTATCCAGCAACTCTCGCAGCCGCCCAACCGCCTCCTCAAAGCTATTCAGCGACACCTGAGCGTTCACCGCCAGCCGCACAGCATGAGGCGCAAAACCATCTCTGGGGACAAAATCTTCGGCTGTGCGCAGCTGGACCCCCTGCCGCTCTGCTGCACGAGCAAAGGCCGCAGCACGCCATCCCTGCGGCAGATTAAGCCAGATATATGGGATATCTGGGTGCCAGTTGATGTCGTGGCCACCCAAAACATTGACCGCCGCCTCAATGTATCTACGCATTTCAAGGCGCACATCATCAATCACATCCTGCGTTTCAGGTCGGGCCAGCAGATCCTCCAACACATAACACAAAGGCTGGGCCAGTCCGAAATACCCGTATTCCGCCGCGCGACGCAGAGCGAGCCGATGCTGTTTCGGGGCCACGGCAAAGCCTACGCGCAACGACGGGGTCAGGAGCTTTGAGATCGAGGTCACATACCAGCCCAGTTCCGGCAACAGTGCGCGATAGCTGGGCGCGGCAGGTTCGGACAATGTATAAGACTCGTCCTGAATAATGTGCAGTCCCCGCCGACGCGCCACCTCCGCGATCTCACGGCGTCGATATTCCGGCGTGGTCAGGCAGGTTGGATTGTGTATATCAGGACAGGTGCAAAACAGTTGGGCATTGTGACTTGCGGCAATCCGATCCAGCGCTTCTGGTATCACGCCATCCGCGTCCATTGGAACAGCCACCAGCTCGGCGCGCATCAGTTCTGCGGCCCGGCGAAAGCCGGGGTATGAGAGTTCCTCCACCAAGACCACCGGGCGTGATCCGGTTAGGATCGCCTGAAAGATAGTGATGATTCCATTTTGGCTTCCGTGGGTTAGCGCAACATCTTGTTCTGACAGCGGCCCCAAACCTGCAGGTGCCAACCACCGCAGCGCCGCGGTTTGTGCGCCCGCCGAACTGGCCCGCCCCGGATAGGTCAACAGATCGCTGGGCGGCCGCTCTGACAAACGTGCAAAGCTGTCGTGGATCATGGCCACCTGCCCCATCTCAGGCAGTTTGGGGGCAAAGAGACTAACGATATTGGTGTCTTCTGGCGAAATATGCCGCGACCAGCGCCGGTCTCGTTCGCGATCTCGTTTCTTAGTCACATCCGGATCCGCAACAAAGGTGCCGCGCCCCACTTCTGCCTTTAACGTCCCATCATCGGTCAGAAGGCTATAGGCCCGCGCGGCGGTGCCCGGTGTGATCTTCAGCGCCCAAGCCAGATCCCGCACCGGCGGCAGTTTACTACCCGGCACAAGTTCACCTGCGATCACCGCCTCGCGCAACGCCTGCGCCAGACGCTGATACTTGGCGCCTTCCGATTGTGACTCATAACGAGTCTGAATTGTATCCATCACAATGTTTTCCTCGACCGACACAATGATACAAGTTATGACACATGTACCAACACACGTTAAATTGTGTCAATACAATTGAGAGGTACCATCATGGCACAGACCACCCTTCGCCCTGCTATCGCCTATTTGGATGCCGCGCCGTCCTTGCCCCTTCTGGCCAGCGCTGCGGTAAAGGTTGCGGTCACCGTCGCCAAATGGTCCGAGCGCCGACAGAGCCGATTGGCGCTGGCAGATGTAGATCCTAATCTATTGGATGATATCGGAATTTCTCCAGATCAGGCCCACCGCGAAAGCGCCCGCCCTTTCTGGCAGGGGTAAATCCCCACGTTATCCCGGCGGTCCCTCACTGTCTGCCGGTCGCGCCGAGTTCCCCGGCGCATCACTCCGGGTGCGTATCCACGTACCCGGTTTTTTTATCTCAGCACAAAAATTTCACTTGAACGACTCAGACCACAGCTCTAAGTGACCTTCACTTTCGGAACCGATCCCAACCCAGAGAAAATTCTGGGGGGCGCTAAGGAACCGACTGGAACGAACTACTGGTCACGAAGGGGAGTGTCATGACAGACGCCAACCTCTTCCAACTGGGGATCGGTCTGGAGACAGGCGCCCAAGAGGAAGATTCCGCCCGCGGTCTATGTGCCGCGAATTCTAATGCTGTTGCCCAAGACATCTTTGATGAAAATCGCGATGATCACTTCATCCGCCGCGATGGTGCCGTTTTTGCCGGCACCCACTTGATCATCGAAGTGGTCAACGGCCATGGCCTTGATGAAGAAGATCGCATTCAGCAGGCCTTCCGCGATAGCGTGGATGTCTGTGGCGCAACACTTCTGCATATCCACACCCATAAATTCAGCCCACAGGGCGTGTCGGGTGTCGCGGTATTGGCGGAAAGCCATATCTCGGTGCACACGTGGCCGGAAATTGGCTATGGTGCCTTTGACGTCTTTATGTGTGGCGATGCCGACCCATGGAAAGCCGTTGATGTCCTGAAAGCGGCCTTTGGCACGCAGGATGTTCGCGTCAAAGAGCTGCTGCGCGGAGATGGCGTGGTCTCAGAAGCAGGAGTGGCCGCATGAGCGATTGGTTCCGCGAAGATCTGCACCCCCATTATGCCCAGTCGCATAAGGTGGAAGAGGTCTATTATGACAGCAAAACCGAACACCAGCGCCTGCGCGTGTTCCGGTCCGGCACCTTTGGCCGCATCCTGACGCTGGACGATGTGGTGCAGACCACCGAAGGTGACAACTTCATTTATCACGAGATGCTGACCCACGTGCCAATTCTGGCCCATGGCAATGCTAAACGTGTTCTAATCATCGGTGGCGGTGACGGCGGCATGGCGCGCGAGGTGCTCAAGCACAGCGCGGTTGAACATGTCACCATGGTTGAGATCGACGCAGGTGTTGTTGATTTTTCAAAGGAATACCTGCCAGCGCTCAGCCAGGGCGCCTTTGAAGATCCCCGCCTGAACCTTGTGATCAACGACGGCGCCCTCTTTATGAAAGAGACCGACGACACATTCGACGTGATCATCGTTGATTCCACTGATCCGATTGGTCCCGGCGAAGTTCTTTTCACCGACACCTTCTATGGTCACGCCAAACGTGCGCTGACTGAAGGCGGCATTCTGGTCACGCAAAACGGCGTGCCCTTCATGCAGGGTGACGAGCTGACCAACACAATGCGCGCCTTCAAAGCGCTGTTTGCGGATGCCTCGTGTTATCTGGCAACCGTGCCGACCTATGCGGGCGGTCCCATGGCCTTTGGCTGGGGCACCGATGGCGAGGCACGTCATGTGTCTGTGGAGGTCTTGCAAGAGCGGTTCGCCGCTGCGGGCCTGACCCCAGATTATTATACCCCCGAGGTTCACAAGGGTGCCTTCGCCCTGCCCGGCTATGTGCTCAAGCTGATGCCTGAGTAATCCTGCCGCAGGCACCCCACGAGACCGAGGCCCCTATGGGGCCTCTTTTCGTTTTGGCGGTATGGAATAGGTCAGCGAAGCATTGGCCACCGGTTCGCTCTCACCTTCAGAGTAGAGCAAAACCTGTGTCACGCTCAGAGCCTTGCCCAGTTTCAGCACCTTCGCCTCGGCAACAACGTCTCGCCCGGCGGCGGGTTTACGCATAAAATCTATGCTACAATGGGTGGTTACGGCCAAAGCTTCACGTCCGACCCGCGACATGGTCGCCACATAGGCGGCCACATCAACCAGCGCAAACATTGCCGGACCGGACACTGTGTTGCCCGGTCGCAGATGGCGTTCATGATGCAGCAAGCGCATCACCAGCAGGTCTTCATCCAGCCGATCAATCTCAAACATGCCTTTGACCTGAGGAAAGACCTCATCCAAAAATTCCGTCATCTCATTGGCGTCTAAGACAATTGGCATACTTTCCTCCCGCGTCGCCCGTCGTTAGGCTGACCACCGCAAGGGCAGGAGAACAAGATGGAAATCCTAGAACGTCACGACACTTCGGGCATCGCGCATTTGCGATTGAACATGCCGGACAAATTGAACCCCCTCTCGGATGCCATGCTGGCAGCGCTTCAGGCTCAAATCGATTCTCTGAAAAATGACACGGACACACGTGTGGTGATCATCTCCGGCGCGGGCAAAGCCTTTTGTGCCGGGCACGACCTGAAAGAGATGCAAGCCGGGCGGGACAGCGACGACAAGGGCCAGGCCTATTTTGCCGATCTGTTTCGCCGCTGTGCCAGTGTAATGAGTGGATTGCAGCGCCTGCCCCAGCCAGTGATCGCCCAGGTCCATGGCATTGCCACCGCGGCGGGCTGTCAGATGGTGGCCTCTTGTGACATGGCCGTCGCGGCCGAAGGCACCCGATTTGGCGTGAACGGCGTGAACATTGGCCTGTTTTGTTCAACCCCCATGGTGGCCCTGTCGCGTAACATCCCGCGCAAAAAGGCTTTTGAGATGCTGACTACCGGTAAGTTCATCGACGCACATGAGGCCGAGCAGCTGGGATTGATCAACAAAGTTGTTTCCCCCGAGACACTTGAAGACGAAACCTTGCAGCTTGCCCAAACTGTGGCGGGCAAACTGAACGCCGCCGTCCGCATTGGCAAAGAGGCCTTCTACGACCAGATCATGCTGCCGCTCGACGAAGCTTACGCCCATACCGGTGCTGTCATGGTCGAAAACATGCTGTGGCGCGACACCGACGAGGGCATTCAGGCGTTTCTTGAAAAGCGAGATCCCGACTGGGCCTGATCTAGGTCTCCGCCAAATGAAAACCGGCTTTGCCACGGCTTGGTCTTGGCAGGGCTGCGCAGGTGCTCTACATCCGGCGCATGACACAAGAACTGCATATTGTTGGCGGCGGAATGGCCGGATCCGAGGCAGCCTGGCAGGCCGCCAATCGTGGTGTTCAAGTGGTGCTGCACGAAATGCGGCCCAAGGTGGAAACCTTTGCCCATCGCACCGGGCTTTTTGGCGAAATGGTGTGTTCGAACTCCTTTCGATCTGATGATGATGAGCAGAACGCCGTGGGCCTGTTGCATTGGGAGATGCGCGAAGCCGGCGGTCTGATCATGACCACGGCTAAAAAACACCGCCTGCCCGCCGGCGGCGCTCTTGCGGTTGATCGCGATCCATTCGCCCAAAGTGTTACAGACGCTTTGACAGCCCATGACAACATTAGGGTTTCATACGAAGAAATCACTACCTTACCGGATGACGGTCACTGGATTTTTGCCACCGGTCCGCTGACATCGCAGGATCTGGGTGCCGCCATTCAGGCGGAAACCGGCAGCGATCGTCTGGCGTTTTTTGATGCCATTGCACCGATTGTTTATGCCGAGAGCATCGACATGTCGGTGGCCTGGAAACAGTCGCGCTATGATAAGGGCGAAACCGAAGAAGAGCAAAAGGCTTATATCAACTGCCCGATGACCAAAGAGCAGTATGAGGCCTTTATCGATGCGCTTCTGGCGGCGGATAAAACTGAATTTCACGAAGGCGAAACCGCAACCTATTTCGACGGCTGCTTACCTATCGAAGTGATGGCAGATCGCGGTCGCGAAACCCTGCGCTTTGGTCCGATGAAACCGGTCGGCCTGACCAATCCGCATGACCCAGAAAACAAAGCCTATGCTGTGGTGCAACTTCGCCGCGACAACGCTTTGGGCACGTTGTACAATATCGTCGGCTTTCAGACCAAAATGAAATACGGTGCGCAAAACACTGTTTTCAAAATGATTCCAGGGTTGCACGAGGCTTCATTTGCGCGTCTTGGCGGCATTCATCGCAACACCTTCCTGAATTCGCCGACGTTGCTCGACAACCAAATGCGCCTTAAATCGCGGCCCAATATCCGCTTTGCCGGTCAGGTCACTGGTGTTGAGGGTTACGTCGAATCCTCGGCAATGGGCCTGTTGGCCGGACGCATGGCCGCAGCAGAGATTATGGGAACACCCCTGCCTGTCGTGCCACAAGATACGGCTCACGGCGCGCTAATCCATCACATCACCGGCGGCGCCGAGGCCAAAACGTTCCAACCGATGAACGTCAACTTTGGACTGTTCCGTCCGGTTGAAGGTTTGAAAGGCGGGCGGCGTGGTCGAAAAGATCGCTATAAGGCCTATACCGACCGCGCAAAAACCGAATGGACCGATTGGCTGGCGGCGCAAGAGGCTTGACCTCAGCGCCCCTTCAAGGGACGCTGAGCTATGTCAGATAAATTTTTGGATAAAGTCTATACCAAGCTGAACAGCGATGAGACCAAGGCGATCTATGACGCCTGGGCCGAAAGCTATGAGGCTGAGATTGCCGCCAATGGCTATGTCACGCCACGTCGATGCGCCGAAGCATTGGCCGCTTGTGTTGATGATCTCAGCGCCCCGATGTTGGATTTTGGCTGCGGCACCGGGTTGTCCGGCCTCGCCCTGCGTCTTGCCGGGTTTTCAACCATCGACGGGCGTGATTTGTCCGATGGGATGATCGCGCAGGCCGAGACCAAAGCGGTTTATCGCACTCTGGAAACCATTCATGCCGACGCCCCTTTGCCCACAGGGTACACCGCCATTTCGGCGATTGGCGTGATCGGCCTGGGCGGAGCCCCTTTGAACGTGCTGGATCGGATGATCGACGCGCTGCCCTCGGGCGGTTTGGCTGTCTTTTCATTTAATGATCACACCCTGTCCGACCCAAGTTATGAAAGCACAGTGGATCGCTATATCGTCGATGGGATTGTGCGCGAGCGGTTTCGAGAATATGGCGAGCACTTGCCCAAAAAAAACATGAAATCCACCGTATACGTGATTGAAAAGACGTGACATTCACCACAAGGTTTGCACCTTCCCCCACGGGCCCTCTCCATCTTGGGCACGCTTATTCAGCTTTGGTTGGATACGAGATGGCGCAAAAAAGGGGCGGAACCTTTCACCTACGCATCGATGATCTCGACCAGTCCCGGGCCCGCGCCAAATGGGAAGAGCAGTTCAAGGATGATCTGGAATGGTTGGGATTGGATTGGTCCAAGCCCTGCCGCCGACAGTCCGATGTTCAAACCGAATATGATGCAGCTTTGAACCGGCTGTGGGATATGGGTCTCCTTTATCCCTGCCATTGCAGCCGTCGCGATATTCGTGGCGCTATGTCCGCACCTCAAGAAGGCGTTCCAATCCACGGCCCCGACGGTCTCATCTATCCCGGAACCTGTCGGAAAACGCCCTCAGGCTCCCGTCCCGACGACGTCACCCTTAGACTTGATATGGCGCGCGCCTGTGCGGCCTTTTCCGGTGATATCTGCTTTCAGGAGACCGGCATCACCAAGCGGGAGTACCACGTCTCGCCGCAGGAAATGACAGAGGGTGTGGGCGACATCGTAGTCGCGCGCAAAGACATGGGCGCGTCTTACCATCTTGCTGTTGTGGTCGACGACAACGCCCAGCAGATCTCTCATGTTGTTCGGGGCGCCGACCTGTTTGACGCCACCAAAATCCATGTGTTGTTGCAAGGCCTGCTGGGTTTGCCGACCCCGATCTATCACCATCATGATCTGATCAGAGATGATGCCGGCAAGCGTCTGGCAAAACGTGACGATGCCCGAGCGATCACAACCTACCGAGACGATGGCGCAAGCCCTGACGAGCTGCGCGCCATGATCGGGCTTTAGCTCATCGGCTTCATCAGCTCAATTTCTTCACCTTCGGTCACCGAAGTATAGAAACACGTGCGACGGTTGGTGTGACATGCTGCCCCTTCCTGATTGACCAAGGCCAGCAAACAATCGCGATCACAATCGATACGCAGATCAACAAGCTGTTGCGTATGGCCGCTGGTCTCACCCTTGATCCAGAACGATTTTCTTGATCTTGACCAGTACGTTACCTTTCGTGTCTCAAGTGTCTTTTCAACGGCATCAACGTTCATCCATGCCATCATAAGCACTTCACCGCTTGTGGCGTCCTGCGCGATACAGGGGATCAAACCATTGGCGTCATAGACCAAAGTCGTGGGATCAAATGTCATGGGGCAAAAACCTTTTGCATAGGACAGATTGCACCCTATTTATGAGGCAGCACCACAAAGGAAAACCCATGTCCGGCGAAAACGACCTGATCAAGCTTTATTCTGGCAAAATTCTTGAGCTTGCCGCCGACATTCCTCACCTCGGGCATCTTGAGGCGCCGCAGGTGTCCGTCAAAAAACGCGCGCCGCTTTGCGGATCAACTGTGTCTGTCGATCTGTCTCTGGCTGATGGAAAAGTTGTCGAGTTTGCACAGGATGTAAAAGCCTGTGCGCTGGGTCAGGCCTCGGCCTCGATCGTAGGTCGCGCTATCCTTGGGCAGACACCCGCGTCTATCGAGGCCGCCCGAGATGCGTTGCGCGCCTTGTTGAAAGAAGACGGCCCGACGCCTGCCGCTCCCTTTGATGGGCTCGAAGTGCTACGCCCTGCGGCGGCCTATAAAAACCGCCATGCCTCTATCTTGTTGACCCTCGACGCGGCCACGGAGGCTGCGCATCAAGCGCAGGCTGCAAAAAGCGCTTAAGCCTTCATTTGCAAACCATGGCGTACCATCACCGTGTTTCGTGATGTGAAGGTATGCCATGCAAATGTCCGCAGATGTCTCTCCCCCTGACCTTGCCAGCGAGCTCGCAAGCTTAACCGAAGCCGCCACCGGGCTGGGGCAAGAAACCGTAGACATCGGTGGGTTTTTACAAGATCTCGACGAACAGTGTCACGAACAACAACGCAACCTATCTGAGGTCGAAACGCAAAGTGCGCATCTGACCGCCGCTGGGGATCGCACGGCACTGGCGGTTCAACGCATGGCGCAGACCGCCGACCAAGCTATTGAGCGCGTAAAGCTTTCTTCAAACACCATCGCCGAAAATTCGCAACGGTCGCAGGAAATGGCGGAATGGGTGCGCGCGCTCCATGAAAGCAGTTCAGACGTTGAAGACATGCTGCGCGCTGTCCAACAGTCGAACACAGAGATTTCGGATATCGCCTGGCAGGTCCATCTTCTTGCTGTGAACGCCAAGATTGAGGCGGCGCGCGCAGGGGCAGCGGGCAAAGGCTTTTCCATTGTGGCCGACTCGGTTTCTGACCTGAGCGCCAAAACGTCTCATGCTGCCGATTCCATCACCGCAACAGTGGAGCGGCTAACCAAATGGATGGCTGACCTGCACACCGGAGCGCAAACCACTGCACGCAAAGCAGATTCGGTTTTGTCGGGTAGCAGCACAGCCGACCAAGCTTTGCAGGAAATTGAAACCCACGTCGACAGTCTGCGTACCGAAGCGCATTCCCTCTCTAACGACGCAGATCAGTCCCAAAGGGCATCGCAAACCGTCACGCAGGCGGTTCAAGCGCTTCATGACTCGGTTGAGGGTGTGTCACAGGGGGTCGATGAGGCAACCAAACGCTGTCTGACCCTTGCGGATACCTCTGAGAACATCATGCAACACGCCGTGGCCTTGGGGGGTGACGGTGAAGATGCCCCGATGATCACCTTGGTTCAGGATGTTGCGGGGCAGATTATCCAAGCCTTTGAACGTGCTTTGGATCAGGGCATGATCTCACTTGATGAGGTCTTCGACGACACCTACCGTCCCATTCCAGATACCAACCCGCAGCAAATGCTCACGCGGTTCACCAAGTTGACCGACCAAATCCTGCCTGCAATCCAGGAACCCATTTTGGACTGCGACGAGCGGATCGTCTTCTGTGCTGTGGTTGATCGAAACGGCTATCTTCCGACACACAACAAGAAATTCGCACATAGGCCAAGCCAGGACCCCGTCTGGAACGCCGCTCACTGTCGCAATAGACGGATATTTGACGACCGGACCGGGCTCAAAGCTGGTCGCAACGAAAAACCGTTCCTTCTTCAGGTATACCGCCGCGATATGGGTGGTGGCACCTTTGTGATGATGAAAGATCTGTCCGCGCCTATCACGCTACGCGGACGTCATTGGGGCGCCGTCAGATTGGCGTATCGGCTATAAAGAAAAAACCGCCGCTCTTGGTATCCAAGGCGGCGGCGCAGTCAGCGTGATATTTGCGGTGGGCAGCGATGCCAGGCAGTGCATCCAGGGGACAGGTTGGCATATCGGGACAGTGATATGCGCACCCACATCATCAAATTACGCAGGCAGTGAAAGTTACAAGACGGGAAGGTGAAGCGCTCCGTAAAGGATAACCGCAAGCGACAGAGCCCCAAGAGCATCTTGCCACAGCGTGTTCTGTTGACGGCGCAGGGCAGTTTTGACTGTGTCGATCATGGCGCTTCCTCCGGGCGTTCAATCTTGTTGCCCTTTTGTTCCCATATTGATGTTCTCATGTAAAGAACTTTTTGAGAACAAACGTGAACATCTACGAAATTAACGCCTAACCTATTGATTTCAATAGGATCAGCCAACACCAATTAATCGAATTGCTTCATCCTGGCGCATCAACCACAACAGATTTCGCGCGGCTTTTCCGCGTGGCCCCGTCAATGACGGGTCATCCGCCAGCAATTTACGCGCGTCGCTTTGCGCTACGGCCATAAGAGAGGCCTGTTTCTCCAGATCCGCGACGCGAAACTTAGGCAACCCGGATTGCGCCACACCGATCAGATCACCAGCCCCGCGCATTTCAAGATCAACCTCAGAAATTCGAAACCCATCTTCCGTTTCGCGCAGAGTGGTCAAACGACGCGTCCCAGTCTCGGACAAGGGAGGCTGATACATCAGCAAACAGGTCGAGGCGGCCTCCCCCCGTCCAACCCGGCCACGCAGCTGGTGCAATTGGGCCAGCCCAAAGATTTCGGCGCGCTCAATCACCATAATCGAGGCGTTGGGCACGTTCACACCGACCTCAATCACCGTGGTTGCCACCAACACGCTGGTCTTTCCTGCAACAAATTGGGCCATTGCTGCATCTTTTTCGCTGGGTGGCATCTGACCATGCAAAAGACCAACAACATCTTCGCCAAGCGCCGCACGCAGGGCTTTGAACCGTGCCTCCGCCGCAATCAGATCGCTGCTCTCACTTTCTTCGACAAGCGGACAGACCCAATAGGCCTGCCGCCCCTCATCCACAGCCTTGCGAAGATGCGCAATCACCTCATCGATCCGCTCGGTCGAAATCAACGCGGTCTTCACTGGTTTTCGCCCAGGTGGTTTCTCGTCCAACACCGACACATCCATATCGCCGTATTGCGCCAGAGCAAGACTGCGCGGGATCGGCGTAGCGGTCATCACAAGAACATCGGCACCCTGCCCTTTTTGCCCCAGTTCAAGCCGCTGACGCACACCAAAACGGTGTTGCTCGTCCACAATGGCCAGACGCAGATCATGAAAGGCGACATCCTTTTGAAACACCGCATGTGTTCCAACAAGAATGTGAATATCGCCGCGCGCCAAAGCCTCAAGCTTGGCCACGCGTTCCTGCCCTTTGTCACGCCCTGTCAAAATCTCGAGCACCACACCCGCTTGTTCCGCAAGAGGTTGCAATCCCTCCAGATGCTGACGCGCGAGGATTTCAGTGGGCGCCATCAAGACCCCCTGACCACCCGCCTCAACCGCTATCAAAAGCGCCATCAACCCAACAAGCGTCTTGCCCGCGCCAACATCCCCCTGAAGCAGGCGGTTCATCTTTTCGGGCTTACCCATATCCGATGCGATTTCGACGATGGCGCGCTGCTGTGCCCCTGTTGGTCTATATGGAAGAGATGCCAATACCTTACGCTGCAAAGCTCCTGTTTGCTCGCTTACAATACCCTGCCGCACTCGCTGGCTCTGCCGGGCTAAGGCAAGGGTCAGTTGATGCGCCATCAGTTCGTCATAGGCCAGACGCTGACGCGCTTCGGCATGAGGGGCCAGAGCGTTCAAATCCTCTGGAGCATGAACAGAGTTAACCGCCTCTGCCCAATCTGGCCAATTCTCCTGCGCCTTCTGAGTTGGGTCGATCCAATCGTCCAACTCGGGCAACCGGGTTAGCACATCTCGCATCGCGCGCGTCATGGTTTTCTGTGTCACGCCCGAGGTCAGCGGATAGACCGGCTCAAACGACGGCAGAGTTTCTGCTTGATCGGGTTCGATGATGTGCTCTGGATGCACCATCTGCGCCACGCCATCGAACAATTCGACCCGGCCCGATACAATGCGGCGCTCGCCCACTGGGAGAACTTTGTTCAGGTAATCGGAACGCCCGTGGAAGAACACCAGCTGGAACCGAGTTTGGGAATCGTCCACGTCAATCCGATAGGCGCCGCCCCGATTGCGCGAAGGGCGATGCGCGGAAACTTCAATCTCAACGGTCACCACTGTTGGGAAATCGGCGCCAACAATCGTGTCACGCAACCGACGATCCACCCCGGAATAGGGCAATGTATACAATAGGTCACGAGGTGAGGTTACACCTGTGGTTTCCAATGCCTGCGCGGTTTTGGGGCCAATGCCATCAAGCGTTTTCAGCTCTGCAAACAAGGGCCAAAGTATTTCTGGACGCCCACTCATCCGCCAATTAGATCCAACCAGCCATCTTCATCCAAGAGCGTCAATCCAAGCTCCAGCGCCTTTTTCTCTTTGCTGCCTGCTCCGGGTCCGGCCACAACGATATCGGTTTTCTTAGACACCGATCCGGAGACCTTAGCGCCCAGGGCTTCGGCGCGCGCTTTGGCTTCGGCGCGGGTCATCTTTTCCAGAGATCCGGTGAAGACAACGGTTTTGCCCGCGACGGGGCTTTCAGTGTTTTGGGGACGTTCAGCGGGCTGCACATCAAGCTGGGCAAGCAACCGATCGATTGAGGCGCGTTCTTCCTCGTTAGCGAGCGCATCCGAGAGCGACACAACCAAGACCGGCCCTACGCCATCGATGTTTGTGACATCTGTCCAGGCCTCGGTGGAGGCATCCGGCACCTCACACTTGGCAATGATGGCCCTGCGCGTTTCGGTGATTTTTGGGCGGCGTCCGCCCATAGCGGCACTGCTTCTTTCGGCCAGTTCGGCTTCATCAGCTGCCCGATGTGCAAGAACTGCCGCTCTTGATGCATCAAGAGCCGAAACCAATGCCTCCCAAGTTCCAAAATGGTTGGCCAGATCGCGCGCAGCGGCCTCACCCACATGTCGAATTCCAAGAGCAAAGATCAACCGAGCCAGCGGGATCCTGCGTTTGTCTTCAATGGCTGCAAACAGCTTGTCGGCGGATTTATCTCCCCAGCCTTCGCGGTTTTTTAGCTGCTGCATGCCTGTGCCATAGCGCTCTTTCAGACGAAAGATATCGGCCGGTTCCTCAATCCACTCATCTGAATGGAACTGTTCAACCTGTTTCGCCCCAAGACCGTCAATGTCAAAAGCCGCCCGCGAGACGAAATGTTTCATCTTTTCAGAGGCCTGTGCCGGACAGATCAACCCACCGGTACACCTGCGAACGGAATCGCCTTCTTCGCGCATCGCCGGCGATCCACATTCGGGACACTGGGTCGGGAAAGGATAGGCCACGGCGTCATCCGCACGCTTGCTGAGATCCACATCGGCCACTTTTGGGATCACATCACCGGCGCGGTAAATCTGAACCCAATCGCCTTCGCGGATATCCTTGCCGCTACGTATGGATTGCCCGGTGTTGTCACGGCCAATGATGTAATCTTCATTGTGTAGCGTCGCATTTGAAACCACCACGCCGCCAACAGTTACGGGTGCCAAACGCGCAACCGGGCTAAGTGCACCCGTACGTCCCACTTGAATGTCGATGGCTTCAAGCCGGGTCCACGCCAGCTCGGCCGGAAATTTATGCGCAATTGCCCAACGCGGCGTGGTTGAGCGAAACCCCAAGCGCGCCTGAAACCCCAGATCATCCGCTTTATAGACAACCCCATCGATATCATAGCCCAGCGTCGCACGTTGTGCTTCGATGTCCCGATAATGTGCAAGAACTGCCTTGGGCGTCTCACACAACCGCGTCAGAGGATTGGTTTGAAAGCCAAACTCGGCGAGTTTTTTGATGGCCCCCATTTGAGTTTCGGACAAAGCTTCCGACACTTCCCCCCAGGCATAGGCAAAAAAGCGCAACGGACGGTCTCGAGTGATCTCGGGATCAAGCTGACGCAGCGAGCCGGCGGCTGCATTGCGTGGATTCGCAAAGGTTTTGCCGCCACGTGCCTCTTGTCTTGCGTTCAGATCCGCAAAATCCGCATGGCTCATGTAGACTTCGCCGCGCACCTCTAACACTTCGGGTGCATCGGGTATGGTTTTTGGAATATCGGCGATGGTCAGAGCATTTGCGGTGACATTTTCACCGACCGCCCCGTCGCCACGTGTCGCGGCCTGAACCAACTGGCCCTTTTCATAACGCAACGACAAGGACAGGCCATCAATTTTCGGCTCGGCGGTAAATGCCAATCGGGCACTATTTTCCAGCCCAAGATATCGGCGCAACCCGGCATCAAAATCCACGACATCCGAATCTTCGAAGGCATTGGCCAAAGACATCATCCGCACAGCGTGGGTTACTTTGCCAAACCCGTCGGTCGGCGCGGCCCCGACCCTATCGGTGGGACTATCCGCCCGTTTCAGATGGGGAAAACGCGCCTCAATCGCGGTATTGCGCTGTTTGAGCCCATCATATTCGGCATCAGAAACCTCTGGGGCATCCGCCCCGTGATAGGCCTGTTCCGCCTGCTCCAAAACGACAGAAAGCCGAGCCAACTCTTCGCTGGCTTCGGCTTCGTTCAACTGTTCGACAGATTTTTCGGCCATCCCAGCCCCCAATTGCGCGCGTTGTCACCTCATGTGATAGGCGCGCTTTGGAGGAAGGGCAACTCAGCCGTTGGCTGCAATCGCAGCAGGTTCATCTTGCGAGGGTTCTGGATCACGCAGAACATAGCCGCGGCCCCAGACAGTTTCGATGTAATTGTCATCACCTGTGGCTTCGGAAAGCTTTTTGCGCAACTTACAGATGAAGACATCGATGATCTTCAGTTCAGGTTCGTCCATGCCGCCGTACAGATGGTTAAGGAACATTTCCTTGGTCAGCGTGGTGCCTTTACGCAGGCTCAGCAGCTCAAGCATCTGATATTCTTTGCCAGTCAGATGTACCGGCTTGCCGCCAACTTCAACAGTTTTGGCATCGAGGTTAACAGATACCTTGCCGGTGCGGATAACCGACTGCGAATGACCTTTCGAACGGCGGATGATCGCGTGGATCCGTGCGATCAGCTCATCACGATGGAATGGCTTGGTCAGATAATCGTCCGCACCAAAGCCGAAGCCTTTGATTTTGCTCTGAGTATCGTCGTCCCCTGACAGGATCAGGATTGGGGTTTCGATACGAGCAACGCGCAGCTGGCGCAGCACTTCGTGACCATTGATGTCCGGCAAGTTAATGTCGAGCAAAATCAGATCGTAATCATAGAGCTTTGCAAGGTCGATGCCTTCCTCACCCAGATCAGTCGAGTAAACATTCAAATTTGCATGGCTAAGCATCAGTTCGATGCTTTTCGAGGTGGTCGGATCGTCCTCAACCAAAAGAATACGCATGGGCTGTCTCCGAATTAGATCTTCGCGTTAATGACAACTTGATCTAAAAAGGTTAACGCCTAATTGTCACGTCCCGTAAGCTGG
>JAGDYZ010000042.1:0-1138 GCA_049116335.1 Pelagimonas sp. | reverse complement strand
TGCCGGTGGGCGATAGCCGAGAGCACTGTGGGGTCGTTTCGTGTTGTAGTGTTTCCTCCATTCTTCGATCAGGATTTGAGCTTCGCGTAAGCTGTAGAAGATTTCGCCGTTCAAGAACTCGTCGCGGAACCTTGCGTTGAAGCTTTCGCAGTATCCGTTCTCCCAGGGTGATCCTGGTTCGATGTAGGCCGTCTTTGCGCCAACAGCCTTGATCCAGTCCCGCACGGCCTTTGCAACGAACTCTGGGCCGTTATCGGAACGGATGAACGACGGCACACCGCGCAGGATGAACAGGTCGCTCAGCGCATCGATGACGTTGCCTGAGTTCAGCTTACGATCTACGCGGATGGCCAAGCACTCCCGGCTGTATTCGTCGATGATATTCAACGTCCGGAACGCCTTTCCGTCATCTGTTCGGCAATGTACAAAGTCATAGGACCAAACATGGTCGCGGTATTCGGGCCGCAACCGAACGCACGATCCGTCATTCAGCCAGAGCCGTCCTTTCTTTGGTTGTTTCATTGGCACTTTCAGCCCCTCTCGTCGCCACAGTCTTTCGACGCGCTTGTCATTCACATGCCAACCCGTATCTCTCAGCAGCGCTGCAATCCGACGGTAGCCGTATCGACCATACTGACGGGTCAGCTCGATCATGTCGGCCACCATTCGTTCTTCATCAGAGCGACCAACTGGCACCTTCCGCTGTGTGGATCGGTGTTGTCTCAGAACGCGACAGGCGCGGCGTTCTGAGACCCTCAGCTCGGCACGAACACGATCAATGCAAGCACGGCGGCGAGCGGGGCTTAGAAGTTTCCCTTTGCTGCCTCTGCCAGGATCAGTTTATCCAGCGTCAGATCAGTAACGGCTTTGCGTAGCCGTTCGTTCTCTTTTTGCAGACGCTTCAGTTCCTTCAATTGATCTGTGCCCATTCCACCGTACTTCTTCTTCCAGCGGTAATAGGTCTGTTCAGTCACGCCGATTTGTCTGATCGCGTCCAGACGCGGCATCCCTTGCCCCGTCAGAACCTCAACCTGCCGCAACTTCGTGACAATCTCCTCCGGCTTGGGTCGCTTGTTTGCCATGTGTTTCCTCCGTTTTCCTAAACATAGCGGAGGACCACTTCTGTGGGGGAAGACCA
>JAGDYZ010000041.1:0-959 GCA_049116335.1 Pelagimonas sp. | reverse complement strand
TAAGACATACAAGACTTGGAACTGGCCTGACTACAATCGGGCCCTGAAACGACGCGGATCATTGGCAGTTTGGTTCGATCCCGACGCGGACTGGAAGGCGAAGCCGACTGGCAAACGAGGCCGTAATCCGCGCTATAGCGATGCGGCGATCCAAGCGTGCTTAACGATCAAAGTGCTGTTCGGCTTGCCGTTGCGACAGACGACCGGGTTCGTTGAGAGCCTTTTGACGTTGGTCGATCTTGATTGGGAAGTCCCCGACTACAGCACCTTGTGTCGACGGCAGAAGACGCTGTCCGTTGCCATTGGATATCAGAGTTCCCAAGGTCCACTAAATCTGCTGGTGGACAGCACAGGCATCAAAGCTGAAGGTGAAGGCGAGTGGAACGCGCACAAGCATGGCGGCTCCAAACGCCGTTTATGGCGCAAGATCCACATCGGGATCGATGAGCAAACGCTGGAGATACGCGCAATTGAGGTGACGGGTAGCAAAATCGGCCCCTCTCGGCAGCATCCTACGGATGCGCCTGCCAGGCAATGGACGCCCCCATGCTGCCAGACCTGCTCAGACAGATCGCGCCCGATCAGGAAATCGGCAGCGTCACAGCTGATGGAGCCTATGACACGCGCAAGTGCCATGATGCGATCGCGTCACGCAATGCGCATGCCATCATACCGCCGCGCAAGAACGCCAAGTTGTGGAAGCCGGACACCCCCGGAGCGAGGGCCCGTAACGAAGCGGTTCGATCCTCAAAGTATCTGGGCCGCGCCCTGTGGCGACGATGGACCGGATACCACCGCCGGAGCCGCGTCGAAACCAAGATGCATTGTGTGAAACTACTCGGTCAGCGCCTCGCCGCGCGCGACTTTGATCGACAGGTCGCGGAGATCCAAATCCGCGCCGCGATCCTAAACGGCTTCACAGCACTTGGCATACCCCGAACACAGGCGGCAGGCTAAAG
>JAGDYZ010000040.1:0-74784 GCA_049116335.1 Pelagimonas sp. | reverse complement strand
GGACCACTCAGGTGGGGCTGATCATAGTCTCAACCAATTCTCTTGCAATTCAACCCAAGCGTTAGGAGCATCATGCTATGTGAACTTCTGTTTTCAACATGAGCAAGGCGGGGTTTTCTTAGGAGTTTGCGAGCACATCTCTGCAGTGTTGCGGCTTGAATGGAAGTCCAGTTTGAGATGCTGGTTCGAAACACCGGAAGAGGCCTACTCCGCGATGTGCGAAAAGCCGCCGAGCTAAGAAAGAGTGCACTTCACAATCCAGAGATGGTTATTGTATAACATAACAATACCATCGGAAGGCCAGTGGATGCCGCAATTTTCGAACTTGAATGACCGGTAATGCCGCACCAAATTTGGACCCACTGGACTACGTCAAAAACAACGTGAATCGTCTGGACTGATTATGAAATCACATGCTCTTTTGATCTCCCTGCTCGCCGCCTCTCAGGCAGGCGCGGAAACATCTCGCCAGCTCGACGCCCACGAGCATGGGGTCGGCACACTCAACATCGCTGTTGATGGCCAGGCAATGGCAATGGAATTTCAAGCTCCCGGGGCAGATATTGTTGGCTTTGAACATCCGGCAGAGACCGAGGCCGATCTTGCTAAAGTAGAGCGCGCGCTTGCTGTGCTGTCCTCCCCTCTAGAACTTTTTTTGCTCCCCCCTGAAGCAGGGTGCACCGTAGTCTCCTCACAGGCGATGTTGGAAAGGGATGAAGCAGCTGAGGAGCACGACGATCATCATGACGAAGTTGATCACGCCAAACATGACGACCATGACGACCATGACGACCATGACGAGGCATCGGGACATACCGAATTCCATGCAACATACACTATGACCTGCACAGACCTCCCAAAGCTCACCGACATCACGTTTACCTATTTTGAGAGCTTCGAAAACGCACGGGAAGTCGAGGTTCAAGTTATCACAGGTTCCGGTGCGGCCTCTTTTCACGTAGAGAAAGACGCACCCAGCCTGAACCTGCGGAGCCTCTTCTAACGTGACCCTTCCCGTCCTCACTGTCTCGAACGCTTGCTACAACTGGAAAACTCGGTCTGACTTTTCCCTCTTTGTGCCAGAGTTCAATGTGGGGGCGACAGAAAAAGTCTTGCTCTTGGGGGAGAGCGGGTCAGGGAAGTCGACCTTGCTTTCGCTCATCTGTGGAACAATCTTGCCGTCCTCGGGAAGCATACGCGTTGCCCAAACCGAATTGGCCACACTTTCGGCGGCGCAGCGCGATACGTTTCGTGCCGCGAATATCGGTGTGATTTTTCAACAGTTTAACCTGCTGCCCTTTGCCACGGTTTCCGACAACATACTGCTGCCGCTTCAGTTTGCCCCCCAAAGGAGCAAACGTATCTCGGGTGGGGCACAGGAAGAGGCCAGGTCGCTCTGCGCGCAGCTCGGTCTTCCTGATGGCGTGCTTCAGGCTCATGCAAATGGACTCAGTGTCGGACAACAGCAACGGGTTGCAGTTGCCCGCGCCTTGATTGGTTGTCCCCCGCTTTTAATTGCAGATGAACCAACCTCAGCGCTCGACGCCAACAGCCAAGCGGTGTTTCTTGATCTCATGTTTGATCGGATCACGGCGCAAAATGCAGCGCTGCTGATGGTGAGCCATGACGAAAGACTGGCCGACCGGTTTGATCGCGTTGTGCATATGACCGACATCACCGCACATAGTGGAGAGCCAGCATGATGTTGCGTCTCGCCTTAGCGTCACTTCGGGCCCGCGCAATAACTGTCGCCATGACCATTTTGGCGATCGCTCTGTCGGTCTCTCTTTTTCTGGCCGTCGAAAAACTGCGGGTTGGTGCCAAGGCAAGCTTTGCTGACACCATCTCGGGCACTCATCTGATTGTTGGAGCGCGCTCTGGTTCGGTTCAGCTTTTGCTCTACTCTGTCTTTCGCATCGGAAATGCCACCAACAATGTGACCTGGGAAAGCTATCAGGATATTGCTGCACGGCCCGAGGTCGATTGGATTGTGCCGATATCGCTTGGCGACAGCCATCGCCAATTCCGGGTCATGGGCACAACAGCCAGCTTCTTCGACCACTATAAATACCGTCAGGGCCGTGCACTCGAGGTGACCGACGGAGCACGCATGGATGATTTGTTCGATACCGTCATTGGAGCCGACGTCGCAACGACGCTTGGCTATCAGGTGGGCGACCCAATCGTTGTCGCGCATGGACTGGCATCTTTCAGCCATCACAAAGACCAACCCTTTCGTGTTTCTGGCATCCTCGCCAAAACCGGAACACCGGTGGATCGCACGGTCATTGTGAGCTTGAAAGCTATTGAGGCCATTCACGTTGATTGGAAAAGCGGGGCTCAGATCCCTGGGCAATCAACCCCCGTTGACGAAATTCGCAAAATGGAGCTTGCCCCCAAGGCCATCACAGCGGCTCTGATCGGTGTCAAAAGCCCCTTGCAGACCTTCAATCTGCAGCGTGCAATCAACCAGTACCCGCAAGAGCCGCTGCTGGCGATCCTGCCCGGGATCGCACTTCAGGAACTCTGGAGCATTGTTGGTCTGGCAGAAACTGCTTTGTTGGCCGTGTCAGCCGCCGTCGTAGTGACCGCCCTGATTGGGATGATGGCCACAATTTTCTCAGGGCTCAACGAACGACGCCGGGAGATGGCAATCTTTCGGGCTATGGGGGCGCGTCCAAGGGTTATTCTCGGGTTGTTGGTGTTCGAAGCGGTCATTATGGCAATGATCGGCGCAGCGCTTGGTCTTGTTTTTCTTTATCTTGGACTTGCAGTTGCTCAACCCTTGCTAGATCGCGCATTTGGACTTTGGCTTCCGATCACTGCCCCCTCGTCAAGGGAGTTGTGGGTGCTTGCCTCCGTTGTATTAGCTAGCGCAATTGTGAGCCTTGCCCCCGCCTTCCGCGCATATCGCATGTCTCTTGCAGATGGTATGACGGTAAGAACATAGTGATCCACACGTAGGTGCCATGTGATGAATCGTAGATCCGCTTTGGCCATTCTTTCGGCCGCAATCGCAACGCCAAGCAGCCTTCTTGCCAGAACTGCGCAGGAGATTTCTTGGTACGATCTGATCCCACCCGGAGTGCCCCTCGCTGAGATCATCGGCGAGGGCGAGTTGGATGAGGCAAACGACACCTGGTATCCGATCTATGACGCAAATGGCGCCAAACTGAATCCGGCACTCGATGGAGCCCTTATCAAAATGCCAGGGTTTATCATTCCGTTTGATGTCAGCGCGGATGGAGTTTCCAGTTTCATGCTGGTGCCCTATGTGGGGGCCTGTATTCACACACCCCCTCCCCCGGCCAACCAACTGGTGTCCGTGACAACCGACACGCCTTGGCCCAACGACGAGCTTTGGGCGCCGGTCTGGGTCACCGGCACCATGCGCAATCAGATCCAGTCGACCGAGTTTGGCGAGACGGGGTACGCTATCACGGCTGAGAAGATCGAAGCCTATGAATGGTAGAAGGGCTTTGGCCCTCTCAATCATCCGGAACAGACGCATTGCACTGAGTTCATCCGAGTACAGGAGTCCGCAGAAAGCCAGTTTTGCGAACAAACATGCCCAAGATGCGTCGACCTCTTTTCAATTGAGAGCATAATTCTCTCACCCGCTTGGTGAGAGGCGACAGCCGTCAACACTTTGTTCAGATCGTCATGGGAGTTCTCTATTTTAGACCAGCGTTCAAAATAGGGACGACTCATGCCAGCTCTGTTCAATACCATCTCGGGCAAGCTTTTGGTGGCCACAACCGTGGCCATCACGACTTTAATGCTTTGCTTTACTGCGTACACGGCGCTCAATGAATCTGCTTATGTCAAAGAGCAGGTATTGGAGACCGCCACTCAGAGTGCCTCAGATGTGGCACAAAGCCTGTCGTCTCAGCTGGTTGAGGCGACGTCCGCAGCCGCAGCTTTGGGAGGCGGCCTGTCGGGGTTCCTCAATGAGGGCAATGCATCGACCTCTGAGATCATCAAAATCATGGAAGGCGTCCCCGGCCGTTACGAACTTGTGTTTTCGTCTTGGTTCTCCTCAATCCCTGATGGAGCAACCGAAGATTTCATTACCGGGACCGCAGGGCGGAATGCTGAGGGTGTCTTTGCGCCGTATTGGACCAAGTCGGACAACGGTGGATTGAATTTTGAGACCTTTCCGGTTGACCCGGCCAACACTGCCGAATGGTATCGGCTCCCTCAAGATTCCGGAGACAGCGTCATAACCGAGCCCTACCTCTCTGACGAAGGACGGCTTTTGACTTCGGTCTCAGTTCCCGTGTCAGCTCAGGGACAGATTGTCGGCATTGCTGGTGTCGATATCGTTTTGGACAATCTGGCCGAGTTTGTCAGCAGCCTTTCCGTTTACGATGGTGGACGCGTTATGCTTTTGGGCGAGGGCGGAAAATGGTTGTCACATTCAGATCCCTCACTTGTCACCCAGCCCTTTGAAGGCCCCGAGATCGAGAACTTTAAAGCCGCCATTGAAACCGGGGAAACCCAAATTGTTGCGGATCGTGGAGATGGATCTACGCGACTGTACTTCCCCTTTACGACCTATGGCATGAACAAAACCTGGGTTGTTGTGCTTGATGTGCCACGGCACGTCTTTATCACCCCCGTGAAGAATGCGATCTATGAACAGTTGATCACGAGCTCGCTTCTTCTCGTGTTGACCTTGGCAACCATCTATTTCTCCGCACGCACTTTGGTCCGGCGACCCGTTGGAAAAATGCTGGGCGTCCTGAACAATCTGTCATCCGGCGACGTGCATGACCCTGTTGAGGTTCCGAAACGCAAAGATGAAATCCGGGAAATGGCTGTTTCTATTGAAACTCTCCGACAAGGGTTGGCCGAGAAAGTGTCCCTCGAGGCGGCCCAGCTCCGAGAACAGCAAGAGCAGGACCGCGTCGTGCAGACCCTTGCTCAAAACCTGCAGCTTTTGGCGCGCGGTCGTGTTGACGTCAAAATTCACGATCCCATGCCCGGACAATACGAAACGCTGCGCCAGGACTTTAACAACACCGTTGAACAACTGAGCAAGTTGATTGGCGAAGTGAACAGTTCAGCCGGATCAATTGATACCGGGCTCACGCAAATTTCCTCCGCGACAAATGATCTGTCTCAGCGCACTGAGCGGTCCGCAATGCGCCTCGAAGAGACGTCGTCTGCCCTAAATGAGTTGACGCAGAACGTCCAACATGTGGCTTCAGGGGCCCGTGAAACCGAAGCGCTGGTCACTTCCGTCAGTCAGAACGCAATGAACAGTTCATCGGTCGCTCGTGAAACCGTAGAGGCCATGGATTCAATCGCTGCGACTTCGGATCAGATCACCCAGATCACAGGAATGATTGACGATATCGCGTTTCAAACGAACCTGCTTGCCTTGAACGCAGGGGTCGAAGCGGCCCGTGCAGGTGAAACCGGGCTAGGGTTTTCTGTGGTTGCAGCAGAAGTGCGTGGTCTGGCGCTCCGCTCCTCAGAAGCAGCGCGCGAGATTAAGGAACTGATCACGGCATCAAGTGTCCAGGTGGCCCATGGCGTGGAATTGGTGGGACGCACCAATGATTCACTTCAGACCATTATGGACGCTATCGGTAGCATTTCAGATCATGTGGGCAACATCACCAAGCAGGCCGATGAACAATCGCATGGAATTTCTGAGCTCAACTCCACCATGAGCACGCTTGAAGCCTCACAGCAACAGAACGCAGCCATGTGCGAAGAAACCGCCGCTGCCTGCAGTTCGCTTGATCATGAGACCTCGAAGCTCAGCCAGCTTGTCCTTGCATTTCAGGCGGATGGGCAAGAGGAACTGCGCCAATCACAGGCCTATGGCACGGCGGCCTAACCTATAACCCTTCTCTCCTTGCCGAGTGGTCTCTGACGTCTCGGCAAGGAGAGTGTGTTGTAAGGAGTTTGTTTGAGATCTGGTCTTGCTGCCGGGGCACAGTTTCAATGTGTCTGCCGGGGGACAAATTCGGGTTTGATGACAACGGTTTCACCAACCTTCTCTTCGTCATTCAACCGCTCGACCAGCAATCTAAGAATGTGTTCGACCGTTGCATCCATGTCATTTTTGATTGTCGACAGCTGAAAATCTGGCCAGCTGGCCATCGAAATATCATCAAATCCAACAATCGACAGATCCTCGGGCACCTGACGGCTATGTTCTTGCTGTGCCGCTGCCAAAGCGCCCATGGCCACCACATCGTTTGAGCAAAACAAACCATCTACATGTGGGTTTTCAGACAGGAGCTTAGTCGTTGCCTCATACCCCTGAGCATAGCTGTAATCCGACTTGGCAAAGGCGACAGCAGCCAACCCATGTGCCGCAAGCGCCGCTTCAAAACCTTGGCGTCGCTCGCGGGCAGAATAAAGCCGGTTCAAACCACCAACATACGCCAAATTCCGACGTCCCGACGCCACCAGTTGATCTACTGCAATCCGCGCGCCCTGACGATTGTCACAACAGACACTGTCGACCCCCGGCATCAAGCGTCCAGAGACGATCAGGGGGATATTGAGCTGGCTACAATGAAACGCCACTGATTCGCTGACGCTACCGCCTCGGAGAATCAACGCATCCAACGGATAGGCCAGCACCTCGAGAATTTTTTCCTCAGACATATCTTCCGGGCCTTCGAGCACAATCGACCACTTGCCGATGCGGTTGAGCCCCCGGTTCAACTTGGCTCGAATTTCGCTGTCAAATTGGTTGGCGATGTCGCCGGTCACAACCGCCACCAGATTAGATCGCCCCTTGCGTTGAAGACCCGCCGCAAGCGCATTGGGTCGATAGCCAAGCTTTTGAGCTGCCTCAAGAATTCGCGATTTTTTTTCTTCGCTCAGATAGGCACCGGGCGTAAAGGCACGCGATACGGCTGCACGCGATACACCAGCGGCCTGTGCCACTTCTTGTGCCGTTACTCGGCGCGGCTTGGTCTCTTTTGATCCACTCATACTGTGACTTGCTCGGATTTGTTCAATTCTGTCAACGGCAAAGCAATTTTTGAAAAAATAGTTCTTGCGTCATGAAGCTGTGACCTTCTACCCCTATATGAATACGTGTTCACACATCGAGAACAACTCCTAGGAAAGACGCATATGAATTTCGCTCCCACTCTCAAGTCACCGCAACCAGAAACGCTCGGTGCGGAAATTACACTGCGTGATTTGCGTGTGGGGTACTCTGAGCAAGATGTGTTGACAGATATCAATCTGGATGTCCGTGCTGGCGAGTTCATTGCGCTGCTTGGCGCATCTGGCTGTGGGAAAACCACACTGCTGCGGGCCCTGGCCGGATTTGTCCCAGTGCGGGGTGGAACTGTTTCTGTCAATGGAACGGACATGAGCCAGACCAAGCCAGAACAACGTGGCATGGCAATGATGTTTCAATCCTATGCGCTCTGGCCGCACATGAATGTGGCGCAAAACATTGGCTATGGCCTCAAACTGCGCCGAACGGAGAAGGCCGCGCTCACCGCACGGGTCCGTGAGATGGCCGCTCTGGTTGGCCTCGAGGATTTGCTTCACCGGAAAATTGCAGCTCTGTCAGGCGGTCAGCGTCAACGTGTGGCACTGGCACGCGCCCTCGCCATTGATCCTCCGGTGTTGTTGCTGGATGAGCCCCTTTCAAACTTGGATGCGGGCATTCGTGGCACGATGCGCCACGAAATTCGCAGCCTTCAGCAACGCCTAGGCCTGACCACAGTCCTCGTGACACATGACCGCGAAGAAGCCATGTCGATGGCAGATCGCGTGGTGATCCTAAATCAGGGACGCATTGCACAGGTCGGCACGCCGGAAGAGGTGTTTCACACACCCGCAGATGCCTATGTCGCCAAATTCATGGGGGCCAACAACACCCTCTCTGCGCAGGCCACCTCTGAAGGCGCGCGTTTGACACTCACGCTGGGTCAGACCCAGCAAACTCTGCCTTTGGCATGCGCTGATGGCATAGTTGTGCATAACCCGCAAAATGCCTCAGGTCCGGTCGACATTCTCTTCCACAGCGAGGCCGCACGCATTGGCCCTGCTCAGGCAGACTTCCTCAGTCTTACCGGGAAGGTGCTTCAGCACTCCTATCTCGGTGCCGTTTATCGTCACGAAATTCGGATCGGAGACATCACCATCATGGTGGACGATCCCCAAAAGATGCCCGTCGGCAGCCAAATCGACGTGCAAGTCCCGGCCACGGCTCTCAGTCTATTTCCCGCAAAGTCGTAGACAGCCGCGACCGGTTTTCAAGGCAAGCGGCCTGTGCCGCAACTCCCTAAAGGATTTTGGAGAAACACGATGACTTCGAAAATTGCAAGCCTCTTTGCTTCGGCAGCCCTAACGCTCATTGCGTCGGGTGCAGCCCAGGCCGAGAATGTTCTGAATGTCGCCTCGGGTGGCAGCCAGAATATGGTGGATTATGTCACCGATTATCTGGGCCCTCTGTTTGAAGAGCAAAACCCAGGCTGGAGTGTCAAAGTTGTTGGCACCGGCCCCGGCAACTCAGGCAGCCAAGCTATCTTGGAAAAGCTGAAAGCCCAGTCCGGCAATGACGCTTGGGACACCGACGTTATCGTCACAACCCAGCTGAAAACCGGTGAAATGGTCACCGAAGGCCTGCTGCAAAACTTTGTCGCGGATATCGACACCGGTGCGCTGGCGACCCGCGACACATCAAAATCCGCTCTGGGTGTGGATGTCACCGGCTTTGTAATGCCAATGTTCCACAGCCAGACCGCCATTGCCTATAACCCTGATCTGGTAGCCACACCGCCTGCAAGTTTTGATGAGCTCAAAACCTGGACCGCAGACCACAAAGGGGCCTTTGGCTACAACGGCATTAAAAACGGCATGTCCGGTGTCGCCTTCACCGCGGCCTGGATGTACGCCTACTCCGGTCAGACCGAGCAGCTGATGAACGGCCCCTATGACGCCGAGTTGAAAAACAGCTGGGACGCTGCGCTCGACGATCTGAAAGCGTTCAACAAGAATATCACATTCACGCCAGGCAACGCAGGCACCCTCGACATGCTGAACCGTGGCGAGATTGTTATGGGGCCAGTTTGGGTTGATATGTTCTACACATGGCAGGCCGATGGCCGCCTGAACCCCGGCCTGAAACTGACCCTGCCCGAACCCGGCATGCCAGGTCAGCCGTATTACTACGCGATCCCGGCCAAAGCCGAACACGCCGATGCGGCGCGCAAGTTCATCGCCCTCGCGACAAGCCCCGATGTACAGGCTGAAGGCATCGTGAAACGCTTCAACTGGTATCCCGGTATTGACGCGCAGCACGTGGAAGGCTCGATGGCCAAAGCCGATTGGGACAAATTGTTCACCGACGTAACACCTGCGGATCTCGCTGCCAAAGGCCAGCCTTTCCCGCTCGCCCCGTTCTTCGATGACATCCGTGAAGCCTATGAGATGAAGGTCTCGAACTAAGGTTCATAACATCCAAAGCAAGGGCCCTTCGGGGCCCTTGTATGCCTGTAAGAAAGACCCGCATATGCTCTCGCGCCGCGCCTCACTCTATTTGGTGGCCCCTGCCATCCTGCTTTTGGGATTGCTGTTTCTGTATCCGTTAAGCTTTTCGCTACTCTGGTCCTTTCGGGATGAAGAAACCGGGGGCTGGGGACTTCAGAACTTCATCAAAGCCTTCAGTCTTTACTCAAACGACATCCTGTTCACTTTGATCATCGTAACGCTGTCCACCACTGTGATCGGCCTGCTTTCAGTTGCGATCGGGGGCTATTTGACCCTGGGGGAAAATCGTGTGGCGCTGGCCCTTTTGCGATGGCTTTACCGCTGGCCGCTTTTCATTCCCTTTGTGGTCGCAGCGCAGCTGATGCGCACCTTCCTCGCCAAGAACGGCATGATGAACAACATTTTTGTCTCAACTGGGCTATTGGAGCCGCTGCAGGCCGCCAGCTTTCTCGACTGGCGCGGCATCGTCATCACCTTTGTTTGGAAGCAGACCCCCTTTGTGGCGCTGCTTGTGGCCGGCGCAATGGCCTCATTGGATCGGTCAACCATCGAAGCTGCCCGCAATCTTGGCGCGGGCCGTCTGCGTATTCTGGTTGGCATCGTTGTGCCGCAGGTCGGGACCACGCTGGTTGTTGGCCTGATCCTCTCTTACGTCGTGATGATGTCTGTTCTTTCTGTACCTCTGATGCTCAACGCGCAGACACCCACAATGATGACCGTCGACATGGCGTGGCGCATCAATGCTTATTCTGACTATGGCGTCGCAAATGCCCTTGGCTTTGTGTCCTACGCCATGACCGCTGTCATTGCCTGGTTCTATCTGCGCCAAGGCGTCCGCGAGGGAGGAAAACCCGCATGAACCTGCTTCGTACCTGCCTGACCGGCGCCTTGCTGGCGTTACTCGCGTTTGCCATTTTCGGCCCTATAACCAACATGCTGGTCTGGTCCGTTGCCGAGACTTGGTATTACCCTGCCAAATTGCCCCAATCTTATGGGTTTTCCTTCTGGGAGCGGGTTTTCCGTCCTCAGGGGAATGCCATGGAGTCTCTGGTCAACTCTGTTGTGATTGCCGTCCTGACGGTCATAGCCTCCTTGGCAGTTGCCATTCCCGCAGGCCTTGCCTTGGGGCGGGGAAGCCTTCCTTGGAGATCTTTGTTTCTGTTGATCTTCCTTCTGCCTCAGGCCTTCCCCTCGATTGCGGTGCATATGAACATCGCACGGATTTTCTACGGGTTCGGCCTGAACGGCACCTTCCTAGGCGTCGTTCTTGTACACACTATCCAAGGTCTCGTATTCAGCGTTTGGATCGCCACCGCTGCCTTCTCCGCCGTCGATCGCGAGTTGGAAGAAGCGGCCGCGAATATGGGGGCCTCCCCCTTTACTGTCTTTCGCAGTGTCACCCTGCCGCTGGCCCTGCCCGGCCTGATGGCCTCTGCCATCTTTGTTTTTCTGATCTCACTGGATGAGTTTACCGGCACCTTCTTTGTTGGTGTTCCCGATATCACCACCATGCCGCTGTTGCTCTTTACCGCATCCATGGAAGGCAACTATCAGATCGCGTCGATCACTGCGCTGATCCTGCTGGTTCCCTCGGTTGGGTTTATGCTGTTTATCGAGCGGTTCCTGAAATCTGACGTACTTGCCAAAGTGGGCAGCTGACTATGACAAAAACAACAAACCAACGGCTGGACTTCACCAAGGCCTTGGCTCAAGAAGCCGCCGAACTTGGCGTCAAATTGCGCGCTGAACATGGCGAAGACTTCATCTCCGAGAAGGGAACACAAGACTTTGTCACCTTCGCGGATCAGGCGCTTGAGGATCTGATCCGTGCCCGCCTGACTGCAGCTTTTCCCGAGGACTCAATCCTTGGGGAAGAATCTGGTGTCTCGGGTGACGGCATCGGCTATTGGGTGATCGACCCAATTGATGGAACCGCAAACTATATGCGCGGCATGCCCGAATGGGGGGTGTGCATCGCCTACTATGATGGCGCCGACATCTTGTGTGGCGTGGTCAGTGCCCCAGACATGAACATGCTTTGCTGGGCTTCAAAAGGGGGTGGCGCCTGGATGAACGGTGAGCGGCTTCAGGTCTCAGATTGCTCTGAACCCACCCGTTCGGTTTTGACCCTCGGATGGTCCAGCCGACGTCCAACCACGCACTACACTCAATTGGTTGGAACTCTCCTGGAAAACGGCATGGAATATCGCCGCAATGGCTCTTGCTGCATTAGCATGTTGACCGTCGCGACGGGCCGAACAGAGGGGTATTTCGAACTGCATGTCAACGCGTGGGATGCATTCGCCGCAATCCCAATTATCACAGAAGCAGGAGGCCTGGTTCAAAGCGATCCTTTGGATCAGTTCGTTCAGCAAGGCAGCGTGATACTCGCCACCTGCCCCGGCATGACCGAAGCTTTTTCTGAGGCCACGGATATCACCCGTTGGGCAGCAGAATAACAATAGAAGGCCCCCCGTCGGGGCCGTTCACTTAGGCAACGGCGGCCTGAGGCAGGATAAACGGGACGGGACCATTGGGAGTTTGATTAACGGCTACGGAACAGCCGTAGGCAGACGACAGATGATCATTAGTCAAGACCTCTGCAACCGGGCCGGCGGCTTTGATGTGTCCATTCGCCATAAGCACCATTTTGTCCGAAAACATCGCTGTCAGATTGAGGTCGTGCATCACCGCGACAACTCCGCCGCCCTGATCTGCAAATTCCCGCGCGATGTTCATAACTTGGAGTTGGTGTGAAATGTCTAGCGCCGACACCGGCTCATCGAGAAACAGCCACCGGGCCTCCCCATCCTCGACCGGGCGCCAGATCTGCGCCAGCACCCGCGCCAATTGAACCCGCTGCTGTTCACCTCCGGAAAGCTCCTGGTAGGGACGGTGCGCATATCCGGCAAGCCCAACGCGGGACAACGCAGCCGAGGCAACAGTTGCGCTCTGTCCAGAGCGACCGCCTTGCAGACCAATGTTAACCACTTCCACAACCGAAAAAGGAAACGCCAAAGCGCTGGCTTGCGGCAGGACACCCCGAACCGAGGCAAGCTCCCAGGGCTTTTGACCCTGCATATCTCGGCCATTGATTTCGACGCGTCCGGAGTATGCAAGATCACCGGTCATTGCGCGCAGCAGGGTTGTCTTGCCCGATCCATTTGGCCCGACAATGGAGGTCACCTGACCGGGTTGGGCTTCAAATGTCAGGTCTGACAAGATTGTCTTGCCAGACAATTTCACTATCAGATGTTCAGCTTTGATCATGTCAGAGATCCACCACACCGCGCTGTCGCAGCAAAATCCACAGGAATACAGGCGCACCAAGAATGGCCATAACAATACCAATTGGCAGCTCAGCCGGGGCAATAATCACCCGAGCAATCATGTCTGCGCCAACAAGCAGACTTGCGCCTAATAGCGCTGCGTTCGGAAGCAACGCGCGGTGATCCGGCCCTGTCCCCAAACGCAGCAAGTGCGGCACAACAATACCCACAAAGCCAATCCCGCCTGACACTGCAACCGCAGCACCAACCGAGGCGGCGACGGCAAGGATTGCGAGGTTTTTGAGTTTTTGAACCTCAATCCCAATGTGGTGGGCCGTGGCCTCTCCTAGCGCAAGCGCGTTCAACCCACGCCCCATAAACATCACACCACCCATAGAAATCAGCATGATAGGACCGGCCACAGCAAGTTTGCCCCAACTCGCACCGGCCAACGATCCCATACCCCAGAATGTCATATCCCGAAGCTGCGCATCATTTGCGATATAGGTCAAAACACCGGTCGCGGCTCCGGACAGGGCCCCAATGGCAATACCGGCAAGCAGCATGGTTGCCACCGACGTACGGCCATGACGTGTGCTGACCCGATACAGCAATATTGTGGTCACCCAGCCGCCAAAGAACGCGGCAATTGGTGTCAGGTGACGACCCACATTTTCCAGAATCGCGAGTGGCAGAAACCCACCCAACACAATCGACATGATCGCACCAAGCCCTGCTCCGGCACTGACCCCCACAATCCCAGGATCTGCCAGAGGGTTGCGGAACAAGCCTTGCATCACCGCACCAGCCACGGCCAATGAGGCTCCAACCATTAGACCCATCGCAAGACGCGGAATACGAATGTCAAAAAGCACAATCCGCTCAACCTGGCTTAACTCCTGCCCCTGAACCAGTTTCCAGAGCACATCCAGCAAGGCGACTCCTGTCGCCCCGGTTGTCAGGCTCCCCAATGACACAAAGATCAGAAGACCAAACAAGAGGAGATGGAGTTTTCGCGCTCGTGACAGTCGATCTACCGGCACCAGATCCGCGTCAATCGCAAGTGCCATGTCAGTTACCGTAGAGAATTTGGCTCAGATGACGCACAGCTTCACCCGTCCGGGGGCCAAACCCCGTCACCAGCAACGGTTCCATCGTTTCCAGTGCTTTGGTTTTCGCGGCAGGCGTCAAAGCAAGTGCAGGTATCTTAAACAGCTCATCTGCATTTGCAGCATGATCCCCTCCGCGCTGCATCATCAAGATCAGGTCTGGCGCAGCGGCGAGGGTCGCTTCACTAGCGATTGGTTTGTACCCTTCAAACGCATTCACTGCGTTGATCCCACCGGCCAGCCGAATGATCGCATCCGGCCCTGTGCCCCGACCTGCCGCCATGAGCTTTCCACCGCGTGCCGACAGGAGAAACATAACGCGCTTCGGCTCATCAATTGATGCCTGCGCAACGGCCGTCGCCTCTTCAATATCTTTGGTTACATCTGAAATCAGTGTTTCGGCGGTGGCGTCCACGTCAAGCGCCTCGCCGATGATGCGGATCTTTCGAGAAAGCGCTTCGATCGTATAGCCCTGCGGAACCTCAACAAAATTCACATCCGCCGCGCGGATCACATCCACTGCTTCAACCGGGCGCGCACCTTCATCTGAGATAATCAGAGATGCACCAACCGAGAGCACCCCTTCGGGGGACAGCGCGCGAATATATCCCACATCTGGCAGCTCGGTCGCCTCCGGCGGATAAACCGACGTGGTATCCCGCGCCCGCAACCGGTGTCCTTGCCCGAGCGCATAGACAATCTCGGTCACGGTGCCACCAATGGACAGCGTATCAGCAGCGTCAGCCTGCGCGGAGGGCACACCCAAAGTGGCGCTCCAAATAGCGGCACAGGCCGCAATCAAATCACGGCGGTTCAAATTGAAAAAGGTCATGCCACCACCTCGTCTTTCAAGGGCTCAAGGGTATGAACGATATCATTCCATTGCGGACGGCTGTTTCGGCCTTCAAAGCCAACGCCAAAGGCTTGGAAAATCACCATGCCTTCCGCATCAAAAGCTTCCACTGAGACCACAGGTCCCCGCTTGCTCGGTTTGCTCACCGCCCAAACCTCGGCGATGTGATCCAGACGAAGGTGCATGTCGAACCCCGGATCCAGAATATTCTGCCATGGCCCTATGCGTTGGAGACGGCCAATTGGGCCCGTGTGAATTTCGATACAGCCCATGTTCCCGACAAAGAACATAAACTCGATCCCCGAGGCCTGAACCTTCTCCAACATGTCATTCGCTGCATCTACGCTCAGCTTACGGGCGTAGGGGGCACCTGCCATGTGATAGGCGCCCAGACGGTTGATTTTCAGTTTTGAGCAAATCCGCATAAACTGATGGGTATCAGTCATCTTGTCCCATTCAGCCCGCAAAGCTTCTGCTTTCTCCGGGTTGATTTTCGGACCTTCGACCGGCTGTCGCGCTGACAGTTCCAGACTTTGACTGTCGTCCCCCAAGGCTAGGGTCTCGACCAAGTCTGGCCAAGCGTCGTGATTGGATTCAGGGCGGAGATGGATTTTATGCACCGCATCTCCAGCGGCGTCAAAAATCTGCAGGCTACGTTTCGGTCCTGCCTCTGTTTCTTGCTCAACCGCAAAGGCATGAACCCAACGAGACGGGAACATGCGCAGGTCAATTGTTTCCGAAAATATCATCCCAGCATGATCACCGGGCCGGTAGTCCACATAGGGGCCAACTTTTTCGATCACACAGCTGACATTGCGTGTCAGCGCCATAACAGGGCCAAGCGCCTCCACCTGTGGGATCAGCGTATTGGGGTGTGCTTCAATCTTCGTCACGCCCATACCAACCCGAGCCGCCACCAGCGCCGCTTCGGAAATGCCCAATTCGTCAGCAAGATCGCGGGCGCGTTTCTTCGAAACGTCTTGTGCGGAACGAATTTGGTCGGGTGTCAGATCAGCCATGCAGTGCCTCTTCGAAGATAAGGAACTGCTGGCAACACGCAGGAAGGAAACGAAACTGCGTGAGGGCTGGCTTTCCCGACTGAATTAGTAGGTTAAAATCCAAACTGCAAGGTTTGTTTTCCTGTGGGTCTAGGCAAAGAACCTATCTCCCCTTGATCTTGACAGAAAAGCTTCGGCGCGCTCCCGCAGGCGGTTTGGGAAACGGCGCCGCACGCCGAACGATCTGTAAAGCCGCCTTGTCGAGCTTCGCCGATCCCGAGCTTCTTGAAATCGACGCCCCGGCCAGACCTCCGCTCGAAGAAATGCGAAATGACACCGTCGCAGTTCCACGGACGCCACGAGGTCGGCGGACACGTGAAATTTTCCGCATGACAATGCCAGGGTAGTTGCTTGCTGCGGCATTGCCGGCCGATTTGCTTTTTCCGCCCGATCCGCTGGACACAGACGCCGCCCGTTCTGTCCCCGTAGCCTGCCCCGCTCTGGCACTACGATCTGCATTGCCACGCGGCGCCGGTGTTGCGGGTTTCGGTTTCTTCGGTTTCGGTTGCGCGGTGGCCTGGCGTCGCGGGGCCGGTTTGGGTTTGGCCGCAGGTTTGTGTGCCTCTTCAAACGAAGGGGTTCGCATTTTTGGGCGCAGGGAAGTCGCAACCGCTGCGGTTACCGGTTCGCCGGCGGTGACCTGTTCTGGCTCGGCTTGAACCGGTTGCACGGTCTCTGGTGTCAAAGCGATTTCGGGCGCGTTGACGGCCTGCGCGGGTTCAGCGCTCTCAGTCACAGTCTCAGTTGTAGCAGAGACAACAGGCATCACCGCTTCGGCCGTGGGCACCACGGGCAAAGCGGCCACCACTGCGGCTTGGGGCACAACGCTTGGTTCCGGTACCACCGAAGTGGGTGCAACAGGTGCGACTTGCGCCGCAGTCACTGTCGCGGCAGTCGTTGGCGTTTCTGGGGAAGGCTTGGCGATCTCGGCCTGTTCGGGAGGCGTTTCAACGATTGGCTGTTCAGGGGTTTCTTGTACCGCTGTTTCGGGCGCGGCCTCTTCAACAGGTTCTGCGTCTGCCTGATCGACCTGCTCTACGGGCGCGTCTTCGGCGTGCTCGGCATCGGGCGGGGTCTGCGCGGTATCGGCCTCAACGGGTTCGGCAAGGTCCTCTGTTTCCAAGGCTGATGCTGTCCCCTGCACCATATCCGCAAAGCTGGACCCAAGCCGCGCTTCCGCGCCGCCAGAACTGCCCTCGATTTGTGTTTCTGGAGCAGATGGGGCGACAACGGCCACAGCTGCATGGGCACCAAGCGCGACAACCAACGCCCCAAGCTTCCAGACACGCGATGACGCAATCATTGCAATGCCCTCTCTGTCACGATCACCACCTTTTCAGCACCCGCCGCGCGAAGCTCGGCTCCTAGTCTGACAAGATCTTTTGCCAAGAGGGCCCGATCCGGCACAATGCGGAAGATGCCATCTTCATATTCCAAGGCCTCTAGAGCCTCGGTCGCATCTGCGACGGGCTTACCCAACGCGGTTAGCGACCCATCGGGCAGAACAACCAGAGCATTGGCCGGGGCATTCCCTTCAAGATCCGCAGTGTTCACAAGCTTTAGAGAGGAATCCAACGGCTGCGCGACGGTGCCTGCCACTAGGAAAAACACCAACATCAAAAAAACGATGTTGATCAATGCGATTGTAGGCTCGCGCTCAGATTTACGGCGTTTGCGGATCATGATGCCCCCAAAACAGTTGCCGACACACCCGTCACGGTGCGCAATGTTACAAGCAGATCAGTTAGCCTCTGAGCTGTGACATCTGGCTTGAGTGAAACCAGTACCGAGACCTGAGGCGCGTCACCCTTTTGTTGCTGAAGAACCTGTGCGAGCGCCGCAAGCTCAACTGGCTGGCCATTCACACCGATCCGATCCTCTGCCAACTGCAGAAACACAGGCGGCTTGTCAGACACTGATGTCCCACCCTGCCCTGCGGCCGTCAATTCCACTTCGGCAAATCGGGTAAAGGTTGAAGTCAGCATGAAAAACAGCAGCAGAAGGAAGATGACATCAATGAGTGACGTCATCGAAAGCCGCTTCCGTAAGGTGCGTTTACGCATGTGCCAGGGCGGTCCGTGTCTCAGAAACAACTGCGGGTTCAACAACACCCGGGCTGCGAATGGTAGATATGGCCTGACCAGCCAAGACGCGATCCCGATCAAGGCGCGATTCAAACCAGCTCAGCACAATGGATGTTGGCATCGCAATCACAAGGCCGACTGCGGTGGTCAACAGGGCTACCCAGATCCCCCCCGCCAAAATCGACGGATCAACCTGCGACCCCGCGTCCTGCAAAGCCTGGAACGCAGAAATCATCCCAAGAACCGTCCCAAACAGGCCCAATAGCGGGGAAAGCTGCGCCACACTGTCTAGCACACGCAGACCACCTTCCAGCTTCGCGAACCGTGTCTCGGCCTCGGTTTCCAAGCGGTGGCGGTCAAATTTCTGCGAAAACGCCATACTGACTACCGGTGCAAGATAGCTTTGCGAGGTCTGAAGTTCACGTTTAGCGAGCGCGATGTCTCCTGCGTCCCATGCCGTCACTGCCCGCGCCAACGCCTTATGACGCCCAACGCCAGCGGCCGAGAACTGCCAGAACTTGTATAGCACAACAGCCAGCGTCAGGACGGAAACGGCCAACATGAGCACAACAACCGGGCCGCCAATATCATAGATATCAAGCAGGGCGGTTTCCAACACCTGGATCATCCTAGCACCTCAACATCTGTGCGAGTTCCAAGCTTGAGTTTGTCCAAGCAGGCCCCTTCGGGCAGGCTTTCCCCGGTACATTGGGTGACACCGTTGACCAACACCTGTCCCAATCCATCGCATGCGAGCTGGGGCACCACAAATTGGCGCACCCGAGGGCGCTTGGCCGGCAACTTCCCGAAATCAAACAGCATCAATCTGTTGACCTGCCCTTCGGTGTCGAACAGCACCGCTTCGTAAACGGCCTTATCCACAGCAGCATCGTGGCCGTTGACCACAAGGAAGCTCAGCTTACAGCTGCTCTCAACGGCCTGCGTGGCATTCAACTCGATCGAAAGTTGACCATCCAAAGACGTCTCAGCAATCGTTGCAAGCGGGGTCAGAAGGGCACCTAGCAATGCCGCGCGAAAAGGGGTCATGAATTCGGTCTCCGAATAAACATCCAGTATCGTGTTCGATTGGCTGGATATTGGGAGACATTGGCTAGACCGAACGCCCTTCTTCTGACACAGCTTGCCCGGGCGCGCAATAGTTGAGGTAAAAAGTCAGGTTACAGTTTTGACTGACACCACCTTGGATTTCCAAGAGACCTACCAACCCCCATCGTCAAATCGACGACAACAAAATGCTTGTTTCGCTGTTCATCACGCCATCGATCAATCTGACTTCTCGCAAGACGCGATCGAAATCCTGAAGGTTGGCCACCACAATTTCCACAACAAGGTCCCATTTGCCGCTGGTCGTATGCATCGCGGTCAACTCAGACAGGCCTCTCAGTTTGCGGATCACCTGAGATGTATTGCGGCCCATCACCTCGATCATCATCACCGCCCGGATCTGATCTGCCTCATAGTCTTCGCGCACGCGGGCGGTGAAGCCGAGCAGCGCGCCGGTTTCCAATAGACGGTCAAGCCGGTTCTGAACCGTACCGCGCGACACACCCATGATCTGCGCCAGTTTAGAGACCGGCGCACGGCCGTCTTTGCGCAGCAGGCTGATCAAGAGGCGATCATGGTCGTCAAAGATATGTTTGGCACCGAGACGGTCAGGCATGAGATTCACACTTTTATCAACTTAACCTAGCAAATTGCACAAACGGACACAAAAAGACATACAATTCTCACGTTCACACTACATTCTGCCTAAGGGATGTTTGGCACAACATCTTCCAGTTACACAGGAATTCTCATGACTGCTCCTTTGGCCTCTGATCGTGCCTATGTTCCCTTTGTCAGTGTCGACAACATGATGAAACTGGTTCACAGCATAGGCATCGAGGCCATGCTGGCGGGGATCGCCACCTATATCGAAGAGGATTTTCGTCGCTGGGAATTGTTTGATAAGACACCTCGGGTCGCCGCCCACTCGAAAGAGGGTGTGATCGAATTGATGCCAACTTCGGACGGCGAAACCTACGGTTTCAAATACGTCAACGGACACCCCAAAAACACCAAGGAAGGCCTGCAAACTGTCACGGCCTTTGGCCTACTGGCAGATGTCTATACCGGGTATCCGGTTCTTCTGACGGAAATGACTCTCCTGACTGCACTGCGCACCGCCGCAACTTCGGCTGTTGTGGCCAAATACCTTGCGCCCAAGGGTGCCACAACCATGGCCATGATCGGCAACGGAGCGCAGTCCGAGTTTCAGGCACTGGCAATGAAGGTGCTCTGTGGCATCGACACTCTGCGCCTGTTTGATACAGATCCAAAAGCCACTGAAAAACTGACCCGCAATCTGGCCGGTCTTGGTTTGACATTGGTGCCCTGCAAAACCGCAGAAGAAGCCGTTCAGGGCGCGCACATCATCACCACCTGCACCGCAGACAAACAGAACGCCACCGTTCTGAACGACAATATGGTTGGGGCTGGAGTTCACCTGAACGCGATTGGCGGAGATTGCCCCGGAAAAACCGAATTGGCCCCTGCGATCCTGCACCGCGCAGATGTCTTTGTTGAATACCCCCCACAAACCCGCATCGAGGGTGAAATTCAGAACATGCCCGAAGATTTCGCGGTCACCGAAATGTGGCAGGTTATCACGGGACAGGCGGAAGGACGTCGTGACGACCGCCAGATCACCCTGTTTGACGGTGTCGGTTTTGCCACGGAAGATTTCTCAGCGCTCCGCTACATCCGGGATCAGCTGGAGGGGACTGGCCTTTATCAGGATCTTGATATGCTGGCCGACCCCGATGATCCTCGTGATCTGTTTGGAATGGTATTGCGCGCCACCCCTGCCACCGAGGCCGCGACATGATCCGAGGAACCCTGCAGGCGCCCAGCGCCGTGGTGATGGTGCGCCCGCACCACTTTACCGTCAATACCGAGACCGCCGCAGACAATGCGTTTCAGGCCGAAGTGCAAACTGGCGCGGATCACACCAAAGCGGCGTTTGAGGAACATACCCGTGCCGCCCAAACCCTAAGAGATCTGGGCATTCGGGTGCATGTGTTTGAGGGCGAAGACCCAAGAACCCCGGATTGTGTGTTTCCCAACAATTGGTTTTCCACACACGCAGGTGGGCATGTCGCCCTGTACCCAATGAAGGCGCAAAACCGGCGTCTGGAGCGGCGGCAGGATGTTCTTGAGCTTCTCAAGACTGAGTACCGCGTACAGGATATCATCGACTATTCCGGGCTCGAGCCTGATGGTTTGTTCCTTGAAGGCACCGGTGCCATGGTGCTCGATCACATCGACCGGGTGGCCTATGCGGCCGAAAGTGACCGCACCAACCCTATTGCGCTGGAACGGTTCTGCACACACTTCAACTATGAACCCATGGTTTTTGCGGCTGCGGACCAGTCAGGAACTCCGATTTATCACACGAATGTCCTGATGTGCATCGGAACGGGGTTTGCTCTGATTGGCACAGGATTGATCACCAATCCTGAACGTCGTGCCGAAGTCCTGGATCGGTTGCGGGCCTCTGGGCGTGATGTCATTGAGCTGAGCGAGGCACAGATTGCCGGGTTTGCCGGAAATGCAATCGAGCTGACTGGGAAAAACGGTCCTTTGCTTGCTCTCTCGCAGACGGCGTTTGACATCCTAACGCCAGAGCAACGGGCACGTATTGAGAACCATGCGGAGTTGGTGCCCTTGTCGATAGACACCATCGAAATGGCCGGGGGCTCTGTTCGCTGCACCATCGCGGGCATACATCTGGCCCGCAGATAATCGCAGTGGCTTCAACAGGGCGCGATAAGGCGCCCTGTTTCTTTTGTGATCAGACAAAAATCAGATCATCGGTGATATTGATAAATTCGACATCCCAGGATTGCGATGTGCTGTCCAAGGTGGCGCGCGTCAGCGCAAGCCCCATATCACTGCCCCCAGAATTTAACAGGACGGTATGACCCGTGCCATTGTACCAATGTGAGGCCACAATGTCGTAATCGCCATCCCCATCGATGTCGCCAACGGCAATCCCGGTCGCGGCGCCATAGGGATCTCCCCCGCTTGGCAGGGCCAACTTAGACAAGCCACCATTGCCATCGTTCATGAAGATCGCTGTGCCCGCATTGGAATACTCGGCCATGATCACATCCAGATCTCCATCCCCATCCAGATCAGCGAACTCGACCTCCATGTTGTCACCACCGCTGTGGAACACAGAGCGGGCAAAATCATCCTGACCATCGCCATCAGTGTCTCCTTGGTTCAGGTAGAGAATATCATCCTGACCATTTGAACGCGCGGCCACCATGTCGGCCCGACCATCGCCATTCAAATCGCCAACCGCGACATCAAGAGTGTTTTCGCCCCCCGGATCATTGAACAAGCGCTGGGTAAAGCCCCCGCTGCCATCTCCATACAGGATCTCGATAGGACCAGCCGTATAGTTGGCCTGAACGATGTCCTGATGCCCGTCCCCATTCAGATCAGCGACTGTGGTGCCATAGTTCTGGCCCGCGGCATTGGCGACACTCACCGGCGTGCCATATTCCGCCATTTCAACTGCGCCGCTGCCATCGGTATCGCCCTGCCCCATAAAGACCAGCGTCGGCCCATTGTATCCCGACAACACCACATCATCGATGCCGTTGCCGTCAAAATCACCGACCGCTACATCATGCACACCATAGTTGATCTGCGCATTGCTCAGCACCACTTGCTGAAACTCCGGGACACCGTCGCCATCGCCATCTCCGTTGTTGAAGTAGGTCGACACACGATCCCCTTGCGCAATGACCAGATCGATATCGCCATCCCCATCCAGATCCCCATAGGCCGATCGGTAGTCCGAAAACCCGTTCACATCCGGCAGCCCTACTGACTGAGCCGGTGTAAAGGGCATGTCTGGGACCCCATCACCGTCCGTATCGGTGAAATCTGTAATCACCATGGTTGTGTTTGGCACGGTCAGACCAACAACAAGAGCTTGGGTGTTAACCCCCGTACTTGGTTCATCTTTTCCCGCCACAGTCACGGTCACATCTGCAACCGCGCTCACGCCATGACGATCCGTTGCGGTGATTTGGACCAAAACGCTGCGTGTTTCGCCCGCAGCGAGATCTTGAAAATCTGCACCAGGATCAAAGCTGAGCGTGGTCCCTGAAAGCGACGCTGATCCTTCGCCGGGGTGTCCGCTGATCGTGTAGGTTAGGCTATTGCCATCGTCATCGCTATCAACATCATCTCCTAGCCCTGAAAGGTCGAGCGTTACAACGTCGCCGTCTTCATCCGCCGCCAGATTCTGCCCTGCGAGGGTTGGCGCATCGTTGAGACCAACCAGAGTGACCGTCACAGATCCTGTATCACTGCCACCTTGTCCATCATCGACAACAAACCCAAAGCTGTCCTGCGCCTCTTCCCCTAAGGCCAGCGCGGCAAATTCGGCACCTGTGACATAAGTTATGCTGCCATTGGCATTTAGGGTCGCACCACCCTGCGTGCCAGCAGTCGCCAAAGCCACCGTATGACTGTCGCCCGCGTCAATATCTGTGTACCCCGGCGTAAAGGTCACCAGACCTGAGGTTGTTACCACCATGTCCTGAGCAACAGGAGCATCGTTCGTGCCGGTGATCGTCAGAGTGAATTGTGCCTGCGTTACACCCCCCTCTTGATCTGACACCGCAAAGGTCGCTTCAATAACGCGCAATTCGCCTGCGCTTAGATCTTGGTAGGCCGGGTCACTTGCATCAAGTTGATAGCTACCGTCGGCACTCAAGCTTAGCCCGGCAACAGCTGTTACCAGCGCAAAACTCAGGTTGGTGGAATCCAGGTCGCTGGCCAAACCGGCCAAAGTAACACTCAATACCGCTCCATCTTCATGCACCGCTGCAGCCGCAGGCGTCACGAGAGGCGCATCATTTACCTCCTGAACGGTCAGCGTCACATGCCCCTGCGACGTCGCTACGCCATCGCTGATTTCATAGTCAAACCCATCATTGCCTGCAAAATTGGCCGGGGGCGTGTAGTCAAAGCTCCCATCCGCATGCAAAACAGCGGTTCCACCCTGATCCGTGGTCAAGTTCGCCACCGTTACGGTCAGGCTATCCCCATCGATGTCGCTGTCGTTGATCAAGACATTACCGGTGATCAATGTGTCTTCGTCACCCGAGACAGTATCATCCCCCGCGAAAGGGCTATCGTTGACACCATCAACAACAAAACTGATGGTATTGGTTGCTTCGGCGCCCTGGGCATCGCGCACAGTAACGTCGATGGTCACCGTACGGCTCGCACCTGCGCCTAGATCTTGAAAGCCATTCGAAGGATCAAAGCTCAGGTGCGAGCCAGCCAAAGTGACCTCACCCTCAGCTGGGGCACTGGCAATCGCATAGGTCAAGGCGGCTCCCTCAGAGGTATCAGCGTCAGAAGCTAAGGTGCCCAGTTCAACGGTCTGCACCGCTCCATCTTCGGCTGCTGATCCAACATACGCCGACAATTCGGGCGCGTCGTTTGCGCCGACCACTGTCACAGTCACCTGGGATTGTACCGTCGCCCCCTGCGCATCTGTTCCCGAAACCGTAATGACAACATCCCGGCTTTCCCCAAAAGCGAGATCCTGAAAATCTGTTCCGGGATCAAAGCTTAGAGTGTGACCGGTCAGCGTCGCGATCCCCTCACTCGGAGCAGTAACAATCGCATAGTTCAGCGTTGACCCATCTTCTCCGTCATCCACGTCACTAGAGCTCTGCGCCAAATCAACAACAATTGCCGCTCCATTCTCTGTGGCCGTTGTAGTCACTGGCACCATAACCGGCGCGTCATTTGTGCCGACAACAGTGATTGTAACTGTATTGAAGGCCTGTGCTCCATGTGCGTCTGTGGCAGTGATTTGAACCACAACGTCGCGCGACTGCCCAGTTGCCAGGTCTTGGAAATCTGCACCCGGCTCAAACCTCAAAGTGCCACCTACAAGGGTCACGCCACCTTCCGCCAAAGGCGCAGCCAGACTGTAACTTAAGCTCGTGCCACTATCATCGGAATCGGTATCATTACCAAGTGCGGTCAGATCGACCTCAACAACCGCGCCATCTTCCGCCGCCTGAGCCGCACCCGCTGCTAAAGTTGGCGCGTCATTTGTGCCGGTAATGGTCAGGGTGACAGAGGCGGTCGCGACATCTCCATCGAGATCACGCACCTGATAGATGAAACTCTCTGTGGTAGTTTCACCCTCAGCCAGGTCATCAAAGTCGCCGTTTGCTGCAAAGCTATAACTCCCTTGCGCATCTAGCGTCAGCACTCCGCGAGACACGCCACTGACCAGAGCCACCTGATCCAACTGGTCCGGCACCTGATCATTGTCGAGCACGTTGCCGGTGATCTGGCCGCCCTCCGACAGACCCGCCACGTCATCCACAGCGGTTACCGCATTGTCACCGGGGGTTACCGCGCTGCCATCGACCAAAATCTCAAGCGCTTCAAACGACGACACAACCAGATCAAACGATTGGAAACTATAGTCGGTTCGCCACCAACCCCGGCCACCGGCCCCTTCGAGGAAATCAAGAAATCCCTCGATATCAGCCTGAATATCCGCGCTTTGCCATTCGCTTTGGGTGAACTCAAGACGAAGCGTATCTTGTCCGCGGCCACCTGAGTAATAGTCCCAGGAACCTATGTTATCTGCCAATACGTAGACGCCCAAGTCATCGCCATGCTGCAGCTCGATCCAATCGCTCCCAGCGCCACCTGAGGCAGTGTCATTGTCGCGCCCTGTGCGAAGCCAGTCATCGCCAGATCCGCCCGCAACCATATCGGCACCACGCCCGGTTCGGATCACATCATGCCCGGTACCACCATCGACGACGTCATCCCCCTTGCCCGCACCGATGAAGTCGTCACCCGACCCGCCATCAATGGTATCATTACCCCAACCGGAGCGGATCCAATCATGGCCATCGCCCCCGGCAATCAAGTCGTCGCCGTCACCTGTTCGAATACGGTCATGCCCCGCGCCACCATCAATGACATTATCCCCGCCAAACGAACGAATGCGATCGTTGCCGGAGCCACCAAAAATTGTGTCATTGCCATAACCGGTGCGGATCCGATCATTGCCGGACCCCCCATCTATGTGATTGTCGCCACCCGCCGCGAAGATCCGATCATTGCCCGAGCCACCCGCGATTGTCGCGTTTCCAAAGCCAACCGAAATCCGATCATGCCCAGACCCGCCGTCGATATCAAAAGCACCGTCACCTGCGTAGACACGATCGTTGCCCGAGCCCGTTGATATCGTGCTATCGCCGTCCCCGGCATAAACCCGGTCATGTCCACCGCCGGTGTCGATCAGATGCGCCCCATCACTGGCGAAAACGATGTCTTTTCCATCGCTACCCGTGATTATCTCACCTTCCGGATCATCCGCAATATGCACGGTCTTGCGACCAAACAGGCCCTCACCCTTGGTCCAAAAATTGAAAAATTTCGCCATCCTGTCCACCCACAACCGAATTCATGTTTCGCGTTGCGCAGGAATCTGACGGAGGGGGGTAAAAAGACACTTTAGATCCACACCCTGAGTAGATCGCATTCAAGTCAATTCTGGCCTTTTCCCCAGGCCCACTAGCAATGTTTGAGACGCAGCGTTTTCTCAACTGATCTGTTGATGGACCTCGATGACATTGCCTTCGGGGTCTTGGAAAAACACCTGATGCCACTCTTTGGCAAAGGTGGTGCCATAGTCGGAGTAGGGGATACCTTTTTCATCCAGAAGGCGCAAAAACGCCTGCAGATCATCGGTGCGAAAGGCGATGTGCCCGCGTTCCACTGGGTTGATGACTTGGCCGTTCTTAAAGGCCACGGTTAGCTCTTTCTCAGCCAGATGCATCTGCATCCCACCGTCCGTGGCAAAGCGAATTTTCCCAGTATAGCCACGCGCCCCTTCCGCTTCGGTGCGGGGAAAGTTGTCCTGAGGGATATCATCGAGCCCGAGCACCTCGGTGTAAAAGGCATGTAGCCGGTCAACATTTTCGGACACAAAATTGATATGGTGAAATTCAAGTTTCATCGCGCGGCACAGCCCTTTGATCAGTCTTCGGATATGTCGCCACCAGACCGCTCAATGAACAAAAAAACAAGTCTGATCCCAAGGCTATTTGGCGACGCTCGCAAGAAGAAGATCTTTCAGTGATTTCATAGATTTCCGTAGCGACGCCCCTTCCAGAACACAACGATACGCACAGCCTTCGATCATTTCGATCATCAAAAATGCCGCTTCCTGTGTATCAGGTAGCGGACGCAGATCACCCTGGGCAATCCCCCGGTCCAGCAAATCGCTGAGCGCCTGGGCCAGCGACGTCCTGTTTTCCAGGAACATATCGGCGATATCCGGTTTGCGCACGGCTTCGCCTGCGATCTCCAAACTTAGGATCACCGTATCAGGGTCTGCCACATATTTGGTGTAAGAGGTTATAAATTTTTCCAAAAGCTTGGGAGCCACCGAATTTCGGTTCAAAAGCCTCAGGAACGGGGCCAGCTCCAATCGCTCAAGCGCTGCGATTTCCGCCAATATGTCGTGTTTTCCAGGGAAGTGATTGTAGAGGTTGCCAAGACTGACACCGGCTTTCTTGGCGATGTCGCGCACCCCAGTCTGATGATAGCCGTTCTCTAAAAAACACATCACAGCCGCTTCAAGGATCTTCATTCGCCGTTGCGCCAGCGCTTTGTCGCGCACCGTGGGCGATGCCTTTTCGGTCTCACTCATATTTTTGACACCCCATATTGAACGAACGATCGTTCGCTGTATATCTACCGAAAATCGACGGAGCAAGGTGATTCTGTCCGACGCGTTATGAGGTAAGTATGACGAATTCCACTCCCCAACCAGATCGCAACCGCCCAAGACGCTGGCTCTGGGTCGCACTGTCACTGGCGGTTCTTATCGCCGTTGTTTTGGTGGTGTTCGATGCCGAAGACACCGCCGATGTAAAACAGGCGACCACGCCGCCACCCGCCCCACCGGTATCGGTTGTCGAAGTTTCCTCACAAACTGCGCAGGCGCGTGTCTCGGTCTTTGCAGAAGTGCGCCCCCGTTGGGCCGCAGACCTGCGCGCCAGCGTGTCTGGCCGCATCATTCAGGTCTTTGATCCCGCTCTGGCCGGTGCTCAGGTCGACAAGGGCGATGTTCTCTATCAAATCGAACCCGCCCCCTACCTCGCGAATGTGGCCAATGCAGAGCAGGCTCTGGCTGAAGCCGAGCTCGCTCTATTACAGGCGGAAAACAAGACCTTTGTGGCCCGGCGCCAATTTGAGCGTGACGGAACTCAGCCTCCCAACGATCTCGCCTTACACCTTCCAGAACAGCGTATTGCCCGCCATGCCGTAACCGCCGCCAATGCACAACTGAAGGTGGCCCAGCAACAGCTTACTGACACGAAGGTGCAAGCCCCCTTCTCAGGGTTTGTCACCAAACGTTTGGCCAGTCTTGGAGAAACAGTAGGGCCCGGCGATGCGCTTTTGCATCTCGCAGATGATCGTCAATTTGAATTGACAGTTGAGCTTACCCCCGCAAATTGGGCTTTGCTGGATCATCCAATCGCAGGAACAACCGCAACTTTACGCCATCGCGATGGATCGGATCTGGGGCAGGCTAAAATACGGCAAGGTGGCGGTTTTCTCGACCCCAAAACACGGCAAATCCGAGTTTTCCTTGAGGTGACTGCGCCCTCAGATCAGCTGTTGGCCGGAGATTTCCTACGTGTTGAATTCACTGGGCGACAGATCCCCGACACCCTGACAGTGCCTGAAACCGCTCTTACCCGGGCGGGCCATATCTGGCTGGTTGAAAATGCCCATCTAAACCGTGTCGCGCCCGACATTCTTTTTCGCAGCGACAGGCATATCACCATTGCAGCGCCCCAAGGCGCGGGTCCCTGGCGGGTTGCCCCAACCCCACTTGCCTCTTTCTTACCCGGTCAACGGGTGACGCCAACTCTGGTCGAGGATTAATCCATGCATACACTTACCGCCTGGTTTATCCGTAACCCGGTTGCCGCCAATCTTTTGATGGCACTGATCCTGTTTTTGGGCGTTCAAACCGCTCTCTCGATCCGCATCGAAGGCTTTCCGCGTATCCCTCCGGAAAGCGTTGAAATCACAATCGAATACCCCAATGCCACCGCCTCTCAGGTGGACGATTTGGTGACCCAGAAAGTAGAACAGGCCCTTGAAGGGGTTCAGGGCGTTCGGTCGATCACGTCTGTGTCTGGCAACGGCTTTTCCAGTGTCTCGGTGCGTCGTGCGGGTGGTGAGAAGCTGCAAAAGGTACTCGACCGGGTGCGCATCCGCATTGATGGATTGACCGAGCTGCCCTCACAGGCCCGCCGTCCAGTGATCGAAGCCGCCGGGTTCGATTTCCCCGCGCTCTATGTCAACCTGCATGGAGAGGCAGACCCCGCAACCCTGCAAAGCCTGGCACAACGGCTGAAGGAAGATCTGCTGGCACAACCGGAACTCTCACGGTTGAAGGTCTGGGGGCTTATCCCTCGAAACTTGCGGATCGATGTAGATCCCGATTTGCTGCGTCAATATCAACTTACGGTTGCCGACGTCTCCGATGCCATTCAGTCTAACTCTTTGAATTTTCAAGCCGGTCAGTTGCGAACCGAAGGCGGAACCATTTTTCTGCGCGCCGACGACCGCGCCCGATATGCCCCCGAATACGCGGCCCTGCCCATTATCGAAACCCCCAGTGGATCAACCGTTCAGCTCGGAGACATCGCAACCATCACGGATGGCTTCCAAAAGGGAGAGTTCCTGTTCCGCCTCAACGGGGATCCGACCGTCGGTATGGAAGTATTGATCGGACAAACTGAGAATATTCTCGATATCAGTCGCGTTGTCCGACAGGTGGTCAAAGAGTTTGAACCTCAGCTTCCACCAAATATTCATGCGGCAGTCTGGGCAGATAGTGCAGGCTATATCTCCGACCGACTCGCGCTGCTTCGTTCCAACGGTGTTCAGGGGTTGTTGCTCGTCATGTTGATGTTGTCGGTGTTCTTGAACGTGCGTCTGGCCTTTTGGGTGGCCATGGGTATCCCCATTTCAGTTATGGGCGCCATCGCCGTATCGGGATCAAAGTGGGTCGATTATTCGCTCAATGATGTCACAACTTTTGGCCTGATCATTGCGCTTGGTATTCTTGTGGACGACGCCGTTGTTGTAGGGGAAAGTGTCTTTGAAGAACGTCGCAAAACCAAGGACCCAATTGCAGGCACCGAAAAAGGTGTAAACCGTGTTGCAGTGGCAACCGTGTTTGGCGTGTTGACCACGATTGCCGCCTTTTACCCTCTGCTTTTGATCGACAATCCTCTGGGCAAGGTCCTGGCCGGGTTTTCGGGTATCGTCATTCTGGCGCTGATTTTCTCGCTGATCGAAAGTAAGTTCATCCTCCCGGCTCACCTGGCCCATGTTCCTTTGAACAGCGAACGCCGCTACCTGACCACCCGGATCTGGGGCCGGGTACAGGATGGTGCGCAGGGCGGTTTGATGTGGTTTCGCGACACGATTTATCGGCCCGCACTCGAAGTTTCGGTCCAGCACCGATACGCAGTTCTGATCTTGTTTGTCGCCGCTGCCGCGCTGGGGCTTGGCCTGATGTATAAGGGCAAGGTCAAAACCGTGTTTTTCCCCGAAGTTCCGGGGCAGATCATCACTGTGAACCTGAAAATGGATGCACGCGCGCCCTTTGCGCTGACCCAATCCAATATGGATCGGATCGAGGCGTTGGGACAGGATTTGAACGCCGAGCTTGCCGAGCGCTACGCGATGGAGACCCCGCCCATTCAAAGCGTGTTTACTATCATCAACAGTGCCTCAAACGCCCAGCTCTACGCCGAGCTTTTGCCCGTGCTTGAGCGACCCGACGTTCCCGTCATGGACATTGTGCGTGACTGGCGTTCCCGAGTTGGCGAGGTCGAGGGAGCCGTCGAACTTGAATTCACAGGAACGGATTCCTTGGCAGGTGGGTTTCAGATCCGCCTGATGTCCAAAGACGACGATCTGTTGCGTCAAGCCAGCCAAGACATGCGCGATTTTCTAGCCGGGCTCGAAGGCGTCACCAATATCCGAGACTCTATGGCGGGCGGGCAGCCTGAATTGAAACTGCGTTTGCGCCCCGACGCCCGCGCCCTTGGATTTACAGCAGAAACATTGGCCAGTCAGGTCGGATATGGATTTGGCGGAGCCGAGGTGACCCGCATTCGCCGTGATGGTGCGGAGGTCCGTGTTGTGGTGCAAAATGCGGAAACCGCGCGCGATACGATCACTGACCTGATGGAAACGCGCCTGCGCAGCACGTCTGGCCATTGGGTGCCGCTCACCACCGTGGCGGATATCGAAGGCAGCTATGTCTCGGGCGTTGTGCGCCGGCGCGACGGACAGCGCATGAACACAGTCGCAGCCTCGGTTGACCGCCGCCTCGCAGCCCCGGAAGAGGTTGGGCAGGCCGTGTTCGAACAGCTGGTCCCAGAACTGCAACGCACCTACCCAACCGTGAAGGTGGTCGCCGGAGGCGAGCTTGAGGAAATGGGCGAGATCAAAGGAGGATTGATCAACGCACTGATCCTGGCCGCGGTTCTCATCTATGTGCTCATGGCGGTTCCGCTCAAAAGCTACTGGCAGCCCGTTGTGATCCTCGCCATTGTGCCATTTGGGTTTGTGGCGGCGGCTGTGGGCCACATGATCATGGGCGTCTCGCTCTCACTGTTTTCCTTCTTCGGCATGCTTGCTTTGACCGGTGTGGTGGTCAACGATAGTCTTGTGATGATCACACGGTACAATCAGGCCCGTGAAGAAGGACAACCCGTAGCACAGTCTCTGCATGAAGCTGGGGTTGGACGGTTTCAGGCCATCTTTTTGACCACCGCCACAACCGTGATCGGGCTGATCCCGCTTTTGACTGAAACCTCGGAACAGGCCCAATACCTTATTCCCGCTGCTGTCTCGCTGGCGTTTGGTGAGTTGTTCGGCACCATGCTGATGTTGCTGTTGGTGCCCGTCCTCATCGCCATTGCCGAAGACATCATCGCCCTCTTTTCCACCAAGCAACACGCTTAAACTCAATTGAAATCCGCCGTTCCAACGGGAACGGCGCCAACAACTCGAGAAACAAAATGACCTTGAAACTTCTTTCTGTGGCGCTCTTTGTGGCAGCCACCCAGTCCGCTATTGCCAAACAGCCACCGGAAAATCTCTGGACCACCCCCGGTGGTGAGCTGTCGATCCTGACCACGCCTTGCAACGGCCCACAGAACACGCTTTGCGCGGTGATTGTTGGGGTCAATTCGAAAGATCTGTCTCCGTGGAAAAATCAGCTCTGCGGCGAGCCACTGATGTGGGGGCTCAAACCCGGACGCAGCTCCGGCGCTTGGATCAACGGCACGGTCTTCGATCTGGAAAGTCAAAAGCAATACCCGCTCAAGGTGGATTTTCTGAAAGACGCGATGCGAATGACCGTGGGCAATGGCCGATCGATGACCTGGGTTCACGCCTCCAAATCTGATGTGAACTGTAAATAGTATTCTGGATCATTCCGATGACACATGCATTCTTTTCACCCATATTTTTTCTAACCGCTGCCGGAATTCTTGCCTCTTGTGGAGAACCGCAAGACGACCCTGTTGCGACTTTGAATGATCCCGTTGAGGGCATCTGGAAACTAACCGACGAGACGCCTCCGCTGAGGATCACCCCCTGTGGAAGCACACGGGCTGACGGATTTTGCGGATATTACCTGATTGGTGACAGCGACAAAATTGATTGGATGAACCCCGATCTGTTCGAATGGGGTCAATCGATGCAAACCACCCAAATCGTGCGATCGCTTCGCGAAACCGACAAGAAAGGCACCTATACAGGCACCTATTACTCGCCCAGCATGGGAGAATATCTATTGGTCCAACTGACGCTCCGCGCCAATGAAACCGCCGATGCCAAAATCTATTTTGGTCCAATGAAAGATGAAGCCATCGATATGGCGATTTCTGCGGCTCTGGCTCCGGTTAGCATGACAAATCTGACCTGGTATCTGACCCGCGCGACCCTCGGGAAAGAGCTTTTACATCACGATCAGAAGTGGATGCGCCTGAGTGGAGGTAAACCATGAAACGCCTATATTTCCTGACCTTCTTCATCATGGTTGCCTTTGGATTCCTCGCCATTGACCGGCTTTCCCATCTGACGCTCGATCAATGGGAGCAGCGATCTGTCTCGTTCATCTCAAACGGAACCGTTTTGAAGGGCACTTTGGTGCTCCCCCCATCTGATACGCCCCCTCCAGTGGCCGTAATTGTACATGGTGACGGTGCCTCAACACGCTTTCTGGACGGGGCGCTGCATCCCTTTGCCAATGCTTTGCTGGATTCCGGGATCGGCGTGTTTTCCTGGGACAAACCCGGTGTGGGAGAGAGCAGTGGCAACTGGCTAGATCAATCCATGACCAGTCGCGCCTCGGAGGCATTAACCGCGCTCAACACCATTCGTCACGAACCTGACATCGATGAGACACGGGTTGGGTTTATTGGGTTCTCTCAAGCTGGATGGGTTGTCCCCATGGCCGCACAAAAAGGGCACCCGGCCTTTTCGGTGATCATTGGCGGGGCTGTGAACTGGCGAGATCAGGGCATCTACTTCACCCGCAAACGGCTTGAGCTCGAAGGCCTGAGCCCGCTCGAAGCAGGCCTGCGCGCCATGGATTATCAACTGGGCCACGACAAAGTCTTTCTGTCCCCAGAACCTGAAGAGCGCGAAGATCCCCGCCAATCCTTTGGGCGCCGCAACTATCGTGCCGACGCCAAGGAAGATTTGGGGCAGTTGAACGGACCTCTCCTGGCCCTGTGGGGAAGCGAGGATCTTAATGTTGACCCAGCCTCCAACAGCGCCATCTATTCTGAGGTATTGACTGCACGGGACAACGCGAAAATCCACATTGTTCCCGATGCAACCCACGCGCTGCTCAAAAGCCAATGGTTCAATTACCAAACGCTCTCGAAATGGCCAGAATCCCGCAAGATTGCATTTATGGCGTTCGGGAAAGGGGCCTATGCCAATGGCGCACTCTCTTTGGTGTCGGATTGGATATGGCAGGCCTTGCCCCCTGCCAATGACCCTCCTGCGGCAGGGCTGGTTTCAGAAGGGTCATGAGCTTAGAAACCAGTCACGGGCATTTTCGTAGCAGATGCCGCGCACCAACCCATCCAAGATGTCTTCATCATCTGGCAAATGTCCGGTCTCAGCCCAGCGCCCTACCATCCCACACAGAAGACGGCGGAAATACTCGTGACGTGGGAAAGACAAGAACGATCGACTGTCGGTTAACATGCCCAAGAAGGTCGACAGCAGGCCGATATTTGCAAGGCTGCGCATCTGGTCTTCCATGCCATCGAGTGTGTCATTGAACCACCACGCTGCACCCGCCTGAATTTTGCCCGCCTGTGACCCGTCTTGGAATGTCCCGGCCACCGCGGCCAGAACCGGATTGCGCTGGGGATCCAGCCCATAAAATACGGTGCGTGGCAGGGCCTGATCACGATCCAGCCGGTCCAGAATTTTGGTCAACGGACCAGCGAGATCGACATCGCGCATGATATCGCCACCGCTGTCTGGCCCAAGACGTTGCATCAGACGTGTCGAACCATTGCGGACCGCGCTCATGTGCAACTGCATCACGAGATTGCGTTTTGCGTAGGCCCGGCCCAGCGCGTCATACATCGCGGCTCGGTGCCCTGCCGCGTCATCGGCCGAGACGCTCTGCCCGGCCTTCGCCCGGCGCAGCACCTCGTCCAAAGCGGCAGCGCTCGGGATTTCTGCCGCATCCAGTTGATTGATACCGTGGTCGGAGGCACGGCACCCATGCGCAACAAAATGATCCATCCGCAGTTCAAGCGCCGCAATAAGATCATCAAAGCTCTGAATGGGATGGGTGAGCGCCTCAAGCTTTTTCAGATATTCTGGAAACCCCGGCGCTTCGATTTGGATCGATTTGTCCGGGCGGAACGTGGGAACAACACGCAGGTCCGAACCGCGCATCGCGGCGTGGTGTTCAAGCGTATCGATTGGATCATCAGTTGTCCCGACCAACTCCACCTTCATTTGGCGCAACAGGCCCTGAGCGCCAAAGCCTGACTCGGAGAGTTGCGCATTTGCAGTCTCCCAAACCCGATCCGCTGTTTTGAGTGACAGAATGGTGCCATCCAACCCAAAATACCGCCACAACTCGAGATGAGACCAATGATGCACCGGGTTCAGCAGGGCACGAGGCATTGCCCCCGCGAAAGCATCAAATTTCTCACGCCAACTCGCCGTACCAGTGATGCGATCTTCATCCACCCCTGCCCAGCGCATCACTCTCCATTTGTAGTGATCATGGGCCAGCCACATTTCACCCAATGTGTCCCAGTGGCGATCTTCAGCGATCTCATTGGGTGGCAAATGGTTGTGATAGTCCACAATCGGCAGATCCCGCGCCACCTCATGGAACAACCGACGCGCTGTTGCAGTGTCCAACAGGAAGTCCGATCCGAGAAACATGGTCATGCGGGCATCTCCTCAAGGCTGTGCTCCAAAGCGCGCAGCATGCCATGGTTGGTAATCCGCTCGTGGGCCGCACGAATGGGACCACTGTCCAGCTCTCCAGCCCCAACCAGTTCAAGCACCGCCGCCACCGGATCACTGCCCCGTGCTGCTTGGCGCAGTGCCTGCTGATTAGGGTCTGCTATCGGGTCGAGATCGCGTAATCCCACGATCCATGCAGCTACAGCCAACGCTTCCATAGACCAATCGCGGTCCGCATCGATGTTGACTGCAATCGGTGCCAACAACCGCTGAGGCATCTTTTGGCTGCTGTCCATCGCTATCTGCGCCAACCGATGTTTGAGCCGGGTGTTTTCAAAACGCACCAGCAGATCGTCAGCGTAGCGAGCGATATCAACACCCTTGGGCAGGGTTAAAGTAGGGGCTTGTTCCGACAACATAAGTTGACGCGTGGCCCGGCGCAGGGCCGCATCTCCCATGCAACCCGATACCGTTTCATAGCCCATAAGCTGCCCAACCCAGGCCAGCATGGTATGCGCCCCATTCAGCATGCGCAGTTTCATCTCTTCAAAGGGTCGAACATCCGGCACCAACATTGCCCCGCCCTCGGCGAAGGGCGGCGGTGTGCCCACAAAATTGTCTTCAATCACCCATTGGCGGAACGGCTCACAGAGGATCGCATTGCTGTCCTCGCGCTCTAGACCCTCACGCACCAAAGCATGTCCCTGATCTGTCATCGCTGGTACAATGCGATCGACCATGGAGGACGGGAAACGCACCCTGTCTTCGATCCACTTTGCCAGTTCGCCATCTAACTCACGGGCAAAACCCAGCACCGCAGCACGGGTCAGCGCGCCATTTTCGGGCTGGTTGTCACAAGAGAGGATCGTCAAACCATCACCCCCCGCCGCACGACGTTGCGCAAGCCCTGCAACGATCACACCAATTGCAGTTTGTGGCGCGGCATCCCCTCGCAGATCGGCCTGAATACCCGGGTTTGAGAGATCCAATCTGCCCCCGGACGCACAATATCCCTTTTCTGTGATGGTCAGCAGGATCAGCGAAAGGTCCGGCGACGCGATCAAGTTGGGCAGTGCCGTCGCCCCATCGCGGGCTGGGTGCAGGGTTTTGATCAGCACCCCAATTTCTCGCAGGCATGTTGTCTCGCCATCCGCCTCAGCGACATGATAGCGTCCGTCTGCTTCATCCAGCGCAGTTAACGCCTCGACACCCGAGTTCAAACGCGCGGCCACAACGCCCCAATCGCCTCCGACCTTTTCCAGACCGTGATGCAGGTACACCATCGGGTGCGCACGGGCAAAGGCGCCAAAGCCGATGTGCAATATGCGCGGGCGCAACGCCTTGGTATCGTACGGAACCGGGATAAGTGTGTAGGTCATAAGGTGATCCTTCCATCTGCTGGCATCACCAGATTACGGCGTTCGCCTGCAGGTAAGTTAAGTGTAGCCTCTGAGAATGTTGGGGTGTCTGAACCCTCGCGAGAGGTGATCAATCGCAGACTGTCAGCGTCACTGATCAATGTCAGATGTGTCAGACACCACGGCCCGTCGACCGAGATACCGTCGTCTTCATAAAGCTGACTTGTTGTTTCAGCCGATCCTCTCGACGGGAAAAGCGCCAGATGGCGGGCGAATTCAGCATTGGATGCGGCCCGTTTGGTCCCCTCAGACATTGGGATCACTGCACCGCCCCGGACAAACAGCGGGATCGATGCGAGATCAACCGGAACCTCGATCCACTGTCCGCCCTCATGCCAGACGCCTGTCTGAAAATCCCACCAGCCTCCGGTGTGCTGCGGCAGATAGATGCGCCGCAGTTCCAACCCCTGATCCAATACAGTCGCAACCAGAAGATCAGGGCCAAGCATAAAGCTGTCGCTGTCCTCCCAGGCCGTTGGATCCGCATTAAAATCAAGGAACAGGGGTCGCAACATAGGTTCGCTGTGATGGGCGGCACGCCAGAGACAGGTATAGAGATAGGGCATCAGCTGATAGCGAAGCTGGATGGCGGCGCGCACCAGCCCCGTCACCTCAGGGAACATCCAAGGCTCGTTCACGGTGCCATCATCATTCCACGAATGGATGGTGAACCGGGGATGAAACACCCCATTTTGCACCCAGCGCACAAACAATTCCGCGTCAGAGCGCGGACCGGCAAATCCTCCGACATCGTGACCGATGTTAAACAGCCCTGAAAGGCTCATGCCCAAACCCATCCGCTGGTTCCAGCGTAGAGTTTTCCAGTCCGTCCGGTTGTCGCCACTCCAGGTCTGCGCATAGCGTTGCAGCCCCGGCGCCCCAGAGCGACTGATCAGAAAGGGGCGTTTTTCGGGAGCATGGGCTTTTTGAGCCTCATACGAGGCGCGCGTCATCAGGATCGGCATCACAGGGCGCATCAATCCCACATCAACCGCCTTTCCAAAACCATGGCACTGGGCATGATGATTCCAGATCTCGTATTCGTTGTTGTCGTTCCACGTCGACCCGATCCCTCGATCCAACAGGGCCGTGGTCACATTCTTCTGCCACCACGTTACGGTTGCGGGATTGGTGAAATCCAGATGCGAACCTTCGTCATCCCAGAACACAGACCGTTCCGGCCCCTGGTTGGCATCCGCCTCTTCACTGGCGTGAACAAACAACCCCTGTTCAGCGGCCTCAGCATAGCGCGGATGATCATGTAGGAGGCAGGGTTTGATATTGGCGATCAGGTGCACGTCTTGCCCGGCAAAACGCGCGGCCATGCCTTCCGGGTCAGGCATCTTGTCTGTGTTCCAGTTGAACACATACCGTTTGTCCCCAATCGACGTATATCCCGACGAGAGCTGAAAACTGTCGCAGGGGATCTGCTCTTCCGTAATCTTTACAAGAAATCCTTCGACCTGCCGTTGGGCATCTGGTGCATCGGTGTAGGACATGGTTGATCCGGAATACCCTAGGCTCCATCGCGGCAAAAACGCCGTTCCCCCGGTCAGCTGCTCCTGCCGTTTCACCAGATCAAGCAGTTGCGGCGCCCAGGCCATGTAGAAATCAAGATCACCGTCCTGTGCACGATAGCTTCGAAACGGCGCATGATAGTTGTCAATCTCATTGCCCAGATCAAACCAGCACCCCGCCAGATTGTCATAAAACACCGACCAAGCCCCCGCCGTCGCAGTCTGCGTCAAGGTAAAGGGCACATGTTTGTACAACGGATCGGTGTGTTCTGCATCATAACCCATCGCATCGAGATTGCGCATTTCATAGCGTTTGCCGGACCGCTCAAGCGGCCCTGCCTTTTCGCCCAGCCCAAAGACATGGTCGCCCTCAAACCGTGCCATAAAATGCGCATGGGCATAATCGCGCAACCCCATGTGATACGCGCCCGTCGAGCGATCCTGAGCAAACTGCTGCCAAGCGTTACCGATTTTGGTCTCCCAAACCATCTGAAGAGGCTGAGAGATGCGGACCCGCAACTGGGTGGTTGCCAAGATGATCTCGCCGTCGGCTTCTGCAACTTCAAAAGCCGGGCACGCAAATCCACTTAGATCCTCACGCGATCGGCCTTCCCAGGGTGCATCACCGTTTGGGGCTATGGTCCAACTTCGATCCAACCGCCACTGTGCATCTTTTAGCAGAGACACCCGAAACAGGGTCTCATCCAGTACGGTGATCCGAAGCCTGTGCCGCCCCTCAATGGAAAGCTCGATACCCTGCTCCGAGCGATCAGACGGGGACCAATGTTTGAGCCACTTCATCCCCCGTATCCCAACAACACGCGTGGCAGGAACAGGCTAATTTCGGGCACATAGGTCACCAGCATCAATAGGCCGAACAGAACCGCATAGAAGGGCAACAAAGGCCGGATGACTTTGGCAATCGATGTGCCCCCGACCGAGCACCCAACAAACAGCGCCGAACCGACCGGGGGCGTGCAGATCCCGATACACAGGTTCAGTGTCATCACAACGCCAAAGTGGACCGGATCCACACCAAGATCAGAGACCACAGGCATAAAGATTGGGGTGAAAATCAACAGCGCTGGGGTCATGTCCATGAAAGTTCCAACAATCAGCAGCGCGATGTTGATCGCCAGCAGGATGGCAATCGGGTTGTTCGACAATCCCAACAGAGCATCTGAGATGGCAAAGGGTATGCCACCAAAGGCCATCACCCGGCTCATGGCGATTGATGCGCCGATCATCAGCAACACAATGGAGGTGGTGACCGCGCTTTCGATCAGGATCGCAGGCAGGTCCTTCAACGAGATTTCGCGGTACCAGATCAATGCAAGAGACAGCGTGTAGATCACCGCCGCTGCCGAGGCCTCCGTTGCGGTAAAGACGCCGGAAATGATTCCACCCATGACGATGACAATCAACCCAAGCGGCAATGTCGCATCACGTGCTGCGACGAACACCTCGTTGAACGAAGGCCGGTCAGACACGGGATACCCGCGCCGTTTCGCGATGATGCCAGCAACGATCATCAACCCGAGCCCCATCAGGATGCCCGGCAGGTATCCCGCCACAAACAATGCCGCAATCGACGTGCCGCCGGTGATCAGTGAGTAGACAATCAGAGTTGAAGACGGCGGGATCAACAGGCCCGTCGGACAAGAGGCGATGTTCACCGCTGCGGAATAGGCTGGGTCATAGCCTTCTTTCTTTTGCAAGGGTGCCATCACACCACCCACGGCCGCCGCCGACGCCACGGCAGAGCCTGAAATTGAGCCGAACATCATATTGGCGATCACATTGCAGTGGGCCAAAGACCCCGGAAGCTGACCGCCTAAGACTTTGGCAAAGTTGATCAATCGCATAGCGATACCGCCACGGTTCATGATGTTGCCCGCAAGAATGAAAAAGGGGATCGCCAACAGTGTAAAACTGTCCAGCCCAGACGCCATCTGTTGCGCGACAATGAACAGCGATTGATCCACCCCCATAAACAGCAGGAAGGTCAGCGTGGTCGAAATGCCAATGGAAAACGCGATGGGTACGCCCAGCGCCATCAGGACGGCAAAGCTGCCGAAGAGCAGTAGAATTGAAGTTGTCATGGGGTTCTTGCCTTAATCCAGAGGTCCGCCAACAGGCTTGGCTGCGCTAGGGTCATCCAACACGTCCGGTCCGCCGCGCATCAGATCGAGGGCGAAAATCACGCAGTAAAACAGAATGATCGCGCCAGCGAAGGGAATGGCGCCATAGACATACCCCATGGGGATCTGCAGCGCCGGCGTGACCTGTCCGCTTGAAAAGGTCTTGAAGACAAGCTGGCTGCCACCTTTGATCATCACCATCACGGCAAAACCGGCGATCGCCAAAAGAATGAAGCTTTCAGAGATCAACCGAGGGGTGCCACGCAATCTTTGGGTCAACAGGTCAATCGCCAGATGTCGGCGCAGACCCATGGTGTATGCGCCACCAATCAGAGCCAGCCACATAAACAAGAACCGTGCCAGCTCATCCGTTACAATGCTGGGTGTGCCAAGGATGTAGCGGGTGATCACCTGCCAGCTCACACAGGACACTAGTACAACAAAGATCCCGGAGATCACTGTTTTCAATACAAGATCAACAACAGTCCTCATGAGATCACCCTGCACATGTGCAGGGGATTTTCGCGCTGTGCCATCGGCCCCTCCTTCCTCTGACGTCTGAGTATTGCGCCAAAACTTCGCTGATGAATCAAAATTGGTCAACCAATTTATTCTGAAAGACATAAATTTGCGCGTTTCAGAAAGTTTTGGTTGACTCATTTCCGAATCCAACCCAGCTTACCGCCATATTGGTTGACCAATTTCAACTGGTCAGACCGGATCACTGGGAGGAGAACCATGACCAAATTTTTGACCACGACCCTGTCGGCTCTGGCGCTTGCGGCCAGCGCGGGCATCGCCACCGCAGGCACTCTGAAACTGAACCACAACAACCCGCCTGATCACCCGGTGCATATTTCAATGCAGATCATGGCCGACCGTGTGGCTGAGCTGACCAATGGTGAGATCAAAATCAAGATCTACCCCAATGCTCAGCTTGGCACCCAGCGCGAGTCGATGGAGCTTGTGCAGAACTGTGCGCTGGAAATGGCCCGTTCGAATGCTTCTGAGCTAGAAGCCTTTGAGGAAAGCTATTCGGCAATGAACCTGCCTTATATCTTCACCTCGGAAGAGCATTTCAACACCGTGATCAGTGGCAAGATTGGCCGTGACATTCTGGATGCATCGGTCGATCAGGGTTTCCGCGGCGTGGCCTTCTACACCGAAGGTGCGCGGTCCTTCTATGCTCAAAAACCCATCATGTCGCCCGACGATCTGAAGGGTGTGAAGGTGCGCGTTCAGCCAAGCCCGTCGGCCATTCGCATGGTCGAACTGCTGGGCGGCAACCCAACCCCGATTTCCTGGGGTGAGCTATATAGCGCGCTTCAGCAGGGTGTTGTCGATGCGGCGGAAAACAACCCGACCGCTCTGACCAACGCACGTCATGGCGAAGTTGTCAGCGACTTCTCGCTGGATGAACACACCATGATCCCGTCGGTTGTTGTGATTTCGAACTGTGCCTGGGACGGTATGACCGCAGACCAGCAAGAGGCGCTGACCACCGCCGCACTTGAATCCATGGCCGCACATCGCGCATCGTGGAATGCAGCCTCGGATGCAGCCATCGAAGAAGCCAAAGCCAAGCTCGGTGTTGGCATCCATAGCGTGGAAAAGGCCCCCTTTGTTGAGGCGGTTCTGCCGATGCATGACGAAGTGGCCGCGAAATCCGCCAATCTTGCGGATCTGATCACTCGCATCAAAGCCGCTCAATAAAACGGATACAGGCACCGATGTTAGAACGATCCGAACTCGCAGATAACGCACTTCAGGCTCTGCATGACGAGGACTATGACCGTCCCTTCAACACGCAGGCGCTCAATGCGGATACTCTGATCTATACCCGTGGCCGCCCTGCGCAGTCCTTGGATGGAGAATGGAACTTCTGCGTCGATCTTCTGGACACCGGTCTTAGGCAAAAGTGGTTCGCCCTTTTGCCCGAGGCCCCGGAAGATCGGATCGAGCCTTGGGATTATGATCCCTATATGGGCGACACGGTGCCTGTGCCCTCTTGCTGGCAGATGCTCAAAGAGAAATGGTATTTCTTTGAAGGCTCAAGCTGGTACACCCGCGCCCTGGATCACACCCCCCAGCCGGGGCGGCGTCAGGTCCTGCGCATCGGCGCGGCGCAATATGACTGTAAGGTATTTTTGAACGGTGAGTTCCTAGGCAACCACTATGGTGGGTCAACCCCGTTTTGTGTGGAGTTGACCCAATCCCTGCGTCCGGGTCAGAATTGGCTGATGCTCTGCGTCAACAACAGCCGCACGCTTGATCGCGTGCCCATGCGCAACACCGACTGGTTCAACTACGGTGGCGTTTATCGCGAAACCGCGTTGTATGACCTGCCCCAGACCTTTGTCCGAGATCTGTTTGTGCGGCTCAACGGCGATGCCATTCTGGTGAGCGCCCAGATCGACGGGGATGCCCCATCCGCCCGGTTTGAAATCCCCGAACTCAACATCTCAACCGAGATTCCTGTTGTCGATGGTGTGGCCGAGGCCCGCATACCGGCAAAGCCGGAGCTGTGGAGCCCAGACACGCCTAAGCTATATGACGTCACCCTGCGCTGTGGCGAAGATGAGATCCGCGACCGCGTAGGATTTCGCACAATCGCGCGTCGCGGCACCGACATTGTGCTTAACGACACCCCGATCTTTCTGCGTGGCATTTCGGTGCATGAAGATGACGAGGCATTGGGCAAAACCACAACAGAAGAAGACCTACGCCGCCGCTTTGCCCACGCCAAAGAGCTGGGCTGCAACTATCTACGGCTCGCGCATTACCCTCATCACGAACGCGCCGCCGAACTGGCTGATGAGCTTGGGTTGATGCTGTGGGAAGAGGTCCCGGTCTACTGGGCGATTGATTTCGCCAACCCGGCGACCCTAAGCGATGCCGACAACCAGTTGCGCGAGCTGATCCGCCGCGATCGCAACCGCGCCAGCGTGATCATCTGGTCCATTGGCAACGAAAACCCAGACACCGATGCCCGGCTGGCCTTTATGCGCCAGCTGGCTGAAACCGCCAAATCCGAAGACCCGACCCGGTTGACGTCGGCCGCCTGTCTGGTCAATCACGCCCGCCTTAAGATAGAAGATCGGCTGGCGCAGCACATCGATGTAATCGGGTTGAACGAATATTACGGTTGGTACGAAGAAAACTTTGACGAACTGGGTGAGATTGGCCGCAACTCGGCCCCCGACCGCCCTGTTGTGATCTCGGAAACCGGGGCGGATGGCGATCACACCCCCCATGGCCCCAAACGTGGTCTCTTCAGTCTGGCCTATCAGGACGAGGTTTATCGCAAACAGATCGCAACCCTGCGCGAGCTGGACTATGTGAAGGGCATGTCGCCCTGGATTCTTTATGATTTCCGGGTCGAACGGCGTCAGGGAATTTTTCAGCGCGGATGGAACCGCAAGGGATTGATTGCCGCCGACAAAGAGACCAAGAAACCGGCCTTTCAGGTGCTTGCCGCCTATTATGCCGAACGCGCCGCGGTTGAGACACGGGCGCGTGCCATCCCGGAAGGAGCCACCACATGAGCCAGTACAGACGATATCAGGATGTCGCTCAGGCGCTGCGGGAGGTGATCAAATCCGAAGGTTTTGCCGTGGGCGACCGCCTTCCTCCCGAACGGCAGATGTCTGAAATGCTCTCGGTCTCGCGCTCGCTGGTGCGCGAAGCACTGATCATGCTGGAAATCGACGGTCTTGTCGAAGTGCGCAAAGGGTCGGGCATTTATCTCGCAGCCCCTTCTGCCAGCAAAGCACCGCCGCAACGGGATGACATTGGCCCCTTTGAGCTTCTGCAGGCGCGTCAGCTTCTGGAAAGTTCCATCGCGGCCTTTGCCGCCGATATGGTCACCAAAAATGACATCACCCGCATGCGCGAGGCGCTTGAAATGGAGCGCGCCGCCATTGAGGCCGGCAGCAACGACCATTCCGGCGACGAGCTGTTTCACCGTCTGATCGCCGAGGCCACGCAGAACTCTGTGCTGGTAGATATGGTCGATGAGCTGTGGCGCAAACGCGAAGAAAGCCCGATGTGGGCCAAGCTGCATACGCGGATCTTTGACGCCGACTACCGCCAGAACTGGCTAGAGGATCACCAACAGATCCTCACTGCCCTGCGCAACAAAGACCGCGAAGGCGCGCGAGCTGCGATGTGGCTGCATCTTGGCCATGTGCGCGAAACGCTGATGACGCTGTCGGATGTCGATGATCCCGCCTTTGACGGTTATTTGTTCCAACCCATTGCAGCACCGGGCTAAGCCCCTGCCATCCATATAAAAACAACAAAAGAGGACAGCATGATTGAGACGTGGCGCTGGTTTGGCCCGAATGACCCGGTGAGCTTGGCCGACATCCGTCAGGCCGGAGCAACAGGTGTGGTCAGTGCCCTGCATGATCTGCCCAATGGCACGGTCTGGTCGATAGAGGCCATCGCCGCCTACCGCGACATGATTGAGGCCGCAGGCCTGCGCTGGGAGGTGGTCGAAAGTGTCCCGGTCCACGAAGACATCAAGCGGGGTGCGCCGGGGTGGGAAGACAAGGCCGATGCTTGGGCGCAATCCATCCGCAATCTGGCGGCCTGCGGTGTGAAGACCGTCTGCTACAATTTTATGCCGCTTCTGGATTGGACCCGCACGGATCTTTCTTTTGCGCTATCCGATGGCGCCCAGTGCCTGCGCTATGATGCGGTCGACGCTGCCATGTTTGATATCCATATTCTGGCACGTCCCGGTGCCGCCCAAGACCACACCCCTGAGGTGGTACAGGCGGCGCAGATCCGATTTGACACACTGACACCCGAAGGCGCACAGGCGCTGACCGATACCATCATTGCGGGTCTGCCCGGCGCAGAGGAAAGCTTTGATCTGAACAGCTTTCGCAATGCCCTTGCCGGGTATGACGGCATTGGTGCCGAAGAACTGCGCGCCAGTCTGGCGGCCTTCCTGCGCCATGTCGTACCTGTCGTAGAAGAGGTTGGTGTGCGGTTGGGCATTCACCCGGATGATCCACCTTTCCCGATTTTCGGACTGCCCCGAGTGGTGTCTACCCAAGACGATCTTGCTGCAATTCTCGACATGGTCGACAGCCCTGCCAATGGGTTGACCTTCTGCACTGGCTCGCTTGGGGTACGCGCGGACAACGATCTGCCTGCGATGCTCACGCGCTTTGGCGCGCGGGTGAATTTCCTGCACCTGCGCAGCACACGACGTGAAGCGGATGGCATCAGTTTCCATGAAGCCCCTCATCTGGCCGGCGATGTGGATATGGTTGCGATTTGCTGCGCAGCACTTGCGGCCGAGCGCGCACAAGGCCGACCACTGCCATTTCGTCCCGATCACGGCCATGCTTTGGCCCATGACCAACGGGTCTCCAGCACGCCGGGCTATCCCTATATTGGACGGCTGCGTGGTTTGGCCGAATTGCGCGGCGTCTTGCACGTCTTGGAACAGGACTAGTCGACGGCTCGTCCTCCCAGCGCTATTCTTTATGGGATGACGAGTCGGACCACGATACCCCTGCCCCTGCGCGCCAATCGCGTTCACGAAGCCTGCGGCGCAGGTCGCGTGGGCTTTGCCGTCGCGGCTATGGCTTTGGTGCGCAGAACGCTCTGGATCCGTGAGAGTTGGCAGGGTGAAACGCTTAACCCTCTGGGATTGGCTGATTTCTGTGACCCCTCACAGCTTTTGGTGGCCCAGACAAAAGATCAGACCGATATGCTGGCGGTGGCCGAAGAAGCTTTGCGCGATGGTGCCCTACCGCTTGTGGTTCTTGAAATCACCCGCCCCTTAAATCTGCGTGAAGGTCGGCGTCTACAACTGGCCGCGAAGTCGGGGAAATCTATCGGGCTTTGCCTCATCCCCGAGGGGATGGGCAGCAATGCGTCCGAGACCCGGTGGCTGTGTACCCCGCTTTTCGATCCAGATGACTCGACTCTGATGAGTTGGGAAATTATAAAGAACAAATCGGGAACAAGTGGAGCCTGGCATGTTCGATGGAATGCAACGGCGCGTCGTTTCGATGTGGTTTGCCCGGCTGGCAAGCGACCGGGTTCTGCGGGCGCGGCCCTGTGACGGCCCTTTTGCACTGACGCTCAAACGCGCAAACGCCGACCGTCTGTATTGCCTCAACCGTGCCGCCGAGGCCCAAAACCTAAGTCGCGGCATGACCTTTGCCGATGCGCGGGCGTTTTGCCCTGACCTGCTGAGTCAGCCTACCAATCTGACTGAGGATCGCCGCTTTCTCCATGTTTTGCGCCGCTGGGCCACCCGCTATTGTCCTTGGGTCGGGCTCGAAGGAGACGATGGGTTGGTGCTTGATGTCACCGGAGCGGCACATCTGTTTGGTGGCGAATCTGCTATGGTCGCGGACATGTATCAGCGTCTGAAGCGGGCCGGAATCACCACCCGGATCGGGCTGGGGGATACGCGTGGCGCGGCTTGGGCCCTGGCCCATTTTGGCGCAGGTGAGGCCGCCCCCGGTCAGCCCCTTGCCGCGCTGGGGCGGCTGCCTGTGGCCGCGCTTCGGTTGGACGACAAAACCACCACCGCGCTGCAACGGTTGGGGCTACGCCGCATCATTGATCTTGAAAAAGCTGCTCGCGCGCCGCTTGCACGCCGGTTTGGCCCGGATCTGATGATGCGGCTGGATCAGGCGCTTGGACGTCAGCCTGAGCAGGTCACACCCCTGGCCGAACCACCGCATTATGGCGTGCGAATGAGCCTGCCCGAACCCATTGGCCTGTTTGATGATGTGATGGCTGGCACATCACGCTTGTTGGCACAGCTCTGCACCAAGCTCAAAACCAACGAAGCCGGAGCGCGCGTGCTCGAATTGACCCTACGTCGGGTCGATCAGGAGGCTCAGACCGTCGAATTGCGGCTGGCCCGCCCTCTGCGTGATGCCCAGCGTATCCTCCCCCTCTTCACCCGCGGCGTGGGAGAGGTGGAATCCGGCTATGGCATCGATCAGCTGCGACTTGAGGCCACCCAAGTTGAACCGCTCCCTGTGCGACAACTCAGTCATGTCTCCTCAGGGGGAGCGGATCAGCTGGACGATCTCATCAGCCGCATTGGAACGCGCATCGGTCTGGACAATATCCAAAGGTTTTTACCCGCAGACAGCCACATCCCCGAGCGTAGCTTTCTCATCGCAGCCGCCGCGTATTCCGAACCCGAAGGGCCATGGGTCCCCCCGCGACCACGCCCACAACGGCTTTTTGCCCCGGAACCCATCGCGGGTGACGGATCCCGTCCACCAAAACACTTCCGCTGGCGCCGAATGCCCCTGAGCGTCGCGCGCGCCACAGGCCCCGAGCGCATAGCCCCCGAATGGTGGCTGTCAGACGACAACTGGCGCAGCGGTTTGCGCGATTATTGGCGTGTTGAAACCCAACAGGGGCGGCGGCTTTGGCTGTTTTACACCCCCCAATCCCCCGGCTGGTTTGTGCAGGGGGAATTCATATGAATTATGCGGAACTCTGTATCACCACCAACTTCACCTTTCTCACCGGGGCCTCACACCCGGAAGAAATCGTCACCCGCGCTGCCGAGCTGGGACTGACCGCGCTCGCCATCACCGATCGCAACTCTCTGGCCGGCGTGGTGCGCGCCTATTCGGCGCTCAAAGAGCTACAGCGAGATGCGGACGAGGCCATTCGCATCCGGTCTCAACAACGGATCGACGCCTCGTCGCGGCAAGACATAGATCAGGGCACCCCCATAGAACGCCCCAACGAGGTGAAGCTGCCGCAACTGATCGTCGGGGCGCGTTTGGTGCTCCGCAACAGCACCGTCGACTGGGTTGCCCTGCCCCGCGACCGCGCTGCCTATCAACGGCTGACCCGTTTGCTGACACTGGGCAAGCGGCGGGCCGAAAAAGGGGACTGTCATCTCGACCTTGCGGACCTTCTCGCGGGATGTAGCGGCATGATCCTCATCGCACTGCCCCAAGAAGACCTGCACAAAGCGGGCGCGGATATCCAGCAAATCCAGCGCCGCTATCCCGGCCACGTCTATCTGGGCGCGGCCCCACGTTATGACGGGTCCGATCAGGCCTATCTCAAGGCCTGCGCAGCCCTCGCCCTGCGAACCTCGGCCCCCATGGTGGCGGTGGGCGATGTGTTGATGCATCACGCCACCCGCCGTCAATTGGCGGATGTGCTGACCTGCATGCGCAACGGGATCAAGATCGATGACATCGGCACCCGCGCCTTGCCCAACGCCGAACGCCGCCTCAAAGGGCACAAAGACATGGAGCGGGTGTTTCGCGCGTTCCCTGCCGCCCTGCGTCGCTCTTTGGATATTGCCGCCCGATGCAGTTTTGATCTCAGCGAGTTAAGCTATGAATACCCCGATGAAGTGTCCGAAGGTGAAGCGCCTCAAGTGCGGTTGGAACGTCTGGTCCAAGACGGGTTTAAGCGGCGCTATCCCCATGGCGCGTCGCAACGCGCCCGCGACCTGATCACCAAAGAACTGACCCTCGTCGCCGATCTCGGGTTTCCTGCCTATTTCCTAACTGTCTATGACATCGTCCAATTTGCCAGAAGTCAGGGCATCTTATGTCAGGGCCGTGGCTCTGCCGCCAACTCTATTCTGTGCTATCTTCTTGGAATTACAGATGTGTCCCCGGATCAAATCGCGATGGTCTTTGAGCGTTTCATGTCCAAACACCGCGGCGAGCCACCCGACATCGACGTGGATTTTGAACATGAACGCCGCGAAGAGGTGATCCAGTGGATCTATCAGAAGTATGGCCGTCACCGGGCAGGTCTCTGCGCCACCGTGATCCATTTCCGCTCACGCGCTGCCATCCGCGAAGTGGGCAAGGTCATGGGTCTCTCGCAAGATGTCACCGCGGGACTGTCAGGGCAAATCTGGGGCATGTCGAACGAGGGGGCCAATCTCGATCGCATCCGTGAGCTTGGTCTGGATCCCGAAGATCCGCGTCTGTCTCAGACCATCCGCCTGATCGGAGAGATCATTGGCTTTCCGCGACATCTGTCCCAGCATGTTGGCGGGTTTGTCATCACCAAAGGGCGTCTGGACGAGCTGGCCCCTATTGAAAATGCAGCCATGGATGACCGGACCATCATCGAATGGGACAAAGACGACATCGACACCTTGGGTATTCTCAAAGTCGATATATTGGGTCTGGGTATGCTGTCGTGTATCCGCAAAGCGTTTGACTTAATCGATCAGTATCACGGTCAGCGCCTGAGCATCGACACGGTCCCACAGGGCGACACCGCCACCTATAATATGCTCTGCGTGGCCGATGCGATTGGCGTGTTTCAGGTCGAAAGTCGCGCTCAGATGAACTTCCTCCCCCGGATGAGACCGCGTGAATTTTATGATCTGGTGATTGAAGTGGCGATTGTGCGTCCCGGCCCCATCCAAGGCGGGATGGTACAACCCTACATCAAGCGGCGGCAGAAACTGGAAAAGCCCGAGCCCTTCGGCCCCGAGCTCACAGCCGTCACCGCCCGCACTCTGGGTGTGCCCCTGTTTCAGGAGCAGGCAATGCAGATCGCTGTTGTTGGTGCCGGATATTCCGCAGAAGAGGCCGATCACCTGCGCCGGTCGCTGGCATCATTCCGGCGCATGGGCACCATTGGGGATCATCGCACCAAATTCATCAATGGCATGCTCAGCAAAGGCTATGCACAAGAGGCCGCCGAGCGCTGTTTTGCCCAGATCGAAGGCTTTGCCGATTATGGGTTTCCCGAAAGCCACGCCGCCGCCTTTGCCATGCTGGCCTATGTCTCAGCCTGGCTCAAATGCCATCACCCCACTGTTTTCGCCTGTGCCTTGCTGAATTCTCAGCCGATGGGGTTCTACGCCCCAGCCCAGATCATTCGCGACGCCCGCGACCATCAGGTCGAGGTGCGCCCGATCTGCATCAACGCCAGCCACTGGGACAACACGCTAGAGCGCCGCGCCGATGGGGATCTGGCGCTCCGTCTGGGCTTTCGCCAGATCAAAGGGTTTCGCGAAGAGGATGCCGGCTGGATTGTGGCGGCCCGTGGCAATGGCTATCGCGACCCCGAGGCCGTCTGGCTGCGCGCAGGTCTGATCCCTGCAGTTCTGGAACGTCTCGCCGAAGCAGACAGCTTTGCCGATATCGGGTTGAACCGGCGCGATGCCCTCTGGAAAGTGCGGGCCATTAAGGGCATTAATCCTCTCCCCCTGTTCAATGACCCCATTGATGGCGAACATATCCTGGAACCCAAAGTCACACTGCCTTTGATGCATTTGGGTGAAGAGGTGGTTGAGGATTATGTCTCAATGCGTCTGACATTACGCGCCCATCCCATGGAACTGTTGCGCCCCAAGCTTCCGGGCCTCACCCCCCATGACAAGCTTCCCGAAGTCCCCTTGGGGCGGGTCAGCGTCTGCGGTCTCGTGATCACCCGTCAGCGCCCCGGCACGGCCTCAGGGGTGATCTTTCTGACGCTGGAGGACGAAACCGGGGTCAGCAATGTGGTGGTCTGGCCGAAACTCTACGACACCTACCGGCGCAGCGTCATGGGCGCCCGATTGTTGCGCGTCACCGGTTATCTACAGCGCGAAGGGATTGTGGTGCACCTGATCGCACAACACATCGAAGATCTCTCGCCCCGCCTGTCCGAGCTGGGCCACCCGATGGGCGCCATGGTGGGGGTGACCACCCCAGAAACCGACCAGGCCCCACGCCCTCTCCCGGCCCCACGCGCCATGCACCCACGAGATCAGGCCAAACGCCTGTTTCCAAGCCGCGATTTTCACTGATCTCCAACAGTTTGGCCCATCAGGCACGTCACAGAGCTCTGCGGCCGAAACTATAAAACCTCGGGCCATTTCCCCGGATCCAACCTCTCGCAACCCGCAGGAAAATCAAAATCCCTCAAGAACAAGACTTGCGTCTCCGGAATGGACCGGATTTACACCTCAACGGAGACTTGGCCGAGTGGTCGAAAGCGCTCCCCTGCCAACGAAGCAATGCCGTAAAATTTTAAAATAAATCAAGCATCTTAGCGTCTCCGGCAGGACAAATTGTCCAGGATTCACCCAAGATTCCACCCCAAACTGAGTAGTCTTTGCCAAAGGTCTGGAGACGCCATTTTGGCGTAATGAAATATCATTTCCCTTTTTGACCACCCCCCTAACTTCCTAAGTGCCACTACGTCTTTGGTTTGCGCGCAGTATCAGATCGCGAAAGTGTCCCACGACACAAATGGTACAATGTCTGGCCCCAGATCTGCAGCCAGTCGGATCGTTCTGAACGCTGCAGCCATCTGACCGCCACCGTTCTTTCTGAACTTGTACGGGTTGCCATTCGGAGCTCAAAAAGCCCCTCCCTCTGTCGGGAATCATGGGGGCGAACCACTTCTTTCCCGCAAACCGGGCAGTTTTTGTGCGAACTCGCCCGGACACCCATCTTCATAATCGATCAGTATGTATGAGGGGGTGGGTGAATTTTCCGGTATCCGGTTAGCTTTTCCGAAGTGAGGTCAGTTTGCAGCAAGACGCAGGTGAGAAGGGTAAACTCAGCCATAGGAAGCCACCGTCTGAATTTCGGCTTTCCGAAACCACCATTGCTTGCAAATCTTGAGGCTAGGCAGCTTTCCGTTTTGTGCGCGAGTGCAAACCGCACTTGGCTTCAAGTTAGGGAAGTTGGGGAGAATTTCATCGATCGACTTGAGCGGCTTTTGCCATTCTTCTTCTGCCCGAGGCGGCCCGTAACGCGCCCTCATCAGCACCCAAGTATCCTGCTATCGATATCGCTTCGGGTTCGTCGATGTCGGAAAAACTGATTTCTCGGACTTTGTCAGTGCCAAGGAAACGGAATTGATTCATCGCTGCTCTGCCGATCCCATGAGTTCGCTGGCGCCCGTGGCGAAACGGACTGCCCCGGTCTCTGGTCAGTTTCCGCGGCTTGGCTCTCGCCGTGTCGTGCTGTTGTTCATGCCCATTCCTCTGGTCAAGGAGGAGTTGGGTTCGACCAGTTCGGGACAGAAATAGTTTGATGCGACTTTGTTCCGCCCGAAGTTTTGCGGGTGATTCAGCGTTCTCCCGGCCAACCCTCAACGGAGCAGGGCTTGCGAACGTAGACCAAATCTTGCCCAAAACTGGTGCCAATCAGCGCTATTCTGTGTGGTTTCAAGGGGGTTACGCTGTCTTGAAAAAAAATTACGAACTTGGTGAAATTGGCCTTGTATATCCGTCGCTTGCGCGGATATACCGATCAGCGGAGACGTGGCCGAGTGGTCGAAGGCGCTCCCCTGCTAAGGGAGTAGGCCCGGAAGGGTCTCGAGGGTTCGAATCCCTTCGTCTCCGCCATTTCATCAAATAAGTGACTGTTTTTAAACAGTTTCTTATTTTGCCTTTTTAAAACGCATCATAAAACGCACCAATATAAAACGGACTGAAAATGCTTTATTTTCAGGGAGTTGCGCCCTTTTAGGGCGAGTCGTTTGGTATTCAGAGATCCGCCCAACAGCCTGTTTCTGCCCCGTAAATGGGCAAGCGCCGCAACATGCGTCGATTTCAAAAAACACCGTGTCCTCGCTCTCTGAGCTGCGGGCCGCACCATTGTTTCTCTCCATCCCATTGACGGGCCAAAAACTGGCCGTGGGTCGGGCTTTGCCCTCCCCCCTCTGTCCCCCGGAAAACATGCGTTTCCCAAGGTTCAGTTGGAGGAGGCGCTGCCCGAAGGCGGAAGGGGCGCTTGCTTTCGCCGATCGCGTAGGAGGCCACAAATGGCTCAGAAGTTCGATGTTTATCAACATGTCACCGACCAAATCATTGCCGAGATGGAGGCAGGCACAGCACCATGGCGCAAGCCTTGGACGGGCGACGCGCCCGGGATCGCACTGCCCCAGCGGTGGAATGGCGAAGGCTATAACGGGATCAATGTGTTGTTGCTCTGGGTGGCAGCCTCTCGGAATAATTTCCTTTCGTCGCGCTGGATGACATTCCGTCAGGCACAAGAACTTGGGGGGCATGTCAGGAAGGGGGAAAAGTCGGCGACGTCGATCAAATTCGGAACGATCGAACGGGAGGACGACGCAGGAGAAACCCGAGCGATACCTTATGCCCGCGCTTTCCGTGTCTTCAATGCGGATCAAATCGAAGGTTTAGGGGAAGAGTTTTACCGGACCGCCGAACCGGCCCGAGATCTGGGCACCGAAGCAGACCCGCAGATGGAAGCTTGGATCTCTTCGATTGGCGCTGATGTCCGGACGTCAGACGAACCCCGAGCCTATTACCAGATCAAGGAAGACTTCGTGCACATGCCGCCGGTCAAGACCTTCCACAATGCCGCAGGATATTACGGCACGTTGCTGCATGAGCTGTCCCACTGGACCGGGCATGCCGGACGGCTGGACCGTTTCCAGAAGTTCGAAGGGAAGAGCGAGTACGCCGCCGAAGAATTGGTGGCCGAGATCTCGGCCTGCATGTTGGCCGTTCGACTTGGCGTAGAGCCCCAATTCGAGCAAAGCGCGGCCTATGTCGAAGGCTGGATGGATGCGCTGCGCGCCGATAAACGGGCGATCTTCCGGGCGGCCGCTGATGCGCAGCGGGCAACGGATTTCTTGATGTCGCGGGCGGAAGCCAAGCTGGCCGCGTGAACCAAAGGTTGGCCCCGTTGCAGCGGGGCCAAACGAAAACGAAAACCGCCGTTGAAGCCTCCCGCAGATATCAGATCACAGAGCAAGCGGAGGCAAAATGCCATAAAAATCGGATTCAGTTTGAAAATTTGGTCGGCGCAACGAAGCCGCGCCGACCAACGCTTAAAGCGTGCTTCCAAACTGGAAAGACATTTTCTTTGCAGAGCACAGGGGGGGCCGCCGGGGCGGCAAGGCGGGCCATAGGGGCCCGCAAAGGCACCGCATGGCGCGGTGCAAAGGAAACAGAAAGCCACGGAACTACGCAAGCTACAGTAGTTTCCGAATGCAGAGGCTATAGAGTGAAGGGGGAAGTGGTCATAGTCGACAAGAAGGAAAAGAAGTGTAGTTGCGTAGTTTTCTTCGCAAGTATCTGTACTTTATTCATTTTCTCAATTTCCTTGCGTGGTTCAGGCGTAGCTCTTGCGTCATTTTGGCGTGTTTTCCAGTGCCGAACGGCATACCCTCCGGCACGACTTAAATCCGGCACAGCCTCCCATGGGGCGCAAGCGCTCAAATGGCTCGCCTAAACTGGGGGCCGAAAGCGCTACGGAACTACGCAAGCTACAGAAGTTTCCGAATGCGGGGCATATAGAAACAGGGAAGCATTGGGCCATGTCCATTAGCCCCCCAACAAAGAACCCACCGTAGTTGCGTAGCTTAAACCCAAAAGTCTCTGAAAGCGCTTACAAATCCCCCTGACGGCGCGTGGTTTTTGCGTGGTCAATGCGTCATTCACCCGTCGTCAATCCAATCTCAGCGGGCAACGCTAAGCAGAAATGTCCCGCCGACGTTCCTCGGCGCATTCGCCGGTTGCCACGCGGGCCTGATGCGTTACGCTGTTTCAAACGTTTCCAAAGGCCCAGAGTTTCATTGAAGCACGATCGCACCCGAGCAGACCTCATCCGCCATCTCGACGGCCTCGGCCTCGACCGGTTTTGTTTGCAGCTTTTCACCGGCATCGACAGGCCGGTAATCCGGAACTTGTCCAAGGCGGAGATCGTCAAGCAAACCCAAGATCTGATCCGGCGCAACAACAAAGGCACCGAGATCACGATCGACGCGCCTCCTGATGACGACCACGACCTTGTGCATCTCTCTGGCTTAGGCCCAAACGCTCAGGAGGCAATGATCGAGAACGGCCACAATCCGGCGGTTTTCATTCAGCTATCGCCTGGCATCAATGAGGCTTGGGTCCGCCTTGGACGGCCCGTGAACGCTGAAGTTCGAGATTTGATCAGGGAAGACCTGGCTGCTGTGTATCAGCCCGAACAGGATCATGGTTGCCTTGAGATGCTTCTCGCAGGCTTCAAGAACCGTGCAATGCGATCCAAGACGCGCCCCGGCTTCGAATATGTGACTGTGATCTCCGCCCCTGGAAAGGCCGCCCCCGAGGGCGAATCTCTCATCCGTGAAGCGAAAGAATGGGTGGCGTCTCAGACGAAACCCAAAGACCGTTTTTTGTCATCGCAAGCCGATGACTTCGACACAATCGAGGGCAAGGCCCCATGGTAAAGAAGACACCACCAAACATCATGAGGCATTTGAAAGCGCTTGGGCTTGAGCGATTTGAACTGTGTGCCACCTCAGGGCCACTTTACAGCCGTGTGACGACCAAGACCCTGGAAGAGATCGAAAACGATCTGCGACGGATGGTGCAGGACAATGAGGGAGGGCACCATTACCTTGTCAGGGGTGTCGAGGATGACGACCACGACCTTATCCTCATCGGCCAGACCCCCAAATCAATAGCCAAACGCCTGAAGAAAGACGGGCATGCCGTTGCGGCCGAGACCCAGGTTTCCGAGCATCACTTCGAGACTTGGGTTAAACTAGGCGTCCCGGTGCCTCGACTGACCCGCCTGGCGATCGCGCAGTACCTTAACGCCGAATACGCCGATCAGACATCTGAGTACGGCCCGCAGGATTTTGGTCATGTTGCCGGGTTTGAAAACAGGTTCGGACATGAACGCCAGGCGAACAAGTATTATCCGATTGTCAGACTGGCGTCCGCCACGGGTGCCATAACGAAAACCGCCGCCGACCTGATCATGAATTGTGAAAGGCTAAAGGAAAAATATTCCCAACCGAGTCAAGAGCAGCAGGAATATGAAGAGGTAATCGCCGAAATGAAGGCCGTTGAGGAGATCGTATCTGACCTGATCGGTGTGTGGCGCGCGAAATACGTCAACAAGCAAGAGGCAGAACTGGACGAAATCGATAACCAAATTCTCCTACAAGCGCAGGAAATGGAGGCGGATCCAGACATTGTACGCGCCGCCCTGCAGCAGGTTGCGGATCGCAAAGGGAAATATGCTTGGCAATATGCCAAGGAAACCGTCAGTGCGATATATCAGCTCCCGAAGACGTCGCCCAAGACAAAACGGAAAGGTATGAATGGCTGAGGACCGGACATTCACAGCCGCCTCCCGCCAGCTTCGAGGAATGGGGTTGCCGCACTACGAAATCACAATGAAAGGCCCCAAGGGCACGTCGGTCGACGTGATGCCGTCCAACGAGATCCTCAACGACTTGGGGCGGCTCAAGCGTGGCAACCGAGGCGGCTGCCATGTTTATATTCGAGGACCAAGAGATGCAGATCATGATCTGGTGCTTCTGGATGACATCTCTCGGTTCACACCGGAAAAGATGAAGGCTTCAGGTCATGACCCTGCTGTTGTTGTTCAGACATCACCTGGAAGCATTCAAGCTTGGGTTCGGCTTGGGCGGCCTGTCTCAGCCAAAGTCCGCCATGAAGTTGCGCGAGAACTGGCCGCTTTATATGGTGGCGATCGGGCGGCGGTAAATCCTCACCAGGCCGGGCGCTTGGCCGGTTTCACCAATCAGAAGCCGGAACATAAAGGCCCCAAGGGTTTCCCATACGTTCTGCTCTTAAACGCCCCCGGCCAGCCCGCCCCTGATGCCGAACGATTGATCGATGACGCGGCGATCAAGGCGGCCCAAGCTGAAGAACGACTAAAGGCTATGATGGTCGACGAGCTGCAAATCTCGGCCTCTGGAGATGCCCATCGAGATCTGGTCGCGGCCTGGACGACCGAATACGCCAAGCAAATCCAGCCGGATCTCTCAAAGGTAGACTGGTGGATCGTCAACCTTGGTCTTGGGCGTGATGTTCACCCAGATGTACTTGCTTCTGCTTTGGCCGCAGTTGCAGATCGAAAAGGCAAGCACGCCATCGACTATGCAGAACGTACGGTCAGGAAGGCGCTTAGTGAAAGGCGATGACTTGGAAACCAACCACTGTCCCCCTTTGCACCGCGCCATGCGGTGCCTTTGCGGGCCCCTACGGCCCGCCTTGCCGCCCCGGCGGCCCCCCTGTGCTCTGTACAATTACTGGAGAACAATGATCTCATGAAAGTACGACTTCAAACTGGTTCCAGGGTGGATGGCGCGGATGCATCGCCGTGCCGCAGCATTCGACAGGCAGGGCGTATTTTGTTGAAAAACTCTTCCTTGATTGCGACCTGAACTACTGATTCAATTCCCATATTGTGGGGGATTTGGCGATGTTGGGACCGAGGCAAGAAGCGCAGGCGGCACTGTTTTACGAGTTTTCGCTGGAAGATCATGTCCCACAAGATCACCTGCTGCGATCCATTGATCGTTTCGTCGACCTGAGCAGCGCTCGCGCCTATCTGGCAGATTTCTACAGCCACACGGGCCGCCCTTCCGTCGATCCTGAACTGCTGATCCGGATGCTGTTGGTTGGCTATTGCTTTGGCATCCGGTCCGAGCGGCGGCTCTGTGAAGAGGTTCATCTGAACCTCGCGTATCGTTGGTTCTGCCGCCTCGACCTAAGCGATCGCGTTCCCGATCATTCAACGTTTTCCAAGAACCGGCATGGGCGTTTTCGCGACAGCGAACTTCTGCGACACCTGTTCGAGACGACCGTCGCCCGCTGTATCGAGGAAGGTCTCGCCAGCGGTCAGCGCATGGCAGTCGATGCCAGTTTGATCGAAGCCGATGCGAACAAGCAAAACTCAACACCGAAGGAAGAATGGGATGCGTCGTCCATCGATGCCGTAGATGCACCCCGCGCAGTCCGAGAGTATCTCGAGACGCTCGACGAGGCCGCGTTTGGAGCGGCGAGCGATGTCCAACCCAAGTTCACCTCGCATTCCGATCCCGCCAGTCAGTGGACAGCAGCCCGCAAAGGCCCTGCATTCTTTAGCTATTCCGACAATTATCTCATCGACACGGATCACGGTGTCATCTTGGATGTGGAACCCACACGCTCCATCCGGCAAGCCGAGGTCGGATCGACAAAAACCATGCTGACGCGGGTGAAAGAAAAGTTCGGCTTGGTCCCTGACTGGATGATCGCCGACACAGCCTATGGTTCAGGCCCAATGCTCGGCTGGCTCGTGGAGCGCAAGATCGATCCTTACATCCCTGTGATTGACAAGGCCGGACGCCCCGATGGGACATGGACACGCACAGATTTCGATTGGGATGCAGAGAATAATCAATACATCTGCCCCGAGGGTCGCGCGCTCAAGCAGTTCCGCCGGAATTACTCTGATCCGAACCGGGGACCGACGGGCAAGGGCACAGCCCGCTATCGCGCCTTGAAAGAAGTCTGCCAGGTCTGCCCGTCCAAGCAAAAATGCTGCCCTAACGCTGATGCTCGCAAGATCACCCGCGAAGAGCACGAAGATGCGCGTCAGGTCGCCAGGGATCTGGCCAAGACCGAAGAATACCAGATCGCGATGAAGCTCAGAAAGAAGGTCGAAATGCTCTTCGCCCACCTCAAACGCATTCTCGGGCTGGGACGACTACGGTTACGCGGGCCTTGCGGCGCAAATGACGAATTCCTCCTCGCCGCTACCGCCCAGAACCTCAGAAAACTGGCCAAGATCTTTCCTGCACCGCAGCAAACGAGAAAAGCCTGATAAGAAAGGCACTCGCGCGCAGATCAAAACACCAATTTCTGCGCTCGCAGCACGTTGTTTTTCAACAGAATCGGCGGAAAGCGGTCGTTCGCTGCGACCGCAAATTCGCTCTTTGGGAATCAGTCAAGAAGCAGTTTGTTTAGATATAGGCTCTTGGTGCAGCACGTGCCGTGTAAAGCAATGCAAACTTATCATGACTCAATCACCGCGGCCGTGACGATTATCTCGACCCTAAGATCTGTATCGGCCAGCTTGGCTTCGCCGCAAGCACGCGCCGGTGCAGATCCTCGTGGCACCCAAGCATCCCAAACGGCGTTCATCTCATCGAAGTCAGCCATGTCCGCCAGCCAGACAATCGCCTGCAATATATGGTCACGCGAAGAACCTGCTTCGCGGAGCAACCTATCGACGCGGCCAAGGCAATCTTCGGTCTGCTCGGCAACGGTGGCACCATCGCCGACCTGCCCGCATAGATAGATGACCCCATTGTGTTTGACGATTCTACTCATGCGCTGATTGGTCTGGAGGCGTTCGATCATGGTCATATTCTTTCAGCTGTAGGAAGGGCGACCGCGTCGGATGAAGCAGTCGTCGCGCGGCGGGTTAGGTGGCGCAGATAGCGGCGCTCGATGCTGCGGAAGATCCATGTGATGCAAAGAACGATCAGGAAATAGAGCACAGCGGCGGTGATGAAGCCTTCGTAGGCGAGATAATAGCGCCCGTTGAGCCAGCGCCCGACGCCGAGGATGTCTTGAAGCGTGATCGTGCTGGCAATGACCGATCCGTGCAGCATGAAGATGACCTCGTTTGAATAAGCCGGGATCGCCCGGCGAAAGGCCGAGGGCAGAATGATACGACGCATGCGCGAACGATAGGAATGCCCCGTGGCGATGGCTGCCTCGACCTCGCCCTTGGGCGTATCTGCGATGGCGCCTCGTAGTAGCTCGGTTGTGTAAGCAGCAGTGTTGAGCGTGAAGGCGATGAGTGCGCACCACCAAGCCGACGACAGGATTGGGTCCCAGAGAAAGCTCTGGCGGATCACCTCGAACTGCCCGACGCCGTAGTAGATGAGATAGGTCTGCACCAGAAGCGGCGTGCCTCTGAATACATAGGTGTAACCTTGGACGAGCGGGTTAAGGACCGCATGACCAGAGGCGCGGGCAATCGCCATAGGGATCGACAACAGTCCACCCAGCACAAGCGACAAGAAGGTCAGATTGAGCGTCACCCAGACGCCATAGAGGAAGCGGTCGAAGTTAGCAGCAATGAGGGCAACATCGAGTGGAATATAGGTCAGCACAGTTTCCATGATCACGCCCTCACCACGCCACGGTTGTAATGACGCTCCAGCGCGCGCAGAGCTAAATCGGAGACGCCGGTCAGCAGCAGATAGATAACAAAGGCCGCCGCCATGAAGGTGAAAAGCTGGCCGGTCGAGCGGCCGGCGGTGAAGGCATTGTAGACCAGATCCTGAAGTCCGATGACCGACACCAGCGCTGTGGTCTTGAGTTGCACCAGCCAGTTGTTGGTGAACCCCGGCAAGGCGAAGCGGATCATCTGCGGCCAAATGATATGGCGAAAGATTAGCGATCTGCGCATTCCGCAGCTGATCCCCGCCTCGATCTGGCCACGGGGAATGGCCATGATGGCGCCGCGAAACGTTTCGGTGAAATAGGCGCCGAAGATCACCCCGATGGTGCCCGCACCAGCCGCGAACTGGCTGACCTCGACATAGCCCCAAAGCCCGGTTGCCGCGCCGAGATTGTTAAGGGTCACCTGTCCGCCGAAGAACACCAGCAAGATCAGCACCAGATCTGGCACGCCGCGCACGACGGTCGTATAGGCGCCAGCCAGCCGCTGCGCCGCGCGATTGGATGAGAGTTTTGCCCAAGCGCCCAGCAGGCCGAAGATCAGCGCGATCACCAGCGATGTCAACGCCAGCTTGATGGTCATGATCGTGCCGTCGATCAATTGGTCTTGGTAGTCCAAGAGCAGGTTCATCGCGTGTCCTCCGTTGGATCATCAGGGCGGCGCTCTGCCGCCCCAAAGCAAAGCTTGTTCTTCAGGTCATTGCCCTTCAGGGCGACCGCCGTAGATGTCGAAGGGGAAGTATTTGTCGTTTATCTCGGCATAGGTGCCGTTCTCGCGGAGCGCAGTGATGGCCTCGCTGAAGTCTTCACGCAGCTTATCCTCACCCTTGCGCACGGCGATGCCAACGCCTTCACCGTAGCAGTCGACATCGGTGTGATCGCCGCCGAGAAAGGCGTAGTCCGCGCCTTCATCGGAACTCAGGAAGCTTTCCTGCGCGATAAGACTGTCGGACAGCTGTGCGTCCACCCGGCCAAGCGCCAAGTCACGAAACACTTCGTCCTGAGAGCCATAGAGCACGATCTCGGCCTCGGGGAACATCTTCTCGGCGTAGCACTGGTGAGTGGCGCCGCGCTGGACACCGATGCGCTTGCCGGCCAGTCCTTCGGGAGTGCCTTCGAAACCAGCATCCTTCGGGGCGACCAGTCGCGCCGGGGTCTGGTAGTATTTTTCGGAGAAATCGATCTGACGCTTGCGCTCTTCGGTGATCGACATGGAGGCGACGATGGCATCGAACTTGCGCGCTTTCAGAGCCGGGATCATGCCGTCCCACTCCTGCTCGACCAGCTCGCATTCGCGTTGCATTTCGGCGCAGAGCGCCTTGGCAATGTCGATGTCAAAGCCCACCAGCGTGCCATCGGACTCTTTGGAGGAGAACGGAGGGTAGGCCCCCTCGACGCCGATGCGCAGCGTGTCTTGGGCAGCAAGCGGTAAGGCGATGGCGGCCAGTGCGGCGGCCGCGACGGTGCTCAGGATGGTTCTACGAAACATGGTTTAGTCCTCTCTGTGGTTGGTCAGTTCATGCGTGACAAGAACGCTTGAAACTCGGGGGTTTGCGGGTTGGAAAACAGCTCTGCCGGCGGGCCCGCTTCGCAGACCTCGCCCTGGTGCAGAAACACGGTTCGGGTGGAAACATCGCGGGCAAAGCCCATCTCATGGGTCACCACAAGCATGGTGCGGCCTTCTTCGGCCAGATCGCGCATGACGCCCAGAACCTCGCCGACCAGCTCGGGGTCCAAGGCCGATGTCGGCTCATCGAACAACATCACGTCGGGGTCCATTGCCAACGCCCGGGCGATCGCCACCCGCTGCTGCTGGCCACCGGACAGATGCGCCGGGTAGTAGTCCGCCCGGTCAGACAGACCTACCTTTGCGAGCAGGGCCTCGGCTTTCCCGCGCGCCTCGGTTTTCGAGATACCTTGGACGTAAAGCGGGCCCTCCATGATGTTGTCCATCACGGTTATATGCGACCAGAGATTGAAGCCCTGAAATACCATCGCCAAACGGGCGCGCATGCCCTCGACCTGCCGCAGGTCTGCCGGAACGATCTCGCCCCGGCGGTTCTTCGTCATGCGAATCTGTTCGCCGCGCAGCCAGACCTCACCTGAATTCGGGGTCTCAAGCAGGTTGATGCAGCGTAGGAACGTGCTCTTTCCTGAACCAGAGGCGCCGAGGATCGCGATGACCTCGCCTTTCTGTGCCTCGAGCGAGATACCCTTAATGACCTCGTGGGAGCCGAAGCTCTTGTGCAAATCCTTGATTTTCAGGGCGGCGGGAGCGCTCATGCCGGGTCCTCCTTGATGAGTGAAAGTGCGGCCATTTCGCCCAAGGCGATCGGCTTGATCGGGCTGCGCGCGCGCGGCGGCGTGATCGGGTGGTTGCCCTTCGCTTCGGCGCTCAGGAGACCGCGTAGGGTGGCGTCGCACATGCGGCCCTGACAGGGACCCATGCCGCAACGCAAAGAGGTCTTGATCTGCCGGTGCCCGTGAGGTCCTTCGCCTATCGCCTGACGGACAGCGCCGGCGGAAACCTCTTCGCAGCGGCAAACAATCGTGTCGTCTGCCGGGGCGTGGAACTCGGCCGGGGGAGCATAGGCGGCATCAAGAAACGGGCGGATGGCTCGGGCGCGGAACAGGGCGGCTCGCGGGCTCGCCGCACGCTGGTCGCGCGCATCGGCGTCGCATTTGCCAAGCTGACGCAGGATGTTCAGCGCCGTCAGTTCACCCGCCGCCGCGGCGGCTTCCGCCCCTCCGATTCCGGCGCCGTCGCCTGCGATATGCAGACCGGGTTGATTGGTGGCGCCCCAGCGGTCGCATTCGGGTTGATAGGCGCCCTGATCCTTGTTCCAGCTGTGCGCAATACCCGCCGCCCGCGTGATATGCGTTCCCGGCACCACCCCTTGGTGGGTCAGCAGCAGGCCGCAGTTGAGCGATCGCGCCTCTGCCGCGACGCGGAAGGAAAAGCGGATATCACCGTTCCTCTCCGCAGTAGCTCGGAAGTCCGAAGCAGCCGTATAGCGCGGCACGCCCGCCCGGCGGATCTTCGCGATCAGGCCCAGTCCCTTCAGCAGGGTCGCCGCCCCGAACATCGCCCGGGGCAGATGCCGCATCGCGCCGAGCAGTCCGCGGGTGGTCTGTGTTTCGACAAGCGCCTGCGGCGCGCAGCCGGCGTCAATCATCTGTGCCGCGACGAGGTAGAGCAACGGTCCCGAGCCTGCGAGCACGGCATTTTGGGGGAGCATGCCGGCGGTTTTCATCAAGATCTGTGCTGCACCAGCGGGCATGACGCCCGGAAGCGTCCAGCCCGGAAAGGGCACCGGACGTTCCTGCGCGCCGGTCGCAAGTAGCACATGAGCCGCCGAGGATGTCTGGCTCGCCCCGCCGCGCGACCACGTAACCCGCGGCCCCTTGTCCACTTTCCAAACGGTCGCGCCTGACAGCAACTCGATGTTCGGATGTTCAAGCGCCTCAACAAGGCCCGCCCCCTGCGCATAGGCCGTGCCGAGCCAACTACGGCGGCCCTGGTTCTGTGCGACGTTGCGGTAAATTTGCCCACCGGCCTGCGGCTGTTCATCCAGCATCAGCACCCGAAGTCCGCTGCGCGCCGCCACAGCGGCGGCTGACATGCCCGCCGGTCCGGCCCCGATGACGATGAGGTCCACATCAGTCATGTTCGCCTCCGTTCAGGCTGCGCAGACCCAACTGGCGCCTCACCACCATCCCTTCGCGCACCGGCGTCATGCATGCCTGGGTATTAGGCGTGCCATCAACCTCCACGAGACAGTCGAAACAGATGCCCATCATGCAAAACGCCGTGCGCGGCGCGCCCTGTGCGGTTTGCCGCGTCCAATCTCCCGAATGCGCCAACAGCGCTGCCGCCAGCGTCACACCGGCGGGGGCCGTGACCGGCAGATCGTCGAGGTAAAATTGCACGCAGTCTCCCGTGTCAGGCAGCGTGCGAAAGCGCGAAGCGACGCTCATCGAAAGCCTCCATATCAGGGGTGGGAGATGTGTTCAGAATCCATTCGGCAAGGACGCTGGCGTGCAGAGGTGCGAGCGTGACACCGCTGTGACAGGTCACAAGAAAGGCGCCAGGGTGCGCCGCAGACTTGGCATAGACGGGGTAGCCGTCAGGAGACATTACCCGCAGCGCGCCCCAAGCGCGGACGACCCGCACGCCTTCAAGCGCGGGGAACACGGTCACCGCATGGCGCGCGAGGCCTGCCATGACGTCAAGGCTCTCGCTGTCGTCCATCCCTGTTTCCGCCTTGGTGCCACCGATCTGGATACCACCTTCGTCGACCTGACGGATGGTGCTGGAAAGGAACGGCAACCGATCCCCAAGTTTTTCGGTAATCAGGAGCTCGCCACGTTGCGGCCTTACCTGAGTCTCAAACCCGAGCCCCCTGGCCAAAGCGGTTGAGCCAAGTCCGGCGCAGAGCACAACAATCTCGGCCCCAAGGGATTGACCATTCGCCAAGGTAAGCAAGAAGCCACCGTCCGGCTGTGGCGTGATCGTGGAAACTGTCGCGCCCATGGTCACGCATCCGCCCAAGGCATGCACGGAACAGCGGAGGGCTCGAAGAAAACGAAGCGGGTTCACATGTCCGTCACGGGGCGAAAAACTCGCTCCGACGACTTCCGGCCCGATGCCCCCCAATTGACTGCGCAGGTCATCTCCGGTCAGAATTTCAAAGCTGGCACGGTCGTTTAGGTGGGCGGCTTGCTGTTCAAGCTGCGCTGCAAAACCGGCCATCTCGGCTGAATCGGTAAAGAACTCATACCCACCCGACTGATCCAAAGCCACATCAATGCCCGAAAGCTCCTTCAGCTGGCGCGCAAAAACCGGCCAGGCGGCCAGCGCATCCATCGTCCAGTTCGCATAGGGCGCGAAATTCCAGCCCTTGCCCTGCCCCCAGATAAGCCCGAAGTTCCCTTGCGAAGCCCGCGCGTCGCCGTCAGCACCGTCCAGCACCCGCACTCGCCTTCCAGCCGAAAGCAGACCGAGCGCGACAGATAGGCCGACAAGGCCGCCGCCGACGATTGTGATTTCAGGGTCGCTGTGCTGCATGTGATTCCTCCGAGTCCAAGATCGCAGGGTTGATCACATAAGAATAATCGTAATATTTTCATTATTCATTCTCTGAGGTTATATATCACCATGATCGGCCGGCTCACACATCGACAAATTGAAGCCTTCCGCGCTGTGATGGAGACCGGCAAGGTCACCTCTGCCGCGCAGGTGCTTGGGACGACTCAGCCCTCTGTCAGCAAGCTTATTGCAGATCTGGAGCATGCGGCCGGCTTCGAGATGTTTGAGCGCCAGGGGCGGCAGGTCGTGCCCACTCCGGAAGCCCGAGCGCTCTATGAAGAGGTCGAAAGATCTTTTGTCGGCATGGCGGAAATTTCACGGGTGATCGAAGATATCCGAGATTTCCGGACAGGTAGCTTGCTCATCGCCGGAATGCCGGCCCTCGCGCTGAAGTTCCTTCCCGATGTTATAGCCGAGTTTATCGCCGAAGAGCCGGGCATCGCCGTGTCACTACGCACGCGCAGTTCCCAAGCGGTGCTACGTCATCTCAGTTCGCAACAGTTCGACCTCGGTTTGGCAGCGCTGGATAATGATCATCCCGCCGTTCTGCGCCGTCCGCTGTTTACGGGGCCGATGCTGGCTGTGCTTCCGCCCGGACATGAGCTTGAACGAAAAACCGTGCTTGAGCCTAAGGACTTCGATCAACGGCCCTTCATCGCACTTGGGGCAGAAATTGGCACACGGTCGGAGACAGATGCCTTTTTATCACTTGGCGACGCCCGCCCCCGGATTGTCGCCGAAGCGCAATTGTCCGCTTCGATTTGCGAGATGGTCTCGGCAGGCGCGGGAGTTTCGATCGTGGAGCCAGTGACTGCGAGACATTTTGCCGAACTCGGACGCTGCGTCGTGCGACCACTGTCACCGGCCCAGCCCTTTCGCTACGATCTGCTGCTTCCCGCAACCCGTCAGCCTTCACGCGTCGCTGGCCAATTCTTGAGGTTGGTGAACGCTCGTTTCGAGGCATTTCCTTGCACTCAATTTTAGTCATCTGGGCAATAGGGGTTGCGTTGGCACCCCGCGAATATGAACTCATAAACTTGAACGCTGCACTGCGGCAGCGCATGGTGTAACGAAAGTCCGGTATGGGCCGGGAATGACGTCCGCCGAATATGGGCATAAACTTCTGGGGCTGCGCTGCTGCAAGTCCGCTCCCAGCCCTGTCCAAAGACCTTCGAGCAGGATACAGCATGAGGCGCGGCGGCAACACGCAGCGCAAACTCCGAATTTCGTTTAGCTTGTGAACTGACGGATATCGAGGGCAAGAAGCCGTTGTTCGCGGCAATCTACGCACTGCCCAAAGCCGGCCGCAAGTCGATCGTGCAGCAAGTGGGGTGGAAGTGGAGGCGCTGCGACTAGTTGGCAGCCTGAGACAACTTATCGGCCACCTCATAGCCCTTTTCTGTCATCTCAAATATTTCTCCCTTGTATCCCCGCGCAACGATCAACTCTTCGTTTTGAAGCTGCTCAAGTGCAGATTCCCAACGAGCGATAGATCTCCGATCTTTTGAATCCGCAAAATTGATTCCGTTGGTTTGGATAGCTTGCCCACCAATGTAGCGCATATGGGTAATGGTCCCATTTCGGTCTTTGGCGGCCTCGGTCAGCAGACGCTTCGCTTCGTCTGAAAGCCTCTCATCGACGGCACCGTCTCGCGCAGAACGGTAAAACTCAAGAAAGTCTACCGTTTCCCGCGAAGTGCTTTTGGCAAGCTCTGGATTGTCCCGGACTTTCATCTGAAGGTGGCGTCTAAACTTGTCAGAAAAATCTGAGATGTTGTCGTAGCTTTCGACGAGTCCCTGCCCAAAGCACCACTGCTTGAATTCTCCAAGAGCGGCATACTGCGTCGGATCAAGACTTTGCGGGGCCACCGGAGCCGTGGAGAAGTAGACCATTGCAGGCTTCCCCTCGCTGATATGCCGCTTGATCTCTTCAACCGTGCCGCTCTCGAAGTCGCCAGTGGGCGTCCCCAATCGGGTCCAGAATACGCCCACCAGTAAATCGCAGTGCTCCACGCTCTTATTGATGATCCCTTGGGCACGCCCACCCAAATCAGGCGCGGAATGTGTTTCCCAGCCCACTGGCAACAGAACACATTCGGTGGCCTTTGAGTTAATATCGTTCCATTCGTGAATAATATCCCGAATCAGGTTGCGCTCCTCGGTCACATCTCCCGGAGAGGCAATCATCACAGATAATACAGTTGCCTTATAAGCCATCTCTTATTCAAAGTCCTTTAGACCATTTTCATTCGCCACGGTAGCGCGGCATTTGCGCATAGTCACTGCTTGAACCTCTTCGGTGCAAACCGTCCCATCGGGCGGCGAGTTTGGGCGGTTTTCCTGCGCATTGCTGACTTCGGCCTATCAAAAATGCTGCGGGATGCCTCGAAAGTCCGGTCTGATGAAGCTGCACTGCGGCGTTGAGCAGCCAGTTCAATATCCGGAAAGGGCCGGTCGCGTTCCATTCACGCCTCCTTCAAATAGGTCACATAGAACCCCTTCGCCATCCTGTGCTCCTGCATCCGATCGCCGAGAAAAAACCCGCCCGACTTGACCGGTGCCTGGAAAATATCGAGCCCCCGATCGAGGACGATCTTCCAGCCAGTATCAGTGACGATGTCGCGGGCATGGGCGGTTCCTGAGGTATCAAAGGCCCAGGTGAAGTCGACACCCGATCCGAGGCAGGCGGTGCTGATCGATTCAAGAAGCTCTCTTTGTTGCGCGACATTGCCGTCATCCGGCCCGGTGACGAGATGGATGGCGACCTGATCTTCGGGCGCTTTGCGCCGGATGACCATTTCAACAAATTCCATCATGTTTCGAACTTGGTAGAAGAACCGGATGTAGGGGTCTGTCACGATGATGCGTTTCGCCCCATCGGTATATGGTCCGAACAGGCTGTCATAACTGATGCCCTTACGGTTTTCGGTAAAGACCTGATGCCCCTCTTCGAGTTTGGGGGCTTCTGGAGCTTCTGACGGGGCCTCTGAGGCGCTTGTCGGGCGCGAGGCCGCGTGCCCTTGGTCAATTGGGATATCAACGTCCACGACGCTCTCTGCCGCGCCCCGGTTCTGATTCTTCGGATCAAGCGCAGGCTTCAGGTGATAGAACTGCGGGAATTCCTCTTCTTCGACCGTGGCGATCGGGCGTTTTTGACCATCCGACCCCGTGTAATGGAAATCCACATCCGGATAGGTGCTGTCGATGCGAGCCAACTGATCCTTGACCCGCTTTCGGCTTTCCATCGCCAGACGCAGGAGATCCTCGACATCCTCTTCGGTCTCCCCCCCATTCGGGAAGAGCAGCTTCAGGAAGCCGGACAAGGTCTTGAAGATCGCATCCCGATCCCGCGTCGAGATCTGCTGACTGACCTGGAAATACTTGTCGGCCCGGTTCGAAAAATCCTCGGACCGAAGGTTTCGCAGGATCTCGGCGAGGTAATCCACGATGAAGCCATAACCGCTGGTGAACATCTCGCCCCGGATGACATCCACCTCCCAGCCCGGCAGATAGGCATGCAGGCGGTCGATGAAGGCAGAGTCGTGGAACTGCGGCGGCAGCGCTTCAAAGAGATCGCTGTTTTTCAGCATGAAGGGAACATTGTGATCAGTGTTACCGACAAAGGCAAAACTGGCTTCTGCCCCCATCGGGCTGACCCCGCGCGAGAAGGTCTTGTTGGCCATGTAGTTTTTCATGATGTCGACAAGGGCCTTGTTGGCCTTCTTCTCGCGACCTGCGAATTCATCGAAGGCCACGACATCCCAGAACCCGACCAAGCCGATCCGACCGTTTGAGTTGTTGACGAAGAGCTTCGGCACCGTGACCTCACCCCCGGAGATCAGCTGACCATGAGGGGAGAATTCAGAATAGATATGCGATTTGCCGGTGCCTTTGGGGCCAAGCTCGATGATGTTGTAATTGCGTTCCACAAACGGGATCAGGCGCATCAACTGCAAAAGCTTGCTGCGGTGCCCGAAGGCTTCCGGATTGAACCCGATGCTCTGCATCAGCGTGTCGATCCACTCCTCGGTGCTGAAAGCCGACCGGGCGACCTTAAAGCCTTCGTAATCCACCTTCGCGATCTGGATCGGCTTGATGGCTTCAAGGTCCCAGGGCGACACCCCCGCTGCCTCATCAAATTCATATCTGACATCGGCAATGCACCAGACCCCGGTGACCAAGAGCTTCGGATGGGCTTTCACCGTCCCGCTGTCGACAGAGACCTTCTTGATGCCGAGGTTCTCAAAGACCGCCTCGTAACTGTCGGTCTTTTCATTCAGCGACACGCTGACCATGTCGATGACCTTGTACCGGCCCTTTTCCTTGATCGTCGACTGGATCAGGCCTGCTTCGCTGCGATGGACATAGTGCTTGCGCAGGATGTCTTTGACCGTCTCGATGCCGGTCTCAATCGAAGCCTCGTCATCGGTCGCGCAATATTGGCCGAGGAGATATTCCAGAACGTAAGTCGGAACGATGGCGTTGCCTTTGACAGCTTTCACTAGATCCTTGCGCACCACATAGCCTGCGAAGTGTTCATTGATCTTTGCGTTGAGGTCACTCATGGCGGGCCGTCCTTAAAAGTCGAAGTCCGAGGCAATGCCGCGCCGCAGCTGCAGCTGCTTGCTGGCATAGTCCTGATAATGGCTGGTTTTCCCGATCCGTTCCCGGAGTTTCAGGAAGACATCTTGGTTGTTGTAAGCATCAGCGGCGCGGGACAGCAGGAACTTGCAGGGCATTTCCCGCTCGCGTGAATTTTCCGAGGTGTAATCGAAGGTCAGCGCATGCTCATCCGAGATCAGCGTGCCATCAGCCGCATAGATCCCGGCAAGCAGGTCTCTGGCCTGGGTTTTCTCAGTGACGGGCTGGGCTTGGTAAAACATCGTCGCCATCTGTCCCGATGAAATCAGGTTGCGTCCGGTCACGATGATCTGAACCTCGACATGGTTCACATCTGCAGTCCGTTTCTTGCCCACCTTGATGACCGGCACGACAACCTCCTGAAGGGTCGCCCCGCCATGCACAAAACGGCTCCCGGCCCCTTTCACCCGCAATCGATGCAGGGAGTTCGGGATCAAGACTTCCAAATCTCCTGCCAGCCCCAGATCGGCTGCGGCGAAGCGCTTCATGCCTTGGGTGTCCCGCAGCCCCTTACCGATCACAAAGCGGCGGTTGCGCATCAGGATGTCATCGCCATCCGGATCGGCCAGAGCGAAGGTCGCCTCGTCCAAGGGCTGATGTTGATAGAGGAACCCATGATCTGCCGTGATCAGGATGTTGGAGAAATTGGCCGACGTCAGCTTGCGCACCAGTTTCTCAAGATCTTCGAGGGCATCTTCAACCGCATCAAAGGTTTGCTCTTCTGTCGCCCGCTTGTCGCCGATCGCGTCAATGCGATTGTGGTAGACATAAACGATGTCGTGATCCCGAAAGAGCTCTTTGCCTTCATCCGTGCGCATGGCCATGAAGTCTTCCGCCGAAATCGTCCGACCCCGATCGCCCGCCCGACCTGCCGTCAGGCGCTTCTCACGGGCCGTCAGGCCGACAGTAGGCTCTCCATCCGCCAATATCGTGCCGTCCCCACTGGGGGCCATCTCCAGCCTTATGTGCGGCAAGAGCGCGGCCATGCCGAGCTGGGTGTAACTGGGCAGCGTCGAAATCATCGGCTTGAGGTCTGCATCAAAGCGGTTCAGGCCTCGGATCCGGCGCAGGGCTTCTTCGGCAACCTCAAAACGCAGTGCGTCCGAGATAATCACCACGACCTTCTGATCCTGTCGCCGGAACATGGCGGCCTGATCGCGGTAGAAATCCGTTTGCTTGGCGTAGCCGGGAAAATCCCACGCGCTGACCTTGGCCAGTTGATCTTGCCAAGCGTCGTTCACGGGGCGGACGAAAGAATTCGTGTATCGGTTTTCCACCGCTTTGAAGAGTTCTCCCAGAAGCGAAGATTGTCCTGCCTTCAGGTAATGAAAGACGAATTTCCGGTAGAGCTGATCCAGTCGGAACCAGCTGGAGGTATAGCGTTTCACGCCCTCCGCCAGGCTCGACATGCCTAGATTGGCCTCGGCCAAAGCCTGCTGAAATTCCGTGGCAAAGGCGATGGCCTGATAGATATCGGCATACTGACCATACCAATGGCTCTGCCGCCGCTGCCGGACCCATTTCAAAACATCCGGGGCGCTGACAGTCTGGGTCGACATGGCATGCACCAAGCCCCGGATGATATGCCGGTCGATCTCTTCGAAGTGATCCAGACCCATCAGCCCACGGAACTCCCGGCTCGTCAAATCGCCGGGGATGTTCAGCAGGTCCTGATACTTGGCCGACAGGCTGGCAAAGGCCTCTTCGCTGGTCCGGGCATTTTTCCAGCGGTTGAAGACCAGACTGGCCTCGTCATTCAGCGCTCCGTTCTCCCCAAGCGCCCGATGATAAGCCGACTGGAACAGGGAAATCGCGAAATCCTCAAGGTCCGGCTCGTCACTCTGATAACCATAGTCTTGCGAGACCTGCTTCCAGAACAGGTCCGTCAAGTTCGCCCGCGTCATCAGCCGCAGGATGTCATCCTGCTCTTCGGCCAACTCCCCCAGTAAAGCCTCGATCACCGTATCGAGCCGCCCGGACACCCCGGCACAGACGGCCAGCATTTTCAGGCGCACCTGGGTTTGCGTGTCGGTGGGCGTCACCAACCGCTTCAGGGCGTCGATCCGGCCCTGAGAGCGGTAGAACTCCATGTGATCGCGCACGACGCCTTCCAGCTGCATGGGCAGGCCCAGGTCCGACAGCCAGATCGCCGCTTGGTCGGCCTTGAACACGGCGCAGGCCAGTTGCAGGTCCAAGAGCCAGTTGTCCGCCTCTTCGGGTGCAGGACCATCATGGAACACCAGAAACCGCGTCTCGGGCTCGACCCGCAGCATCCGGTATTTTAACCTGAACTCGTTATTGGCGATCTCGACCTTTTCGACACCGGGTAGGTCCATGGCCTCGAACGCCTCGCGCATGTCGCGGTCGGCGTCGTACCAGAAGACAATCCTGTGTTCCTCAAAAAACCGCGCCAGAGAGGACGTAATCCGATCCCCCATCAGCTCACCCCAACGATCTTCTTCAGGGCTGTGCCGAATTTGGGGTAATTCGCCTTCACCCCGTCATCCAGATCGATTTCGATCTTCTGTTGCGCCAACGGGAAAACAACATCCCGCTCCCAGTCATTCAGCTCGTCGATCTGTTTCGCCACCGTGGCCGCCTCCTTCAACGCCTTGGTGCGTTGCCCTTGCGTGGCGGTCGGATCGTCGGACAGCTTCTCCAGCCGAGCGCGTTCGCCCTCCAGCTTGGTGATGAACTCGCGCAGGTAGTCGTTCAGCAGCACCGACACCGTGTCGCCGCGATAGCGGTGCATGTAGATCAGCGCGTTGAACGTCCCTTTGGGGGAGGAGACCATCCAGTAGATCGGGCGCTTCTTGTAGCGCTTCACGTGGTCGGCGTAGAAATCTTTGGTGAAATATTTGCGGATGTCCTTGCCAAGCGCGTCCTCGATATAGCGCAGGTTCTCGCGGAAATGCGCCTCGCCGAAACTCACGCGCAGGAACAGGCGGAAGCGTTCGGTGATGTCATCGGCGAACCAGTCGCCGTCGAGCACGGGGATCACGTTGTCGGCGTCGGGCATGAAGCGCGGCTCGGGGATGCGGGCAAGGTAATCCTCCAGCCGCTCGCCCTGATTGGCGAGGATCAGGCCCGGCGCGTCGAGGCTGTAGCGCCCGAACATGCAGCCCACGGCGTAGCTGAGGAACTCGGCCATGGTGTCGGCGCGTAGGCGGGTTTCGCGGTCGGCCTCGCTGCCCTTCACGCCATAGCGATAGGCGGGGTTGCAAGTGAGGGTGATCTCCTCGATCGGCACATCGGGGGTCAGCTCGTCTGGCAGACCATAGGCGTCGATGAAGATGCGGTTGTTCTCTTCCTCCAGGGCCTTCATCTCGTCCGTCATGCCCTGCCAGTGGGTGCGGAGGGTGGCATAGCTGTCCTCCAGCGTTTCGCCACGATGATCGGGCGAGAGCAGCGGGAGTGTGGTGAAATCCCAAGAAGTTTCGTAGGCGTCCCAATCGGATTTTGCGAGACTCTCAGCGCTAGTTAGACCTGTTAAATCCTTGTCTTGAAGGTACGGCACCCGTGCCACGTCGCCCGACTGAAAGTTTAGAGTAGGGCTTATGTCACTATATAGTTTTACAAAAATCTTGGAGTTCATAAAACACAATAGATCATAAAGTGTTGCCTTATCGCCGAAAACGCAGCAACCGCCGTTATCAAAGATATATCCATTTCCAAAGCCCCGAAGACTAAATCGGGAACTTGTAACGGTTGACCACGTCAAGCCCGGGCTGAAGAAATGGTTTTCATTCGCAATAACAGAATGTGGGATTGCCTTGATTTGCGCGCCATTCTGAGACCAGTTGACTAAAGCCTCATTATTTCCGAACCACTTCCGAAAAGCACCGCCCTTATTGTAAGGACACCATTTTTTTTGATCAGCGCTAAATGAAGCCGCAGAGCTATAACCAATTCCAGCATTCGATATGCTGATCTCAGGCCAAAACCTTAAGAACACCTCATTATTGGTCGTAGTGTTACCTTTTCTTGGTTTGGCGATGTCACCAATTTTTACGCCTTTTGAAAATATGTCGAGAACATCCTCGCTAAGCCAATATGCGATAGGTGATCCTGAAATAACTTCGAAATCGCGCGCACTTTTTTTGGAAAATCTTTCATTTTTAGGTGGGAAGCAAAGTGGAACTCCCCTTTCGTCGATTTCAAAATACCGAAGGCAAGAGAATGTCGCGCTAAAATCGGGCTCCACTGTCTTGCGCAACGTAAATGCAGACGTTCCAAAATTGATACCCATACTGGTTCTGCCCTTTCCCAAATATGGCATGTGGACAAGGGATCTGAAACTTGAATTTGAAAAAATTCTGGATCTAAGTCCTTCAAAAGATGACAGAAACATCCAGCTTTCCATCGTCACCATTGATATATAGCCATTTTCCTCAGTAAGAAGCATTCCGCGCAAAATAAACGCGGAATATGCATCTGATTTACCGTCTGGGAAGTACTGTTTTACAAAGCGCTGAAGGTTATTTGTCACGTCCCATAAGCAGTTAAGGAGTTTTCTTGAACAGCTCTGGTTTGAGTTTGTACCAGTCTTT
>JAGDYZ010000039.1:0-10790 GCA_049116335.1 Pelagimonas sp. | reverse complement strand
CTCATAACCCGATTTGTGCAACAAATCCGGCTTTAGCAAGAAAACGATCGATACCATCAGTCGCTTTTCGCAATGGTTCGTAGGGCACTCCAAATTTCTTCGGGTAGGTGTTCACTCCCAGTGTGTGGTGGGATTGGTCTAATTTCGAGTGACGGAAAACTCCAAGCAGGCAAGCGTTTTATTGGCAAGGCGGCTTTGCCAAGGAACCACGGTTTACCAGCCTTGTATCGATGCAAAGAGAGCGGCCTTCTGATTTGCCCTCAACCATTGCGATCAATTCGCGTGCCGCCTTGCGCCCCATTTCACGGTGGGGCACATGAACGGTTGTTAAAGCTGGCGTGACAATCTCAGCAAGTTCGATGTCATCAAATCCTGTGACGGAAACCTGTTCTGGAATTTGTATCCCCAATTTATCGGCCTGGCGAAGCGCCCCTACAGCCAACACGTCATTGCCGCACATAACAACCGTTGGGCGTGGGGATTGGGTCATCAACTGACTAAAGGCCTCGGCCCCCTTATCTATCTCATAGGCGGTTTCGATTAAGGTCAGAGCGTTCGCGTCCAGACCATTATCAGCCATTGCCTTCCGGACACCTTCAACCCGAGCTTGCGCCCGGTCGTTGCCTTGGGTGATGCCAGAGATCATTGCGATACGCCGATGCCCTGCCGAAATCACACTTTGCGCCAGCTCGCCCATAGCCGCCGCATTGCCAAAACCGACAGAGGGTGGGTGCATGTGAGGATCGTAGGACCAAGCCACAAGAGACGGGATTTGATGTTTTTCAAGATAGGCATAGACCTCCGCGTCTCTGGCATGGCCGATCAGCAACAACCCGTCAGCGCCACGTGCGACCAGGGTGCGGATCTGTTCGTGCTCGACCTTAGGATCATAGGCCGAACTGGATACCAGCAACGTATAACCGCTTTCACGCAATTGGTCCTGAAACTCCTGCAGGCCGCGGGCAAAGATGGCGTTGTCCATCGTGGGGATGATGGCGCCGATTGTGAAGCTCCGTTTGGCCGCCATCACACGGGCTGCGAAATTCGGCGTGTAGCCCAGTGATTCGACCGCATGCATCACCCGCTCGCGGGTTTTTTCGATTACGCGCTCTGGGGAATTTAGGCAGCGCGACACGGTGGCCGTCGAAACGCCTGCTGCCTTGGCGACGTCATTAAGTGTCGGTGCTGACCGGGTTTTTCCCATGTATGCCTGCCTGTGTTTTGCATTCACATCATACCATAATCCAAAGAATATGCCATCCACCAATGTAAGCGTTTGCATTTTGTATGTAAGCGCTTACAAATGAGTTTGAGATAACAAATCAGGATGTCATGATGTTCCTCTGGGCCGCTACCGCCGTCTTTGTCGCCTTCTTTGTGAATGTGACCATGGGCGCATTTGGAAACGGCGGCGTGCTGGGAGACGTCGGGGAGATGATAGTTCTGTTTACCGCCTCAATCCTGTTCGTGGCGGGCATTCTCAAGCGCGAAGCTGACCACAAGAACAAGAACGGCAGCTGACAGATCTTCAAGGGAGGAAGACAATGACGAATGGAAAGAATGGCCTCAAATCCGCTGAGCGCCGCAATTTTCTGAAACTGGCCTCAACTGGGTCTTTTACCGCCGCGCTGGTCGCAGGTGCAGGTGGCATCCTCTGGTCGTCGGAGGCAGCGGCCCAGACCGCCAAAGAGGAAAAGGAACGAGAACGCGCCGCGGATCACATCATGACCGTGGCCACAGCGTATGTTCTAGGCGCCTCACGCAGTTATCCGATTATGCAGCTGGACCTGAAGGAAAACATCCAGAATGCCACAAACGGCAAGATCTATGTAAAACTGGCTCCGGGCGGACAGTTGGGCGCGGGTGGTGCACTGGTTCAGAAGGTGCAGGGTGGCACCATTCAAGCGGCGCAGCACTCCCTGTCAAATTTTGCCCCCTTTGCCTCTACCGTTGACTTGATCAACATGCCGTACCTCTGCGGTTCAAACCAGAGGTTCACCAATCTGGTGACTTCAGATTTCTGGAAATCTAACGTCGAACCCAAGGTTGAGAAAAACGGCTTTAAAGCGCTGTTCTATGTTAACATCGATCCCCGTGTGGTGGCGGTGCGCAAAGGCGGTAATGCAGTGACATCGCCCGGCGACATGTCGGGTGTGAAGTTCCGCGTGCCGGGATCGAAAATGCTGCAACAGTATTATCGATTGGTTGGTGCGAACCCGACTCCTGTGGCCTGGGGGGAAACGCCCTCGGCGATCAAACAGGGTGTGGCTGATGCACTGGATCCCTCAGTGGGCGCGCTTTATGTCTTTGGGTTCAAAGATATCCTCAGCCATGTGACATTTACCCAGGCGGTGCCAGACAGTCAGGTCTACTCCTGCAATCTTGAGTGGTTCAACTCCCTGCCCTCAGACGTTCAGGACGGGGTGATGTGGGGAGCCGAAATGACCGGCCATCAGAACCTGTCCAAGGTCCCTTCAGCACGCGCCTATGCCATGTCAGAACTCGCTAAGGCAGGCGTACAGTTCCATTCGCTCAGCGCTGACCAACTGGCTGAATGGCAAGACGCAGGTGGGTATCAGCGGCTCGAATGGGACAGTTTCAAGACCGAACTTGCCGGCTCGATGGATAACTTCGCAAAAATGGAAGAAGCCGCAGGCACACAGGGCAAGTATTACGTCCACGACGCCTGATCCGAGTGTGGGCGGGCCCCATCGTCCGCCCCCTTTTCACTTATCCATGCCTTTGCGTTGGCCTACCTGGCCGCGGCATAGGCGTGTCTGACCTTTGAGCGTGGCAATGAGCTTACTTAGAAACATAGACAGGAACGCAGAGCGCTGGCTGCTACTGGTGTTCTACGTGATGTTGGTCATCACCATGGCAGTCGAGGTACTTCGGCGTGAGCTGTTTGCCTATTCCTCGATCTGGGGCGAAGAGATCGTCCGCTATTCCTTTATCTATTTGGCCTGGATTGGCGCAGCGGCGGCAGTCAAGGAACGCGCCCATATCCGCATTGACGTATTGATGCACTATCTTGGGCCGCGCCCCAAAGCGGTGATGTACATTTTTGGTGATTTAGTAATGTTCGTGGTCGCCCTGGTCGCACTTTACTGGTCGTTTGAAACGGTACTCGTCTCGGCCAAATTCGGGTCGGTCAGCCATGGTCTTCGCATCTCGATGGTGTGGTTCCTGATGGCGGTGCCTGCCGGGTTTGCTTTGATGGTCTGGCGCCTGCTGCAATCCTTCCTGCGTGATCTTCGCAGCCTTCGTGACGGCACCCCCGTCTTCGAAGGTGATAAATTGTTTGATTGAGGGACTTAAGCAATGCTGTGGAATACACTCAATCAAACGGTCGAACTCGGCTGGGATTTCTATGTCCCCGTGCTCATGTTCGTCGCGCTCATTGCGCTGGCGGTGCCGGTTTGGGCAGCCATTGGCGCAGCCGCAATCACTATGCTGGTTATGTCCGGCGACCTGCCGCTAAGCGCGGTTGGCGAAAGCCTTTTCACCGGCATCGACGCCTTCGCTCTGACGGCGGTGCCGCTGTTCATCCTGACCGGTGACGTTCTTGTTCGCACCGGGCTGAGCAAAAAGTTTCTGGACGTTGCCGAGGCGCTGACCTGCTGGACACGCGGTGGGTTCGGATCCGCGACGGTTCTCGTCTGCGGCATGTTCGCAGCGATCTCGGGGTCAGATGCGGCGGGGGCCGCCGCTGTGGGTAGGATGACCATCAACCGGCTGGTGGAAAGTGGCTACCCGCGCCCTTATGCCTGCGCTCTGGTGGCTGCGGGCGCCTGTACCGGGATCCTGATCCCGCCGTCCATCGCCTATATCATCATCGGTCTGGTGTTGGGTATTTCCGCCTCGACCCTATTTCTTGCCGCGCTGATCCCCGGAATTGCGATCCTGGTGTCGATCCTAATCACCAACATCATCATGAACCGGCTCTATACCTACGAAACCGGTGGCAACATGGGGGTTGGCGAATGGCTGAGTAATCTGGGCAGTTCGCTGAAATCCGGTTGGTATGCCTTTATCGTACCCGGCATTATCTTTTATGGCATCTTTTCGGGTCGCCTGACCCCAACCGAGGCCGGCGCAACAGCGGTTGTCGTTACGATTCTGATGGGGTTCGCCCTAGGAACCCTGAAACTGTCGGATTTCCCGGCGATGCTGGTGAGCTCGGCCAAAGTGAACGGAGTGATCCTGCCGATCATCGCCTTTTCCGCTCCTTTGGCCGAAGCACTGGCGATCATGGGCGTTCCGCAGGGTTTTGTCACCGCAGTCACAGGACTGACTGATGATCCGGCCATACTCATCCTGCTCATGATCTGCATCCTGATCGCAGCTGGTTGTGTAATGGAGACGACACCGAACATCGTGATCCTGGCGCCCATTCTGAAACCGCTCGCCGACAATATCGGCATGAACGAAATCCAGTTCTGTATCATGATGATCACCGCTCTGGGCGTGGGTTTCATCACTCCGCCGCTGGGACTGAACCTGTTCGTTGTCTCTGGCATCACTGGCGAATCCATTCTCAAAATCGCCGTCCGTGCCGTGCCCTTTGTTCTGACTATGCTGATTGTGGTGCTTCTGATCGCCTATTTCCCGCCGATCTCGACCACGCTGCTCCCTGATATCTACAAATAGGACTGTCCTAGAAATGAACCGAACCTATCTCAAGAAGGCTGCTCTGACTCCCAAGTCGGATGCCCATGAAACTCACAGGGTCGTGCAGGACATCCTAAACGACATCGAGACTGGAGGGGACGCCAAAGCGCTCGAGTACGCTGCCAAGTTTGACCAATATGATGGCAACGTGCTTCTGACGCCCGAAGAGATCGAGGCCGCCTGCGCACTGGTCCCTGAAAAGCTCAAGGCCGACATCCGGTTTTCCCACGACAACGTACGCCGCTTTGCCGAACTGCAAAAAAGCACCGTGCATGACGTCGAAACCGAAATTTCGCCAGGGTTCATAACAGGGCAAAAAGCGATCCCGGTAGATGCTGCGGGTTGTTACGTGCCAGGAGGGCGTTACAGCCATATCGCAAGCGCGATCATGACCGTGACCACTGCCAAAGTCGCAGGCTGTAAACACATAACGGCCTGTTCGCCACCGCGCCCCGACGTCGGGGTCGCGCCTGCCATTATCTATGCCGCCCATATCTGTGGCGCAGACAAGATTCTGGCGATGGGCGGTGTACAGGGAGTTGCGGCGATGACCTTTGGGCTGTTCGGCCTGCCTAAAGCCAACATTCTTGTCGGACCCGGTAACCAGTTTGTTGCGGAGGCCAAGCGCATCCTGTTCGGACGGGTTGGCATCGATATGATCGCAGGTCCCACCGACAGCTTGATTCTGGCCGATGCTGAGGCAGATGCACATATTGTCGCCACCGATTTGGTAAGCCAGGCCGAGCATGGATACAATTCTCCGGTCTGGCTGGTGACGAATGATCGGACACTCGCCGAAGAGGTAATGCGGCTGGTTCCGTCTCTGATTGACGATTTGCCTGAGGTCAACCGCGACAACGCCTCCGCCGCTTGGCGCGACTATGCCGAAGTGATCTTGTGTGCCAACCGCGAAGACATGGCTGCCTGCTCTGATGAATACGCACCCGAACATCTAACTGTTCAAGCTGCCGATCTGGATTGGTGGCTGGACCGTCTCACCTGCTATGGCTCGCTCTTCCTTGGAGAGGAAACCACCGTTTCTTATGGAGACAAGGCGGCGGGCACGAACCACGTGCTGCCGACTTCGCGAGCAGCCAGCTATACTGGTGGACTCAGCGTCCACAAGTACATGAAGATCGTGACCTGGCAACGGTCCACTCGCAATGGGTCCAAACCGGTGGCCGAAGCGACCGCGAGGATCGCCCGGCTCGAAGGAATGGAGGGTCATGCCCGTGCCGCCGATGTGCGGCTGGCCAAATACTTCCCCGACGAAACCTTCGATCTGACCGCAAATGGCTGATCCGCTCTCTCTGTTTGACCTGTCGGGTCACACGGCTTGTATCACCGGTGCAAGTTCTGGCTTAGGACGACGTGCAGCGCTAACGTTGGCGGCTGCTGGGGCTCGCGTGGTGGCGGTTGCCCGGCGGGCCGAAGCCTTGGAGAGCCTGTGCACCGAGATCGGCCCGAATGCTGCCTATGTAGCGGCAGATGTGGCGGATCGCGATAATCTGGACACGCTGATGGATCAGGTTACTGTTTCATTTGGCGCGCCCGACATTCTGATCCATGCTGCCGGCGTCAATACACGACAGGCCGCGGACGATGTAACACACGAGGGATGGGATCAAACACTTGCGCTAAACCTGTCAACACCCTTCTTCCTCAGCCGGGCATTCGTTCCCGCGATGAAAGAAAAAGGCTGGGGCCGGATCGTAAATTTCGCCTCGCTGCAAACGACCCGGGCCTTCCCTGGTGGCATCGCCTATGGCGCCAGCAAGGGCGGGATCGCGCAACTGACTCGTGCCATGGCCGCAGCCTGGTCATCCCACGGCATCACCACCAATGCCATCGGCCCGGGCTTCTTCCCAACCGAATTGACGCAAACGGTGTTCGAGGATGAGACCCGCGCAGTCCGCAACGCGGCACAAACCTGCATCGGACGCAATGGACGGCTCGAGGACATCGACGGGCCGCTGTTGTTCCTGTGCTCTGACGCTTCAGCCTATGTCACGGGACAGGTTCTGATGGTTGACGGGGGGTTCACGGCGAAATGAAAGCTTTGGTTTATGAAGGGGTTGAGACCCTGGACATTCGAGACGTACCCATGCCTTCCGGTCGGCTGGGGGATCATCTGATCCGCGTCATGGCCTCGGGCATCTGTGGGTCGGACATGCACGCATACCTCGGCCACGACGATCGCCGCCCTGCCCCCCTGATCCTCGGGCATGAGGCTGCAGGTGTGATCGAAGACGGCCCTCAAACCGGTCGCCGGGTCACGATCAATCCGTTGGTCACCTGTGGGACTTGCCAAGCATGCAAGTCGGGACGCGAAAACCTGTGCCCTGAGCGTCAGATTATCTCAATGCCTCCGCGCGAAGGAGCGTTCGCCCAGTTCGTGACAATGCCTGATCGCAACCTCGTGACCGTACCCGATGACGTACCGCTGGAAAAAGCGGCCCTGACTGAGCCTCTGGCGGTCAGCTGGCACGCGGCCCGGCTGGCGCTTGATGCACTACACCCGTCTATGGAGCGACGAGCGCTGGTGATTGGAGGTGGCGCGATCGGCCTTGCAGCCGCACTGGCGCTGAACGCGATGGGTGTCGAGGACGTGACCATCCAGGAACCCAACGCTGCCCGCCGGACCTACCTGGAAGAACGCTGCGGCCAGCTGGCCGTGACCGAGTTTCAGGGCATGGCGCCGCTAGTGATTGATGCGGTCGGCTATGCCGCGACCCGCGCCGCCGCCTCGGCAGCCACCGCACCGGGTGGTGTGATCGCCCATGTCGGCCTGGGCGAAGACATGGGCGGGCTCGATGTACGACGCATGACGCTGCAGGAAATCACCTTTATCGGCACCTATACTTATACCACCCAAGATTTCCACGACACGGCGCAGGCGATTTTCGATGGCCGACTGGGCACGCTGGATTGGCCCGAACAGCGCCCGCTTTCCGAGGGCGCTTCTGCCTTCCAAGACCTACGCACAGGCGCAGTAGCGGCTCCCAAGATCATCCTGAACCCATGGGCCTGAAACGCCCTCCCCAACAGACGGAGAGACACCATGTATGACATAGTCCTGGTTCCCATGGCCCTCGATCACGGGGTTTCGGAAACCACTCTCAAAGCCGCTGCCACCCTGTGCAACCCCGGCGGCCAGATCATCGCCCTGCATGTCTACGAGGCCCCGCAAGGGTCAGTCAGCGCCTATCTGGACGAAGACGCCCTGCGCGAAGGACTGAACAAGGCCCGCGATGAACTGGTCCGCAAGACCGCTGGTCACGAAAATGCTACGACCGAAATCGTCAAGGGTCGGTCCTACCGCGCCATTGTCGAATATGCCGAACAGAACGAGATAGATTGCATAGTCGTCGGTTCCCACAAACCTGGTCTCAGCGACTTCTTCCTAGGAACAACGGCGGCGCGTGTCGTGCGTCATGCACCCTGTGCGGTGCATGTCTGCCGAATGGCCTGACCCAGAACAAGACCCCCGAAACAAAGGCAAACAACATGAACATAGACAAGAGGATCGCTGACGATCTGGCCGCTAATGGTGTGTCTTTCGTCACGACCGTCCCCTGCAAACAGCTGGCTGGCGTGATCGAGGAAATCGACAAGCGCGACGACATCTTTCACATCCCGTCAAATAAGGAAGACGAAGGCATGGGCCTGTGCGCCGGGGCCTGGATGGGCGGCAAACGCCCCGCGATCATCATGCAGAACACCGCCATCGGCGTAACAATCAACACGCTGGCGACGCTGATCCAATTCTACCGGATGCCGCTTCCTATGTTGATCTCATACCGCGGAGAGCTGCGCGAGCCCGTCGCTTGCCAGGTTGAAATGGCGGTGCACACCAAGGCGCTGCTCGACCAGCTCAATATCCCGACCTACCACTTTCACTGGCAGAAGGATGTGGAGGAGCTGGACAACATCCTGAAATACACCTTCATGTGCAACAAACCCGTTGCCATCCTGACCGACGCCAACTTCTGGGGAGGCTATGGCGACCAATGATCCGTTCCGAAATTCTGAAAGAAATCGCCCCGATCCTGCGTGACCAACTGGTGGTTTGTAACATCGGCATCCCATCGCAAGAACTGCACGCGATCGACGATCAGCCGACCAACTTCTACATGCTAGGCACTATGGGGTTGGCGTCCTCCATCGGTCTTGGTCTGGCGCTAGCACAGCCAAAACCGGTGATCGTCATTGACGGGGATGGTTCGGTCCTAACCAACCTCGGCACATTGCCGACGATCGGGAACAACGCGCCGTCGAACTACGTTCTGATGATCATCGACAATGGCTCATATGGCTCAACCGGAGATCAGCCAACCTATACCAGCCAGCGCACCGATCTGACCGCTATGGCCCGCGCCGCCGGCTGCGCCCGCGTGGTCGAGGTGCAGGATGTGGACACTGGCCCGGCGCTGAAAGAAGCACTGGCCAGCGGCGAGGCAACGGTGATGGTGGTCAAATGTGACAGCGGCAACGCAAAAATGCCGGTGATCACCATGGATCCCGTGGTCATTTGTGACCGGTTCATGAAGGCGGTCGCCAGTTGATGGCGGCCAGCGCCATCCATTCCGCAGAGGACGCCCGCCGCCTAGCCAAGCGGCGGCTGCCCTGGATGGTGTTTGACTATATCGATGGGGCCGCCGGGGCGGAAACCGGAGCTGCGCGCAATCGCGCAGCGCTGGACGCCATTACCCTGCGGCCCCGGATCCTGCGCGATGTCAGCAAGCGAACATTGGCGACCCAAATTTTCGGTAGTGCTACGGACCGCCCCTTTGGCATCGCGCCGATGGGCATGTGCAATCTGGCCGCGCCCGGCGCCGATCTGATGCTGGCGCGGCTGGCCGCGCGCTACAGGGTGCCCCATGGTGTTTCGACCGTCGCCTCGACCCCGCTTGAGAAGATCCTGGAAGTGTCAGAGGGGCACGCCTGGTTCCAGCTCTATTTCAGCGGCGATGGTGCAGGGACTTTCAAACTGGCAGAACGCGCGCGCGACGCGGGTTATCAGACTTTGGTGCTAACCGTGGACGTCCCTGAGGTCGGCCGCCGCCCTCGCGAGCTGCGCCACGGTTTCAAGATGCCATTCCGTTTAGGGCCAAGCCAGTTTGTCGATTTCGCCCTGCATCCTCGCTGGTCTCTGAATACCCTTTTACGGGGCAGGCCGGTCCTGGCAAACTTCGAAATGGAGGGTTATGATTTTGATCGCACTGAAAGCCGAGCGCGCGCCACATGGGACACGTTAAAACGACTACGCAATCTCTGGCCTGGAAAACTTGTGGTTAAGGGCGTACTGGATGTGGAAGACGCACAGGCGCTGGTCGCCGCTGGCGCGGACGCCATACAAGTGTCGAGCCACGGCGCGAGACAGCTCGAATCCACCCCGGCCCCGATTGAAATGTTGGCAAAAATCCGCTCCGAACTGGGGCCAGAGTTCCCACTTTTCTATGACAGTGGAATTCGGTCCGGTGAAGATGTTCTCAAGGCGATCTCCCTTGGTGCAGATTTCATTTTTCTTGGCAGGATACTTCAGTTCGCAATTGCAGCTGCTGGGGAAGCGGGCTTGGAACAATTGTGGGAGGCGATTAGCCAAGAACTGAACATCGCGATCGCACTAACCGGACAATTAGAGCTAACCAGTTACACCCCAAGTCAAAAACGTTAGATTCCAAAAGACACCACAGGATTGCTGCCTTAGCGTCCGTCGTCAGAGTTTTTGGAACCAATGACCATTTAAATTAAGAGAGTGTTTTTCTCATCTGGCTGATTTGATTTTGCGGCGCGTTGGCTGTGATGCACGCGTCGCGCTTCGAACGTCTTCCGTTTGATCCTTTCTCGTTGTTCCAGAATGGCTTGGTCACGCTCGAAGTAGACGTCTGCAGGTGTGACGTTGTTTAGGCTCTCGTGGTAGCGCTGATGATTGTAGTGATTGACGAAGGCTTCGATCTGGGCTTCGAGATCGCCCGGTAGGAAATAGTTCTCCAGCAAGATCCGTTTCTTCAAGGTTTGATGCCATCCACTGCCGACAGGCGATTGCAGAGAAATCTGCCGAGAGGGTTCGACTTTGCCTAGGGTCTGAAGAGGCTTTGTTGCACAAATCGGGCTGA
>JAGDYZ010000038.1:0-1687 GCA_049116335.1 Pelagimonas sp. | reverse complement strand
CCATGGGAGTTGGTTCTACCCGACGACGCTGTGCTAACCCTTCGGGGAGGCAGGCGGCCACGGTAGGATCAGCGACTGGGGTGAAGTCGTAACAAGGTAGCCGTAGGGGAACCTGCGGCTGGATCACCTCCTTTCTAAGGATGTATCTAGTTAGAAGAACGTGTTCTTCTCGAGATACACTTAGCATAAATAGATCGGTACCTTTGCCGATCGCACATCACGGACCATGTCCGTCCTCATATCTCTTCAGGAATATGCAATCTTGCAGCAACTGGCTGTGGGGTTCAGCTAGGGGCCTTAGCTCAGCTGGGAGAGCGCCTGATTTGCATTCAGGAGGTCAGCGGTTCGATCCCGCTAGGCTCCACCATCTACTGCAAGGCCTGAAAGAATGGGTCGGTAGCTCAGGTGGTTAGAGCGCACGCCTGATAAGCGTGAGGTCGGAGGTTCAAGTCCTCCTCGACCCACCATTCTTTGGCAGACCGATTTGATCGATAAGCACCATGTTTGGTTCTTATCCGTCCAATCGGACAGTGGCTTCTTTTGAAGCTTTGACATCGTTTAGAGATTAATCAATCAACCTTGTTTGGTTGCCGCAAGTGGGCGGTAAACCTCAGTTGGTTCCAGAGCAATCTGGAAGGTGAAGTTCAAGTCTAGCCGGCCTGAAGTTCATATCCCTTCTGAAACGAGCAAGTGTTGTCCAAGTCAAGTACACTAACCCGGTTCGTTTTACGAAACGAACCATTGTCTGGCGTAAGCCAGGCGGGAAAAATGTATGCTTTGACCAGTAGGAGAGTCGTTATGCCTTGCCGGGTCCGCGTCTCCTTGCAAGGATCTGATGGATTACCTGGAGTGAACGTTCATACGCGTTCATCAAGCTCTGGACTGAGATGTCAGATGTAAAGTCTTGTTCTTACTGGATCAAATCAAGCGCGAGAAGGGCGTTTGGTGAATGCCTTGGCAGCAAGAGGCGATGAAAGACGTGATACTCTGCGATAAGCCATGGGGAGCTGAGAATAAGCTTTGATCCATGGATCTCTGAATGGGGCAACCCACCTGAAAGTTCATTATAATTACCTCGGTAATTTATAATGTTCTTAACCAGGTACTTTAGGACTGAATACATAGGTCTTAAAGAGCAAACCCGGGGAACTGAAACATCTAAGTACCCGGAGGAAAGGAAATCAATTGATACTCCCCTAGTAGCGGCGAGCGAACGGGGACCAGCCGAGCCTTGAGAGTGATCAGAATGTGTTGGGAAGCACAGCCATAGTGGGTGATAGCCCCGTATGAGAAGCTCGATGGGACGTATTAAGTAGGGCGGAACACGTGAAATTCTGTCTGAAGATCGGAGGACCACCTTCGAAGGCTAAGTACTCCTTGCTGACCGATAGTGAACCAGTACCGTGAGGGAAAGGTGAAAAGNNACCCCGACGAGGGGAGTGAAACAGTACCTGAAACCGAACGCCTACAATCAGTCGGAGGCTCCTTGCGAGCTGACGGCGTACCTTTTGTATAATGGGTCATCGACTTGGTCTATCTAGCAAGCCTAAGCCGTTAGGTGTAAGCGCAGCGAAAGCGAGTCTTAATAGGGCGATGAGTTAGATGGATCAGACCCGAAACCGAGTGATCTAGGCATGACCAGGATGAAGGTACAGTAACATGTACTGGAGGTCCGAACCCACACCTG
>JAGDYZ010000037.1:0-191155 GCA_049116335.1 Pelagimonas sp. | reverse complement strand
TGATCATCCGGGACGGAACAACTAAGGATGATCTTGACGACGATAAATCTTAACATGAGACCAGCCAAGCGTACGAGCTCGCACATGTACAAAGATCTTCAGATTTCGAGCTCCGCCCGAAAGCTCATGTTTGGGTTAAGCTGCTTTGAGTAACGAACTTAAATTCCAACTTGCCATTGCCATTGCCGACAAACTGAGGGGGTTTGGACAAAATGCGAATTCAATCAAGGTCGATGGCCTTGATTACAACTGGCATGGTGGTGAAAGTGCTCATGAAAACTGTTGGGCGATCTTGTGGCAGATCGAGATAGTCTTGGCAGCGGCCCATTATCAGCCGATTGAATGGTCGGAGAGATACCACCGGAAAGAGATTTCGCGGCAAGAATATGAAGCACTCCTAAAGACAAGGCCAATGATCGGCAATCTTTCTGTTGAGAAACATAACGCAAATTCAAAATATTACGGTGTAGTAGAGGGGTTTCCAGCATATTTCCACATTCGGGATGCGGCGAGTTGTTCCAAGGTTTTACGACAGCGGCAAGAAGTTGATTGGCCCGAAGTTGATCTTCTTTTGTCGACCTATATCAATATAGACGCGAACTATGGTAAACCGCTGCTTCCGGCGCCTAAAGGCAGAGCCTTCATGGTATCGCATGCCAGACATACAAGGGTGATGAGAGCTCTTTCAAAAGAGGGGTTTGCATCAACATCTGGAGAGGAATATGCTTGGACGTCGAGGGTAGAGCCAATAATGCAAAAACTATTCATTTGGGAATAACCGTGAGGGGCGATTTGAACCCATGATGCCCGTGCTTTTATGTCTGTTGAGATTTGCGCAACTTGGGCATTCGACTGAGCAGCAGAAATCCGAAAAGAACAGACATTCCAACATCAGTGGCATGTGGCAGCAAAGTCCCGCAGGCCACCAATTACAGCGCACTCAACTTCGCAGCCGCAGCGAAAGTCCGGTCTGGTGAAGCGGAACCACAGCGCTTAACTACGTAGGAAATGACCGATTTGGGCCGATTGCGACGATCGTGCCTCGAAGCACAAAGGTCACTTTCTGCGCTTCGCTACCATTGGTGCGAGCGCAGCATTTGTCCGGTCGGCCATCACTCCTTGAATGGTAGCTTTCGAGAAGTTGGGTCGGATGCTTTACTTTCGCAGCATAGCTAAAGTCGTACCTGACACGAATGCTGCGATAGGGCGGAGACCGGTTGTTCGCACACGGTCCTAGAGATGTTAAGTTATTGGTTGTGCGTTAAACGTTCTTGTTTAAAATTCCACCCATAACTGGAAACTATGTCTTTCTCGACTGCGAGCGTTGCCCGAATAGCAATATCATCAAAGAGCCGGATCTTATTACAAAGATCATAGCTCTGACGATCCCGTACGACAGGTTTCGCTTTACTTAATGCGATCACGTCGGGCGCATGAATATTCGGATAGGCTGGTTTACAAGCTCGTCTCATGACACCGCAGGGCAATCAATCGTGTAGCCCCTGAGCTGGCTGTGAAGGTACGGCGCGCGTGTAACCAAGCTTTCTCATAATTGGCAAGATAGTGCCGCCACCGTCTTCACACAATTTTAACGACGATTTCTGAGCGGCTCTCTGGCCTCCAATACTTCGCGCAACTTGCAATTTAGCCGATCTCCGTGCTCTTCTAAGCGGATCTCTCGACTTGCTGCGGGAGTTTCTGCGGGACTCAGATTCCCGCAGGCGTAGATTTGTTCATGTTTTTTCCTATTGCGCAAAAAACAGAAGAACGAAATCTGTCCGAAGGTGGGTCGGTAACATTCTGTATGAAAACGAAAATATGGATGGGAGACCTGGAGCGGGTAACGAGAATCGAACTCGTAACTAAAGCTTGGGAAGCTGCCGTGATACCTTTTCACCATACCCGCGCCGGTGACGTGGTTGCTATCCAAAGCGCTCTCAAGCGTCAAGAGCGCTTTGGCCGCAAACTTGTTTAATCCTGAAAGGGGCGCAGGTTGGGGGGATCATAGTCCGTGGCAGGATCTGCGCGGCGGGCAAAGGCTGAAGGGTGGATCTGGGCGTCGGGCGGAATGTAGCGGTATTGCCCGAGGGGCAGGTAGTAGCCAAAGACGCCAGACTGCCCCGGCCAGCGGCTGCGTCGGGTGAGGCGAGGCAGGATTTCCAGAAGACCCCAGGGTTTGGGGAACGACAGTTGACTGTGCAGGGGTGCGCTGGGGTCAGGGGCAGAGATGGACAGCTCCATCTTTTCGGTCACCTTGTCTTTGGCCCCCATAACATATCGATTGTAAAAGGTTTTGCGGAAGGCCAAGCCATCCTCGCCCAGTGTATCCAGCTCGTCTCGCATCCAAGCCAGTGTGAGTTTTGACAGGCCAGCCTCGGCCTCAGGAATGCTGCCCGCCACATCGCTGTGTGTTCCGGGAAACCAAACCTGTTTGACGTCCTGCAGCGGCGGTTCGGATTTGGTTCGAAAGCGCGTTCCATGATAGGGGCGGCCTTCTTCCCACATCTGGTGGCGGAAAAACCGGCGGCGTTCGTCGATCGACAGAACATGGCGCACCGATTTGACGGACGGATTGTCATCCACGCTTGAATGTGTGCCGAACTCTAGAAACGTCCCGGGTTTCAGGCGGAGGCGGATCATTGAACTGACGGTGTCCCACAGCCCAAGAAACCGGATCGATGGGTGTTGGATATGGAAGAACTGTTCCGAGATGCGCAGAGGTGCAAAAGCCTTGCGCGGGCTGTCTTTGCGCAGTTTGCGCCAGGCTTTGAACACGGGGCCAATTAGATGCAATTCATGCGGCGCCACGAGGCCGAAATCATTGATAAACCCGGCAAGCACACGGGCGGTATAGGCGCCACGGGAATAGCCAAAGAAATAGAGCTGATCGCCGGGTCGATAGTTCTCACACAAAAACCGGTAGGCATGCATCACATTGGCCTCAAGACCAATGCCGGCAATCAATCCAAGCACCTGTTTGCTGCGCGCAAAGAGGGTCTGGGCAAAGGGGCGGGTCGATAGAGTGCCGACGCCGGGTTCGTAATAGGCGAGCTGGCTGTCGTCATGTTTGAGGCATTTGTACAGCCGAAGAATATTGCTTTCGTTCTTTTCGACTTCGTTGCCTGTGCCATCCAGACATACGATCAGTTTGCGCGCCTTTGTGACGGTCATAAAAATCTCTCTTTGCCAATTGCGGCAGAGCCTAATGCATTGGCAAAGAGAGGCAATATGTGAATCTTACCCGCGACGGCGACGGCGACGACGGCCGCCCTCGGCACCGCCTTCGTCTCCACCATTGGTGTTAAAGCTGACATCGGGCAGGGAGGTGATACCCCGCAGGATCGGGAAGGGATCCGTGGCGTGGGGAATGGCGTTGGCGTTGACGAAATGCTCTTGGAACTTGGGTTCAATCGCGGTTTCGACTTTGGTGATTTCACGCACAACACGTTCGATGGTGCGACGCGACGACAGATTGCAGAGCGCGATGCGGGCACCGGTTCCGGCGGCGTTGCCTGCGGATTGTACCTTGTCCAGCGGCACATCAGGGATCATGCCCAGCACCATCGCGTGCAGCGGTGAGATATGCGCGCCAAAGGCCCCGGCCAGGACAACGCGGTCCACAGTGTCGGTTTCACGGGTGTCCATCAACAGACGTGCCCCGGCATAAAGGGCCGATTTCGCGAGCTGGATCGCTCGGATGTCACCCTGAGTGACCGTCACACGTGGCCCGCCATCGGCGCTGCCGTCGTAGATCAGGTAAGAGTTGGTCCGACCTTCGGGTTCACAGCGGGCGGTGCCAGTCTGTTCAGCATTACCAATCAGTCCTGACGGGTCTAACAGACCAGCGATGCGCATTTCGGCCACGGCCTCGATGATGCCCGATCCACAGATGCCGGTGATCCCGGTTGCGGCGGTTTTCTCGGCAAAGCCCTCTTCATTCGACCACAGCTCACAGCCAATGACACGGAAGCGCGGTTCTTTGGTAACGGGATCGATGCGGAGCGCTTCGATGGCGCCGGGGGCGGCCCGCTGGCCTGAGCTGATCTGAGCGCCCTCAAAGGCCGGGCCGGTGGGCGAGGAACAGGCCAGAACGTTTTTAGTATCGCCCAGCAGAATTTCCGCGTTGGTGCCCACGTCGATGATCAACACAAGATCCTCGGATTTGCCGGGCTCTTCCGACAAGGCTACTGCCGCTGCATCGGCGCCTACGTGCCCGGCAATGCACGGAAGGACATAGATGCGTGAGGACGACCGCAGGGCTTTGAGACCAAGCTCAGCGGCGCTGATCTGAACTTCGTTTGAGGTGGCGAGCGCAAAGGGAGCCTGACCCAGCTCAACCGGATCAATGCCCAGCAACAGGTGGTGCATCACCGGGTTACACACAAAGACTGTTTCAAGGATCAGATCGACATCAATTCCGGCCTCGGTGGCGATTTCCTGCGCCAGCGTGTCAATCGCATCGCGCACGGCATTGGTCATTTCCTTGTCACCGCCTGCGTTCATCATGGCGTAAGAGACGCGCGACATCAGATCTTCGCCAAAGCGGATCTGCGGGTTCATGATGCCGGACGAGGCCACAACCTCACCGGTTTCCAGATTGGTCAGGTGGGCAGCAACGGTGGTCGAGCCAAGGTCAATTGCCAGACCATAAAGCCCGCCTTCGTGCAGTCCGGGCCAGGCTGCGGTGATACGTGGTGTGGCGTCAGAGGCCAGTTTGTTCAGCGCAACCGTGATCTGCCATTTCCCTTTGCGCAGAACAGTTTGCAGGGATTTTTGAACCTCAAAATCGATCTCGATGGCGTCAATGTCCCACTGCGCCTTCAGTGCGTTTGCAACACGCTCAAGATCGCCGGTGGGCTCGTGCATGTCGGGCTCTTCCACCTCGATGAAATAGAGGCGCGTGGCCGGATCCATTTCAATCACGCGGGCGGTGGCCGCTTTGCGCACCACCTGACGGTGCACCTGACTTTCTGGTGGGACGTCGATGACAATGTCGCCCTGAACGGTGGCCTGACATCCCAAACGCCGCCCGGGTTTCAGGCCACGCTTGTCGTCATAACGCTGTTCAACTTTGTTCCATTCTGACAGCGCGCCGTCTTCGACCGTCACACCGTGTTTCGGGAAATCACCATAAGAGGGGGTGATCTGACATTTCGAACAGATGCCACGGCCGCCACAGACCGAATCCAGATCCACACCCAGCTGCCGCGCAGCTGTCAGAACCGGGGTACCCACGGGGAAATTTCCGCGTTTGCCTGAGGGGGTGAAGATCACGAGGGGGTCTTTGGTCATGACAGTCTTTCCTATTGCGCAGGTCGAACATAGACCTTGGGTCAGAAAGGAAAAGTCGCAGACCGTCATGCAGTTGATGGAAAACGTCGCAGATCGACAGTTTCTCAGGCAGGCGGGCCGTATTTGTTGGCTTTGGTGGATGACGCGACAAGCGTTTGATCAACCGCTGGACTGATCTGCATCAGGAAGACGATGGCAAGAACCAGAGCCACCAGCAAGAAGAGCAAACCACCGCCGCCGTTGAAGACCACCAAGCCTAAGCCACCCGGTCCATCCGGCGGGTTGGTCTGATCCGAAAAGGCGTGGTCTAACGTGATAAGAGCCTCGCCTCCCCAGACAAGAAACAGGTAAGACAGTGCTCCATACCCCCAGGGCATTACAGCTTGATACCCCGGTTCGCCCGTATCTTGCAGCCGTCGCGCACCAGCGCTCCAAAGTGGCAGCATGGTTGCCGACCAGATCACAAGGGTGAGCAGCGTGGGCATCTCATGGAAGAGTGCCAAGGCCACCGCGCCACATGGCAGGAGCAGTGCAACCGGGAAGAATTTCCAATAACTTTGGCGACTGGCGCGGCCACTGAAATTGCCGGTCTTTGCCAAGTTGGTCACGAGGGCATCTCTGAACCGCATCGGGAAAATCACTGTTTTGAAATCTCATCCAACCATCGCAGAATTTCACCGCGATTGCCATCAAGGTCCGGGGCTGGTGGGCGGGTTGTCGGGTCCGGAGCGCCGGTCATCTTGATCGGGTTGCCTGCGGCTTTGTAGGCGGCGCGGCCGCTTTTATCCAAAACATCAACCACCATGTTGCGCGCAAGGATCTGTGGATCTTCCATCGCCTGGGCCACGTTTTGGATCGGGCCGGTTGGAATGCCCGCTGCGGTGAGTTTGTCGATCCAAAAGTTGCGGGTGTTACCTAGTGTAACTGCTTCAATCAACCGCTTGAGAAGGCGTGCGTTTTCACATCTTGCGGGGTTCGTGGCAAAACGTGCGTCATCTGCCAGCGGCAGATTTAGGGCGATGCAGAGTTTTTCAAACAGTTTGTCGTTGCCCGCCGCGATGACAAACAACCCGTCTGAGGCGTGAAAGGTTTCAAAGGGGGTGATCGACGGATGGCGGGCTCCAGAGGGGCCGGGGGCCGTGCCAGTGACCGAGGTGATCGCCACCGCGTGTTCCAAAATGGCCAGTTGCGAATCCAGCATGGCCACATCCACCTTGCGCCCGAAGCCGCTGCGGTCACGGTCCATCAGCGCGGCCAGCAGCCCCTGGCAAAGAAACATCCCCGCGATGATATCGCCAATCGATGCGCCGACGCGCACGGGGTCGCGATCTTTCTCGCCGGTGATCGACATCACGCCGCCACGGGCCTGCACAACCATGTCGTAGGCCGGACGCTGAGAATCCGGCCCGCTGTGGCCAAATCCCGAGACTGCGCCATAGACAAGTCGGGGAAAGCGCATATGCAGCTCGTCCCATCCATAGCCCAGACGCTCCATCACGCCAGGGCGGTAGTTTTCAACAATCGCGTCGGATTTTTCTAAAAGTTGTTCAAAAACAAAGCGGTCTTCGTCTTTCTTCAGGTTGAGTGCGATCGATTTCTTGCCGTGATTGATGGTGGCGAAATAGGCGGATTTGTTGTCTTTAAAGGGGGGGAAGCTTCGGGTGTCGTCACCGGTTTCTGGAGGCTCAACTTTGATGACCGTTGCACCAAGATCCGCGAGCGTCATGGTGCAGAAGGGCCCGGCAAGAACATGGGTGAGATCGAGAATGGTGTATCCGGTTAGCGGCGCGGTCATGGGAACCTCAATGTTTTTCCTGCCTATGACCGCATTGGAATGACATAGGTATGACGTAGGTCAAATGGACCCGGCAATATTCCGCTAGAAGGGTAGGGGATCAGTCTTCAACCGGACGAGAAATTTCGCGGAAAATATGCAGTGGGATCTCGTCAGCAGAGAACAAACCAACTCGCCGCGCCACGGAGACGGGATTTGCCTCCGGTCCTTCAAGCCGTTGAAACAAAACGCGCGACATGCGGCGCAGCGACGGAGATGGTCCACGGCAGGCCATCGAAAACCCGGTGAAATTGTCTGGCCCCAAAGAGGGATCTGCCCGGTCGAGGTAGAACACGCTGTGCATTCGGTTCTCACCTTGATGCACAAAGAAGATTACCACGCCCTGCGGCTGACCCAGAACCGCGCCTCTGAACTCGCGTTTGTGTGTCGGGGGCAGATAACCGCGATCCAGCAGGACCTTGAGATCATATCCTCTGCACACTTTGGATTGCCCATGCATGAAGACCCGCACTGGCATGCAGATAAATTTGCTGCGGTCTGCAAAAGAGGCGCGCCAAAACAGATAAAGACCGTTGGGCAGAAAATCCGGATCGGAATCAATCGGGCCATGGCCGAACAGAAAGCTCATGGCGTCTTCCTGAGCGGGGGTGGATTGGCCACCAAATCGGTCGTTAGAGGGAGTATGGCCATTGGGAGAATAATATTCTTCAGTAATTGGGATCAAAACCACCCGCCCATCGACGCCAAAATAGTCGCAGATCCGTTGCAACAGCGCCGGTTTGGGGTGTGATGTGCCAGCCAGAAAGCGGCTCATCTGAACTTTGCTCAGATCAAGCGCGCGGGCGACATGTGCGATCGACGGCTGTTGGTCGCACAGTTTTCGCAGGTTATGGGCAAACACTAGGTTTGGATTCACACCAAAGCTCACCTTACCAAGACCAATGGTCTCAGGGTACACGGTTCGATTAGCTGACGCTAGATTACGGTTTGCAAACCTGCGTCAACCTGACGGGCTGTGAGCTAGGCTATGGTTCCTATGTCCTTTCTGGCTTGTGCCTCACGTAAGCGCGCGGCAGTTGAATGGATGTCCTGAGAGATAAGCAAGAGGTGCGCAACGCGACTTGAGTGGATTTCGCCGGCCATATTATAGGCAACAACTTCAACGGCTTGAGAGATTTTGCTAAGCTCGTGGGCGGCTTTTTGAAGTCGGATGGTTTTGGCACATGGCTGTGCGTCTGGTCTGCGCATTCCTGTCTCCCAAGGCCTGCTTATGCAGAGCGGGCCCAAACTTGTCTTCGGTACTGAAATTGAAATTACCAATGGGCGGCGACCCTGCCGAGAATCAAAAATGCATATCGTAGGTACATTTTTGTGAACGCCTTGAAATTGAGCCATTTTGAAACGAGTTCACAGCGGGGCGGATATTGGCCTTTCCCTTCTCAAACATTCATGCAATAGGGACGTGCCAACCGATATCTTCCCAAGGAGTAGCCGCCATGAAGATTCGCGAGGCCCTGACCTTCGACGATGTTCTGCTTGTTCCTGCCGCCTCAAGCGTGTTGCCAAACACCGCTGAGACGACGACGCAGGTGACCAAATCCATTGCCATGAATATTCCGCTTTTGTCCTCTGCGATGGACACAGTGACGGAATCGCGCATGGCCATCACCATGGCACAGGCCGGTGGGATCGGTGTGATCCACAAAAACCTGACCGCCGAGGTGCAGGCGCGCGAAGTGCGTCGGGTCAAGCGATTTGAATCCGGGATCGTTTACAATCCTGTAACGCTGACCACCAACCAGACCCTCGCCGATGCCAAGGCTTTGGTCGAGCGCTATAACTTCACTGGTTTTCCTGTTGTAGATGACGAAGGGCGTGTAGTCGGAATTCTCACCAACCGGGATATGCGCTTTGCTCAAAGCGATGACACGCCGGTCCATGTCATGATGACCTCGGAAAACCTGGCCATGCTGCAAGAGCCTGCCGAGCTTGAAGAGGCGAAAAGCCTGATGAAAGCGCGCCGGATTGAAAAGCTTTTGGTTCATGATGGCCATGGCAAGCTGACCGGTCTTTTGACTTTGAAAGACACCGCGCAGGCCGTGTTGAATCCGACCGCCTGTAAAGACGAGTTGGGTCGCCTGCGTGTGGCTGCGGCGTCGTCCGTGGGTGACAGCGGCTTTGCCCGGTCCGAGCTCTTGATCGACGCCGGTGTCGATATTGTTGTTGTCGATACGGCGCATGGTCACCACGAGGGGGTGATTGAGGCGGTAAAGCGCATCAAGGACCAATACAGCGATATTCAGGTGATTGCCGGGAACGTAGCAACAGGCGATGCAACCCGCGCTCTGATTGATGCGGGTGCTGACGCGATTAAGGTTGGCATCGGGCCGGGCTCGATCTGTACCACACGTATGGTGGCCGGCGTGGGTGTGCCCCAGCTGACTGCCATTATGGACTGTTCCGAGGCCGCAGGCGATGTGCCTGTGATTGCGGATGGTGGCATCAAGTTCTCGGGCGATTTTGCCAAAGCCATTGCCGCGGGTGCTTCCTGTGCCATGGTCGGCAGCATGATCGCAGGCACCGACGAAAGCCCAGGTGAAGTCATCCTGTATCAGGGCCGCTCGTTCAAAGCATATCGCGGTATGGGTAGCCTTGGCGCCATGGCACGCGGATCGGCGGACCGCTATTTCCAGAAAGACGCGGCCAGCGACAAACTGGTGCCGGAAGGCATCGAAGGTCAGGTGCCCTACAAGGGCCCAGCAGGCACCGTTGTTCACCAGTTGGTCGGCGGGTTGCGGGCGGCCATGGGCTATACCGGCTGTGCCACCGTGGCAGAGATGCGCAAGAACTGTAACTTTGTGAAAATCACCGGTGCTGGCCTGAAGGAAAGCCACGTGCACGATGTACAGATCACCCGCGAAGCGCCGAACTATCGTATCGGTTGATCTAAGCGAAATGTGAATTCTGACACCAGAGTGGGAAACTGCTCTGGTGTTTTTCGTTTTGGGGCATGCTGTGTCGTGAGGAAGACCGCTCGTGCTGTGATTGTGTCGCTGCGCGTCTCGCTTCTCGGCCTGTGCTAGGGTAGGGAGTGCGCAACACAGCCCAAGCAGGATCGCAACATGACACCAGCCGCCCGATATCAAGCCGCCATCGAAGTGCTCGATCGTATTCGTGATGGCGTTCCCTCTGAAAAGGCGTTGGTCAACTGGGCGCGGTCTTCACGGTTTGCCGGATCCAAAGATCGTGCTGCGGTTCGGGATCACGTGTTTGACGTGGTACGGCAGTGGCGCAGCACTGCCATTCGCGGGGGCGGAGACAGCGGACGTGCGCGGGTCTTGGGGTTGTTGCGTGCACAAGGGGCCGAGCTCTCTGAGATCTTTAGCGGGCAGGGGCATGCACCCAAACCTTTGACCGAGGATGAATCGGCCTCCGGTGCGCTGCCCGAGGGCAACGATGCGTTGGATTTGCCCGATTGGATTGCCGATCGATTTCGAGACAGTCTGCAGGATCAAACGGCTGAGGTAGCAGCCGCGTTGCAATCGCGCGCCGATGTGTTTTTGCGGGTCAATCTGAGAAAGGCCTCCCTGGTGGACGCGCAGGAAAAGCTCGCAAGTGACGGGATTCTCACCGAACCACATGACCTTTCCGCAACCGCGCTGCGCGTCACCGAAGGACCGCGCAAAGTTGCGCGCAGTGAGGCTTTTTTGACCGGGATGGTGGAATTGCAAGACGTTGCCAGTCAGGCCGTGGTGGATGCACTGCCGCTGAGCGACGGCATGAGGGTTCTTGATTACTGCGCGGGTGGTGGCGGGAAAACGCTGGCTATGGCGGGGCGTGTGAAAACTGCGCAGTTTGACGCCCATGATGCCAACTATCAGCGGATGTCCGATCTGCCGGAACGGGCCAACCGTGCCGGGGTCTCTGTTGATCGCGTGACCGAGATCAAAGGGGACTACGATCTGATTTTATGTGACGTCCCCTGTTCGGGAAGTGGGTCGTGGCGACGGGCGCCGGATGGAAAATGGCGATTTGATGAACAAGATCTAAATAAGATCTTAACCATTCAGAGCGAAATATTAGAAAATTGTAAACACCACGTCAGAAGGAATGGGGCACTGGCCTATGCGACCTGCTCGGTTTTGGCCGAAGAGAATTCACAGCAGGTCGCGCGCTTTCTCAAAAACAACCCTGAGTGGAATTGCGCGCTGTCCAGACAGTTCTTACCCGTTGATGGTGGTGATGGTTTCTTTGTGTCTGTGTTAAAACGGGTATGATCCACCCGCTGGGCCAGTGCGCATCGGGATCATACAAGACTGAAATATAGGGCTCAACCGACCCAAGATGGTTGGCGGCTGAAACGTAAGATTGAGGCAAACAGTGACCGCACTGCCAAAGAACACCCAAGGCCTTCTGGGGACAACGCTGTCCTCTCGGGGTCCTATCCTGTTGATGGCGCTCGCCTTTGCGAGCATTGCCGGGTTCTTTCTAACCGACATTCCCACCGTTCAGGCCGCACTTCTTGCAGCTGGGATTGTCTTTGCTACGCTGGCCATACTCTGGGCCGGGGTCGCGTTGATGTCACGTGCACGAGGCTCGCGCACGGCTGGATTGCTGCAAGACTTTGTCGAACATGACGCCGACTTTTGTTTCCTGACATCAGGTGACGGTCAGCTTCGTGGCTCAAACGCCGCTGCGCGTGAGCGGTTTGGTGCCGATCTGGATCGGGATCTGCCTGAGGTTCTGCGCGATGTTTTCGCAAGTTCCGAAGGTATCTTGTACCGTCTGGCTCATAAGGCAGGAAGCACAGGGCATGCCTCAGAAAATGTCACGTCCCACACCGAAGGGTTTGGGGTGTCTGTTCAGATGTTCCAAGGTGATCTTCAACTGTGGCGTCTGACGCCGGATGCCAATCGTCCCGGGCAGGGGCCTCAGGTTGAAATTCCGCTTATGTCTCTGGGGCGCAACGGCACCATTTTGTTTATGAACAAAGCCGCGCGCAGTCTGATGGGGCAGCGGGCAAAATTGCTTGAAGAGGTGATTGAAGACCTGCCGCTGCGTCCGGGAGGTGTCCATGTTCTCAACAGCGCGGATGGCCCTCGTCGTGTTCTTGTGCAGTGTTCCGAGACAGGCGCCGGTCGGTTGGAACTGACCATGTCGCCCATTCGTGAAGAAGAAGACAGCAACAATCAGGTGGGCGGATTTGACCGTTTGCCGGTGCCATTAATCAAGGTTTGTCCCAACGGCACTATTCTGCGCGCCAACCCCGAAGCGCGCCGTATGCTCGATCTTCCCGACAAGAAAACCGGCAATTTGACCGAATATATGGAAGGCCTGGGTCGCGCATTGACCGACTGGCTGAAAGAGGCCGCTGAAGGGCGCGGATTGCACCGTTCAGAGTTTCTGCGTCTGACCCGTGCGGATCAGGAAGTTTTCGTCCAGGTGACGTTGAACCGCGTTCTGGAAGATGGTGTTGCCTCGCTTATTGCGGTTCTCAATGATGCCACCGAGTTGAAGACGCTTGAGGCGCAGTTTGTGCAAAGCCAAAAGATGCAGGCCATCGGCCAGCTTGCGGGCGGCGTTGCCCATGACTTTAACAACCTGCTGACAGCCATTTCTGGCCATTGTGATCTTTTGTTGCTGCGTCACGATCAGGGTGATCCTGATTATGGAGATCTGGTTCAGATCAACCAGAACGCCAATCGTGCGGCGGCGCTTGTTGGTCAGCTTTTGGCCTTTTCCCGCAAACAAACCATGCAACCTGAAATCATGGACCTGCGTGACACCCTGTCCGATCTGGCGCATTTGCTGAACCGATTGGTTGGGGAAAAAGTGCGCCTGACCCTACATCATGATCCGGTTCTGCCACCCGTCCGGGGGGACCGCCGTCAGCTTGAACAGGTGATGATGAACCTTGTGGTGAATGCGCGTGACGCGATGCCCGAGGGTGGCGAAATTGTTATCGAGACCGAACGGCGTGTTCTGCGTGAACCTTTGAAACGTGACCGCGCCGTGGTTGCAGCTGGGACCTATGTGTCCGTGCGGGTCTCGGATCTTGGGGTCGGTATTCCGGTCGACAAACTTCAAAAAGTGTTCGAGCCGTTCTTCACAACCAAGCGTACTGGCGAAGGCACTGGACTGGGACTTTCCACAGTGTATGGGATCGTCAAACAGACGGGCGGGTATATCTTTGTCGACAGCGTTGTGGGCAAAGGAACCTGCTTTACACTGATGTTCCCGGCGCATGATCATGTGGTCGAAGCCGCGCCCGCGGTAGAGGTGGTGAAAGAGAAAAAGCTGCCGCAAAAAGGGTCGGGTGTCATTCTTCTGGTGGAAGACGAAGCCCCGGTTCGTGCCTTTGCGGCCCGAGCGCTGCGCCTGCGTGGCTATACGGTGATCGAGGCAGAAACGGCGGAAGATGCTCTTGAACTTCTTGAGGATGAAGAGCTGGCTGTTGATGTCTTTGTGACGGATGTGGTGATGCCCGGTATGGATGGCCCGACATGGGTGCGCAAAGCTCGGGTGACGCGCCCGGATACCAAGGTGGTCTTTGTATCTGGTTATGCCGAAGATGCCTTTGGTGAAGGCAGTGAAGAAATTCCGAACTCGGTCTTCCTGCCCAAACCCTTCTCACTGTCTGAGTTGACCGAAACGGTGCACCAGCAATTCCACTAAAGGCCAGCGTATCAGATTGCGCTGTCCCAAAGTTCGAAATCAGCTGCGCGGTGTTGGTGCAGCTGATTTTTTGTTTCTGGGGTCAGATGAAGGTCAATTTTCGGCGACACATTGACCTGATCCAGCATGAAATTGGTCTCGAGCCGTTCCTTGAGAAAGCGGTTCATTTGCCACTGGTTCTCATATTTGAACAGTTGCGTTACACCGGGTTCACCCGCGTCCGTGCGGAAAAACTGAGCCTGACTGCCCACGCGGGCGTGTTGTGGCCGGGGAGATTTCAGGTAGTCGCGGCAAAAGGCGTCAAAGCTCAGACCTTTGGTCGAATTCTGATGTCCATCTAGATAATCCCGCTGACGATATCTGTACCAGGATCCCAGCCAGCTGATCGGGTCGCGCACCATGGCGACAATCTCGAAATCTTCGATATTGCTGGCGTGTTCCATCATAGGGCGGTGGAATTTGTTGAAGTTTGCGACATTCATGTGTTTGAGCGCGGGGGGGTGCGTAACGCCCATCGTCGCATGGCCTTTTAACGCCTTATGATAGGCGGAAGTGCCCGTTTTTGGCACCGAAAGCAGCACCAGCTTATGTTTCCAGAAGATCAGCATCGCGGCGATTTATCATCGGCACCGAGGTACAAAACAACCGCAGATTTTGCCGCAGGTCGATTTTATTATTGAAATGTTCTCATTTTGTGCTCATAACACTTGAGAACATGAGGTGAACAAAGCAGTGATTGCTGCGCGCAGCAGTGTGTGGAATAAGGATCTCAACGATGGCAATGGCAGATCTTCTGGCGATGGATAACAAGCGTACCGCAGATAAACAAAAGGCGCTGGATAGCGCTCTGGCCCAAATCGAACGTCAGTTCGGCAAGGGCTCGATCATGAAGCTTGGCGATGAGAACGCCATTCAAGAGATTGAGGCCACATCAACCGGGTCTTTGGGGCTTGATATTGCCCTGGGCATCGGTGGTCTTCCCAAGGGTCGGATCATCGAGATCTATGGCCCTGAAAGCTCAGGTAAAACGACGCTGACGCTGCACTGTGTAGCCGAAGAACAGAAAAAGGGCGGCGTCTGTGCCTTTGTTGACGCAGAACACGCGCTTGACCCGCAATATGCCAAAAAACTGGGCGTTGACCTGGACGAGTTGTTGATTTCGCAGCCCGATACCGGCGAACAGGCGCTTGAGATCACTGATACCTTGGTTCGCTCGGGCGCGGTGAGCATGGTTGTTGTCGACTCGGTGGCGGCTCTGACGCCAAAATCCGAGCTTGAGGGCGACATGGGCGACAGCAACGTTGGTGTTCAGGCCCGCCTGATGAGCCAGGCGATGCGCAAACTGACCGGGTCGATCAGCCGTTCGAACTGTATGGTGATCTTCATCAACCAGATCCGGATGAAGATCGGTGTTATGTTCGGCTCGCCCGAAACGACAACCGGGGGCAATGCGCTGAAATTCTATAGCTCGGTACGGTTGGACATTCGCCGCATCGGCGCGATCAAGGATCGTGACGAAGTTGTGGGCAACCAGACCCGCGTGAAAGTTGTAAAAAACAAAGTTGCGCCCCCGTTTAAACAGGTTGAATTCGACATCATGTATGGCGAAGGCATCTCGAAAATGGGCGAGCTGCTCGACCTTGGTGTAAAGGCCGGTGTCGTCGAGAAATCAGGCGCTTGGTATTCCTACGGCGATGAACGCATTGGTCAGGGACGGGAGAACGCCAAGAACTTCCTACGGGAAAATAAGCGTATTTCACTGTCGATCGAAGATAAGATCCGTGCCGCGCATGGGCTTGAATTTGACATGCCCCCCGATGATCCGGACCTTGTCGATGATGAGTAAGAATAGGGCGCCTTCGGGCGCCTTTTTTCTTGAAATGAATATTTACCTGACTTAAGTCAGGTTTATGACTTTGGACCAAATTTCCCGCTTTCGCCGCCTGTCCCGGGCTGTCACGACACAGACCGGCGCATTGGACAGTTCCTTTCTCGGCCTTGGCCGCCCGCTTGGGGTGGCCCGTGTGTTGAATGCCATAGGGCAGGGCAAACAGGATGTTGCAGAGCTTCGGGCCTATCTTCAGCTCGATTCCGGTCTGATGAGCCGACTGTTGCGCACTCTTGAAACAGAGGGTGTAATTGCAACCAAAGCCTCAGACCTGGATGCACGTCGCCGTGTGGTATGTTTAACGGCCTTGGGTGAGGGCGAGTTCTCCAAATATGAAGAGCTTTCAAACCAATCGGCGCTTTCGGTGTTGAGCCGCTATTCGCAGACCGAGGCCCTGCTTGAGGCCATGGATCTGGTGGCGACGGTATTGGGGCGCGATCAGATCGAAATTACGGTGGCAGACCCCGAAGACCCACGTATCCAAACCTGTGTTCAAGCCTATTATGATGAAATCTCTGAGATCTTTGGCACACGTTTTGATCCGGTGCTTGGTGGTGACCCAGAAGCCGATGCAATGCGTGCACCGCGCGGTGTCTTTCTGCTGGCGATGTCAGACGGGCTTCCCATCGGATGCTGCGCACTAAAAGGGCAAGGCGGGGCCCTGGGCGAAGTCAAACGTATGTGGGTGTCTCCAGCAGCACGGGGGCTTGGTCTGTCGAAACGTCTCATGACCGAGATTGAAACCTATGCAAAACATCTTGGCTTGACGACGCTTCAGCTCGATACAAATGGCAAGCTGACCGCCGCGCGACGGTTGTATGAAAGCTCAGGGTGGCGTGAAATTGAGCGCTACAACGACAACCCTTATGCGGAACATTTCTTTGAAAAGCATCTAGACCTTGCATGAGGCCGGACGACCCATGGACAGCGGCGGGCACTACGGGTAGATCATTAGAAAATTTCTGCCCAAGTGAGGCCGCGAAACCATGGCTAGTCTGAACGACATCCGTTCCACATTTCTGAACTATTTTGGCAAGCAGGGGCACGAGATTGTGCAATCCTCGCCCCTCGTGCCGCGCAACGACCCAACCCTGATGTTCGTGAACTCAGGCATGGTACAGTTCAAAAACCTGTTCACCGGCGTAGAAACCCGTGACTATCAGCGCGCGACAACCGCGCAGAAATGTGTACGCGCAGGCGGCAAACACAACGATCTCGACAATGTGGGCTATACCGCCCGTCACCACACCTTCTTTGAAATGCTGGGCAACTTTTCGTTCGGCAACTATTTCAAAGAAGAGGCGATCACCTTTGCCTGGGAGCTGATCACCAAAGAATTCGGCATTCCGAAGGAAAAGCTCTACACCACCGTCTATCACACTGATGACGAAGCCTTTGAGATCTGGAAAAAGGTTGGCGTGCCCGAAGATCGCATCATTCGTATCGCGACCTCGGACAACTTCTGGCAGATGGGGCCGACCGGCCCCTGTGGTCCGTGTACCGAGATTTTCTATGATCACGGCGACCACATCTGGGGTGGCCCTCCCGGTTCGCCCGAGGAAGATGGCGACCGGTTTATCGAAATCTGGAACGTCGTTTTCATGCAGAACGAACAGTTCGAAGACGGTTCGATGCGTGCGCTCGATATGCAGTCGATCGACACCGGCATGGGGCTTGAGCGGATTGGCGCCTTGCTGCAGGGCAGCCACGACAACTATGACACCGATCTGTTCAAGAACCTGATCGAAGCGAGTGCCCATGCCACCGGTGTCGACCCCTTTGGCGACAAAAACGTGCATCACCGCGTGATTGCCGACCACCTGCGCTCGACCTCGTTCCTGATTGCGGATGGCGTGATGCCGTCGAATGACGGGCGTGGCTATGTTCTGCGCCGCATCATGCGCCGCGCCATGCGTCACGCGCATCTTCTCGGCGCCAAAGACCCTGTGATGCATCAATTGGTGCCCTCGCTGGTCCAGCAGATGGGCCAAGCCTATCCTGAGTTGGGGCAGGCACAGGCGATGATCGAAGAAACTCTGCTGCTGGAAGAAACCCGGTTCAAGCAGACCTTGGACCGTGGTCTGAAGCTTCTCGATGATGAGATTTCGGGCCTTGCGGATGAGGCACCTCTGCCCGGTGCCGCTGCGTTCAAGCTCTATGACACCTATGGCTTCCCGCTCGATCTGACGCAGGATGCGCTGCGTGAAAAGGGCCGGACCGTAGACACCGACGGGTTTGATGCGGCCATGGCCGAGCAGAAAGCCAAGGCACGGGCCGCATGGTCCGGCTCGGGTGAGGCGGCAGACAACGCTGTTTGGTTTGATGTACTGGACACAGCCGGCACAACCGATTTCCTTGGCTACGACACCGAAAAAGCCGAAGGTCAGGCCATGGCTTTGGTTGCCGAAGGCGCACGTGTTGATGCGTTGGCCGAAGGTCAGAGCGGCTGGATTATTGTCAATCAGACCCCGTTCTATGGCGAATCCGGTGGTCAGGCTGGCGACACTGGTGTGATCCGCCGATTGGACAATCGCGATGACGTGGCCCTGGTGGAAGACACCAAAAAATTCGCGGATGGCAAGGTGTTTGCCCACAAGGTGACCGTCGAGCGCGGTACCTTTACGCAGGGTGAGCCGCTTGAACTAGAGGTGGATCACACCCGCCGCAGCGCCATCCGTGCCAACCATTCGGCAACCCATTTGCTGCACGAAGCCCTGCGCAATTCGCTTGGCGAGCACGTGGCCCAGCGTGGCTCGCTCAATGCGCCGGACCGCCTGCGGTTTGACTTTAGCCATGCCAAAGCTCTGAGCGCCGAGGAACTGGCGCAGGTTGAGGCCGAGGTGAACACATATATCCGTCAGAACAGCGCGGTCAGCACCCGGATCATGACGCCGGATGACGCGCGTGAGATCGGCGCGCAGGCCCTGTTTGGTGAGAAATACGGCGATGAAGTGCGCGTTGTCTCGATGGGCGTTCAGTCCGGATCGGGCAAAGGCAACGATGGCCAGACCTATTCGCTGGAACTCTGCGGTGGCACCCATGTGCGCCAGACCGGTGACATCGGCGCCTTTGTGACGCTGGGCGACAGCGCATCAAGCGCGGGTGTGCGCCGGATCGAAGCTCTGACTGGTCAGGCTGCTATGGAGTATCTGGCAGGGCAGGATCGTCTGCTGGGTGAGGTTGCGCTTGAGTTGAAAACTCAGGCCTCGGATGTGCCCGCGCGCGTGAAGGCCCTGATGGACGAGCGCAAGGCGCTGGCCAACGAAGTGGCACAGCTGCGTCGCGAGCTCGCAATGGCAGGTGGCGCGGGCCAAGGCGGTGGCCAAGACATCCGCGAGATCAACGGCGTGAAGTTTGTGGCTCAGGTGCTCTCCGGTGTGTCCGGCAAAGACCTGCCGCCTTTGATGGATGAGCACAAGGCGCGCATTGAATCCGGTGCGGTTCTGCTGATTGCCGATACAGGGGGCAAAGTCGCGGTTGCGGCGGGTGTCACCGATGATCTGAAAGGCAATCTCTCTGCTGTCGATCTGGTCAAAGCGGCTGTTGCCGAGCTTGGTGGTAAAGGTGGCGGCGGTCGCCCGGATATGGCGCAGGGCGGGGCGAAAGACGCGACCAACGCCGATGCGGCAATCGCAGCCGCCGAAGCTGTGATCGCGGGTTAAATTGACCGACAGAATTTTCAAAGGCCCTTCCGATCTGATCGGGAGGGCCTTTGTTTTGAGAACAGAGGGCGCGTCATGAAAACACTTGCAGATCTTCGTAAGGGGTTTGCCCAAACGGGGCAGGTGACCTGGATTGGCCTCAGGCCCGAGCGCAAAGCAGATCTCATGAGCGTTGATAGGGCGATGGTGACCGAGACCGGGCTGGTTGGGGATCACGGGCGATCGGGGAAACGTGCCGTGACCCTGATCCAAGCCGAACATCTGCCGGTAATTGCGGCTCTGAGCGGCGCGGAGGTGACCGCAGATATCTTGCGACGGAACATTGTCGTGGCGGGGATCAACCTGACCGCCCTTCGGGAATACCAGCTGCAAATCGGTTCTGTGCTTTTGCAAATCACCGTGCCCTGTGCGCCCTGCTCTCGGATGGAGGCGCTACTTGGGAAGGGCGGCTACAACGCCATGCGTGGGCATGGTGGATGGTGTGCTTCTGTGATTTCAGGTGGTGAAATCGCCGTCGGAGGCAAAGTGACCCCCATTTTCGGATCGGCGTAATACCAATAGATCCGGGCGTCTGACCGTTTGGTCAAAGAAAAGACTTGGCCTTTGGGGATTATTCCGTAAGGTACCGGGAAGACATACACTTTCGGGAGGCTGCAATGCCCGCACTTTGGATTGCTCATGTGACTGTTACCGACGCTGAGGCCTACGGCAAATATGCCGCGTTGGCGGGCCCCGCTGTGGCAGCACATGGTGGCAAGTTCATTGCACGGGGTGGCCGGTTTGTTCAGCTGGAGGGCAAAGAACGCCCCCGTAATGTTGTTGCAAAGTTCCCGTCAGTCGAAGCCGCAGTCGAGTGTTACAACTCGGATGCATATCAAGAGGCGCTCAGCCATGCGCGGGACGCCTCAGAACGTGAGCTGTTGGTCGTTGAAACTGACGAATAAGCCCACCCAACTTTAAGAGTTTCGCGAAAGAGCTGTTTGCGGCGATATGCTGCCGATCTCGCGTTTTGGTTTTCTGTTCTCAATCAATGTGTCGACCTAGGTCAATGGGCCTTCCCAGTGGGTATTCAGCGGGAAGTGGCCAGTTCTCTAGACGGATCGGCAAGCACAAGCCTGTCAAACCATTGGTGTTTGACGGGCCTTTGGTGATTCGAAATTGAGCGTAATTCTTCCATAAAAACGACCAAAGTTGCAGAATTTGCAGTTTTGTTTCGAATTGGGAAACGGTTAACCAAGTTTGCACAGCTTTGGGTTGTGATGATGTTTGGCCTGCAAAGTCGGAAAAGTGTTTCAAAACAATATGATCCTGAGCGAGCATTGAAGTTTCTGGGCACCAGTCAGGAATACCAGTCGCGCCGAACTCATTGCCTTGGCTAAAATTCTTTCACCTTAATTTATTTTGGGAGAATACAATCATGAAGAAGCTCATTGCTGGCGCGATTTTCGCCACGACTGCTCTGGCCGCACCGGCATTTGCCTGGGAAGGTCAAGTTGTTGCCTGTTACAATAAAGTCTGGGTTCCGGCCCAATACAGCACCACAAAAAAGCTTGTGATGGCTGCACATACCGAGTGGGAGCACCGCAATGGCCAGATGGTCAAAGTGTGGTACCCGGCCGTGTATAAAGAGTCAGAGCACAAGATTTCTGATGGGCATTATGTGGCCCGCAAAGGCGCCTGCGTCAGCCCGGCCCAGAAATAATCTCTGCCCAAGAGATAGAAGGCGCGGGGGCTGCCACTCCGCGCCTTTTTCTATGTCCCGAGGGAGGCTTGCCATAACAGGAGCATGGTTAATCCCTTTTTCTGCCAGATTTGTGGATAACTTTACTTGCATCCGAGCAGTCAATGGAGACCAGGATGCGGAGTTTAGTAATTTCAATGACGTTGGCCCTATTTGCGGCCACAGCGGCATCAGCAGGAACCGACACTCAAGGCCAGCCTCGTGTGATCGCCTGCTACAAAGAGGTTAAGGTTGGCGCGCAGTATTCTGTGAAAAAGGTGCTGATCCAGCCAGCAGAGCGGAAGTACCTGAAGAAGGGTGATGTGATCCGTCTGGTGGAATATCCGGCCGTGTACCGCGAAGATCGCAAACTGATCAAACCTGAACATGTGGTGATGAAGGAAATCCCCTGTCAGTAAGGGAGGATCCGCTCGGATAAGAAAAAGCCCCGGCGAACCGGGGCTTTTGTCGTTTACTGGTTCTCGCGCGCTTTGCGCTTGCGCTCGTGCGGATCGAGATAGCGTTTGCGCAGACGAACGGCATTGGGCGTGACTTCCACCAACTCGTCGTCGTTGATATAGGCAATTGCTTCTTCAAGGCTCAGCGTGATCGGCGTGGTCAGACGCACCGCATCATCGGTGCCCGATGCGCGGACGTTGGTCAGCTTTTTGCCTTTCAGCGGGTTCACTTCCAGATCGTTCTCACGGCTGTGCTCACCGATGACCATACCCTGATAAACTGGGGTCTGGGCGCCGATCATCATCTTGCCGCGATCTTCGAGGTTCCACAGTGCATAGGCTACGGCCTCACCGTTCTCCATCGAGATCAGAACACCTGCGCGACGGCCTGGGATGGCCCCTTTGTGTGCGGTCCAGCCGTGGAATACGCGGTTCAGAACGCCGGTACCACGGGTGTCGGTGAGGAACTCACCGTGGTAACCGATAAGACCACGTGACGGGACGTGTGCGATGATGCGGGTCTTGCCAACGCCAGCAGGGCGCATTTCGACCAGCTCACCTTTGCGGGTGCCTGTCAGCTTTTCGATCACGGCGCCCGAATATTCGTCATCCACGTCGATGGTGGCCTCTTCAACGGGCTCCATCATCTGGCCGTCTTCTTCGCGCATGATCACCTGGGGGCGCGAGATCGACAGCTCAAAGCCTTCGCGACGCATATTCTCGATCAGAACACCCATCTGAAGTTCGCCACGACCCGACACCTCAAAGGCTTCACCACCGGGGGTGTCCGCGATGCGGATTGCCACGTTGGATTCGGCTTCTTTGTAAAGGCGGTCACGGATCACACGGCTTTGAACTTTTTTGCCGTCACGACCGGCCAAGGGGCTGTCGTTGATGCCAAAGGTCACGGTGATGGTGGGCGGATCGATCGGCTGGGCTTCCAGCGGGTCTTCCACCGCAAGCGCACAGATGGTGTCAGCCACAGTGGTTTTGGTCATCCCGGCAATCGACACAATGTCACCGGCTTCGGCTTCGTCGATATCTTGTACCTGAAGGCCACGGAACGCCTGAATCTTGGTGACACGGAACTGTTCGATTTTCTGGCCAATGCGGCTGATTGATTGAACAGTCTGGCCAACTTTGACTTTGCCCGATTCAACACGACCGGTCAGCAAACGACCAACAAAGGCATCGCTACCCAAAGTAACGGCCAGCATCCGGAAGTCATCTTCGATTTTTGTCTGCTGACGAGGCTTGGGAACATGGTTGACGATCAGATTGAACAGCGCGTCAAGGTTTTCGCGTGGCCCGTCAAGCTCGGCATCACACCAGCCCGAACGACCCGATGCATAGAGATGCGGGAAGTCGAGCTGATCTTCGTTGGCGTCGAGGTTCGAGAACAGGTCAAACACTTCGTCCAGCGCGCGATCTGGTTCGCCGTCAGGTTTGTCGACTTTGTTGACCACAACAATCGGACGCAGGCCCATGGCCAGCGCTTTCGAGGTCACAAATTTGGTCTGAGGCATGGGGCCTTCGGCGGCATCCACCAAAAGAACAACACCGTCCACCATGCTCAGGATACGCTCAACTTCGGCTCCGAAGTCGGCGTGACCGGGGGTGTCAACGATGTTGATCCGCGTGCCTTTCCATTCCACCGAGGTGGCTTTGGCCATGATGGTGATCCCGCGCTCGCGCTCAAGATCGTTGCTGTCCATGGCGCGTTCGGCCACGGCTTGGTTGGCGCGAAACGCGCCGGACTGTTTCAGCAGTTCGTCAACCAGGGTCGTTTTGCCGTGGTCAACGTGTGCGATGATCGCGACGTTGCGCAAATCCATGGGTCGTTTCCTTTTGTCCCGGAGTTGGCGCGGGCGTAGCGCTGAATTGCCCAAAAGGCCAGAGGAAATAGGACGCAGGGGCGCTTACAAGGCCTACGCAAAGCATTCTTTTCCCAATGCGCTGGTTTTAGCGCATGAAAACGTGAGAATTCGGCGGGTTTTCTCACGTCTAGGTCACGTCCCTAAGAGGGACGTTGAAGCGCGATTGGCGCTGCATATCTGCCTTTCGTTGAGCGCGGAACTCTCACCCGCGCCCTGGAAAAGGACATTGAATATGACATCGAGCATCAAAGCGGCGGCCCTTGTGGCCCTGACCTCGGCCAGCGCGGTTGCAGGCACTTCCGTTATGGCACAGGACGGTGATTGGACCGGACCCTATGTCGGTCTGAGCTTTGGCAGCGTGACGGCCGATCTTGGGGCGGCGGATCAAACCGAACAGCTTTATGGTGGCTTTGCCGGCTATGACTATGATTTAGGCCAGTGGGTCGTGGGGGCGGAACTCGAGTTTCAGAAAGCCAACGACCTGACATTGGGTGGGACCGAAATCGAAGACTTCACCCGCCTGAAACTGCGCGGCGGGTATGATCTTGGCAACACGCTTGTCTATGCGACGCTAGGTGGGGCGCAGGTCAACACCAGCCTTGGCAATGAAAACGGGTTTCTTGGCGGTATTGGCCTGGAATATCGCGTGACCGATCAGTTCTCGGTTGGCGGTGAGTTCCTGTCGCATCGTTTTGAAGATGTCGGTGCGAATGATCTGGATGCCAACACCATTTCGCTGCGCGGGACCTTCCGCTTTTAAGGCAAACAAGGCGCATCGCGTTTGCGGTGCGCCTTTGACGATCAGTGGGTGGCCGTGTTCGAAAACAGGTTGATCACGAGGATGCCGGACAGGATCAGGACAATTCCGAATATCGCGGGCCAGTCAAGTTTCTGACCAAAGGCTACAAAGCCAATTGCGGCGATAAAGACAATCCCAAGACCCGACCACAACGCATAGGCGATGCCAACCGGGAAGGTTTTGAGCGCAATGCTCAAGAGATAAAAAGCTGCGGCATAGCCGATGACAACGATCAGCGAGGGCAGGGGTTTGGTAAACTGCTGGCTCGCCTGTAGCGCAGTTGTCCCGATGGTTTCGGCCAAAATGGCCAGGGCTAATAGAACGTAAGGCATAAGAGCTCCGCCAAAGTGATGTCTCCTGCCTTAGCGAGAGAACAGGGGGCTGACCAGCCCCCTGTTTGCCGCGCCAAATTCTCAGCTTGGCAGGTGGATGTTGAACTGGCGGCGCAGGGCGGCATCCAGCTCGGGATCAAAGCGGGCCTTGCTGCGCGTAGCCAGAATTTCTTCCTTCTTCGCAATGGCCTTTTCAATCAAATCGGGCTTTTCATTTTCAGCCCATTCTTTGGGCGAGGTGCGATCCCCAAGTGCCGGATAAACATAATCTTTCTGCATCCGGCTTAGGGTCGCGTCTGTGCCCAGATAGTGCCCCGGCCCGCCAAGGCAGACGTCACGCATCTGATCAAGGGCCAGTGTGTCATCATCCACTTCGATGCCGCGGACACAGCGCTGTGCCTGCCCAATAAGGTCGTCGCTCAACACAAGGCTTTCGAGGCAGAACCCCAGAAGCGAGGCATGCATGCCCGCTGCTTCATACACCATGTTCAGACCTGACAAACCGGCCATGACGGCGGTGTTCATCTGCTCCCATCCAGCCTGCATATCCGGTAGCTTGGAATCCGAGGCACCGGCGGCGGCACCACCGGGGAGGCCATAGAAATTATGCATCTGCGCGCAGCCAGCGGTCAGCAGCGCCTGTTCACCCGAACCAACGGTCATGGCACCGGTGCGCAGGTCAAGACCAAAGGGCCAGGTTCCAAAGACCGCCGGGTGGCCCGGCTTCATGGCGTTGACGTAGATCATCCCGGCAAGACATTCCGCCACGGCCTGTGTGATGGCACCGGCGGTGGTGGATGGCGCGGTCGCACCCGCCATGCCCGCGCTCAAAAGCAGGATCGGCATCCCACCTTCGATGCAATATTCCATGGCCTCGCAGGATTCCGTTGCGAACTTCATTGGCGGTACAACAAAGCAGTTGGAGTTCGACACAAAGGGGCGTTCGCGATATTTGTCTTCGCCGCCGGCAATGGCATAGAGCATTTCCATGCCCGCTTTGACGTGAGACGGATCAGAGAACGACGTGCCGATGTGCTTTGTTGTACCGGCTGTACAGGCGTAGATGGTGTTCAGATCCATCTCGAGATTGTCGAGGATGTCGCGAGCAACCATGGGGCGCTGGACAAAGTGGATGTTGTCCAGAACATCGCAGATCCGGCTGGCGTCGTGGACATCTTGCAAAGTGCTGTCACGATAATCGCGGCCATGAACATCAACCAGATGCACGGCGGCGCCTGCGGTGCCATAATGGACGCGCTGGCCAGACAGATCCATGTCGTTTGCCGGATCGCGCCCATGCAGAACCACATTACGATTGGCTTTGGTGAGCATATCCTCAACAAGAGCACGCGGGAACCGCAGACGGCCGTCATCGCCGAGAATAGCGCCAGCGCCGGTCATAATCTCGATGCCGGTTTGCGGTGCATCCGCCAGACCGATTTCCTCCAGTGCGGTTAAGGCCGCCTGGTGAATTTTTTCCATGTCGAGATCAGATAGAGGGCGGTAAGTGCCGCCTGTCATACCGGGGCGTACGCCACGCTGGTCTTCGGTCAAAGCAGAGGAGCGCGCAGCAACGCGAGCGGCGCGACCGCCGGAACGGCCCGCGCGGCGGGAGGAAGGAGCATTCATTGGATGTGTCCTGTCAGAGTTTAGTACTGTGATGTGCGAAGTCGTGGTTCGACTACGGACGCCCACGCGCCGCCCGCCCACGGCGTGCGCCGATCACAATCAGGATCCGGCCAACTGAAGATCTTTCAAAACTCATGTCGCTATTTTCGCTGATCGAGTCGCGCTTGGTCTTTTCCGATTGCGACATTGTGTCGTTTTCCGACGCTAACGGCACAAAACTGGATCACAGAACGGTGGGCTATCTCTTTACGCCTTATCAAAAAACCAGCAAAACAGGCCTGCTGGACTATGTCTGAGCGGCCAGAGCTTTTGTGAAAGGGACCAAAATGCCGAACCCATTGTATGACACCCTCTTTGGCCGTCACGCGGGCAGCACGGATGTTTTTCTCTATACCGCCGATGGGGGGGAACTGAGCTATGAGGCATTTCTCGAACAAACCGCTCAGGTGGCCCATGCCCTGACACATCTCGGTCTGCGCGCCGGAGATCGCGTTGCAGTTCAAATCGAAAAATCCCCCGAGGCTCTCGCGCTATGTGCGGCCTGCGCGCAGGCTGGCTTTGTGTTTCTGCCGCTCAACACCGCCTACACTGCCAAGGAACTGCAGTATTTCATTGAAAACAGCGGTGCGGCTCTGGTGGTTTGCGACAGCTCGGGCAAAGCGGCGCTGGCGTCGGTTGTCGAGGGCACAGGCGCAAAACTAGAAACCCTTGATGGTGATGGCAGCGGAAGTCTTATGACCCTGGCTCAGGGACAACCAACCGAGTTTGAAACCGTTGACCGGGATGGCGAGGATCTGGCGGCCTTTCTTTACACGTCGGGGACCACAGGGCGGTCCAAGGGGGCCATGCTTTCGCAGAACAATCTGCTGTCCAATGCCCAGACACTTGTCAAAGAATGGCGGTTTACCAAAGACGACGTGCTTCTTCACGCCTTGCCGATTTTCCACACCCATGGACTATTTGTGGCAACCAACGTCTGTTTGGCGGTTGGGTGCAGCATGATTTTCCTGCCCAAATTCGACACCGAACAGGTTCTGACGTATCTGCCCAAAGCCACAAGCATGATGGGTGTGCCAACCTTCTACACCCGCCTTCTGGACGATGCGCGTTTCGACAAAGCGCTGGCTTCGCATATGCGGTTGTTCATTTCTGGCTCAGCGCCTTTGTTGGCTGAGACACATATTCGGTTTGAAGACCGCACTGGGCACCGCATTCTCGAACGCTATGGGATGACCGAAACCAATATGAACACATCGAACCCCTATGAGGGCGAACGCCGTGCCGGGACTGTTGGATTTCCATTGCCGGATGTTGAGCTCAAGATCACCGACCCGGACACCAGCGAGCCCGTTCCGCAGGGGGACGTAGGCATTATTGAGGTGCGCGGTCCAAATGTGTTTCAAGGCTATTGGCAAATGCCAGAGAAAACCGCCGCTGAACTGCGCGAAGATGGGTTTTTTATCACCGGCGATCTGGGGCGCATGGATGAGGACGGTTATGTCACCATCGTGGGGCGCGGTAAGGATCTGATCATCTCGGGAGGTTTCAACATCTATCCCAAAGAGCTTGAGCTGCTTTTGGATGATCAGCCCGGCGTGCTGGAAAGCGCGGTGATCGGCGTGCCTCATGCGGATTTCGGCGAAACTCCGGTTGGCATTCTGGTGGCCGAGAGCGGGCAGACCCCTGATGTTGCAGCAATTATGACGGCTGTTCAGGCTGATCTGGCGCGGTTCAAGCACCCCCGCAAGCTGGTGGTGATGGAGGCGCTGCCGCGCAACACGATGGGTAAGGTGCAGAAAAACGTGCTGCGTGACCAGTTCAAGGATCTGTTTGTCGGCTGAGCGGCATTCACCTGAGGCATGTCGGTTTTTGCAACTGGATTTCGGTATTGGCGACGTTTTGTGTGACCAGACAGGCGAGACTTCTTAAAAAGAGGAGTTGATCCATATGGCCACACAAACCGCGACCCGGAGCCGGGCTGGTGGGCGCAGCGCCCGCCGCGCGGCCCGCTCTGCCCCCGTTGTTGATATGCTGCCGGGGCTTGAACGCAATATTCCGGTCTGTGAGGTGATGAACGGATCTCAGGTCGAGCGTATTCACAATGCCTCGATGGATATTCTCGAAAATGTTGGTGTTCAGTTCCGCGATCCAATCGCCTTGGAAGATTGGAAACGCGCAGGCGCCAAGGTCGTGGGTGAGCTGGTTTATCTCGACCGTGATCTGGTGATGGATCTGGTCCGCACCATCCCTTCAGATTTCACCTATCACGCCCGCAATCCGAAACATAACGTGCGCTTAGGCGGCAAACACTCGATTTTTGTGCCGATGACCGGTGCGCCTTTCCTGCGTGACCTTGACGATGTGCGGCGCAATCCGACGCTGGATGATCTGGCGATGTTTCACAAGCTGGCGCATATGTCGCCCGCATTGCACAGCTCGGCGCATCACATCGTTGAACCCTATGATCATCCGATCAGTCAGCGACACCTGCGCATCACCTATTCGTCGATGAAACATTCGGACAAGACCTTTATGGGCATGACAACGTCGCCCAAAAATGCCGAAGACGTGATGGATATGTGCGCCATTCTGTTTGGCGACGAGTTTCTTGAAACCAATCCCGTCACCACAGGCAACTGTAACGGCAATTCGCCCTTGGTCTGGGATGAAACCATGCTGGGTGCGATGCGGGCCTTCTGTAAACGCAATCAGCCGGTTCTCTGCTCGCCCTTTGTGCTTGGGGGGGCCAATACTCCCGCCAGCGTAGCCGCCTCGGTGGCGCAGCTGAATGCCGAGGCGCTGTCGGCACTGGCTTATACTCAGGTCATTCGGCGTGGGGCACCGGCGATTTACGGGCACTACCTGTCCACCGTATCGATGAAATCAGGCGCGCCCATGGCCGGGACTCCTGAGATCAGCCTGATGAACTTTATGATTGGTCAGATGGCGCGGTATTACGAAGTGCCGTGGCGGACCTCGAACACATTGGGTGGGGCCAAAACCTTTGATGCGCAGGCCGGGTACGAAAGTGCAACGACCCTCTCATCGGTCATTCATGCCGGAGCCAACTATATCTGGCACTCAGCGGGCTGGAACGAGGCTGGCATGCATTGCTCGGTTGCGAAATTCATTGTCGATGCCGAGCAATGCGCCATGGCCTATCGCATGGCGCAGGGGCCGAACTTTGATGACTTCGACGAGGCCGTTGCAGCGGTTCCGGACGTAGGGCCAGGGGGGCATTATCTTGGGCACCCGCACACGCAGGAAAACTTTCAAACCGCGTTTTTCATGCCCGAGATGTTTGACAACAACTCAATCGAGCAATGGATCGCCGAGGGCAGTGTTGAAATCACCGAGCGCGCCTTGAACCATGCCCGCAAGCTTTTGGGAGAATATCAGGAACCAAAACTTGATGAGGCCAAAAACGAAGAACTTCTCGCTTATATCGCCCGGCGCGAGAAGGAAATCCCCGCCGCTGACGAGTTGAACCAAAGCTATTAAATTCCACGGTCACTCCCCAAGACTGACCCGTCCTGACTTCAGGGCGGGTCTTTTTTGTTTGTTGAGGTCGGTTTTCTGCAAGTTCCCCCCGCTGCGCTGCTCTTAGCCTGAAGTGAATTCTAAGGGAGGAGGGCACATGCGATTTGAGGGCAAGACTGTTTTGGTCACTGGGGCGGCGGGCGGCATTGGCGCGGCCATTGTGGCCGGGTTTCGGGCCGAGGGCGCGCGGGTGGCCGTCGCAGATCGTGACACCGAGGGTGTCACAGCCGAGGCGCATCTCGATGGGGATTTGCTTGAGGCCTCTTACGCCGACACGCTGGCCGAACGAGCGCATAAGGCGCTGGGAGGGTTGGACATTGTGATCAACAACGCGGGCGTCATCACGCGCGGCCCGGTCACCGATACCTCTGATGCCGACTGGGATTTGTCTTTGGGGGTGAATGTCCAGGCGCCGTTTCGGATCTGCCGTGCGGCCATTCCGATCTTTGCCGAACGGGGCGGTGGTGTCATCGTCAACACCGCATCTTGCTGGGGCGGCAAAGCGCCGGGCCCCAATCATGCGCTTTATTGCATGACCAAGGCGGCCATTGCCTCCTTGACCCAATGTATGGCGATGGACCACGCGCATCAGGGCATTCGGATCAACGCCGTGTGCCCCAATGAAGTCAACACGCCGATGTTGCGCAGCGGGTTTGAAAAGCGCGGGTTTGACCCGGATTCGGCAGTGGCCGAGCTTGGAAAATCTGTACCGTTGGGGCGGATCGCTGAACCGGAGGATATCGCCGATGTTGTGTTGTTTCTGGCCTCAGACGCGGCGCGCTATATGTGCGGTGCTTTGGTTGAGGTGAATGGCGGGAAACCGGTGGCATGATGCGGTTTGAGGGAAAAGTGGCGCTTGTCACAGGGGGGCGCAGCGGCATCGGCCGCGCCATTGCCCAGCGCCTGAGCCTCGAAGGGGCGCGGGTTGTGACGGTTCAGCGCGGTGCGGATGATCAGTTCGAAAGTGTCTGCGCGGATTTCAGCAACGCGGCCAGCGTTACAGCCAGTGTTGATACGGTTGTCGAGCGGGCAGGGCGGTTGGACATTCTCATCAACAATGCAGGAATGATGCAAGAAGCCTCAGTTGAAGAGATGGATCTGGAGGATTGGAACCGCAATCTGATGGTCAATCTCACCGCGCCGTTTCTCACGATCAAAGCGGCCTTGCCGCATTTGCGCACCAGCCGGGGCAGCATCGTCAACACCGGCTCTATAGAGGGATTGGGCTCCAATCCGGGGCATGCCAGCTATTGCGCCTCGAAGGCCGGGCTGCATGGTCTGACCCGTGCGGTTGCGGTGGACCATGGGCATGAGGGTATTCGGTGCAATGCGGTGGCACCGGGATGGATCGATACGGATCTCAACCTCGAATTTATCGAGAGCATGCCAGACCCTGTCGCGTTCAGGCGCGACATTGGCCGCATTCATCCGGTGGCGCGCACTGGTCGGGCCGAGGAAGTGGCGTCGCTGGTGGCATTTCTCGCCTCAGAGGAGGCGAGTTTCATTACAGGGCAGATCTATACCGTGGATGGCGGGCGTATGGCGAAGCTGAGCCTGCCATAATGCGTCGCGCGCGATCACTCGTCGCGTGCCCGCCATTCCTTCCAACGCAACACCGCATTTGCCCCCCATTCGCGAAACGGCTGGGGGGGCAGTTTCTTGGGCTGTGCCTCTGCTTCGAAATGGCGCGTCATTTCGCTTGTCACTCCTAGGGCAAGCTCAGCGGCACCGATGCCGGTCAGCGTGCCTCGTGCCGTGCCCAAACCATTTTGAACACAGCCGGAATAGAGGCCCTGTTCTATTTCGCGCATCATGGAAACGCTGTTCAGGCTTAGACAGAGATGACCGGCCCATTGGTATTCCATGTGAAGGCCCGCCAGCTGCGGGAAGCGTTGGTCAAATTTGCGCTGCATCACTGCGGCGGCGCGGCTCAGATCACCCGCTTTGCTCCGCATGCCGGGCCGTAAGGTGGCGCAGGTGCGCGTGATGATGCGGTTGCCGCCCTGTCCACTGTCGATGCGCCGCATGGTGGTGCCCATGGGATCAGAGGGTGTTACCCCCCAACGTGAGTGCCCGCCCAGTTTGCCAAGCGCGTCGCTGTCCAGCTCGGGTGTCATAACCGCAAATAGAAACAGCTGCATCAGGCGTCCGGCGGCAACGCCAAAGCTTTCTAGGTGTCCATTGACCGTCAGGATCACCGCGCCTGTTGCGACACGGCCCTGTTTGGTGTGGACCTCCCACGAGGTGCCTGATTTCTGAAATCCGGTCACGGGGCTTTGTTCAAAAATAGACACCCCAGCCTGGATCAAGCCCTCTGCAAGACCCCGAATATACCCGGCCGGTTGCAGCATCACAGTGCCGGGGGTGTATAGTCCCGAGGTGTAGTGACGCGAGCCTGTCAGCTCATACATCTGTTGCGGATCAAGCGCTTCTCTTGTCTCTCCAAGACTTGCCAGGTGTTTGGCATAGCTGTCGTTATGCGCTTTGGCGGTTTCACTGGCGGCGCCGTTGACCTTGCCCATGGGGACAAAGAAATTTCCGTCGATGCCGTAATCTTCAACCGCGTGACGGGCGAAGTCTATCGCCTGCCGGTTCAGCGCTATGGTCGCTCTGTCATCGCCTGCACCGGCGTAATCGTCAGAGGTGAGATCATGGGGTAGGTCGATCATAAACCCCGAATTGCGACCCGCGCCTCCTTCGGCGATTTGACCTGCCTCAAGAACAACAACCTTCGCCGTGGGTTGCAACTGTTTAAGGCGGCGCGCCGCCGAGAGGCCCGCGAACCCGCCGCCGATCACCACAAAATCCGCGATGAGATCGCAGTCTAGTGTCGGGCATGACGGGGTTGGCCCCAAAATGGCATTCCAGGCTGCCGGCCCCCGTTGGACCGGCAGTGACTTGGCACGGTAGGCCGTCACGCGACGGCCTCATCATCGTCATCCGCCAGATCAATCCAGATGGTTTTCAGCTGGGTGTACTGGTCATGGGCGTGAACCGAGTTGTCGCGTCCGCCAAAACCTGACTGTTTGAACCCGCCAAACGGTGTGGTGACATCACCTTCACCAAAGCTGTTGACCGTGACGGTTCCCGCCCGCAATGCGCGGGCGCCACGAATGGCACGTTTGGTGTTGGCGGTGAAGATCGAGGCGCATAGCCCGTAGTCGGTGTCATTGGCGATGCTGATCGCTTCATCATAGCCCGAGACCTCGATCACCGACAGGACGGGGCCAAAGATCTCTTCGCGGGCAAGGGGGTGATCGTTGCCGGGTACGTCGATCACGGTGGCCTCGACAAATCCGTTTTCGGCTTTGCCGCCCAGAACCACGGTTTCGGCCTGATCAAGATAGCCACAGACCTTTGTGAAATGCGCATCCGACACCAGCGCCCCCATGCGGGTCTCGGGGTCAAGCGGGTCGCCGATGTTCCACGCGCGTGTATGGTGGGCAATGCGGTCCAGCAGTTCGGTTTTGACATCCTTGTGTACGATCAGGCGGGATGAAGCAGAACAGTTTTCGCCCATGTTCCAGAAGGCTCCGTTGACGATGTGCTGGGCCACACGGTCCAGATTTTCGGCGTCGTCCAGAACGATGGCCGGGTTTTTGCCCCCCATCTCAAGCACAACCTCTTTGGCATTGCTTTCCGCCGAATAGCTGAGAAAGCGTTTGCCGGTCACGGTCGAGCCGGTGAAGGACACCATGTCGATATCCATGTGCCGTCCGATGGGTTCGCCCACCTCGGCGCCGCCACCGGGGACAATGTTCAACACGCCTTTAGGCAATCCGGCCTCCGAGGCAATCTCGGCCACACGCAACGCGGTGAGTGTGGTTTCCGCAGCAGGTTTCACAACCACGGAACAGCCCGCCGCCAGCGCCGGGCCAATTTTCCAGGCCAGCATCAACAGGGGGAAGTTCCACGGCAGCACGAGGCCAACAACGCCAATGGGTTCGCGCACGACCATGGCGATGTGATCATCAGAGGCGGGGGATACCTGATCATAGATCTTGTCGATGGCTTCAGCGTGCCATTTCAGACAGTGAATGGTTTCCGGCACATCGACGGTTTCGCAATCAAAGATGGTTTTGCCGCTGTCCAGACTTTCCATCACCGCCAGCTCGCGGGCGTTGCGGGTAAGAAGCTTGCAGAACCGGATCAGGATATCTTTGCGCTCTGACGGATGCATCTTGGACCAGCGGCCGTCTTCAAAGGCCTCGCGGGCTTTTTCTACGGCGAAATCAACATCCTCTTGCCCACAGGCGGCAATCTCGGCCAGAGCCTCACCGGTTGCAGGATTGACCGAAGTAAAGGTCTTACCGGACGCCGCAGGGCGATAGCCTCCATCGATGAAGGCATTGGTTGGCAGCGTCAGACCAACGGAAATGGCGCGATATTCTTCTTGTGTCAGCAGATCCATGTCTCTTACCCCTCGGCCTGAATGTCGGCGATGGTGCGTTTGAGCACGCGGATCACCTGTTCCAACGCGCGTTTGTCATCTTTGTTCAGCCCTTTGAGCGGTGGGCGCATGGGGCCGGTGTCAATGCCGTTCAGAGTGACCCCATGTTTGATGCATTGAATGAACTTGCCGCCCTGTTCCAGCACGCGCATCAGGGGCATCATTGCGCTCATGATGCGGCGGCCCTTGTCGAAATTGCCCTCAACGGCGCAGGCCTGATACAGGGCGACGTGTTCTTCCGGCAGGAAATTCGATCCGCCACAGACCCAGCTGCGCGCGCCCCAGGCGAAGAACTCAAGCGCCTGATCATCCATGCCACAGGACATCTGGATATGCGGGTAATCCCGCGCCAGAAGATGCACACGGTTGATATCGCCCGAGCTTTCCTTGATGGCACAGATGTTGCGGCTGCGGCCCACACGATCGAGAAACTCTTCGCCCATGTGTACGCCCATCCGGCCGGGATAGTTGTATAGCATCACAGGCAGATTGGCCGCCTTGTCGATGGCCAGTGCATTCAGGGCATTCTCGCGCTCGGTCGGCACGGAATAGGGCGGGGTGGCCAGCAAAATGGCATCTGCGCCCATGTCGCGCGCCCCGGTGGCAAGGGCAATCGAATCTGGTGTCATCATCGCGCCTGTGCCGACGATCATGGGCAGACGACCTTTGCTACGTTCCCGTGTAAAACGTGCAATCTCAAGGCGTTCTTCCACGCTTTGCGCATAGTTTTCGCCGGTGGACCCGCCCGAGATCAACCCGTGCACGCCTTTGTCGATCAGATTGTCGATCACATCGGCCAGGGCATCCCAATTGACGTTGTGATCATTGGTGAAGGGGGTCACGACCGGCGTGTAAATCCCTTCGAATGTGAAGATGGGGGTCATGTGGTCCTCATGCTGGGGTTTTGCGGGTCACAGAGCCCAGAGGCACGTCAAGCCCGGCGGGCATGACGAACAGCTCGATCTGGTCGCGTGACAGGTTCCAATGGTCGATGGCCAATTGAGCAGCCGCAGTTTCATCGCGCGCCTCGATGGCGGCAATGATCGCGTCGTGCTGGGCGCTGGCCTCGTTCAGGTTGTCCGCCATGGCGTTGTCTTGTGGGCGGTAAAAGGTCATGCCGATCCGGGCATGGTCGATCAAAAGCCGGTTGAACGAGGGCAGAAGATAGATGTTGTCCGACATCTCTCCGGTGATTTCATGAAACAGATTGTTTGCCATGGCCCGATCGGCCCCTGACCCTGTGCGCAGCGCGGATTTGAAATCCTGTTGGGCGTCTTTGAGCGCGGCTATCTGAGCGGATTTGGCATTCATGGCGGCCAGCCGCAGGATCGCGCCATACATCATCGGGGCCGCCAGAAAGAAGTCGCGTAGTGTGGTGTGCGACATCTCAGAGACCCGGGCGCCGCGATTTTCGCGCAGGTCAACATATCCCTCACCGGCCAGTTGCCGCAGAACTTCGCGCAACGGGGTGCGGGAGAGTGAAAACTCCTCAGAGAGCGTGGCCTCATCCAGATCGGCCCCCGGCTGCAGATCAAGCGTCATGATCGCCGTTTTCAGGTGATCGTAGAGAACTGATTTTTTGCGCTTGGCCGCGTCTTTCATGGGCTCACCTTAATAGTTGGTCTGGGAAAAGACTCAGATGTGCAATCTGTGTAAACTGAAAATACAAGTTGTGTACATTAAAAAGTTTGCGATAGTACGTCAGACGGTTGCTAAGCACGAAAGGAGGCTAGGATGACCCGCACCCAGCATATGGTTTTTGTGTTGATCGAAGAGTTTTCGCATCTGGCCTTTTCCTGCGCGGTTGAGCCATTGCGCATCGCCAATCTTGTCAGCGGTCAGGAGCTTTATAGCTGGTCCTTTGCCTCAGAGGATGGAGCGCAGGCCGTGTGCTCCAATGGGTCGGTCACCTTGGTCCACCATGATCTGAGTGATATTCCCAAATGTGATCAGATATTTGTCTTGTCCGGCATTCATATGAAAAACCACGTGACAAAGCCGGTTCTGGCCCTGCTGCGTCGGGGGCGAGCGCAGGGGATCAAGATAGGGGCACTGTGCTCAGGCGCATGGATACTGGCCGAAGCCGGCATGTTGGAGGGATCACAAGCCGCCATTCACTGGGAATATCACGACAGCTTTTCCGAGCGCTTTCCCGAGGTCAATCTGGTGCGCAATGTCTTTGTTGCGGATGAAAAACATATGACCGCGTCGGGAGGGACAGCCACTGCAGACCTGATGTTGCACCTTATTGAGGCGGCGCATGGCTATGACCTTTCGGTCGCTGTGTCAGATCAGATGGTGTACAACGCCGTACGCCATGCCACGGCAGAGCAACGGGTGTCGCTGCAATCCCGCAACGGCATGCGCAATCCGCATATGGCCAAGGCCATTCAGATGATGAATGACAATCTCGAAACCCCGATTTCACCGGCTGTGATCGCGGCAGACATCGGAATTTCTCCGCGCCAGCTTGAACGGCTTTTTGGCAAGTTCCTGAACACCACGCCGAAGAAATTCTATATGGAAATGCGGCTTGAGAGGGCCCGTAACCTGTTGGTGCAAACGGAATCCTCGGTTACCGAAATTGCACTGGCCTGTGGTTTTGAAAACCCGGGTCACTTTTCGCGGGTGTACCGGACAAGCTTTGGGGTGACACCGCACCTGCAACGGACCCGTTTGGGTTAGGACGTGCCCTGTTGCATGCGGGTGAAGCTCATCGAGATATGGGCGCGCTGAATATGGGCGGCGGCCTGCATGTCGCCAATTTCCAGCGCCACAAGGATGTCTTCGACCTCGCGATTGAAAATCTCATACTCGCGTTGGGCATCGAGCACGGAATCGAACAGGGATGTGAGCCAGATGCGTGTGGTCTGAAAGTAAAGCCGCTCCGAAATCTCACGCAGGGGCGCATTGTCTGTTAGGGCGAGAAGCGCCAGGAAGAAATCCATGATCAGCCGTGCAAAGGCGCGCGGATCTGGGGTGTCGATCAGAGCTTTGGCCCGGTTTGAAATCTGGCGAAACCCGTCAAGTTGATCCGGTGTTGGCCGTATCGGGGCTAGACGGCCGGACAGTTCGGCAAGCTCCATGCGCAGCCTGTATACTTGCTCCAGCTCGTCGATCGTGGCGTCGGTTACAAAGGTGCCCACGCCCTGCACAGAATGCAAAAGCCCCTCGGCCTCAAGCCGCGCGAGAACCCGCCGCATTGGCGTGCGGGACACACCAAATTCTTCAGCCAGAACGGTTTCCGACAGCCGCGTGCCTGGCGCGTAATCCAGCAGGCAGATCCGGTCACGCAATTCCTGATGCAGGGCATCAAACCGGTCGCGGGCTGGGCCTGAGTTGGTATTGAGGTCCGGGCTTGGCACGTGGAATGTCCTTTAGATGAGCTTGCGCGACAGGTCGTGCAGCATCTTCAGGCAAAGCTCAACCTGATCTATGGCTATGAATTCGTCGGGCTTATGGGCCTGCGCAATCGAGCCGGGACCACAGACCACAACGCTCATGCCGAGGTCCTGAAAAATTCCGGCCTCGGTGCCAAAGGGCACAAGATCCGCGCCATTGGCCCCGGTCAGCTCCATAACCAGATCCCGCGCCGCGTTGTCCTCCATGGGGACAAGCCCATCCACCTCGCCAATGACCTCGGTGTGAATATGGGCCTCGGGATGAACAGACCGCATCGCTGGCAAAAGATCCTCTTCGCAAAATCGCTGAAGGGTCTGTTTCGTGTAATCCGCATCCGATTTCTGAACTGGCCGCATTTCCCAATCGACCTGGGCTTTGCCGGGGATCACATTATGGGCGGTGCCGCCGATCAGGCTGCCGGTGTTGATGGTGGTCCAGGGGGGCTCAAACCGGCTGTCTTTGGGCGCGCGCGCGATCAGGTCGGATTTGATTTCCAACAGTTTGCTCACGTAACGCACCGCATATTCCACCGCATTCACCCCGTGATCTGGCGTGCTGCCATGGCCTTCTAGGCCGGTGAAATGCGTGGAGTATTCGTAACAGCCCTTGTGCCCCTCAATGATCTGCATCGAGGTGGGTTCGCCGACAATGGCCACCGCCGGGGTGAGCCCCTTGGCCTTTAGACTTTTCGCCAGTGCCTGACCGCCGAAACACCCGACCTCTTCGTCATAGGTAAAGGCGAAATGCACGGGCCGGTTCAGTTCAAGCGTCGCATAGTGCTGGGCCATCACCGTAGCGGCGGCGATAAAGCCTTTCATATCGCAGGTGCCGCGCCCGACCCATGTTTCTTCGCGTTGGGTCAACTCAAACGGGTCGCTGCTCCAGTCCTGATCCGCCACGGGAACCACATCGCTGTGGCCCGACAGAACAATCCCGCCATCCTGCATGGGGCCAAGGGTGGCAAAGAGGTTTGCTTTGGTACCGGTCTCGTCATGCCAGATCTCAACGCTGGCGCCCAGGTCCTCGAACCTCTGCGCCAGATGATGGATCATCGCCAGATTGCTGTCACTCGACACGGTTGGGAAGGCGATCAACTCGGCCAGCAGGGCGCGGGTCTCAGCGAGGAAATCCACCGATTAATCCTTGATGAACAGTTTTCGATCCACCTGACAGAGCGCCTCTGCCGGGCCATCTTCGGTGATCAGAATGGTTTCTGTTGTCTCTAAGCCCCAACTGTCCAACCAGAGCGCAGGCATGAAATGAAAGGTCATGCCGGGTTCGAGAATGGTCTCATCTTCCGAGCGGATCGAGGCCGAGCGTTCGCCCCAATCGGGCGGGTAGGAAAGACCGATAGGATAGCCCATGCGGCCTTCGCGCGAAATGCCGTGTTTCGCCAGAACCTCCATAAAGGCATTGGCGATGTCGCAGGTGCGGTTACCGGCCCGCGCCATATCAAGACCGGCCGCGATGCCTTCAATTTGTGCGGCCTCAGCATCTAGCATCTCTTGGGGCGGTTTCCCCAGATAGACGGTACGCGACAGCGGTGCGTGATACCGGCGATAACAGCCGGACAGTTCAAAGAAGGTGGCTTCACCCGCTTTCATTGGGGCGCCATCCCAGGTCAGGTGGGCTGCTGTGGCATCAAGCCCCGAGGGTGTCAGAGGCACAATCGCGGGGTAATCGCCCCAATCATCGTCAACACCGGTGATGCCCGCGTGATAGATGTCGGCCACCAATTCGTTTTTGCGAACGCCGGGCGCGGCGCGATCAATCGCGGTGGCAATGACCTTTTCTGTGATGCGGGCGGCCTTGCGGATGAACCCAATCTCTTCGTCAGATTTGATCAGACGTTGCCAGTTCACCAGGGCTGTGGCGTCAACCAGAGTGGCCTCTGACAGTTCTTCCGCGAGAACCGCATGGGCCTTGGCGGAGTAGTAATAGTTCTCCATCTCAACGCCGATGCGGGCGGTTGCTCCGCCCAGCCGTTTGATATGTGTGGCCAGATCCTGCATGGGGTGGCGCACGGTGGATTGCACGTAATGATCGGCATAGCCCACCACGTTTTCATCCGCCATCCAGCAGGTACGCCGCCCACCAAAGGCATCCATATTGCGGCCCCACCAGACCGGTTCACCTTCAAGCCCGAGGATAACCCCCTGATGCACATAGAAAGACCAACCGTCATATCCGGTCAGCCAGGCTTGGTTTGAGGGGTCGGTGACAAACAGGAAGTCCAACCCGGCCTTTTCCATGGCCGCACGGGTCTTGGCGATACGGCGGTCATACTCGGTTTGACTGAACGCGGCATTGGTGATGGGCATGAACTCTCCTGTTGTTGTGTACATCAAGTGGCGTGTTTTCGGTAATAGGTTGGGATTCGCGGTGAAATTCAATGAAAAACATCCACACATCCCTTTGACCAACCTTGTGATGTATACAATAGTAGCGCCGCGAACTGAAAGGGTGGTGGGGCGCGGTGATACGACTGGATGATCGGGATCTTGAGATTTTGCGCGCGGTGTCACAGGACGGACGCATCACCAAGGCGGGCCTGAGTGAGCGGGTGGGGCTGTCGCCCAGTGCCGCCTGGGATCGTTTGAAAAAGCTGGAGCGCGCGGGACTGATATCCGGCTATGGCGCGCGGATTGCACTCAAAAAGATCACACCCCATGTGACCGTCTTTGTTGTGTTGGACATCGGAGATCATACGGCGGCGAGCTTTCGAAATTTCGAGACCGGAATTCAGGCCTTTGATGAGGTCACGGGCTGTTGGGCCTTGGGGGGCGGTCTCGACTATCTGCTGCAGGTGCAAACCCGAGATATGGACAGCTATCAAAGCTTTATCGACGAGATGTTGGATGCCGGAATCGGAGTGCACCGCTATTTCACCTATGTGGTGACCAAGCTGGTGAAATCGACAACGGCGCCGCCTTTTGAGTTGCTGCTGGGGGCGGGTGACCGTCCATTGGACTGAAATCTGCTAAATTTCCGGATAATGGCCGATGCGGCTTTGCAAGACTGCGTAAAACTCTGATCAGGATGCGCCATGTCGACCAATGACTATCTCACCCAGTGGGATCGCGAAAACTTTTTCCACCCTTCGACCCATTTGGCCCAGCACGCGCGCGGCGAAAGCCCAAACCGGGTGATCAAAACCGCCAGTGGTGTTCATATCGAAGACCGAGACGGAACCCGACTTCTCGATGCTTTTGCGGGCTTGTATTGCGTGAACGTGGGCTATGGTCGGAGCGAAATAGCTGATGCCATTTCCGCTCAGGCGCATGAGCTGGCCTATTACCATTCCTATGTCGGGCATGGGACCGAGGCCTCGATCACCCTGTCAAAGATGATCCTCGATCGCGCACCCAAGAACATGTCAAAGGTCTATTTTGGGTTGAGCGGTTCGGATGCCAATGAAACCAACGTCAAGCTGATCTGGTATTACAACAACATCCTTGGGCGGCCTGAGAAGAAGAAAATCATCTCGCGATGGCGTGGCTATCACGGGTCAGGACTGGTGACCGGGTCGCTGACCGGGTTGGAACTGTTCCACAAGAAGTTTGACCTGCCGCTGGCTCAGGTGGTTCATACCGAGGCGCCCTATTACTTCCGTCGCGATGATCTGGACCAGAGTGAAGAGCAGTTTGTTGCGCATTGCGTTGCCGAGCTCGAAGCGCTGATCGAGCGGGAAGGGGCGGATACGATTGCGGCCTTTATCGGGGAACCCATTCTGGGCACCGGCGGCATTGTTCCTCCGCCCGCAGGGTATTGGAAAGCCATTCAGGCCGTGCTGAAGAAACACGATATTCTTTTGGTGGCGGATGAGGTTGTGACCGGATTTGGTCGTTTGGGCACCATGTTTGGATCCGATCATTATGGCATCGAGGCCGATATCATCACCATCGCCAAGGGGCTTACCTCGGCCTATGCGCCGCTGTCCGGATCGATTGTTTCAGACAAGGTTTGGAGCGTGCTTGAACAGGGCACAGATGAGAACGGCCCTATCGGTCATGGCTGGACCTATTCGGCTCATCCGATTGGCGCAGCGGCGGGTGTCGCGAACCTTGAACTGTTGGATAAGCTGAACCTTGTGAGCAATGCGGGTGGGGTCGGTGCCTATCTGAACACGTCTATGCGCGACGCTTTGGGAGATCATCCGAATGTGGGCGATATCCGGGGCGACGGCATGCTGTGCGCAGTGGAGTTCGTATCGGATAAATCAGACCGCACATTCTTTGACGCGGGTGACAAAATTGGACCGCAGATCTCGGCCAAACTGTTGGAGCAGGACAAGATTATCGCGCGAGCCATGCCGCAGGGTGATATCTTGGGCTTTGCGCCGCCGTTCTGCCTGAGCCGTGCGGAAGTGGATCAGGTAGTGGCCGGCACCGTGCGGGCGGTCAAAGCGGTGCTTGGCTAAACTACAGATGTCAGAAACAAGAAAGGGCCGACAGATTTGTCGGCCCTTTTGTCATTTGGCTTATGCCGCAGAAGAGGGTTTGCCGCGACGGCGATTGCGCGACGGCTTTTTGCCTGCGCCACCACCCTCGGAGCCTTTGGGTTTGCGGTTCTGACCACCGCCGGGACGACCCCCGCCACCAGAACGACCGCGTGGCTTGTGATTGCCGCGCCGTGTTCCGCCAGGTTTTGGGGTTGGGCCTTCGATGCTGTCAGGAAGCACATACGGACCTTCGCCGACGACTTCGATCGCATTGCCAATCAGCTTCTCAATGTCGCGCAGCTGTTTAAGCTCGCCCGGATCGCAAAATGAAATGGCTGTGCCAGACCGACCGGCACGCGCGGTTCGACCAATGCGGTGAACATAGGCCTCAGGCACATTGGGCAGATCAAAGTTCACAACGTGGGATACATCATCGATATCGATCCCGCGCGCAGCGATGTCCGTTGCAACAAGAATGTTGATTTCGCCTTTGCGGAAACCATTCATTGCGCGATCACGTTGGTTCTGGCTTTTGTTGCCGTGGATTGCAGCAGACGTGATGTCTGCGGCCATCAGCTGTTTACAAACCCGATCCGCGCCATGTTTGGTGCGGGTGAAGACAACGGCGCGCTGAATGTCAGGTTCGGACAGGATTTTGACCAGCTCATGCCGTTTGGCTTGTTGATCAAGGTGGCGCACGGTCTGGGCAATGCGCTCAACCGGTTTGGAGACCGCAGCCACTTTGACCGACTCAGGATCGTTCAGGAAGTCATTGGCAAGCTTGCGAATTTGTGTGGGCATGGTCGCCGACAGCAGCGCCGTCTGACGTTTTTTCGGCAGCTTCTCCATGATCTGGCGGATGCTCGGCAAAAATCCAAGATCGAGCATCTGATCCGCCTCGTCGATGACGACGGTGTGGGTCGAGGTCAGATTGATGGCTTTACTCGACAGGTGGTCCAACAGGCGACCGGGGGTTGCGACCACAATGTCCACGCCGCCGCTCAGGGCCTTGATCTGCGGGCCGGGGCGGACACCGCCCACAATTAGTGTGACCGAGGCGCGGCTGTATTTCGAATAGGCCTTAATGTTTTCAACGATCTGCGCCGCCAGTTCGCGGGTGGGCGTCAGAATAAGCGCCTGACATTGTTTAGGCACGCGGCGGGCGTTGGTTTCAATCAGGCGGTGCAAGGTCGGCAGGACAAAAGACGCGGTTTTGCCGGTGCCGGTTTGCGCAATGCCAACCACATCTCGGTTGGCCAGCATCAAAGGGATAACCTTGCCCTGAATTGGGGTTGGGTCGGTGTATCCTTCATCAGAGATGGCTTTGAGAAGGGGGGCGGCAAGGCCGAGGGTGTCGAATGTGGTCAAAACTGGGTTCCCGGAGTTGGCAGAAACGAGCCGCCAACAGGTCTGATCTAACGGTGAGTGAGGGGCCAAAGGCCCGGTGGATGTGGTCGCTGGTATTCGGATCGCCGATCTGGCTTTCCATAGAGTGACTAAATCCTCGTTAGATTTAGTGGCGGAGAGACAGGGATTCGAACCCTGGGTCCCCGTGAAGGGACAACGGTTTTCGAGACCGCCCCGTTCGACCACTCCGGCACCTCTCCGCGGGGGGTGAGGGAGCGTTTAGTCTTAGCCGTGGATGGACGCAACCCTAAAAAACCGGTGGACCATGAATTTCTCCCACAAGAATTGAAAGGTGGAACTTTTCCAACCGGACATCATAAGGAATGCCGGGACTGCCAGAGATGATCTGGCAATCCGGAAACCTTCATTTGTGGGGGCAGTTAGGGAGCGAATGTTTGTGCGAAGGTTTCGCTCAGCGCCTCTTTGGCGTGGTCGAGAAGGGGAGTGCCATGGGATGGCAGAAGGTGTTGAAACGGCAGCGCCGCAACCCGCTGAAACTCGCTTGGATCCGGTGCGCAATAGCGCATCCATTCTGGCCCGATGTTTGCAGGTTTGAAAAAGCCAGCTTGCCCCATGCGCTCGGCTGCGATGTCACTGAAGAAGGCGTCTGGCTCGGTCCAGTTTTGCAAACTGTCAGCCGAGATCAGGATGCCGCCTTCGCGGTTCAAAAGAAACAGGCCTTCCGGCAGGTTGGATGTTTCGTAGCGGAAGAGCGACAGGTCAGCTGAAGGCATGTCTCCACCCACCTGCAAAACATGATCCGTGGTTAATCCGCCCTGATGGTTCATACCCTCAAGGGCCCAGTATTTGGCACCATATCTGTCGACATAAAATGGATTATCCAGCCCGTTTTGCGCGCCCAGATGGTAGGCGCCCAGCTTGACGATGTTCTCAACGCGTCCCAGAGCGTCTAGGGCGGCCAATCCCTCAGTCGATAGGCGGATCGGGCTGATGAGGGTGAGTGAGTTGCCTTCTCTGAGAATGGTCATGGCGCGGCTGATCCGCATGCCGGGAATCATGTCGACGCTGCCGGTCAGGTGGAAGACGTCTGGGAAGATCTCAACGAGCTCACCGTGCGGTGTGGCGGGGGGGAAATCATACGACACGGCGTGATCCTTCGATGTTGGGGTTGGCGTGGGTTAGATACCAATCCGCCAAGGCCTGCCCGATTTCATGTGGGTAATCTTCTTGTAGAAAGTGCAGACCCTTGCCGAGGTCGACGCTTGTCAGATTGGGGAAATTCGCTTTGATCCAGAGCACATCCTTTTGCCGGATTAAGACGCCGGGGTCCGCATGGAAAATCAGCTTCGGAATAGGGGTTTCCGTGAGCCACTGGGAATAGGCTGCCACCGCACGTGAAATATGTGCCGGTTTGCCCTCGACCGGGACATCGCGTGGAAAGACGTAAATCGGTTTGCGGCTTTTCACAGTTGGAAACGGCGCAAGATAAGCCGCCATTTCTTTCTGGCTGAGATCGCGCATAATCCAATCGGGCAGCATCTGTTTCACGAAGCTGTTCATCACACCCAGCATCAGCCAACTGGCAAAAGGCGCACGGATCATCTTCATCAGAAACTTGTCAGACTGGCTGAGAGCGGCGAAGTCGATCTCACGATGCATCGCTTCCATAAAGACGATGCCCTTTATCTTTTCGCGATGTCTGTTGGCGAAGTGGAACCCAAGCCCAGAGCCCCAGTCTTGCACCACCAAGGTGATGTTGGTGAGGCCAAGGGTCTCGATGAACCCTTCGAGATAGGCGTAGCTGTCATCAAAGCCGTAGGAAATGTCGGGTTTGTCAGATTTGCCAAAGCCGATCAGGTCCACCGCAATCGCACGGGCATGCGGGGAAATATATGGAATGATATTGCGCCAAGTGTAAGACGAGGCTGGGTTGCCGTGAAGAAATAGGACCGGATCTCCTGTCCCTTCGTCGACATAGTGGATCTTGCTGCCCTTTATGTCGACAAAATGTGAGGCATAGGGAAAGTCGGCGGAAATGTCTGGGTTTGTCATGTGGTCGGTCCGCGTTTGTAAGGTCTGACATCGACCTAAACACGCAGTGCGTCAGGAAAAAGCATAGCATTGTGACGATCTTGTTCTAAATGTTAGATCGGCCTTCGAGAGTGATCACGGCAACGAATTGATCATGCGTCATAAGAATTTCTTTCTCCGCTCAGCCCCCGAGAAATGGAGTATGGCAGTTACCACAACGTTCGTTTCCCTGAGGTAGAAGAGGGAGATCACAGGCCTTGAACGCAAGAAGCAGGCCAGCATAAGGGGACAAAAGGACAATTCGGTTGGGGCGAATGCAGAGACAGACTAACGGAGAGCAGTGAGAAAGCATTAAGCGATTAAGTCGCTGTTTCGACTGCTTGGACGTTTCTGTCGGAAAAGATAATGGCGGAGAGACAGGGATTCGAACCCTGGGTCCCCGTGAAGGGACAACGGTTTTCGAGACCGCCCCGTTCGACCACTCCGGCACCTCTCCGCGGTCTGGTGAAGGAGCGTTTAGAGATTGGTCTGGGGGGATGCAACCAGAAAATAACAATTTTTTGCCAGTCTCCCCGCACTTGGTTTTTGGCCCGGCAAGACTTAGGTTCTTGGGGCGTTGCTATTGGAGGTGTCGAATGCTTTCTCGTTTGGCCATGACATGCGTTTTGACTGTGCTGCCGATGGTCGGCTGGGCCGGTCCGCATCAGGACTTGTATAATGCCATGCGCTTGGATGAGTTGCTGCAGGTCATGCGCAATGAGGGCGTCACCTACGGGGATGAATTGGCCTCGGATATGTTTGCAAATGGTGGCAGTGGGTCCTGGGGCGCGCAGGTCTCAGATATCTATGATATTGACCGGATGCGCCGTTCTGTAACGCAAGGGCTTGAACGGTCGATTGCCGAAGATGATGCCGCGCGCATGACGGCGTTTTTTGAAACCGAACTTGGCGCACGGATCATCGGGCTTGAGATTTCTGCCCGCGAAGCGATGACAGATGCCGAGATCGAACAGGCGGCGCGGGCGGCCTTTCACACAGGTGTGCGTGTCGAAGATCCCAAGATCGATCCCATTCGCGAATATGTCGAGGTGAACAACCTTGTTGAGGCCAATGTCGAAGGCGCGATGAATTCGTCGTATCAGTTCTATCGCGGATTGATTCAGGGCGGCGCGTTGGATCAGACCGAAGAAGATATTCTGAGCGAGATTTGGTCAACCGAAGGCTTTACCTATAATGACACCGAAGAGTGGGTCTTTGGGTTTTTGATGCTGGCCTATGGCCCACTGGCCAAAGAGGAGCTTGAGACTTATACGGAGATCTCAAAGTCGGATGCCGGACAGGCCCTGAACCGAAGCCTTTTTGTGGCCTTCAACGGCATGTATGATGATATTTCTTACGCTATGGGGCTGGCCGCCGCGCATCAACTGTCGGGGCAGGATCTATAGAGTGGCGCACGCCCTGTGTAAAACTCTTGACTTTAAGGCTTAAGCGAGTAGATATCGCCCTGTGAGAGACGGGGCTTTTGGCCCCGCCTTTTCGTTTTTGCTTAAACAACGTCCCTAACGGGTCGCGCGGTTCGAGGCGGCACTCGCCAAAACTCCTGTCTGACAGGGGCCGTAGAACGCGGGAGAGAAAGGAACACGCGAATGTTCGCGGTAATGAAGACTGGCGGCAAACAGTATAAAGTACAGGCAGGTGATATCCTGCGTGTTGAAAAGCTGGCTGCCGATGCGGGTGAAACCGTTCAGTTCAACGAAATTCTGATGGTTGGTGGCGACAAGACTGTTGTCGGCGCACCTCTGGTTGCAGGCGCAGCGGTTCAGGCCGAAGTCGTTGACCAGATCAAAGGTGACAAGGTCATCAACTTCGTCAAACGTCGTCGTAAGCACAGCTCGCAGCGCACCAAAGGCCACCGTCAGCAACTGACACTGGTTCGCGTGACCGAGGTTCTGGCTTCGGGCGCAGACGCAACTGGCGTAAAAGCTGCTCTGGGTGCCGGTTCGGCTCCGGCCGCTGCTAAGGCTCCAGCTGCTGCCGCTGCACCTGCTGCCGCCGCTGACGATCTGACCCAGATCACCGGTGTAGGTCCCGCCGCTGCCAAGAAATTGGTAGAAGCAGGCATCACCACCTTTGCCCAACTGGCTGCTGTTGACGCGGAGACCTTTGAAGGTACCAAAGTCAAGCCTGAGTGGGTTGAGCAAGCTAAGTCGCTGGCATAAGGCTTTAGGAGAGTAACTCATGGCACATAAAAAAGCAGGCGGTTCCTCCCGCAACGGTCGCGACTCAGCTGGTCGTCGTCTTGGTGTGAAATTGTACGGTGGCCAGGCGGCTAACCCGGGCAACATCATCGTGCGTCAGCGCGGCACCAAGTTCTGGCCGGGTGAAGGCGTAGGCATGGGCAAAGATCACACCATCTTTGCAACCGACGAAGGTGCAGTCACCTTCCGCAAAGGCCTTAAAGGCCGAACCTTTATTTCGGTCCTTCCGGTGGCGGAGGCCGCTGAATAAGCCGACCTTTAGGTTTTAAGACATAGGGGGATCGGCGACAGCCGGTCCCTTTTTCTTTTGTTTTGAAAAGTGTGGCGTGCTCACTTTCTGAGTAGCCTTCTGGTATCCCGCTTTTCGCGCCTTATTTGTACAGGCAGATGCACATGAGGAGAGTGCAGATGAGCCTTGATAGTTATCACAGCCAGCCGGTTGTCGAGACCGAGCGTTTTGACCTGCGTCCCATTCGGAACTCGGACCTTGGGCTGTTGGAACATTACGCCGGCGATATTCGCGTGGCGCAGATGACCACCTCGATCGCACATCCCGTGCCCCCTGGGGCAACCCAGGCCTATATCGATCGCGTGACGGCCAACGAACGTGACGTTGATGTCTGGGCTATGGATTCAACGCGGTCTGGTGGGGCCGAGCTAATTGGTGTCATTTCGCTTCAGCGCATGGACCGCAATCAATCTGAAATCAGTTTCTGGGTCGCTCCTTTCTTCTGGAACACAGGTTTGGCATCCGACGCGGTACGCGCGCTTGTTGAAGCCAACCCGATGCAGAACCAGACCATGTTTGCCAGCGTGTTTCAGGACAACCCGGCCTCGGCACGCCTATTGGTAAACTGTGGGTTCGAATACATCGGGGATGCAGAAGCCTTTTCAGTCGCTCGAAACGCCGCGGTCCCAACATGGACCTATGTGAAAAAGCTCAGTTAAAGCGGGAATGAAAATGACGATCCAAACTGCGCGCCTCACTTTACGACATTTTGAACCGGGCGATGCAGATTGGATCTTCCGCGACATCATCAATCCAAATGTGGCGCAATGGCTGACCGCATTGCCCTGGCCCTATCGCCGGGCAGATGCGGAGAGCTTTATTGCGCGGTTCAAGGCTGATCCCGGGTATCGCGTTATTGTTGCCGATCACCCCATAGGCGTGGTCTCTGTTGCCGTTAGAAATGGTGTGCCTGAGCTTGGGTACTGGTTGGCGGAACCTGCCTGGGGGAGGGGCTATATGTCAGAAGCCGCGGAGGCCATGGTCAACTGGATCTTTGAACAGGGATTTGATCGCACCGACAGTGGTTGGGTGCTTGGGAATGCAGGATCAGAGAATGTTCTGACAAAACTGGGATATGTCCCCACCGGTGAAATCAAACCTACAACCTGCGCCTTTCACCCGGAACCCGTCCTTGTCAAACGGGTGACTTTGACCTCTGACGCCTTTCGAGCACGTCAAACCGCCTGAGACTGCACCAAATACAGGGCAGATATGCTGAACCTAAGCTTGAGACATCAGCCAAAGGCAGCTAAACCGCCCGTCACGCCACAAATGGAAACCCGCCCATGAAATTCCTCGATCTCTGTAAGGTCATCATCCGCTCCGGTTCGGGCGGCAACGGTTGCATCAGCTTCCGCCGCGAAAAATTCATCGAATATGGTGGACCGGATGGCGGTGATGGTGGCCGTGGTGGCGATGTCTGGGCCGAGGCCGTCGACGGGCTCAATACGCTGATCGATTTCCGCTACCAGCAGCACTGGTTTGCGGGCAACGGCCAAAGTGGCATGGGCAATGGGCGCACCGGTAAAGATGGAGGCGAGATCGTTCTCAAGGTTCCCGTGGGCACCGAAATTCTGGACGAAGACGAAGAGACCGTCATCGCCGACCTGACAAAGCTGGGACAGCGTATTCAGCTTGCCAAAGGCGGGAACGGTGGCTGGGGCAACCTGCACTTCAAAACATCGACGAACCAGGCGCCGCGCCGCGCCAACCCTGGTCAGCCCAACATCGATCGCACCCTGTGGCTGCGTCTGAAACTGATTGCGGATGTGGGATTGGTTGGCCTGCCAAATGCGGGTAAATCGACCTTCCTCGCGGCGACCTCAAACGCGCGTCCAAAGATCGCCGATTATCCCTTTACCACGCTGCACCCCAACCTGGGTGTGGTCTCGGTGGACAACACCGAATTTGTGGTTGCAGATATTCCGGGCTTGATCGAAGGCGCGCATGAGGGCCGAGGGCTGGGTGATCTGTTCCTGGGTCACATCGAACGCTGTGCCGTGCTTTTGCATCTGATTGACGGCAGCTCAGGCTCGCTTCTGGAAGACTACAAAACCATCTGTGATGAGCTTGAGGCCTATGGGGCTGGTCTTGCGGATAAAGAGCGTGTGATTGTTCTCAATAAAATCGACACGTTGGACGAAGAAGAGCGTGTGTTCCTGAAAGAAGAGCTTGAGGCCGTAGGGGCCACAAATGTTCTTCTGATGTCAGGTGCAAGCGGTGAAGGTGTGCGCGAGGTTCTGCGTGCGTTGCGTCCGCATGTGGATGCGCGTCGCGAAGCCGATCGCCCGAAATATGAAGATGATACCGACGAGGAGGAGGGCGGCGCGTGGCATCCCTAACCGCGACGTCTTTGTCTAACGCCAAACGGATTGTTGTTAAAATCGGCTCGGCGCTTTTGGTGGATCGCAAAACCGGCGATCTGCGTCGTCCGTGGTTGATTGCGATTGCTGAGGATATTGCTGAACTGCGTGCCCGTGGTGCGGATGTTGTTCTGGTCTCGTCCGGGTCCATTGCACTTGGGCGCGGTATTCTTGGGCTGCCCATGTCCGAACTGCCGCTTGAACAATCTCAAGCTGCCGCAGCCGCGGGTCAGATCAGTCTCGCACGTGCCTGGCAAGAGGCCCTGGCCCCCCATGGCCTGACCACGGCGCAGGTTCTTGTGACGCTTGAAGACAGCGCGGACCGCCGACGCTATCTCAATTCGCGCGCAACCCTATCGACTTTGCTGGGGTTCGGCGCGGTTCCGATTGTGAACGAAAACGACACTGTGGCGACGGATGAAATTCGCTACGGCGACAATGACCGGCTGGCGGCTCAGGTGGCGGCCACAGTGGGGGCGGATCTTCTGGTGCTGCTCTCGGATGTGGACGGACTCTATACCGGAAACCCAAATACTGATCCGAATGCTCAACATATCGAAGCGGTGGACAAAATCACCCCCGAGATCGAGGCGATGGCAGGCGATGCCGGGTCTGGATTGTCAAAAGGTGGCATGAAAACCAAGGTGTTGGCGGCCAAAGCGGCCACTGCGTCGGGCTGTGCTATGGCGATCACCCATGGAGCCGAGGCCCACCCTTTGCGCCGGTTGGCAGAAGGTGCGCGGGCCACGTGGTTTACCCCACAACTTGATCCGCATGCGGCGCGCAAACGTTGGATCGCTGCGATGAAACCGCAAGGCGTTTTGACCATCGACGCAGGTGCCTGTGAGGCTTTGGCGAAGGGCAAGTCGCTCTTGCCGGCCGGGCTTGCAAAGGTCGAGGGGCGTTTTGGACGTGGTGATCCCATCACCATTCAAAGCGAAAGCGGCGAAACACTGGGGCAGGGGCTTTGTCGCTATACCGCCAGTGAGGCCACACAGATTGCCGGACGCCAAAGTTCCGAGATCGAGGCCATTCTCGGGTATCCGGGACGTGCCGTTTTGATTCACCGTGATGACATGGCGGTTTGATCGCCATACTGCTTGATTTAACCTGATTTTCAAATCCAACGCTCTGAAAAGGAACCCGTCATGAAAGATCTGACTGACATTCCCGCCCTGATGGCTGATATCGGCGCGCGCGCCAAAGCCGCCTCTGCCGAGCTTGGATTTGCCCCGGCCGAGGCCAAGCGCCATGCGCTTGAAGCAGCGGCAGATGCCGTCTGGGCCAAACGGGCCGACATTGTCGAAGCGAATGCCAAAGATCTGGACTATGGCCGTGAGAAAGGCCTGACCGATGCCATGATGGATCGGTTGTTGCTGACCGAAGATCGTATTCAGGGCATCGTGGATGGTTTGCGGGCTGTTGCGGCGCAGGATGATCCCGTTGGCAAAGTGATGACCGAATGGGAGCAACCCAGCGGTTTGACCATTCAGCGCGTGCGGACCCCTCTGGGGGTGATTGGTGTGATCTATGAATCGCGTCCCAATGTGACCGCCGACGCCGGGGCGCTGTGCCTCAAATCGGGCAATGCTGTGATCCTGCGCGGCGGGTCTGAGAGCTTTCATAGCTCAACAGCCATTCATGCCTGTCTGATTGAGGGATTGAAGGCCGCGGGCCTGCCCGAAGATGCCATTCAACTTATCCCGACACGTGACCGCGCCGCGGTGCGTGAACTGCTGACCATGGTGGATACCGTTGACGTGATTGTGCCCCGTGGCGGCAAGGGGCTTGTTGGGTTGGTCCAGCGCGAGGCCCGCGTGCCTGTCTTTGCCCATCTCGAAGGTATCGTACACATCTACGTCGACAAATCCGCAGATCCGGTCAAAGCACTGAGCGTCATCATGAACGCCAAAACCCGTCGCACCGGCATTTGCGGCGCGGCGGAATGTCTGCTGATCCACAAAGATGTGGTCGACACGATTGGTCAGGGTGTGATCCGTGCCCTGATGGATGCGGGTGTTGAAGTGCGCGCAGACGAAACCCTGCGCAGCATTGAGGGCACACAAGAAGCAACTGACGCCGATTGGGGCTGCGAGTATCTCGACAGCATCATCGCAGCTAAGGTTGTCGATGATATCGATGCGGCGATTGCACATATCCGGCAGTTTGGATCCAACCACACCGACTGTATTCTGGCAGAGGAGGATGCGGCGGCAGATCGGTTCTTTGAGCGGCTCGATAGCGCCATTCTGATGCGCAATGCTTCCACACAATTTGCCGATGGCGGCGAATTTGGCATGGGTGCAGAGATTGGTATTGCCACGGGTAAATTGCATGCGCGCGGCCCCGTTGGGGCCGAGCAATTGACAAGTTTCAAGTACCTGGTGCGCGGCGACGGCACCATCCGGTCTTAAACGATATCGATACGAATACCGTCATCGTTCGCGGTGGCGGTGATCTTCCGCCCTCGGGCTTCGGCAAGAATGGGCAGCATCAAAAATTGAATGCGCGAGGCGGGGATGTCCTCACCGTCATTTTCTCCGCGCAGATGCGCCCAAAGAGGCTCGTCGACTTTGTATTTTCGACCAATCGCCGTCAGGGACCAACCACTTCCAACTGCATCGATCTGAATGGAACCACCAACCGGGAGCGCGGCTTCACAGCATTGAAACCCGAGATACGCAAGCTGAACATCTGAGCGCGGCGCATCCTCTGTTGATGTCCAATTTGCCTCAAGGCGGGTACCCTGACAGATCCCCTCTAGTGTGCTCAGGACCTCGCGGGTGCCCACGTTCTGGCCCTCACTGGATCCGCCAAACGCCACCCGAAAGAACTTGATACGGGCTGCTGCACTGGCGCAGCTGTCTTTGATTAGCGACATTTCTGCCGAAATATCCCCGCCGCTGCCCGCCATTTCCAAAAGTTCCAATCCGTTTTGGATTGCGCCGATGGGGCTGATTAGGTCATGACACATGCGCGAGCCCAAAAGGGTGGCGAGAGAAACGTTGGTATGGGGCATTCAGTGCTCCGAATTCTTCAGAAAGTGCGATATGGGCGATTTGAACTCGATACTCGAGCCGGGCATGTTGGTCCAGCATCCGGATAACCCGGAGTGGGGCACAGGACAGGTGCAGTCGAATATCAATGGCAAGGTCACTGTGAATTTCCGCGAGACCGGTAAGGTTGTGATTGACGGGAACCGGGTCTTTCTGATCCCGATATTTGATGGTTAACATATTCTGAAACTGGTTTCTGAAGTGTTAACCACGCCCTTCGGTTGCCAAAGCTTTGGCCTGATCCTACAAGCAGGAAAACGGGTAAGACAGGATCTGAGATGAGCGCAGACACGCAGGCATTTACCGTGCGCCTCGCCCAGGATGAGGCGGATGTGCAGGCCGCTCAGAGGCTGCGCTACGAGGTGTTTGTCGCAGAGCTTGGCGGGGATGGCCCGCTGGTCGATCATCAGGCGCGGCTTGAGAAAGACCGTTTTGACCCCTTTTACGATCACCTGATTGTCTCAGATGACAGTCAGAACGACAAAATCGTCGGTGTCTACCGGCTGTTGCGGGAAGATCAGGCGCAGAAGGCCGGTCAGTTTTATTCTGAAGATGAATACGATCTGACAGCACTGCGCACGAGTGGCCGAAAATTGATTGAACTGGGGCGGTCGTGTCTGCATGCGGACTATCGCGGTGGCGCGGCCATGTTTCATTTGTGGCAGGGGCTTGCCGACTATGTACTGCGCCATGACATCGAAGTGCTATTTGGTACCGCCAGTTTCCATGGCACCGATGTTGACGCTTTGGCACCAGCCTTGTCGTTGCTTCACCACCGCCATTTGTCACCGCCTGACCTGAGGGTTCGGGCGCGGGACTATCAAGAGATGAACCTGATTGCGGAAAGCGACATTGATCGTCGCGCGGCGATGTTACAAGTCCCGGCTCTGATCAAAGCCTATCTGCGATTGGGGGGCTGTGTTGGGGATGGGGCTTATGTCGACCATGCCTTTAACACCACCGATGTCTGTCTTGTGATGGATACGGAAAAGATGACCGCGAAACAGCGGAATCTGTATACCAAGGACCGCCGGTCATGAGCCCAACCTGGCATGACGAAAACTATCCGAAGGCGGAGAAACCGGGGATCATTGGCTGGATATTTCTCATCCTTCGGGCGCCGATTGTCTTGATTGTTGTGTTCGGCGGGCTGTTGCTGTCTTTGCTGGTCCGCTTGATTGAACGGCGCATCTATGGCCTGCAGCGTCCGATCACCCCATGGATCACCCAAGCTGTTTGCCGCGGGACACTCCGTGTGCTGGGGCTGCGCGTGAAGGTTCGGGGGCCGCGTATGAAAGGCGCGGGCGCAATCGTGGCCAATCACTCGTCTTGGCTTGATATTTTTGTGCTCAACAGCCGCAAGAACATTTACTTCGTCTCCAAAGCCGAAGTGGCCAAGTGGCCGGGGATCGGATGGCTTGCGCGAGCAACAGGAACAATGTTCATCAACCGTGACCGACGTGAGGCCAAAGTCCAGACCCAAATCATGGAAGACCGTCTGATGCAGGGGCATCGGCTGTTGTTCTTCCCAGAAGGGACTTCAACAGACGGCCAGCGGGTACTTCCGTTTAAAACTACGCTTTTTGCGGCGTTCTTTTCCGATCGTCTGAAACATGAGCTTCAACTGCAATCGGTCAGCGTCTTGTATCATGCCCCCAATGGGGAAGATCCGCGCTTCTATGGCTGGTGGGGCGACATGGATTTTGCCCCAAGCTTGTTGAAGTTTTTGGCGCAGGCCAAACAGGGGCATGTGGAACTGGTGTACCACGATCCCGTGCGGGTCGACGATTTTGCCAACCGCAAGAGCCTTGCCGCCTTTATGGAAGCGCAAGTGAAACAGGATTTTGATCGGTTTCTAGCTGAGGGGTAACCCTCAGCTCATTGCAGAAATCAGGCTGTTCAACTCGGCCAAAGGATCTTCGGTGTTCCAAATCTCTTCACCGATGGCGAAAAAGTCGGTCACCGGAGCAATCTGGGTGACAACCTCACCGGTCACACCAGCCTCTGCAACAACGGGAACTTCGATCATCTTCGACCACCAGTCGAAAAGTTCCACCTCAGCCAGGCTGCCATCGCCAAGCGAGCCCGAGACAGGACCGAAGGACACGTAGTCTGCGCCCGCTTCCCCAGCGACCATGCCGTCGTGACGGGATTGGGCGCAATAGGCGCCGACAATGGCATCCGGCCCAAGTGTTTTGCGGGCCGCAGCAACCGAGCGGCCGCCGTCCAACAGATGCACGCCATCCAAACCAAGTCGCTGTGCCAAGACAACATGGGTGTCGATCACCAAGGCCACATCCGCCGCATGCGCAACTTCGCGAATGGCATCCGCAGCGCGGGTCAGGCGATCCTCGTCATGTGTCGCCATGCTCAGGCGCAGACAGGCAATGTCGGCACCGTTCAATACATGCGCAAGCGTTTCAGGAAACGACCCAAGATCAAACTCGGGTGGGGTGACAAGATAGATCTGCGGGCGGTCTTCTTGCGCCATGACGGTCTCCTGCATTGGTCAGAGGCTCTCATACCCTGCAAATTCGCGTTTGGCTATCAGGATTTGCCCGGTTTTGGTGGCAAAGAGCGCACAAATCCAAGCGCCATTTGGGTCAACTGGGCGCGCAGGCCATCGTCTGCAAAGTCCTCTGGAGCGACTTCAACCATGCCCGACATGGGGCGACCGGTAAATTGCATCTCGTGCACACCGGGAATATCAAGCGCCGCCGGATAGTGTTCTTTGCCGACGCGGTACATGGCCCCGTCTTTGTGGACGCCACAGACCATGTGTCCAAACGACAAAAACGCCAACCCGCCAAACATGCGCTTTTCTTCCAGACCGTCGAGATCAATCAGATCATCGCGCATCAACTGGGCCAACCCTTCGTCTATCGCCATTACGCCACCTCATGCTGTTCATTGCGTGTAGAATGCTTGTTCCCACCCGCGGAAAGCATTAGGGCAGGGCGGATCTTTAGGAGATGTAGCATGGCAACGGGAACTGCGCAGCCGGCCTTTGTGCTGGTCCGTCCGCAAATGGGTGAAAACATTGGGGCAGCGGCCCGGGCAATGTGGAATTTCCGGCTCGACCGGATGCGGGTCGTCGCCCCGCGTGATGGCTGGCCAAGTGAACGTGCCGTGGCCATGGCCAGCGGTGCAGGGCGGTTGTTGGATGAGGCGGTTCTCACGGATGATCTCGCAGGAGCACTCGAGAGCTCGCATTTTGTCTTTGCCACGACCGCGCGCCCACGCGACATGACCAAGCCGGTCTACACGCCGGAAAAAGCCATGCAGGAAGCTCGCGACAGGATCGCATCGGGTCAACGGGTGTCTGTCATGTTTGGGCCAGAACGTGCCGGGTTGGAAAACGCTGATATTGCTCAGGCCAATGCTATTATCTCTGTTCCCGTGAACCCGGATTATGCCTCGCTCAATCTGGCGCAATGTGTGTTGCTTTGTGCCTATGAGTGGCAACGCGCCACGCAAGAGACGCCGGAGATCATCGAAGAGCTGGCAGGCACCGAGTGGGCCAATGGGCAAGAGGTTGAGCATCTCGCGAAACATTACGAAGACCGCATGGATGACGCTGGGTTCTTTTTCCCGGAACACAAAGCCGAAGCAATGAAGCTGAACCTGCGCAATATGTGGAGCCGCCTGCCGCTAACCCGCGCAGATGTTCAGATGATGCATGGCATGATGCGCCAGATGGTGCGCTGGAAAGACAAATCCTGAACCACATAGAAACGGACCGAGTGACACTCGGCCCGTTCCAAGCATCGTCAGACAGGGAGGAAGCTGACGGTGCGGATCAGTAGTTGTTATAGCGGGGCTTGTGCTTTGGTTTGTAGCTATGGCCACACGCGCTGTTGCGCAGGTATTTCGAGGATACCCAATAGTAGCTGTTGTTGAACGAGACTTTGGTCCACCCATTTTTGTGACCAACAATATGGACACGGGTACAGGGGTCAAAGGTGCCAAGCACATCGTAATATGTGCCGGGGCCAGAGCGTGCGTTCAGATGAACACCGTGCTGAATCCAGGCGGATGTGGCGGAAGCGGCTGAAGCAGTCAGAGCGGTAGCGGCAAGAACGGCGGCGGTCAGAAGGGTCTTCATGGCTGGTGTCCTTTCAGAGGCATTTGGCTAAGGGCAGTGCGTCAACTTGTACACCTAAGGTACACCATTGCGGACTTTGCCCTAAGTCTGGAAAGCCTGACTGAGGTTTTCCTTACCTCACAACGCGGCATTTCGGGTGCTTGAAGCCCCGGATATCTGCGCATAGTGTCGCGCGCAAATGGAGAGAGCCATGGCGGAAAAACGCAAGCTATTCGAAGAGGTATCGGGCGACGTCCCGAAGCCCGTTCAGCCGCAGGGCGGCATGATTGACACAGGCAAAGGCCATGCGCGCAAAGGCATTCGTGCCTGGTTGATGGTGTTGTTTGCCATGGTTGTGGTCATGATTGTGGTCGGTGGACTGACCCGATTGACCGACTCAGGCCTGTCGATCACCGAATGGCGTCCTGTCACAGGGGCAATGCCTCCGTTGACGACTGAAGCCTGGGAAAGCGAGTTCGAGAAATACCGCGCGATCCCTGAGTATCAGCTTGAGAACAAGGGAATGAGCCTGACCGAGTTCCAGTTCATCTACTGGTGGGAATGGGGCCATCGTCAGCTTGGCCGCGTGATCGGTCTGGTCTGGGCCCTGGGCTTTGTCTTCTTCCTATTGACCAAACGCATTCCCACCGGCTGGACCGGACGTCTTGTCATGCTCGGAGCACTCGGCGGGGCACAGGGGGCCGTTGGCTGGTGGATGGTGTCCTCTGGGCTTGTGGGCGAAATGACAGATGTCGCCTCGTACCGTCTGGCGACCCATCTTGGTCTGGCCTTTGTCATTCTGGGCTTTATTGCGTGGTATATCTATGCGCTAGGCCGCGAAGAGCGCGAGCTCATGCAAGCCCGCCGCAGCGCCGAGCCAAATCTGTTTTCAATGTCGACGGGTCTGTTGCACCTGGCGTTTCTGCAGATCCTGCTAGGGGCATTGGTTGCTGGGATTGATGCAGGTCGGAGCTACAACGACTGGCCTTTGATGGCAGGGAACATTCTGCCGCCGTTTCCCTTTGATCTGGAGCCGATCTGGCGCAACTTCTTTGAAAATGCTGGGTTGGTGCAGTTCATGCACCGTGTCTGTGGCTATCTGCTTATGATCTTCGGGATCGTGGTCTGGCGTCGGGCGCGCAAATCTCCGTCAACAGATACGCAGTTTCGATTTAATGCGCTCTTCGCCATGCTGGTTGTTCAGATGGTGCTGGGCATTGTGACCGTTCTTTATCTTGCGCCATGGAATGTGGCGATCCTTCACCAACTGGGGGCCGTGATCCTTTGGGCGCTGATTTTGCGCGCCCGATTTGCAGCGCGCTATCCCATTGCACAATCTATCCGAGGAACCGTTTGATGACTGCATTTTCCGATCTGATGAGCTTTCAGCGTGACACCGAAGCGCTGGGGCAGATTGCCGGACGTCTGAGCTGGGATCAGGAAACCATGATGCCACGCGGCGCTGCCGAGCAGCGCAGTGACGAATTTGGCGCCGTGGAATCGATCCTGCACCAGCGGCGCACCGATCCGCGTCTTGGCGAATGGTTGGCGGCGATTGACGAAAAAACGCTGACTGAGGCTGAGGCCGCGCAGCTGCGCCACATCCGTCATGGCTATGACCGGTCGACCAAAGTGCCAGAGCGTCTGGTCACAGAGATCGCACGCACCGTCAGCCGCGCGCATCTGATCTGGGCAGAGGCCCGCGCAGACGACAATTTCAAAGCCTTTGCTCCGGCGTTGAAAGAGATTGTCGCTCTGCGTCAGGAAGAAGGTCAGGCGCTCGCCGATGGGGGCGACACCTATGATGCGTTGTTGGATGGTTATGAAACAGGGGCCAAAGCCGCGGATCTTGAGGCGATGTTCGGCGCGCTGCGCCCGCGTCTTGTTGCCCTGCGCGAAGCGGTTTTGGGCCAGCCTGAAAAAGCCCATTTGACCACAAGCTTCCCTGAGGCGGGTCAGATGAAACTGGCCATCAAGCTGGCGGAAAGCTTTGGCTATGATCTGACGCGCGGACGGCTGGACAAAGCGGTTCACCCGTTTAGCTCGGGCAGCGGCAATGATGTGCGTATCACCACCCGCACCGCCGAGCTTGACCCGTTCAATTGCTTTTATTCGACGATTCATGAGGTGGGGCACGCCTGTTACGAGCAGAACATCGATCAGGCCTATCGCCTGACTCCGCTGGGCTGTGGCGTGTCGATGGGGGTACATGAGAGCCAAAGCCGGATTTATGAAAACCAGCTCGGCCGGTCACGCGCCTATACGGGGTGGTTGTTCAAACAGATGCGCGACGAATTTGGTGATTTTGGCATTGCTGATGAAGAGACCTTCTATGGCGCAGTCAACAGCATCAAAAACGGCTATATCCGCACCGAGGCGGATGAGGTGCAGTATAATCTGCATGTCTTGTTGCGCTTTGATCTCGAACGCGCGCTGATCTCAGGAGATCTGCCGATCGATGATCTGGAGACCGCATGGAACGACCGCTTTAAGGCCGATTTTGGCTTTGCGGTCGACAAGGCGTCAAACGGTGTGTTGCAGGATGTGCATTGGTCGGCGGGCTACTTCGGTTATTTCCCGACCTATAGCCTTGGCAATGTCTATGCGGGTTGTCTGCATGAGGCGCTGCGCAGCGCTGTTCCTGATCTCGATGCTCAGCTTGCCGAGGGGAACACCCAAGCGGCGACCACCTGGTTGAAAGAAAACCTACAGCAGCACGGTGGGCTATATCAGCCACGCGAGGTGATCGAGAAGGCCACGGGCAAAGCGCCCAGTGAGGCGCCTTTGCTGGATTATCTTGAAGCCAAATTTGGCGATCTCTACGGGCTGTGATCCGGTTAGCGGCATGAGGGGCTTTGCCCCTCTGCTGCGCATTCACCCCAGAGTATTTTCAAAAAGAAGAAGCCCTTGGCTGTGTTGGGCCCACGGGGTTCTGGATGTACGCCGGTTTACAAGAGCGCCATGCGCTCGGCGCGTTCCGGGTCGGGGAAGGGGCGATAAAGGCCAAAATCCGCCTGCAGGATTTGCTCATGCACCGCGCGATATAGGGTTTCGATATGGTCATCCTGTTCGCCCAACATGCGAAAGGCCTGATCCAGCTGGGCCAGATGTTCCACCTGAATATGCAGCAGGAAATCCCGGTGGCTGTCTGAGGCGAGGTTAAGCTTACGGCGGAACAGATGCCAGTTGTGGATCACACCTTTGGTCATCAGGTGGTCCATCCACTGTTCGACGGCATGGGCGAATGAAATCGCCTTGGCGTCGTTCTTTAGATCAATAGAGCAAGTATATAAATTCATAGCGGGCCTCCCTTGGCCCGCTACTCATGGCATATTTGAGTTGAAGAGCGCTTAACCCTCACCACCCTCGGTTTCGACAGCTGTCTCAGCCTCGTCTTCGTCACTTTGATCCGCAATCCAAGCGACCGAGACAACCTCTTCGCCTTTGCCGGTGTTGAAGACTTTAACACCACCTGCGCCACGTGAGCGGAAGGAGATCCCTTCAACAGGGACCCGGATCGACTGGCCGGTCGAAGTTGCCAGCATGATCTGATCGGCAAGCGAAACCGGGAAGTTGGCGATCAATGGGCCACCACGCATGGATTTCTCCATAGCCGTTACACCCTGACCACCACGGCCCGAAATACGATAATCATGCGACGAGGTCAGTTTGCCGATGCCGCCTTTGGTGACGGTTAGGACAAGTTCATTTGCCTCAAGCATCTCCTGATAGCGGGCCTCGGACAGGGTGCCTTCTTCGGCTGTTTCATCTGCTTCATCATTCGAATCTGCGTCAGAGACATCGCTGCCGAGTTCGGCGCGGAACCGTTTCAGGAATCCATTGCGTTCAGCCGGGTCGGCTTCGAAGTGTTTGACCACTGACATGGACACAACTTCGTCGCCATCGCTGTTCAGACGTATGCCGCGAACACCTGTTGATGAACGAGAGTTGAACACGCGCACATCAGTCACTGGGAACCGGATCGCACGGCCACCAGAGGTGACCAGCATCACATCATCGTTCTCGTCACAGATGCGGGCATTGATTAGGCGGGTGCCTTCATCTTCGCCCTCAAACTTCATCGCGATTTTGCCGTTCGACTTCACATTGGTGAAATCGCTGAGACGGTTGCGGCGCACCGAGCCTTTCGATGTCGCAAAGACGATCTGAAGATCATCCCACTCATCATCAGGGCGATCAACCGGCATGGTTGCGGCGATCGACACGCCTGATGGGATCGGGAGGATGTTGACGATAGCCTTGCCTTTGGCGGTGCGACCGCCGAGCGGCAGGCGCCATGTTTTCAGCTTGTAGGCCATGCCATCGGTCGTGAAGAACAACAGCTGGGTGTGGGTGTTGGCAACAAACAGGGTGGTGACCACATCGTCGTCTTTGGTCGACATCCCCGACAGACCTTTGCCGCCGCGTTTCTGGGCGCGGAAATCGGCAAGGGCAGTACGTTTGATGTAGCCACCAGAAGTGATGGTAACAACCATATCCTCACGTTCGATCAGATCCTCGTCGTCCATGTCGCCGGCCCAATCAATAATTTGGGTGCGGCGTTCCACGGCGTGGTCATCGCGCATCTGGCGCATTTCGTCGCCGACGATGGTCATGATGCGTTCACGCGACGACAGGATGTCGAGATAATCTTTGATCTTGGTGGCAAGATCTTCCAGCTCGTCAGTGACTTCTTTCACACCGATCTGTGTCAGACGCTGCAGGCGCAGCTCAAGAATGGCGCGGGCCTGTGTTTCGGACAGGTTATAGGTGCCGTCTTCGTTGGCCGTGTGGGTCGGATCGTCGATCAGCTTGATATAGGGCAGAATATCATGCGCGGGCCAACGACGGTTCATTAGCTTTTCGCGTGCTTCCGCGGCATCCGCCGAGGCACGGATTGTGGCGACCACTTCGTCAACGTTTGAGACCGCAACAGCCAGACCACACAAAATATGGCTCCGCTCACGCGCTTTGCGCAGAAGATAGGCCGTGCGCCGGGCGATAACATCTTCGCGGAAATCCAGGAAGGCGGTCAGGAAGGCGCGCAGCGTGAGCTGTTCGGGGCGACCACCGTTCAGCGCCAGCATGTTGCAGGCAAAGGATGTCTGCATTGGAGTGTAGCGGAACAACTGGTTCAGCACGACCTCGGCTGTGGCATCGCGCTTGAGCTCGACCACCACGCGCACACCATCGCGATCAGATTCATCCTGAACGTGGGCAATACCTTCGATTCGCTTTTCACGCGCGGCCTCGGCGATCCGTTCGATCATCGTTGCCTTGTTCACCTGATAGGGGATCTCTTCCACGATGATGGCGTAGCGATCTTTGCGGATCTCTTCGACACGCGTCTTAGAACGGATGATGACGCTGCCTCGACCCTCGGTATAGGCTTTGCGCGCACCTGCCCGGCCCAGGATCAGACCTCCGGTCGGAAAGTCAGGGGCAGGGATGTAGTCGATCAACTGTTCGCTGCTCAGATCCGGGTTGTCGATCAGCGCAAGTGTGGCGTCGATCACTTCCCCAAGATTGTGCGGCGGAATGCGGGTGGCCATGCCAACCGCAATGCCTTCTGCACCATTGACCAAAACATTGGGATAGCGGGCGGGCAGAACCGTAGGTTCGCGCTCTTTGCCATCATAGTTGTCTTGGAAATCAACGGTTTCTTTGTCGATGTCAGTCAGCAGGCCAAGCGCAGGCTTCGCAAGGCGGGCCTCGGTATAGCGCATCGCCGCCGGGCTATCGCCGTCCATAGAACCAAAGTTGCCTTGACCGTCGATCAGGGGCAGTGACATCGAGAAGTCCTGCGCCATACGCACAAGCGCATCATAGATCGCACCGTCGCCATGGGGGTGATAGTTACCCATGACTTCGCCAACTGGTTTCGCGGATTTGCGATACGATTTATCCGGAGTATAGCCGCCGTCATGCATCGCATAGAGAATGCGGCGATGAACTGGTTTTAGCCCGTCACGGACATCGGGGATGGCACGGCTCACGATCACGCTCATGGCGTAATCGAGATAGCTGTTTTTCATCTCCTGCTCGATCGTGATCGAGGGTCCGCTATACTGGGGCGTTTTTTCTTCTGAAATATCAGGAGTTTCTGGCGTATCGCTCACGTGAGAAGCCTGTCGTTAGGTCCGGCATATCTTGTTGAAAGTTTTATAACAGAGACAGGATGTAGGGTGCAATGCTTCGCTAACATTACCTTTGGCAGCCACCTCGGTATTCTGCTAACATATTGAATTTATTGAAAAGTAAGAATTGCTCAGGCACAGTGATTGTCCACCTAAAACAGGAGGCAAACATGCAGGAATATGAAACTGAACTGATGTTGAAAGGATATGGGCTCACTACGGCCGAGATGTTTTACCACATGCCGGACTATCCCCATGTCCTCAATAGCTTCATTTGGCAGGAGTATGATCTGGCCCCAGACCACGATCGACTGTTCAAATTCATCGAGTTTTGGCAGCGCGACATTGAGGGGCCGCTACATTCGGTGCGGTTCACCCACCGGAAGATGATCAGCCCCGGCGAATGGCGCAATGTGGTGGGGGAGTTCACCTACCACTAAACAAAACGCCCCCTGACAAACAGGAGGCGTGACGCGTTCAAGTTTTGTGCGTGTCGCTCTTAGGGAATGATGCGCGAGTACTTCACGCCTTCCAGTGTTGCGCCAGCCAGCAAACCCGACTGGCCAAAGATCACGGCAATGATCGGAGCCAGCGAGGTTGTGGTTTCTGCTGCGAGGCTTTCGCCGCCTGTTGGGACGGTGATCTCAGCAGCGGCGCCGGCGGCAAAGCCCGGCGAGGCGCGGAAGTTGGTCAGGGCGGATTGGGTCATGAAGAACAGGACGTGCGCATACTGTTGGGCGCCGATCTGAAGGCCACCGCTCGCTTTGATCAGCGAGTAGTAATCGACTGTAGCGGAGCCCACGCGCAATGCGCCGCGACCATAGCCGCCGCCAAAGCCAAAGCCGGCCTCAGTTACAACCGGCATCACCAACATGCCTGCGGCTTTGTTGGCCAAACCGCGGGTGCCGGGATACTGCGCGTACATCTGGTTCAGGGTTGAATCGACGCGTGCATCAATGGTTGCGCCGCCGCCGCCGCCTACGCCGTTGCTACAAGAAGCAACCAAACCGGTTGCACCCAAACCAAGGGCAAGATTGCGTCTGTTGATATTCATGGTCTGCTCTTTCCGCAAAATCTCTAGGATGCCTCTGTCCGGCTGTTTCGCCGGTTGGCGTTGGGTATAGGTGAGCATAGGCGTTTTGTCACGCCTCTGCCCGTATTTGCGCAAAAGCTTGCCGGGTCAGCCGTTGAGCAAGCGGGCGGCCGCTGTTGCAAAATAGGTCAAGATGCCATCACAGCCAGCGCGTTTGAACGACAGCAGACTCTCCATCATGATCTTTTCGCCATCCATCCAACCGCGCTCGGCCGCGCCCATCAACATCGCGTATTCGCCTGACACCTGATAGGCAAAGGTCGGAACGCCGAACATGTCTTTGGCGCGTTTGCAGATGTCGAGGTAGGGCATGCCGGGCTTGACCATGATCATATCGGCACCTTCCTGAAGATCCCGCTCGATCAGGCGCATGGCCTCGTCCGAATTGCCTGCGTTCATCTGATAGGTTTTCTTGTCGCCCTTCAAAGCACCGGACGCGCCAACGGCGTCGCGGAATGGGCCATAAAAGCCGCTGGCGTACTTTGCCGAATAGCTCAGCAGCGCGACATTGTGATGGCGCTCGGCTTCCAGAGCGTAGCGCAAGGCACCGATCCGACCGTCCATCATATCCGAAGGCCCGATGATATTCGCACCTGCGGCTGCCTGCGACAGGGCCTGTTTGACAAGCGCTTCAACCGTGCGGTCGTTGACGACATAGCCATCTTCGACAAAGCCGTCGTGGCCGTTGATATTGTAAGGATCCAGCGCAACATCGGTCATCACGGCGATGTCTGGCACAGCGTCTTTGATAGCCCGAGTGGCCCGGTTCGAGAGGTTCTCCGGGTTCCAGGCCTCGGCGCAGTCCTCAGTTTTTAGAGCTGGATCTGTATAGGGAAACAGACAAATCACCGGAATGCCCAAAGCATGGGCTTCGCGGGCGGCCTCAACCACAAGATCAACCGAGAGACGAAAAACACCCGGCATCGACGGAATGGGCTCTTTAACGCCTTCACCATCGCGCACGAACACCGGCCAGATAAAATCAGCGGGTGTCACTGTGTTCTCATGCACCAGATCACGCAGACCTGCAGTGCGGCGCAAACGACGCAAACGGGTGGCGGGAAAGGGAGCTGTGGTCGGTTTCATGGCGTGGTCCTTGTCAATTCCTGCTCTGGGTGGCATGGAATGACGGATCGAACAAGACCCCCACACCGTCGCAGGGCGACGGGCTATGCTGGAAAGAGCTTCAATTGAACGTTTACGAAACTCTCACTGACGTTATTGATTTGCGGTCGTTTTCCAATCTCTGGTTCTGGATTGTGCTGGCTGTGGTCTGGTCCTCGATCAGTCACTGGGTGATTGGTGTGCCCTTTGATATGCTCACCCGCGCCCGGCAAAAGGGCGGTCAGGCTGAGCAGGATCTGGAAGACCTTGTTCGGATCAATTCCAATCGCATCCTGTTTATTGTCGATGAAGCCGGACTCTGGATGGCCGCGATCATGTCGGCGATTTTGACAACGCTTGCCATGCTTGGCTTCATATATGACGTCGAACTGGCTCAGGCGGTGTTTTTGCTAGCTTTTCCGATGACCGGCATTGGGTTGCTGAGCATCTACACCGCGCGCAAAGTTCAGGGCGGTGAAGGGCAGGGGGAAGCCCTGTGGCGCCGGATGCGTCTGCATCGTCTCGCAACCCAGTTTATAGGTATGGCATCGATCTTTGTGACCGCGATTTGGGGCATGTATCAGAACCTCTCCGCGCAAATCATCGGCTAAGCCCCCAAGCAAGCTTGACCTTGCCGCGTGGTAGGGCCATGTCACGCCTATGGCAGGACAAATTTTGATCACCGGCGGCGCGCCGGAGGGGTTTGACGCACAGCTTGTGCTGAATGAAGTAACGCGGGCCAAGGGCCCCGTGATCCATGTAGCGCGTGATGACAAGCGCCTCGCTGCGATGCGAGATGCGCTTTCTTTCATCGCTCCGGATATGCCTGTTGTGGTTTTCCCAGGCTGGGATTGCCTACCCTTTGACCGTGTTTCCCCAAATGCCGAAATTTCGGCCATGCGGATGGCCACCTTGGCGGGCCTTGTGCATGGCATGCCCAAGCAATTCATTCTGCTCACCACATTGTCTGCGGCGATGCAGCGTGTTCCCGCCCGATCCATTTTACGCGAGGCCGCCTTTACTGCGCAGGTCGGCGATCGAGTGGATGAGAAAGATCTGCGCAATTTCCTTGTGCGTATGGGGTTTACGCAATCGCCGACCGTGATGGAGCCAGGTGATTATGCCATTCGGGGCGGTATCATCGACATCTTCCCCCCTCGGCACAGCGGACCTGTTCGGCTTGATTTCTTTGGGGATATTCTTGACGGCGCGCGCCATTTTGATCCAGCCACACAGCGCACGACCGAAAAGCTTGATCTTGTTGAGCTGGCTCCGGTTTCCGAGGTCATTCTCGATGAACCATCAATTCTGCGGTTCCGGCAAAACTATCGTATCGAGTTTGGTGCGGCAGGTACTGATGATCCTCTGTATGAAGCGGTTAGCGCCGGGCGCAAACATCAAGGTGTTGAGCATTGGTTGCCTTTTTTCCATGAAACCCTTGAGACGCTTTTTGATTATCTCCCTCAAGCGCCAGTTTTGATGGATGATCAGCTCACTCCGGCGCGGCTTGCGCGTTGGGAGAGCATCGAGGATCAGTATGAAACGCGCAAACATGCGCTGAGCCAGAAAAAGACCATGGGCAGCGTCTATAAACCGGTAGCTCCGGGGTTGCTCTATCTCGATGATGCCGCGTGGGAGACATCGCTTGGCGCGCGTCGTGCGATTCAGTTTCATCCATTGCCGCAGGCCTCTGGCCCAGGCGTGGTGGATGCCGGTGGTCGCATCGGTCGCAATTTCTCGCCCGAGCGGCAGCAGGAAAATGTAAGCCTGTTTGGGGCTTTGGCGGATCACGTCAAGGCACGGCTGGCGGATGGTCCTGTTTTGATTGCCTCTTATTCGGAAGGTGCCCGTGAACGTCTAACCGGCTTGATCGAAGACGAGGGGCTGGCCGAAGCGATCCCGGTGACGCACGCGACGCGGATCGACAAACACGGGCTGTATCTGGCGGTCTGGGCCTTGGATGCGGGGTTTGTAGCGCCCTGGGGCGATCGCAAACTAACCGTTATTTCCGAACAGGATGTGTTGGGGGATCGTTTGATCCGCCAACCGCGCAAACGGCGCAAAGCCGAGAACTTTCTGACCGAGACCCAGAGCCTGACACCGGGCAATCTGGTGGTGCATGTGGATCACGGCATTGGCCGGTATCTGGGCATGGAAGTTGTGACCGCCGCAGGGGCCGCGCATGAATGTCTCGTGCTGGAATATGCCGAGGCGTCAAAGCTTTATCTACCGGTGGAAAACATTGAACTGCTCAGCCGTTACGGCCATGACGAGGGTTTGCTGGATCGTTTGGGCGGCGGGGCCTGGCAGGCGAAGAAGGCCAAGCTGAAAGAGCGCATCCGTGAAATGGCGGACAAACTGATCCGCATTGCCGCCGAACGGGCCTTGCGCAAGGCGCCTGTAATGGATTCGCCAGCTGGCGCCTATGAAAGCTTTGCGGCGCGGTTCCCCTATCAGGAAACCGACGATCAGCTGCGCGCAATTGGCGATGTTATGGATGACATCCACTCGGGCCAGCCCATGGATCGTCTGATCTGTGGTGATGTTGGGTTTGGCAAAACCGAGGTGGCCATGCGGGCGGCGTTTGTCGCTGCCATGTCGGGTGTGCAGGTGGCTGTGATTGCGCCGACCACGCTTTTGGCTCGTCAGCATTACAAATCCTTCGCCGAACGGTTCCGGGGGTTCCCGCTTGAGGTGCGTCCGCTATCGCGTTTTGTAACCTCAAAAAATGCCACTGCCACGCGAGAAGGGATTTCCAAAGGAACCGTCGATATCGCTGTAGGCACCCATGCGCTTTTGGCCAAGAACATTCGCTTTGATCGCCTTGGCCTGTTGATCATCGACGAAGAACAGCATTTCGGAGTGCAGCACAAAGAGCGACTGAAACAGATGCGCTCGGATATTCACGTGCTGACCCTGACAGCGACGCCGATCCCGCGGACCCTTCAGTTGTCGCTGACTGGGGTGCGCGATCTGTCGGTGATTGGCACGCCGCCGGTCGACCGTCTGGCGATCCGCACCTATGTGTCCGAATTTGATGCGGTTACGATCCGAGAAGCACTGCTGCGCGAACATTATCGCGGCGGACAAAGTTTCTATGTGGTGCCGCGTGTCAGCGACCTGCCTGAGATCGAAGAGTTCCTGAAAGAGCAATTGCCCGAGCTGACCTATGTCGTGGCACATGGCCAACTGGCGGCGGGTGATCTGGATGAGCGCATGAATGCCTTTTATGACGGCAAGTATGATGTGCTTCTTGCGACAACCATTGTCGAAAGCGGGTTGGATATTCCTACGGCCAACACCATGGTTGTGCATCGCTCAGATATGTTTGGTCTGAGCCAGCTCTATCAGATCCGTGGCCGGGTCGGGCGTTCAAAGACACGGGCGTATTGCTATCTGACCACCAAGCCGCGTACCAAACTGACGACCACTGCCGAGAAACGCCTTCGGGTGCTAGGGTCGATCGACACGCTTGGAGCGGGTTTTAGCCTTGCCAGTCAGGACCTTGATATTCGCGGGGCAGGCAATTTGCTGGGCGAAGAACAGTCGGGCCAGATGCGCGATGTGGGCTATGAGCTATACCAGTCGATGCTGGAAGAGGCGATTGCCAAGATCAAATCCGGTGAGGCCGAGGGGCTTGTGGATGATGATGGACAATGGGCACCGCAGATCAATCTTGGCGTACCGGTTCTGATCCCCGAAGACTATGTGCCCGATCTGGATGTGCGTCTTGGGCTCTATCGCCGCCTGTCGTCGCTGACCAAAAAGGTCGAACTTGAAGGCTTTGCCGCAGAACTGATTGACCGGTTTGGAAAACTGCCGCGTGAGGTTAACACTCTGATGTTGGTCGTGCGGATCAAAGCTATGTGTAAAAAGGCCGGAATTGCGAAATTGGATGGTGGGCCCAAGGGGGCAACCATCCAGTTCCACAATGACAAGTTCGCTCGCCCCGAGGGGCTTGTCGAGTTCATGAAAGCGCAGGGTGATCTGGCGAAGATCAAAGACAACAAGATCATCGTTCGCCGTGATTGGAAGTCGGACAAAGACAAGATCACCGGGGCCTTTGCCATTGCACGTGATCTTGCAGAAGCGGCCGGAACCGTGAAGAAGCGTAAATAATTCACGTTGCAGAAACGAAAAGACAGATCTAAATGTCCGTTATTACTCAATAAACGGACATTTAGATGAAACGATTGCTTTTCCCGGCTCTCATTTTGATGGCGTCGGCCGCTTGGGCTGAAACGAACGATAAAACTCCGCGTGAACGGATTGATGCCTTTCGGGTGGCGCAGAGCTATGACTGCCGAAATGTAAGCTGTAAACGCCTCAGGTCTTGCGATGAAGCCTGTTACAAATTGATCCAATGCGGGCAGAAAATCCGCGACGGCGACAATGATGGCATTCCGTGCGAAAACTTGTGTCGGCGCCGGTGTCGTTAAGTTCTGGGCAACAAAAAAGGCGGGGAATTCCCCGCCTTTCTGTATCGATCTTACTGCGATTTAGCCGCGACGGCGACGACGGCCACCACGACCACCGGCTGCGTCGTCGGGCGACTTGTTAAAGGCAATCCAAGCTGCACCGCCGTCGTCGTTGTTGGTCAGGAAGTTGGCGGCGCGGATGGCCTCCATTTCCTTGCCCGGACGCGCTTTGGTCGAGCCAAGGCCAAACATTTTGCAGAAGGCTTCGTCGTCCATATCGGCGGGCAGAACGATACCAGCGGCTTCGACTTCGGCCTTTTTCTCGGCCAGTTTCTTTGGACCAACGGGCAGGGCAACAGGGTTCATGATCGCCGAGGTCATACCGGTCGCCATAGCCATCGGCAAGAAGGCGTTGTTGATGCCGTGACGGTTGGGCAGACCAAACGAGATGTTCGACGCACCACAGGTGGTGTTCACGCCCAGTTCGTTGCGCAGACGGCGGTTCAGTTCGAACACCTGCAGACCGGCGGTGCCCATGGCACCGATTGGCATAACCAGCGGATCAACCACGATGTCATGGGCTGGGATGCCAAAGTCTGCGGCGCGCTCAACGATCTTTTTCGCAACTGCAAAACGCACTTCGGGATCTTCTGAGATGCCGGTGTCGTCGTTCGAGATGGCAACAACCGGGACGTTGTACTTTTTCACCAGCGGCAGAACCATTTCCAGACGCTCTTCTTCGCCGGTGACCGAGTTCAGCAGTGGACGACCTTCGGCAGCTGCGAGGCCCGCTTCAAGAGCGCCGGGAACCGAGCTGTCAATACACAGCGGGCAATCGGTGACGGCCTGAACACGTTTCACCAGCTCGCGCATCAAATCGGGCTCAACAAAGTTGTTGTCCGCATAGCGGGGGTCTTCTGCCATCTTGTTGGAGAAGACAGCGCCCGAATTGATGTCGAGAACGGTTGCGCCGGCGGCAACCTGCGCCAGAGCGTCGGCTTCTACACGGCTGAAATCGCCTGCTTCAAGCTCAGCATTCAGGATTTTGCGCCCGGTGGGGTTGATGCGCTCACCGATAACGGTGAACGGCTGGTCAAACCCCATGATGGTGGTTTTTGTTTTTGATTCAATGATGGTACGGGTCATTGCTCGTCCTTAGTTGGCGTTGACAGGCGCAGTAGTTTCGCCGCCATTGTCGATGGCCCAGTTGGCATTGGTTTTGATCCCGCCCAGCGGGAAGAAATGCACTTGGGTGATGTTGAAATCCGGGTTTGCCGCTTTGTGCGCCGCCAGATCTGTCAGGATCTCGGTTGGCTCGTGGGGCAGCAGAAGTTTGGTGACGTCCTTGGCCCGTTTCTGAAGCACTTTCAGCGAGGGGCCAACACCGCAAGCGATGGCGAACTTGATCATGGTCTGCAGTTTGGCAGGACCGGCGATGCCGATGTGCACCGGAATGTTCAGGCCGCGCTCTTGCATTTCGTTGACCCATTCGATGACGGGCTGGGCTTCAAAGCAGAATTGGGTTGCCAGCGCCATTTCGGCATCGGTGCGCTTGGAAAACTCCTGTTTCCAATCCAGCGCTGCGTAGGTGTTGGCACGGCCCCCTTCAGGGTCGATGTCGAGGTTGGGCTCGGGGTGACCGGCCACATTCAGGTTGGTAAAGCCCGCCTGATCGAACAGACCGGTTTCCAAAAGCTGCATCGAGCTATCAAAATCACCATGCGGTTTGGCCACGCCACCCGCTAGGATTAAGCCCTGCTTGACGTCAGCTTCACCCTGATACTGGGCAATCCAATCGGCCAGAGTGGCTTTGTCTTTGATGATACGTGCCGGGAAATGCGGCATCACATCAAAGCCTTCTTCTTTGATGCGTTTGGCGGTCGCGACCATATCCTCGATCGGGGTGCCTTCGATGTGTGCAATATACACACGGGTGCCAGCAGGCAAAAGGTCACGGAAATCGTCGACCTTGGCCGCGGTGCGCGGCATCACTTCGATCGAATAGCCTTTCAGAAAGGCCTCGAGCTCGGCGTTCCCTGCGCCGGTCTTCTCTTCGCGTTTGCGAAAGTTGAGCAATGCCATGATGGCCTCCCTAAGTCTCATTGGGCCCTTAGGCCCGTCCATCGTTTGCAATCAGCACTTTGATACGATCTTGATCGTATTCCGCATCCAGACGTTCAGCTTCGGATTTTGCGACCTCATTTGGGTCACCTTCGACCGAGCCGATCACCTCTTTGCGCCATTCGGCCAGGTAGTCGTCGGTCTCGGCTGCACCGGATTTCATCGCAGCGCGGTCAATCGCTTGTTCGAACCGTTCAGGCAGCTGAACTTTGGCACCACGACGACCTTTGCCCACGATGACCTGGGCTGGGATGTCGCGCCAATAAACGATGGTGACGTCGGGCATGCGGTGATTCCTTGTCTGGTTTTCGCAATCTTTAACGACGAGACAGCAGGGGACGCAGTCGATTTTCGACTTGTGCCATACCGTGAGCGACAGGGTAGACATGTCGGAAGATTTCTCCAACCGCTTCGGATCGGCTAAGTTTTCAGAAAGAATATGAATTTCGCTCATCAAGTTTCACACTTACTTGACCTGTAATTCATGTCGAGGCTGTCCTGTGAGCTTTTATTGAACTCGAGCGCACCAACATTTCTGACTATGCGGCTCAGATGAGATTTCCCCCTCTGTTGCGCTTCGTGAAAAATCCACGGCTTCGACAGTATCGAGTTGCTTGCGCGGGACAGATAGCCCGCGTATCGTGAACTTAAGTTGAAATCGGAAAGGCGCAATACGATGGCGCCAAAGCGTCCCAAGGCTGCGGGCGCGTTCCCGAAACCGGTAGAGAGCCCCGCGCCCGCTCGGCCAGACCCGAATGCGTTATACGCCGCTTTGGATCTGGGCACGAACAGTTGCCGCATGCTGATTGCCCAGCCAAAGGGCAGTCAATTTCATGTGGTTGATAGCTTTTCTAAGTCCGTCCAGCTTGGGCACGGGCTTGAAAAGACTGGCCGACTAAGTCGTACGTCAATGGCGCGTACGATCTCGGCTTTGCATGTCTGTCGTCAAAAGATTGACCGGCATAAAGTAGCTCGGATGCGTTTGGTCGCAACCGAAGCTTGTCGACGTGCGAAAAACGCACGTGACTTCATCCGTCAGGTGCGGCGTGAAACCGGCCTCAAACTTGAGATTATTCAGCCCGAGGAAGAAGCGCGTCTGGCGGTGATTTCCTGCGCACCTTTGGTCTCAACCAAGACCGAACAGCTACTGGTTGTTGATATCGGGGGCGGCTCTACCGAGCTTGTTTGGATTGACATCAGTGCAGTGCCCAGACGCGATAGACCCCGTGCAATCATGCGGTTACACGCCGGATTTCATCCACCGGAGAGCCCATTTCCAGCCGCAAAAGTTGTGGATTGGATTAGTGTGCCGCTAGGTGTGGCCACATTGCGCGATCAATTCTCAGATGTTGCGGATGATGCAGCACGCTATGCTTTGATGAGTTGGTACTTCGAGGAGCATCTGTCAGATTTCGCCCCTTACGCGGATGAACAGGCGCGCGAAGGTTTTCAGATCGTCGGCACAAGTGGTACGGTCACCACAGTGGCCGCCACGCATCTGGGATTGCGGAGATATGACCGAACCAAAGTGGACGGGCTTCGGATGAGCTCTGACCAGATCGAGACAGTCATTCAGCGCTATCTCGAAATGGGTCCGACCGGGCGTCGGCGGGATCCTCGGATTGGGCCGGATCGGCATGCCCTGATTATGTCAGGCTCTGCGATCCTGCAGGCGCTGCTTCGGCTTTGGCCCACTGATCGGCTGTCGGTAGCGGATCGCGGTCTGCGTGAAGGTCTGCTATATGCGCAGATGTCGGCGGATGGCGTGTTGGAAGACGGCCCGCTATAATGTTTCGGCGGATCCTCCGCCTCAAATCAAAAAAGAAGAGAGACCCATGGCGAAAGGTCCCAGTAAAAACAGTTCAGGACGCGGCCAACGCGACCTGAAGGTAAAGGTTAAAACCGCCCGTGGGCGCAAACTTAGCTCGACCCTGTGGTTGCAGCGGCAGCTCAATGACCCCTATGTCAAACGTGCAAAAGCCGACGGGCTTCGCGGAAGAGCCGCCTATAAGATTTTGGAAACAGATGATAAGTACCGTTTTCTGGTTCCAGGTGCGCGCGTTGTTGATCTTGGTTGTGCGCCCGGTGGCTGGAGTCAGGTGGCCGTAAAACGCGTCAATGCCTTGGGCGAACGGGCTGGGAAACGTGTAGGGACGGTTCTTGGCGTGGATCTTCAGGAGATTGACCCGATCGCGGGTGCCGAACTGCATCAGCTTGATTTCCTAGATGAAGGCGCTGACGACAAGGTGAAGGCCTGGCTTGGCGGCAATGCAGATGTCGTGATGTCAGATATGGCTGCGGCGTCTTCCGGCCACAAACAAACCGATCACCTGCGGATTATCTCCCTGTGCGAAGCGGCCGCCTATTTTGCCTTCGACGTGCTGGAAGAAGGCGGGACCTTTGTCGCGAAGGTTCTGGCAGGGGGGGCTGAAGGATCGCTTCAAGCTCTGCTGAAAAAACGCTTCAACAAAGTTGCGAATTTCAAACCCCCAGCAAGCCGTTCAGATTCGTCAGAGAAATTTGTGGTAGCCACCGGATTTCGCGGACGCACGGAGGACGAGACGGGCGACGAAGGGTAATTTCGGCCGCGTGTTGAATGAGTTGCAGGCCGTTTCTATCAAAGAGGCGGCGACTGTTTCAGACAGAACCTTTTCCCGGGAGTAAGGCTTTTGGGCCTTACTCTGACCAAAAAGCGAAAACAGTTTTGCGCGCTGATGACTGCGCGCAAGCGAATTTAGATGTGTCACAGTATCGGGCATGGCAGCGTCCCTTGGCAGAAGAACATGGGTCGAAAGTGGCAGAGCATTGCGTCAGAACCGGACCCATGCGGAGGCAAGAATCTGGCTTTGACCAAACTGACCCGAAATCCTCAAAGAATTTGCTTTCAGCAGCTGTGCAAATTGCCTTTAATTTTAGGGATCTTCACTCTGCTTTTGGCGGGCTGCGGCGCAGAGGCTGTGTCCAATAGTACATCATTTCGAGACCCCGGGCATCCGCTTGGATCTCAGGCGGATGTGACACTTGACCGATTGAAGGGAGATTGGCGGATTGTGCATAGTTCTGATCCGAAATGGACCGGAAAGTTGACATTCTCCGCATATTCTTTGTCCACTGAACAGACGAACCTGTCGCTGTCCCAAATCGGGCCGGGGCGGTTTGATCTGCACGGGCGTGAAGTCTGGGTGCATTGGATGGACGGCGGCAATCGAACCGCCGCGATCGGTGCACTGGATGGAGGTCTGGTGTGGATCATGGATCGGACTGGTCGCACCAATGACCGCACATCCGCGGCGCAAGAGATTTTGGACTGGTACGGGTATGATCTTCGACGGATCAACCGGCGCCCATAAGAACGTCACAGGGAGAACGATATGACGAAAACAGCAGCGATCATCGGAGGGGGTGTCATCGGCGGCGGCTGGGCCGCGCGGTTCCTTTTGATGGGCTGGGATGTTCGGGTGTTTGACCCGGATCCGGAAGCCGAGCGGAAGATTGGCGAAGTGATGGCCAATGCCGAGCGTGCGCTGCCAATGCTGTATGAAGCGCCACTTCCGGCACGCGGCACGCTGTCGTTTCACGCGACCATTGCCGAGGCTGTTGAAGATGCTCAATATGTACAGGAAAGTGTTCCTGAGCGGTTGGACCTGAAACTTAAGGTATATCAAGAGCTTCAGGCGCATTGCTCAGATGATTGCGTGTTGGCGTCGTCCACCAGTGGCTTTAAGCCCTCTGAGCTTCAAGAGGGGTCGAGCCGCCCCGGTCAGATCCTTGTCGCGCATCCGTTTAACCCGGTTTATCTTCTGCCCTTGGCCGAACTGGTGCCCGGCCCCAATGGCGATCCAGAGGTAATTGAGCGGGCCCGCACCGTTTTGACCGAGATCGGCATGCATCCCTTGCACGTCAAAGCCGAAATCGATGCGCATATTGCTGACCGTTTTCTCGAGGCGGTGTGGCGTGAGGCGCTCTGGCTGGTCAAGGATGGAATCGCCACAACCGAAGAAATCGATGATGCTATTCGCTATGGGTTTGGTTTGCGGTGGGCCCAGATGGGGCTGTTTGAAACCTATCGCGTTGCCGGAGGCGAAGCGGGTATGAAGCATTTCATGGCGCAGTTTGGCCCGGCCTTGAAATGGCCCTGGACCAAGTTGATGGATGTGCCTGAGTTCAATGACGAACTGGTGGATCTGATCGCAGGCCAGTCTGACGCACAATCCGGTCATATGTCGATCCGCGAACTGGAACGTTTGCGGGATGACAATCTTGTCGCAATGATGCGGGCGCTGAAAGGGCAGGAGGCGGCTGCGGGCAAACTGATCCTCGATCACGACGCCACATTGCGCAAACCTCTTGGTGATGATGTCCCGCTGGTCACCGTGCGTCGCAAAATCCCGGTCGATTGGACCGATATGAACCGGCACATGAATGAGGGACGCTATGGTCAGATCTTTAGCGATGCCTCGGAAGAGTTCATGACACATGTCGGCGCCAACCGGGCCTATGTGGATGCCGGGAACAGCTATTTCACTGCGGAGACCACAACCAAGTTTCTGGCGGAAACACTTGCCGGTGAAGATGTGATTGTGGAAACCAAAGTCACGCTTGGCGAAGGGAAAAAACTGCGCCTCTGGCATGAAATGAAACGCGCAACTGATGGTGAACTCATGGCGACTTGCGACCAGTTCCTGTTGCATGTGTCGTTGGAAACCCGTCGGTCTTGCCCGCCTTTGCCGCATGTGCAGTCGGCCATCGAGGCTTTGGCCAAGGCTCACGCCGAGGCATGATCATGGATCCCGGCGCGCCAATCGGTGCGCCGGGTTTTCACCCGCAGATTTGTTATACCCATAGGTTAATTTCTGACGTAACCTGCTTGAAACAAAGCGTTTCAAATTCGAGCGGGACAATTTCATGCAGACAGCAGCAGCACTGACGATGGTGCGGGATGATACATTTTATCTGAAAGCCTGGCTGCGCTATTATGGGGGCATGTTTGGCCGCGAGAACTGCTATATCGTGAATCACGGCCGAGGGGCTGAGGTGGCTCAGCTCGCAGAAGGGTGCAATATCATCGGGATACCAGGTGAACCTCATCCAAATTTCGATATGAAACGCTGGCGGATGCTCAATAATTTTGTGCAGGGGCTGCGCAGTTATTACAAACACGTTGTGGTGGGCGATGTTGACGAGCTTGTGGTCGTCGATCCGATCAGAGAATGCTCATTGTTGGAGTTTCTGGAACAGGTCAAACCCCGCCGCGTGCTGACACCCGTCGGATTGGAAGTGATCCATCGCACCGATCTCGAAGCTGATGTTATTGAAGACACAATTCTAGGCCCGCGCCGCTATGTTCGGCTAGCGCCCCATTATTCAAAACCCTGCGTGATCAGCATGGGCACCAAAATTGCGCGCGGCGGCCACTATGCCCAGTTTGACCAGTTGTTGACCCCGGACGGTCTTTTTCTCTTTCACCTCAAATACTGTGATTTTGAAAACTATGTGCAGGTGATGAATGCCCGCAACAAAGTCACACAAGACATTGGCGTGGATGTGAAAGATGCAGCTATTGGCGGCCACTGGTTTCCTGAATCTCGCGGAGAAGATCACGCAGTATTTCAGGCTTTTCAGGGGCTTGAGCTAAAAGAGGGCTTTGATCTTGGTTGGGTGCGGCGGCGTATGCACCGAAGTTTTGCACCGCGCGGAGATACCGGTTTTTATAACTTCAAACGGCCTGACTATGACGGGCAGTACTTGCTCCCGGATCGTTTTTCCGGGTTGTTCTGACCCTAGGGTTTGATGGCCGACAAAAAGGTGATGTTGATCTCGTCAAGCTTTGGTAGGGCGGACTGGATTTCGTCTTTTTCCTGCTCAAGATAGGTTTGAACGGTCTGATCAATCTGCGCGGCCAGAGTGACCCAGGTGTCTTGGGGCACCAAGGTGAGGGCAAAGGCTATACTCGCTCCGATCACCAGACCAATTGAGTTCCCGCGTCTTGGCCCGCGTGTGATCAGGGTTTGAACCGCATGCGCCCCCATTTTCACCATTGAATAAGACAAAAATACCGTGCAGCCCGCAATGGCAACAAACTGACGATAAGGTGAGAGAGAGGCCTCTGACAAAAAGCTTTCAACGCCAGATCGGTTGTAGGCAAGAAGCAAACAGAAACCGGCCCAGACAAAACCAAAAATGGCGAGACGGAAGGCGCGGGGTTCCACTTCGGGATAGGCAGATCGCCAGCCGCGTTGTTGCGTTGGATCAACGCGCAGGCTCCGCCGGTAGAAGTCAGTTTGGTCTAGTTTTCGGTGGCTCGTTGTCATGAATTGGGACCCTAGAGGGCAATTCCTGACGAAATCCGAAACGGGCACATGTGAATTGCTTAGAAAACAAATCACCTTGTCTCGAGTTCAAGGGGGCGTTCAAAACCTTCAAACGCCCCCAGATGGTTAGCGTGTCATGGCGTCCATGATACGCGCCCAACTGCGAATGCCTTTGTGGAAGCTTTTCACGTCGTACTTCTCGTTGGGCGAATGAATTTGGTCGTCGTCATTGGCAAAACCAACCAGCATCGAATCAAGTTCGAGGATGGATTTGAAGAACCCAACAACCGGGATCGATCCGCCCATACCGGTGAACACCGCTTCGCGGTCCCATTCATCAGACAGCGCGCCGCGTGCGGCCTCGAACTCAGGACGTGCAAGGTTCATGACCGAGGCGCGCGACCCTTCCAGATCGTTGTCCCAAGTCACCGAGATATCGGTTGAAAGGCGATCTTCGACGTGTTTGCGGATTTTGTCACGCAATGCGTCCGGATCCATGTCACCCACAAGACGGCAAGTGATTTTACAATGTGCCTTCGACGGCAGAACGGTTTTGGACCCAACACCGTTATATCCGCCCCACAAGCCGTTCACTTCGAGCGTTGGGCGGGTCCATTGCTGTTCCAGCGTGGTACGGTCTTTTTCACCGTGCGCTTTGGTGTAGCCGACAGAGTTTAGATAATCTGCTTCGTCAAAGCCGCAGTTTTCCCACTGGCGCAGCTGTTCGTCGGACACATCGTGCACGCCCTCATAAAAGCCCTCGACGGCGATTTTGCCGGTCTCGTCGTCATAAAACGAGGCCACAATGCGCGACATTTCCCGCAGCGGGTTCAGACCGGGGCCGCCATAATGGCCGGAATGCAGGTCAATGCGTGGGCCGGTCAGGGTGAACTCATCCTTCAGCATGCCGCGCAGCTGTGATGCAATCGAGGGGACGCCACGCGAGACCATGGAGGTGTCACAGACCAGAGCGATATCGGCCTTGAGCTCGTCTTTGTGCGCTTCCAGGAAGGGGATTAGCGACGGCGAACCGGATTCTTCTTCGCCCTCAAAGAAAAAGGTGATGCGGCAGGGCAGGGTGCCATGAATGTCTTTCCAGGCCCGGCAGGCTTCGACAAATGTCATCAGCTGGCCTTTGTCATCAGACGACCCGCGGCCACGGATCACCTGACCATGTTCGGTATCCTGCAGCTGAGGCTCAAAGGGCGGTGTGTCCCAGAGATCTAGCGGATCAACAGGCTGCACATCATAGTGACCGTAGAAAAGCACATGGGGTCCGTCCCCCTCGATGTGACCCACAACCATCGGATGGCCGGGGGTTTCGCGCTTTTCTGCTGTGACACCGATGCTTTTGAGATCGGCCACAAGCCAATCGGCCGCCGCGTCGCAATCGGCTTTGAAGGCTGGATCGGTGGAAATGGACGGAATGCGAAGCAGTGTCATCAGTCGGTCAAGCGACTGTGGCAGTTCGGAATCAATGCGGGACAAGACGTCATTCAACGACATTTATGGCTCCTGTTGGAAATTTGGCGCGAGCCTATCAGAGCGCCGGGCAGTGTCCAGCGGGCCGCGTTGTTTCCGATATGCGTCGCAAAATTGTCGTCTTGAAACGAAAAGGCGGTTTAGACTTGATACAAATCAAAGCTGCGACGGTTCGTCCAAGCTTAGACCGTTGTTTAAAAGATGCATGGTATGTATCTATTCTCGAAATTGAATGCGGCTGGTGTCGTGTTCTCGGGCCCCCAGCCCACTCTCTCGACTCGAAGGAGACGCCCGGTGGATTACACTGTGAAACTCGACGAAGCCCTGACCCGCCTTCATGACGAAGGTCGGTACCGGACCTTTATTGATATCGAGCGTAAGCAGGGGCAGTTTCCACATGCCACATGGACCCGTCCAGACGGCACTGAAACGCCGATTACGGTGTGGTGCGGCAACGACTATCTTGGCATGGGGCAGCACCCTGTCGTGTTGAACGCGATGCACGACGCTGTGGACGCGACCGGAGCCGGATCAGGTGGTACGCGCAATATTTCAGGCACCACTGTCTATCACAAACAACTCGAGGCCGAGCTGGCGGATTTGCACGGTAAAGAAGCCTCATTGCTGTTCACTTCGGCCTATATCGCCAATGATGCAACACTGTCGACTTTGCCAAAACTGTTCCCCGGCTTGATCATCTATTCAGATGCCTTGAATCACGCATCGATGATCGAAGGTGTGCGTCGCAATGGCGGCGATAAGCGTATCTTCCGTCACAACGATGTCGGGCATCTTCGCGAGCTTCTGGAAGCTGACGATCCCAAAGCACCTAAACTGATTGCTTTTGAATCGGTGTATTCTATGGATGGCGATTTTGGCCCCATCGAAGAGATCTGTGATCTTGCTGAAGAATTTGGTGCTTTGACCTACATCGACGAGGTTCATGCCGTTGGGATGTATGGCCCGCGTGGGGGTGGTGTGACCGAACGCGATAATCTTGCGCATCGGATCGACATCATCAATGGCACGCTTGCTAAAGCCTATGGGGTGATGGGGGGCTATATCGCCGCCTCGGCCAAGATGTGTGATGCCGTCCGTTCTTATGCGCCGGGCTTTATCTTCACCACGTCGTTGCCACCGTCGGTTGCGGCTGGGGCTGCGGCCTCTGTAGCGCACCTCAAGACAGATCAGGATCTTCGCGATCAGCATCAGATGCAGGCGAAAATTTTGAAAATGCGCCTGAAAGGTCTGGGACTTCCCATCATTGATCACGGAACACATATCGTGCCTGTGATTGTCGGAAACCCGGTGCACACGAAAAAACTATCGGACATGCTGCTCGAGAATCACGGCATCTATGTCCAGCCGATCAATTTCCCGACAGTGCCGCGTGGCACCGAGCGTTTGCGCTTTACACCTTCGCCGGTTCACGGTTCGGGTGAAATTGACGCCCTGGTACACGCTATGGATGAATTGTGGAGCCACTGTGCGCTGAATCGTGCCGAGCTCGCCGGCTAAGCCCCAGTTCTGCTATAAAAACTCTTCACATGTGTTAATCTGGCATCAATAAGAGGGTTGCGCGAGTCGCGTGGCCTTCAGCCAAGAAGGCAGTGAACAGGGACGGAAGACGGGGCAGGCGACATGATCGGGCGTAAATCCGAGGAAAAGCCGAGCGCGGACGTGGACGCGCCGCAGGGCTTTGATGATTTCACCGTCAACTTGGGTGATCTCATGCGTGGCGAACGGGCCACGTTGGGCAAGTCACTTTTAGATGTTCAGCGCGAATTGCGGATCCGGGCAAGTTACATTGCCGCGATCGAAAATTGTGACCCTTCTGCTTTTGAAACACCGGGCTTCATCGCCGGATATGTGCGGTCTTATGCGCGCTATCTTGGGATGGATCCTGAAGAGGCGTTTAATGCCTTCTGCCGCGAAAGTGGTTTTATCGTTGCGCATGGCATGTCCGAACAGGCCTCGACCATTCGCAAGACAAATTCTGCCGACACGAAACATGTAGCGCGCGATCAGCTTGCTCAACCAAATTTGCCCTTTGCGCCAGCGCGTGAATCCTGGCTTTCGCGGATTGAGCCCGGCGCGATTGGGTCGTCACTTGTGTTGTTGGCGTTGATCAGTGGTTTGGGGTATGGCGGTTGGTCTGTTCTGCAAGAGGTGCAACGCGTTCAGGTTGCGCCCGTGGATCAGACACCTGCCGTACTGAGCGAACTTGATCCCTTGGATGCCGCAACAACTCAGATTGACGTTGCTGATGGGGCAGGGGTGTTCACCCCTCCTAGCAACGAAGCTTTTGATCGGTTGTATCGCCCCGAAGCGCTGGATGTGCCTGTGCTCGTGGCCCGGGATGCGCCGATTTCCACCCTTGATCCCGCAACTGTTGGCGTCTTTGGCGCAAATGCCCGAGGCGGACTACCTCAGGTGCAAGACAGCAGCCTTGCAGCTGTTGCGTTGGCAGAGGGCCTCGCGCGGACACCCGGCGCCAGCGTCGCAACGCCATCCGAAACCGTAACTATTGTTGCTGCGCGCCCATCTTGGGTTCAGATCCGCGATGAGAGCGGTGCGACACTTCACAGCGGTATTCTGAATGCAGGTGACACTTTCGAAGTTCCTAAATCCGCCGGGGCGGCAAACCTGCGCGCGGGTGAATCCGGGGCGCTTTATTTTGCAGTGAACGGCACGACCTATGGTCCGGCTGGCGCATCGGGGCAATCTTCGGATGTCTCCTTGGCCTCTACTGATATCACAAGCGCCTTTTCACAGGCGTCTCCCGGAGCAGATGAAGACCTGATGGTTGTCATGGCTGAGCTAGCGGTGAAAGCCCAGCTTGGCGATGGATCTACTGTTGTCGCTGGTGTGGCTGCTCCAACCGTTCCTCAGGTTGTTGCCGATCCGGTACCAGGGATCACAATTGTGGCCACACGTGAAGTCTGGGTGCGGGTGAAATCGCCATCGGGCTCTCGAATTCACGAAGCGATCATGCAGCCGGGTGACACCTATAAATTGCCGCAAACCGATCAGCCTCCGACCATTCGTACCGGAGACGCGGGCGCGGTGTTCTTTGCGGTTAATGGTCAGACCTATGGTCCCTATGGGGCCAATGGGGCGGTCAAAGATAACATGGCCCTGTCTGCAACAAATCTTGCCCAGACCCTGGCGGTCGCGGATCTGTCGAAGAACCAAACCTTGGCCCGGGCTGTCGCCGAACTTCGGTAATCAATAGCTAAGTTTGCATAACGTCGGTTTGTCGCGCTGGAACCCAGCGCACATTCGGCTTATATCCCAGACAAGAGTTTTGTTAGCGGGATCGCAACCATGAGCCTCAATCACATCCGTCCCTGGCGCAATATCTATCGCAGAAAGTCGCGCCAGATCATGGTGGGTTCAGTCCCGGTTGGCGGCGATGCACCGATTAGTGTGCAGACCATGACCAACACGGTCACAACCGACATCAAAGGCACGATTGGTCAGGTTGTAGCCGCCGCCGAAGCCGGTGCCGATATCGTTCGCGTTTCAGTGCCGGACCAAGACAGCGCCGTCGCGCTGAAAGAAATCGTACGTGAAAGCCCGGTGCCGATCGTTGCGGATATTCACTTTCATTACAAACGCGGGATCGAAGCCGCTGAGGCTGGAGCAGCGTGTCTTCGGATCAATCCGGGCAACATCGGCAAGGCTGATCGGGTGAAAGAGGTCATTCAGGCCGCGCGAGATCACAATTGTTCCATCCGGATTGGCGTAAACGCCGGGTCTTTGGAGAAACATCTGCTCGATAAATATGGCGAACCGACACCGGATGCCATGGTCGAAAGCGGCATGGACCATATCAAGATCTTGCAGGATCACGATTTTCACGAATTTAAGATCAGCGTGAAAGCCTCAGATGTGTTTATGGCGACAGCGGCCTATCAGCAGCTTGGGGACCTCACTGACGCGCCCATTCACCTAGGTATCACCGAAGCGGGTGGCCTGACCTCAGGCACCATCAAATCCGCAATTGGAATGGGAAATCTGCTTTGGATGGGGATCGGCGATACCATCCGCGTTTCTCTTTCGGCAGATCCTGTCGAAGAGGTCAAAGTCGGCTACGAGATTTTGAAATCTCTGGGGCTGCGTCATCGCGGCGTCAACATCATCTCGTGCCCGTCCTGCGCGCGGCAGGGGTTTGATGTGATCAAGACCGTTGAAACCCTGGAGAAACGGCTGGAGCACATCAAAACTCCGATGAGCCTATCGATTATTGGCTGCGTGGTGAATGGACCGGGCGAAGCGCTGATGACGGATGTAGGGTTTACCGGCGGTGGTGCGGGATCGGGCATGGTCTATCTTGCGGGCAAAGCCAGCCACAAAATGTCCAACGACCAGATGGTCGAGCATATTGTCGAAGAGGTTGAAAAACGCGCGGCGCAGATCGACGCGGAGACCGAAAAAGACGCTGCTGAATAAATCGCATACCTACGATTTAAGACAAAAAAGCCCCGGAAATCCGGGGCTTTTGCGTTCTTCTTAAAGAACCTTAGTTGGCCGCGCGGCCCTGGGCCACAATGTTCTGCATGGTTGGCAGAGGGGCATAGCCGCGTACCATCTGATCACCGAAGACAAAGCTTGGCGTGCCGCTGATCTGCATCCGCTGTGCCAACGCGCGTGTTTCTGCGATGCGACGGGTCACCTCTTCACTCGACATTTCAGAAAGGATCGCGTCGGCATCCAAACCAAAAGTCTTTGCCAAACGTTTCAATGTGGCTTCGTTGGGATTGCCATCGAGGGTCATGAGAGCGTCACTGACAGCTTTGTAGGCATCGTTGCCACCAATGATCTGAGTGGCAATAGCAAAACGAGAGGCGATAATCGAAGCTTCACCAAGAATGGGGAACTCTTTGACAATCAAACGAATGTTGCCATCGCTTTTGATCAGTTCGCTCACCTCTGGGTGCGCTTTGCGGCAATAGCCACAGCGGTAGTCGAGGAATTCGACAACGGTGTAATCGCCGTCAGGATTGCCACCAACCCAGGAATAGCCGTCGTTGAACAGGGCGTCCGCATTGTCCGACACAATGCTGAGGTCAGCCTGCGCCTGCTGCTGCTGTTCGCGCTCTTCCAGAACCGCAACGGCCTCCATGATCACCTGTGGGTTTTCCAGCAGATACGACCGCACGGCGGCGCCAAAGGCTGCTTCCTGCGCCGGGGTCATCTTGTCCAAATCAAATACCGTATCAGCGGCCTGCGCCTGAGCGCCCATCAACATCACGGCCGACGCGACAGTCGCGCGCAGGGCATTGGAAAGGGTCATCTAAAATTCTCCGTTGTCATTAGCGCCGGCGTTTCCGCTGGGCCTGCTTTGCTGCATGTAACACGTCTTGCGCGCGTTGCCATGGTCCTGAACCGCGCGCAAGTTGATCTGACGCGCGTTTGGCATGAATACCGGCATCTTTCAGCCGTCCTTGCAAGGCATAACGTTCCGCCGTGGCTAGCGAGGCCATCCCATGTTTCTTTTGTCGCGCGTAGGCGACTGCCAGATCGCGCAAGATCCGAGCGTCAGAAAAATCGCGGCTTCTGGCGGCTTCCAGAGTGCGCAGGCTCGCTTTGTACTGCCCTGCGGCCAATTGTGCCCGTCCCAACCCACCAAGGATAAGCGCGTTGCGCGGGGCCATTTTTGCCGCCTGAGCGTAAACGGCAACCGCTTGATCAAATTTGCGTGATTCCAAGAGGATCTGGCCTTTGAGTTCGCGCAGGTACGGATCTTTAGGCCGAATTGCGATGGCGCCATCGATCGCCTTAAGCGCCTTGGACAGATTAGATTGGCGATGGTGCGCCGCCGCTTCGCGCATCAATCGGATGTCTTGGGTCAGGCTTTCTTTGGACCGACGCAACGTCCAGCTTGGAGCGCGTTTGAAGGCAGAGAGCTTCCCTCTGGCGCGGGCAAACCAGTACTCCGTTGATGTGTTTTCCCGCCCACCCGGATTGCCGGCAACAAGACCTTTGAGGGCACGCAACCTGTCACGGCTCAGCGGGTGGGATCGCATGTAGGGGTCTTGGCGGCTCTCATGCAAAAGCTCCTGCCCGCGAAAGATCTCCTGCACATCAACGGCGCCCTGGGGGTCAACACCGGCCCGTTTCATAAAACGCACCGATGAAATATCCGCTGCGGCTTCTTCTGCGCGGGTGTGCGACAGAAACAGGCGTAAAGCAGTGCCTTGTGATCCCAACGCAATGGCCGCAGCCGCCTGTCCATTTCCAGAAGCGGCCCCTGCGACGGCGGCTAAGGCGGTTCCCAGCCCGGCGGCGGTGCGTGCCGAACGCATATTTGCCGGACGCCGCGCCAGATGGCCATTGGTGATATGCGCCGCTTCATGCGCGATAACGGCCTGCAGGGATGCCGCCGTCTTGAGCTTCATGATCAGCCCTGCGTTCAGAAAGATATGCTGACTGTCGATGACAAAGGCATTGAGCCCATTGTCGTCGACCACAAGAATTTTGACTTGGGTTGGGCTAAGACCAGCGGCGGTCAAAATGGGTTTGGCCACCTGTCGCAGCGCGTATTCCATGTCTGCGTCACGCAGCAGAGAAATCGCATGTGCCGGATTGGCCAGGCCGATGACCAGAGCGAAAATTATTGAAATCAATCGGGGAAGGATCATTGACGTTCTGCCTGTCTCGCTCATAAGCCCATGAGACGACACATTAGTGAGGGCGACATGCGGAATTCAACCCGTGGATCGGTAGATCCGTTCATTGTGATGGAAGTGATGGAAGCGGCGCGTCAGGCCGAAGCCGATGGTCGCCACATTATTCACATGGAAGTTGGACAGCCCGGCACACCCGCACCCGCCGCTGCGCGTGATGCTTTGACCAAAGCCATGGCAAATGACTCGCTTGGATATACGGTGGCCCTCGGTCTGCCCGCGCTTCGCGAACGTATCGCAAAGCTTTATGGGGATTGGTATAATGTCGATCTTGATCCCGCGCGTGTTGTCGTCACACCGGGGTCCTCGGGTGGATTTGTTCTTGCGTTTTCTGCGCTGTTTGATGCCGGAGATCGGGTGGCTCTGGGCGCTCCGGGGTATCCGTCATATCGTCAGATCCTCAAAGCGCAGGATCTGGTTCCCGTTGAGGTGCAGACATCGGCGGAGAACCGCTTTCAACCCACACCTGAAGACCTCGCAGGCGTCGACTATCAGGGGGTGATGGTGGCCTCACCTGCGAATCCCAGTGGCACCATGTTGGGCAAATCGGAGCTGACGGCTCTGATCGACTGCACTCAGGCCCGTGGCGCGACATTCATGTCGGATGAAATCTATCATGGTGTCGAATACGAAGCCAAAGCCATCAGCGCTCTGGAGATCTCTGACGATGTCTGTGTGATCAACTCCTTCTCGAAATATTTCTCTATGACAGGGTGGCGTCTTGGCTGGCTTGTCCTGCCAGAACCCCAGGTGCGTCAGGTGGAACGTCTTGCGCAGAATATGTTCATCTGCGCGCCACATGCCGCACAGATCGCCTCGCTTGCCGCCATGGATGCGGACGAAGAGTTGGAGCAAAACATGGCGGTGTATCGGAAGAACCGTCAGATGATGCTAGAGGGGCTGCCGAAAGCTGGATTTGATCGGATCGCTCCGCCAGATGGGGCATTTTATGTCTATGCGGACATCAGCCACATCACGAACGACAGCCGGGCCTTTGCGCAGGAGATCCTCGATGAGGTCGGAGTCGCGGTCACTCCGGGGCTGGATTTCGATCCCATCCGAGGCGGCGGTACGCTGCGCTTTTCTTACGCACGCTCAACCGAGGATATTGCCGAGGGTTTGGAGCGTCTCACCCGCTTTATGGCGAAACGCCGCTAGCTTGGGGCAGGGGGTGGGGTTCTCTCTTTCCTCGAATTGCAAGGCCGCTAAACTATACACCAAAATGGTGGGATCATGAGCAAGCTAACCTGTGCCCTCGCGGCACTTTTCTTTTCGACCACAGCATCACTTGCGCAAGAGACCTCTGGTCTGGCGCATTACATCGGTGGTGGGTTCGAAGACAGGTTTCTTGGAGGAACCGAGCTTACGCTTGATCTGACCCAGGGCGTGCCCTGGCGGGTCTTTACGTTGGACAACCCCAAACGCCTTGTGATTGATTTTCGAGAAGTGAATTGGCAGGCCGCCGATCCCTTGTTGATGGATCAGAGCGACCTTGTGTCTGAGCTTCGCATGGGCGGATTGCGCCCCGGATGGTCCCGCTTGGTGGCGGTTTTGGAAACGGCGGCGAAGATCGACACGGCCGAAGTGAAGATCGATCCCGAGACGTCGCAAGCGAAATTGTCGCTTTCTCTGAGCTCTGTCAGTGATGATGAATTTGCCAAAACCTCTGGCGCGCCATCAGATACGGGCTGGACCAACCTCCGCCCGGAAACAACTCAGGTTGCACCGGTGGATGATGGCACGCTGCTTGTCCTGCTCGATCCTGGTCACGGAGGTATTGATCCCGGGGCAGAACGCGGCGCGGTGAACGAAGCGGATCTGATGCTGTTGTTCGCGCATGAACTGCGTGATGTTTTGCTCCGCACCGGGCGGTATCGGGTTGAGCTCACACGGACGACAGATCGGTTTGTCTCGCTTGAGGGGCGGATTGCTCTGGCCCATGATCTCAATGCGGATCTGCTGATTTCGCTGCACGCTGATGCCCTTAGCGAAGGGATTGCCCATGGTGCGGCGGTCTATACCCTGTCGCAGGACGCCTCAGACGCCGCATCTCAGGCGTTGGCGGAACGCCACAACCGGGATGATCTTTTGTCAGGCGTTGATCTGAGCCAGGCCGATGATCAGGTGGCGCAAGTCCTGCTAGGGATCGCGCGTCTCGACAATACCCCGCGCAGCAAAGCTCTGGCGCGTCAGCTTGTGGGTGGCATTCGCAATGCTGTTGGTAAGGTGCACAAACGCCCGCTCAGACAAGCCGGTTTCTCGGTTCTGAAGTCCGCCGATATCCCATCTGTTCTGATTGAGCTTGGTTTCCTCTCGACAGATCAAGACCTGCAGAACCTGCAGGATCCGATTTGGCGGGCTGGTATGGCCGCAGGAATTCGTGACGGGATCGAGGCCTGGGCCATCGAGGATGAGGCGCTTTCGCGGCTCAGACGGCAATAGAGTAAATCGTGATACCCCCAATCGGCAATTCCCCGCGTCTTGCACTTTTGACGGCGCGCGCTTTGACGTATAGTGAAGCTTCAAATTCTTAATGAGGGTCGGCTTGTGACCAGGTTCATCTTCTCCTTCTTTGGCGCCATTTTCTCGATGATCACCATGGGTACCATGATGGTCGCGCTGACCATTGGTGCGGTGTTCTGGATTTATGGACGTGATCTGCCAAGCCACGAGCATCTGTCACAATACACGCCGCCGACCATCAGCCGGATTTACTCGACCGAAGGTCGCGTGATTGACGAGTTTGCCCAGGAACGTCGCCTGTTCACCCCGGCGGCTCAGATTCCACAGCTTGTCAAACATGCCTTCATTTCCGCAGAAGACAAAAACTTCTACACCCATCAGGGCTATGACGTTCGCGGCATTGCATCAGCGGCGGTTGAGGCAGCGCAATCGCGCGGTGGAAGCCTGCGCGGCGCCTCGACCATCACTCAGCAGGTGATGAAAAACTTCCTGCTTTCGGGTGACCGGAAACTCGAGCGGAAGATCAAAGAGATCATTCTGGCGGCCCGTGTTGAAGGGGCGCTGGACAAAGAGAAAATTCTTGAGCTCTACCTCAACGAAATTTTCCTTGGTCAGAATGCCTATGGCGTGACTGCGGCGGCGCAGGTGTATTTCAACAAGACCCTGACCGAGCTGGCCCCCCATGAAGCAGCGTTTCTGGCGTCACTGCCCAAAGCCCCCTCACAGTTCCATCCGGTACGCCGCAAAGAGCGTGTAACCAACCGTAGGAATTTCGTTCTCAAAGAAATGTACGAGAACGGCTATATCACCTTTGACACCTATCAATCTGAGCGAGAGATGCCTTTGCGCTCGGTTCAGAACGGTGATTTCGAAACCTATAAGCAAGCGCTGCCTCCGCGCGATTACTTCACTGATGAAATTCGTCGACAGCTGAGCCGGGATTTTGGTGAGGATCAGTTCTTCTCAGGCGGATATGCTGTTCGGGCGACTTTGGATGCAGAAATGCAGGTCGAGGCCGCGCATGCGTTGCAGCGGGCTTTGGAGAAATATGACCGTGGGCTGGGTGTCTGGAACGGAACCGGCAAAACCATTGAGGCCGAAGCGCTTAGCTCGGAAGAGAGCTGGCGTGAGGCTTTGTCAAACACCCGCGTTGCCCGCGATGTGACCTTTGGCGGAAAGTGGTATCCTGCCGTTGTTCTGGAGGTGCGCGATCAGGAGCTCGTGGTTGGCATCGAAGGCATCGCTCAGGACGATCCGCGCGGCAATCTTGTGTCGCGTAAAGACACCTCATGGTTCAAAGGCAACCTGTTTGACAACTTCACCCCCGGTGACGTGATCCATCTGCGCGAAATGACCGAAGATGGTTCTGGCGACTTTATTCGCTGGACCCTGCGTCAGGTTCCGAAAGTGCAGGGCGGGTTCATGGCGATGGATGTGAACACCGGCCGTGTGATCGCGATGCAGGGTGGCTTTAGCTATCAGAACTCGGTGTTCAACCGCGCCACACAGGCCCAGCGTCAGCCGGGATCAAGCTTTAAGCCCTTCGTTTATGCCTCGGCCTTGGATAGTGGTTATACGCCCGCGACCATTGTTGTGGATGCGCCGATTGAGATCGACACGCCCTATGGTGTCTGGCGTCCGAAAAACGCGTCAAACCAGTTTTATGGACCAACGCCTTTGCGCACCGGGATTGAGCGTTCGAGAAACTTGATGACCATTCGTCTGGCCCAGGAGGTTGGGATGGAAGTGGTCGCAGATTACGCCGAACGCTTTGGTGTCTATGACGAAATGGGTCAGGTGCTTGCCAACTCATTGGGGGCGGATGAAACCACGCTCTATAAAATGGTCGCGGCCTACGCGATGTTTGCAAATGGCGGCGAACGGGTGCAGCCGACGCTGATTGACCGGGTGCAGGATCGCTTTGGTGCGACGATCTATTCTCATGACACCGAAGAAGGAAATCGCCGTATCTGTGTGGATTGCAACAATCCAAACCTGCCACAGGGGCGCAGCCCGCGTATTGTCAATGACCGAGAGCGGGTGATGAACGGCATCACGGCTTATCAGCTGACGTCGATGATGCGCGGCGTTGTTGATCGTGGCACCGCCAGCAAAACGGTCAACCTTCCAGTGCCGACAGCGGGTAAAACCGGCACAACCAACGATGCAAAAGACGTTTGGTTTGTGGGCTTCACCAGCAATATCGTAGCAGGATGTTACATTGGATATGACACCCCCAGAAGTCTTGGTCGTGGCGCCTCGGGCGGCGGTATGTGCGGTCCGGTTTTCAATCAGTTCATGAAGAAAGCCATCAAACGTTATGGCAGCGGTGAGTTTAAAGTTCCCGAAGCCTGTGAATTTATCAAAATCGACCGGTTCTCGGGCGCACGCCTGCCCACAGATGCCTCTGGTCCAAATGTTGTCTCAGAATGTTTCCGCGAAGACGAAATCATCGACTTTGGCATCATGTTTGACGGTGGGTTCTCGGTATCAGGCAGCTTTGACCTGATCACCCCCGAGGGGGACACCCGGTCGCGTGAAGTCACCACCTCTACAGGAGATCGCGCAATTGTCGGACCAAAGGCGGGCTTTGGCACGCTAAGCTCGGGCGGCTTGTTCTGATCAACGCTCGGATAGGCTCAGAAGCAGATCAAGAAGGTCTGCTTCTTTGTCGGCCTTCAGCATACCTTTGGCGCGCCAAGCGATCGACAGCGCACATTTCGCCGCGGCCCATTGGGTCTGTTCTTTGGCCGTAATACCCATGGCATTCGCAAATCGTGTGATGCGGTGTGTTTGAAAGTCGGTATTCAGAAGATGCCCTTCAGCACCGTTTGGATTGCGCACAGCATTGGCAAGCTCATACCCTCGCGCCCCAACCACACCTTTTGCATCGATGGCACGATATCCATCTGCGCCTTCGAGAACATTGTCATGGTGCAGGTCACCGTGAAGCGGACGCCGGTCGGACTGCGGGCCGCTGACCAGGGTCTGCGCAAGTTGAGTGGCACGCTCCATGTTGTGCCTTAGAGCCATAGGACAGTCTGCGTGGAGCGCTAGATTGAATAGGGCTTCAAACCAGATATCGAGTGTCGGAAGGGGATCCTGAACGGGTAGGGCCGTTGCATGTGCGCGTAACGCAAGGTCAGACAAATGACGATCGGCCTCATCTCTAAACCCGGATCGAAACAGATCACCAAGGGTGTTTCCGGGGAGGCATTCCATCAGAATGGCGTTTGGCGTTTGGCGTTGTTGCCACGATCTGGACCGCCGTCTCAGGCCAGCTTTGTAACAACAAGACGCCGCTTGTCTCGCTTTCCATCGTGTCGCCGTGATAGAGTTTCAGAACCCGACCGTCGTGTGTTTTCCAGAGTGAGGCAATCGCGGTTTCGGTCAGTTTCTCGGGCAGGCCATCAAGTTCAAAGGCTTTCATCGCCTGTTTGAGCCGATCCATGGTTTGCCTCTCTTGCCGTGCCTGCACGCAGTTGGTATCACGCAGCACCTTAACGTCATGAAGCAGGATCCACCATGCGCGCCGAAGCCCAGAACAATGTGGACAAAATCGAGAAATCGCTAGAGCTTTTGGCTCAGCGACTGGATTGGGACACAGCCCAGCACCGGCTGGAAGAATTCAACGCGCGTGTTGAAGATCCGAACCTGTGGGATGATCCTGCTGCAGCGCAAAAGCTAATGCGTGATCGTCAAAACCATGTCGATGCCATGGAAGCCTACAGCTCGATGAAGCAGGACATGGAAGACCAGATCGAGTTGATCGAGCTGGGTGAGATGGAAGAAGACGAAGAGGTGATCGCCGAGGCAGAGGCCGCTCTGACCGCGCTCACCGATAAGGCCGCCACTAAAGAGCTTGAGGCGCTTCTGGATGGCGAATCCGATGGCAACGACAGCTTCCTTGAAATCAAATCTGGGGCAGGCGGCACCGAAGCCTGTGACTGGGCCTCGATGCTGGCGCGGATGTATGTTCGCTGGGCCGAAAGCCGTGGGTTTGAGGTTGAACTGCAGGAAGAACAGCCGGGCACCGAGGCTGGCATCAAATCGGTCACCTATCAGATCAAAGGTAAAAATGCCTATGGCTGGCTGAAATCAGAGAGCGGCACCCACCGTCTGGTGCGCATTTCGCCGTTTGGTAAAGGCACGCGGGAAACCTCGTTTGCGGCTGTTGGCGCCTATCCGGTGATCGACGACAATATCGAGATCGAAGTGAACCCGGCCGACATTCGCATCGACACCTATCGGTCGTCCGGTGCCGGTGGCCAGCACGTGAACACCACAGACTCGGCTGTGCGGATCACCCACCATCCCACGGGCATTGTTGTGACCAGCTCGGAAAAATCGCAGCACCAAAACCGCGATATCGCGATGAAAGCTCTGAAATCGCGCCTGTATCAGATGGAAATGGACAAGCGGAACGCCGAGGTGAACGCGCTTCACGAAGCCAAGGGTGACGCGGGCTGGGGCAACCAGATCCGCTCATATGTTCTTCAACCCTACCAGATGGTCAAAGATCTGCGCACCAGTTTTGAAACGGCTGATACGCAGGGTGTGCTTGACGGCGATTTGGATGGCTTTATGGCGGCGACACTGGCGCAAAAGGTTGCCGGCAAAAGCCGCGCAGACGCCAACTCAGAAGATTAATATTCAATATACCTAAGTGATTGTGAAGGCCGAGAAATTTCTCGGCCTTTTTGTTTGCCCGGGTTGCACTATTTGATCACATTCGATTTACTCAATGTCGACGGAACAGAATTTTCCATAGGGGATAGCTATGCCCGAGCAAATACCCAAACTGGGCGTGCCGGAGTTTACTCCGGTAAACTTTCATATTCTTAAAACCGCGTTGACACGCGGATGGTCGGATTTCAAACGGGCGCCTGGCTTTGCATTGGTGTTTGCGGGCACGTATATTTTGGGCGGGTGGTTCATGTTGTGGATCACCTGGCTGACCGGCCAGAGCTATTGGCTTGTCTTTGCCGCGATCGGTTTTCCGTTGATCGCACCTTTTGCCGCTGTGGGTTTCTACGACGTCAGTCGCCGAATTTCAGGCGGCCATGCCATTGATTGGATGCAAATTTTTTCGGTCATCCTGCGCCAATCCAAGCGCCAGTTGCCTTCACTTTGCGCAATCATCATTGTTATCTTTTTGTTCTGGTTTTTTCTGGCTCATATGATTTTTGCATTGTTTCTGGGCCTTTCAACCATGACCAATGTGTCCACCTCGATGGACATCTACTTTACGTCAAATGGGTTGATGATGCTTGCGTTCGGAAGCGTGATTGGTGCGGGTTTTGCCGCGCTGCTCTATATGATTACGGTCCTGGCTCTTCCGCTGTTGCTTGATCGGGAAGTGGACTTTGTCAGCGCGATGATCGCGTCATTCCAATATGTTCTGACGCATCCTATCCTGATGTTCGGCTGGGCGCTGTTCATCGGCTTCGTAACGGTTGTTTCTATGCTGCCAGCCTTCCTGGGGCTGTTTGTGACCCTGCCTTTGCTTGGGCACGCGACCTGGCATCTCTATGACCTGCTTGCAGATCGAGAAAACACCTGAACAAGAATTTTGGGCCGCTCGATCTCTCGGCGGCAAGAACGGGTTGTGTTCAATCAAAAGAATAAAATGGGGGAACCGCGGCTTTCGTCAGACGAAGCTTTCGTCGACCTTAAGCAAATTGCGGTGATAGGGAAGAAGATTGTCCAGCGAGCAGAACCCTGCTTCACGGGCGGCTTTTAGAATGCGATGTGTGTCATCGCCGAGGTGTTCATAAACAAGGCGTTCGACACGTCGTCCAGCCACATTCTCGCGCACCGTCCGGGTCACATAGCCAACCCAGAAGTTATTCTCAAATGAGGGGATGCGTGCGAGGTAGTTGAAGGATGTGGTGATCGCGCCTTTTCGCCCAACCAGTGCGGCGACACCGTCTTCCTGCTGCAAAATTGCACCACGAAATTCACGTGTCATAGGGTCTGTAGGAAGGCCTTGCTGGCGCATGGCATCTTTCGCTTCGAACCCTTTAAGAAACGTATTCTGGCCGCGTCGAAACACATAGATCACCCCCTGGAGGAACATCTCTTCATCCAGAAAGCTTCGGCGGGTAAAACGATAAAACCCACTCGGGAACTCGGTTTCATTGACACCGCGGGCAGCGTTGCTCACGAAATCAGAGACAGCCGGGTCCCCTAGAAGACCCGGAGATTCACTATCAATATTCGCGACAGGTTCCAGCAATATCCGCGCATCGACGCCGAAATAGGAACAGATCCGATGAAGCACATCCGGGCGTGGAAAGCTTTCGCCAGCCAGATAGCGATTGAATTGAGTCCGATTGATTCCCAATTCCCGGCACAAGGCCGAAATTGAGGCAGATTTCTTCGACAATTGACGCAGGTTTGCGCCAAGCATGCTACGAAGTTCCGCAGGGCTTGGACGACGTTCTGTCATCGTGGAGGTGTCAGAGGTCATGGGTCCTCTCTTTGATGGGTTGTATCGCAGATTCAAACTGATGCTACCGTCTACCTGTCACATTTTGAAGATCACCCTGACGCGAAGGTGCGTCAGGCCTGATGCTCTTCCGCGACAGAATTGCAAATTTGTGTCACAAAAATCAAGTGACCGACGCGGGAAAAACCATGTTTCCGATAAAAACTTTGCGCCACCTTAGGTCAGCAGCAAGTGAAGTGAGCGTCATGGAAGAAAAAATGTATGGCGTCGTCCTATGGACCGATGCAGCAGACAAAAAAGCGGTGATCTGGTGCGAAGATCATGGAAATCTTGCATATTACTGCGAAGCCGAACCAACGGTGCATACCGGGGCAGGACTTGGGGCAGGGGATCTGATCGCCTTCGATATGACTGAAGAGTGCGATGTAAGGACTGCGCAGAACCTAAGGCGTGTTAATGCCTCATATGCGCCAACTCTGGCACGTAAGTTAAATGCGGTGCAGCCAAAGCAGGAATTGGGCGACAACGTCATTCCATTTGGTCGACGCCGACATCAGTGATCTGGGGTCAGCCGTTGCACAAAACAAAAGGGCGTCTTCATGGAAGACGCCCTTTGTTTATAGATCAGGTTGATTGGCCTCAGACGCCGCGCGCCAATGCCGCTACACCGGTTCGGGCAACCTCATCCAATCCAAGTGGCCGCATTAATTCAGCGAAAGCATCGATTTTGTCCGGAGTGCCGGTCAGCTGAAAAACAAAGCTTTCAAGCGTTGAATCCACAACCTGAGCGCGGAAAATATCCGCAAGGCGCAGGGCCTCGACCCGTTTATCTCCAGAGCCATTAACCTTCAGCAGCGCAAGCTCGCGTTCAACAGAGGGTCCTTCAACTGTCAGATCGTGTACATCACGTACCGCAACGATACGACCCAGCTGGGCTTTGATTTGCTCAATCACCTGCGGTGTACCGGTTGTGACGATAGTGATCCGGCTCAGATGGCCCTCATGATCGACTTCAGCAACAGTAAGGCTTTCAATGTTGTATCCGCGCCCTGAGAACAGACCGATCACACGAGCCAACACGCCGGGTTCGTTCTCGACCAAGGCCGCAATGGTATGTGTCTCTTGTACATCTGAAAATGTAGGACGCAGGTTGTAGGCTGAATGCTTGCTCGAGCCTTTCTTGATTTTCAGCGGTGACATGGCAGGCCTTCTCATCACGGTGTCAAATTTATCTAGAGGACTTAAACAATAATTCATGTCCTGGCACCAGTGTGAAAGGTGACTGACTAAACAAATGATCAGGGTGGGTTATGGCTTCAAATGAGGCCCCAGGTGTAGAAGTTCGTGAGATAGAAACGGCGTTGGGGCAGATGCCTGAGGCGCTGTTGGATCTGACCGAACAACTGCCTCTCTGGATCTGGCAAACAGACGCGGACCACAATTTCAGCTATTTCTCAGACAATTTTGAGAAGATCACCGGCAAACCCAAATCATGGGCTTTGGGTCGATCACGCAAGCTTATCTTGACCGAAACGGTCCGCCAAAATGCACAGACGCTTCAACATCTTGAAGATCTGGATAAACACGAGCGATTTGATAATTTTCTCTATCGCCATAGGTTTACACCCGAAAAGTCCGAATGGGTCCGCACCAGTGGGCTCCCTCTGTTTGACGAAAACAATGTTTTTAAAGGGTATCGTGGCACGGCGATGTTGGTCACCGAAGTTGCCGTAGGATCAAAACTCGCTCGCGAAGCTGAGAGTGAGCTTTTTGAGCGCACAAGAGAGCTTGAAGACATTATTGCACGGCGGACAAATGAGCTTGAGCAGTCCAATCACCTTCTGAATGAAATTTTGGAAGCGATGAGTGAGGGGATTATGGTCACCAGCGGCGAAAAAGGCGCCGGTGGGAACTCTATCTTACGAACCAATCCTGCGTATCGGGCTCTGTTTGATCTTCATGAAGATGATGTGCCCCCGAAGATGTTCATCCGCGATTTAATTAAGTTGCTTGAAGAGCGTGGACAAGAAGTCCAGGTTCTTGAAAAGTTTGAGACGGTCGAAGAGGCGATAGATTCAGGCCAACCCACGCTTATGCGCCTGTCCGGCAGTAACAAAATCTTCAATGCAACAGCGTCCAAGCGCCCTTCAGGGGGCTTAGTTATCATGCATTCGGATGTGTCTGATCTGCACGAAAGAAACCAGGCGCTTGAAAAAGCGCGGGACGCGGCGGATGTCGCAAATAAGGCCAAGTCCAACTTCCTTGCAACCATGAGCCATGAGATTCGCACCCCGATGAATGGCATTGTCGGCATGTCCGAGCTACTGGCGGATACGTCCATGTCGACCGAACAAGAGGAATATGTCGAAACAATCCGAGGTTCTGCTTTGGCGTTAACTGGTTTGATTTCAGATATTCTGGACTTCTCAAAGATCGAAGCTGGACGCATGACCATTCTTCCCGCGTCCTTTGACCTGCACCAATTGCTGCAGGAGGTTACCGACCTTATGACGGCAATTGCCCGAGACAAGAATCTGGAGCTCCGGCTTGAAATGTCAGAGGAGGTCCCGCGACGCGGTGTGACAGATGCCTTGCGGTTACGGCAGATCCTGTTGAATCTTCTCGGTAACGCGCTGAAATTCACCGAAGATGGCAATGTGACCCTGCGGGTTACTGGCCGTTCGGATCTATGTCTTCAGATCATCGATACCGGTGTCGGGATCCCGGCGGATCAGATCGATGATATTTTTGTGCCCTTTGAACAAGCGCAAACAGGACATGCACGCCGTTTTGAAGGGACTGGCCTTGGTCTGTCAATTACGCAGGAATTGATCACGTCGATGGGCGGCACCATCGGCCTGACCTCCGAGGTTGGACAAGGCACGATCGTAACGGTTCACCTGCCTTTGGAAGAAACAGCGGACGACGTTGGAGAGACCGGTGGCGTGACCGACGGCAAGGGTCTTAGGCTTGACGAGGTTCGTGTTCTCTTGGTGGAAGACAACATCACAAACCAATTGGTGGCACAGCGCATGCTTGAAAGGCAGGGCGCCACAGTTGATGTGGCCCACAATGGTCAAGAGGCCGTCACGTTGTTTCATCCAAGCCTTTACGATGTCGTTCTGATGGACATGTCGATGCCAGTCATGACAGGCGTAGAAGCAAGCCGTGCGATCCGGGAGAAGCAGCAAAAGGAACACTGGTTCCATCGACCAATTATCGCCCTGACCGGCAATGCCTTTCGGCAGGATGAACAGGAGGCGCTGGCGGCGGGTATGGATGGATTTTTGACCAAACCGATTGCGCGCGATCCTTTGCTGCGATGCATACACAGACACCTGCACCGTGACCCACCTTATGATAAGGGATCTACAGCTGAGAGACCGAACCTGGTTCAGGCACCATAAAAAACCCGCAGTCTCCTGCGGGTTTTTCTCATCTCAGCGTTCGTTGATCTTTTAGACCAGAACCGCGCCGGTGTCGCCGATCGCGCCTTCGGTCGAGGCTTCACCTAGCAGCATCTTGTTGTGCGGGGCGCCCGATGGGATCATCGGGAAGCAGTTTTCGTGCTTTTCAACCAAACAATCAAAGATGACCGGGCCATCGTAGTTGATCATTTCCATGATCGCGTCATCGAGATCTGCTGGATCATTACAGATGATCCCTTTGGCACCAAAGGCCTCTGCAAGCTTTACAAAGTCGGGCAGTGATTCAGACCAGCTGTGCGAATAGCGTTCGCCATGCAGCAATTCCTGCCACTGGCGCACCATGCCCAGACGTTCGTTGTTCAGGATGAACTGTTTCACAGGCAGGCTATATTGAATGGCTGTGCCCATCTCTTGCATGTTCATCAGCCAGGAAGCTTCGCCAGCAACGTTCACTACCAATGCCTCGGGATGAGCAACCTGCACACCAATCGAGGCCGGGAACCCGTAGCCCATGGTGCCGAGACCACCGGAGGTCATCCAGCGGTTGGGATCTTCGAAGCCAAGGAACTGCGCCGCCCACATCTGGTGCTGACCCACTTCGGTGGTCACGTAGCGGTCCATGCCTTTGGTCAAGGCCTCAAGTCGCTGCAGAGCATACTGTGGTTTGATAACCTTGCCCTTTTGTGTGAACTTCAAGCAGTCTTCTTTTTTCCATTCCTGGGTCTGTGCCGACCAGCGCGCCAGCGCTTCACGGTTCACTTTGCGACCACGAGCTTTCCAGATGCGCAACACGTCTTCCAGAACATGCGCGATGTCACCAACGATCGGAATATCCGTTTTGATCACTTTGTTGATCGAGCTTGGATCAATATCAATATGCGCTTTGGTTGAATTGGGGCTGAAGGCATCCAGTCGGCCAGTGATGCGGTCGTCGAAGCGTGCGCCGACGTTGATCATCAGATCACAGCCGTGCATCGCAAGGTTGGCCTCATAAAGACCATGCATACCCAGCATGCCAAGCCAATGTTTACCAGAGGCTGGGTAGGCACCAAGGCCCATCAAGGTTGAGGTGATTGGAATGCCCGTGGCTTCAACAAGTTCCCGAAGCAGCTGCGACGCTGCAGGTCCGGAATTGATAACACCACCGCCGGTGTAGAACACCGGGCGCTCTGCGTTTTCAATGGCCTCGACCAGCTGGGTGATGGTATCCTGATCACCTTTAACCTGAGGCTGATAATGCGCGGTGTTTGCGGATTGCTTGGGCTGATATTCCGCGCTGGCAAACTGCACGTCTTTCGGGATGTCGATCAGAACCGGACCGGGACGGCCCGATGTCGCCACAAGGAAAGCCTCGTGAATGGTCTCTGACAGACGATCAGTGTCTTTGACCAGCCAGTTGTTCTTGGTGCAGGGGCGGGTGATGCCCACGGTATCGGCCTCTTGGAAGGCATCCGAGCCGATCATAAAGGTCGGCACCTGACCGGTGAGAACAACAAGAGGGATCGAGTCCAGCAATGCATCGGTCAAACCGGTCACCGCATTGGTGGCACCGGGGCCTGAGGTGACAAGCACAACACCAGGTTTGCCGGTTGAACGAGCATAGCCTTCGGCCGCGTGCACCGCGCCCTGTTCGTGGCGCACCAAAATGTGCCGAATGTCATTTTGCTGAAAGATCTCATCGTAAATCGGTAGGACAGCCCCGCCAGGGTATCCGAACACGACGTCCACACCCTGATCTTTAAGGGCCTGAACCACCATTTTCGCTCCGGTCATCTGACGTGTCATAGTTCCATCTCCGTTCACGACACAAAATATATACACATACAAAAAAGCCCCCGAAGAGTTTCGGGGGCGCATGGGGTCCTATTCAGGGTCCGTTACCGGTCCATGCGCCTATTTCTAACAATGACGACTAGGGCGTCCATGTCTAAGCTCCTTGATGCGTGCGCGGAAACTATGGGACCGAGGGCGGGGCGTCAACCACGAATTCATGAGAAACATGCCGCAGGTGCGAAAAAAATTTCCGGTTATTGCGTGCGGTGGGTTGATTTGGACATTTTCGCAAAGATTTCATGTGGTGAGCGTAACGGATTGAGGGCTTGTGACGGAAAGTTACGCTGAGGGTGCGAACAAGTGCATCAGAAAAATTCAAGGTGTTGCACAAATCCTGCGCAAAGATGCACAGAGATAGGCTTTGAAGTTCGGTCCATTCGCCGTCACAACACATCTAGAGCGTTTGAGAAAAGGAGCCTCTCATGCTGCGCAGTCATACATTCCGCGATTTCACCATCTGCAAAGCCGTTTCACTTGTTGCTTTGATGTTGGTTGTTACGGCCCTGCAAGCCACGGCCTAATTCTGACGTGTCCAGTCGGGATTGCCTAACCATGGCAAATTGCTGCCGATTTTGAGGTGGGGCGGCAAGATATGGCCAGATGTTGCGATGATTGCAACAATCGCGCGCGCCAACGTGAATTGTCATCCGTAGGTAAAATCTGCCAATATACAAGTAGGTTGATCCAGAAAGGGAGCAGCACCATGGCACGACATATCTTCTATCGCGACTTCACGCCACTGAAGGCTGCAGCGTTGACTGTGTTGATTGCAGTTGCCGCCATGGCCGGTGAAGCGGAAACCACTGCAACCAATGACATTGACAGTGTCTCGGGGAAAATGCGGTTGATCCCAGCTGTGTTTGAAGCCTTCATCAACTGCGACAAGACCGTCGAAGGCATTGCACTCTGAGAGAATAACCAAAATCTCATCAAGATCAGGGCGGGCTTCCCGCCTTTTCTTTTGCGTGGTGGTTATCTGATCCCGCCTTGCAACACACCATGCTCAAGAGCGTAGCGGGTCAGGCCTGCGGTTGAACTGATCCCAAGTTTGCGCTTGAGATTCTTTCGGTGCGTTTCGACGGTTCTCACGGAAATATCCAGTTCCAACGCCACATCTTTGTTCGATTTTCCCTGCGCAAGCTGTAGCAAAACCGTTTGCTCGCGGTTGGTCAGTTGTTCGCGCGCATGGATCTGAGGCTCAAGCGCACCCTCTGCTCCGGTACACAGATATCGTTCTCCTGCGATCACGGCGTCAACGGCGGTTTTGATCTCATCTGTGGGCACATCCTTAAGAACGTAGCCGCGCGCGCCATGTGACAGTGCGGTGGTAATATATTCCGGTGAATCATGCATCGACAGGATCAGAATACGCGTGTCAGGGGCCCGCTCGAGGATCATCTCGGTTGCCGACAGCCCCCCCAGACCCGGCATATTCAAATCCATCAAGATCACATCGGGACGCAATTCAGTTAGCTGGTCAATCATGGCCTGACCATCTGACAGCGTCGCAACCACATCAATGTCGTCATAGCTCTCGAGGATCGCTTCGATCCCTTCGGCTACCATGGGATGATCATCTACTACGACAACTCGGCTCTTCTGAGTCATGCCTTGGCCTTTGACTGCGGGTCTTTGTCTTGCGGGGGTAACATATGTGCTAGGGGCAACCTGGCTTCGATCACGGTACCGGACTTAGAAGAGAGGACACGGAGGTGCCCGCCGATCTGTTCCATACGTTCTTGCATATTCCGCAATCCAATACCATGCCCATCCCCCTTGGGGGCCTGTTCAACGCCACAGCCATCGTCCGAGATGTGCAGAGTTGCCCCAGCGCGGTGCCCGCGCAGGTCGACCAGAACCTGTGTTGCGCCCGAATGGCGTTCAATGTTGGTCAATGCCTCTTGTGCAATGCGATAGAGGGCAATTTTCGCTTCCTGGCTCAGCCTGTTGCGAAAAACCACGGTGTTGAATTGAGTGTCGATCCCGGTTCGAACCCGAAAATCGTCAGCCAAGGCTTTGATTGCGGGGCCAAGACCCAGGTCATCTAGCACACCGGGGCGCAGATCGCGGCTGATGCGGCGCACTTCCTGAATGGCGTCTCCGAGGTTCTCAATCCCAGTTTCCAGCGTATCTTCTGCGCGCGGGTCCTCCTGACGGATACGCCTGCGTGCAAGATCAAGAGCGAACTTGACCCCAACCAAGATTTGACTGATCCCATCATGCAATTCACGAGCTACGCGGCCGCGCTCTTCTTCTTGCGCATCAAACACACGCTGGGTCAGTTCTTTCAGCTTTGCATCCGCCAGTCGCCGTTCACGAATGTTGATGAACAACCCCGAGGCAAAGACCAGAAACAGCGCGGCCAAGGTGATCCCCCCAATATAAAGGAAGGTCTGGCGCACGCGCGCTTCCACCTCGGCCTTTGATGCCGCAACCGTGGCCACAACGTCATCTATAAAGACACCGGTTCCCACGGCCCATCTCCAGGACGGAAAAGATGTAACATAGGTGATCATATGCGCATCCTCGCCAGTCGAGGGTTTGGGCCACATATGTTCAACATAGCCGGCACCTTGCCGCGCGGTTTCGATAAAGCGGGCCACCACCGGCTTTCCTGAACTGTCGCGATAATCGATCCAGTTCTTGTTGATCAGATCGGTTTGACGCGGGGACACGAGATTGGTGCCATCATATTCATAGACAAAGAAAAAGCCTTCATCGCCATAGATCATCGCGGCGAGGATCTGCATGATTTGTTCTTTGGCATCCTGATCATTTGGGTCTGCCGAGCCATAGACAAAGTGAAACCCATTCCGTGCCTGGGTCACATAGTTCCGCAATTCACGCTTTTTCGCCTCGATCAACTGGGTTTCAAGGCTCTGGATCTCGCGATCTGCCAGCGCACGCGACTGCACCGCCACCAGAAATGCAATGGCAGACACCGCAAGGATGAGCGGGACAGAGGCCAAAAGAAACAACTTTTGGCCGTAAGAGATAGGGATCCGAGGACGTTGCCGGGTCATGGGCTGCATAGAAAGCAGGTTGAGGTGCAAATCGAAAGGGCTAAGTGGTCATTTGTGCATCACCATACCCTGCGTCACAATCTTTGGGTTAGTTGGGAAGTCAAAAGCTCCCTTTTGCCGAGATTTTCGCTCCGTTGGAGTGGAATATTGGTCGAGGATTATAGCCAATTCACCGCAAAAGGACCGTTTTTTGCGCATTCTACGTAGCACTGGGTATTTTATTGCGTGCCAAGCCTGCCTAGTCTGCGATCACCTGAAACGATCCGCATGTGGTGGGGAGCCACGTGCATCCAATATGGGAGGATATCCATGGATCGCCGTTCATTCCTTAAGGCATCGACTGTCGGTGCAGGCGCAGCAGCAGCAGCGTCGACTCTGGCAGCTCCTGCCTACGCTCAGGGCAAGCGCACCCTGACCATGGTCACCTCGTGGCCACGTGGCTTTGCTGTTCTTGATGACGCAGCCAGCTACATGGAAAAAATGGTTGCTGAGATGTCCGATGGCAGCCTGACCATCGACAAAAAAGCTCCGGGCGAGCTTGTTGGCGCTCTGGAAGTCTTCGACGCTGTGTCGTCGGGCCAGGCCGACATGTATCACTCGGCTGACTACTACTACATCGGTCAGCACCCAGGTTACGCCTATTTCACCGCAGTTCCCTTCGGCGGCACCGCTCAGGAAGTATCGAACTGGTACTACCACGGTGGCGGCGAGCAGCTGCACGACGAGCTGGGCGAAATCTTCAACCTGAAAGGCCTACTGGCCGGTAACTCGGGTTCGCAGTCGGGCGGTTGGTTCCGTAAAGAGATCAACTCGGCTGATGACTTCAACGGTCTGAAGTTCCGTATGCCAGGTCTGGGCGGCAAAGTGCTGACCAAACTGGGCGCTTCGGTTCAGAACATCCCAGGTGGCGAACTGTACCAGGCGCTGTCGTCGGGTGCTCTTGACGGTCTGGAGTGGGTTGGCCCGATGGCTGACGAACGCGCCGGCTTCCAGGAAGTTGCAAAAGTTTACTACACTGCGGGTTTCCACGAGCCAGGTTCGGCTCTGGCGTCGTCGGTTAACCTCGACGTTTGGAACGAGCTGTCGGATCAGCACAAAGCGATCCTGCGTTACGCTTCGATGGCCACGACTCAGTTCCAGCTGGCAGAAACTCTGTCGAACAACGGTGCTGCTCTGGCCCGTCTGCAGGCTCAGGGTGTTAAAACTCTGCAGTTCTCGGACGATGTTTGGGATGCCTTCGGTCGCGCGTCGGCAGAAGTCATGGACGAAAACATGGGCGACGAACTGTTTGCGAAAATCCGCACATCGTTCGAAGCTTCGCTGGCAAACTCGGCGGCTTGGATCAACAAGTCGGATGGTTACTACGTACAGCAGCGCGTTCGCGTGCTGGGCGGCTAAACCAAGCCAACGACCATCAAAAGGCCCCTGCAAGTCGGGGGCCTTTCTCTATAGGGCGGATGGCAGTGTTACCCGCCCGCACCTGAGACACGAACCGGGCCAACCCGGGTCACAAGGGGGACATCATGGAAGAAACAGGCGGGTCCGTATTGGGCGCCGCGGGGGAGTGGATCGTCTGGATCGCTCAAAACATCGCCCTGGCGTTTTACAATTTCGGCTATGCGATCACCCATCCAACAAGCTGGTTGGATTGGGTCATCTGGACCAATAGCACCGAAGACAAAGAATCTCTGCTACGGTTCGTTTACTATGGTGCGTCGGTTGAGTTTTTCTTTGTCGCCTTCATGTTCTTTGCGGTTATCTTCGCGTTTGGCATTTGGAAGAACACCTTCCTTTGGAACGTCGTTAGATTTCTCGAAGGCATTGGGAACACCGTTGGTCGCTTTGCTGCCTGGGCCGGTCTGGCCATGGTGCTGCAGCAGGTTATCATCGTGTTCATGCAGCGGATCTTCACCCGTCCGGACATTGTGTTCGGCTTTGGTGTGCCGCTGGATTTTGACATTTCGTGGTACGCAGAAGAGCTCAAGCTCTACAATGCCATGGTTGTCGCGCTCTGCCTGACCTACACATTTGTACAGGGCGGCCACGTGCGTGTTGACCTTGTGTATTCTGCCGTAAGCCACCGGACCAAACGCGCGATTGATATGTTTGGCTCTATGTTCTTCATGGTCCCGATGGCGGTGTTGATCTGGCTGTATTCGTGGTTCTTCATGTGGCGCGCTCTGATGAGCCCGGTACTTAATGCCACCACCGATCTTGATAAGATGATGCGCAAAGTACGGGTCGTGAAGTGGAAAGTCGAAACCATCGGCTTTAGCCCCTCCGGCTTTAACGCGTATTTCCTGTTTAAGGTTCTGATCATCTTGATGGTCGCCATGCTGTTTATTCAGGCGTGGGCCTTCCTATACCGCTCGTACCTTGAGTGGAAAGAAGGCGAAGAATCCGAGAACAAATATCTCGACAAAGACGTGCTGGAAGAGGGCGAAGAGCCCTACGACCACGCGGAATTCTAAGGGGACCGACACATGTTGTTTGGACTAGACGGCGTCGAGATCGGCCTGATCATCGTCTTCTTGACGCTCTTCTCCGCGATCCTCTCGGGCTTTCCGGTGGCCTTTGCCATCGGTGGTGCGGGTGTGATCTCATTTGGCATCATTGCCGCGCTTGATAGTGCGGGTGTGCTTATTCACCAGGCGATCGACACAGGATCCGACGCCTATGACGCTCTGATTGCATCGGGTATTCCGGCGGAAAAGATTTCTGTCTTTAGAAACCCGGACCTTCCACGGTATGCGGCTGAATCAATCTTCCCTGCCGGAGATTGGGAAGGCGCGCTGAAACGCACCATCGCGGGCATCACAAACCGGATCAACGAACGCGTGATCGCAGGTCAGTCGATCGAGACGCTTCTGGCGGTTTTGATGTTTGTTCTGATGGGCATTGTTCTTGAGCGCTCCAAAATCGCAAACGATCTTCTGACAACCATGGCGCGCGTCTTTGGCCCGCTGCCGGGTGGTCTGGCCGTGTCGATTGTTGTTGTGGGTGCCTTCCTTGCGGCCTCAACCGGGATTGTGGGGGCCACTGTTGTCACCATGGGCCTGCTCGCGCTGCCGACCATGCTGCGTAACAACTATTCGCCAGAACTTGCGACGGGTGTGATTGCGGCCTCAGGTACACTGGGACAGATCATTCCGCCGTCGATTGTAATTGTTCTGCTGGGCACTCTGGCGGGCGACCTCTATTCGGCAGCACAGGAAACCCGTGCTGTAGAGGCCGGGTGTACCGATGCTCTGACATACTTGGGCGAACCGGCGGTTGTATCTGTTGGCACCCTGTTCCAGGCGGCGCTGCTTCCTGGTGTGTTGCTGGCCGGTCTTTACGCAGCCTATGCCTTTGGTTTTGCTATGCTGAACCCGTCAAAGGCACCTGCGGTTGCTCTGGGGGAAAGCTCGGGCGAGCCGGTTACACGTAGCGAAGCCTTCACCTGGTATCTGGGTGTTCCCGTTGCGCTGATCGCTGGCGCGATGTTGCTGGCTCAGGTTGGTGTCGTTGGCAGTCAGTCGACACAGGTTGACAGCTTCTCTGATGTTGGACGCTCGGCAAGCCTGCGCACCAATGTTGACGCAGAATGTCAGGCGTCGATGATTGAGCTTCACGGCCAGTCCGCTTGGGATGCGGCTGTGGCCGAGCAGGCTGAGATCGATGCGTCCGGTGGTAGTCAGGCAAGTGTCCGTTTGAGCGAAGAAGAGATCGCAGCCAAACTGGAAACCAAGATTGCTAACGCGGCGCCAATCGGCACCGGTGTTATCATCCTGACTGTGATGATGGGTCTGATCTTGGCGGTTGCACGCGGCGTATCGCCATCCTCCGATCCCAAGCCATTGGCAATCGGGGCAGGCGCTTTGGGTGTTGGCCTTTTGATCGATGTGTTCTTCATCGCGCCTAACACATCCTCCGGCGTCACAGTTCTGATGTTGATCATTCCATGGGTCGTCGCAGCCTGGGGATGTAAGAACGCCATGATCCGCCTGACACAAAACGAACTTCTGCGTGTGGTATTCCCGCCTCTGGTTCTGATTGTGGCTGTGCTTGGCTCGATCTTGGGCGGCATCACCAACCCGACACCTGCCGCGGCGCTGGGTGCTGCGGGGGCGATTATGCTGGCTGCGTATCGTAAGCTGGCGGAGCAAGATCGCTCGCCTAAGGTGATCTTGAACTCGACCCTTGCGGTTGTGGTCATGATCCTGATCGGCGTGAACTTTGACCTTAGGATCAACACCAACGAAGTCAGCTTTGAGAGCTGGGTTGCCTTTATCTTTGCCTATGCAGCCTATCTCTATGCTCTGTTCGGTTTGCTATTTAGCTGCTGGATCTTGTTCAAAGCCGGTGTTTTGACGCCGGCCGTGCGCGAGACCGCCAAAGTGACCAGTATGGTTTTCACCATCCTGATTGCGTCGCAGCTGCTGAACCTCGTGGTGATTTCCTTTGGTGGCGAACACTACATCCAACAGTTCCTCAAGAGCTTTGATGACGTCCGGACCGTGTTCCTGATCGTGATGCTGGTGCTCTTTGTGCTGGGCTTTGTTCTCGACTTCCTTGAGATCATCTACATCGTGGTTCCGATTGTTGGCCCGGTTATTTATGGCGCACATTTCGATCCGAAGTGGGTGACCATCATGATCGCGGTGAATCTGCAGACCTCGTTCCTGACCCCGCCGTTTGGCTTTGCGCTGTTCTATCTGCGTGGGGTTGCGCCGAAAGAAGTCACAACAGGGCACATCTATCGCGGCGTTATCCCGTTTGTATTGATCCAGGTTCTGGGCCTCGCGCTTCTCGCGACCTTCCCGGGCATTGTGACGATCATCCCGGATCTGATGCCGAACTGATCTGCAAACAGTGATTAAACTAGATAGGGCCGTCTCTTACGAGGCGGCCCTATTCTTATTTTCATGCCACATCTTTGCCGTCAAATGACACCAGAGGTGCCGCCTTGAAAACCTTAACAAACCGTAAACCCCTCACAGGATCGATCTCAGGCATGGGGATGCCACCTAAAGGGAGAGAGACAGTATGGCCGGATCACGGATGGAAGCGCTTAGTCGCCAGAACGCTCATCAGCAAATCAGAACAAAATTTTGGGAGAGGCAACATGAGCCCTACGGCGGGCACGTCGGTTATGCCCGAGCAACCAGCCCGGTTTTCCGGCACATAGCACGACAATCGCAGTCGAGCACAGGTCCACACTCTTTTAGACAGTACAAATCCCGGAAATCTGCTCTGGGCACAGTGTGGAGAGGCGCTCGGCGCCTATTTGGTGGGACAGTTTTCGCGGCCGCAGGGTCTTAGGTCCCGGAGCGTTTTTCAGGAAATGAAATTCCCGCCACTTGTTCCGCAATAGGATCGGTTGAAAGAGGGTGGAATTCTTCTTCATAGTCAGCGGTTTGGTCCATGCGGACCCACTGATTTTGGCGATAGATTTCCACCGCATCAAACTGGGCCTTATAGCCCATCTTTTCGCTGCCAGGCACCCAATAGCCCAGATAGACATAGGGCAGGCCAGCCTCTTGGGCGATTTTGATGTGATCCAAAATCATCCATGTGCCAAGGCTCGATTTGGCAAGATCAGGTTCATAAAAACTATAAACCATCGACACACCATCGTCGAAAATATCGGTTAGACAGACGGCGATCAGATCACCGGTTTCTACATCGGTGTATTCGATGACACGTGACCGGATTGGGGTTTCCTCAATCATGGCCGCGAATTCGAAGACATCCATATCGGCCATGCCACCATCAGCGTGACGACTGTCGAGGTAGCGACGGAACAGATCGTATTGTTCGTCGGTGGCCCAAGGGCTTGTGGCGCGACGTTCAAGGTGTTCGTTGCGTTTCCACGCACGTTTCTGGCTGCGAGATGGCTTAAACCGAGACACATCAATGCGCGCAGACAAACAGGCCTGACAGTTCGAACAAGACGGACGATACAGCACGTTTTGCGACCGCCGAAACCCTTGTTTCGACAGGCTGTCATTCAGTTCCTGAGCGCCGTCTCCCTGAAGAGAGGTGAACAGCTTCCGCTCCATTTGACCATCCAGATAAGGACAGGTTTGTGGGGCAGTGACATAGAACTGAGGTGCAAGAGGCAGCGAATGGCGCATGGTCATCCGTATTTAGTTAAATCTTGCTGAAAACGGTAACAATATATGAGGCGCGGGCCAAGCCTCAGAATGCGATGAGGCCCCGATTCACGGGGCCTTTCTGATCTAAAGGTTAACGCAAACTTCAATTCGTCTTTCAGACCTTTTGAAATTGCGGCAATTTTAAATTAACGCCTGCGATTGAGCGCAACGGTGCCCAGCACAAGATCGCTGAGGCCCTGGCCTCGATCTGTAGCAAACATGGCGCCAATCGACCCGAGTTGGAGCAAAACAGTCGTCATTGTCACAAAATACCCGACCGTATGAAGCAGTGCCTGGCCGCCGTTCAACCGCTGACCGTAGGAATCACGAAGCTCGATGGCCATGATCCGCATACCCGGCGTTGCAGATCCACCTGCGATTGTAAGCCAGCGGTAAAGAAAGCTGATTGTGGCATACATCAGGGGTAGGATGAACAATCCCACAATAGTGAAGGTCGACACCAGAAGCGTGATAATTGAAATAACGACCACGTCGATCCCCCAGGCGATGCCGCGTTTGGCCGTTACGCCGTCATAAAATTCCTGCTGATAGCGGGGATCGGGCAGGTGGGACAGCGGTTCGGAATACATCTTTGTCTCCTCGGATAGCGGTGCCCGGGACGAAGCCCGGGCAAGATTTATTAGGCGTCTTCAGTTTCACGGGCTTCTTTGGCACGTGTTTCACGATCGTCCATGAACTGGTCGAACTCAGATTTGTCTTTGGCCTCGCGCAGGCGCTGCAGAAACCCTTCGAATGCCTCTTGTTCTTCTTCCAGACGACGCAGTGTGTCGGTTTTGTAAGCATCAAAGGCGGTATTGCCGCTTGGCTTCATTGCGGCCCAGGCCTGACGGCGTTTGGTGTGGTGTTGCGAGTGGCGGCAAGATTTTCCGAACATACGTTTGCTCCAGATCATATAGGCAAGAAGGGCAAGGCCAACAGGCCAGAAGAAGACGAAGCCGAGGATCATGGCAGCAATCCAGGCGCCTTTGCCTTTCTGGTCCAGCCAAGCCTCACTTCGCGCAAGCCAGCCAGAGTTGGCGGGAAGGGTTGCGGAATAAGCTGCGGTGGTCATCGTTTGTCTCCGTCGTTGATGAATGTGAATGCCTTTCACATCAAACGATATCGTGATGATGACGTGTTTCTACAAGGGGTGGATGTGAATGTTTCTTACATTCACATGAATTCCTGATATTTGCCAAAAGGTTAGGGTGGGGAAAATTTCAGCCCACAACGAAATTCTCTGTGGGTGCGCCTGTGATGTCTATCAAATCTGTGGGTTTAAGGGCGAAAACATGACGCGGTGTGCCCGCTGCGGCCCATATGACGTCAAACTCCAACAGTCGCGGATCAACCCAGGCCCGGATAGGGTTTAAATGCCCAACAGGGGAAACACCTCCTATTGCAAAGCCGGTTTGAGACCGAATGAGACCTGCATCTGCCTTGCCTAATGGCTCACCTGTCAAAGCCTGCGCTTTGTCGACACAGACCTGATTTCCTCCTGCGGTGAGAAACAGAACCGCTTCTCCCGAGGTGTCGGCGCGAAAGATGATAGATTTGGCGATTTGATCCAGCTCACACCCGATCGCATCCGCTGCATCCTGTGCCGTACGGGCATCCCCTACTTCTTTGATCTCGGGTTCAAACCCACATGCAGTTAGGGCTGTTTTCACCCGTTTGAGACTTTTGCTCATTCTACTCTCCCTCAGTTCTGCGTGAACTTGCCGCGACACTTCACCCCTGACAAGAGGAGTTGCCCTTTGCGCGCTGTCGTGGCCATGTCTTCGCATGAATATCGAGTCACGTATCTCCCGCCTGCCGCGCCCGTTTGATCCCGACCATGGAGAGGATGCACTGACATTTGCCCCTTGGGCCACTGGTGACACGGCCAAGCTTTTGTTTGGCATGTGCGGGTCGAGCCCATACCTGCGTGGTCTTCTACAGAAAGAGGGCGGCTGGCTCGAAACAGCCCAAAATGATCCTGAAAAAGCCATTCGGGATGAGATGTCAGCAATTTCGTCTGGGTCACTTGATCACATTGATCGCGACCTAAGACAGGCCAAACGCCGTATCGCACTTATCAGTGCCATCTGTGATCTTGGTGGCGCTTGGGAGCTGGAACAGGTGACCGGGACGCTCACCGATTTCGCTGACTTCTCTGTCCAGATGGCTTTGCAAGCCTCAGTTGGACGTGAAATTCGACGTGGTAAACTTCCGGGACAGACCGAAGACGACATTGTCTCGGCTGGAGGTATGGTTGCGCTTGCTATGGGTAAAATGGGAGCTGGTGAGCTTAATTATAGCTCAGACATCGATCTTATCTGCCTGTTTGATGAGACGCGATACGACCCTTCGGATTACCATGACGCCCGGGCCTCTCTTGTGCGAGCCACACGCAAAATGGCGTCGACTTTGAATGACTTAACCGGCGATGGTTATGTATTTCGAACCGATCTGCGACTGCGGCCTGACCCTGCGGTCACCCCAGTGTGCATGGCGATGGAAGCGGCCGAGCGGTATTACGAAAGCCTCGGGCGCACTTGGGAACGGGCCGCTTACATCAAAGCCCGTCCAAGTGCTGGTGATCTGGACGCCGGAGCTCGGTTTCTGAAAACCTTGACGCCGTTTGTCTGGCGCAAACATCTTGATTTTGCCGCGATCCAAGATGCCCACGACATGCGTCTGCGGATCCGCGAGCATAAAAAGCTTGGCCGTGAGATGGCTCTAGAAGGTCATAACATGAAGCTTGGGCGGGGTGGCATTCGTGAGATCGAGTTTTTCACGCAAACCCGTCAGCTCATTGCCGGGGGCCGCGACCTCGATTTGCGGGACCGGCGCACTGTTCCTGGGCTTCGCATTTTGGCACAAAAGGAATGGATCCCCGAGGAAGTGGCCGAAAAATTGGCTGAGCACTACCGGGCGCATCGCGAAGTTGAACACCGGATACAGATGATTGGTGACGCTCAAACCCATGATTTGCCAAAGTCTGAGGAAGGTTTTGAACGCCTGGCCTGCCTGTTGGGCCGGGATGTTGCAGAGCTACGTAAAGATCTGACCGACCGGCTCACCGAAGTTCACGAACTGACCGAAGGATTCTTTGCGCCCGACGGAAGCGATAGCAATATTCCTGATGTCATGGCGAACAGCGAGATCCCGTCGCGTTGGCCAACCTATCCGTCGTTGCGATCTGAACGCGCCATGGAAATTTTTCGCCGGCTGCGCCCGGAAATTCTGCGTCGGTTGGGCAAGGCCCCAAAACCAGAAGATGCGCTTTTGGCCTTTGATGGATTTCTCGCGGGTCTTCCCGCAGGCGTTCAGCTGTTTTCTTTGTTCGAGGCCAACCCTCAGTTGATCGACCTGATGATCGACATCGTCGCGACATCACCCGATCTCGCGCGCCATTTGTCACGCAACGCCAAGGTGTTTGATGCTGTCATCGGAGGGGACTTCTTTAGCGCCTGGCCGGGACGTTCTGCACTTATTTCGGAACTTTCCGCACATTTGGAGGCGGAACCAGATTACGAACGGCGTTTGGATCTGACCCGGCGCTGGGGCAAAGAATGGCATTTCCGCATTGGGGTGCATCTGTTGCGCGGCTTGATGGAAGCCGAAGAGGCCGGGAGCGCCTATGCCGATTTGGCAGAAGCCACGCTTTCGGCGCTCTGGCCGGTGGTTCAAGAGGAGTTCGCACGCAAACATGGCCCAATGCCGGGTCGGGGAGCCTGTGTCGTGGGCATGGGATCGCTTGGGGCAGGGCGGCTTCACGCCCGGTCTGATCTGGATGTCATTGTTATCTACGATCCCGACGGCGTTGACATGTCAGAAGGCCGGCGCCCTTTGGCAAGTCGGGTTTATTATGCACGCCTGACGCAGGCGTTGATCACGGCTATGACGGCCCCGATGGCCGAAGGCCGCCTCTATGAAGTGGATATGCGGTTGCGCCCCTCAGGAAATCAGGGGCCTGTTGCAACCTCGTTGACGTCGTTCAAAGAGTACCAGCGCAAAGAAGCTTGGGTCTGGGAGCATCTGGCGCTGACACGGGCCCGAGTTGTGGCCGGATCGTCCGTGCTTGCGGCAGATATCGAAGCATTCCGTAGCGAGCTTTTGGCTCAGCCACGCGACCGCGACACCATACTCGCTGAAGTGGCTGTGATGCGGGCGCGAATTTTCGAAGCAAAAGGGCCCTCGGGTCCCTGGGCTGCGAAACTCGGGGCTGGACGCCTGCAGGATGTGGAATTGTTTGCGCAGGCGGTGTCTTTGTTGGCTGGCAAGGGCACACGACAGGCGGCGCGCGCTTTGCGCAGTTCGGAGTGGTTAAGTGCAGAACAGAAATCCGCGCTGCTTGCCGCGTATCAAACCTTCTGGTCCATGCAGATTGGTGCGCGCCTTGTCTCTGAAACCCCGATCGATCCCGAGGTTTTGGGCGAAGGCGGGTGCGGTTTTCTGGGGCGCCTGAGCGGCACGTCGGATATGGAAGACCTGCGGTCGGAACTGGATCAGAAAGCCTGCAACGCCGCAGCAATCATCAACGATATATTGCCAAAGCTGGAGACGCAGGCGTGAGAAAAGGTGATGACCTGGATCCGAAAGGATTGATTGCGGAATCCTACAAAATTGAGGGGATTACCGCCGCTGAATGTCGATCAATCTTTTTGGATTGGGCTCTGTCGCTGCCAATGGATTGCGACAGCAAACCTTTGATCACAGCACTTATCGAGAGACATGGCGATGAAGCGCACCCGATGACAGAAGTCCTGCGCAATGGTTTAGCCTCGATGGATAAACCCAAGCGACGCGGGGGCTTTCGGTCTCGCCCCCGACCAGAGTAACGCAGGGGGTCTCCCCTGCAAACTGACTTAGCGTGCGAGCTGTGAGGCTTCGCGCGCGAGGTCTTCGATGGCTTTCCAGTCCCCGGCCGTCACAAGATCATTGGGAGCAACCCAGCTACCGCCTACGCAAAGCGTGTTCGACAGGCCAAGGTATTGCGGCGCGTTTTTGAGAGAGACACCGCCCGTGGGGCAAAACCGCACCTGCGGGATCGGCGCACCAATCGACTTCAGCGCCGGAGCCCCACCATTCGCCTCTGCTGGGAAAAACTTTTGAACGGTATACCCACGCTCCAAAAGACGCATCGCCTCGGACGAGGTTGCAGCCCCTGGAAGCAGCGGCACGTCGGCCTCTTCGCAGGACTGTAGCAAGGTGTCCGTCGCACCGGGTGAGACGCCGAAACGCGCTCCGGCAGCTTTAGCTGCCAGGACATCGGCGGGTTTGAGCAATGTGCCTGCACCCACAACACCGCCTTCGACTTTCGCCATCTCAGAGATGGCTGCTAGCGCCGCGGGTGTTCGCAAAGTCACTTCCAAAACCGGCAACCCTCCGGCCACCAAAGCTTCGGCCAAGGGTTGTGCGGTTGACGCGTCATCAATCACCAAAACCGGTATAACAGGTGCCAAGAGGCATAGTTTTTCCGTTTCGATGCTTGCCAGTTCTGGGGTCATCTTAAAGTCCTTCGATCAACTTAGACCACGACCGCCGCGCCGTCGGATGCAAGTCCAACAGTCTGACGGAAGCTTTCAAACAATTCGCGCCCGACACCCGCACGGTTCGATGCAAGGTCAGCCGTTACGGGTGTGCGTGTTTCAAAATCCTCAGCCAGACATGTCAACGTACCGCTTACGGCGTCAACTTTGACCAAATCACCATCCCGCAGGCGAGCCAAAGGTCCTCCATCTGCTGCTTCGGGGCTGATATGGATCGCGGCGGGCACTTTGCCAGAGGCACCAGACATGCGACCATCAGTGACCAAGGCGATTTTCAATCCGCGATCCTGCAGGACCGTCAAAGCAGGGGTCAAAGCATGAAGCTCTGGCATACCATTGGATTTTGGGCCTTGGAACCGAACGACGACAACCGTATCGGTGGTGATCTCTCCGGCCTGAAATGCGGCTTTGACGCTGTCCTGATCTTGAAAGATGCGGGCAGGGGCTTCGACAATGTGACGTTCGGGGGCAACCGCAGAAACCTTCATCATACCGGTGCCTAGGTTGCCGGTCAGCTTCTTAAGACCACCTGACTTTTGGAAGCCATCTTTTGAAGACCGCAGGATTTTTTCGTTAAGGCTCTTGCCCGGACCGTCATGATAGACAATCTCATCATCCACAAGTTTTGGGTCTTGGGTGTATCTGCGCAAGCTATCTCCGGCGACGGTTTTGACATCGTCATGCAACAGCCCCTGATCCAAAAGGTCGCCAATCATGTATTGCAAGCCACCCGCCGCATGGAAGTGGTTCACATCGGCCAGACCGTTTGGATACACCTTGGCCATAAGCGGTGTCGCGGCTGAAATCTCATCAAAATCTTCTAGCGTGAGGATAACACCCGCGGCACGAGCCATTGCAGGCAAATGCAGCACAAGATTGGTGGATCCTCCGGTCGCCATCAGACCAACGATGCCATTCACAAAGGCTTTGGCATCCAGAATATCGCAGACCGGCCGATACTCATTGCCTTGATGCGTGATTTGCAATGCTCGTTTTGTCCCTGCAAGCGTAAGCGCATCACGCAAAGGCGTGTTTGGATTGACAAAAGAGGCCCCAGGCAAATGCAGCCCCATGATTTCCATCAACATCTGATTGGAATTCGCAGTGCCGTAAAAGGTGCAGGTCCCAGGCCCGTGGTAAGAGGCCATTTCAGCTTTCATAAGCTCATCACGACCCACTTCGCCGGTGGCAAATTGTTTGCGCACTTTGGCTTTTTCATCATTGGGCAATCCAGAAACCATTGGGCCCGCAGGCAAAAATAGCCCCGGAAGGTACCCAAAGGTCGCAGCGCCAATCACCAACCCGGGCACGATTTTGTCACATACACCAAGATAAAGCACTGAGTCATAGGTGTTGTGAGAAAGGGCAACTCCGGTGGCCAAGGCAATGACATCGCGTGAGAAAAGCGACAGCTCCATGCCGACCTGCCCCTGGGTCACACCATCACACATCGCAGGCACGCCACCGGCAACCTGAGCTGTTGCGCCATTGGCACGGGCAAAGTCACGGATGAGTTGAGGATACCGTTCATAGGGCTGGTGCGCCGAGAGCATATCGTTATAGGCAGATACAATCCCAATGTTAGGCGCGCGCCCAGTGGCCAGTGCATCTTGCGCTTCGCCCATGGCCGCATAGGCATGGGCCTGATTGGAACAAGAAAGATGGGCGCGTCGAGGGCCTTCATCTGCGGCACGACGCATGCGGTCTAAATATGTGCTGCGCAGGTCCTGAGAACGGTCTTCGATGCGGGCGGTGACTTTGGCGATGGTATCATGCAACGGCATGAGAACCTCCGGGGGCTGACCTAGGTTGAGGCCTGTCTATATAGGTTAGCGCTAACAGTAAACCGATAATCGGAGTGTTTTGGGGGCAAACCGGCAAAGAATCACCAAGGGTAGGCCGCATTTTAGGCACATTTGACCAATAGAAGTTGGTTAACAAAGGCTGAATTGGCCTGGGGCACCTTATCGGCAGAAAGGCCAGTCACATGATCTTGTTTCGTTTGATTGCTTGTACAGTTGCTTTGTCCGCGGTTTCCGCATGTGGATCGTCACAGTTTGCATCCCGCAACGCACCATTCGAACTTATTCCCGGCGATAATTTTGATCAGGTAACACCAGCTGTTGCCGTGGCCCCCGAGGCACAGTTTCAAAACCTGCCTGCGATGAAACTTGCAAGCTACGCCATTAAGGTACCCCAAGATCTGACTGTTTCAGAAGCCAATTTGTATTACCCAATTGCGGATATCGTTTGGCGCGGTGACCCCATTGGCGATCGCAAAGATCAGATTGGCTACATTTTTCAAGAGGCGGTTACCCGCACGCGCACCCAGATCACAGAGGGGCGCCCGGTAATTGCCGAGATCGAACTTGAACGCTTTCACTCGGTCACTGAGAAAACCCGGTATTCTGTAGGCGGCACCCATTCCATCAGCTTTTTCCTAACGCTGCGGGATGCGGAAACTGGTCAGCCCCTAGTGAACAACAAACGGATCAAATCTGACCTCAATGCTTTTGGGGGCCGTCGCGCGATCGAAGCGGAGCGTCAGGGATTCACCATGAAAGAGCGCATTCTGAGCCACTTGAACCGCGTTCTTGCCGCTGAGCTTAACCAGTCAGGTGGTTGGACGGATCCAGATCCAAAAATCGAACAGGCCATCAACGCCATTTGATTGGTTTCCAATATCTCAAAAGCAGGATAAGGCGGGGGCATGACAGCTCCCGTTTCCGCATCAGATCGCCCCGTCCTGCGCCTCAAGCCCAAAGCCAACGCCCGTGCTATTCGCCGTGGCGCGCCTTGGGTCTTTGACAATGAATTGGTTCTGGACCGCCGGTCCAAAAAGCTTGCCCCAGGCACGCTCGCCATCCTGGAGGACGCAGAGCGCACGCCGCTCGCACTCGTGGCGACAAATACCAATTCGCGTATTGTTGCGCGTGTCTTGGATCGCGATATTAATGCTGACATTGACGTAGACTGGTTCGCGAAGCGTATTCGCAAAGCGCTTGCTCTGCGCGAACGCCTATATGATGCGCCGTTCTACCGACTTGTTCACGCCGAAAGCGACGGCCTGCCAGGGCTGATCATCGATCGGTTCGGGGATACCTTGGTTGTTCAACCAAACGCAGCCTGGGCAGATCGGTTCATTGAGGCTTTGACACAAGCTCTGATCGACGTCGTCGGCGTGAGCAATATCCTGAAAAACTCTAGCGGCCGGGGTCGTGGTCTTGAAGGGTTGGATGACACGGATCTGGTCCTGCACGGGGTCGCGCCAGACGCTCCGGTCGAAGTCCAGATGAATGGTGCCACCTACATGGCAGACCTTACCGAAGGTCAGAAAACCGGTCTGTTCTACGATCAACGTGACAACCATGGGTACGCAGCAAAATTTGCCAAAGATGCCCGCGTATTGGATGTGTTTTCTCACGTTGGGGGATTTGCTCTGGCTGCTCTGGCAAATGGGGCAAAATCTGCCATGTCTGTCGATGGTTCGGCCTCGGCCATCGCATTGGCCAAAGATGGCGCCAAGCGTATGGGTAAGGTATTGGACACCCGCCAAGGCGACGCCTTTGATACATTGTCTGCGCTGAATGAAGAGGGCGAGAAATTTGACGTAGTGGTCTGTGATCCACCTGCCTTTGCCCCGTCAAAACCCGCTTTGGAAAAAGGGCTGCGCGCCTATGAACGCATTGCGCGTTTGGGCGCCAACCTTGTTGCTGAAGACGGATATCTGGTTTTGTGTTCGTGTTCGCACGCCGCAGATATGACCAGTTTCACCGGCGCATGCCTGCGGGGCATTGGACGGTCCGGTCGCCGGGCGCAGTTGCTTCATACCGGTCAGGCAGGTGCGGATCACCCCTTGATGCCGCAACTGGCTGAATCGGGATACCTCAAAGCACTGTTCTTCCGCCTGTGAAAATCCTGCTCGACACCTGCGTTCTGTATCCCACAGTGATGCGTGAGATGCTGGTCAAGGTGGCCGGGCAGGGGCTCTATACACCACTTTGGTCTGCGCGCATTCTTGAGGAATGGGCGCGGGCCGCGCGCAAGATTGGGCCAACGGGGGAACCTCAGGCTCGTGCAGAAATTGCCCTTCTTCGTGCAAGTTTTCCCAAAGCGGAGGTCACTTGGCCTCCGTCTTTGGAACGCCGTCTGTACCTGCCAGATGAAAATGACATCCATGTTCTTGCCGCGGCGATCGCGGGCAGCGCCGAAAGCATCGTCACACTGAATGCTTCGGACTTTCCCAAACACACCCTCGCAGAAGAAGGGCTTGAGCGTCACGATCCTGACGGGTTTCTTTTGGGTCTCTACATGAAAGACCCCGACAAAGTCTGTTTCGCAGCGACACAGGTTTTGACCGAAGCACGCCGCATGTCCGACGAGGATTGGACAATCCGCCGGTTGCTCAAAAAAGCGCGCTTACCGCGTCTTGCCAAAGCCTTGGCCAACGATCTGGATACACCTGAGGCGGGTTGAAGTGGTCCCGCTGGGCTGATACCCCTGATCTGCAATCCCGACCCGTTCTCTCGGAATTAAAGGCACGCCGGTTTGACGATCACCACCACTCCCCGACTTGAAATCCGAAATCTTGTTCGCGTCTTTGAAGGGAAGCGTGTGGTTGATGATGTGTCTCTGGCCATACAGCCCGGGCATGTGACCTGTTTGCTTGGCCCATCGGGCTGCGGGAAATCGACAACCCTGCGCATGATAGCCGGGGTGGATATGCAAAACAGCGGCGAAATCTATGTGGATGGTCAGCTGATCTGCGACACCGTATTTCGCATCCCCCCAGAGCGTCGCGCAATTGGCCTTATGTTCCAGGACTTTGCGCTATTTCCGCATCTAAGCGTGGGAGAGAATGTTGCCTTTGGTCTGACGGGGGCTGGGTCCGAGAAAAAGGCGCGGGCCAAAACGCTCTTGGATCGTGTGGGTCTGGCGCATTTTATCGACGAGTACCCGCATCAGCTCTCCGGCGGAGAGCAACAACGCGTTGCATTGGCGCGGGCAATGGCGCCAAGCCCCAAGATCATGTTGATGGATGAGCCGTTTTCAGGATTGGACAACCGCCTCCGGGACGGCATTCGAGATGAAACTCTGGACCTTCTGAAAGAAGAAGGGGCGTCGGTTCTTTTGGTCACTCATGAACCGGAAGAAGCGATGCGCATGGCGGATGAGATCGCGCTGATGCGTGGGGGTAAGATTGTCCAACGCGGCGCGCCGTATAATATTTTCAATGCGCCCGCGGATCGGGATGCGGTTGCATTCTTTAGTGATATCAACACCCTGAAAGGGAAAGTTGAAGGCGCACTGACCGATACACCGTTTGGTCAGTTTCTCGCGCCCGGTGTGCCAGACGGCGCAGAGGTTGAGATCGTGTTTCGGCCTCAACACGTTCGCATCGATTTCGACCGTAAAGGTAAAGGTCCAAACCCAACCCAGATGGCGGGCACGCCCGCGCGCGGCATTGTGCGCCGCGCCCGATTTATGGGGTCTGAGAGTTTGATCGAATTCCGCATGGATCATGACGGACAAACCTTTAAGGCCACAGTGCCAAACGTCTTTTTGCCCACAGAGGGCACGCCGTTGTGGCTGACGGTGCGGCGTGATCGGTGCTTTGTCTTTCCTGTGACGTGATCAGATCTCGCCAAGTGCCTCGCGCAGAACAAAGACCCGAATAGAGGATGCGAGCCCAACTTCCGGATCTCGGTCAGCGTCAATTTCGGCGGCAAGAGCATTGATTGGGATGGATTTATCCGCAGCAATCCTGCGAAATTCGCGCCAGAAGATATCTTCCAGCGACACAGAGGTTCTATGACCGCTGAGGGTAAGAGAATGTTTAACCGGTCGGCCGCTCATTCGGATTTATGCCCATCCAAATCACGGGCTGATTTCTCTGCCTGTTTTTCTTCCAGAGTTTTCAGAGATTTGGTGCGACCAAATTTAACCGCGTTGACATCGGCCTGTTGGCGTTTGTTGTCACGGGATTTGGCTTTGCGGGCCTGATTGAGATTGATGACATTGCTCATTCTCACAGGCTAACGCGTGAGTGGGCATAAGAAAAGGGGGCGTTGCCCCCTCGCCGCAAAGCGGCTCACCCCCAGAGTATTTTATAAAAGAAGAAGCTCTGGAAGTGATGTTTCAGATCAGGCTTTGGGGCCGATCATCTGTTCGGGACGGACAACCGCATCAAAGGTGGCCTCGTCCACAAAACCAAGCGCAATGGCCTCTTCTTTCAACGTAGTGCCGTTTTTATGCGCTGTCTTGGCCACTTTGGTTGCGTTGTCATAACCAATGGTAGGAGCCAGTGCAGTCACGAGCATCAGCGATTCCTTCATCAGCTTGTCGATGCGGGGCTCGTTGGCTTTGATGCCGTTGAGCATACGCTCGGTAAAACTGTCGGCTGCATCTCCCAGAAGCTGGATCGACTGCAGCAGGTTGTAGGACATCATTGGGTTGTAGACGTTGAGTTCAAAATGCCCCTGAGAGCCGGCGAACTTGATCGCCGCGTCATTGCCCATAACGTGGGCCGCAACCTGCGTCAGCGCTTCGGCCTGAGTTGGGTTGACCTTGCCCGGCATAATCGACGAACCTGGTTCGTTCTCAGGCAGGATCAACTCACCCAGACCCGAACGCGGACCGGACCCCAGGAAGCGGATATCGCTGGCGATTTTGTAGCAGCTGCCTGCAACTGTTGCCAAAGCGCCCGAGAGGAAGACCATGGCATCATGGGCAGCCAATGCTTCGAATTTATTCGGCGCGGTGACAAAGGGCAGGCCCGAGATCTCGGCCATATTGGCGGCAACCTCTTCGCTCCAGCCCGGCGCGGTGTTCAGACCGGTGCCCACGGCGGTGCCGCCCTGCGCGAGTTCATAAATGCCGGGCATGCAGGCCTCGACACGGGCAATGCCCTGACGGATCTGATGCGCGTAACCGGAGAATTCCTGACCCAGTGTCAGAGGCGTCGCGTCCTGGGTGTGGGTGCGGCCGATTTTGATGATGTCTTTGAATTCTTCTTGCTTGGCTTCGAGACCCGCGAGAAGTTTTTTCAGACCGGGCAGCAGAACGTCACGGACGCTTGTCGCGGTGGCGATATGCATCGCGGTGGGGAAGGTGTCGTTGGACGATTGCCCCATGTTGCAGTGATCGTTGGGGTGTACCGGGTCTTTGGAGCCAATCACACCACCGAGGATCTCGATCGCACGGTTGGCGATGACCTCGTTTGAGTTCATGTTCGACTGGGTGCCTGAACCGGTCTGCCAGACCACCAGCGGGAAGTTGTCGTCGAATTTACCCTCGATGACTTCGCCGGCGGCCTCAATCACTGCGTCAGCGATTTTAGCGTCCATCTTGCCATTGGCTTTGTTGGTCATGGCGCAAGCTTTTTTGATCACGCCAAGGGCGCGTACAATGGCGACCGGCTGTTTTTCCCAGCCGATAGGGAAATTCATGATCGAGCGCTGGGTTTGCGCGCCCCAATATTTGTCCGCGGGGACTTCCAAAGGACCAAAACTATCGGATTCGGTGCGAGTCTCTGCCATCTCGGGCTCCTGCTTGGTATGCAATTGCATGCCGAATACCTTTAAGTGGCATGGCACACAATCGGATAGATGCGCGCAGGGTTATAACAGGTTCCGCCGAAAGGCATAGACCCGAGCGGGCGGCAGGTTGCCCCATACCTTATCGCTCTTGGTCCAGGTCAACCCAAGGGCATTTCGAACCCGTTCCGCAACCGGAGGATTGGGGCCATAGGTGAATTGGATAAACACGCCCTCGGGGCCCATGGCGCGAAAGCTGGCGCGCAGAATGGCCAGTTGGAGGTATTTGGGAAAGGACAGAAAGGGCAGGCCGGATACAACGGCCCGGACATTGTTTAGCTCGAGTTGGCCCATGGATTGGGCAGGCGCATGATGGACGTGAATCCTAGGGAAACCGTCACGAAGACAGTCAACGAAATCACCGTTCAATTCAAAAGCATGCAGGTCCTGTTCAGCAACGCCGGCGTCCAGTAGAGCTTGGGTGATTTTGCCAGTGCCTGCCCCCAATTCTATCACGGGTCCCCCGCGCGCTTCCGGGAGCGCTGCGGCCATCTCACGCGCCAGAGCTTCGGACGATGGGGCGAGCGCAACAACACGGTGGGGACGACGGATCAGCTGCCCCAAAAACAGCGGTAATGCAGACATAAAATTGTACCTTTGTGTATGCTCATTGGCACATTGAGCACAAAAGCAACGCGCGACAACCCTAGGGTGCCGCGCGTTACCGAAACTTCATAGTATAGACCGGGCCTTACTTACGGAAGCGGTCCAAGCTGACCACTTCGGCATCTTGATGCGGTGCATCCTCAACGGTCCCATCTGGATCATCGTCTGGATCGGTCGGATCGTCGTCTTCGACGTCATCATGGGATTCAAACCGAAGGCCGAACTCAACCGAAGGATCGACAAAGGTTTGGATGGCGTCATAGGGGATAGCCAAGCGCTCGGGTGTTTCCCCAAAGTTGAGCGTGACCGCAAAACCATTGTCGTCAACCTCGAGATCTTCAAACCAGTGCTGGATCACAACGGTCATTTCGTTAGGATACCGCTCGCGCAGCCACGGTGCGATCTCAACATCCGGGAAACCGGTGTCGAAAGTGATGAAAAAGTGATGTTCCCCCGGCAAGCCATCTTTTTGGATGCTCACCAAAACTTCTTGGATGAGGCTGCGCATCGCACGATGCATCAGCTTGCCATAGTCGATACCCGAAGACATAGATCCGCCCTTCTTATTTGCGCTCAGCATATTGGAATTGTCGCGGAACGAAAGGGCAGAAATCCACCGCTTAAACGAGAAACCAGCTTAGTGCGGCACAAACCAGCAGTGTGGTCAGGACACCGAGACGCAACATCACCAACATCACCGAGGCGAGGACCAAAAGCGGTAGGATCTGCCAGTTGAAAGACGACAGCACAGGCGCGGGCAATGTGACGGGCCCAGCCGACCACGTGCCGATGTCCGAAAAAGCTACATGCAGTGCAAACCAAAGCGAAAGATTCAGGATCACCCCCACGACAGCGGAGGATATCGCCCGCAGCGCAGCACTTAGGCGCGGGCGGCCCAGCAGGGTTTCGACATAGGGGGCTCCGGCAAAGATCCATAGGAAACAGGGCACGAAGGTCATCCAAAGCGTCAGTACGCCCGCCACAAGCGCGAAAACCAAGCCGCTTTGAACATATCCGGTCAGCATTCCGACAAATTGGGTCACAAGAATAAGTGGCCCAGGGGTTGTCTCTGCCAGGCCAAGCGCGTCAACCATCTGCCCGGTTTCAAGCCACGCGCGGTTTTGAACAACCTCTTGCGCCATATAGGCAAGAACTGCATAGGCACCGCCAAAGGTAACAACCGCGAGTTTTGCAAAGAAAGCCGAGAGCTCAAACAAGAGCGTCTGGTCGCAGAGCCAAAGAATAGGCAATGGTGCAAGCCAGGCCAATGCCCACAATACAAGGACTGATGGTTTGGTTTTCCCTGTGACCTCAGGCACGTCCTCTGCGATATCATTCTTGCTCGTCCAATATCCAACGGCGGCACTGAGGGCGATCACAAGCGGGAAGGGGGCGTTCAGGGCAAAGATGGCAAAGAAGGATCCAAGCGCAAGTGCAATGGCCGTCAGAGAGCCCAGCGCCTTTTGTGACAAACGGATCAGCGCTTGGGCGACAATCACAATCACGCAGGCTTTGACACCCAACATAAGCGCTTGTGTTTCGGGACGGGCCCCAAAGGCTCCATAGGCCAAAGCCAAGGCTGCGATCACCAAAGCGCCGGGCAACACAAAAAGGGCACCGGCCAACACCCCTCCGGCCACGCCGCGAAGCCGCCACCCCGCATATGTCGCCAACTGCATCGCCTCCGGTCCGGGCAGAAGCATGCAAAAGCTCAACGCACGTAGGAATTGGTCCTGAGACAGCCAACGCTGTTCATCAACCAAGACACGTTGCATCAAAGCAATTTGCGCCGCAGGACCACCAAATGAAGTGATCCCGATCTGGCCGAAGGTGCGAAACAAAGTGGAATAGCTGGGTGTTGTCATGGGCATGGCTTGCCCCCCATGACAGAGGAATGCAACACTCTCTTGACGGTTTCAGCTGAGTTTTGTTCCCGACATGCACAGAAGGGCCGCATCCTCTGGGAGCAGCCCCAGATCTTGAAAATATGTCATCATGTCGACTTGGATGTGCACCCGGTTCAACAACCCATCACGAGTTTCAATCATAATCACGCCTGACTGCGTCGCAATTTGTTCTGTTGCCAAATTGCGAATGTCCATCTCGATCAGATAGGCAGATTTTCCCGAGAGATCATTAAGTGTCTCGTTGATGCGATAGCTTTTGAGAAGTGACAATTCGCGCAGTTGTTCTGCCATTTCGCGATAGTCCTGAGGGCCGAGTTTTACATTGGGTACCAGCCCGGTGATTTGCGCCTCGGGATGAAAAAGCCGATCGACTGCGGTGGGGTCATCGGCGATCCAAACTTCGTCAAGAACTTTCGTAAGCAGAACCAAGGACAGAGAGATATCATTCGCCATTCGAGTGTTCTACTGGCGCGAGCTTTAACAATTTCTGAAAGACAATTGATTTGCCTCTAAGCGATGTTAGCATCTCGCTACTGGTAGTGAGTTAGGGAGCAAGATGTCTGATCCAATTTCTTCAGTTACAATTGTCGGAGGCGGCACTGCAGGTTGGCTCGCGGCTCTTTTGCTCAACCATACCCTGGGTAAGAACCCGAAAACCGGCAAACCCATCAAGGTCACCTTGATAGAGTCTCCCAACATTCCAACGGTTGGAGTTGGCGAGGCCACGGTACCCGGTATGCCGCGCACGCTTAAAGAATGTGGTATTTCGGAGCAGCAATTTTTCAGCGCCTGCAACAGTTCGTTCAAGCTTGGTGTGTTGTTCGATCATTGGAATGTCGATGAACACGGCAAACCCATCCAGTTCGTTAATCCCTTTGAATCTCCGCCTCCGCTCAAAGGTCTGGATTTGGCCAATTACTTCCTAAGATTCGGTGCCGGAGATCTGGATTTTGTTCACCTGAGTGCGCCCTGTTTGGACCTACGCGAAGGGATGCGCGGCCCGCGTGGGTTTCGCGCCCCAGAGTTTCAGCGTGATGTGAATTTCGCCTATCATTTGGATGCGGGTAAATTCGCCGCTCTGCTCCGGGACCAATGTGTCGCCAAAGGGGTCGAGCACGTGTTCGACAATCTTCAGGATGTCGAGCTGAATGAGGAAGGCAATGTTGCCGCGCTGCATCTTGAAAAAGAGGGGCGTCGTCTCGTTGAGCTGGTTCTGGATTGCACTGGGTTTCGCGGGTTGATCATCAATCAGGCCCTTGGAAGTGAGTTTATCGATTACTCGCGGTATCTTGCCAATGACAAAGCCATGGCCGTGCAGATCCCGCATCAAAGTGACCAGATTGAGCCGATGACACGGTCAACAGCACTTGGGGCAGGGTGGACATGGCGGGTCCCGCTCTACAACCGCATCGGTACCGGATATGTCTATTCGAGTGCTCACCGCAGTGACGAACAGGCTCGGGAAGAATTCCTTAAATGGTTAGGTCCCGCTGGGCGGAATGCCGAACCGCGGATTATCCCCATGCGGGTTGGCCGCAATCGCAAACTTTGGGTGAAAAACTGTGTTGCTGTTGGTCTCTCAGGTGGGTTCATTGAACCGCTTGAATCGACGGCCATCCACATGATCGAAATGGCTGTGCGGTTCCTGATCACGTATTTCCCAGACACCAGCTATGCTGCGCCTCTGCGCCAAAGGTTCAATCAACAGATGGAGAACCTCTATGATGAGGTGCGTGACTTCATTTGTCTGCACTACACGTTGAACAACCGCACGGACAGCGACTATTGGATCGACGCGCGCGAGCAATTGGAAGTTCCCGATACACTGGCCGAAAACCTTGAGCTTTGGCGTCACGTCCTTCCCGGGCACTACGATCTCAAGAATGGCTCGCTGTTTTCTGTTTACACCTATCACACCGTGCTTCTCGGCAAACGCGTATACGAGATGGGGTATGCGGCGCCCAATTTCGGATCTGTCTTGGATCTCGACGAAGATGCCTGGTGGGAATTCGTTGCGAACCGTCGCGCCCATTTTGCTTCGATCGCCGAAAAATCCGCGGATCACAGGCATTTGCTTCGCGACATTCGCGGAGAGTTAGGCAGCCGAGAAAGGCGCACTCTGGAACGCGGCGGTCAACTTGAGATGCCAATGATGTCGCAAAATGACCAAGCAGAAACCGCATTGCTGTAAAGGGAAAGTGGAGGTTTCTGTTGCCAGGTACCTCCGAACCCCGCCTCACGCGGCTAGGCGAAAGGACTTAAGTTTCGATCTCTCGAACTGCTTACGCAGCCAGAGCTACCGGAGCACGATTGTCGTTTGCAATTGTACTTTCTGAACCGATAACGGTGGTATCTCACCGAAGCAAAGCTACGTTTTTACGCGTTCGTCGATCCTATTTCGTCCCCATGATCCTCAAACGAAGGATGATTGGTGGAGACGCCGGGTACCGCCCCCGGGTCCGATCCGTTTATTATACGCGCGTTTATGCCCATAGATCCCGAAGGAACATCTCTCACATAAGGTTTCTGATGAGGGATGCAAAGGGGGTATCGCAAAATTTTTCTGGCGCCATTTGGCTGTTTTCCGTTTTCGGTCAGCACGTGAGGCACGGATTCCGTGAATACATCCAGAGAGTTAGCCTAGGGGTTTTTCAAGGGCCGCAAGACCTGACGACATGCAGCAACCATAGGGTCATGGGTGTCTTTGAGGATCTGAATACGGTCAAACCTGTCGGGGTCGCGTGTGACCGCCGTGCGAAGCGCATCTCCAAAGGCGAGACGCAGCTCTGTCCCGACATTGAATTTGCAGACATTCGACCCCAAAGCCAGCGATCTGCGTTGCGCTATGGGTACCCCCGATCCGCCATGTATGACCAATGGGACTTGAGTAACGGCTTCAATCGCTCGAATGCGGGGCTCATCTAGCCCGCCCTGTTTCTCCTGTTGTAGGTGCACATTCCCAACCGAGATCGCCATGGCGTCGACGCCTGTGTCTCGTGCGAACTGAGCAGCCTCATCTGGGTCGGTTCCAGCTGAACTTTCGCCTCCGGAATAGCCAACAAAACCGATCTCACCTTCACAGGACACGCCCGCAGCATGGGCCATTTCAGCTATGGCGGCCGTTTCCTCAATATTCTGCGCAAGCGGTTTACGAGATCCGTCAAACATCACCGAGGTGAACCCGCAGTCGATGGCGACGCGGCACTCTTCGGCGCTATAGCCGTGGTCAAGATGTGCGACCACGGGCACCGAGGCCGTTTCGGCCAGATGCTGGAACATTTTTCCAAGGATGGGCAGAGGCGTGTGTTCGCGGCACGAAGGGCCGGCCTGTAGGATCACAGGGCAACCTTCGGCCTCAGCGGCGGTGACAAAGGCACGCATGTCTTCCCAACCTAGGGTGACAAGCCCCGCGACGGCATATCCGTCGCGCAGGGCAGGCTGAAGCACATCAGCAAGGGTGACAAGCGTCATTTGAACTTAGCCACCATGTCCATAATTCCGGGAATGGTGTGCAGCTGTTCTTCATGGGTTGGCTGAAAGTACTGCTTCAAAGACCGCTGACTGAGCCCGCCCAGAATTGTGAAATAGTACATTTCATATCCAGGAAGTGCGGCACAGGGATGATAGCCCTTGTCGATCATGATCGTAGAGCTATCCATGATATGATAGGCATCGCCAGGTTTATTGTCTTCGCGCTGCAACATCTGAAGACCGGAGCCATAGTTAGGCTTGAAGCGGAAGTTATAGGTTTCGTCGTGCCGCGTTTCGTCCGGCAATCGATCGGTGTCATGTTTGTGACTTGGGAAGCCAGACCAACCGCCTGCGCCAACGGTGAAAAGCTCACTCACCAGAAGACGGCCAACTTTGTCGTGATGCTGCGCACCAAGGATGTGTTTGATTTTACGATGCGTTTTGGTGTCGTCAGAGCCATATTGCACCAGATCAATGTCGTCGCCACGCACATCAAAAGGCTCAAGAACCTTGTCGTATTTCGCCCCGGCAATGAAGGTTTCGGTGTCATCCGTCAGGCAGGTGATGCGCACTTTGGCCCCCACGGGCACGTAAACGCCCTCTGGCTCACCGCCCCAAACATCACCTGATCTGTTGCCAAGTGTATCGAATATGGCACCGTCGACATCAACAGTCACTGTACCGGTGGCCGGAACAACGCAGGTCTCATAGCCCGGCACACTGTAATCAAAACTCTCGCCTTTTTTCAGCTTGATGATGTTGAAATAGTTCAAGGGAACAAGGTCGTGATCCACATCAACGATGGGTTTGTTCTGGTTGTCGTGAGGCGCGATATGCATGGGCCTCTCCTTTCAAGTAGCGGTTGGGCCAGGGTGCTCTTGCAAAAATGCCTCCAACTCTGCTGTTGTCGGCATGGAGGGTGCACATCCCGGTTTCGAAACGACGATGGAAGCACAGGCAGAGCCACGCAAAACGGCGCTTCGCAGGTCGTGCCCCGTGGCAAGTGACGCAAGCAAACCAGCCATAAAGCTGTCGCCTGCGCCGTTTGGTTTGACAGCCGTGACCGGGTAGATGCCCGTGCGGATTTCTTGCCCATCCACAAGGGTGATCGCGCCCTCATGACCCATCTTGTAGATCACCATTTTACCTGAGGCCGCGAGCTCGCGGGCTTTGTCCAAGCCTTTTTCGATCCCACCGGCCATAAAGCCGAATTCCTCATCATTGCCGATGATCAGGTCGCTTTCTTCACCGGCGCGCGAGAGCACCTCGGCTGCGACGTCGGGAGAGGACCAGGAATAGGGCCGGTAGTCGATATCAAACAAGATCGGTACACCGGCCGCGCGTGCATTCTCAAACGCCCGGAAAGTTGAGCTGCGCGAGGGGTCCGCCGCAAACACCGTTCCCGCAGTGATCAGGGCGCCGAATGAGGCATAATCGACGCGGTCAACATCCTCATTGGTCACCTGAAAATCGACCGCATTGTTGCGATAGATACAGAGTTGAAAGTCGTCCATCGTGCTTTCGTAGACCGCAAGAGAGACACGGTGTTCGCCATCCAGAACTTTCACATACTGAGTATCTACGCCGTAGTGCTTTAGCTTGTTGGTGCAAAAACGGCCCACTGTGTCATTGCTGACAGAAGTGATCAGCGCCGATTGCATCCCAAGCTTACAAAGTCCGGCGCAGATGTTGGCAGATGATCCTCCCAGATCGGCACGGAACATGTCGGCATGTTCCGCTTTGGTACCCTGAGGATCTGCGAACATATCCATGCCCGCGCGACCGAAAACAGCGAAGTTTCCTTTTCGAATTCCGTCCAACAAGGTGCTCATCAGACCCCCCGACGCTGTTTTGAGCGGGAGGATTCCCAATCGACATGAGCCTTCCGAACTGTGTCGTCGTCGGTGATATGCGGTGTGCCGACCTCCCACCAGGTATGGCCTTCGGTGGTCCACCCCTCATAGGGATCAACATCCATGACAATCACATAGGTTTTGTCTGAGGCTTTGGCGCGCTTGAACGCCTCGCCAAGTTCTGCAGGTGTTGCCACCTTTTCTGCAGACGCCCCCATCGAGGCGGCATGGGTCACAAAATCGACGCCAAACGCTTCTGGAATTGTTGGACAATCCTCAAGCAGGTTGTTGAAACTCACATTGCCTGTGTTGTTTTGCAGCTTATTGATAACCGCGAAGCCGCCGTTGTCGAGCACGAGGACGATCATCTTCTGACGGCTGAGAACACTAGAATAAATATCTGAGTTCAGCATCATGTAAGAGCCATCCCCACAGAAGGTGATGGTGTCTTGTTCTGGCTCTTGTTCGGCCTGGGCAATGCGTGCTCCCCAGGCTCCGGCAATTTCATACCCCATACAGGAGAAACCGAATTCGACGTCGACAGTGCCAATATCAAGTGTGCGCCAGTTGGCCGTCACTTCGGCAGGTAATCCGCCAGCTGCAGCAACCACGCGATCGCGCGGATCGCACAGCGCATTCACGACGCCGATGGCCTGCGCATAAGAATTGGGACGGTTTCCATGTTCAACGTTTTTGGCAACATAGGCGTCCCATTTGCTGCGTTCCGTCTTGGCGAAGGCCTCCCAGTCCGTCGGAGCACGATAGTCGAGCGCGTCGGAGAAGGCCGTCAGTGACAGTTTAGCGTCCCCCACTACAGGCAAGGACATGTGCTTCCCAGCGTCATGCCGGCCCGCATTGATCGAAATGAATTTCGCGTCCTGATCGAAGGCCGTCCAGGACCCGGTGGTGAAGTCCTGAAGGCGGGTGCCAACAGCGACCACCACATCGGCCTTCTCGGCTATTGCATTGGCACTGTTTGAACCGGTCACCCCAAGAGGTCCGATGTTCAGAGGGTGTGTGGCCAACATATTGGCCCGTCCGGCGATGGTCTCGACCACCGGAATGTTATGCGTCTCGGCAAATTCGGTGAGTTCGCTGACGGCCCGCGAGTATTGCACACCTCCACCCGCAATAAGCATCGGGCGTTTCGCGGTTTTCAAAAGTGCCACGGCATCGGCGATCTCGGCGCTATCCGGGCTTTGTCGGCGAATACGGTGGAGCTTCTTCTCAAAGAACTTCACCGGATAGTCGTAGGTCCACCCCTGAACATCTTGCGGCAGGCCCAAAAATGCGGGCCCACAATCTGCAGGATCAAGGAGTGTCGCGATGGCCGCGGGCAAGGATTGGATCACCTGCGCAGGATGGGTGATGCGATCCCAATAGCGGCTCACTGGTTTGAACGCGTCATTTACACCAAAGGTTGGATCGTAGAAATTTTCCATCTGCTGCAAGACCGGGTCGGGCAGGCGGGTGAGGAAGGTATCTCCACACAAAAGCAGCATCGGAAGCCGGTTTGCGTGGGCAAGGCCCGCAGCGGTTAACAGGTTGGCGGTACCGGGCCCAGCGCTTGCAGTGCAGAACATAAAGCGCTGTCGCAGCCATTGTTTAGCGTAACCTGCTGACGCAAATCCCATGCTTTGTTCATTCTGCCCACGGTAAAGGGGCAGGGTGTCGCGGTGGCTGTTTAGCGCTTCTCCAAGGCAGGTCACATTGCCATGGCCAAAGATGCCAAACCCGCCGCCACAGAGGCGGTGTTCTTGGCCATCAATCTCAATGAACTGATTGGAAAGCCATCTAATTATTGCCTGCGCGGTGGTCAGGCGGATCGTGTCATGTGAGGTCGTCATATCTGCGCGGGCCCTTTGGAAAATCCGGCCAATTGCCGAATGCAGCTTGCGAGTTTTCGATTCTCAAGATACAAGTTTTGCAACCGGTTGCAAACTGAATTTCAAAACAACGAGGCGCACAGGATGACTGAGATCGGAATCGGCATTGTTGGTGGCGGATACATGGGCAAGGCGCACGCCGTGGCCATGTCTGCTGTTGGTGCTGTATTTGATACAAAGCTGCGGCCGCGCTTGGAAATGGTGTGCGCGTCTAGCGAAACAAGTGCCGAAAGATATCGTGCAGCTTATGGATTTGCGCGCGCAACCGATGATTGGCAGGTTCTGGTGAATGATCCAAAGGTCGAAGCGATCGTCATCGCCTCACCACAGGAAACGCACCGTGAGATAGCGGAAACGGCCTTTGCACTTGGGAAGCCGGTTCTTTGTGAAAAGCCGCTCGGTGCCTCTCTTGAAGATAGCACAGCCATGGTTGCTGTGGCTGAGGCCTCGGGCGTCGCCAATATAGTAGGTTTCAACTATATTCGCACCCCCGCAAGCCAGTTTGCCGTAAACCTGATTGCGCAGGGCGAGATCGGGGATGTCACCTGGTTTCGTGGTGAGCATACCGAAGATTTCTATGCGGATCCCTCTGCACCAGCGTCCTGGCGAACAACGGGTATGGCGAACGGGACAATGGGGGATCTGGCGCCACATATGATCAATGCGGCTTTGGCCCTGATAGGCCCGATTGATCGTGTGATGGGGGTCGTAGAAACAGTTCATAAAACCCGCCCCGGCGGTGAGGTTACAAATGATGATCAGGCCCAGATGATGTGTCGTTTTGAAAACGGTGCCATGGGGCATCTGTTTTTCTCACGCGTCGCCACGGGTCGCAAAATGGGCTACGCCTATGAGATCACCGGCACCAAAGGCGCCATACGTTTTGACCAAGAAGACCAAAACGCAATCTGGTTGTACCGGATGGATGGCCCCGAGGCGGAGCGCGGCTTTCGCAAAATCCTGACGGGTCCGGAGCACCCAAACTATGCGCAATTCTGTCAGGGGCCAGGGCATGGGACCGGCTACCAAGACCAGATCATCATTGAGGCCCGGGATTTCCTTGAGGCTATCGCGACCGGCAAACCTATCTGGCCAACATTTCGCGATGGACATGAGGTCAATCGCATCGTCGCGGCGGTGCTTGCATCGTCAGAAGACGAAGCCTGGAAAACTATCAATCGTTTCTGATTATCGGAGAGCAAGAAATGACCATCAGAATCGGGAATGCCCCCTGTTCATGGGGTGTGGAGTTCGCACAAGATCCACGAAACCCTACATGGCAATCCGTCCTGAAAGACTGTGCTGCGGCAGGGTACAAAGGGATCGAGCTTGGGCCGGTTGGCTTTATGCCAGAGGACCCAGCAGTGCTTGCCGACGGTCTGGCAGAGCATGATTTACAACTAATCGGCGGCGTGGTGTTTCGCCCGTATCACGATCCGGACGCCTGGGAAGATGTCCTGGATGCGACACATCGAACGGCGCGGGCGCTCAAGGCGCATGGAGCCGAGCATCTGGTTTTGATCGACTCCATTTCGCCACGTCGTGCGCCAACCGCAGGTCGTGCCGGTGAAGCCGAACAAATGGATAAGGCCGAATGGGTGGCTTACCGCGACCGTATCGCCGAGAGCGCGCGTATCGGTTCTGAAGAGTATGGTCTTACCGTTGGCATTCACGCCCATGCGGCGGGGTTCATGGATTTTGAACCCGAGTTGGAGCGCCTTCTGAGCGAAGTCGATGAGAAAATTCTCAAGATCTGCTTTGACACCGGACACCACTCCTATGCAGGCTTTGATCCCGTTGCCTTTATGAAGCGCAACATTGGGCGCATTTCCTACATGCACTTCAAAGACATCGATCCAAAAGTAAAATCCGGCGTGATCGAAAAACGGACCGGGTTCTATGATGCCTGTGGTCAGGGTATTTTCTGCAACCTCGGGGACGGCGATGTAGATTTCCCTGAGGTTCGAAAAGTCCTGACAGATGCCGGTTTCGAGGGCTGGTGCACAGTTGAACAGGATTGCGACCCAACACTTGATCCCGATCCCGTAGGCGATGCGCGCATCAATCGCGAATACCTTGAATCTATTGGCTTCAACTAAGGAAGGCCGAGACATGAGTAAACTAAAATGGGGAATGATCGGTGGCGGTGAAGGCAGCCAGATTGGCCCCGCACACCGGCTTGGCGCCCTTGCAGACGGGCATTTTGAACTTGCCGCTGGCGCGCTGGATCACCGACCAGAAGTGGGCCGGGACTATGCGCAACGGTTAGGGATTGCCATTGACCGGGCCTATGGCGGTTGGCAGGAGATGCTGGAAGGTGAGCGGAACCGTGATGATCGGATTGATCTGGTGACGGTCGCTACACCCAATTCGACCCACTTTGAAATCACCAAGTCCTTTCTCGAAGCTGGGTTCAATGTGCTTTGTGAAAAGCCGATGACCATGACAGTTGAGGAAGGCGAAGAGATTGTTCGTGTCGCCGAGAAAACGGGCAAGATCTGTGCGGTAAACTATTGCTACTCAGCATATCCCATGGTGCGCCAGGCGCGGGCTATGGTGCGGGCGGGCGAGCTTGGGAAAATTCGCTTGGTGGTGACCAACTTTAGTCACGGACACCATGGCGATGCCACCGATGCCGACAACCCACGTGTGCGTTGGCGCTACGATCCGGCCATGGCGGGTGTTTCCGGTCAGTTTGCGGATTGCGGAATTCACGCCCTACACATGGCAAGCTTCATTTGTGATGATGAAGTGTCCACGCTCTCTGCCGACTTCGCGTCCACCATCTCAAGCCGAGAACTTGAAGATGATGCGATGGTGAACTTTAGAATGGATCGTGGGACGGTTGGGCGCCTCTGGACCTCTTCTGTGGCCATTGGCAGACAGCATGGTTTTGATATCCAGATCTTTGGTGAAACAGGCGGGTTGCGTTGGGCATCGGAACAGCCCAATCAGCTTATCTACACCCCCGTTGGTGGACGCACCCAGATCATCGAGAAAGGGGAGGGTGGTTTGCACGAAGACGCCGAACGCCTTTCACGTGTGGCGATCGCACACCCAGAAGGATTCCCTCTGGCCGTGGCAAATATCTATTGTGATTTGGCAGATGCGATCCGGGGTGAAACGCGAGATGGGCTTCCGAAAGCTGCTGATGGGCTACGCTCGATGGCGGCGGTTCATAATGCGGTTGCCTCAGCTAACGCCAATGGCGCATGGGTGGATGCACGCCCGCCTATGTTTCGCACGTAATTGAATGAAAATACAGCGGGCCTTTGCGTTAACGGGGCCCGCCTGCGTATTCACCTTAGGCGAGCATCATACAGAAGGTCGAAGGGATCCCCGTTCGATCAAGGTACAGGGGAAAAGCCGCGCCTCGGGATGGCGATCAGGATCATCTAAAAGCGAAACCATAAGGTCGACCGAAGCTGCTGCAATCTGACCAATCGGCTGGCGGATGGTTGTCAGGTTGATGTTGTCCCACCCCGCCATTTCAAGATCATTCAGCCCTAAAAGGCCGACATCTTCAGGGACCTTGAAGCCGCGAGACTGCAGAGCGCTGAGCGCGCCAATCGAGATGATGTCATCGGCCCCAAAATAGACATCCGCCAGATTGCCTTCGTCGATCAGACGCAGCATCTCAGCTCGGCCCGCATCGAAGGAATATTCCTCAGAGAATGAGTGCGAAAACCCGAGGCCCTGGCTAGCCATTTCCGCCGAAAACCCCTTTAGACGATCCGTTGTTGATACGGCGGTCTTAGGGCCCCCAAGATATCCAATATTGCGATATCCGCGTTCAATCAGCAGACGCGCCGCGAAAGAACCCGCGTGTTCGTTGTCAATCCCAACCACGTTAGAGCTGTCGCTGCCGCGGTACCTCGCAAAGGCAAACACCGCTGGAATGCCCGCTTTTTCAAACAAAGTGGCGAAGCTTGGGGGAACAGTAGACGAGGCGACGATGACACCGTCAACCGAATACTGACGGAGCATCTGAGCTGCCTGATCCGGATCCGGCATCGAGGTTAAATTGACGAGAAGGGGGCGCAGATCACGCGCCTGCAATCCCGAGGTGAACACGTCGAAGGCTTTGAGGAAAAAGGGGTTATGGAAGTTGTCGGAGATCAGGCCGATCAACTTTGTGCGCCCGGTCGTCAAAGACGAGGCAAGCGCATTAGGGCTATACCCAAGCTCCTCAGCAGCCCTTTCAACTTTGCGCCGCATTTTCTCGGAAACAGAAGCGCCGTTAGTGAAAGTGCGCGACACGGCTGAACGCGAAACACCCGCCCGTTCTGCAACCTCTTTCAATGTTACGGCCATTCTCCGAGTTCCCCGTCGAGCTTCAAAGACGATGTTTTAGCGTGAAATTCCTCAAGACACATCATGAAATTTACCGAAGCGTTTTGCAACCGGTTGCAAAAAATATGGTGATGTGTTTAATCTTGAGTCGGAAACGCGGGAATCTACCGCTTTCGATCTCGATTTGTGGATCTTGGGAGGAACACATGACATCTCTGTTTAAGAAATTGACGCTGGCGACGGCCATTGTTGCGGCGCCGCTGCTAGCTGCGACCACTGTGTCGGCTGAAGGCGAAAAATACATTCTTGTGAGCCATGCTCCGGACAGCGACAGCTGGTGGAACACCATCAAAAACGGCATCGCGCTTGCGGGTGAGCAGATGGATGTTGAGGTGGAATATCGCAACCCGCCGACCGGTGACCTCGCCGATATGGCGCGGATCATTGAGCAAGCGGCCGCATCTGGTCCACACGGCATCATCACCACACTGGCCGACCCAGACATCTTGGAAGGTCCGATCAGAGCCGCTGTCGACAGCGGTGTTGACGTCATCATCATGAACACCGGATCGCCGGAAAAAGCGCGCGAAGTGGGCGCATTGATGTATGTCGGTCAACCTGAGTATGATGCGGGATATGCGGCGGGTCTGCGCGCCAAAGGCGACGGCATCGGTTCGTTCCTCTGTGTGAACCACTACATCGTTCAGCCGTCGAGCCAAGAGCGTTGTCAGGGCTTTGCGGATGGTCTGGGTATCGAATTGGGAAGCCAGATGATCGATGCCGGACAGGATCCGGGTGAGATCAAAAACCGTGTACTTGCTTACCTATCCGCCAATCCGGAAACCGACGCGGTTCTGACCCTTGGTCCGACCTCTGCGGATCCGACGCTGCTTGCGCTGGAAGAAAATGGCCTTGCTGGCGATATCTACTTTGGCACCTTTGACCTGGGTGGCGAGATCGTCAAAGGCATTAAATCTGGCGTTATCCAGTGGGGTATTGACCAACAGCCCTTCCTGCAGGCCTATCTGCCGGTTGTCGTAATGACCAACTATCACCGCTATGGCGTTCTGCCGGGCAACAACATCAACTCGGGTCCGGGTTTTGTCACAGCAGATGGTTTGACCAAAATCGAAGAGTTCGCGGGCGAATACCGCTAATCTTATGCGGAGGGCGCCGGGAAAACGGCGCCCTCTTTGTATCAAAATTCCGGAAAATCTAGTCACTTAGGGGAGATGTCGCATGCAGGACGCGACCAAACCCACGGCCCAGACCGATGAACGCATCAAAGAGATCTCTGCGTTCCGCAAAGCCCTAATCCGCCCTGAATTGGGTGGTATGGTCGGTACAATCGCCGTGTTTACCTTCTTTTTACTGTTTGCGTTCGACAGCGGTATGTTCAGCAGCCAGGGCATCATGAACTGGTCGATTGTTTCAGCGCAATTTATGATCATCGCCGTTGGGGCGTGTCTTTTGATGATCGCGGGCGAGTTCGACCTCTCTGTTGGCTCCATGATCGGCTTTGCTGGCATGATGGTGGCGATTTTCTCGGTTACTTTTGGCTGGCCAACCTGGATTGCAATCCTTGTCACCTTTGCCCTGTGTATCGCGATTGGTGGGCTCAACGGTTGGATCGTGATCCGAACAGGTCTTCCTAGCTTTATCGTAACGCTAGCATTTCTGTTTATCCTTCGCGGGTTTACGATCTTCTTGCCCCAGGTCATCGAGCGCAAAACGATCATCGGCGGGATCAAAGATGTCGCAGAGGGCGATTGGCTCGCAGCCATATTTGGCGGAAAAATCCTGCAAGGGGCCTTTGTTTGGCTAGGTGATGCAGGACTTATTGCAACCTTCGAACGCGGCACCCGAAAAGGCCAACCCGTGGTCGATGGGATCCCGATGTTGATTGTCTGGGCCTTGGTCTTGATTGTCATAGGACATATCCTGCTGACCAAAACAAAATTTGGGAACTGGATTTTTGCCTCCGGTGGCGACGCCGAAGCAGCGCGCAACTCCGGTGTTCCCGTGAACAAAGTGAAAATCCTGATGTTCATGTTCACGGCCTTCTGCGCCACGGTTTTTGCGATGTGTCAGGTTATGGAATTTGGTTCTGCCGGAGCGGATCGCGGATTGCTCAAAGAGTTTGAAGCGATCATCGCAGTGGTGATTGGCGGCGCGTTGCTGACCGGCGGCTATGGTTCGGTTTTGGGCGCTGCCCTCGGCGCGTTAATCTTCGGTGTTGTGCAGCAGGGGTTGTTCTTTGCCGGTGTCGAGAGCTCTCTGTTCCGTGTGTTCTTGGGTGTGATCCTATTGGGCGCTGTCATCCTGAACACTTACATCCGTCGCATCATCACAGGGGAGCGTTGATATGAACCCGGAAAAAGCTCCTATCATTCAGATGAAAGATATCCAAAAACACTTTGGCAGTGTGATTGCACTTGCCGGTGTGTCCGTGGATGTGTTTCCCGGCGAATGTCACTGCCTTCTAGGCGACAACGGTGCGGGCAAATCGACCTTCATCAAAACCATGTCCGGCGTACATCAACCGACCCACGGTGAGATTTTGTTTGAAGGCAAACCCATGCACTTCAACGATCCGAGGGATGCCATCACCGCCGGTATTGCAACGGTGCACCAACATCTTGCGATGATCCCACTGATGTCGGTCAGTCGAAACTTCTTTATGGGGAACGAGCCAGAACGAAAAGTTGGCCCCATCAAATTCTTCGACCATGAATACGCCAATCGCGTGACCATGGAAGAAATGCGGAAAATGGGGATCAACCTGCGCGGCCCGGATCAGGCTGTGGGCACGCTGTCTGGCGGGGAACGGCAAACTGTGGCCATCGCGCGGGCGGTGCATTTTGGAGCGAAGGTCCTTATCCTCGACGAACCGACCTCGGCGCTTGGGGTCAGGCAAACGGCCAATGTGCTTGCGACCATCGACAAGGTTCGCAAACAAGGCATTGCCGTTGTGTTCATCACACATAACGTGCGCCACGCGCTGGCAGTAGGCGACCGCTTTACGGTTCTGAACCGAGGGCAAACTCTGGGAACTGCGCAACGTGGTCAGATTACACCAGAAGAGCTCCAGGATCTGATGGCAGGTGGACAAGAACTAGTCGCACTCGAAGGAAGTCTTGGGGGAACCGTGTAGCCAGCGCCCACACAAAGCTTCGAAAGTTATTGCCAATGGCCGGTTTCGTAGTCACCGTTCAAGGTGTTTACGGAACCGGCAAAACGATATGATGAAGTTCTGGTGCAGGACACAGCCATTCAAAATGGTGTTCATGTCCCCCAAGGGCAAAGACGTTCGACCTCTCGACGGCCCAGAGTTTTCAAATTTTTGATGTTATCTAAATAGATTTTCTCAGGGTCTGAAACGTGAGCAAGGGCTTTTGTCATTTGATCCTGACGCAGAAGATGAATGGTTGGAAAGGGCGAGCGATTGGTGAAATGGCTCAGATCATCTGTCGCCACACCCTCGAACTGATATCGCGGATGAAAAGACGCCAGTTGAACATGCTCTGTGAGGTCTGCCTGCTCCAATAGCTGTTGAAACCAATCGAGCAAGTCGAGGTAATCGTCAAACTCATCCAGACCTTGGGTGAACATGAGCAAGCTCGTGGCAACGTCGTTTTCGTTCGTCCCCAATAAGAGCTGTAGCTCACTCAAATAGAACTGCTGCAATGCTTCATCGGTGGTGGCATCACAAACGGCATAGCGCACTTGGTCCTGAGCTATAACGCTTGACGAAAATGGGCAAAGGTTCAAACCAACGACCATTTGTTCAAGCCAAAGGCGGGTGGCTTCAACCACGTCTTGATGAGCTGTTGACGGCATGTAGAGGGCAACCTTTTTTGATGCGTAGGTCCTTAGCTGCTTGAATAGCTTAAAGCAAATTTAGCAAAAGCCCTAATGCGATGGCAAAAATCAAAATCCATCGAGTTCACGGTGTCACCAAGAACAAGCTGTACTGACCGCCCGGTCATAATCTTGCGCTGACCCTGCCTGGAATGCGGTCAAGGGTCAGCGCAACGGTCTACTTCAAAAGACGAAAACAGACTAGATTTCTTCGTGCAGCATCGCGCGGGAAAGGCGGCGGCGCAGCACACAATCCGCCCTCACTGGAACACGGGTATGGTCGCTCCCCAGTTCAGCCGCTACGTCCCACGCGGAGGATATCCGCAATTGGCTCGATCGAGAAAACGTCCAGACCTTCCCGACCGATCGGAAGCAGAGGCGCAATCTTCAATGCGTAGTCTCGTAGGCCTTCTCCGAGCGTTTCCACCGGAAGATTGCGCTTTTGTATAGCCCAGACCGAGACAATGATCTCGATGGTCAGTACCAACCGGTCCGCCTCAAGCATGCGCTCAAAATCGGCGACCGAGTGCAACGCGTGGCTGGCAGTGTCCTCGACACCATCGGCCAGCTGGCCCACGGAGAGCAATAGCGAGGGCGCGGCCCAGATCTTGATGGAGGTGATCAGGGAAGACGCCAGATGACCGAGGTTTAGGAACTGAACCCCACCTAGCGGACTGTTTTCGTCGGCAAAGCCAGTAGGCAAGCCCGAGAACTCACGCCACTGCTGTTTGTGCAGCCGCTCCCCTGCGATATCCAATGCCTTGGCCAGCGCCTGCCGCAGCCCGTAGATGCTCAGGGTCATTCGAGTGGAATCCATATTGCCGTGCGATCGGACGCATTGGGCTTCTGTATCGACAATCGGATTGTCGGTGACCGAATTTAGCTCTTCGTCCCACACGCCTGTGGCGCGGTCCAAAAGTTCCTGCACAGCACCATGGATCTGGCTCACACAGCGAAAGCTTAGTGGGTCTTGGATGCGGCGGGATTCCCCCTCGCTCCAGAGCTTGCTGCCCTGCAGGAGCCTGCGGATCTCGGCGCTGGCCTGTGCCTGCCCACCACGCTGATGGGCGCGGTTTACAGGTTCGCTGATAGCGTTGAGATTGCCGCGAAAGGCCTCTAGTGCGAAGGCTGCTGAGAGATTGGCCAGATCCAGAAGCGCGCGCGCTTCGACAAGCGCCTCGGCCCCGGCCGCCAGGGTGACCGCATTGGTATTGATCAGTGACAGGGTTTCCTTGGGACCGGGAATGCCATGCGTCTGAGCTGCCGGTAAGTTTTGCAGCCAATTGGCAATTTGCGACATCGGGATCAGATCCGCCGCACCCACGGTGCCGTAGGACGAGATCTCGGGCATTTCTGCGCCGTTTATCTGATCGAGGATCAACTGCACCAATGGTTCCGAGACTCCGGAGAGGCCATGCGAAAACTCATTGGCCAGAATGATCAAGGCTGCACGCACCCGGCTTTTGGGAAGAACCTCGCCGCCCGCATGAGTCGCATGCGCACGCGCAAGACGCCGGTTGTAATCCTGCACATTCTCCGTAGCGACCTTGAAGTCCTTCTGCGAACCTACACCGGTCGTAATGCCATAGCCCTCGGTTCCGTTTGCCACCACGTCTTCGACCACTTGGCGGCCACGGACAATTCTGTCGCGCCCGCCTTCGGCCAAGGCCACGTTGGACCCATGTGTCACCGAGGCGACCAACTGGTCACAGGTCAGGGAGGAGCCATCCAACACCAGGCATTCGCCTTGGGAAAGGAGATGTTTTTCAGTCATGCAGAGAGCCTTTAGCAGGAAATGGTATTAGCGCTGGGATGTGGGTTAGATCTCTTCCCAGGGGAAACTGTCGAGCCGCTCAAACCCGGTTTCGGTGACCAGAACCTGAGTTTCCAGTTTGACGCTCTCTGTGTTCTCTTCGGCGATCAGGCTTTCGATACACAAGACCATGCCCGGTTCGATCACCCCGGAGGCGGCATTCTCGTCGAAATCCACATGCAGGGGAATACAGGGCCATTCGTCTGCCATACCGACCCCGTGCACTGCCAATGAATAGCGATAATCGACATGTTTCGCAGGAATCTTTCAGCTTTTGCGATTGTATTCCTCAAAGCTCATGCCCGGGCGGAGGATCTCCAGATTGTGGGTGATCTGCTCCAATGCGGTGCCGTAGATCCGCTTTTGTGTCTCTGACATCGGCGTGTAACCGCAAGTCCAGCTGCGCGAGAGGTCGGCACAATAGCCATAGGGTCCGATCATGTCGGTATCAAAAGAAATCATCTCTCCTTCCTGACAGATCCGGTCAGAGCATTCTTTGTACCAGGGGTTGGTATTGGGGCCGCAGGTCAGCAGTTTGGTTTCCAACCAATCGCCGCCAGACCGGGCATTTTCAAAATGCAGATGACCCCAAAGCTCGCGTTCTGTGACGCCAGGGCGCGAGTTTTCGTAGATCCGCGCCATGCCCGCTTCACAGACCCGGATTGTCCAGCGCATCAGCTCGACTTCTTCAGGCGACTTGATAGAGCGGGCGCGCTCGGTCAGCTCCGCGCCTTCGACATAGGTAAACCCGCGGTTTTCTAAGGCATGCAAGCCGGGGCCGTCCAGTTTGTCGGCCGCAAAGCGCTTGTTACCGCCACCGTGTTGACGCAGCAGATCGGCAATTTCATCTGCCCATGTTTCAACGCCAACAATGGCTTTGTCGCCTTTGGACATGAACATCCAGGAGACTGCGGTGCGGAGTTCATCAATGCCCGGCAACCCATCGTTTAGGTGCTCACACCCCTTGAATTCCCACAATATTGCCGGGCCGTCGGCAAGGATCATCGCATAGCGCACGGGGTTGTGGCTGGTCCAAACCTGCATGTTCGAACTGTCAAACGCGTAACGAATGTTGATCGGATCATAGAGGATCAAGCCAGCCACATCATAATCCGAGATCATTTTGCGGAACCGGTTCAACCGGTAACTGCGGGCCTTGTCGAAGACGGTGGCGCTGACCGGGCTGATCAAGGGTTTGTCCGCCCTTTCGCTATTGAGATATGTCAGCTTGCGGTCGTCTTTGAAGGCATTTTCGGTCTGGGTCATCATTTCGTCCGTAGGCAAAACGCTTTCGAAGCTGGTCCGACAAGCGCTTATAGTGAATGGGGGGATGTCTTCCGCCAATCGCGGATGACCGGGAGGTGATCAGGCCAGGGTGCGTCCGTAAAAGCCCATCTGTTCGTCTTCTGAGAACACGATACCTGGGCGGTCAAAGAAGGCGAAGATGGCGATCATCCGATCAATATCACCTCTCACCGGAACAACTCGGTGCGCAGTATTGACACCGCGAAACACGTTCAACGCACCGGCCTCAGGCATGATCTGTTTGATCTTCGGGTCCTTGCCGAGCAGCACATCGGCCACGCCCTCATAGTTCTGGTCGTCAGCGGTGCGCAGGTTCTTTCGGTATTCCAGCTGACCGCCTTCTACGGGGGCTTGCAGCAAGATCGTCGTGGTGAATTCCGAGCGGTCAAAGTGCCAGTTCAGACCTTCGCCTTCGCGGGTGGCCTGTAGGTTCACGCGGGCCAGCTTGTCATCCATCGTGTAGAGTTTGTCCTTGCCCATGGCGGCCGCCAAGAATGCCGCAAAAGGCGCCCATTCATAGACGTCGATGACGGCGTTGCCCTGCAGCTGATCCGCACAAAGGGCGTGGTTCACGGTCTTGAGCTTTGCCATCGCAGGATGGTCGTCGGAGATCCCCGGCATGGTGTCCTTAAAATAGACATTGTGGAGCCGGGCATGGCGAAAAGATTCCGTTGCCATTTTCGGCTTCGCGGCCTCAGCAGCGGCCTGAGCAACACCGGGTTTGAAAAAGCCGGGTAGGTTGAACATGCCTTCGGCATCCAGGTCCTCTTGGCATTTTTTCACCAGCGATGCGTATTCGGGGCTGTCCGGGCGATCCAGTGGGTATGTTTTCAGATCGAGCAAATGATTCATCAAACGTCCTCCTGCGCTCTTTTTGAGCGCAGCATCCGTTTGTTTGCAACCATATGAATTATTGGGTATCATAAGAAAACTTATGGGGAAAGAATGTACAACCTGCCATCCTTGAACGGCCTGCGCACCTTCGAATCCGCTGCGCGCTGTGGTAGTTTTGTTCTTGCAGGGCAAGAGCTTGGCGTCAGTTCAGCCGCCGTCAGCCTTCAGGTCAAAAGCCTTGAGGAACACCTTGGAAAGAAGCTGTTTCTGCGCAGAGGCAATCGGATTTCTCTGACCGATGCCGGAGAAGAGATCTTTCCAAAACTTGTTCAGGCGTTCAGTGATATTTCAGACGCTGCGCAACTGTTGAGCAACGATCGGCGGGGCAGGCAACTGGTGATCAGCGTGCTGCCCTCTTTGTCAGATCTCTGGCTGTTGCCTCGGATATCCAGCTTCAGAAACGAAACCGGGGTGGCGCTGGACATCCGCGTTCAGGAGGATCCGATAGATTTCGAACGTGAAGCTATTGATCTGCGGATCACTTACGGACCTACGTTTTATGAGGGCTATCGCCAATTGCCGCTGTATTCGGACGTTGCTGTGCCGGTCTGTTCTCCGCAATTCTGGAACCAGTATTCGGATACCGAAGGGACTCTGGAAAACGTTCCAGAAGATTTGCTTATTCACAACAATTGGGGGGCAAGCTATTCCAGCGAGCCGAGCTGGCGTGAATGGATGCAGCGGAACCAAGGCAGGCCGGTGGATCTGAGCAAACCGGGGTTGACCATCAGCGATACCTCATTGGCCATTGCAGCAGCCAAGGCGCATTCTGGGATCGCGCTGGCTCCATTGGCCATGGTGCAGCAGGATATCGAAGCAGGTCTGCTGGTACGCCCGGGAAAGGCATCTCTGAAGATGAAAAAGGAATATCTCTGCGTGTTTCCCCATGCCCGTTCAGGCTACCCTTTGCTTCGCAAGTTTCTGCAACACCTCGAAATACCTCTCCCATCTTCCGAATAGGTTGTTGGCCTGGCACACAAATTTAAAATGACGGGGTCCCATAGCTGGCCTCCTGACTAGGAACGCCGAAGGTGACGGAAAACGCAAGCCGACTGTCATATGTATGACAGTCTCGTATGACACACCCCGCCGGAGCGGTTTATGTCTACCATATCAAAAACTTAGGTGAGTATGGCTCCGGCGGTAGGGAACGGAGCCATATTTTTCGAACCCATAAGTATCTGATCTTAAACCAGAAAAAATTTTAGGTCGGTCCGTGGTGTCACATTCAGGTGTCACAGTGTGCCACCCGAGCTTGGAATTCAAGCTGGTGCAGGCAAACCGCGAGCAGGTTATGTCGATCTCAACACAACGCCCCGAGAATACGGGAGGGGCGTCGCACGCCATAGGCGCGTTTCTCTGAACAAGAACCAGGTATGAAGGTGTCGGTGGAGAATAGATCGAGCGCGGCGCCGCTCTGCGATCGAGACTGGGATCACGTGATCAAGCCTTCCCATTCTTAGGAAGTCCCTAATCGAACGCACCACCCTCGAGACGGGCGTCCTGACCACGGTTAGCGTCTGCGCTGACTTCGCCGACCGCCTGCGCAGGGTCGAACAGGCGGCCGGGTCCGAACCGGATCAGGCGGCGCGATCAAGGGGCCGGTAGGGCGCGGACCAGTCCGCATCCCGGTTGTCCGCCCGTTCACCTTCAAGCATGGTCGGGTCCACCTCCCCTAGGATCTCCTGCGCCGCCTCGCCTTGCGTCGGTTGTGCCGTCTCCGGCCTCACCTGGGAGATCAGCTCGTCCAGCGCGGGCCCGGTGAGCATGCCCCTTTCGCGGAGCGCGGCGCCGATCTCCTCGAGAAGCGGCCTTTGGGCCTGCAGGATGGCCAAGGCGCGCTCTTCTGCGCGGCGGAGGTGGTCCTCGACGCGGGCCGCGAGCGGCGGGTCGAGGCGCAAGCGCGCGATGATGGTCTCGGGGTCACCGGACCACGTAAGTCGGTCCCCGAGCCCCCAGGCGGCCTCCATAGCGACAGCTACGGTGGTTGCGCGGGCGAGGTCGGAATCCGAGGCACCCCCGGCGCCGGCCGATGCCTCTCCGAAGACAATGCGTTCCGCTGCGCGGCCGGCCATGTCGAGGGCGAGCGCGGCATCGAGCTCGGAGCGCCTCTGATGGACGACGCGCTGTTCCGCATGGGTGACGCCACCATCCCCTTGCAGTGCCAGCAGTCGGGGGGTCGCGATGTCGGTGGCGACGCCGACCAACGCGTGCCCCGCCTCGTGCACCGCGACCTGCCAGCGCAGGGCGTCGCTCATCGGGGGCCTAAGCTCACCAAGAGCGACGCAGAGATCCTCGACACTTAGCGGACGACCCAAGCGCCGGGCCTTCGCCCGTGCGGCGCGGACCATGCCCGCGACGTCGGCGCCGCTCATGCCGGCGGCCTGCGCTGCGATGGCGGTGAGGTCGGCGTCGCGCAGGTCCGGCCACACCTGCCAGCGGATCGCCTGCGGCATCAGCTCGGGGGTGGGGTGGCCCAGACGCAGCACCTTGTCGAAGCGGCCGGGCCTGCGGATCGCGGCGTCCACTTTGTTTACGTGGTTGGTGGCTGCCATGGGCACAACGCCCTCGAGCCCGGCATAACCGTCGAGGCATTCGAGCAAGGCCGAGACGACGTATTCGGTCCACGACGAATTATGATCGCGCCGGTTCCGGTCCCCAAAGGCGTCCACCTCGTCAATAAAGACGATACAGGGGGCTTGGGCCGCTGCCTTGGCGAAGCTTTCTTTCATGGCCTTGACGATCCCGCTCGCCCGTTCTCCCTGTGCTTGCCAGGTGGCGACCGACCCGGCGACCACGTTGATCCCGGCCTCGCGCGCAACCAGCCTGGCGACTTCCGTCTTCCCAGTCCCCGGAGGGCCGGCGAGCAGGATCCCACGGCTCACGTCCCGCCACGGGATCTCGCCCGCCTGCCAGGCGCGCAGATCCTCAACGAGTTGCTCCAACGGACCGCGGACCTCGTTCGGCAGAGGGAACTCGGACAGCCCCGGCCCGGCACCCTCGACCTCTTCGGGGGCAAGCGCGGCGGCCAGCGTGGCGACGGCGCGGTCGGGGTCGGGCCAGCGGAAGGCGAGGAGCAGATCAGCGGGGGTGATCCGTGCGAGCGGCGCATCGGCGGGCAGTGCGGAAAGCGCAGCGCCGGAGTCCTCTGCCTCCGGATAGGCATCGACAAGAAGCTGCGCCAGCATCGTCCGGTCGAGGGGCGCGAGCGCGACCATCTCCGACTTGAGGCACTTGAGCGCCTTCGGAACGATGCCAGCCGCCGGGGCGACGATGGCCGCCGGGCGGCGCGTCTCGAGAGCCAGGCGCAGCGAGCCGGAGAGCGCGGTGATCGACGGTTCGGATGTACCCAGCTTGCTGGACGCGGCCTTCTCGGCGGTCAGGACCACGGGAACCGGTGCGCCCTTCGGCCAGAGCGCGTGGGGCTGGACGACATGCTCGATCAGCTGGATGAAATGCGCATCGAGCGCGGGGTCGGCGGTGGTGATCAGGGTCACCGAGCCTGGAGCGCCAAGGGCGCGGACCATCGCCTCGGCGGATCCGAAGGTCGCTGCGAGGCGGACCACGGCCAGCGCGGCCTCGGGGCGCAGACGAAAGAGCTTGCGCGGAGCCGTGGCCCCCTCCGAGACTGGAGGGAGCGCGTCGGCGAACGCCCCCACGGCCCCATCGGCCTCGGCCTCGATCGAGTCGAGAATGTCATCGAGGTCCCAAGCGTCCCTGTGGGAACTCGAACGGACGGCGTCGGCCAGAGTGGTATCGCTCCGGGTGCCAGTGTCGTCCGCTGCCTTCTCGTCGGTGCCGCGCTCGGTGGCCGTCACAACGGAGGCCTCGGCGTCGTCTTCCTCGGTCAAGTCGGTAGCGGTGTAGGCGGTGACGGCCCAGCTGGCGGCTTGAGAAATGAGGCTATGCCGGAGCCGGGCCGCGAGGACGGTCCAGTCCGGGCTATCGGTGACCGGAGCGGCGGCGGAAGGGGTCGAGAAGGAGGGCGTGGGCTGGGTCATGGGAAAACTCCGGAACAAAGGGGTGGCCGTCGGCCCGCCGCCAAGGGGCGGGCCAAGGAAGGATCTGCGGGTGGGAAAGTGACCCGTCGGTCAGGCGGCGAGATCGAGCCAGTCCGGCCCGTCGATGCGACCGGGGATCGCGTGGGCGTGCCCAAGGCGCATGAGAGCCTCGTCGAGCGTGGCGCGCGGGTTGCGCCGAAGTTCCGGGAACTCGCTTGCGTAGATCGTATGGCGCGTCCGCCAGTCGGCGGTGAAGTGCACGGCCATGTCCGGCAGTGCGACCATCGCCAGAATGTCGAAATCCGCCGCGGAATAGGGTCCGCGCCCGGTGGCTCCCCTCTCGGACCGCTGCTTCAGGTTGAAGACATAGTCGCCGCTGCTATTCGTCGTATGGCGCGTCTTGACCTGAATGCGGACGGGCGAACCGTCGGGGAGCAAGAGAACGCGGTCGTGGCGTTCATGCTCGGGCGCGGGAAAGATGCGTTCGCCGAGACGCATGAACAGGGCATCGACGAGCATCTCGGCGGCGGCCCCCAACCACTTCGCATAGCGACACAGGTCTGCGGTGGGCATTTCCGGGTAGGCCGCCAGCGCCTCACGGGCGTCGCGGGTTTCGGCGGGGCGGGTCGGCAGGGTGATGCCGGGAAGAAGCAGCTGCGTCATGCGCGCCTCCATTTTCGGGAAGGGGAAAAGAGGGGGCCGCGGCCCCCTTGCGAGGTCTGGCGCGGCTCAGGCCGCGAGCCCGGGCGCGTCAGGGCGGTCATCGTCCGGCCCGGCTCCCCTCCCTCCGTAGTCTTCCATCGACATGAGCTGCGCGACGCCGTCGAGGAAGCTGCGCTGCAACGCGCGCACCCGGCCCTCCACGGGGGCATCCCCCCGAACGAGCAGCAGGTCGACGCTTCCGGCCATCACAGCGTGCATATGCTGGCGGTCGCGATCATCCTCCACCGAGAGGAGCGCCAGGAGGGCCTTCGCCAGCAAGCGCAGGGGCCGGTCGAGGTCGCGCCGCTCCTGCAGCGCGGTGACCTCTGCGAGCCGGATGAGAAGATCCGCGCGGGCCGCCTCGGCCCCAGCCAGGTCCGAAGCGACCTGCGGGGCGAACACGTCGCCGCCCACAACGTCGCGCTGGATCCGCCGCTCCGCGGCCACACAGGCGTCGAGATTGCGCAAAAGAGCGCTGAACGCGGCGCTCACCTTAGTATGGGCGACCGGGACCGGATGATCGTCCCCCTCCACCGCCGCACCGGCCTCCATCACCGTGTGGGCCCCCGCTGCAGGCGGGGTGTCCTGCGGTCCCACGGGGCCGTCGATATAAACCGCCAGCGCGTCGAGCGACGTGTCGAGCGCCGCATTATAGAAGGCGTGGCCCGGCAAGGTGGTCGGCAGCTGCCAGACCCAGCGGGCCACGTTCAGCGCAGACCGGATACGGGCCACCTCGACCGGATCACCGGACTGGACGACGGTCGCGACCAGCGCGGCGACCCGCTGAAGAGAGGCGGTCTGCAGCGTGGCGGGACGCTCGGCGCATACCGCCTCGCAGTGCTTGAGGACGCGGGCGCGGGCCTCATCGACGGCGGCCTGATAGGCAGAGAGGGCCGGGTCGAAGCGGCCATCGTCGCCAAGGTCGCGCTCGGCGGCGGTCAGCTCGACCAGCGCGCGGGTCATCGCGCGGGCGCTGATGAGGGCGGTGATGATCGAGTTGGAGGGAAGCGCGGAATTGAAACCGCTCGCGCAGCGGGTTACGTAGTTCTTAGCCATCGTAGGGTCTCCTGTGGACTCTTCGGCGGTCAGGGCGGGGGCAGAGGTGCGAACTCTGTTCTCGCCCGCTTATCGGGCGCCCGGTGACCAATATGTAATTTGGTGATACTATCCCCCTTGTTCAAGTCCTAATTTACAATTAATTACACAAGCTAGGAAGTTACATACTAGGCGAAGAGCGCCCGCGCTTCTCTCGTGGGCTCCCTGCGTATCATAATGTACGATATTACAAAGAGGGAGCAGCGCCATGCCACGTCAGTCGTCCATAACGCCCGAAGCTATCGCGGGGGCCGCCGAAAAGCTCATCGCGCAAGGGCGCCCAGTGACGAATCAAGCTATCCACAGCCTTTTGGGCGGAGGTTCTATGACCACGATTGCACCCTTGGTGCGAGCCTGGAAAGAAGATCAGAAGGAACGTCAGGCTCTCGCAGAGCGCTACGTGCCCGAGCCCATCGAGCAGCTCGCGCAAGAACTGGCAGCCCGTATGTGGCGCGATGCGCAAGAAGAGGCTGGCGTTGCGACGGAGGCGCTGCGCAGAGAGCTAAAGAAGCTACGAGATAATTATTCCGAAAAAGAAGCTGACCTTGAAGCAAATCTTGAGCTCGCAAGGAATCAGCATGAGGACGCAGAATCCGCACTGAATGGTGTGCAGAGTGAGCTCGATATGCTCCAGGCCGCCTATGAAGAACTAACGTTAGAGCATGCGCGCGCTACGGAAAAAATAGCCGGACTAGAACAAAGAGTCTCTGACCTTCAAGGTATGCTCGAGAAGGTCGAAGCTCGCGCCGAGCGCGCGGAAGAAAGGTTGGCTTCCGTTGCGAAAGGGAAGTAAGACGTGTTTTTGCTTACTGAAGGCAGATCTTTCCCATCTCGTGACTAGGTGAATTACGCCTTCCTTGCCCCTTACCTTAACCGTTCCACCGCCAAGTCGAGTGCTGCGAACCTAATCCGTTGTCCAATCTCGCGAACTTCAGGTCATTTCTGAAGCCTGTCACTGATCAGCCCGGTCGGTGTTCCGGACCAGGACACGCGGAGCGCCTTCTTCGCCCGGGTGGCAGCGACGTGCAGAAGGGAGCGATACTGCGTGACGATATCTTCGCGATCAGCGGCATCAACGGCCGATTTCAGGGCGCCGGGCGGTGGGAAGGCTGACTGTGACAGGAAGGGGATCGCCACGGCGAAAAACTCGAGCCCCTTGGCGCGGTGCATCGTCGTGATCCGGACTCCGGGGACGGACCGGTCATCAGCACCAGCCTGGAGAACCACCGTCTCGATACCCTCCGCCTGCAGCGCCGCGCTCACTCGATCAACATCCGCGCGTCGCGCACAGAGGATTCCGATATCCGAAAGTCGAACGTTTTCCGATGGGAGACTGCGAACCCAGGCTGAAATTCCTTTCAGTTCTTCGACTTCAGAAGTGCAGCTGACCAGTTCAGGCGACACACCATGCAGGAGACTGACATAGCCCTTGAGGGTATCGCTTCCCTCATCGAGATCATCGACGCTGACGCCTTCCAGAACCGAAACAGCCCACGACCTGATTTCCTGCGTGGTACGATAGTTGAGCCTGAGACGCCTAGAGCGGCCACGCACATTGATCCCGCAGCCTGCCATACTCGCGCGGCGCCCATAGATACGCTGATGCGCATCGCCCACAATGAAGAGAGAATTTCGATCCCCGGATGGGCCTTCCGGAACGATCGCCCGGATCAACCGGAAGGCCTGTTCGCCCATGTCCTGCGCCTCGTCCACAATCACGGCCGCATAAGGAAGGTTCGGGGCCTCGGAGGACAGGATTTCGATCGCTTCGCGATAAGCGTCATCCGGCTCGGCGAGTCCCTCACTCACCACCCGGGCGCGATAATCGGCGAAGATATCCCAGAGGGCGGCTCGTTTTCGGCGATCGAGCGGGGTTCCGCGTCCGGCCCGGGATACCTTGAGGTAGGCCCTTTTATCCATCAGACCCTTCGCCTGCACGATCTGGGCCCATTCCGCGCGGATGAACGGTTCCGAAAGACCCTCGGGAAGCTCATGGTCGTCGAACACTTCCCGCCAGATCTGATCCAGCCGTTCACGCGCTTCCCCGAAAAACGCGACCTCGCGGGCGAAGCTTTTCCGCTTCAGGAACTGGGAGACCCAGCGATCCAGGTTGATCACCTCGATCCGAGGTGGTCGCGCCTCCAGATGCTCCGGGCAGAGGGTCCGGAGGTTCGCCTCGATATCCTGTGCGAGACTGGTCGTGAAAGTGGTCAACAGAACCCTTTGACCGGCCCGGGTCAGATCCTGTTCGATCTGATCGGCCAGGTGCTTCGCCCGGTGCATTGCCACGACCGTTTTCCCGGTCCCGGCGCCCCCGCGCACCATCGCCGGGCCGTTATAATCCCGGTAGGCGAGCTTGCGTTGGTCGGGGTGCAGGAACACTCGCCACCCTTCGAGCCCTTCCTCGAAGACGCGCCGCAATTCCTTTTCATCTTCGGGGATAAAAATGGTCTGGCGGCTCTCTTCGGTCTCGATCATCTGATCGAAGGTCAGGTCGGCCGGTGGGGTTTCCGGGGCGACTTCTGCCTCTTCCGGAACGCCCGTCAGCGCATAGACTTCCTCGTCGGAATAGCCCGCGGCGAGCGCATAGAGGATCTGATAGGTCAGCGGGTCGAACCCCTCTTCCGCGGCTTCGAGCCCCTCGATCGAAGTAAGGGCACGGACTGCGGGGAGTTCCTCGCCCGGCACACCGAGGGCCTTTAGCCGTTTATCGGCCACTGCCGCGAACAGTCGCGGCTCGTCCGCGCCCTCGGGCTCGGCCTCTACGACGGTCACGTCGAGTTCCTCAACGACGCGGATCCGGTTCGTGTCCGGATCCAGTTTGATCCGCCGGTTTCCAGCCCATCGGTAGGCCTTGTCGTGCTCATTGACGTGCACGAACATGATATCGCGGCCGACCTCGAAGGCGATGGCCCGGTAGCCTTGATCAACCCTGAGCGATTTGATCGAGCTGTCTTTTGCGCCCTCCACAGTCTCGAGGTTGAGCCCGTTCGCGGACGGGTCCGACATATAGCGGGTCATCATATCCATGAAGCGCAGCGCCACCTTGTCGGGGAGCTTACGCAGGCTTTTCATGCAGCCGATGTCATAGGAGACCCGCTTGTTGATCGCGTCCATCATGTGTTCATCTCCTGTAGTGCCTGGATAACTCTGGTGACCGTTTCGCCGACTGGATCGCCCTCCGGATCAAACGGGATGAGCCGCCAGCTCACCCCCCCGCATGGGGCTTCCGTGATCGCGACGCCGGCCTCCTCCCAGCCGAATTCCATCATCCCCACGACCCGCCCTTCTACGATGAGGTCATCCCCGAACCGATCCGGTCCGGGCACTTCGGCCGCGACCAGCGCGTCGATAAGAGGATGGAACAGGTCATCACAAAGGGCCCGGGCCTCGAGCCAGGCTTCGGTGTCCGCATCCGTCGGTCCGGTCACGACCGACATATCGGGTGGCGAGAGCGTTTCGAGACCCGCTAATTCAACGTGGAAACCACGCAGGCCCTGGAACAGATTGACGAGCCGCCAGAGGCCACGCCAGGCCTCGGCATAGAGGGCTTTCGCCGCAGGCTCGTTGCCCGGATCGGGAAGTTCAGCGCGCAGAAGAAGCCGAATATCTTCGTCTGTTCCCACCCATTCCGTCGGAGAGATCTGCTTGCAGGCCAGATAGAGGTCGAGCACCCCCGCCCCGATATGCTCTGTCAGGCCCGGTGTCAGCAGGAACTGCCGCCCCTCTTCCGTCAGGGAGGCCTGGCGTGGCAGCTGATCGAGCGGACGCCCGGTCGCGACAAAGCCCCGGGTCAAGATCGACCGGCTCGGAAGATCATCATCCCTCTTGCCGTCCAGAAGGCGCCAGAACCCCTCGAGGGAGCTTTCCCCTTGAAGGGCCCGGACATTTTCGATCTTGTCTGCGAAACCCGGGAAGGCGCCGACCCGGGCGAGCCGCCCGACTTTGTCTGCACTAAGGGCGGGTTCCGCAAGCGGATTCAGGAAGGACCGGTTCTCCGCGTCTAAGTCTGCCCAGGCGAGGGTCCAGACCCGGACCTGACCTGACCGGATCATCAGCACCCGGTCGAGCAGGTCCTGAGCAACGGTATCGGCGTGATACTCAAGCCCGTCCATCTCAAGAACGACGGGCACCGCCCCGGTTTGACCTGTCGGTGTAAGAAGGAAGTCGACCCTTTTGCGTGGGAGACCCTTGAAACGGGCATCGATCTGGACCTGGGGTTCGATCGTCCAGAGCCGAGGCCGGTCCTTGGGACCTGCGCGCAGCACAAAACCGCGACGCCCACCCGAGAGAACCTGCGGGGTCAGTGCATCGTCCCCATACCGCGTTGCAAGGGCGTTCAGAAGTCGCTTCTCGAGCGCACTTTCGACCATGGCATCCCGGATCGACGCGTCGATCCCGGTCTCGGTCCGGCTTAGGCTGTCCCACTTCTGCAGGATCGCTTCCATCATTTGACGGGCGCGATCCCGATCCGGTTCACCAGGTCCGAACTGGGACCGATACGGCTTCACGCAGCGGAAGCAGCCATTCCGATCCACTTCCTGGTTACAGGAACAGTCCCGAAGCGCCTCAGCCGCGCGACTGATCACCGCCTTCATCGTGTCCGGGTGCTCTCCGACCTGCCGCAGATACCCGGACCCGCCCGGGACCGCATCATAGAGGTAGAGGCTGCGGACGGTGGTCATGCCGTCGAGCTGGGCAGCGAAGATCGTGGAGCGGAGGTGGTCGACCTTCCCCGCGAAATGTCGGCGCATGCCAAGGCTGATCGCCGCGACGAAGCTTTTCAGATCATCGTCATCCGCCTCACCGACGACAGGGATCACGATCCGGATTGCTTCGGTATCAAACTTCCGCATCAGGAAGACCCCGGTCTCCCACCTCTCGCGAGCGAGATCCGGTTCGCGCATGACTTTACAGCTCGGCGGATGGGTCCCGCGATCGTCCTGGTCCTTCGCCGGCCTCTGCAGCGTGCCGCAATGACGGCATATCAGGAACGGTTGAGCCGGTCGCTTCTCGCCGGCGATTTTCGGGCCCGGAAGTGCTGATTTCCGGCCGAAGTTGACGTCCCGGAAGGTACAGTGGGGCAGGAACTCAAACCCGAAGGGCGCGCCATTGTCCCGGCTAGTGAACCAGGAAGAGGCGATGTCTTCCGGCCCGTGGAACGGCATCAGGACACGGTCGAACTGTCTCTGGTCGCGCTGATCCCCATCCCGGATCGCTGCCTTCTCCTCGCTGTCCACAGAGATCACGGATTTGAGCTGGACGACATCGTGGTTGGACCCGGAGTCGGACCACATCTCATCCCCGCAGCGCGGGCAGGTACTGGTTTCCGCGCCTTCGATCCGATCCGCGACATGGGAACAGGAGGGACAGAAGGTCCAGCGGCTTAGATCTTCCTTCCCGATCTCGATCCGCTCGATTTCGACCTGCCGCCCGTTCGCATAGAAGAACTGGCCCGGGGCGAACTCTGAAAGGGCCGAACTGGCCGGGCGGGAATACTCCACATAGAGAAGCCCATCCTCATCTTTCGAGGCGGACTTGGAAGGATCGTTTCGGCGCGACAGGATCGAGGTGAGCTTCACGCCCTCTTCCGGGAAGGCATAGTTCGGCAGGATCCCTTTGTCGGTGAGGAATTTGATCACCGACACGTCATCAATCCCGCTCCGGATCAACCGGTTGATCTCGGTCCGGTCCCGCGCAATCTCGCCCTCGCGCTTCTCGAACTCGTCATCGGTCAGCTCGGCGCGACGTTTCCGCAGCCGAGTCAGCTCCTTCGTGGCCTCCTCGCGCTTCTCGATCAGCCGAGCCTTCTCGGCGGCTGCGCCGTCGAATGCCGCGCCGATCCGCCACCCGATCGAGGTTTGGTCGGTCCCGGTAAGGAAGCCACGAACCCGGTTCACCAGATCGGTGCGCACCTGAACATCTGGCGGAAGCCCTGCCAGGAAGGCCGTCGCCAACTCATCCCCCCTGGCCCGGACCAGATCCAGCCATTCAATGGGGAAGCCCTCCGTCGCCCCGGAGGAGCGGCGTTTCAGGACATCGCGCACCTTCCCATAATCCCCCGCCTCTGCAGAGGCCGCGACATAGGTATCAAGGGTGAAAGCCGTGACCTGGCGCAGAAGGACCTCTTCTGCCGCAAGGAAGACCCCGGGTGGGCGCACCTGGCCCGCCAGCATCGGGGTCGGATCTTCCCAGAACTGAAGGTCATGGGCCCGCGAATTAGCGAGGACCATGTTTAGGGCATTCCCGTCGCGCCGCCCGCTCCGCCCCATACGCTGGACGTAATTCGCCTCCTCCGGGGGCACCGAGCCCAGAAGCAGGGTCGAGAGGTCCCCGATGTCGATCCCCATCTCCAGGGTCGGGGTCGCAGAAATCAGGTTCGGGGCCCACCGTGTCTCGCCGTTGATGAACCCGGTCTCGACCCTCAGCCGCTCATCGGTTTCGAGGATGCCGGTATGCTCGCGCGCGACAACCCGGTGGTTCCGGTCGGATTGAAGGGATCGGCGCAGAGCCGGGCGCGGCGGCATTCCCGCCACCACGAGATGCCCGGAACAGCCGATCTTGGTGCAGGGGGATCCCGCCGCGACGGCCTCGTTCTCCGCGAGGGCCGTCTCCTGCCGACCACAGCGGTCACAGGTGAGCCCGATCGCCCTGGTCGTGACCGTGATCTTGTCCGGGTCGATTAGCCAGGCGTGCCGATTCTGCCCGTCCGGACCGTTGACGCGGCGCAGGATGCTGTCCGCCTCAAGGCGCTGCAGAACCATCGGGTAGATCGTATCCGGTTCGGTTCCATAGCGGAGATCTTCCTGACCGAGCGTCCGGAAAAGCCAGTCCCGATACCAGCTTACCCCCTGCGATTTCGTGATACGCTCGAACCCGATCGGCGGGTAAGCCAGTGTTACCGGGATGGGCGCAAGGCCGCGCCGACTGTCCGGGGTCGGAAGCGTTCCGGTCCTGCCGACCCCCATTTGGGACGCCGCCGCGAACCAGTTCAGGCCGCGAGCGCCCGACGCCGTAGCAATCGCGCTGGCGATATAGGGATGCGCAACTGACCCTTGACGGCGCATACGCTGAACAACGCCCGAAAGAAACAGGGTAAGAACCGCCGGGTCGATGTCCGGGGCACCTGGAAGGTCGTTCTTGAGCTCTCGGGCAAGCCGCTCCGCAGAAGCGTTCAGAAGATCGGCAGATACATCCGCTGCAGCCATGCCGTTCGCTTCAAGCGTGTGACTGAAATGCGACCGATAGCTCAGGTCAACGAAGTACTCCCACCCGAGGCGTAGCGTCATGTGACGCAGGAAGCCCGTGTCGGTGATCGAGGTCTCGGCCCGGATCAGGTCCTGGTATCGGCTCCGCCAGGTTTGCTCTTTCGGAATGTAGAGCGCGGTGAAGGCATCCGGCCCATGTTTTTCGAGCTGGGCAGCAGGAACGGTTTCGATCACCTCCGCGAGGCTCATCCCATCGGTTTCAGCTTCCTCAAGAGCGGTGAAGAGGGATTTCTGGTAGACCGAAAGGGCGTTCCGGGTCTCGGCCACCGCCGCCCGATGCGCCGCATCCTGCACGGAATCCGAGAACATCAGGAACCGCGGCTTCGCCTCCGGCTCTTCTTCGTTCTGAGCCGAGGTGTAGAGGGTCCCCGTGATCCCGGTCGTCAAGCGGGCTGCCCGCATCCCGAAAAGCAGGAGACCGCGCGCCTGACCGCAGGCCGGGCAGGATCGGTCGATCCGCCCCGTTGTTGTATCCGTAGGGTCATACATCCAGACAGGTGCGGCGGGGCCGGTCTCGAGATTGTCGTGGTCTGACGGGGTGAATTCGATGCTTTCGGCGTCCAGAAGCCCCTTCACGATCCGCACACCGCCGCCGGCCGCTGGAACCATCCGATCAAGGCTCTCGTGATAGAAAAGTCGGACCTTTCCGCCGGCGTTGTCATCGAAGAACTCTTCGTAAAGTTGCTCGAGCGGGGCCCAGCAGGCGGTCGAGTTCGGGTTCAGCCGCCCGACATGCGCGGTGGCCCCGCAGCGGTTACAGTTCACAATCGGGAGTGACCGGCGCAGAGCGTGCCGGTCGAGATCCAGCGCATGGAACAGGTCCATCCGGGACCTGATGCCTCCCGCCTCGGTCCGGGGCAGGTTCGTCACCATCCGCGCCATTTCGCGGATCCATAGCTGGAGCCTGACGTTAAACAGGGGCCGTGGACTATCGGCCGAACCGGATCGTGCCCAGGCGACCAGCGCCACGACCAATTCCGCAAGCGCACGATGATCGGCCTCTGACCAGTCCCGAAGGACCCGGACCTGTCCGAGCCCGGCGGCGATCGCCTCAAGTGGGGCCGGACCTTTATGTTCGGCGATGATCTTGAGGACCCGCTGACACAGATGGTGTTCTTTCAGCCGCTCACCAAGCGCAATCCGCCAGGCTGGGTCGGCGGCATCGCCCTCGTCAAGGCAGGCGAGGTCCGGATCGGTCCGGTCGGGGAACAGGGCTATCGCCAGGCGATGTGCGGCAGTGGCCTGGTCCATTTCTTCGGCCTCTAGAAGAGCCGCGTGGATTTCCGCCGGGTCCGGACGCTCGAGATATTCCGGATCCCCAAAAACCTCGTTCGGCGTCTTCCGGGTCTCCGTCACCACCGCTCCTTCATCGAAGGGTTCCCCGAAAATCGTCTCGGCATACCGCCGCAGATCGACCTTTGCATCTTCACCCGCGCCGAGCGTGGCCGAAGACCCCACGCAGATCAGATGACCTTTCGGGGTGTTCAAGCGGTGTTTCAGACGCCGTAGCAGGAGGGCAAGATCTGCACCCTGCGCCCCGTCGAAGGTGTGCATCTCGTCCACCACCAGAAACCGGAGCGTCTCGGGGTCGTTGCATGCCCATAAGGGCTTGTCCCGGCCGCGCAGCAGCAGGTAGTCGAGCATCTTGTAATTCGTAAGCAGGATGTCGGGCGGGGTCTTCCGCATCGTCTCCCGATGCGTGATCACGCTGTCTGCCGTCACCTCATGGGTTGGGTTACTCGGCTCCTTATCCGCATAGATCCCGGCCCGGACCCCGCTCAAAGATGGGATCTCGGTGATCGCCGCCGCGATCCGGCGCGCCTGGTCGCTCGCCAGCGCGTTCATCGGATAGATCAGGATGGCCTTGATCCCGGGCTCTCCCTTGTTCCGACGACAGTGGTCGAGGATCGGCCACAAATAGGATTCCGTCTTGCCCGAACCGGTCCCTGTCGCAACCAGTGTCGAGCGCATCGCCTCTCCGCTCAGCCGGGCAAAGGCGTCCGTCTGGTGCTGGTAGGGCGCGAACTTCAGCGGCACCTCCGGGAAGGGCTGCGCCCAGGTCCCGTCCTTCGCCCCGTCGATCTGCCGGAATGGCATATCGACAGAGATCCACGGGCCCTTGAGGAAGTTTGCGGGCTCGGCAATGAACCGGTCCACCATCCCCTCGAAGGCGGGGCTGGTGCTGTTCAGCGTCGTGTGGACCAGTTCGCGCAGACTGTCCTGCACATGACGGGCGAGGAGGATCGGGTTCATCTCAGACGGCCTCTTCGGATTTCAGCCGCTCAAAATGGGCCCAAGCCTCCTCATAGTCAGCCTCACGTATGTAAGAGTTAAAGGGGCCTATAAATTTCCTACGCTCTGGCCTTGGACCTCCTGGCTGATAGTCAACAACAGCATCACATTCTAGGAACAACTCATTAGATTCTATTATTTTAAGCCATTTTGCATAGGACGGATTTGAGTTTCCTTCAGTTAAAAATCCCGTTCGAGGCAGGCCTACGGATTTGGTCCACACGATTTTCCCGTAGGCATCGTAGTATGTCCCCGCTTCATTATCTTTTAAAATTGGAAAGTGAGATCGATAGATATTGACGAGCATTTCAAGGCTAAGACCGAGAGTCTGCGCCACTAGAACATCGATCTCAATCAATGCCTGCCTTCTATGTAGTTCAATTTTCAAGCCAACATCTGAACTCCACTTTTCTCCCACATCAGGTGCTTCGCAACACATAGGGTCACGCTTACGGTTCCAATTAAATCGCTCAACTTCAACTCCACTACACTCCCACAATCTCGCATAGGATGGGGTTAAACAATTAAGGCGGAGTATCTGTAAAAGAGCATAATCTGGAAGTTCGACCCATGGCAAATCCAGTAAATCATCTTCATAGAGGTTTTGGCGGCCTTTCAATTTTGTAAAAAAGTCGTAGATAATTGAGCTTGTTAACGCCGCAAAGTTAAGCATTTCCCGATTTGACGGAAATCGAAGGCTGGCGATGCCACTTATGTGGGCCGCTCCAGGTGGCAGTATTGCAGGAATTAAAGTCCGCTCACTATTTACCGCAAGCATTTTCCTAAATGCCAAACGATAAGATTCCCCCGCGTCCCCAAAATAATCCCCATGTTGCAATCTCGACGCACCTCGAACCCATTGAAAATTCGTTCGAGGTAGGTAACTTTCATTAATTCTGTCCAAACAGATGACATCATAATCTCGATTTGACCTACACCCAGCCCTTGGGCTCTTAAAAAGAGGATTCCCGACATATATCATTGGGCCTGAAAATATAACCTCCGAAATTGACTCCGGGAAATCAGTCTTTCGCAAAATCGGAGACCGCCCAGATCCTGCAATTGTCTCATCAAGCATTAAATTATAAGAGATTTCTGGAACGCATTGGCGAACACTTGAGAAAACTGACATCCTCTTTATTGCCGTAATTGTACTAGAGCTATACAGCAACATCATTCTTGTCTGATCAAGAGGCGTATTGGGATCCTCAGAAAGACGATGGAAAACCCCTAACGCCTCCAAATCGATTTTCACCATTCGATTCTTGTGACCCCGCGTATCCCATGTGCCAGCCTCATTTTTTGGCAAAGGTATTGGCCCCACACCGTCGTGGTTTATCGAATCGTCAATCTGCGACGGTAGATACGCTGAAGACATATGTAGAAAATCAGGATCATGAATCTTGGATGAATAGACATTCAAGCTGTACCGTTTTTCCGGCCCCACCTCTGAGAACATTTTGGAGTTTATTCGATTAATGAATTCAAAATGCTTAACGATCCTCCTATACCAATGCGAACGGAACGGGCCTGATTTTGGATCGTTTAAATGACCATCTTGATGGATGAGTGCACCAGAACCATCCGGCGCGAACAGTCGGAAAGATAGGTCAACAAAGCACCGATACAGGTTGTTTGACCCGCCCCCGGCGAAGGGGTTCATCACCTCGGACGAGGTTACCTCCATCGCCCCCCGGGTTGACACGAAGTCCTGAAGGAATGCCTCGACCGCCGGAACCGTCCGCCCCTCGCGCCGGACAGGCGGTGCCTTCGGCAGCGCCTCGCCCAGAACCTTCTTCGCGTCCGACGCCGACAGCCCCGCATAAAGCGGGTCGATATCCGCCAGCACCAGCCCCTCGTTCCACGAGGGCTTCGCCCAGGGCGGGTTCCCGACGATCACGTCGAACCCGCCCCGCGCCTTCATCACGTCGGCGAAGATCAGGTCGAAATGAACGAAGCGCTCGCGCTCGGCCACCGCGACCGCGACGCCGAGCCAGTCGAAGGTCTCAACCAGCGCCTCGACATTCGTTTCCCGGAACAGTCCGTCCTGTCGCCTTGCGGCCGCCTTGAACAGGTCGCGTGCGGGTGCGTCCGGCTCCATCAGATCAAGGAAATCCGGCGACGGATCGGCGAACTCGTCCATGCTGGGGGCGGCCAGTGATCCGTCCGGGGTAAATCCCCCTTCAAGGATCATCGCCATGCCCTGAAGGAACTCGGCCCGGCTGGGCAGCTGGTCCGCCTTGTCCAGCGGCCAGAGCCAGAGGGCGCACCACGCATCCATTGCGGTCTTCAACCGCTTGTAGGGAAGCGTGTTAGTGGCGTGATCAGCCCCGATTAGGTGAGCGTTCAGCTTCTCCTTTGCGTGGAAATCGAGACCCTTGTTTCCGGCGATGACCTTGTCCGGCCAGAGCGTGATCTCGTCATTCGCCGCGGTCCGGGTCTTGGCGAGATCCTCGGCCACCTGATCGAACAGCGCCTCGGCGACGCGGCTCAGTTTCTGGACCAGCTTGACCTCGTGGGGTTCGAGCTTCTTGAAGAACCCGCCTTTCCGCCATTCCTTGATCTGCTCCTGCGCGTCACCCGCGAAGGGTTTGATCGACTTGTCCTTGTCGAAATTCGCCATGTCCTTGGCGGGCAGCAGCCACTGCCAGACATGGTTTTCGGGCAGGCGATTGCGCCAACCGATCTCGTCCGGTTTGGCGTTGAGCCAGAGGTCCTTCTGGGAGCTGGCTTTGAGAAGGACCGGTTTGTAGGCGGCCCGCCGCGCCCCGATCAGGGAGTTCCCGGCGTGGAGCTGGTCCCCGAACCACGGTGAGAAGTCGCTCGCATGAAGACTGTTCAGCCATAGAGAGATCGCGCCCAGCTCCACCGCGATCGGATTGAGGTCGACCCCGAAGCAGTTCCGGTCTGCGATATAGGCCCGGACCCGCTGCTTCTCGACCACGATACGGTCCTGCGGGATCGTCTGACCCGTCTCCTTCTGTTTCCGCTCGAGGTATAGGTCCGCGAGCTGGTTCGTGGTTTCCACCAGGAAGGCGGCGGATCCCATCGCAGGTTCGAGAATCTTCAGCTCCAAAAGCTCGTCTGCCGTCAGGTCCCGGCACCGCTCCATGAGCGCATGCTTGACGAGCAGGCGGGCGAGCGGCTCCGGCGTGTAGTAGGAAGCGGACTTCTCCCGGTCCCGGCCCGCGAGGCGGTAGATGAAGTTCCCCTTCGGATAGACCAGCGCCTCCGACCCGTTGAACACGACCTCTTCCGGGGCGAATTCGCCGATCCGATTGCGGGGCACGAACCAACTCGGGGCAAGAGGATCGACCTTGTCGCGGCGGAAGGTCTCGTCCGGCTCAGTGTCGTCGTCCCCGAACAGATCTTCCTCGACTTCATCGTCCGGTTCTGAGGTGTCCGCCTCTTCGCCGTCGTTGACCACGTCATTCGACCGCCCTTTACGGGGCTTCAGCTCGATGAGGTCTGTTTTCGCGACGACCCCCGTGAAGGAGATCAGGGTTTCATAGACCGCGCCCAGCTGGCCGATCCCGAGCTTGGCGTAGGAAATCCGGCCCGTACTCTTGCCGGTGGACCGGAGCGAGAGGAGCCGGATCACCTTCTGGATCGCCTCGTTGCGCAGCATCAGCCCGTTTAGAAGCGGCGTGCTCGCCGGATCGAGAAGGGATACCTTCACCGATGGCAGGCGCAACCCGCTGCCCTTTTCCTCGTCGGCGAGATCAAGCCCGGTGTAGAGAAGCGTCAGAGTCCGCTGTAGGCTTTCCCAGAGGAAAGTTCCCTCCCGATCTGCCGTCGTGCGCAGAGGAACGGATTCCAGATCTCGCAGCGTTTCCAGGGAATAACCCGTCGCATAGATCGGGTTCTTCAGGTCCAGGAGGTTCAGCCGCGGATTCGCCTCGGCGTAGAACAGGAATAGAAGCCGGTACATGTAGCGCAGGCATTCGCGCGACAGCTCAGGCCCGTCGATCCATACGTCTTTGTTCTTGCCGCCGGTGACAGTCAGAACCTCCTGACCGAGGAGTTCGATCGCGTCCCGAACTGTGCGCTTAAGCGAGGTGGTGACGGCGTTGGCGTTCCGCTGCGCCTCCTCTTCAAGCCGGTCAGAGATCGGTGAACCCTGTTCCGGCACCCGGGCCTCCAGCGAAATCAGGCAGGCCATCACGGTCAGCGTGTCCCGGTCCGAGCGGGCGAAGATTTCCTGAAAATCGAAGCGGAGAACGGACCTCGCCGGCCATTTCCTCTTGTCGATCAGAACGATCTGCGAAAGGCCGAGGACAAGAACATGGCGCGGCCCGTCGGCGATTTCGAACACCCCTTCTGCCAGAATGGACTCGATTGTCCGTTCCAGAAGCGCCGCTTCGCCTGCGTCGGCGGGAAACTGATCAGGCTCAAAACACGCCCCGAGCGGGTCCGCAGCCTCGTCCTCAGCGTCCGTAAGGGGCGACTCGATGACCCAGAGCGCATCCCGACCAGCTGCGTCGGCCACCCGGGAGATCAGTGGAATAACCGGTGCGCCTGCCAGAGCGGTGAACGCAGCATCGCGCTTCCAAGCATACCCGAGTGCGCTCAACAGCGCATGGTGCATCTCCCGTATCAATTCGGTCCTGCGATCCGTGTCCGAACTGTTCCGGATCTGTCGAAGGGCTTCGATGGTCGAGCTCGCAACCCGGGACAACCGCTCGATCGGATGGTCTGACTTCTCAAGGCCCGCCCACCGGGCCGTGATGTCGGAAAGCTCTTCCTTCAGAACATCTGAGAGCGTCCCGGACGGGAAGAACTCGGCTTCGTTTTCAATACCGATCAGATCCATCCGCTCACCCCACAAATACCGCTTTGACATCGACATAGGGGTTGGGGTCATCCACCATCTGGCGGGTCCGCTCAAACCACTCTGTCCAGTCCTTGAACAGGTCCTCGATCTTCTTCTCTTTCGCGCGCCGGATCGTCAGCCGCCTCTTTTCAAGGGCGCTGAGGCCCTCGGTCGTCTCCGCTGCCTCACCGAGATCGAGCGTTAGCTGGGCCTGGAACCGGTTCTCCAGCTCCCCGAGCCGGGTCAGGACCGCGTCAAGATCTTGCTGGATAAGGGCCGCGCGTTCTTTCCCGAGCCCGCGCAGATGGGTTTGAAACCGATCTACAGCGGTTTTGATCGCAGCCTGTGCGGGGCCCAGATCATCCACCGGACGACCGGGGGTATCCTGTGCGAGACGGACCCGGGCGATGAAGTCCGGCACATCTTCGATACGGACATCCCCGTCCGACCCCTGGACCACGACAGCCCATCGATCGACAACCGGTGCACCGTTCGCGTTCGGGATCGCACCATGCATCACGACCGCGACCTCTCCCTTAGAGAGAGCACTCAAGGGCGCGACCGGAGCGGAATGCTCCGGAAAAAAGGTGCTGGCCCGGTCCGCGAACCATTCGAGGATCGGGTGACCATCCCAGAGGTACTGCACGGTCGGCCAGGACCGCTCCTGCATCTTCGCATGATCGATCGCCCGGTTGATCACCTGCGCCTGATCGGTCAACTCGACCCGGTCTCCGGCCCCGACAGCCTCTTCGGGCATGAAACGACCATCGACCGCGCCCTCGCTCGCATAGCCGAAACCATCCCGGGCCCGCATGTCATCCGGGATCGCGATCCGGATCGTCCGATCCCCCAGGGAGATGTCAGGCGCAGACGGGAAGGCCTGCTCTTCGGCGCGAGACAACCGACCGATCATCGCGGCCGCGTAGCCGAACGTATCCGGGAAGAGCCGTGGCGGCGCGCCCTCGGTGGCCGTCTCTACATCCGCCTTTTTCTCGGCCGGGGCAGCATAGTCCCCGAAGAGCGCCGCAAACTCGTCATCGAGGGACATCTGAGTCTTCGCCTCGTCCGCGCGGGCGTTCATCTGGGCGTCGAACGCATCCGCGCCGATCCCGGCTGAGACCGCTTCCGCGACGACAGCCTCTTCCTCGTCAGCGTCGCCTTTCCCGAGGAACACGGCTGGGTCTCCAACCCCGGACTGGGCGGCTTCATCTTTTTCGACAAGCTTTTCCAGCACCCACATCTGCCGCACCTTCGGGTGCGTGCTCTCGCCCACGAAATAGGTGATTAGCGGCGGGCGGTCCTGACCATAACGATCGATCCGACCATTACGCTGCTGGAACCGAAGGAGCGACCACGGCAGGTCGAAATGGATGAGACGGTGGCACTGGAAGTGCAGGTTGAGCCCCTCGGACGCCATGTCGGAGGCGATCAGTATCCGGATCGGGGACTTTTCCTGCCCGAAGGCGTCAATCACCTCCTGGGTCCGGACATCCGCTTCGACGCTTCCCCCATCCACGCGCGCCACCTGCCCCTCGGACAGGTCCAGATCCGCCTGAAGGCGCTCTGCGAGCCAGGACACGGTGGCGATGCGTTCCGAGAAGATAACGATCCGGTCCCGCGGGGCTTTTCCATTCCAGCGCAAATCCCGCAACATTTTGAGAAGGTCCTGATACTTCCGGAAGGCCCCCGTATCGATCGCGGCCACCTGATCTGCGAGGTCTCGGAGCCGAAGCCGGTCTTCTTCGGTGCCACGGGCGGTTCCGTTGTCGATCCCGCGGATGCGCCGCTCGAGCGTTTCAAGGCAGGCCGCCGGGCTTGAGAAGATCGCCTTCGCCAGCGTGGTCCGGAACAGATCGATGGCGCGGCCCCGGGTTGATTGTTCATCGAGATCCAGGTGCAGCTCGGCGATCGACTGATAGGCGGTTTCCTCTTCGGGGCTAAGCGGAAAGTTTCTGCGGATCAGTTCTCGTTTCGGGACCTGTTGTCCGATGTCAGCCGCCACGTTCTCGTCGGACCGGAATCGCCTGATAACCAGATCTTCGATATCCGATCGGTGCAACCGGGTCGGGTCTGGAACGCGCGTCGGATCCAGCATTTCGATGAGGCTCGCGAAACTCTCCTGCGACCCGTCGTGCGGGGTCGCGGTCAACAGGAGGAGGGAGTCGGTCCGACGGGACAGAAGCTGCGCCAGCTCCGCCCGTTGAGCGATCGTGCCGGCCGTGTTCTTACGGGCTGCCGCGTTATGCGCTTCGTCGATTATGATCAGGTCCCAGTACGAATGCTTGATCGCATCCCGGATCTGGGCGTCCCGTTTCAACGTGTCGATCGACACGATGGACCGGTCGAACTGATCGAACACGTTATAGTGGGCGGGGATCTTGTTCCGCATCCGACGGATCGCGGCGCTGTCGAGCCGGGAAAGCGGGATCGAGAACCGGGTCCAGAACTCCTTCTGGAACTGGGTGAGCATCGCGCGGGTCGTGACGACGAGGATCCGATCCGCCCGGCCCCGTAGCGCCAGTTCCGAGGTGATCAGCCCCGCCTCCAGGGTCTTCCCGAGGCCGACGTCGTCCGCGATCAGCAGCCGTACCCGGTCTTGCGCGAGAGCCCGCTCCACCGGCAGGTGTTGAAACGGCAGATCGTCGATCGCGGCCCGACCGAGTGTCAGCGGCGTCCGCGTGGTGGTCGGGGTATTCCGGAACGCCGCCTCGAGATAGAGTTTCGTGTCGATGAGACCCGAGGAAGCGTCAGGAGCCAGTCGCACCGCCGCCGGGTCGACGACCCGCGCGCCCTTTTCCAGATCCCAGACGAACCGGGCTTCCTTGTCGCGCACCAGACCGTTGAGGCCCCGGCAGTGAACTTCTCTGAATCCGCGCTTGAGGATCGAGGTGCTCAGAACCTTCCACGTTGCCGAACGTACACTGATGACGGCGCCGGGGGTGGGGTATGCTGAGATCATTCTCGTTCCTGATAATTTTCGATAGGCAACGCCTTGTAATTCTTCTCGATGATAAACCTTGACCCGAGCGGGCCTTCGTTTCCGGAGCAATATCGACCCGGACAGCGTTCAACCACCGAAAGGTTGCACCATTCAAAGGGATTTTCCTCAATAACTCAAGGCGATTAGTTTCTTACGCTGCGATCAACATTGAAGATCCCTCGGAATACTGAAAACTTATAGACGCGGCCTGTCACGGTGTGATGGCCGCGAACCGATCTGACGCGGTCGAATCAACAACAAGGCTGGGATACCTCCGAAAAAGGTTAAGCCGGAACGAACCTGATGACACAGATGCTACCACTAACCGTTCCGCTCCTGTGGCGTGAGACAGCGACGTCCTACACAGCGCGGCTCGCCGCGCGGAACGGGCTGTCGGCAGCTGCCTTCTGCCGGGACTCCGGCATGTCATTCCGGTCGGTTGTGGATGGTGACCCTGTCGCCATACGAACGGTAGCAGGTCTGACCGCAACATGCCCATGCGGCGGCAATCACGCTCTGAATTGAACAAACTTCCCCTAAGCGCGCCCGCTGTCTCGCAGCAGACGCGTGATCGTGGTTCAGACATTTAGGGTGACCCGATACTACCGGTGTGCCTTCCGGAATGGAGGTGCCCGGCCTTGTGGACGCATCCATCGCGCATAGATTGTGGTGGATGCAGAAAACGGCTTTATGCTCTTCGGGTATGTTCCATCTGATCGGGGCCTCTGCCGTTCCGCGGTAAGTACAACACGCACGCCCTTTTGAGGCGGGGCCACCGGTATCCCGTACCAGATCCAGCCGACGCCATTCATCCACGTCAGGAATATCGGATCAGCCCGAACGGCCATCTGATCGCGCGGCTCGTCAGGTTCATCACCCTGGGCGCGTATAGTGTTCACGGCGTCTGCGGCGCGGATATCATCCAGCAAAATCGATCCGCTCGACCCATGCCGCAAGACTTGACCGTTGGTGTGCAACCCGTTGCGCGCGTCGAGCCAGTCGGCAGCCTTGATGTCGGCGAACAGGTTACGCTCCTCCTGTCGACCCTCCTGTGTCAGGGAGCCCGGAAAAGATGTTTCGGGACTGGCAGTGGTCATCGCGCTCTCCGTTTCTTCTACGAAGATCGGCGGAACTTATGAAAAACCGAAGGGTCAAGTCGGGAGACCATGCTTCCTGGTGGGGGGGCCCTTTTGCTCGTACGCGCGTGCGCGCATACGAGAACCTATAGAGTTTGGGCCCAAACTCTCTATGAACGACCATCCGTGCAGAAACGCATCCAGATTTTTTTATGGGGATAAACCCCCTAATTTCCGTCCCTTCGACTTCGGATCGGAGCACCTTCGGCATATACTAGAGAATGACGAGAGCAGCCCGTGGTTGATGGTTTTGACCCGGCGTCTCAGCACGTAATGGAAGGGACCGGTAGGGTTGGCGATCGAACTTACACCACTCAGCGGGCGCGGCGGAAAACGTGAAATCAAGTTTCGAGTCCATGACGAAGAATTCCCCGGGATGGAGCGCAAAGCGCATCAACATGGATTCCGCAGTGTGAACGCCCTAGCGGCTCACGCGCTTCGTCAATATGGAACGCATGGCATCAGTAAGGTGGCCGTTCAAATGGGCGAATTTGCGGAAGTCCTGCATGACATCCGCGCGGCAGCGCACGCAGAAAACTCACCGATGTCCCCTGATCAAGTGAAGAACATGGTTCGGACCTGGGAAGGTCTGTGCGACGCACTGATAGCGGAATTGAGAAAAAAAAGGTAATGCGTCCGCATTTCACCACACATCTCTCCGCCGTCGAGCTGGCGCGATATGATCTGCGGAAAGGCAGTGAGGTACTCGGCGGGACCGTGATCGCGCGGTCCGCATCAAAGTTGCGCGATCGTTTCGAACAATTTGGTGCTTGCGGTTTTGTTCATATCACGCTGTCAGCGCCGGAGGGGGTTTGGCTTGATCGAGAGACGTGGCTGGCCTCGATGCGCTTCGTGATGAAACGCCACCAGTTTCCCGTTGAACTGACGCCTTGGGTCATGGCGCGCCATACCGACACCCCCGGTGACCACGTCCACAGTTTTGCGGCACGCGAGACCTTCGAGTTTCGGGAAATCAGGCCGATCCAGTCAAAGGCGCATACAGCGGAAACTCACCAACTGCTGGCCGAGCGTCTGGGCTTGCCGATACCTGACTATTTCTCACCGGCCGCACCACCTCGTCTTTACGGCAGTGTCCCCTTGAGGCGGCTGAACCGGGACACCGAATATCGCCGTTTGGCGGATGACCTCAATGCGGGCCTTTCGAAATGGCCGGAAAACCTGGACGCCTTGAACGATGCGCTGTCAGCCTTGGCGAGCCCTTATCAGATAAATGAAGACATCAACTCGTATGGCCAACCGAGCCTCGTCTGCGAGAGCGCAACCCGCCGGATCCGACCGAGTACGTTGGGTGACGCCTTCTTTCCCGTAAACCTGAAGAAAAGGATCGACTGGGCGGGACGGCTCAAGCGATCGCGCCTCAACATAGACATGGCTGTCCTCCTGAATACTCCCGAAATCCTGAAGGCCCTAGACCACGCCGAACATGAAAAATCACATCACCGAAATTCTTTGAGAGAGAGCGTATACCATGCCGAAGAACACCGAAAGACCGGTGCACCAGATCCCGGACGCTATGGAAAAGTTAGACACCGGATTGAAAACGATCAGAGGGGATGTGCAGGTCCTGCACCCTCTTCTGGACCTGCTGCAGGATCCGGACGGGTCCGGCCCGGGCGGGACGGCAGCCGTGCGCCTGATCAAGATGATAACGGACATGAAGAACAGGCAGGAAGCGATCGAGGCCGAGGTGGCGGACGTCAAAGAGGTGGTCCTGATGATCAAGGAAAAAGCCGACACCATGGCCGAAATACTGGATCGCCTGGACACAGTACTAAACAGCGAGGTGGATTAACGCTACTCTGCTGGGTTGCGCGCGTGTTGAAAATCGCGGGTCGGGTCACTCCGGGGTTCAGGCATAGCCTCGATATTTTTGCCCGAAGTATGCGGTTGAAGTTCAGGGATAAGAGCGTGGTTGACGTGATGCCGGGCAGAGTTTCCCTGCGTGAGGCTGGTGATTTGCCTTCGAAAGACGCGCGCCTTTTCACATCAGCTTATGCGTCGGATTTTGAACGCCATGATGTGCTAGAGAGCATTCTTGATCCTAATCTACCGCTGACACCGGGGATGACGCTCTGCGGAACTGCCCCATCAAAAGGACATCACTCGAAGAAGAAACCGCCTCCGGTACGATTGATGTGTCTGGGGCTCGACCTCGATCCCGTCAGTGAACTGGTTGAACTTTTTCATGGGGCGATCGAAGGCGCGCTGGTCGCGGGGCCTGTGTGTCAAATAAGGGATGGCCCCACGCTTCAGGAAAACCATCCGCGTGTTCTAGTAATCGGTTCACAAGCGGAGGAGCGCTTGCAAGCGCGCGACTTGAAGCTGACGTCCATACTGGTCGAGGTGATCACGACATGCCCCGACATGACCTGTGTGCTGCCAGATGGAACGATTACAAGAGCCCGTGAATTATCCCGGATCGCACCCGAGGGCCCGCTGAAAGCGGTTCAACCCCACCCCGCAAACAGGCCGAATAATGAACCGATTGACGATCAGCTTTCTGCAGAGAGCGACACCCCGTCCGAGGGGCCTGAACCTAGCTTCTGAGAGCATCGCAGGAGGCACATGACCAGCCCACGGAACCGCATGACGACACAAATGGTCCGGGCTTGTGAAATCGTCACGGCGGCCATCAACCAGACTGTAAGCTGCCGGGCCAGCTCTCCCGGCCACAGTAGCCAGAGTTGAGAGAGCACGGACCTTGGCCTTTTCGGGATCGACGTTTGATGCAATGCCCTGACGAATATAGAATTCGCTGCATTGCGCCTGCGGCTCCACCTTGTGCCTGAATTCGGTCTGCCGCGCGGTTGGCGGAGGTGTTATTCTAGTACCCGTAGACTTCCATCCACTCGTTCATCGCGTGGCGGTGCAGGGCTTGATATTCTGCTTCAGACCGACCGGGCAGAAGGCGCCTGATTTGTCTGAAAAACTCAGGTTTTTTGTCCCCAGAAGGGTTCACGTTGAAAAGCTCGCCCAGGATGCGAAACGCTATTACTTGCGGATCTGATCTGTCCGTCCGGTCATAAATAAATTCTTCACCCACAAGCATGTCGTCGATCCTTTGGTCTAACCAAGAGGGGGTCTGAAACTGCAGTCGCGCTTGTTCTTTTCTGTCTTCGGCTTCCAATGCCTTGCGGGCTCGGCTTGCCAGGATTTCCCGCAGCTCAGCTTCTTCGCCTTGCCGCAATTTTTCCTTAACCCACGCACAAGTATCATCGTTGTTCGCATCAGGGCCCACCTTGAACGGCGTGAACCCGAGTTGCGCTCGCAGCGTGTTTGTCTTCCCCACGTGGTCAGCATTCATGGGAGTTACGCCTCTTTGGCGATCTTTGGCTTCGGAGATACTGTCGTACAAATGGTCATACTCTTCGGGGAAGAGTGCAGCGTGTAATTCTCGTCCTCGCTGCTGTCGAGCTTCGTCTTCGCCCTTTTGAGATCCCGATGAACTTGGTTTTCCGTTCTTTTCCATGCCTCAATCCTTATTTGTTGGAGCGTTGATTTTCTGTGCAGGTTCTCGGGCTTTGTACAGCTGGCAATCGGTGATCGCTGCAATCAGGGGCATCCGCGGCCGTGCGTTAATCCGGTGTTCCGGATGTGTGCAGCGGACACCCAGGCCGATACCAATGGCCCAGTGAAGATAGCTGCAACCTTTGCAGTCTGCGATCAGCATTTTTGATCTCCAGTGACGGGCGCCTGCCGCAGTTCGAAGTGGTCGAAGCTGTTGGGGCCTTCCTGCTCTCGTGCCTTGTTGAGCGCGCGCAATGCCTTGTCGTAAGGCATGGGGTCGGACACGATCGCGGGTTCATCAAAGCTGTAGGTGTCTATGTACACCAGAACCCATTTTTTTGCTGCTCGCTCCTCTTCATAGCGCCGTTTACGTCCTTTGCTCATGCGTGTTGGATCACTCCTCTATCAGTTGAAAAATTCATGTGCAGAGGGCATGGCTTGCCGCTCATGCCCCGGGGTAGGCCCGAGCCAGCTGCTCCGCGCCGTCATGCTCATGTTCGAGCCGTAGGTAATCGCGCACCAGACGGGTGATGGCGTCGGCGCCCTCGATAATCGGAGCCCAGCGATGTTTCAGAGCAGCTAGCGGATCAATCAGGCCCATCATGTTGCCGGCAATTGCGCCGGTCGAGTCGCTGTCGCCGCTGTGCAGGACGGCGATCTGAAGCGCGTCATCAAATGTCTTTCCAGCAAGGCAGGCGTAGAGCGCGATCGACAGCGCTTCTTCGGCGGTCCAACCCCCTCCGAGGCTTTCGACCGTCTCGGGGGATCCATCCCGCGGGGCATCGAGCGCCTTGTGGATAGCGCGTGCGGTTTCGGAGCCGTTCTCGAGTCGCTCGTATTCCCCGGCCGTTGCAGCGGCGGCTTCGTCCAGCTTTGCCCCAGTCGCAACATCGGCAAGCATCTCGGCCCAGGCTGCAGCAGCCAACTGGCCGGTGGGATGTCCATGCGTCAGCGCAGAGGTATCGATCGCAATGGATCGCACCTGATCTCGCGGCACCATCAGGGCCACCGGGGCCACGCGCATGATCGTGCCGCACCCCTTGCTGTCATTTTTTGCCAGCGCTCCGAGGCTGTGGGCGTCACAGAGGGACGACAGGCAGGTCAATCCAGGCGCGCGGCGCGCCCAGAGCCGCCGATCGGAGATCAAGCCCACGTCGTCCGTTTCAACGCGCGGCTTGCCGCCTTGGGTCCGATACCAGCGCAGAAGAGCATGGTGCACCACGGAGGGTGAGTGGCATATCCCCTTGAGCGAGCCGCGAACATGGGCCCGGATGAGACCCTCGGCGGTAAACAGCGTCATCTGGGTGTCGTCGGTGATTGCGCCCCGCAGGCCCTGATGCGGCGGGAGATCCGAAATCCCGTCTGGAAATTTGCGCCGGATCGCATCGAGCGAAAGGAACTCGATCTCGGCACCTAAACTGTCGCCCAGGGCGCCACCGAGAAGACTGGCATGCAGCTGAATACCCGGTAGTCCGTAATGCTGGGCGCGGTGGGTAAGCCAGCGTTCCTGCTCTTCGGTCTCGATTGCACCGGGGCGAACGGCGCGCACGTCGCTGATCGCTTGAGGGGCGGACCATCCGCGTTCGATCAGCATCAAGGCAACGATCGTACCGGCGCGGCCGCGGCCGCCGCGACAGTGGACGAGGACACGGCCGCCGCGCTCCAATATGGCGTTCAACTGCGCCGAAATTGCAGCCCATGTGACCATGACCTCATCTGTCGGGGTATCAAGATCCCGGATCGGAAAGTGCACCCATTCGATGCCACGCCCCTTGACCGCTTCGCCGAGTTTGGCGACGCCAAGCATCTCGAACTCGTGGTCTTCGATAAGGCTCAAGACGGCGCTGGCACCCCATCCTTTGATCGCGTCCATGTCGAGATCAAGGTCTCGATCCCACGCGGCACCAAAGACACTCTTGCCTTTCTTACCGGGACAAAACGTGATGCCCAGTCGCCCGTTTCCAAGGGCCAGGTCATCAATGCGCAGGGGGTGGGTGATGCTCGTTCGAACCAATCGCGTCTCCTTCTCGTCTAGATTCGTTTTGATACTAGACCATGGGTGCGTCAGTTTCGGACGTATTGCTCTGTGGGGTGGGTTGTAACTTGTACCTATTCCATAAAGATTACGTTTGAGCAGGGGTTAAAGGACTACGTCTCGTTTCGATTCGCTGAACAGTCTGACGCCTTGGCTGCATGCGCCATTCCTAAGTGTGGCGAAATAAAGCGGGTGTAGGTCGATGCAAGTCTCGGCGAGGAGGTGCGGATGAATGGTCTTGAGCCACTGGTGACGGTGCATTCCGGCACGGGCGCGTTTCGGGCCATAACGCCTGACCTTCTGGCGGAAACCTATCTCGCGCCGCGCCCTCCGGCGGTTGATCTGAACTCAGTGCTGACAGATGGGGCGTTCCCATGGTCCGCGAGCATGGCCGTTGCGCCGATTGAAACGGCTGCCGCGGTTTTAGCGGCATTTCGTAGCCTCGCGGTGGCGACCCAAGGCTTGAACCCGGATGAGGTCGACCTCGGGTCGCTCGATCGCGACAGCCGCCTTTACAAACACCTCGCCGCGCTCTGTGACCTCTGGCGTAATGCCCCAGGTGGGCTGCCGGAGGATCTGCAAGTTTATGCCCATGTGCTGGCCTGTGCATCTGGCGATGCGCTTGAGCCGCTTCCGTTGGTGGCAGCTGATCCATGCGGCTTCGCGACCCCTATCGAGCGCCGACTGCATGCGCATTTGCTGGATCATCACCAACTCGCCGATGTAACGTTCCGGAAAGAATGGGCAGCGCGCCGCGCGCCGCTGGCAACCGGAGCGGCCGAGGGTACAAGCTTGTGGCGGGCGCAGCAGGGTTTGACGGGCGCGTCCATCCCGTCTGGGCCGCTCGACGACAGCTTGGCGTTCTTCGCCCTCCGTGATGAGGCGGAGGAGGCCGATTTTGCAGCGGCGCGGGCGCAGCGCCTGATCGATCAAGGCGTCTTGCCGAATGAGATCGGTCTGCTGGTGCCCGACGAGGTCGGCTATTTTGCACAGCTGAGGCGCACCTTCGATGCTGCTGGCGTTCCGCTTTCGGGCTTGCCGACGCAGCCCGACCGCCGCGACAGCGCAAGCGAAACACTCCTTCAGCTCCTCTTGTGTTTTCAGGCCCCCGCACCGGCCATGGCGCTTGCCAGTCTCTACATATCGCCTTTGATGCCTTGGTCGTCCGAGACGGGGCTGCAGCTCTCGCGCGAGGTCATGCTTGGCCGGTTCGAACCCTATGCGGCTAGATCCCTGACTGGGCGTGCGCAGCGATTCTACAAGCTGGTGCGGAGCAATATTGCTCAGACACCACAAGGCATCCTGCAAGCCCTAGAACAGGCTGCCCAGCTCTTGAGTGATGCAGCCGAGCAGCGAGAGGCTGTTGCTGCATTCCGCGCGAAGATGGGAATGATGCGGGCCGCGCTGTCTCAGAGCCGTTCTCTGGATTGGAACGCGCTCTACCGAGTTGCAACACCCGCCACGCCCAAGCCTTCCCCCTCGGAGGCTTTTGTCGAGGGCGTGAGCGTGTTCACGGAAGGTTCGATGCCGTGGCGCCCGGCGCGACACCTTATTGCCATGGGCATGAGCGGCAATCGCTGGCCGCGTGCAGTTTCTGCATCGCCACTATTTCTTGATGGTGAGCTGCGGCTTCTTCGCGAAAAAACCGGACTTCACGTTGAAACGCGCGGCGATGCCCTGGCGCGGCGTCTCGAAAAGCTTCGCCGCCAGTTCCTCTGCGCCTCGGAATCATTAACCCTCTTGCGCCCCGTCTTCGCGCCGAATGGTAGCCGTCAAGCTCCCGCGGCTGCCCTGTCGCTTGTGGCGCGCACCGTCGGGAATGGCGAAAAGGGGACCGAGGATGCTGAGGCGTTGATCCACGATCTGCGTGCTCTCCCGCGCGAGCGCTGGCCATTTGCCCATCGGGTTGTCGAGGCATCGACAGATCCGCAACCTAGCGCCGTGCCGGAAGATGGCATCTTGCGCTTGGATCGCGATCTGCTCCGCCGCCGCCTTGCCGATGATGGGCGGATGCGCCCGCAGTCGCCCAGCCGGTTGGAAACGCTCATGGTCAGCCCGCTTGCCTGGAGCCTGTCCGAGTTCGGCGCGGAACCGGTGACTTGGGCCCCTGATGGGCTTAACGTCATGGTTGCGGGCACCATCGCGCATGATGTGCTGGAGTTTCTGTTTCCCAAGGATGCGCCGTTGCCAGATCATGACCAGATCGAGGCCGCAGTGCCGGAGTTGCTCTCCTCGGCCATCCGGAAATATGCGCCGTTCCTACAGCGGTCGATCTGGGCCGTCGAACGTGAGGGGCTGCTTCGGGATGTCCGAACGGCGGCCCATGCCTGGCGCAATACGCTTGAAGGCCTTGGTGCCCGCGTGATCGACAATGAGATCGGTCTTCAGGGCGAGGCACTGGGCATTTTGCTGCGCGGACGCGCGGACTGCCTTCTTCAACTGGAAGATGGCAGCCTGCTGGTCGTCGATCACAAGAAAAGCGGCACGCCCAAACGCCGCGCACGCCTTGAAGCAGGCTGGGATCTGCAGCTCGGCCTTTACCGCGAAATGCTCAAACGGCCCGAACAAACTGGCGAAGTCCTAGAGGCTGCCCTGGCAGGCAGCCCAAGGATCGGGGTCGCCTACCACCTGATCAACGACCAGGGCGTTCTGCTCGAAGGGCTGGAACCACCCGATGGCGTCGTCACTGTCGTGGAGGGAGAGATATCCCTGCAGGCCATGAATCTTCTGATCACGCGGCTTGCCGAGGTAGGGGCCGGGACGATCCGCCTTAATAGCGAAGATGACCGCAAATTCTTCGAGAAAACGGCAAACCTCGCGCCCTATGCTCTGGATGCCTTGTCATTTGTTTCGCGTTTTATGATGCCTGGGACGGAAACGGCTGGCAGCATGGAGGACATCGATGACTGAGATGCTGACCATCGTTCCGGCCGGGGCGGGCTCGGGTAAGACCTTTCGGATCAAGTCTGACCTCACCAAATGGGTGAAAGACACCCTTGTCGCGCCAGATCGCATTCTGGCGGTGACCTTTACCGAAGCGGCGGCCGCGGAGTTGCGCGGCCGTATCCGTGCAAGCCTTTTGGCCGAGGGTATGGTTGAGGAAGCCCTGGCTGTCGAACAGGCCTATGTCTCGACCATCCACGGGCTGGGTTTGCGGATCCTCTCGGAACACGCGTTCGCTGCTGGGGCCTCACCGCAACCGCGTGCGTTGGCTGAGGCGGAGCGGGATCTTCTGATCCGTCAGGCCATGGCGCATGCGGAGGCGCTCGACGCCGTCAAAGCCGACCTGCCACGTTTTGGGTACCGGTCAAGCTTCTTCTCGAATGCGAGCCAGGAGGACAGTTTCCGTGGCCGGATCCTGACCACGATCGATTTGCTCCGGGGCCTTGGCGACAACGGGAATGACCCCCAACTGGCGGACGCTGCGGTCGCGCGCCTGCGGGCTCTCTATGGCCGGGTGGAGCCAGACGGGGCGCCCTTGGAGGTGCGACTGCTTGCGGCGATCAACGCCCTACTTACGGCATTCCCCAACGACCTAACTGCCCATGCAACCTCGGCAGCTGCCCGCACGGCGTTTGGAAAAGACTTCCGCAACATGAAGCGTGCCCAGCGCCCTGGGGAGCTCCGCAGGGATTGGGGGCTCTGGAAGGCTCTGAGCGAGCTACGTCAATCGAAGAAAGGGGCGCCAACGCCGGATGGCTATGATGCTCTGTCTGGTGAGTTGATTGCAGCGGCCGCCGATATTGCCGTCCACCCCGGCCCTTTGGAGGACGCTTGCGCGCATCTCATGGCGCTGATCCATGGCGCCCAGGAGGTGATGTCCAAATACGCCGAAATGAAGCGCGAAGCGGGTGTCATCGACTATGCGGATATGATCTGCGATGCCGAGCGCCTTCTGCGGACGCGCCCGGAAATCCTCGATGCGCTTTTGTCCGAAGTCGATTGCGTCATCATCGACGAGTTTCAGGACACGAACCCGGTGCAGTTCGCGCTTCTCTGGCGCATCGCGCAATCCGCCAAGCGCGTGCTGATCGTGGGAGACACCAAGCAGTCGATCATGGGTTTCCAGGGGGCCGACCCCCGCTTGAGCGAGGCGCTTGAGCGACAGAATCCGGACGCGGCCTCGCCCCTCACGGGCAACTGGCGCTCTGATCCGCGGCTGATGCAGATGGTGAACGCGATTTCGGCGGGGCTGTTCGGAGAGGCTTATGTTCCTCTGGTTCCGCAGCGGCCGGAAACCGGCCAGACCTTCGCGGAGATCCTGCGCATTCCGGAAGGGCGCCGATCGAAGAAATCGCGCCCCGAGGAACATGTGGCGGCGCGCATTGCCGATATCCTCGAAGAGGCTGGGCCAGTGGTAGAGCGGGAGAGTAATCCCAAGGCGCCGACATTCCGCCCTGTCGAGCCGCGCGACATAGCCATTCTGGCGCCGACCCATTCGATGGCGACGCGCTATGCGACGGCGCTCAAGCGCCAAGGTGTCCCGGTCCGGATCAGCGCAACAGGCTGGCTGGACTCGCCTGCTGTGATGGCGGCGCGCAACGGGCTGGCCTTCGCGGTGGATCCCACGGATCGCCACGCGGCCCTTGCGCTCCTGACACTCGGCCCATCATCCATGCCTCTTCAGCAGGCGATGAGCCTGCTTGCCGATGGTGGATTGGAAACCTGTGCCGAGCTTGCGAGATTGCGGGCCCTGGCCGAGACTGCACCTGCTATGCCGCTGGAAACTCTGCTCCCTCAGGTGCTCAGCGCTGCGGGTGTCCTCGCTTGGGCAGCGCGCATGCCAGAGGCTGCGCAAGCCCATGCGGACCTGATGCGGCTCTCCGCAGAGGTCAGCGAATTCGTCGCGGCCCACCGGGACTTCAAGGCCGCGGCTGGCTTCCATGGCGCGAGCACGCAGGTTTTTCTGGGCTGGCTGGAGGCGCGTCGCGAGGAACGCGATTTCGACCGCCATCCTGACCCTGGCCAGAGCGCCGGACAGGGCGTCGAGATTGTCACCTGGCATGCCTCTAAGGGGCGGGAATGGCCAATCACCGTTGTTGTTGGTCTCGACAAGAAGATTGGGGAAAAGCCGGGTACTTTGCGCGCGGAATTCACAGACTTCAGCGATCTAAGCGCCATCCTGGAACGGGCGATTCTGATCTGGACGCCTGACCTGCCGATCAAGGAAAAGAAGGACGCCTTCATCGCAGATCGCCGCGTGGCGTCAGAGGCTGACGCGCGACGCTTGCTTTATGTGGCGCTGACCCGTGGCCGGGATCGGCAGATCTTGGAGTGGCCGGATTTCGCCCTGAAGAAACTCGGCGAAAGTGATGGCCCCGCGAACCACGCCGAAATGCTGGTGCTGGAGGCGGGCATGCAGCCGGAGGCCGGCAGCCTAAAGGTTGGCGGTGCCAGTTTCCCGGCGCGCACCTTGATGTGCAGCGCTGAGGCGCCAGGCGTGCTGGACGCTTCTGGCATAGAAGACGTTTCAGACAGACTGGCTTTTGGTGACATGCGGCCCATGCTCGATACTCAGCACACTGCGTGGCGTGTCCGCCCCTCATTGATCGTGCAGGATCCGCTGCCTGAGGTTCAGACGCGCACCGTGCCGTTGGATGTTCTGCCACAGGCCGTGTCTCTTGTGGCAACGGCGAGCGAACGTGGCACCGCTCTGCACAAGGCGATGCGCGTTCTCTTGCTGCGCCCGGACCTGCGCCCGCGTCTGTCTGCGGCCACGGGCTTTGAAGAGGCGACGCTGGACGTGTTGCAGGCACAGGCGGACGCGCTCAAGAAATGGCTGACGGCTGAGGGCTATACGCAGATTGAATGCGAGGTGCCGATCCAAAGACGTGAAGCATCGGGTGCGGAATTCAACGGAATCATTGACCTTATTGCGACGGGTGGCGGGAAACGACTGATCTTGGACCACAAGAGTGGCGCGGGCAGCTTTGCAGGTTACTTTCCACAGCTGGATGCGTATCGAGGCGTTCTCACGGATCAGGTTGCGGCAATCAAACCTGACGTGGCAATCCACTGGATCGACAGGGCCGAGTTGGAAGTCTTCGTCGACGGCAAAGCAGAATGAACGGCGGAACACCACGGCGGCAGGCCTCTGATGGCATAGCCTGCGCCGTGGTTCGCTTTACAAAAATAAGGAGTGCAGGGCCATGAGCATCACTGACATAATTCCCGACATCCACGGCCAGGCCGAGAAGCTGCGTGTTGCGCTACATAACCTTGGCTGGCGTTGTCAAGGCACGAAATGGTCGCATCGTGACCCTGATCGCAATATTGTTTTCTTAGGGGACTATATTGACCGTGGTCCCGAAAACGAATCCGTCATCCGGATCGTGCAGGAGATGATTGCTTCCAATCGTGCAAGGGCGATTATGGGAAATCATGAGCTCAACGCGCTTCACTACCATACGGTCGATCCTGAAACGAATAAGCCGCTCCGGAAGCATGACGATGACAACTATAAACAGCATAAAAGTTTCCTCAATGAGTTCCCTTTGGGTGCGGATCACACGAAGCGCGTCCTGAACTGGATGAAGGGGTTGCCGCTGTTCATCGAAACTGAGGACTTCCGCGTTGTCCATGCGGCGTGGATCCAGCCTGCTATCGATGATCTGAGGCGACAGACTGGAAATGGCATTCTGTCTGAGGATCAGCTGATCCGAGCTGGCCGAAAAGGCCAACCTCTGTACGACCTTGCGGAAAGAATCCTCAAAGGGCCGGAGAATAGACTCCCCGATGAACACTCTTTTAATGATAAAGATGGAAAACAGCGCTTTGATGTAAGGCTGAAATGGTGGAACGGCGACGCCCAGACTTGGCGTCAGGTTGCGATGTCGGTGCCCGATATAAACCAGCTCCCAGATGCGCCCTTGCCGAACACTTTGCTTAAGACCGTTTATCCTGTCGGAGACAAGCCAGTTTTCTTCGGGCATTACTGGATGTCAGGTGAGCCAGCGCTTCAAAGCGCCAATGCGCTGTGCCTTGATTATTCAGCAGGGACCGTGGGCCCTCTTGTCACCTATACGCACATGGCCGGTTCGCGAGGGCTCAGCCTAGAAAACGTAGCGATCCATTGTTAGGGGACGTTTTGCAGAGTGCCGTTGGGCGGCTGAAAGCCCTCTCGCCGCTGCGTCTCACTGGTGTCGGCGGCTAGCCTCTCCAGCTAACGTGACCATTGCGGCACGCAACTCAGGTGGCGACAAAATCTCGACTTGGTCGCCCCACTTGAACAGGTGCCAGCACATTTCGCGCAGCCCACCTGCGCGGAATGACACCGTCAAACTCCCGTCGGGCTCATCGATCATGACCTGTGTGGGGTGGAACAAATAGAGGCGCGCGTCGGGTGCCGCTTCGGGTGTGAAGCGCCAAACGACGTCGTACACGTGTTCTTGCCAGATCCCAAAGGATCGCTCCATCCAGGCGCCAAGGTTGAAATCGGCCGGCCGCTCAAAAACATCGTTCGCCAGCTCGATCCGCTCAAAGCCTGCCAAGGCAAAGAGGCGCACATCCTGCGCGTAGTCGCTGAACGCAACAAGATACTGGCGCCCCTCACCGAGTAGCATCGCAAGCGGGCCGAGGCGCGCGTTGCGGCTCAAAAGCCCAGTTGCACGTGCGCGATGATCGACAGTGATCCAAGCACCAGCAAGGATCGCTTCGCGGAGCGCATTCAGCGTTTCGTCTGGAATGCGCTCGCGTGGACCCGGGCGAAGGGCGACGCCATCTGCTTCCAGCAGCGCGGCTATGTCGGGCTCAAGCCGCGCTCGTTTCGGCCCCGGCAGGCGCGCACGAAGACGATCGGAGAGCGCATCTAGGTGATCCGCCGTGACGAGGTCGCCGGACTGGCGCGCGAGTTCGGCGCCGCGATGAAGGGCTGCCATATCGTCAACATTCGGGTCGGCAAGGCGGCCTGCTGTACCTGGCGGCAGTCGCCATCGCTTCCGCCCTCCAGGTTCAACAAGCTCCTCGGTTTGTGGAAAGGCGTCGCGGATCGCATCGCGCATCCGCTCCGCTGTCCTGCGCGACACTTCAAAGGTATCACCGATGTCGTCGAGGGACAGACCATCGGCGCGACCCTGCATCTGCATGGCCAGCCTCACCAGATCTGCCAATCGGCTATAACGCATTGGCGCCCCTCCATTTCCCGCAGAGTGACCGAAACGGGTCATGGCTTCAAGCCGAGCCGGTTCTGAGAATGACCTTGCCGCATTGGATTGAACGACTCGATCAGCTTGCTGCACGAAACCCGATCGGGTTTCGTGTATTGGGCTTCGCGGCTTGCTCGCGGCGCAGTTCAACAAGGAGTGCATCAGGCTGAGTGATGCCCAGCAGCTTCGATCGCTTGGCAACCACCGCGAAATCTCCGGGCGTCAGTTGGTCAAGGGCCGAAAGCCCAGAGGAGGGATCGGACTTGAAGAAGCGACGGAAGCACGCCTCACGCTGCTGGGCGCTGAGCGGCAACAAGCCGATCTTGAGGCTGAAGCGCCGGGCGGTGGCCGGATCTAGCTGTTCTATCAAGTTGGTGGTGCAGGCGAAAGGCAGGGGATGGTTTTCCATCCAGGTGAGCATCTCGTTGACCTGCGAGATTTCCCAGCGATGCGTTGCGCCATCGCGCGCGCCCAAAAGCGAGTCCGCCTCGTCGAACACAAGAAACGCGCTGGTGTCGCGCGCTTCGGCAAAGGCATCTGCGATGTTGCGTTCGCTCCCGCCGACATAGCGATCGAGCAGATCAGAGGCGCGACGCTCGAGGACTGGCATTTGCATGCGCTCCGCGAGGTAGCGTGCAAAGGCGCTCTTGCCGGTGCCGGGAGGACCACTGAGGCAAAGCCCACCGGTATTGGCGGGACCGCAGGCGACGAATCGCTCCGTGATCAGTGCAAGGTCGTGGTCGGCATTGGCGAGTTCGGGCTCGAACCTGACGCTGCTGGGTGCCGAAAGCGGGTTGTGCCCGCCGCGCACCGCACGCGAAATCGCTTCGGCCGCAAACTTGACGTCTTCTGCCCCGCCGCGCGTGATCCGCGCTGCGCGAAGCGCGCTGTCTGCAAGTGCGGGCGCATCCTCCATGCTATGGGCAAGTTCAAGACAGAGATCCTTTGGCAGCGGAACCCGGTGCTGCTCGGCGAGTTTCTCCCAGATGCGGCTACGCACGGAAACCGGCGGCGTTCGCAACTCCAGCGAGAATGAGATCCGCCGTAGGAATGCGGGGTCGCAATCGCTGATATCGTTGGTCGTCCACAATGTCGGGACTGGATTGTTTTCCAGAAGCCGGTTGATGTGGACCTTCGAGCCGGCACGGCGCAGCGAAAAACCAAAGATCCCATTGTCGAGACCTGGAAACAGGTCCTCCATCTCGTCAAAGAGGATCAGGCTGTTGCCCTGGTCGCTGAGCAACCGCTGGCCAAGGCGCAGCTGCTGCAGGCGCTCAAACCGGGATGGCTCGTCCCCATCGTCATCGGCTTCGCCGACAGCGTGAAGCCCAGCACCGAGATGCACCGCCAGCGCCTTGCAGAACTCGGTCTTGCCGGTGCCCGGCACCCCGTGCAGGAGGATGTTTACGCCCTTTTCGCGCCGCTCAAGCGCACCGCGGAGCAGACGGAATGCAAAGTCACGCCCAGCGCCAAGATGCGCGAAATCCTCCCATTCCACCGATGCGGCGCCGACGCGGGAAAAAAGCTTCCCCAGAATGTCACTCAGGGTGCGTGATGGCGGATCCAGAGCCACTAAAAGGCGGTCGGAGGGAAAGAGCCCGAGACCGCTCAGGGGCGGTTTATCGAACTGCAAGAGGCCGGAGACCACCAACCGCCCAGTCGGTGCAAGGGCGCGCCGTACGCTGGCGGCGGACAGTCCGGAAAGCTGGGTGACCGCATCCAGAACCGGGATCCGCGCATCATCGACCAGAGAGTTGCACAAAGACTTCACGGGTCCGGACCGTCCTGCGCGAACCGCCAGTTCGAAGATGGCGCGCTCATCCGCGTTCAGCCCGACATGGTCTGCCAGGACGTAGACGTTTTTCGTCAAGACATCGGGTTTTGGCTGCGCGGCCGTTGCCAAGCGATCCGCGAGCCGTTTCCGCAGGTTGGACCATACGGGAGCAGGGACGCCCTTCTTCCTGAAACTGTCGATCTCCGGATCCCAGTCGAACCCGAGATCCTGATCTTCAACCCAGCTTGAAAGCTCCTGGGCCACGACACTGCGGGCGGGAAAGCCGTGGGCGACCCGAAAAGCCAGATCAATCAAGAATCGCTGCTCGTATTTGTGCGTCATGCAACCTCCATCGTGACGAATTGAATGTAGTGGGCGCATGCGTCAGAATCGGGCGTATCTGTGGCGGCAGCGGTGTATATCTGCGTGACCTGTTCACTGAAACTGCCTATACAACCTTATGAACTTTGCATTTTTCGATCTCGAGACCACTGGCACGTCGCCTGCCTTCGACCATCCCCTGCAATTCGCGGCGATCCTCACGGATGCCGAATTCAGGGAGATCGAGCGGGTCAACTTGCGTTGCCGACTTGCTCCTCACGTCATCCCATCGCCGCAGGCCTTGGCGGTCACTGGGGTGCGACCGCATCAGCTTGTCGATCCCGAGCTGCCGAGCCTGTTCGAGTTTGCCCAAGAGCTGACCGCGCTGGTGTCGCGTTGGTCGCCCGCGATCTGGACCGGGTTCAACAGCATCCGCTTTGATGAAGAGATGCTACGCCAGATGTTCTATCAGAACCTGCAGCCCGAGATTTTTGCCACGCAGTTCAACGGCAATGCGCGCTTCGACATCATGACGGCCGTGTTTGCAGTGTTTCAGCGCCGCCCCGATCTGCTCAACTGGCCCGTCGATGAGACCGGCCGCGTCCGCTTCAAGCTCGATCGTCTTGCCCCGGAAAATGGCTTTGAGGGGCACAACGCACATGACGCTTTGGGGGACGTCGAAGCGACGATTCACATCGCGCGGCTGATCGCCGAACGCGCACCGGACCTCTGGCAACAACTCCTGGCCAATCGTGATAAGGCGCATGTCCAGGCGCAGCTGGACCGGTTCCAGCCTCTCGAACTGGTTGGGCGGTTTGAGGCCGGCCCTCCGAAGGCAATCATGGGGTGCCTTTGCGGCTATGCGGCCAAGAACCAGAATCAGGCCCATCTCTTCGATCTCGATGCGATGGACCCGCAAGAATTGATCACCGCGTCCGATGCAGACCTGATGGCTGCCATGGACGCAGAGCCACGTACGCTGCGTTCGATCTCGATCAACAAAGTGCCGATGCTCTTGCCGCCCGCGACCGTAACGGATGAACAACGGCGGCGTGCCCAGGCACTTGCAGAGGCCCCCGAGTTGCGCCAGCGGCTGATCGCGACGATGACCGCGCGCTATCCCGCCGACATTGACGCGAGGTCGCAGCATGTCGAGCGGCAGATTTTCAATGGCTTCTACGGCTGGAACGACAAGGCTCGGCTGAAGGAGTTTCAGGGGGCGGATTGGCCGCGTCGGCAAGAAATCGTGGCGACCTTCGAAGATGCCCGGTTGCGCCAGATTGGTTCCCGGCTCGTTGCATTCTACGCGCCCAACCTGCTGTCCGATAAGGAACGTCGGCGATACATTGCGTGGCGCCGCGAGCGTTGGAACGTACCGGATGAAACCGAAGTAGAGTGGATGACCCTCGAGAAGGCCCGCCAAGCGCTCTTGGAGATGCAAGTGGGATCAGCGCAGGAATCTTCCAGTTTTGGAGAAATCGAGGAATTCATAGCGGAGCTGGGGACCAGCTCTTCGATCGAAAGGATGATCTAAAGATGCCAGCACTGGAAAAGGATCCGGATATTCGTCATGGCTTGTTCAGTCTTGAAGACCAGCTTACCGTCGAGCAGGTACGGTTTGTAGGCGCGCGATTGCGGGATTTGCTTGTCCGATATGAAACAGCAACGCGCGATGAGCGGCTTCGGCCAATAGACTGGGCGGAATGGTCCGTTTTCATTGATGCTGCCTACTCCTGCGGTTTCGTCTGCAGTGATGGTGGAGAAGACATGGGGGATCGGGAAAAAACGCCTGTGCCAGAGTTCATGCAGCAGCTTGAACGTGATCTTGGGCGGGTCGATACTCTTAGCCTGCGCGATATGCGGCGGATCCTGCATTTCGTCATGAGAAGCGAGCGATGGGGCGACGGTGGCGCGGGTACGGGTGGCGGAGCCGTCTGGGGGCTGATCAGGTCGCGGCTTGGCGATGTAATTGCGCGTAGATTAGGAGCGTGAGGACGATGGCAGAGGTGTCGAACGAATTTGACTACTTGCGGGACAAACACCGTCAGCTGCGCGAGCAGAATTCGCCAGAGCTGAACCTGCGCACGCACAGGTCCATCAGTTGGATCGCCCGGTCGGCAGCATTGATAAACGACGATCCTGATGCCTCGTTCATCTTCAGCTGGATTGCCTTCAACGCGGCCTATGCGAAGGACATGGGGGATGACCCGGGCTCATTCGCGCGCACAGATTTCCAAAACTTCTTTGATTCCCTTGTGAAGTGCGACCCTAAGGGCCGCATAGCCCATGAGATCTGGTATCAGTTCGAGGGCGTGGTGGCCGAGCTTCTGGACAACAAATACATCTTCAGCCCGTTCTGGAAATTCCACAATGGCGATGCCCAGTATGACAACTGGGAACTGCGCTTCGAGAACGCCAAGAAGGCTGCGCAATATGCGATTGAAGGTAAGGAAACCGCGAAGTTGCTGAGCATCCTCTTCGATAGATTGTACGTGCTGCGCAACCAGCTCGTACATGGTGGCGCGACCTGGAACAGCCAGGTGAACCGCAAGCAGGTTCGTGATGGGGCAGCACTGCTGCTGAGCCTGCTGCCCGTCTTTGTCGATACGATGATTTCAAACCCGAACGAAGATTGGGGTGCGCCTTATTATCCGGTCGTGGATTGATTGGGTCACCGAATATCGGAGACTGCCGTGGGACCGCTCTGTTTTATCTTTTCTGGCATGGTTTAGATAGTATCACCAAAAACCAAAGATACAGCCCGTTCATGTGTGGTAGCGGCTTTTCTATACCGATTGAATGTGCAACCAACTGATAATGAATAATTTTGCCTAAAACAGATCACAGGGTCCCCATGAACGCACATCACCGCCTATTCTCGCAGATCGTCAAAAGCCAGGCGACCCAGTTCGTCATCCCGGTATTCCAGCGCGAATACCGCTGGAGGGAGGAGAACTGCACCAAGCTCTGGAAGGACATCGTGCAGGTCGGGTCCGACCCGGCCCGGGCTGAGCATTTCGTAGGCTCCGTCGTCTACATCGCGACCGCGGATAACGCGGCCGGGTTCACCCGGTGGCTCCTGATCGACGGGCAGCAGCGGGTCACGACCCTCACGCTCCTGCTGACCGCGCTGCGCGACCATATCCGGGAGACCGACTGGTCCGGATCCGAGGACGGGCCCACCTGGAAGAAGATCGACGCCTACTTCCTGCGCAATACGGAGGAGGAGGGGGCGCGTGAGCTCAAGCTGCACCTGCGCCGTCATGACGACGCGACCCTGAGCGCGCTGGTGACCGGGACGGACCTGCCGGACACCCCGTCCGCGAACGTGCTGGAGAACTACGAGCTGTTCCGGGAGCTGCTGCGGGACGCGGACCTGGAGGTGGTCTATAACGGGATCAACCGGCTGGTCCTGGTGGACGTCACCCTTGAGCGGGGCAAGGACGATCCGCAGCTGATCTTCGAGAGCCTGAACTCGACCGGGGTGAACCTGAGCACCTCCGACCTGATCCGGAACTTCATCCTGATGAGCCTCGACGAGAAGGATCAGACCCGTCTCCACACCCAGTACTGGGGCAGGATCGACGACCTGTTCCGGGACAATGACCGGGTCTTCGCGAGCTTCATCCGGGACTATCTCGCCCTGCGCACCAAGCCCGCCAAGCTGCCGCGCGCGGACCGGGTCTACACCGCGTTCCGGGAGGAGTTTGCGCAGGTCGGTCGCGACCTCGGGAAGCTGGAGGCGCTGCTGAAGGACCTGCTCCGCCGGGCCCGGCAATACGCCGCCTTCACGATCGGGGCCGGGAATGACGAGCGGGCCCGCGCCTTCGCCAGCCTGCGTTACCTCGGCGACGTCCCCGCGATCCTGATCATGCGGCTCTTGGAGGCGCAGGAGACCCACAAGACCCTGAGCGAGGCGGAGCTGCTCGAGGCGGTCAGGCTCATCGAGAGCTACATGCTGCGTCGGGCGGTCATGGGGGCCCAGAGCAAGGGGTACGGGCTCGAGTTCGCGAAGGTCGCCTACCGGATCGACGATGAGAGCCCGCTGGCCTCCCTGCGGGCCGCGCTGGCCCGGATGCCGTCCGCCTACGCCTTCCCGGAGGACGCTGAGTTCTCCCGGGCCCTGACCGAGGGGGACCTCTACCAGAAGCGGGTCTGCCTCCATCTGCTCGAGGGGCTGGAGAACCGCGACCGCAAGGAGCAGAGCGACACGAGCGGCTACAGCATCGAGCACGTGATGCCGCAGAACGAGAAGATGCCGGAGCCGTGGCGGGCCATGCTCGGCGAGGACTGGAAGGGGGTTCGCCAGACCTGGCTGCACCGGCTCGGGAACCTGACCCTGACCGGGTATAACAGTACCTATAGCGACCGGCCCCTGCACGAGAAGCAGACGATCGAGAACGGGTTCCGCCAGAGCCCGGTCCGGCTGAACGAGGATCTGCGCGACGCCCCCGTCTGGACCCCCAAGGAGATGCGGGAGCGCGGGGAGAAGCTGGCCGGTCAGGCCCTGAAGATCTGGCCCGCGCTGAGCGCGGACACCCAGATGATCCGGGAGATGGCCCGCACCGAGCTCAAGGCGCGCGCGGCGCGTCGGAGGGTCGATGACGTGGCCATGAGCGCGGACGCAAGCGCCCTCTTCGATCTCCTGCGGGGCCGGATCACGACCGCCTTCCCGGAGGTCATCGAGATGGCGGAGAAGAAGTCCGTCAGCTATCACGACCCGGAGTTCTTCGTGGAGCTGATCCCGCGCGTGCACGGGATTGGGGTCCTGATCGGGGTCGATTATAACGAGGTGGACGAGCCCGATGACCTGGTCCAGGACACGACGGCACAGAACCACGTGGTGAACGCGACCTACTCCGGCGGGGTTTTGATGAACCTTAGGCACCCCGGGCAGGTGGATCGAACAATGCGGGTCATCGCCCAGGCCCGCACTTTGATCAGCTAAAGTCCGTCGCCAATCACACGGTGCCCACTGGGGCACCGTGTCAAAAAGGAAGCTCTGTCAGTGGGGAGCGATTCGGAATTCTGCGTGACGGGGCCTGATCAGGCGGCGTAGCTTCGATAATGTTGACTGTCATGCAGTCGGCAACAGTGATGCCTTTGATTATCAAATGAAACTGGATTGCCCCCGTCCGGCAGAGCTAATTTTTGTTCGCGGTTATCGGAACGAGGTTGCAGACTATCGGTTTCGTCGCCTTCTGCGACGTTTAGGCCTTGGTACGGACTGGACCTGTCGCGATTCGGTCTTGGATGGTGACTCCGCTGCGCCCATGACGATTCGCCGAGTGGTAAATGGCGCGGGCACGCATAACCCCGTCCCCTTGGCTTAATGCGGTTCGAACTGGTTTAACGCGGCAACGACCATATCCCGCTAAGTGAAGGCAGGCGATCGATCGCGGCTTTTAGCGCGGGAAGGGGAGAATGGTCTCCATATACTGAGTCATGTACGTCCTGACCTTCGTGACCCATGATGTCGCGCGCCACTTTGGCGGGGACCTCCTTGTCGAGATCGAGGACGTGCTGGACGTAATGTCGGGCGCTTTGGAGTGATAAACCGGTGCCTGCGCTGCCCCATATTTCCTTGACAAATTTTTCGACCTTGCGACCGACCCTGCGGCCCATGATGTTGGAGGCCGGTTCCTTGAGGTCAGGGAAAAGACGAACATAACCAGCTTTCCGCGCATCGCGAACAAACTCCAGCAGACCCAGATGGATCAGGTCGTCGTGAAGTGGGACCTTTCGCCTCGAAGATGAGTTCTTGATCCGACGGTCGGTGGTGGTGATCACATCAAAATAGGTGATCCCACCCTCTTCCCTAACGTAGTCCACGCCGATGCCAGCGATTTCCTCGCGTCGCAGGCCGCTATACGCCGCGATCAGGGGAACCCAGTACAGTCCGCTCCTGCGTCGTTCGGCGAGAGGAGGTAGCCAAGGCCC
>JAGDYZ010000036.1:0-30163 GCA_049116335.1 Pelagimonas sp. | reverse complement strand
CCGATTTGTGCAACAAAGCCGGTGGCATTGGCAAAATGTGTCGGAACGCCCAAGTAACTCGGATTTCAGCGCTGTCTACATCAATGTGAAGTAATGACCTAAAGGCCACAAGCAAACGATACTGATATGTTGAGACCGGCGGCTTTGGCCGCAGCCTGAACGGTATCTGTCTTGGAACATTTGTGGATCTCATCAAAGACAGCTTACATCGAACCTGGATCCCCTTGGGAAAACGGATACTGCGAGAGCTTTAACGGACGAATGCGGGACGAACTCCTGAATGGGGAGATCTTCTACTCGCTTTGTGAAACTCAAATTATCATCGAAAGCTGGAGGCAACACTACGATACCAAACGGCCCCACAGTGCTCTGGGCTACCGCCCACCGGCTCCAAAGGCCGTTGTCCCGATAGACCGAAGGCCTGCCATGCACTAGCTTTCAATTTGGACCACTCAAGTGGGGCTGCTCAATCAGGTCCTTCGGCAAATATATTGACCTGCGCTATTTACAAACTTACTAACAGACATCCTAGGCACCGCCGCCTTGCGTTGCTTTTAACGCGCCTTCAAGAGTGTTTGGGCTTCACTTCGAAGGATGCCAGCCAACACTTCGCTTCCCGGGCGTGGCTCTGGTAGTAAGGGTTGGATCAACGCAATATCCCGTTGGGCAGCTGGGTCGTCCAAAATCCGAAGCCTCACATCCGTACCCCGTCGAGCCTCAGTCGATGCATAAATACTGGGCAAGATTGCAACCCCTGTACCAGTCGCAGCCATCAGGCGAATGGCATCCAGACTGGTACCTTCGTATTCGTCCGAAACGCGTCCACCCGTGCTTGCAGCCAAACCGGCCACGATATGAGTCAGTCGATGGCCCGCCCCAAGCGTCAGGAAAGTGTGACCCTCCAAATCAGCTAATGGCACCTTGTCGTGCTTCTGCGAGATCGGGTGGTCAAGCGCTGTGGCGGCCCAGAGTCTTTCGGTAAACAAATGCGCTTTGCGCGACCCTGGATGGTCTTCTGGGGTTGAAATGATCATATCAAGTCGACCGCTTCGAAGGCCTTCGTCAAGATCCCGGGTGTTTTCCTCGCGTACGATCAGGCGAAAGCTGGGATGTTCCTCGTGAAGGCGTCGCACCACCCCGGGCAGGAGATAGGGGCCGATAGAGGGAAGAACCCCCAGTCTCAGGCGTCCTTGAAAAATGCCGTCACCCTGCGCAGCCGCTCGCAGGTCTTGTAGCTCGTGAAGGATCTGGCGCGCGCGCCGGACGATTTCCTCGCCGACAGGGGTGACCTTGGCGCCCGCGCGTCCACGTTGAAACAACGTCGCTCCGAGATCGCTTTCAACCTCGGCGAGTTGAGCCGATAGGCTGGGCTGGCTGACATTGAGGCGCGCCGCAGCCAAGCCGACCTGTCCGGTCTCGGCCACAGCAACGATGTACTCGAGCTGACGTAGGGTTGGACGCATTATAGTCTGATCCTATGGAAATCAGAGTTATCTTATATTTGAAGGTATGTCTTTTTCAACCGATATCGCGGGCATCTCTTTCCGCCGCTGGAGGTCCCATGGAAAAGACGTTTACTCGCATCCAGACATTCATAAAAATGGAAGCCAGCTCCGGCCTGATCCTGATGGGGGTGGCTGTTCTGGCCGTGTTTGCCGCCAACTCGGCTCTTTCCTCATATTACGACAGTTTTCTTGGGGCACATATCAAGATCGGTGTCGGCAGCTTTGAAATAGCAAAGCCTGCGCTGCTGTGGATCAATGATGGGCTGATGGCAATTTTCTTCTTTCTCGTCGGGCTGGAAATCAAACGCGAGGTTTTGGCCGGAGAATTGTCGAGTTTTGACAAAGCGGTACTTCCGGTTCTGGCAGCAATTGGCGGTATGGTCGTGCCGGGGTTGGTGTTTTTTGCCATCAATTCTGGATCGCCTGAGAACCTAAATGGATGGGCAATCCCTACGGCGACAGACATTGCCTTTGCGCTTGGTATTCTGGCGCTACTTGGAAACCGTGTCCCGGTAACACTTAAGATCTTTTTGCTTGCGATAGCAATTATCGATGACCTTGGGGCCATCGTAATCATTGCGGTGTTCTATACTTCAGACCTGTCAACCAATGCGTTGACCCTGTCTATGCTGGGCTTTGCATTGGCGGTTACGCTGAACCGGATGCGGGTCAGACAGGCCATGCCTTATGTGTTGATCGGTATTCTCATGTGGGTTTGTGTGCTTAAATCCGGGGTTCATGCGACGCTGGCGGGGGTTTTGATTGCGCTGACTATCCCTATGAAAGCTCCATATCATGAAAGGTCCCTGTTGCACCGCATGGAAAAGGGGCTGCACCACTGGGTTGCCTTCCTGATCCTGCCGGTTTTTGCCTTTGCCAACGCCGGGGTCAGTCTGCAGGGAGTTTCGGTTTCGGATTTGCTGCAACCTTTGCCACTGGGCATCGCAGCCGGGCTGTTTTTCGGCAAACAGATTGGTGTGTTTGCTTTTACATGGCTGGGCGTAGTGACAGGTTTGGCAAAACTTCCCCAAGGGGTTGGCTGGCGCCATGTGTATGGGGTCGCTTGCCTGACGGGAGTTGGGTTTACCATGAGCCTGTTTATTGGGTCACTGGCGTTTGGCGCCGATGAAACGATGAACGCTGTGCGCCTTGGCGTGATTGCGGGATCTGTTCTGTCTGGCATCTTAGGGTTCGCGATGTTGCGTACCGCGGCCTCGCACAAGGCGGCAATCGTTTCCCCTGCAGAATAACAACAAGATCAAAAAGGGACAGCAATGGAACTTTCAATCGCCGCGCTAGCGAACAATCTTCTCGTACCTACGATACTCTTCTTTATTTTAGGATTGATTGCGGCCATCGCCCGCTCCGATCTATCGATCCCGGACGGAGCGGCTAAGATCATGTCAATCTACTTGCTTCTGGCCATCGGGTTCAAAGGCGGTGCTGCAGTGGCGAAAAGTGGGGTGGGGGCCCAGCTATTGGCTTCGCTTGGAGCGGGGATTGCTCTGTCTTTTATCCTACCTTTTGTGGCCTATGCGCTATTGCGGGTGATGACCCGTCTCGATGGGCTGAACGCCGCTGCAGTTGCGGGTCATTATGGGTCTATTTCAATTGTGACCTTCGTTACGGCTGTCAACCTGCTCGAGGCGCGTGGCATCGCGTTTGAGGGTTATCTCGTTGCAGTGGCTGCTGTCATGGAGGTCCCCTCCATCATGTCAGCCCTATGGATTGCGTCGCGCAAAGGCAGTGTAGCAGCTGTTGATTGCTCGCTTGTCCGGCACATCCTGGGAAACGGGTCGATCGTTCTGCTCGCCGGATCGTTTGCAATTGGGGCGATCACTGGTGAAACCGGACTGAACGAGCTGCATCCTTTCATCGTTGTCCCTTTTACAGGTGTGCTGGCGTTGTTCCTGCTGGATATGGGGCTGTCTGCTGGAAGAAGTCTGCTTGAACACAGAAAAGAAATTTCCGGTGGTGTGTTGGTCTTCGGTTGCTTGATGCCGGTCATTGGCAGTGTTTTTGGCGCAGGTTTCGCGAAACTAGTAGGTCTATCGATGGGCGGCACTTTCCTCCTGATGGTGCTAAGTGCATCAGCGTCATACATAGCTGTTCCGGCCGCTATGCGGTTGACCCTCCCTCAGGCAAAATCCGGCATCTACCTGACCTTGGCTCTTGGTGTCACTTTTCCGTTCAACCTCACCCTCGGAATGCCGCTATACTTCCTGTTGGCAAGCTGGTTGTGAGGAGGGCGCAACTCGAGGAGGCGGACAGAAGCTGTGAAAGCGTAGAACCGATATTCAAAGATTAAGGCCGAGGGTAAGATCACAAAGCTGTATCTCGCTTCGCAACCCTCGGCCTTTGATCAGGCAATCGTGCTGCACAAACCCTGGATCGTACCTGTTACGATCACCGCTCTGAACATGGACGATATACTTTAGTCAATGCTCAGCACCAATTTCCCCGTCGTCTCGCCCGCTTCCAGACGACGATGTGCTTCTGAGGCTTCGCTCAGTGACAGAGTTGAGATCGAAGGCCTCAGAACACCATCCCCCAACATCTTGAACACCTTGGCCAGATCTGAGTTAAACTCTTTCGGGCGGTTGCTAAAATAGGTGTAGATGTCGCTGACGCGTAGGGCGACAGATTTCTGGAAATACGTGGCCAGATCTTCACCAAATGTACCAGCCGGGGGGCCTGCCAAGAAGCCGAACACAACGACAGTACCTAGCGGAGCCAGTGCCTTGAGGTCGGATTTCACGGTCTCGCCCGAGATTGGGTTCAGGCTCAGGTCGACACCACGGCCATCGGTGTATTCCAGAACTTTTTCAGCCACATTCTCCTTTTTGTAATCAATTACAAAGTCCGCACCCTGCGCTTTGGCATAGTCGACCTTGTCTGTGCTGGCCGATGCAATCACGGTCATGCCCAGATGCTTGGCGATGTGTTGGATCATGGTGCCAACACCGCCCGCTGCGGCATGGACGAGAACCGATTTTCCTGGAGCAGCGCCGCCTAGGTTAACCAGCATATGATAGGCGGTCATCGCATTAACCGGGATTGAGGCAGCTGTTTCAAAGTCGATGGCATCGTCGATCTGAGTCACATAGGACACACCGATCACAGAATGCATGCCATAGCCGCCTGCACCAATCGGTCCCATCCAAGCGACACGGTTGCCAACGCTGAAACCTTCGACACCTGCTCCCAGAGCCTCGATCACGCCTGCGCCTTCAACACCGGGAATGTGCGGCAGTTCAGGCATCATGCCTTTGGGCATGTCACCGCGGCGAATGATCGTATCAATAAAGTTAACAGCACCCGCGTGATTTCGGATCAGAACCTCCCCCGGACCGGGGGTCGGGATGGATTGGTCTTGTTTAGACAGCACGTGGTGGCCGCCGGTTTCGGGGATGACGATGGCATAGGACATCTGGTGTCTCCTGGTTTTGGTTAAATCCAAGATAGCCATCGGTCGAAGCTGTGATAATATCGCCAAATGGTTCACACATTCTCGCTGGTGGAATAATGATCTTCAACGACCTCGCCTTGTTTACGTCGGTGGCACGCCACCTGAGTTTTTCTGGTGCGGCCAATCAACTGGACATTCCGCTTTCGCGCGTCAGCCGCAAGGTTGCGGAATTGGAAGAGCATCTGGGAGTAAAACTGTTTGAACGCACGACGCGGCAGGTGCGTCTAACCGAAGAGGGGCGTCGGTTGCTAGATCAGGTGCAGGAGCCAATAGAGGCCTTGCAGAATGTTGCGGGCTTTTTAGACGAAACGGGGCGCCATGCGATCCGCGTTACCGCGCCGCCAATGGCACTGCAGGACCGCATTGGATCCTTGCTGCTTGAGTTTGCGACGCTGCGCCCGGATATCCACCTTGAGGTTTCGGCAACCAACGCCATTCTAGATTTTTTTCGTGACAACATCGACCTGGCATTTCGCGTCGGTCCCCTTCAGGATTCCACTCTTGTTGCGCGCAAACTTTGGACGTTGGATTATTACTTTTGTGCGGGGGAAGAGTTCGTTCAGACCAACGAACTGCACTGCCCAATTACATTGGCCCGCCTGATGGAGCTTCCGGCCCTGATGGCACGTCAGCTCTGGTTGCTGGCAGATGGACGCGTACTCAAACCTGATCAGGTAGCACACGAGTTAGATACACTTGATATGCTGGCGGGTGCTGCCCTGCGGAATTTGGGGGTGACCATTCTACCCAGCGAAATGATCACCGAGGGGCTGATTGCAATAACGGTCGCGGACGCGCAGCCCGCGCGGCGTGACATGTTTGCGGTCTATCCAAGCCGCCGCCTGTTGCCTGCACGGGTACGTGACCTGATTGATTTTCTGGCGACAGTCTGATCCAGACGTTATTGCGTTTCGGACCTAGAGGGAGATCCTCCATATGCGGAAAAAACATGCGATTGCCCCAAAGTGTTTCATTGGCGCGCACTTCATCTCCCAGTAGGTCACAATTCAATTCAGATGTGAGTGAATTGTCTGCACAGTCAATCGCTTTATAGCGGGTTCGGTCGCATCGTTGCCACGAGCTCGGCAACCTTGATACCAAATTTGCGCATCTCTGATTTATTCATGATTACACCGCTTTCAGTCAGATAGAGCCAATCGGTGACATTCAAAACATGCCCCCCTGCTTCTTCGGGCAATATGATCTGATACTCCATTCTGACCGTTGAGCCCGAAACAGATCCTCTTGCCTCACCCACAATGTCATCGGCGGTGGCTGAGAAAGTGTTGCCCGGACCAAGTTGCAAAAACCACTTTCGACTTTGTTGCCTGCCGTTGGAATAGGCAAACTCTTCGCTCAGAGTTCCTGTGTCCCCATACCAAGTCCCGACCATTTTGGCGGTAAAGCTGTTGGTCATTTTGCCATTGGGCCCAAAGATCAGCCCTTCTGACAGGATTTCGCCTGACAAATGAGTTTTCAATGAAAAGGCGGGTCCAGTGTCACTATAATCTGACGGGCTTTGTGTGCGAAAACTCAGAAACATCGACTTTGCCAGCATCGCGAGCAGGATCACGACAAGTGCGGCGGTTAAAAGTTTCATGGGGTTATGTCCTTTGACGGGAGCGCAAAGACCAATGCCAATGCACATAGTTTTAGTAGGCAGGGAACGATGGTGTACAGCGTGCTGAGCATAGACAATGCCGCATCACTGTTTTGCGCGGTGGGTTTGAAACCGCTCCCTTCGAGGATCGGGAGCACCAGGAGTGCCGCGAGTGCCAGCCCCAGTTTTCCAGCGAAGGACCATATGCCAAACGCAAGAGAGGCCTCTGATTGCGCTTGTGTTAGCGCCACTGAGAACATCGCGGGCAAGATCACCATATCGGCGCCCAAAGCGGCTCCTGATGCGACGCAGATCAAGGCAAACGGTATTGCTTGGCCGGGCACCAAAAAAGCTGCGCCTGCGAACCCGAAAATGGCAAGCGGCATGGCAATCAACAGAATTGTTCTGGGGCTGAAGTGTTGGCTTAGCTTTGCCCAGAACGGGACGCTGAGTCCCGCACTGAGAAAAAACAGGAGCAAAAGTAAACCTGCCATCCCGTCCAGTTCCAACCGATCTTCGACAAAAAACAAAAACAGAGTGGAGGTGATTGCAACGGGAAGGCTGTTGACCAGTGCGACCAAAAGCAAGTGGAGAGAAGTTCCTTTGCGCAAAGATGCAACGGAAAATCGTTTGCCGGGGACAATGGGCCTGTTCCAAATTGGTCGAGCGACCCAGGCGCAGACCAGAGCTATTGCGCCAAGAAACCAACCAAAGGCCGGGTATGCGTTGGACGTGCCGGTCAATTTGGCCAAGATCAGCGGAGCAATTGCAGCAAGAACAACACCCACCAGCATTCCTGCTTCGCGAAACCCGGCGAGTGTCATTAGGGCACGAGGAGTTGGCTCACTAGCAAGAGTTGCGCTGCATCCATAGAGCAAGATCATACCCATGCTGTACGCCGAAAAGAGCAGCACAAGTGCGGCCACCATCTTTGCCAACACATAGGTCCCCTCATTTAAGGAGAACAGTAGAGGAAAACCAACAGCGAGACCCCCAGCAGCAAGGCCCGCGAACAGGCTTTGAGCCTGTGGCCAACGATCGATCGCCCAGCCGATCAGGGGATCCTGAACCAAATCAACGAACCTAATAGCGATCAGGATCGTGGCGATAGCCCCTAGGCCAATCCCCAGCTCAGACGAAGCAAAATGTGGAAGATGGATGTAAAGGGGGATGCCAGCAGAGGCCAGCATCAGCGCATACAGGCTGACACGGGGATAAACCATCACATGCCTTTCAGTCGCCGGGTGAAAGACTTCGAGCGCGTATTCTCACCAAGGAAGATGCCCATGAAGCGGGAACTGATCTTGGGATGTTCAAGCACGCATGTGCGATGGTCATTTAGCCAGAAGCTGATTTTATCAGGACCTGAGGTGATTGCCGCAAACCGATCGCCCTTTCTAACATCCTGAAAACAAGACTCAAAATTGGACCGAAGGGGCAACGACGGGCCTGTGCGATTGAGTTCGCGCACCGTGCTTTCTACGAGATCGTCAGTGCTCAGGCGGCGAAGGTAAGTTAACTCTAGGGCAAACCTTTCATCCCAGTCCAAAGCAGCACCGAATTCTGTGAACAGTTGCGCTTTGTAAATTGGGAGACCGGCCAGTCGAAAGGTTGCTTCGCCCCTGAGCTCTGCGTTCGGCACCGCCTTAGAAATATGCGTGCCCTGTGCTAAGAGCGGCGAAGCACACATGATGAGGGCAAGTGCCAAACTACGCATGAGCCAGTTCCACTTGAACGACATCCGTGTGGCCGACTGCAAACGACGCAGCACAGATTTCAAGGTAGTATTGCCAATTGCGAAAGAACCCTTCGCCGTAGCCAAGATCCGAGATGCGCCGTTTTTCAGCGTTTAGTCGTTCGGCCCAGATGCGGCAGGTTTTGGCGTAGTCTTGTCCGAAGGCGAAATTGTTTTGTACCGATAGTCCTGCTTGTTTGGCCTGCGCCTCGATCACGCTATCGGACAGTAGCATGCCTCCCGGAAAGACGTATTGGCGGATGTAATCAGACGATGTCTTGTAGGTTTCAAAGAAACTGTCTTTCACGGTGATAGCCTGAAGCAGCACGTTTCCACCGTCGGCAAGACTGCGTTTGAGCGTGGAAAAATAGCTGGGCCAATAGCGCTCACCGACCGCTTCGATCATCTCAATCGAAACGATGTTGTCGAATTTGCCTTCGATGTCGCGGTAGTCACGCAATTGAATATCCGCGCGCCCATCAAGCCGCGCCTCCGCGTAACTATGTTGGTTGCGTGAGATCGTAACGCCCGTGACGTCACGTCCTTCAGCGCTCGCGTGTTCCGCAAAGCCGCCCCAGCCGCAGCCAATTTCCAGCGTGCGTTCACCTGCGCCAAGGCGTGACAAGACCCTTGCATTCTTGCGGTCTTGGGCGCGGGTGAGGTCATCATCAGTTTGGGTAAACAAAGCGGATGAGTAGGTCATACCTTCGTCAAGCCAGAGACCGTAAAATTCATTGCCAACGTCGTAATGTGCACGGATGTTTTTGCGTGACCCGCGTCGTGAGTTGGCTCGCAGGACGGTGTCAACTAGACGAAACTTGATTTGGTTAAAAGCGTTGGCTTGATCAAACGTTCCGAGGTTATCGCGGTTTAGCATAGCCAGTGAAACCAATCCCTCGACAGACGGGGTGTCCCAAAGACCCTGAACATAGGTTTCCCCAAGCCCGACTTGGCCATGGGCTGCAAAGGCAGACACAGCAGCCCAGTCACGGATAACCATCTCTGCTTCAGGGCCTGATGTCCCAAAGTTGTAACGCTCGCCCTCGGGGGTGCGCAGTATCAAACGGCCTTCACGCAGACGCTCGCAGGTCGACAGGAAGTTTGATTTCAAGGTCTTGGTTGTGGCCTGCATAGTCCGTACCTTTCGTGAAATGGGGATCATTGAGCGAGCGAACGACACGCATGGCACTGGCTATGCCGTCTTCGTGGAACCCGTGCCGGTTCCAAGCACCTACATACCAAGTTCGATTTTGTCCCTGCATCTGGCGAATGGCCTGCTGGGCCTGAAGAGCCGCACGGTCGAACACCGGATGAGCGAACTGGACCTGATCATAGATCATATGCTCGGGGATCGATTTAGACGGGTTGAGCGTAACAAAGAGCGGATCGCTTTCCGGAATGCTTTGCAAACGGTTCATCCAATAGGTCAGGCCGATATCGCCGTCCTGAGAGCGGTAAGACCAGCTGGACCAACAATCTCGACGGCTTGGCATTTGACGCTCGTCACAATGCAAAACGGCCGTGTTGGGCTGATATCGAATGCTGCCCAATGCGTGTGTTTCGGCCTTGGAAGCGTCTTGCCCCAAGATTTTCAGGGCCTGATCCGAATGGCAGGCGAAAATGACCTCGTCGTAGACGGTTGATTGTCCGGTTGCAGTGTGAAGGCTAACCTCTTCAAGCGAGCGGCTCAGACTTTGGATCGCAGTATGTTTGTGAATCGTGCAACCACGGGCGTTTAAAGCAGTTTCAAGACGCTTGACGTATTCGATGCTGCCGCCCTTAACGGTCCACCATTGGTGTTTGCCTGAGCCCGCCAAGAGTGCGTGATTGCGAAAGAACCTTACCAGTGATTTTGCCGGGAAACGATCGACATCCTCCACAGGAGTAGACCAAATCGCGCCACACATGGGCATCAGATAGTAGTCGCGAAACCACTTGCCCAATCCAAGTTCGGCCACCAAATCTCCGATCGTTTTGCTGTCATCCTTTGCGGCAGCTTCGGCGTGTTTTCCAAAGCGAATGATGTCTGCGACCATCTTGTAGAATTGCGGCCGCAGCAGATTGCGGTTTTGAGCCGTCAACGCCCTGACGCTGCTCAGGCCATACTCAAGCCATCCATTATGGATGCTGGCTCCAAAACTCATTTCACTTTTGATGACAGGAACATCCAGTTCGCGAAAAAGTCGGGTCAGAAACGGGTATGTGGCATAATTGAAAACGATGAATCCTGTGTCCACAGGCTGGTCACCATTCTTGCCTGCCAAAACGGTGCGGGCGTGACCGCCAAGTCTATCTGAGGCCTCATAAAGGGTGACGTCATGAAAAGGCGATAAGTAATATGCAGCTGAAAGGCCAGAAATCCCGCCGCCAATAATGGCAATCCTCTTGCGCGGTCCCTGCGTCTGATCGAACATGTCGCCCCCTTTTGACTGGTTTTCAGGGGTTTTACGCGCGGCATCTCGAGTTGGATCAGAAATTGCAAACAAAAGTTCCCGAAATGCCTGATCCAACTCGAGTATGTCCTCGTATTGAACACATGAAACTCGAACACATCCAAGCCAAGACGCTGCACGCCCGCCGGGGCGGCTTAAAGAACCGCTTCACTTACGGTGTCGACTTTGTGCTGGCGGACTTTGCTGGCGAGACGCCACGGATATTCTCCAGGAACCGATTTAATCTGTGGTCGCTCTGGGATCACCTACACGGTGGGCAGCGGGGCAATGGGCGCGGGGTAAAATGGTTTAAAGAAGAGCTTGAGCGACGTGGCTTTCGAACTGATAGCGCGCGGCTGGTATTGTTGACCCAGCCCAGCTTCCTTTGGTTCAACTTTAACCCAGTCAGCTTCTGGATCGCGCTTGTTGATAGCAAACCCCGCGCTTTTGTGGCCGAGGTCAATAGTACTTTTGGGCAGCGGCATAACTATTTCTGCGCACATGAAGATTTTCGGCCCATTGATCGGAGCGACACATTGGTTGCAGAAAAACTGATGCACGTATCTCCCTTCCAAAAAATTGCCGGTCGGTATCGGTTTAATTTTGGGTTCAATGACGCTGAGGTCGACATTCGGATCTTGTTTGAAAACGAAGATCAGGGTGTGCTTGCAACTCTGTCTGGAAAACGCGCGGTGGCCACCGACTGGTCGCTGCTGAAATCCGCGTTCCGCCGTCCCTTTGGAGGGGCAAGAGTATTGGCTCTGATCCACTGGCAGGCTGCGCTTTTGTACCTCAAACGTGCCCCATTCCTCAAAAAGCAACCAGAACCTTCAGAGTTTGTCTCTACCAACACCAATCACTTGGGCCAAAACAAATGACATCGTTGTCCGGCAAAACATACTGGCTTATCGGAGCGAGCGAAGGGTTGGGACGTGAGTTGGCCAAGCAATTGGATGCGCAGGGAGCGCAGTTGATCTTGTCAGCGCGCAAACCAGAGCGGCTTGAAACGCTCAGGAGCGAACTGTCGCAGGCGCGGATCGTTGTAATGGATGTAACGGACCGCAAATCTGTTCAACAGGCGATCGAGTGTATCGGCGAGATCGATGGGGTGATTTACAATGCAGGTACCTACGAACCCATGCGAGCATCCGAGTGGGATAGCGAAAAAGCTCTGACCATGCTGGACGTAAACTTTACCGGTGCGATACGTGTATTGGGGCCGATTGTTCCTAGATTTGTTGCAAAAGGTCAGGGCGATATCACCCTGATTGGGTCACTTTCAGGTTACCGAGGACTTCCGGCCTCAATCGGTTATAGCGCAAGCAAAGCCGCGCTCAGAAGTCTTGCTGAAACCATGCGGTTTGATCTTCGTGGAACTGGGGTGGACGTACGACTGGTCAATCCTGGCTTCATCAAGACGCGCCTGACGCAGAAGAATGATTTCCACATGCCCATGCTAATGACACCGGAAAAGGCCGCGAGACGTGTAATAAAAGCTATGGAACGACGCAGGTTTCGAACCGATTTCCCCGCGCCTTTTTCTTGGGCCATTCGTGTGTTTGGTATTTTGCCAGACTGGATCGTTTACCGACGTTAGAAGTGTTGTCAGACCTCGTGGGGTATCCGCCGTCAGGTCCTAGATCCTGAACAGCGGTTGCATCAATCGCGGCACAAAGGCTCGGAACCGCAGCGGAGCATCTGTCGCGGCAAGACAAATACAAGGCGCACCATCCCCAGCGATCGGTGTATGCTCTAGATGCTCATCAGCGACTTCCAAATCGCCGACATCGAATACGCCGGTTTCGTCACTAAAGCTCCCTTGCAGAACGAGGGTCAACTCAAGCCCGTTGTGACTATGATCCGGAACGGCTTGCCCCGGTGGAATAAAAAGCAACCGCACCGAGCCTTCGGCATCTCCAAACAGAATGTCCTGACGGACGCCCATCCCAAGTGTTTTCCATTTGGGCTCTCGTCCTTTCAAGAGCTCCATCACTGGACCTGGGTACACGCCTTTGCGTTCATAGACCGGTTCTGGCGTGAAGGGACTATCAAGAAGATCTAGCACATCGCTCTTCAAAGCGGTCGATACGTCGACCTTTGAGGTCTCTTCGAGGATTGCTCCGCCCAGGGCGTGATGAGCCCCCAGTGCCGCGCGACAATCTTCACAAAGCGAAATATGGGCCGCGATCACCGCGGCAAAAGCCTTCGGTAGTCGGCCTGCAGCATAGGCCGTCAGCATCGCATCGGGGACATGATGGGTAACAGCGCTCATTGGGTAAGATCCTTCAACTCATGGCGCAATCGTGCGAGGCCAAGACGTATGCGTGACTTGATCGTCCCAAGGGGAATGCCGGTCTTCGCGCTGATCTCATGATGTGTAAGTTCACCCATATAGGCTTGTTCAATGATCTCTCGCTGGTCGGGGTTTAGCGTTTTTAGGGCCAGACGCAGCTTTGCCGTTTCTTGCTCTACGCCCAGAATCTGACTTGCATCCTGCTCTTGACCAGGATCTTCTTTGAGTTCTTCAGGCAGCGGACGGTTTTCCTTTCGCGCTAAGTCAATCTGGCGGTTTCGCGCAATCTGATAAACCCAAGCCGAAACCTGAGCGCGATGCGGATCGAACTGGGCCGCTTTGCGCCAAATTGTTAGCATCACGTCCTGTACGATTTCCTCCGCCAGGTGCGAAGACGCCCCTGTACGCATAATGAACCCCTTCAGTCGGGGCGCAAAAAAGTCGAACAATTTAACAAAGGCTTCGCGATCTCGACTGTCACGAACGGCAAGCATCCACCGGGTCTGTTGAGAGATTTCATTAGAACCTTGAGACACAGATTTTCGCTCGCTTATCCGCGGTTTCGCGGGACAACGTTCCGCATTCAGAAGGGTAGTGTTAACGCTCAACATATCTGCGATACGTCAAGGCTCAACGTCTGGATCAGTTTTTTGACCATTTTGTTGAGGGTTTTTTGTTCTACCTATCACCGGCCTGAAGCTGGGCAAGAAAATCATGTCCCTGACATTTCCAGAAATGGAGCAGGTCGATGAAAATCCAGTTCTCTGCAAGTTTGTCCCCGTCGCGGCGATAGATGTCGATTACCCGAAATTCACCCATTTTTTTGGTGGCGGGGATGTCCATGAACTCCGCTGACAACCGCGCAGTGAAGTTGGGCCAGCCAAAGAAACCACCAAATTCGCCTTCGGCCAGCCGGGCAATATGTGTGGTTTCGGATCGCTCAGAGAACGCCGCGCGGAAGGGGCCGGAATGCTGTTTGGCATAGCGTTCGATGGTATAGGTGGCCCCAATTCCAGTTGGCCCCCACCACAGCATGTTCTCGTCCCATGTCTGGCGCAGCTCGTCCTCAAGAGTGAGCTTGCTGTCCCATTGCCCCAGATCTCCAATCATTCGATTGATCAGAGACAGTGTGTCATTGCCGTCTTGTTCGGGAGTTGGATCAAACAGCAATCCAGTGTGCGTCATCGGGCCGGGCTGTACCAATTGCGCGGCGGTTTGGTTTGGAAACAGGGTAATCCCGGCCTGAGCCATCAGGTAGGGAAGGTCGAAATACATCGCTGTTTCGCAAATTTTGCCATTCTCGACACGGTGAAATTCACAGTAGCGTAGCATCGCAATCTTCTGGGTGGGGGGGATGCCTAGGAAGGGCCGATCAAAGAGCCCCATGAGATGCCCCATCGACACCACCCAAGTGTCTTGAAAACCATCCATCTGGTTGAGCCCAGCAAAGAAGACATCCTGCCGGCGCTGCAACGAGGTCAGGCTTGTTCGCAGGGGGTGCCAGAATCTTTGCGCCACTTCGCAGGGATTGTTCAGTTCACCAAAGGGGTGAAATCCGCGCCAGATATAGCCCTCTCTGCAGTGTGCAGAGAGCACGGCCTCAAGGTTCGCATCTGGCGAGTCCAACTGTTCATAGAATTTCAGAACCGTTTCCTTGGCAGCCTGAAGATCTGACATTTTCGTACCTTTTCAATGTGTTGATCTGTTTTTGCATACGAATGCAAAAATTACTTGCCAAAATGTTGCACCAACGCCTAACCTTTTGCAAGCGTATGCAAGGCGATTCCAACGGGAGGGGAAACCGCATGGCCGAAATTCGGTTGCAGAACATCAACAAGCGATGGGGAAGCTTTGTTGGGGTTGAAAATTTCGACCTGACCATTGCCGATAAAGAGTTTCTCGTACTCCTTGGTCCGTCCGGTTGCGGCAAAACCACAACCATGCGGATGATCGCCGGGTTAGAGGACGCCACCGAAGGTGAGATCCTGATCGACGGCAAAAAGGTCAACGATCTTGAACCCAAAGACCGTGACGTTGCCATGGTGTTTCAGAGCTACGCTCTGTACCCAAACATGAATGTCTACGAGAATATCCGGTTTCCCCTAAAGGTTCGGGGCATCGATCCGAAAACCCACGATGAAAAGGTTCGCCGGGCGTCGGCCATGGTTGAACTTGATGACTTCCTACACCGCAAGCCGGCCGAACTTTCTGGTGGTCAGCGTCAGCGTGTGGCTCTTGCCCGTGCCATCGTGCGTGAGCCGAATGTATTTTTGATGGACGAGCCGCTGTCGAACCTGGATGCCAAGCTTCGTGTCAGCACCCGTGCGCAGATCAAAAACCTGAGCCATGAGCTCGCCGTCACCACAATCTATGTGACACACGACCAGATCGAGGCCATGACCCTCGCGGATCGTGTGGTCATCATGAAGCAGGGCGTGGTGCAGCAAGTTGGCACGCCGGTAGAGATTTACGACACTCCGGCGAACACCTTTGTCGCAAGCTTCATCGGCAACCCCGCCATGAATCTGCTCGAGGGTGAGGTCAAGGATGGGGTGTTCCGGGCTGTTCAGACAGAAGTGCGTGGATTGAATGCCCCAGACGGCAAAATCACATTGGGCTTTCGAGCGGAAGACGCCGAAGTTGTTGCGTCTAATGGCGAAATCAACGCTCCGATCTATACGCTTGAGCTCTTGGGTGACAGCACGATGGTGTCCGTTCGCCTTGGCGGGCAGTTGGTGTCCGTAAAAGCGGCCAAAACCTTCCGCGCAGAAATCGATGACACGGTCTCGCTGCACATCAGCACAGACCATTGCCATGTGTTCGACACCGCAACAGGTGCGCGCATTGGGGGCTAGCCCCCGCCTTTCCGCTTTGGCGGAACAATCCGAGTGTGGCCTTCGAAGATACACTCAACTCATCAGGGAGAAGAGACAATGTTTATCAAAAGAGTGGCCTTTGCCAGTACAATCGCCCTTTGGGCTGGTGGGGCACTGGCCTGTGAAATTGATGCCCGTGTCAACATCATCGGTAACGAATTCCCGGCGATTCAAACCGTAGGTGCTGGTGCGAGCGAGTGTTCTGGCGCAGAGGTGAAAAGAAACCTCACCGCGGATCACAAAGACATTCATGTCGCGGGTATGCAGGGCGATCCGGCCGAGTACACCTCGGCGATCGTGGCGAACTCGACTCTCACAATCCTGATGAACGACGATCTGGTCCGCCCGCTGGATGATCTGGTTGCCAAACATGGGCAGGGCCTGCAGAAAAGCCAGCTGATTACCGTGGATGGCAAAGTGATGGCGGTGGCCTTTATGGCAAACGCGCAGCACCTGATGTACCGTCAGGACATTCTGGCCGAGCTAGGTATCGAGCCGCCAAAAACCTATGAAGAAATGTTGGCCGCCGCGGAAATCATTCGTGAAAAGGGCGTGATGCAGAACCCAATCGGTGGTGCCTACGCAGCGGGCTGGAACCTCGCGCAGGAATTCAACAACATGTTCATCGGCTATGGCGGCACCTTCTTTAAGGAAGGCAGCGCAGAGCCAAATGTGAATTCCGAAGCGGGTGTTCAGACGTTGAACATGATGAAGGCGCTGACGGAATACATGAACCCCGACTTCCTTACGCATGACTCGAATGCAACCAACGCCGAGTACCGTGCCGGGAACATTGCGCTCTTGAACATGTGGGGCTCACGCGCTGCGACGCAAACCACTGCGGATGGCGTCACCGATGAAGTAAAAGCCGGGCATGCCATCGCGGGTCCGATGACTGTAGGTGGTGGGACAATCCCTGCTTCGACGCTCTGGTGGGATGGCTGGACTGTGGCCAAGAACATCTCTGACGCTGAGGCCGAGGCGACCTTTATCGCTATGATGAACGGCATTCGTCCCGAACTGATGCAAGACGGCGAAGTGGCAAGTCAGGCGGTCTGGCTGATCGACGGCTATGAGCCAACCGACGCAGCCATTGGTGTGTTTGATGCGGCAAAGGCCGGGACTGTGCCATACCCAATGGTTCCCTACATGGGTCTGATGCACGGTGCGATTGGCAATGAACTGTCCGACTTCCTGCAGGGCAAGGAAAGTGCAGAGCAGGCTCTCGTCGATATCGAAGCGGCTTATGTGACTGCTGCGAAAGAAAAAGGCTTCCTGAAGTAAGACCTTCTTCTCACCGGAAAGGGGCGGTCCCCTTTCCGGACCCTTTCATCCAATTACCCGGATCACGAGATGAAACACCGCACCTTCTTCTGGTTCTTTCTGCCCACGGGCCTTGCGATGCTCTTGTTCATCGCACTGCCAATCGTGTCGGTCGTGATCCAGTCTGTCTTTGCCCCACATGAGGCTGTGCTGAAGACAGTTGAAAACTGCACACCTCTTGTGGGCTGCACCACCGAGACAACCATCGACCAAGACGCCACCCGAGCCACCCGTGACGCTCAGCCTCTTGGACGCTTTGTCGGGCTCGACATCTACTTTGACCGCGCGCACCTAGCGGTGGCCGAGGTCAGCGAAGCTTGGTCAGCCTCCCAAAACTGGGGAGAGTTTTCTTCAAAGCTGTTCAATCTGCCGCTCTACCGGGCCTTGGCCTTTACTCTGACATTTACTTTTATTGTCACACCTTTGCTGATCATTTTTGGCCTCATGATTGCGCTTGCGGTGAACTCGCTTCATCGTCACCTCAAAGGTTTCATGATCTTCTTCTCGCTGTTGCCGATGATCGTGACACCGTTGATTGGCTCTCTGATCCTGTTCTGGATGGTTGACAGCCGAGGTGTCATTGGATCGGCACTAGTGGCCCTCGCCGGGGATCCCAATTTCTCGCTCAAGGCATCTACCGGACTGACCTGGGTTATGTTGATCGTCTACGGGGTCTGGCATTCTGCGCCCTTTGCCTTTGTCGTGTTTTACGCCGGTTTGCAGACACTGCCAAAAGACCAGTTGGAAGCGGCGCAAATCGACGGGGCGTCCCGTTGGCAGCAGACCAAATACGTGATCATTCCGCATCTGATGCCGCTGGTGACCTTTGTGGCGCTGATCCAGCTGATGGACAACTTCCGCGTCTTCGAACCTGTGGTCGGCTTCAATGCTTCGGCACATGCGACTTCGCTCAGCTGGATCATCTTCAATGATCTTGGAGGCGAAACCCGACAACTCTCTGCGGCCTCCGCAACTTCTGTTCTGACCATTCTGGGTGTCGCGATCCTGCTGTCACCGGTGCTGGTCCGGACCTGGCGCGACTTCAAGGGCAAGTAATATGGCATCCAAAGCACAACGCATGCCCACGGGGCTTCGCATACTGACCAGCGGTTTTGTCCTGCTCTGGTTCATCCTCGCAGCTTTCCCCTTTTTCTGGACACTCTGGGGTTCGTTCAAGGTCGAGCTGGATTTCTTTTCCATCGCCGATTGGACAAACGCGCTCACCGGAGAGCGGACCAGCGCGACCTACGACAGCGCCTTCACAGGAGCAGCCTATCGCGGGGCGTGGATTCAGGAAGAGTTCTGGCGCAACGTCATCAACACCTTTATCGTGTGCTTCTTTGTGGTTTGCACGTCGCTGACCATTGGCACGCTGGGGGGGTATGCTCTGTCTCGCTCGGGGTATCGCTATACCTTCTGGCTGTTGATCACAGCGCTGATCTTCCGGGCGATGCCGCCAATCACGTTGGTGGCGGGTTATTTGCTCCCATTCTTTGAGTGGAACGTCTGGGGCATCCTTCCTACTACCATCATTGTCTTGGTGGCGATCAACCAGCCGTTTACGCTCTGGATGCTGCACAGCTTTTTCCAGAACATCCCAAAAGAATTGGATGAAAGTGCCAAGGTTGACGGCTGTACCCAGTTTCAGGCCTTCCGGCATGTCATCGTGCCCGTGATGTGGCCGGGTGTGATCACCACCGGTTTGTTCAGCTTCCTTTTGGCCTACAACGACTTTGCGGTCACCGCGATGTTGCTGAGCGAAAGCAACCGTACCATGGTTCCTGCGATCGCGGCCTTCCTTGGCACCACTTACACAGAAGGCAACGTCATGTTTGCGGTAGCCGCCGTTGTCTCTGCAACCGCGCCACTCTTCATTCTTGTGATGTTCTTCCAGCGCCAGATCGTGTCGGGTCTCACTGCGGGGGCGGTCAAGGGATGAGTTCAACCGCACGCAACAGCGCCATGGCATGCCATCCGGCTCTCAACAGACTGCCTCGGGATTTTGTCAGGAAGGGTGCTTTCGCCCCTCTGACATCAATTGACACTGTGAAAGGAGAAGCCCGATGAAAGGCTCCCGTCCCGAACAAGCGGTTCTGACCCGTGACACCGAAATGAGCAAAACCGAAGAAACCCGCCGGGTGATCGAAACCATGGTGGACGGTCTCAACGATCACCGCATCGATGATATTGGCGAGTTCTTTTCCCAAGGGTTTCGGTGGATGGGCAACCAAGGTTGCGGCACCAAAACTGGCCTCAAAGAGTTCCAGGACAATTGGCAGCGCCCTTTTCAGGCTGCGTTCTCCGACAAGACCTGTATCGATGAAGCCCGTCTTTACATGGGTGAGTGGGCCGCGGCTTTTGGCCGTCAGGAAGCCACCCACTCGGGTGAATTCCTGGGCATTGCCCCAACCGGTAAACGCGTCGAAATCCGTTATATGGATTTCTGGAAAGTCGTGGATGGCAAGATCGTAGACAACTGGGTGAACGTTGATTTCGCCCATGTGGCCGCGCAGTTGGGTGTCGATCTTTTCAACGGCGAAGGTTGGGAAACCTATGACCGTGGCGAGCGCACCGCCCCACGTCCCGATAAACAAGGATAAGACAATGACAATCGAATACCTGAAACGGGGCAAACCCGCAGCGGATCGCGCCGAGGATGATGCCAAGACCGCCGCTGTTGTTGAAGCAACCTTGAAGGATATCGAAACGCGAGGGGATGCGGCCGTGCACGAACTTGCGGTCAAGTTCGACAATTATGACCGGCTTTCCTATCGTTTGAGTGAGGACGAGATCCAAGCGATCATCGCCAAAGTCTCGGATCGCGAAATGGCGGATATCAAGTTCGCTCAAGAGCAAGTTGTCAAGTTTGCGCAAGCGCAGCGTGACAGCATGCTCGACATCGAAGTCGAGACCATGCCCGGTGTAATCCTTGGGCATAAAAATATTCCCGTCCAATCCGTGGGCTGCTACGTCCCGGGCGGTAAGTTCCCAATGGTCGCCAGCGCGCATATGTCTGTGGCCACTGCCAAAGTTGCGGGTGTTCCCCGGATCGTAGCCTGCACACCACCGTTCAACGGCGAGCCAAACCCCGCAGTGATCGCAGCGATGCATCTGGGCGGTGCGCATGAAATTTATGTGCTTGGTGGCATTCAGGCCGTTGGCGCCATGGCCATTGGCACCGAAAGCATCGATCCCGTGCATCTGTTGGTTGGCCCGGGCAACGCCTTTGTGGCCGAAGCCAAGCGGCAACTGTTTGGTCGTGTTGGCATCGATCTGTTTGCTGGTCCGACCGAGACCATGGTTATTGCCGATGAAACCGTGGACGCCGAAATGTGCGCCACCGACCTGCTAGGGCAGGCAGAGCATGGCTACAATTCGCCAGCAGTGCTGGTGACAAACTCGCGGAAACTGGCGGAGGAAACCCTGTCAGAGATCGACCGTCTTTTGAAAATCCTTCCCACAGCCGACACCGCCCGGGTCAGCTGGGAGGACTATGGCGAGGTTATCGTTTGCGACACCTATGATGAGATGCTTGCGGTTGCTGACGATATCGCGTCTGAGCATGTTCAGGTCATGACCGATCGCGATGACTGGTTTCTTGAAAACATGACCTGTTATGGCGCGCTGTTCCTTGGCCCACGGACCAATGTGTCGAATGGCGACAAGGTAATCGGCACCAATCACACGCTGCCGACCAAGAAGGCGGGCCGCTACACAGGTGGATTGTGGGTCGGTAAGTTTCTAAAAACACACAGCTATCAGAAAGTGACGACCGATGAGGCCGCGACTCTGATTGGTGAATATGGGTCGCGTTTGTGCATGCTGGAAGGCTTTGTGGGCCACGCCGAGCAATGCAACCTGCGTGTACGTCGCTATGGGGGCATCAACGTGCCTTATGGCGAAGGTGCGCCTTATCGCGACGCCGCTGAGTAAGTGCAGATCTCTGGCACCGGAGACCTGGGGCCAGCCACTTTGAAAGAACCGTTATGGACCGACACAGCAACCACAAAGATCTGATTGCCCCATTGCGCAGCGCAATGAGGGACTTTGATCTGGCTGCTGTTCGTCGCGAAATCGATGCGGTGTTCGCCGAAGATATTTGTGTTCATCTGGCGCATCCGTTTGGCACCCTGGACAAAGATACACTGGTTGAAACGGCCTATGCGCCGTTGGCGGATGCCATGCCGGATTTGGAACGGCGCGATTGGATTGTCATTGCGGGCCGAGACGATCACGGCCAAGACTGGTTCGGATGTGGTGGCCACTATATCGGGACCTTTGTGGCGCCCTTTCTTGATATTCCGCCAACCGGCCACTTGGCACATATGCGGTTCCATGAGTTTTTCCGCTTTGAAGCTGGCCAGATCGTCGAAATGCAGGCGATTTGGGACATCCCCGAACTGATGATGCAGGCAGGTGCCTGGCCGATGGCCCCTTCGTTGGGGCGCGAGTTGTTTGTACCCGGCCCGTCCTCGCAAGATGGGTTTGTGTCCGGCCCAAAAGACACGGCACGCTCAAAGGCTTCCTGCGATCTCATTGTTGACATGCTCGCGCATCTTGTCCGGCATCCTTCTCAGGGCGGACCTGAAGTGATGGAAATGAAGCGGTTTTGGCACCCACGGTTCAACTGGTATGGACCTGCTGGGATCGGAACCTGTCGTGGCGTGCCGGGGTTTCGCAATTGGCACCAGATCCCGTTTCTCAATGCAATGCCCGATCGCGGCGCGCATGATAAGGACCTGACGTTTCACTTCTTTGGTGATGGTGACTATGCCGCTGTCACCGGCTGGCCCAATATGAAGCAGACGATAAACCACGATGGTTGGCTGGGCATAGCGCCGTCAGGACAAGAGATAACTCTGCGCAGCCTCGATTTTTGGCGTCTGGAGGGCGGTCTAATTCGGGAAAACTGGGTGCTGGTGGATTTGCTGGATATCCATAATCAACTGGGTGTAGATGTTTTGGCTCGCATGCGCGAGTTCAACAAAGCGCGTAATTTCAAACCGCTGTACAATCCCGGAGATGTCCAATGACCCTGCCCAAAACCCCGTCCTTTCGCTTAGAAGGCAAGCGTGCGTTGGTCGCAGGTGCAAGTTCTGGCATCGGTCTTGCCTGCGCAACAGCTCTGGCTGAAGCAGGTGCTCATGTGGTCGTCGCGGCTCGGTCGGCCGACAAACTGGCAGATCTGGTGTCTGCGTTGACCGAACAGGGCCTGAGCGCAGAAGCTTTGTCTTTGGATGTCGCAGATGTAGAAGGCACCCAAGAGGCTGTGGCCGCAAATGGGCCTTTTGACGTTCTGGTCAACTCCGCAGGGCTCGCGCGACATTCGCCTTCGTTAGAGACGGATGAATCCGATTTTGATGCGGTGTCCGAGCTGAACATCAAAGGGGCGTATTTTCTGACACAGGCTGTTGCAAGGGGCCTGATGGAGGCGGGCAAACCGGGCTCTCTGATCAACATTTCCAGTCAGATGGCTAAAGTTGGTGGACTGGACCGTGCGGTGTATTGCGCCACAAAACACGCGGTCGAGGGTTTCACCAAATCCATGGCAATCGAGTGGGGCAAACAAGGCATTCGGGTCAATACGATCTGTCCGACGTTTATTCTAACGCCGTTGACGCAATCGACCTTCGATCGTCCTGAACGCAAAGCTTGGATCGAAGACAAAATCAAACTGGGCCGCGTTGGTACGGTCGAAGACATCATGGGGGGTGTCGTCTTCCTTGCGTCCGAGGCCTCTGCACTGGTGACAGGCACAGCGTTGATGATTGACGGTGGGTGGACTGCGGAATGACAAATTCCAAGGTCACATCCTCTGAAGTCGCCAAGCTGGCCGGCGTGTCTCAATCGGCTGTGAGCCGAGTGTTCACACCCGGTGCATCCGCCTCGAAAGCCACGATCGAAAAGGTGCGCAAAGCCGCGAGCGAGCTGGGCTATCGACCCAACGTTCTCGCGCGCGCGATGGTATCGGGCAAAAGCCGGATCATCGGGTTAGTGGTCGCTTATCTTGAAAACCATTTCTACCCCGAAGCGCTCGAAAAGCTCTCCAATGCGTTGCAAGAGCGCGGCTATCATGTGCTGATTTTCCTCGCTCCTAATACGGCTTCGCAGATCGACAACGTCGTCGAGGAAATTCTTGATTATCAGGTTGATGGCATTATCGCGGCGTCGGTTGCCATGTCGTCAGAATTGTCGGCGCGCTGCCAGGCTGCGGGTGTCCCGATGGTTCTGTTCAACCGCTCTCAGAATGGGCCGGGCATGTCGGCCGTTACCTCAGACAACATCGCAGGTGGACGCAAAGTGGCAGAATTTCTGCTCCAAGGCGGGCATCGCAAAATCGGTTACATCGCGGGTTGGGAAGGCGCGTCGACCCAACGTGATCGCGAGGCGGGGTTTGTGGCGCGCCTTGCAGAGGAAGAGCTGTCTTTGCACGCACGAGGAGTTGGCAACTTCAAAATGGAACAGGCCGCCGAGGCGACGAGGGCGATGTTTGCCAGTGATCCTCCAGAGGCTGTTTTCGTTGCCAACGACCATATGGCATTTGCGGTCATGGACGTGCTGCGCAGCGAGTTGGGGCTGTCGGTCCCGCAGGATGTGTCCGTCATCGGCTATGACGACGTGCCAACCGCGTCCTGGCCCGCCTATGACCTGACAACCGTGCGCCAGCCTGCCAACCGCATGGTGGCCAGCACCGTTGATATTCTGCTGAGCGAAATCGAAGGCGAAGCCAAGGGGCCCCGTCATATCGAAATCGACGGCCCTCTGATCATCCGTGGCTCTGCCCGCATACCTGAAGGACAAACATGATGAAGGGATTTGACCCAAAATTCCGCGATTTCCCCGATTATATTATTGGGATCACGCATGAAATTTGGGAAGGGCGTGGCTTTGCGACCCTGCACGATTACTATGCGCCTGAGGTTGTTGTGCGCATGCCGGGCAGTGTGAGCACGGGAAATGCTGGTGTCATTGCTGCGACTATGGCGACCTTGTCCGAGTTCCCAGATCGCACGTTGCTAGGAGAAGATGTGATCTGGTCGGGAACGCCCGAAACCGGCATGCTGTCGAGCCACCGCATCCTTTCAACGGCGACGCATCTCGGGGATGGCGCTTTTGGTAAAGCAACTGGCAGCAAGCTTGTGTACCGCATTCTGGCAGATTGCCACGCCAAGGATAACGCGATTGATGATGAATGGCTGATCCGGGACAACGGGGCCGTTGTGCGGCAGATGGGATGGGATCCGCATGACTTTGCCCGTGATCTGATCGAGAGGGAAGGGGGCCCTGAGACCTGTCAGAAGCCACTGACCCCATCCAACGATCTTGTTGGTCCCTATCAGGGGCGGGGCAATGACAACGAATGGGGACAACGGCACGCTGATTTGATCACCCGGATCATGAATGCAGATATGACGGTGATTAAATCGGAGTATGACCGCGCGGTTGTGACCGAATATCCCGGAGGTGCTCAGGGTCACAGTTGGGACCCGGTAGAACGGTTCTGGATGGGACTGCGTGCGTCATTCCCGTCGGCAAAGTTCACGATCCATCACGAGATCGGCCGAGAGGACCGCAATATGCCCCCGCGCTCATCCGTGCGGTGGAGCCTGCATGGCAAACACGACGGCTGGGGCAGCTTTGGCGCGCCGACCGGCGCAGAGGTCTATGTGCTGGGCATTTCCCAGGCCGAATGGGGCGAATTGATCGGTGGAGAGATCAAGCTGCGCCGGGAATACACTCTGTTTGATGAGACAGCGATCTGGAAACAGATCCTGCTGGCGAGTGGGGCGCTTTGAATGGCCGGATCTCAGATCAGCCTCAATAGCAGCCAAACCATGCGTCGGTTTCATGCATTCCGCGCAAGTTTGCGGGCACGGCGGCTCAACAATCGTCCTCCAGGAGTTGGGGTGTGATCCTCGACACTGTGAAATTTGAAAGGACCAAATCATGAGCACTATCCAATCCCGTATCGTTCGTTATGGCGAACTAAAACCCTGTAAAACCGCCTTTATTGACGCGCATACACCCGGCAGTGACCAGAAAGAGAACTTCACCATTATCGGTGGGGGTGTGTCTGAATCTCCAGATCAGCACGTTCATATTACGGATAAAATTGGCTTTAACATTGGGGCTGCTGGCCAGCCGCCCAAATGCAGAAATTCGCTGCATAGCCACACAACGGCCGAGGTGTTTTTTGTTGCCAAAGGCCGCTGGCGTTTCTTCTGGGGCCTGCATGGCACGGCCGGTGAGTTCGTGGCTGAAGAGGGGGATATCTTCAATATCCCAACCGGTATCTTCCGCGGATTTGAGAACATCGGCACCGACTACGGCATGATCATGTCGATGCTTGGCGGTGATGATGCCGGTGGTGGCGTGACCTGGGCACCGCATGTGATCGAGGACGCGCATGCGCATGGGTTGATGTTGGGCGAAAACGGTGTGCTTTACGACAGCAAAAAGGGTGAAAGCCTGCCCCATAACGTGGGTCCGATGCCAGTGCTATCTGAGGACGAGTTGCAAGCCTATCCTGAGGTGCCAGTAGATGCCGTTATTGGCAACTATGTCGCACGGTATTGGGATCTCATGGCTCTCGGTGCCGACAAACCCGCCGTTGTGATCGGTGAAAATGGCATCATCAAAGACAAGCCCGGCTTTGAGGTCGACTTCCTGACACGAGGCTCGGCTGTGTCGTCGCCTGTTGCGGCGGAGAAACCGGTTGTTCTGATGCCGGTGCGCGGGCATTGGCGGGTGCGGATCGAGGATCATGAGGTTGTGTTGACCAATGGGGATACTGCCCTTGTGATGCCAAGTGAAACCTATGAGGCAGAGCCTTCGATGACCGGAGAAGCCAGCCTCTACCGGATCACGGCAACCGATGATCCCGCTGGGGCAACTTGGACTGGCTAAATCTTGAGAATGCAACGTCGGCCTGCTTGGAAAATGGCGGGTCGGCGGACTATAGACAAAAGGAGCAGGGACATGAGCACACAGCTAATCTTTCTCCCCGGCATGATGTGTGACGAACGTCTGTTTGCCCCCCAGATTGCTGAATTGGGGGGGCTCAACCTGATGTTTGGGCGTGAAGACAACAGTGTTGAGGCCATGGCGACGCGCTTACTTCAAACACCCGGAAAACTGGCTTTGGTCGGGTTGAGCATGGGCGGAATTGTCGCCATGGAGATGTTGCGACAGGCGCCGGACCGGATTGAGCGCATCGCTCTTCTCGACACCAATCCCCTGGCTGAGAAACCTGAGGTTAAGGCGCGCCGGGTGCCCCAGATGCAGGCCGTGCGAGACGGGCGTTTGAGTGACGTCATGCAAAGGGAGCTGATCCCCAACTATCTGACAGAGGGCCCGAAAAAGCAGGACATAAGCGACCTTTGTTTGGATATGGCGCTGAAGGAAGGCGACGACGTTTTTCTGAACCAATCCGAAGCTCTGCGGGATCGCCCGGATCAAACAGACACACTGCGTGAGTTCCAAGGTCCGGCGCTCGTGCTTTGTGGTCGGGATGATGCGCTTTGTCCAATCAGCCGCCACGAACTGATGCATGATCTTTTGTCCCAGAGCACGTTGACCATCATTGAAGGCGCGGGCCATCTGCCAACCCTCGAACAACCCTCTCAGACGACAGCAGCCCTGCGCCGCTGGTTGGAGCTTTCATGACCCCAAGTTTGCAGGCCTTGCTTCAAAAGGTCGACACGCCCACCGTTTGCAACGCCATCGAAGTGGCCCAAGGCCAGCGAGGGTTCAATGCCTTTACCCGGGGCAGCCCGTTGTGTTCCGACCCGGATGGTGGAGCCATGGTCGGCTATGCGCGGACGGCCAAAATCGCAGCTGTCCAGCCTCCTGAAGAGGCCCCCGAGGTGGTCAAGGCCCGGCGTATGGCGTACTATCGGCACATGGCAGAGGGACCCAGACCTGCGGTGACTGTAGTAGAGGATCTGGATTTCCCCAACTGCATCGGAGCCTATTGGGGCGAAATCAATACCACCGTTCACAAGGGATTTGGCATCAGCGGAGCCTTGACCAATGGGGTGATGCGGGATCTTGGGGACTTGCCCGAGGGCTTTCCGGTGGTGGCGGGGTCGATTGGACCCAGTCACGGGTTTGTACATGTGCGCGAAGTGGGTACGCCCGTTTCTGTCTTTGGTCTCACGATCCATGACGGTGATCTGGTGCATGCGGATCGCCATGGCGCTCTAGTCATTCCGAACGAGGTCATTCCTGAGTTGGAATCCGCCATTCTCAAGCTGCTAGAAACTGAAAAGCTTATCCTTGAGCCCGCACGAGCAGAGGGTTTTGATTTCGAAGACTTTGAAAAGGCTTGGAGCGCGTTCGAAGCCGCACGCACGTGAATAGGTTGTTTTGTTTGTGCACATCGAGCTGAGCTTTCGAGGCCAATTCCAAAGGCAGGTTGAGACACCCTGTAGTAAAGAAATAATTCTCTTCTCGCGCACATCACTTCGGCACCTTGGACTAGTCATAGATTGAATGGAAATCCTGAAGTTTTATCCTCTGCACCGGGGGAGCGTTACGTGCGGTGCGACGCTGTAAGTACATGAAATAATAAAATTTATTCAAATCTCAACACCTCCCAAAACCGCATGTAACATTTAAATCTTTTGAAATCATATGGTTAGGTAATGTTACAGGTTACGGCGCGATATATGTATAGGTGCGTGCGCGCGTGCGTACATGCGCGTGCGCGTGTGTGCACGTAATACACTCTTAATAAATTATGTAGCTTTGTAACTTTTCTATTTTTTCAACGTATAGTCAGATACTTACGACGTTACAGACGATGTTACGCTGTAACTTTTTCAATTGGGGAGATTTGGGGTGTCGCGCTCGATTTGGACATTGAGAACATGAACGGCGTTCAGATTTTTCCCGGACAGATGTCTGGTTTTTGTGGGGCGTCGATTGTGGATTTGTTGTCACTGAGGTCGCGGGCCAACCGCTACCAAAAAAGTTTTGGGTTCCGAGTTGCTCCCGCAGCACAGTTTCGGTTGCTTTGGAGGTGCCACAGCCCGTGAGCTGACTGTTTGGCTGAAGGAAGAATAGAGCAGGGACGCAGCCGACTATCGGGTACTGGCCTGCGAATGAACCCAGTTAGGCGAGATGAGGAGCTGCTCAAAGGTGCGTTCGGATGTCTAACAACAATTTTCTGGTCGGCTTTTCCATTATTGTCTGACATCTCAAATCGATAATGCGAGGCCAGAACTCCCATCGAAAGCCGCGGAATTCTGGCACAAAACGCGGATCTAGCCGGGTTATTCCTTTGATGCCGCCCAGACTTCCAAAACACGGCGGATCATTTCAGGGCGGGTTGGGATATCTTCTTCCTTCCGGCGGGCGTCATCGATCAAAGCGATCATGTCTTTATGCAGCCGGAGAGTGATTGCCTCGGTGTCTTTTTTGGGGGGTGCCATTTAATCAGCCATTATAACGTTGACATTGTGACATCACGATCCCATATTGTTCGTGTGAAGGCAAGGGCGGCAACCCTCACCTCCACACTAACCACAACGATCTTACGAGGAGATCACTATGGCTGACAAAGCTCCTATCACGCCTCCAGAGGTGTCTGAACCGTTTTCTGTTCTTCTGGATACTTTGGATTATCCGCTCGATTTGTTGGAGGCCGCGATTAAGGCTGAGCAGGCCTGTGAGGGTATGGATCGGTTTGAGGCGGCCTGCCGCGATGATGCGGACGAGATCTCTGTCTATTGGAACAATGCCGCGATTTTTCTGCGCAGCTCGGCACAGAGTGAACCAAAGAATGATGAGGAACGCCGAGTTGTGACCGCGCTCAAACGGCTTGCCACTGTGCTGAGCGATCTCGACACGGTAGAGGCGGAGCCAAAGATCTGGCTGCAGACCTATATAATGGAACGAGACATCCGGCTTGGCGACAGCTCGGGCGCCACGCAGTTGGTTGATCGCGTGATGTCGTTGATGGCGCAGTATCTTGATCTGATGGGTGTGCTCGATATCGAAGATTTTGAAGATCTGATTTGATCTGAACCTCCAATTTTTATTGCGGGCTGACCCGGCCTGCAGGCCATCCCATTTTTTATGGAGGACATTGTATGTCTGTCCACTTGTCCCGCGCGTCTTCTGGCGTGCCCTGCTGCGCTGCCCGCACTCCAGATCTCGCCCCCAAGCCCCAAACCGATCCGCTGCGCCGAAGGTTTGATCTGTGTTTGCAGAACCTCCTGCGCGCCATTGCGGAAGAACGAGAGCTTGCTTTGGCGCTCGACAGCTCTGGGCGGGGGCTGTTTGATCCTGCCAACCGTGCGTGGTTGCGCGCTGCTGAACAGGCCTGGGATCAGGTCACCGATGATCTGATTGTCCTGCGTACACTCGCAGTGTCCTGCCCAGATACACCGCTAGCGCAGATGGCGTTTTGTATCAGAGACGCCCTGGGCTGTGACAGCCGACCGGGTTTTGACCAGCACACCCGATTTGGCGTCCAGATCCTACAGCGGGCTTTCGTCGGTCCTGCCTCTCGTGAGGTTGTGCAGGCTCTGCGAACCGCCGTGAGCCATCTCGAGGCCATTGCAAAGTTGGATCGCTTTGCGCCCGACGAGATTGATCCACCCCGTGCGGCGTCCAGCCCACCCTCAATTTAGTCCGGGCCGATCATCCGGACATTCATCCAAATCTGGCCCATCAGTAGTTGATGGGTCAGGCTCACTCACCTTCAACACAAAGGACTGTGCCCTTCAGCCAGCGCCCCATTTTTGCAAAACATGTCCCGAAGAACGACATTTACTCTGTTCATCGTAAACCCTACCGGCGATTTAACAAAGCCATTCCCCAAAGCTGGATCGATGCCGCAGAGGCCAAAGGCTTTACGCTGATCGATCGCGTCGGCAATCGCTATATGCTGCTGTTGTTATGTGTCACGTCCCGTAAGCTGGT
>JAGDYZ010000035.1:5796-97504 GCA_049116335.1 Pelagimonas sp. | reverse complement strand
GTCCAAAGGATGGGGAGTAGCTCAGACAGGGTGGGCCAAGACCTCATGGCCATAAATCTAAACGACGTGGGCGTACTTTTGGTGCAGTACAATACGAAACCAGTTTGAAAGCTATCACTCTGATTTAAATTGAAATTATGAAGAGTTTAGAGCTGAGTCCCTGAAATCCTATACTCAGATGTTGTATGATCCAGACATTGAGGAAAAATGACCCGGAAAATTCGTGTGCTACAGCGCTCTTTGCTGGTACTTACCTTCATCTGCGTCTCAATGATGACATTTGTAGAGGCCTCGGCAGAGGAGAGACTAGACTCCCTTCTGAACAAAGACGAGGTTCGATTGCTGGAGGATGCCTCCTTTCAATTGGGTGTAAGCGTCCCTGATCTATTAGGATTGTCATTTCATAGCTGGGGTGGGTGCGATTATAAAATGGGCTCATGTGCCACACCGGTTTTGAAAAGAGACGATGCGTATGTGGTTGAAATATTGGGAGCTGCAGATTTTCCTGACTATCAGATGGGAAGAGAAGTCTTAGGTGAATTGATTGATGAGTTGCGCGAAGTAAGGAGATTGACAAATCTTGAACTGTCACTTTCCCGCATCCCGGGAGTAAAAGATGTATTTAGTATTGTTTTTGTTGATCCAGGTAAATATCGAAGTGATCCAGCTCTTTTTTTTGAAGATGCTCTGGGAAAGAGAAGGGATAAGTATCCCGAAAATATTGAAGAGCTTTTTGTAGATTTCTTGAACTCTCCAGCAAGGTGCGAGGCCCATGTTATTGCGCTCGATACTGGTGAAATTCAGGAGTCTTTTGCTTGGATCAAGTCGGATTTAGATCATACTCTCATTAAGGGATGTTTAGTTGCCACTTTTGCTGGAGCTTTGGGGGTAGAGATCGGCCGTCTTGCGAAAATTGCGGAAGGTAGGCAGATTGACATGAGATACAAGTCAACCAACTTTGCCGTTGGCAAATCGCTACATGCTTTATTACGTGTTCTATATTCGGACCGAGTGAGGTTGGGTACTGATTTTCGAGAAAATCATGATCTTTATTCCCGTCTAACTTACGCGGCGGATTAATGTTTCTGAGCAGTATTTAGGCTGTGACTTAGCCAGTTGCCAATCAGCCAATGGAAGACTTTTCACAGAAACTCAGCCAATGTGTAGGCGTAAATTAGCCCTGCCGAATTGGTGGCTTGTGCCAGCGGGACCTTGTTGCTTTCAACGGGGTCTACTGGTCAGCTGCCGCGCGCGCGGTGGTCATTGATCGCATACCAAAGTCGCTCATTGGGGACTTGTAAATGCTGGCAATCCTGAGATGTCGATTATGTCAGGGCCAAAAGACAGGTCGATGCTAAGATAACATCGACCTCATCTTTGATCTTCCGGTATGTTTGCAAGGCGTAGGGGCCCTTGCAACCTACGCCCGCCACGCGAGGCAATAATTTAGCTGCTACACCGTTTGCCCGCATCCTCGGTTGCTGCGGTGAAGCCCAAAAGCGAAAAGGTGTCTTTGGTGACGGTGCCGCGGGCTGAACGTGCTGTCAAAACCGCGCTCGCGCCGCGTTTCATCGATGTGATTATGCGACCATCATCCTGTGGTGTAGCAGGCCAGGCCCACTCGCCCTCAGTATAAAGCTCGAAATCGCTGTCGCCTATTTTCAAGGTCACGGTTGACCCGGGCGCGAACGGATATCCACCTGTAAAGGCGATCTGACCCGAAACCTTGGCGTCGGGCCGGTAAAAGACCATCAACAGGATCTCACCACGCGACACCGCTTTGGGGCGACCGCTTTCATCTGTGTTCAGGCTTTCTTTGAACGTCGTAACGGCCCAACACTCTTTGGGGCTGTCGCCTTCGAACACTGACCAATCGGTCATAGCATCAACTCGGTTGGTGCTTTCTTCCTGTGCGCTGGCCATTCCAGTGCCCAGCATCAGCGCAACTGCGCCCGCTCCGATCCATTGACCAAATGCTGAAATCATTCCCGCAGCCTCCAGCTGTCTTGCCTCATACATGCCCCCGTCCCGGCCCTTATGTCTTTGTTGGGCCTTGTTCGTCGGTATGGGGCTTTTCCTCTCGACGGCTGGACAATAGCCTGAAACAACCATTCTGGAAAAGCCCTGTTGGCAGAATATCGCTTAGATCGAGGTAAGAATGACAAACGCACCTGTATCCCTTGTTGAGATTGTACGCGGCACGTTTGTTGAGAGCCTTCATGCCGGGCATGCGGTGGTCAGTGACGCGCAGGGTATCGTCGAGGCCTGGGGCGATCCAAAGGCCGTGGTCATGCCGCGTAGTTCCGCGAAAATGATCCAGGGGTTGCCATTGGTGACATCAGGTGCGGCACAGGCGTTTGGCCTGACACAGAAACGGTTGGCTTTGGCCTGTGCCTCTCATGAAGGCGCTCCGTCTCACGTCGAGGAAGTGAATACCTGGCTGGCTGAGCTCGGGATGAGTGACAACAATCTTCGCTGTGGGGCACAGGTGACCCGTGACAGGGATCTCAAACTAGAGATGCTCCGCGCCGGAGAGGCACCCTGTCAGGTGCACAACAATTGCTCGGGCAAACATGCGGGCTTTTTGACGCTTGGCAAACATATTGGAGCAGGTCCGGAATATGTAGATACCGACCATCCCGTTCAGATTGCCTGTAAAGATGCCTTTGAAGAAGTGACGCAGGAAACAAGTCCAGGCTTTGGGATCGATGGGTGCTCTGCCCCCAACTATGCCGCGACGATGGAAGGCATGGCGCGTGCCATGGCCTTTTTTGCCACAGCATCCGGTCGGGGGGATCGTCTATCTCTGGCAGCACATCAGCTTATGGAGTCGATGATCGCACATCCTGATATGGTGGCGGGAGAGGGCCGCGCCTGTACGCTGTTGATGCGTGCCGCAAAAGAGCCGGTTGCCATCAAAACCGGAGCTGAAGGGTATTTCATCGCCATTATCCCTGGACGTGGGCTCGGGGTGGCGTTGAAAATTGTCGATGGCACAACGCGGGCGTCAAACTGTGCGATCGCGGCAATTTTGGTGCGACTTGGTGTTTTGGATGCTGCACATCCAGACGTGAAAACTTTTCTAAATCCGGTCGTTAAAAACTGGCGTGGCCTTGTGACGGGGGAAATTCGACCCGCTCCCGAATTGGCGGCTTAATCCACGAAGAAGAAAAGGGCTGGGATTATCCCAGCCTTTGATATGCCTAAGACGCGAAATCTGCTTTGGCATAGCCCTGCAGAAATAGCAGAGCCGTCAGATCGCCGTGGTTGATGCGAAGCCGGCACTGGGCCTGAACACTGGGTTTCGCATGAAGCGCCACACCCATTCCGGCGCGGGTCAGCATGCCCAGATCATTGGCTCCGTCGCCGACGGCAATGACATCAGCCTCATCGATTCCAAGACGCGTCGTGATTTCTTCAAGCGCCTGCACCTTGGCCTCGCGTCCCAGAATGGGATGCCCGACCTCGCCGGTCAATTTGCCGTTTTTCGTAATGAGAGTATTGGCCCGGTTCTCATCAAACCCTACGAGGGTTGAGACACGTGCCGTGAAGGCGGTAAAGCCACCTGAGACAAGCGCTGCATACCCACCGGAGGCTTTCATGGAGGCCAAAAGTGCGGGGCCTCCGGGCATGAGTGTAATGCGTGTCTGCATCACCTGATCAATGGTGTCTTCGGGCAGATCTTTGAGCAGAGACACACGTTCTGTCAGCGCGCCATCAAAATCGAGTTCTCCGTTCATGGCCCGTGCTGTGATGTCTTTGACGCGACCTCCGACACCCGCTTCTTCCGCCAGCTCGTCAATGCATTCCTGTTGGATCATGGTGCTGTCCATGTCTGCGAGAAGCATTTTCTTGCGCCGGTTTTCGGCTGGAACCATGTTGATATCAGCGTGATCGGCCAGATCGCCCCGTACCTGATCAAAGTTGTCCGGCTGCGTTGCGACCGGAAACTCGGCCGCCTCATCCGGTGACAGCCAGACCGCCATGCCGCCACCCCAAGCGTTGCGAAGGTTGTCCACCAAGGCCGGATCGAGTTGGCCGGGTTTGGCGATAAGCGAGACAATCTGCATGTGGGCGGCTCCTGTTGAGGTGTCTGCGCGTGTTTTGACATGTGGCCCTCAGGATTGCCAGCGCTTGGCACCTCATGAATGCCCTGGGTAATGTCCAGCATAGGTCAGCCCGCAGGTGTCCACGGCACCGACCTGCGGCGCCGTGGAAAACAGATCAGCGCAACGGCCGACCGTCGACTGTGCGGTTGGTGGCCTGCTCATAAGCTTTGCGCTTTTTGTTGTTGTAGATGGCCCCACAGGTGACACCAACAGCCACGGCAGCAACCGGATGTACCCCGGCCAGACCCGCAATGTTTGCGCAGGTTCCAACCATGCCGCCGGTGCCGACCGATAGGTTGGCGCGTGCAGGTGTGGCGCCACTGGCGACCATCCCGCGTTTGACAGCGTATTTCAGGGGGAGGGCCACGAGGGGCGCCGCTCCTCCGGTGGCTGCGAGCGCTGGGTTGAGCTCAGTTGCTCCACTTGCCAAAGCCGCCGCTGTTGACCCCGCGTCCCCTAGATCAGCCAAACCCAACCCCACGGTGTCCATGCGGTGTTGGACTGGTGGCGTGCCAACCCAATGATATTGCGAGTTATCCCGGCGGGATACTGTCTCCGCCGGTTTGACTGCTGTGAAGTTCTGTTGTGGTGTTGCAGCGCATGCGCCAACAATTAGACACAGGTTAAGAGCCGCCCCAAGGCGGTAAAGTGAACGTAACATCGCGATCCCCAATTTTTGTGCGAAACTGGGGATTTGGTACGAAGCCACGGGTTATGGAGCGGTTGATAGTACCGTGAATATCCGAGGGGCTTTGAAACGTTTTGGCCTTGAATTTTAATGAATTCGGGCTTTGCCCATGGAACTACGCCACTTTTTCTCCCGAGGTGGTGAACCGACGGTTAAGCCGATTCATCCTTTTTTTCCTTCTCAGACATGAATTCCGGATTTTCCAATGCTCGCTCGGCCATGGAATTGGCGTCAATGCCTGCCTGAACTTGAATAATTTCTTGCTGAAGGCGGGTGATCGCGTCTGATAGTGATTGAATCACCCCCATGAGACGCTGGGCTTCCTCACCATCCGCATGTTTCAGTTGTGCGCGGGCCGCCGCCAACTGTTGCTTCATCTTATCGAGTTTGTCCTTGAGGTGACCAATCAGCTTGCGTTGATCGTCGATCATCTCGAGCAGTTTCTCATGTTTTGACTTAGTGTCACCATTCGGCAACGTCTCTGTTTGCCCATCTTGTGTGTGAGTGGCCGCCTGTTTTGGCCGCCCTGCGTCCTCATACACCTGTATGAAGAGCGGCTTTGCGACATCATTGGGTTTAGAGGCGACAGGAGTGGGGGCCAAAGGCACGGAAGGGGCCGTAATAGGCATGAAATCAATTGACAAAATCTGTTCCTAACATTCTGCAGGTGATGTCGCAGAGGCTATTGCGTCCTCGTGAAGAAAGGCTCAACAGGGGCATAAGACTTGCGTGGATATTGGAATTTACGCAGTGTCTCTGCAGACAATTATCAGGGAGAGAGCCATGCGCACCCGTGCCGCCGTTGCCCTAGAGGCCGGCAAACCACTTGAGATCATGGAAGTGAACCTAGAAGGCCCCAAGGCGGGTGAGGTTCTGGTTGAAATCAAGGCCACCGGCCTGTGCCACACCGATGAATTTACCCGTTCGGGCGCCGACCCTGAGGGGCTGTTCCCGTCTATTCTGGGCCATGAGGGCGCAGGTGTTGTGCTTGAAGTCGGCGAAGGTGTTACCACGCTGAAGCCGGGCGATCACGTCATCCCGCTTTACACGCCGGAATGCCGTGAGTGCCACGCTTGCCTGTCAGGCAAAACCAACCTCTGTACCGCTATCCGTGGCACCCAAGGCCAAGGCCTGATGCCCGACGGCACCACGCGCTTTTCGATGCTCGATGGCACCCCGATCTACCACTACATGGGCTGCTCGACCTTTGCGAACCACACGGTTCTCCCGGAAATCGCTTTGGCGAAGGTTCGTGATGACGCCCCCTTCGACAAAATCTGTTATATCGGCTGTGGCGTGACCACGGGCATTGGCGCAGTGATCAACACAGCGGGTGTTGAGATCGGCTCTTCTGCGGCCGTATTCGGTTTGGGTGGCATTGGCCTCAATGTGATTCAGGGCCTGCGTATGGCAGGCGCCGATATGATCATCGGCGTTGATCTGAACGATGACAAAGCGGAAATGGCGAAGAAATTCGGCATGACCCACTTTGTGAACCCATCGAAGTTGCCTGAGGGCCAATCGGTGACCGAGGCGATCATCGAGCTGACCAAGACCGAAAAAGACCAGTTTGGCGGCGTGGACTATTCGTTTGACGCCACCGGCAACGTTCAGGTGATGCGCGATGCGCTTGAGTGTTCACACCGTGGTTGGGGTGTGTCGGTGATCATTGGTGTGGCTCCGGCGGGCGCCGAAATCTCGACCCGTCCATTCCAGCTGGTCACCGGTCGCGTCTGGAAAGGCACTGCATTTGGCGGCGCAAAAGGTCGGACCGATGTGCCCAAATTTGTCGATTGGTACATGGACGGCAAAATTGAAATCGATGACATGATCACGCACAAGCTGACCTTGGATGAGATCAACCACGGTTTCGATCTAATGCATGAAGGCAAATCGATCCGCGCGGTTGTGGAATTCTGATACCCGGAATTTTGCTCAGTCTTAGAACGGCGGCCCTTGGGTCGCCGTTTTGCGTTTACGCCTGCACCAAGGCGATGACGACACTCACGGTGATGATGCTGACAACCGTTGAGATCAGGATTGAGGCCGACACCCGTTGGGGGGCGACGCCGTAATGCTGGGCAAGGATAAAGACATTCCCCGCAACCGGTAGTGCGGCCGCGGAAATCATCACTGAGGCCCCATAAGGTGTGGCTTTGAACACCCAAAACATGGCGAAGGCCACGGCCAGCGGGTGCAGGAATAGCTTGGCAAAGCTGAGCCAGGCTGCAATCTCGATCCGTTCGGCGGATTTTCCGGCCAATGAGGCTCCGATGGCGAACAATGCGCCCGGTGTGGCGGCATTGCCGAGCAATTCTAGAAAGGCGTTGACGGGCGTGGGCAAGGGGAGCGCCGTTGCCGACCAAAGCAGACCCGCAGAAATTGATACGATCATGGGGTTTTTCAGCAATCCCAATGTGACGGTTTTGACCATCGCAAGGTTTGGGCGGCCCTGTCGCGAGGCGGTGATCAAGATCACCAGCAACGACGAAAACACCACAAGATCGATGACCAAGGCCAGAATGACCGGGCCAATGGCCTCGGGGCCCAACAGCAGCACAAGCATAGGAACACCCAGAAATCCGGTGTTGCCGATAACAGCCACCTGCGCCTCGATGGTGGCGGTTTCTATATCCAACCGCCGCCAAAAGGCCACGGCCATGGCGATGCCCCAGACAAAGGTTGTGCCCCACAAATATCCCGCCGCCAGCCTGGGATCGAAGATTTCAGACAGGCTTAGATTGGCAGAAAAGCGAAACAGCATCGCTGACAAGGCAAAGTAGAACACAAACTTGGTGAGATACCCTGTGGCCTCTTCGCTGAAGAAACGGGTTTTGGTTGCACCAAAGCCCAAGGCAATAAGCCCGAAAAAGGGAAGGGTTTTTAAAAAGATCTCGACCATGGTGCTCTGACTAGCAGTTGCGATCCGGGCGTCAATGGATGGTGGATTGACATGCACAAAGAGTGGCGCTTTTGATGCGCGAACCACAGGAGATTGCCAATGCGCTATGCGCCGCACGAATTGATTGTCGCCCCGGGGCGCAAGCGGCCTGAGCTATGGCGCTTGGTCGTTGGTCTTGTGACGGCCTGGATGTTGGCGATGTTGTTGGTGCGCGGCTTGTCTGCGCTGGCGTCGCTGGTGATGTCGGAAGAGGGCTATACGCGTCTTGCTGTTTCAGTTGAGTTGGGGGCGTCGCCTTCGGGTGTGATCGCGCTTTTGGTCTTGATGGGTTGCCTCGGTGCAGGCGCCATGCTGGCGGCTGAACTGATCCAGAAAAGGCGGGCATCAAGCCTGTTTGGCCCGCGCCGTTTGGCGGTTTGGCAATTTTGGACAGTTCTTAAGGCTCTGGCTTTATTGCAGATAATCGTCTTTGTTCTTCCATCGGGGGAACATGTTGAATTTGAAGCTGGGCTTGATCTCAGGCCTTGGGTTTTTCTTCTTCCTCTGACCTTTGCCGCGCTGCTTTTGCAGACCGGAGCGGAAGAAGTTCTGTTTCGGGGGTATCTGCAGTCGCAGATGGCAGCGCGATTTTCCCATCCTCTGATTTGGCTTACGGTTCCCTCAGCTTTGTTTGCAGTGGGGCACTATGCGCCTGAGTATTACGGCGCAAATGCCTGGCTGGTGACAGTTTGGTCCTTTGTCTTTGGTCTGGCCGCCGCGGATTTGACGGCGCGGAGTGGGACACTTGGGCCTGCGATTGCCCTACATCTGGTAAATAACTTCATGGCCATCGCGGTCACTTCGATCCAAGGGGACATGTCGGGGCTGGCACTTTGGATCTACCCGTTTGATCCCTCGGACACCTCTGCCCTGCGTGGGCTCCTGCCGTTTGATCTGATGCTGATCGCAGTTAGTTGGCTTGCGGCACGGGTTGCGTTGAGGCTTTGATTGCAATTCTGTCGCAGCGGGCTTAAGTCACCCCAAGCCCTAAAACAGCGCGGTTGCTCGAATGAACTGGATCACAAACTACGTCCGCCCTCGCATTAACTCGATTTTTTCGCGTCGCGAAGTGCCGGACAATCTCTGGACCAAATGCGATGAATGCGGAACAATGCTGTTTCATCGCGAACTCAGCGACAATCAGAATGTCTGCAGCAGTTGCGGCCATCACATGCACATCACCCCCCGCGATCGTTTTTTCGCGCTGTTTGATGGTGGCGTGTTCAATGAGGTCACGGTTCCTGATCCGGTTGCCGATCCGCTGCAGTTCCGGGATCAGAAAAAATATCCCGACCGGATGAAAGCCGCGCAGAAGAAAACTGCGGAAAAAGAGGCGATGCTTGTCGCCACTGGTCAGATTGGTCGGACACCGATTGTGGCGGCTGCGCAGGACTTTTCGTTCATGGGTGGCTCCATGGGGATGTATGTTGGCAATGCGATTATTGCCGCCGCCGAAGAGGCTGTGCGCCTTGGTCGTCCTCTGGTCTTGTTCTCTGCCGCGGGTGGCGCCCGTATGCAGGAAGGTATCCTGTCGCTGATGCAGATGCCGCGCACAACTGTTGCGGTGCAGATGCTGAAAGAAGCGGGCCTGCCCTATATTGTTGTTCTGACCCATCCCACCACCGGCGGGGTGACGGCCTCTTATGCGATGCTGGGCGATATCCATATCGCAGAGCCCAATGCACTAATCTGTTTTGCGGGGCCGCGTGTTATTGAGCAAACCATCCGCGAAAAGCTCCCCGAAGGGTTCCAGCGCGCCGAATATCTGTTGGACCACGGGATGTTGGATCGTGTGACCGATCGCCGTGAGATGCGCAAAGAGCTGATCACGATCATTCGGATGCTGATGAAAGATACCCCACCAACCTGGGGTGATCTGCCGGCTCCCGGACCAGAAGATGCGGCGCTAGAAGCGCCCCAAAAGGCCGCCGAAGAGTAACTTCGGGAGCCGTTCTCGAATCGTCGCAAACTGCTGTGCCTGTCCGGTGAACACCGGATAGGTATCAGCGCGATATTGCTTTTGATGTGAGCGTCATGACCCAATCAGCCTCTGCCAATTCCGATGCTATTCTGGCCCGTATGATGGCCTTGCACCCAAAGATTATTGATCTGGTCTTGGATCGGGTGTGGCGGTTGCTTGAGGCACTGGATCACCCGGAGAAAAAGCTTCCACCGGTGATCCATCTGGCGGGTACAAACGGCAAAGGCTCAACTCAGGCTATGCTCCGCGCGGGTCTTGAGGCGGCTGGCAAACAGGTACACGCCTATACCTCACCGCATCTCGCTCGTTTTCACGAACGTATCCGTCTGGCGGGTGAACTGATCTCGGAAGAGGCGCTGACTGCCGTACTGGATGAGTGCTATGAGAAAAATGGTGGTGTCGACATCACCTATTTCGAAATCACCACCTGCGCGGGCCTTCTTGCAATGGCGCGCACTCCGGCGGATTTCACTCTGTTGGAGACCGGTTTGGGCGGGCGGCTGGATGCAACCAATGTGGTTGAACAGCCTGCGATGACCATCATCACGCCTATTTCTCTCGATCACGAACAATTCCTCGGCGACACGGTGGCAAAGATCGCGGCCGAGAAGGCCGGGATTATCAAGCGTGGCGTTCCCTGTGTGGTCGGCCCCCAGCCCGAAGAGGCTATGGAGGTGATCGAGGCGCGCGCCGCAACGCTCGGGGCGCCCCTTATTGCCTATGGGCAGCACTGGCATGTCTGGGAAGAGCGTGGCCGCCTTGTGTTTCAGGATGAAACAGGGCTGCTGGATCTGCCTCTGCCAAGCCTTCCCGGGGCGCATCAGATTCAGAATGCGGGCGCGACGCTGGCGGCGCTGCGCTATCTAAAGATGGGTGATGCCGCTTATGAAGGCGCCATGACGGATGCCACCTGGCCCGCACGGATGCAACGTTTGACAGATCACAGTCTGCAGGCGCGTGCTCCCCAAGCTGAGCTATGGCTGGATGGCGGGCATAATCCGGCCGCAGGTCAGGCCCTGGCCGACCATCTTGCCAAACTGCCCAGCCGCCCGACGCATCTCATCTGTGGGATGCTCAACACAAAAGATGCCTCAGGATTTTTGCGCCCGCTGGCCGAGCAGGCCCAGAGCCTGACAGCAGTGTCGATCCCGGACGAGATCAACACCCTGCCTGCAGACGAAACCGCAAAGATGGCATCTGAGTGCGGTCACACTGCGCGAACCTCTGAAGATGTCGCAACGGCGCTTGCGCAAATTGTGGCAAGCGACCCAGAGGTCCGGGTTTTGATTTGTGGGTCCTTGTATCTTGCGGGGCATATCCTGCGGGAAAACGCCTGAAATCGTGATCTATTTGGGGGGTAAAGCGTCTTGGTGCTTCCCCCTGCATATTGACTGATTCGCCTGTGGTGCCCTATATTTTGAAGTAAGGATAACAATCATCGGCCAATGTGCCGCCCGAGGATACGAGCAGATGAGCAGGGCTCTTCATCTAGCCGCAACCGTTGTGTTTGCGATGGCACTGCCTGTCAGCGCCCAGCAAAGCCGTATCTCTGACACCCGTGATACCTTTCAGTTTCAGCTCAATGGCACAACGGTGACCATTGAACGGTCTGGTGCCTCCTGCCCACCTGCGTGTGTTCAACCGATGCAGGCTGCATCTGGTGTTGGCACAATTGGCGAGCTTGAGGTTATGGATTTTCTGGAGCTCTTTGTGTCGCAGGGCGCGGGGCTTTTGATCGATGCGCGTTTGCCCGAAGGGTTTTCAGCGGGCACCATTCCGGGCGCAGTGAACGTGCCCGAAGCGACGTTGCGTCCGGGAAATCCCTATCGTGATGACCTGTTGCGGGCGCTGGGCGTGCGCAATGGCGATTTTTCGAATGCGTTTGATCTCGTGTTGTTTGGTTCTGGCGCCGATGATGGCGGGGCCGCAGAGGCGGTGCGGAGCCTTCTGGCTGTTGGGTATCCGGCAACAAAGCTAAAGTATTATCGTGGTGGTGTTCAGAGTTGGACGGGGCTTGGCCTGAGCACCGCGTCCGGTGGGTAGGGGGTAGTCATGATCAGAATGATCCTTTTGGCGGTGGCCTTCGTTGGTGTCACAGCTGCGCTTTTGGTGTTTCAACCGGGGTCACGTCGCGCAGAGCTGGCCCCTCTTCCAGATCCAGTAGTCACCCGTGCCGAACCTGCTCTTGAGGCGGATGACCTCCCTGTTCCGGGGCTGTTGTTGCAGCCCGCCCTGACCCAGCAGCATACACCGCCAGTACCGGTTGTCGTTCCGCAGGGCGATATGGACGATCAGGCGTTGCGCAAGATGACCTGGGACACCTTGTCGAACCTCAATCATGCAACCGGTAAAGACAGCGCACCCGGACAACCCGGAAGCTTGCTGCACACAATTGTCAAACGTTCGCTGGATGAAAGGGCTGTCGAACCTGCACCTGCGCAAATCGCGGCAATTCCGTCAGTTTATATTGTCCAAAGCGGAGATAGTCTCGTGTCGATTGCCGAGGCGATTTATGGGGATGTGAACATGACCGGACCTCTTTTCGCGGCCAATCAATCGATCCTAAATCGTCCTGATGACCTGCGCCCCGGGCAGGCTTTGGTGTTACCACGCCGGTAACTACAGCTGCTTGTGACTGTTTCGATATCCATGTCACGAACACAGAAGTACCACGAAATGTTGACGTGAGTCGGGTGATTCGCCTATAGTCGCTACAACTTTGGATTGGCTGCCACCGGTCCAATGTGTGGGGGACGACTTATGACATTGCGAGATACCGCTTTTGCGGTGGCCGTCCTCCGTATCTGGGGGTGCGTATGATACGACTAATTGGTTTGACATTGGGACTGGTGACCGCGGGCTTTGCGGTGCTTTGGAGCATGGGTGGGCCGATCACGCCAACGGATGATGAAATTCAGCAGGTAAGCCGGTCTGAACCCTCCATCCTGACGTTGCAACCGGCCCTGACACAGCCGGCTTTGGCGCAAACTGAACCGGTGCAAGTCGAGGTGACACAGGTCGAAGAGGTTGTTGTGGCCCCCGCGCCCAGCGAACCTGTAACGACGGTACCTGTTTCGAACACCGTTGATCAGAGCGCCATTGTGGCGGCATTAGCCGCGGCGACGCAGGTGAAACCAGAGCCAAAAGAAGAGCCTTCCGTCGCAGAGGCCACTTTGGGGATCGAAGACACCGACGACGAGGTTATGAAAGCGTTGCGCGCGATGAGCTTGGGCATCGTGCAGGAGCTGCAGAAACCGAAGGGTTGGGCTGTCGCGGCACCTGAGCCCGTAAAAACCGCCGTTGCGACGCGCACCTATGACGTGAAGCAAGGAGATAGCCTGCCGGGCATCTCGTTCCGGTTCTACGGCACCACGGTTGGCTATCTGCAAATTCTTGAGGCGAATAAAGATATCTTGCCTCATCCATCCGATTTACAGGCAGGAATGACACTGCGCATTCCTGATCTGAACTGAGCAGGCGAAGACTCTGCATCGAGCATCTTGGGGGCCAATGTGCCCCCTTTTTTTGTCAGGGTTCCATACCCCAGTCTGCGTCCTGCATCTCGCGCAGTCGGCTTGCCGTGCGTTCAAACTCAAAGCTGCCCGAACCTTCGACATAGAGCATTTCGGGTTGTGCCGCGGCGGATGCGATCAATCGCACTTTCGCTTCATAGAGCGCGTCAATCAGTGTGACGAACCGTTTGGCTTCGTTAAAATTGCTGCGTCCCAGCTGGGGCACATCTTCGATAATCAACACCCGAACAGTTTCCGCGAGTTTCAGGTAATCCGCCGGTCCAAGCATCTTGCCGCACAGATCGAAGAACGTCGCGCGGGCCACACCATTATGATACCGCGGAAGTTCAACTTCACGCGTTTTGACATGCAGAACCAAGGGTTCTTCTAAACCGTGCGTCAGCTCTTGCCACAGCCCATCGATCTGGCGTCGTGCCTCTGCATTGGCTGGCGCGAAGTAAACTTGCGCGCCCTGAAGGCGGTCTTGTCGGTGGTCTTTTTCAGAAGCCAGCTCTTTCACCACCAATTTGTCTTTCAGCAATCCGATGAACGGGACAAATAGCTGGCGGTTGAGCCCATCTTTGTAGAGGTCGCCCGGAACACGGTTTGAGGTGGTGACCACGACACAGCCTGCCTCAAACAGCTGCTCAAACAGCCGGCCAACAATCATCGCATCGGTGATGTCGGTGATCTGCATTTCGTCAAAAGCCAGAACACGCACTGCATCTGACACAGCCTTGGCCACAGGTTTGATGGGGTCTTCGACACCTTCGCTGCGCAAACGGTGCATGTCGGTGTGAATTTCCTGCATGAAGGCGTGGAAATGCACGCGTCGGGCAGGCACCGAAAGCGCGTCTACAAAGAGATCCATCAACATGGATTTGCCGCGCCCGACACCGCCCCAGAGGTAAAGCCCTTTTGGGGGTTCTGGAGCTTTGCGAAAAAAGCCTCGCTTAACCGGCTTGGCAAGATCGGCGCGGATTCGTTCCAATTCGGGCAGGGCCGCGAGTTGCGCGTCATCGCGCTTGAGCTGACCCGAGGCAACACGGGCCTCATATATCTCGTGCAGGCTTTGCATATGTCTCGACTACCGTGTCGTTTCCGATTTGTGTAGGGCTTCTGTCGAAATTGGTTCACATCAAATTTCCTGAACTGTCATGTCACAATCGTCGATTTGACCCTGTTGACGAGAGGCGTATGTTGCGACTTCAACAGGAGACCCTCATGTCCAGTCGTACCCCTTTGATGACCCCGGTGCTGATCGCCGGATGTTTGGTGATTTTGGTGTCATTCGCCATCCGGGCGAGCTTTGGCGTCTTTCAGATCCCTGTTGCCTCTGAATTCGGCTGGCCGCGTGCCGAGTTCAGCCTTGCCATTGCAATTCAGAATTTGGCCTGGGGTATTGGACAGCCTATTTTTGGTGCGATCGCCGAGAAAATCGGAGATCGCAAAGCCATTATCATGGGCGCTGTGACCTATGCGGCTGGGTTGGTTCTCAGTAGCGGCGCGGTGACACCGATTGAGCATCAATTGTATGAAGTTCTGGTGGGCTTTGGCATCGCAGGTACCGGGTTTGGGGTGATCCTTGCCGTTGTTGGCCGCGCGTCGAGCGACGAGCACCGTTCGATGAGCCTGGCCATCGCCACAGCAGCCGGGAGCGCCGGACAAATTTTTGGTGCTCCAGCAGCTGAATTGTTGTTGGGAATGATGCCTTGGCAACAGGTGTTCTTGCTGTTCGCAGCGATCATCTTGCTTGTTCTTATGGTGTTGCCGATGATGCGCGCCCCTGCGGCTTCAAAGGTTGAGCTGCAGGAAAGCATGGGGGATATCCTTGGTAAAGCCATGCGTGACCCTTCGTTTGCCCTGATCTTCCTAGGTTTTTTCAGCTGTGGTTATCAGCTTGCCTTTATCACCGCGCACTTTCCGGCTTTCGTGACTGAGATGTGTGGTCCAATTTTGGCAGGCGGTGTGCTGCATTCCATTGGCATTACCACCACATCATCCCTTGGTGCGATTTCGATTTCTCTGATCGGCTTCTTCAACATCATGGGAACTCTGACCGCCGGATGGTTGGGTAATCGTTTGCCCAAGAAGTACTTGTTGGCCGGGATCTATACGGCGAGAACCATTGTTGCCGCGGCCTTCATTTTGCTGCCAATCACTCCTCTGTCGGTGGTAGTATTCTCGGCAGTGATGGGCGCTTTGTGGCTGGCGACTGTGCCCCTGACTTCAGGGCTGATCGCGCATCTCTATGGGCTGCGTTATATGGGCACCCTGTATGGTATTGTGTTCTTCAGCCACCAGATCGGCGGATTCCTCGGTGTCTGGTTGGGCGGGCGCATGTATGACACCTATGGCGACTACACCTTTGTATGGTGGATCGGTGTCGGCGTCGGAGCGTTTAGCGCTTTGGTTCATTTGCCAATCCGCGAACCACGCAAATCCGTGGTCCCAGCCGCCGCCTAAGCTTAGTCACACACGCTGGTCATTGATGGCTGAAATCACCTCGTTAACATGTGTGTAGGCCAGACCGTGGCCCCCACCGGCGATCACGGCCTGTTCCGCGCGAGGGTTCCATTGCTCAAGTGTGTTTTTGCACCCGATCGGGATAACCGTATCATCGGCGCCCCAAATGGCTGTGACCGGAACTTTGGATTGATGAACAACCCGATGTTCGCGCCGTAGCTGTTGTGACAGCATGCCACGAAGGGACGAGAGAACCGCACGCAGAAATCCGCGGCGGTGAAGCTCTTGCAATTGGAGATCATAGATATCCGGAATGGCACTGGGCAGCCCGCGCTCGCGCGCGACACCCTCACGGAATTGTTTTGGGTAAGCCATATGAAACACCCAGTCGCCCAGAATGGGAAAACGCGCAACCAGCTCTGCGGTGCGGCCCAAATCATGTCCCATCCCAGCGGGTGCCAGCAAGATCAATTGACGAAGACGGTCGGGATTATCAGCGGCCCAGGTCGCCGACACCGATCCCCCCATGGAATAGCCCATCAGTGTGATGTCATCGCCTATCTCCAGGTGGTCGAGCAGCTCAGTGAGATGCCCCGTGAAAAACGCGTTGTCCTGAAGGCCCCACGGTCGGTCCGAAAACCCGCGACCGTAGTGATCGTAGGTGAGCACACGATACCCCATGGCAACGAGATCAGGGATCAAACCACCCCAGACAAAGGAGGGTGTGGTTAAACCATGGACGCAAACAAGTACGGCCCCGTCTTCAGGTCCAAACCATTGATAATGGGTTTTGCCGCGTGACAGATCGGCAAATTGGCCCGGTGCTGCGTCGCGCAGGGCATTTGAAACAGGGGCGCGGCGCAGTTCACGCACCAAAGGCCAAGAGACAAGTCCGGTCAGACCAAGCGCCAGCGCCCCACCGATCATTTGGTGTTCCAGCTGTCGAGGATATAGCGGCTTGTCATCAGATCCAGATGCGCGCCACCGCCATTTTTGAAGAGCGTGATCTCCTCATCGCTTTGACGGGTCATAGTCTCCATCGAATAGAAGTCCGCCAAGATATCGGCATGGGTGATGGCCCCACTGGCCAGTGGGATTTTCAGCTCACCAATATGATCGATGGTGGTGTCAAAGCTGTCGACAAAGACCCGAGCGCGTTGCAGGGCCACGTCATCGGCTTCGCGCATGTCGGGACGATAGGCCCCGATCATATCAAGGTGGGTGCCGGGTTGCAGCCAGTCGCCGCGAATAAAAGGCTCGGTCGACATGGTGGCCGAGGTGATGATGTCTGCGTCACCCATGGCGGTCTCAAGATCGGGCGCCCAAGAGATACCCAGATCATCAGCCATTTTTTTGCCGGTCGCGGCAGTGCGGTTCCAGAGTGAAAACTGCGCGTCGGGGAAGAGCGCACTATAGGCCTGATGCAGATTGCGCCCAACCGTGCCGGCACCAAGGATCAGGATACTGTGGCTGTCCGGGCGGGCCAGTTTGCGTGCGCCCAGCAGGCTGTCACCAGCGGTTTTCCATTTGGTCACCAGATGGAAATCCAGCACTGCGTCCAGATCCCCTGTCGCGTCGTCAAACAGGTTCACCGCGCCGTGGATCATCGGCACACCTTTGGCCGGATTGCCGGGAAAGACCGAGGCAGCTTTGACCGCCAGGCCCAGACCGGTTATCCAGGCCGATCGGTTCAACAGGGTGTCTTTGTCGCGATACAGAAAGGTATCGGCAATCTCAGCCTTGGCGAGCTTGTGCCCGGCCTCAAAGGCATCGGTCAGTGCGATCCAGTCGAGGTGTTTTTCGCCCTCTTCATAAGGAATGAAAGTGGTCATGCGGCCTCCTCCGCCGTCAAAAGCCCATGCGACGCCAGACAATCGGCCCAGCCCTGGGGCCCTGTAAAGTGGTGCGCATGCCAACCGCGCGCCCGCGCGGCGTCAATATTGTCGATGCGGTCATCTGCAAAAATCAATTGCTCACCGGACAGGCCCGAATGGTCTTCCAGCATCTGATAAATTGTGGCGTCGGGTTTGATCACCGCCATATGCCCCGAGACATAGGCGTGGTCGAATTCATTCAGGAAGTCGTAGACCGGGGTCGCGATGTCCCATGTGCCAATACCGAAATTGGTCAAAGCCAAAACTTTGATCCCTTTCGCACGAAGGGCGCGCAGCAGCCGCACAGAGTGTGGGATGGCAGGCTTGGCCAACTCAAGCCAATCGTCGTGCCACATGCGGATTTCTGCGCGGAACTCGGGATATTGCTCGGCGGTTTTATAGATCGTGTCGCGAAAGTTAGCCCCGCGATCCACCTGATCATTCATGCCGTGCAGATCCACGGCGGCGAACATAGCCTTGCGGCGCTCTTCGCCAACCACGCGGTCATAATAGCGCTCGGGTTGCCATTCGATCAAAACATTGCCGATGTCAAAGATGACGGCTTGGATGGTCATGGTTGTTATCCTGTAGAACGGGGGCGAGCGCGACTGGGCGCCCGGCTGCGGCGGGTTTCCCGCCAGACTGAAACAAGGCCCGAGCCAATAATCAAGCCGGATCCGATCCAGACCGGCAGTTCGGGCCACTCTTCAAAAAACATCACCCCCCAGACGATGGCCAAGGGCATGGCGACATATTCAAACGGGGCAATCAACGTGGCCTCACAGAGGCGATAGGCCTGACTGACAAGATACCCACCAACTGATCCCGCAAGGCCAACGCCTACGAAATAGATCCAATCTTGCGAGGCGGGCCATTTCCATGCGCGGAATATGAAATCAAGCGCCGCGCTTTCTCCGCCTGTCGCCAATTGACCGCCGCCCAATACGAGGCCAACCAGTGAACTCACTACGAGGAATCCGAAGGTCGGGTAAAACGAAAGCGTCGCGGCTTTTTCCGTCCCGCCCGCAGATCGTGTCAGCACATGGAGCGTGGCATAGCCACAGGCGCCGAGCAGGGGAAGGATGGCTGCGGCTTGAAAGGTATCTGCACCGGGCCGCATGATCACAAGGATGCCGATAAATCCCCCTGCGATCGCGCCCCACCGCCAGGGCCCGACGGTTTCTTTGAGAAAGACAACGGACAACAGCGTCACCACCAGAGGGGTGGCAAAGGCAATTGCAACGGCTTCGGCCAGCGGCATGATTGCCAGACCCGTGAAAAAGCACAGATTGGCAAAAAGAACTGCTGCACTGCGCAAAAGGTGGAGCTTGAGTTTGCGTGTCCGGATCAAGTGAAACCCGCCCTCAAGCGGCATCAAAATGCCAAATAGCACGACGAGCGCGACCACAGATCGAATGAAAACAACCTCGTAAAGCGGATAATCTCCAGACAAAAATTTGAACAGCATATCGATGATCGAAAAGCAGGTGGCCGCGCCCATTGCGGCCAAAATGCCCAAACCTGTGGTCTTCATCAAATGCTACCCATCCCGTTTCAATTGCTGAAGGTGTGCCTGAAATACAGGAGTGGGGCAATTGAGAACTCAGGTTTTTGCCGCGCGCATCTCGCGTTCCAGCGAATCGAGAAACCGGGACCGGTCCGCTTTGGTAAATCCCTTACCACCGCCTTGCATCCCAAGCGGATTGGCAGCCCGCAAATCGGCCATCAGATCGCGCATGGCAAGCTGCTGACCTATGTTGGCTTGAGTGAAGCGCTCGCCGTTGTGGCGCAGCACGCGGGCACCGGCCTCGATACATTTGGCCGCCAACGGAATGTCACCGGTGACCACCACGTCGCCGGGACCACAGCGTTCGGCGATCCACATGTCGGCCACGTCGGGGCCGTCGTCGACGATTACAACCTCAACCAGCGGATTTTGCGACAGACGCAACCCCCCGTTTGAGACAAGCTTCATCGCCACCCGGTGCCGGGTGGCGACTTTCTCTGCTTCTGCTTTCACAGGGCAGGCGTCGGCATCAATATAGAGTACCGTCACGCCTTGTCCTTTTTGTCCTCAGCCGGTTGGTCCGCTTTTGCGGCTTTGGCTTTGGACGCAGATTTCTTCACCTTGAACTCTTCCGGGATCGGCATGCGGTTGAAGGCATCCAGACCGGCAATTTTGTAGGCCTCGGCCAAAGTCGGATAGTTGAAGGTGTTCTGGACAAAGTAATCCACGGTGCCTTTGAGGTTCAGAACCGCCTGCGCGATGTGGATCAGCTCGGTTGCGCCCTCACCAACAATTTGCACGCCCAAAACCCGACGGGTTTTCAGCGAAAACAGCATTTTCAGCATGCCGTGTTCCAGACCCATGATGTGCCCGCGCGAGGTTTCGCGGAACCGCGCCACGCCCACTTCATAGGGAATCTCACGCTCTTTAAGCTCTTCTTCCGACATGCCGCAGGTGGACATTTCCGGCACCGAATAAATGCCATAGGGGAACCACGGGCTTTCAGGAAGCGACTGAGTGTCTAGAGCGTGGCATGCTGCTACGCGTCCTTGCTGAAGCGAAGTTGACGCCAGTGACGGGTGCCCGATCACATCACCCGCTGCGTAGATATAAGGAACGTCTGTCTGGTAGGATTTCCGGTCGACACTCAAGCGTCCGCGATGGTCCGTTTCCAAACCAACCGCTTCGAGATTGAGAGAGTCGGTAGCGCCCATACGGCCCGCTGCGAAGAGCAGCATCTCACCTCGCACATGCCGCCCATTTTCCAGGGTGACTTCGACATGTGTTCCTGCGTCTTCGATACTTTCGACCGCAGACCCCAAACGTAGATCAACACCGTTTTCGCGGATCTGGTGGGTGAAATCCTGAATCAATGTACGGTCGATAAAGTCAAGAAAGGTGTCGCGCGGTTCAACAAGTGTGACACGCACATCCAATGCCGAGAACATGGTGGCATATTCAACGCCGATCACACCCGCGCCAATGACAACCAGAGAACGGGGGATCTCGTCCATTTCCAGAAACTCGTCACCATCCACAACGGTCTTGCCATTGAAGGGCACATAGTCGGGCCGATATGTTTTTGTGCCTGTGCCAATCAGAAACTTGGCCGAGGTGATGCGCGTGCTGTCGCCCGCTTCCGTCGCCACTTCGATCTCATGTGGGCCGACAAACTTGGCTTTGCCGTTGAGCGTTTCCACATGGTTGCGGTTGAACTGGTGCTCCAGCACGTCCACTTCATAATCGAGGGTCATGTGGAGACGCGCTTTCAGATCATCTGCGCTGATCTGATCTTTCACACGATACGAGCGACCGTAGAAACTGCGTTCACGCCATCCGCTTAGGTTCAGGACGGTTTCGCGCAGGGTTTTCGAGGGAATGGTCCCGGTGTGGACTGAAACACCACCCAAACGATCTTTGCGATCGATCACCAGCACCCGGCGTTTGAGTTTCCCCGCCTGAATGGCCGCGGACCGGCCCGAAGGGCCAGATCCAATGATGACCAGATCATAGTCATATTCGCTCATGCGTTATGCTCCGTGAAGCGCCTCGGCGTGAAAGTCCACATGGTCTTCCATAAAGCTCGAGACAAAGAAGTATGAGTGGTCATAACCCTTTTGCATCCGGAACGCACCCTCTTGGCGTTTGGCCATCATGGCCTGCGCCAGAGCTTCGGGTTTGAGCAACTCAAGGAATTGGTCGTCGGCGCCCTGATCGATCAGCACCGGGCCATCAAACCCTTTTTCTGCCATCAACAAAGTCGCGTCATGTTTGGCCCAGGCTGTTGTGTCGTCGCCCAAATAAGCGCCAAGCTGTTTGCGGCCCCAGTCGCTTTCAGTGGGGTTGGCGATGGGTGCAAAGGCTGAGACCGAGACAAAGCGGCCCGGCAGGTTCATCGCCAGTGTCAGAGCGCCGTGGCCGCCCATCGAATGACCCGTGATGCTTTGACGATCCATGTCGACGGCAAAGTTTTCACCAATCAGTGCGGGCAATTCGGTTGCGATGTAGTCCCACATCTTGAAGTGCGGGGTCCACGGGTCTTGCGTGGCATTGACGTAGAAGCCTGCGCCTTGACCCAAATCGTAGGCTTCGTCATTGGCAACATCGTCACCGCGTGGCGAAGTATCGGGGAAAACAAGCGCGATCCCGGCCTCAGCGGCCCAGGCCTGTGCACCCGCTTTGGTCATTGCGTTTTCGTGCGTGCAGGTCAGGCCAGACAGATACCAAAGAACTGGAACCGGTGTGAATTTGGCCTCTTCTGGCAAAAACAGACCAAAGGTCATGTCACATCCACAGACCTCGGAGGCATGGGAATACACGCCCTGAACCCCACCAAATGCCCGATTTTCCGAAACGGTTTTCATTGTGCCCTCTTCAATGGCTTACGCCCCCGAAAAGGAGGCCATTTATGTGCCGTAACGTGCCATGAAGGTGGAGACGGCGCCATCCACAATGCGACCAATTTCGACCTCAGAAAAACAAGTTTGAATGCCAAAAATCAGTTTGGGATGAAGATCTGCTTTACACAGCTCGACAAACTGATCTGCGGCCAAATTCAGATCGTCAATTCTAAGCTCACCTCGCTCTTGCGAAATGGACAGGTATTCTTTGATCGCTCGGTGCACGATCAGGGGGCCGGATTGATAAAACTCCCGCCCAAGTTCTGGGAACCGATCTGATTCTGCGACACAAATGCGAAAGATGCGCTGCCCGATTTCTGAGTAGATGAAGTTCAGAAACGTATGTCCAACCTGTGTCAGCACTATGTGCGGAGGCTGTGTCATGTCGAGTGTGGTTTGTGCTTCCTCAGCTTGGTGGCGGCATTGAGCGGAAGCGACTTCCATGAACAACAGACGTTTGTCAGGAAAATAACTGTAAAGAGTGGCCTTTGAGACCCCCGACTGGCGCGCAATATCGTCGACACTTGATCCTTCGAAACCGTCACGGAGGAAAACCTCGCGTGCGCCCTCAAGCACCTGATCGTATTTGCGCCCTTTGCGGACGGTGGCCTCTGCGGTCATACAGTGCGTCTCCTGTTATCCAATCACTATACCGGGAGGTTTCTCTATCCCGCAAGAAACCCGAAGTCACTGACAGGTGATCTGCGAGGTTGTGATATTGCTGCACCCTTTGGTCACAGGTTCAGTTTCCTCTGGGGGAAAGGTCAGAATGGGGAAGGGGATGGGTGTCAGGCTCGCGGAGGCATGAGTGGCAGTCAGTGCAAGCAGTGCGGCGAAAACGATACGTGTCATGGAAACACCTTTCTAAACTGATCTGTTTAGATAAATAAACCGAACGGTTTAGAATTCAAGTGTTTCTGAACTGATGAGTTTAGTTTTCGGCATTGCAGCCACCGCATAGCTCTATAGATTAGAATTATTCTAAAGAGGACGTGAAATGCGATTCACCATTCAGCGGCGGAATTTCAAAGATCTTAGCGAGCAGGAAATCCTGGCTTTGGCGATCTCCTCCGAAGAGGATGACGCTAGAATTTATCGAACCTACGCAGAGCAACTGCGCGGGGATTTCCCTGAAAGTGCTGCGGTTTTTGCGGGTATGGCAGAGGAAGAAGATGGTCACCGCCACCGGTTGATCGAAATGCATCGCAAGCGGTTCGGAGATGTCATTCCCTTGATCCGACGCGAGCATGTGGCAGGTTACTATGCGCGTCGACCCGTGTGGTTGATCCAGAACCTGTCCCTTGAACGCATTCGGGAAGAAGCCAAGGTGATGGAGCACGATGCCGAGCGGTTCTATCTAGCGGCGGCTCAGAACAGCACAGATGCGGCCACGCGGGAACTTCTTGGTGATTTGGCCGCCGCCGAAGCGGGCCATCAGGCCGGGGCAGATCGGTTGATCGAGGAACATCTCTCGTCAGATGCACGAGACAAAGAAGATGAAACTGCGCGGCGGCAGTTTCTGTTGACCTATGTGCAGCCGGGTCTCGCGGGATTGATGGATGGGTCAGTTTCAACGCTGGCGCCGATATTTGCCACGGCATTTGCCACGCAAGACACCTGGACCACATTTCTCGTAGGCGTGGCCGCTTCAGTTGGGGCGGGGATTTCGATGGGGTTCACCGAAGCTGCGTCAGATGATGGCCAACTTTCAGGGCGCGGCTCACCTGTGAAACGCGGAATCGCGTCGGGTGTGATGACCACCCTGGGCGGTTTGGGACATGCCTTACCCTATTTGATCCCGGACTTTTGGACCGCGACAATTCTTGCGCTGGTGGTTGTTTTTGTTGAGCTTTGGGCCATCGTCTGGATCCAGAACAAATACATGGACACGCCTTTCTGGAAGGCGACGTTTCAGGTTGTTCTGGGTGGTGCACTGGTCTTTGCCGCAGGGGCGATTATTGGCGGCGGCTAGGTCTGTAAGAGGGACGGCAACATTTCCGCCAGCAGATCCCAGACCAAACGCACGCGGGGACTAGTTCGCAGTTCCCGGTGCGCGACAAGCCAGACCGGGTAGTCAAAGGTCGGTTTGTCGGAAAATACACGGCGCAATTTCGGGTCGGCGTCACCCATACCACAGGGGCCGACGCCGATACCGATGCCAGCGCGAGTCATATCCCAGTGGACCACGTGCGAATTAGTGTGCACCGGGAATTGGTCTTTGGTGACTGGAATGCCGAACTGTTGCAGGACCGGGACATAATCCTCTTGCTCACCGAAACCTATGAACTCAGCCCGTGAAAGATCGCCGAGATCCGTCATTGGCCCTAGTTTTTCGAGATAGTCGGGAGAGGCAAAAAATGTGCCACGGTCCTCGGCCACCAATTTTCCAATCAGGTCGGCATCTTCAGGTCGGGTGTTTCGAATGGCAATATCTGCCTCGCGCCGCTTGAGATCACGCACCTCATTGGCCGACACTATTTCAAGCGATATACCCGGGGCGATTTCGCGCAGTCTCCGAACCACTTTGGGCATCAACCAACTTGAATAAAGTTCGGTCGCGGTGATTGCGACATTCCCTTCTACAGATTGGGATTGCCCTCCTGCGGCCAATGATGCGGCGGTCGCGGCCTCCCCCATGGCGCGCATATGCGGAACAAGCGCTGCACCGGCTTTGGTCAGCTCAAGGCCCCGGCCAACGCGCTCAAATAGCGTGACCCCGAGCTCTTCTTCAAGCGCTGCAACCTGCCGGCCCAGCGTGGGTTGTGCCATGCCCAAGGCTCGCGCGGCCGCAGACAAAGACCCTTCTTCGGCGGTGATCAAAAATGCCCGCGCGCGGTTCCAATCGAAATTTACTGAGCGCCAATCCATATAGGGTGGATAGCGCCCACATCAATTCAGTCAAGGTCTCAAAGAAAACAGGCCCCGGACAGATGTCCGAGGCCGTTTGTGAACACATAGGGTAAAGGGGGAGGGTCAGTTTACCGCTTCTGCGTCCACGACATCTTTCTGTGTGACCTGAGAGTTTGGTTTGGTGATCGCAATCCGACGCGGTTTTAGCGCCTCAGGGATCTCGCGGGTCAGGTCGATATGCAGCATGCCATCTTCATGGGTCGCGCCGGTGACACGAACATGGTCGGCAAGATGGAAGCGGCGCTCAAAGGCGCGGGTCGCAATGCCGCGATGCAGATAGGATTTCGGCGTATCTTCCGAGGCTTTCTTCGCAGATACGACAAGGGCCTGTTCTTTGACCTCGATGGCCAGATCCTGATCTGAGAAGCCGGCAACGGCGATCGAAATCCGATAGCTGTCGTCCGCAGTTTTTTCAATGTTGTAAGGGGGGTAACCGGCCTGTGGCGTGTCGTTGGTCAAAACACGGTCCATCAGATCAACGATCTGATCAAAACCAACGGTGGCACGGTGCAGTGGGGTCAAATCAAAGTGACGCATGGAATCCTCCTATGAGCGATCCGAACTAAAGATGGTGCGCCTTCCACAGTGGACAGGCGCGTTTTTCAGAGCCAAGACCCGATCATCGGCGCCTTGGTGTTATTGATTTGGGGAGGGTTTTTGGGGTTTCAAGACCCTAAGGCATCAGTTGGTTGGACGCACAAATTTTGCCGATCCGCTGCGCTGGCCGATTTGTACCCGTCGGGCCCCGGCGCTGACTTTGGGAAGAGCGGCATCATTGCGCAGTCGCGCCTTCATATCATCCACTTGATGCGCCAATGTCATCCCAATGGTTTCTTTGGGTCTGTCGGGATCGGTGCTCATCGCAGAGACGACGGAAAAAATCCTCAACCGCCCATCGATGCGCGCGAAAATAGGAGCGCCGGACGAGCCATAGGTGACATCGCAGTCAAAAGTCATCAGTCCGTGGCGGTAGGTTTTTAGATAGTCACATTTTCCCTGGCGTGACAGAACCTCGGAGCGCCCCTTCCCGTAAGACACGACGCTGACCCTTCTGTCGCGCAGCTCGGTCCTGTGAATTTTGAATGGATCTGCCTCAGCACTGACAATATCCCGATCCAACTTGAGCAAAGCCAGATCGTGGGCAATGGATTGGTTGCTAATGCGTGATCCACCTCGGTCGGTATATCCTTCTGCCACAACGTGTTTTACCACCCGGCGCTGGGCAATGGATTGGCCGCGATGGTACCCGGCACGAAAGGTCATTGTTTCGGGGGGAATGAGTTTCCCGGCATCGTCAAAAACACAATGCGCTGCGGTCAAAACCAGATTGCGAGCAATCAGAGTGCCGGTGCAATAGCCGCTGCGGCTGTCAACGCGGCCAACACCTTCCCAACCAAGTAATGCGCCGCGACGGTCCATAACGTCAAAATGAGATTGGGCCGAGGCAAACGACGGCAAAACGAGTGTGGCCAACAGGGCCAGAACTTTTACGGTTTTATAAATTTTGCACCTGTGTTTCTGCGGCTGCCTGCAGCCATGGGGATCAAACCAACACCCTTGTCGCCATAGTCCGCCAGTGCCGTTCGCAGGGCCCGAAGAGGTTCCAACAAAGGTGTGGCAAGCGAGACAGGTTGCCCATTTGCTTCGGCTTTGGCTGAGACGACCGAGACAATGCGCGGAGTTCCGTTGACGTCAAAGGTAAAGACCGGAGACCCAGAGGCGCCGAAATCAACTTCGCAACTGAGGATCAGGACTTCATTCTGCTGTGCCAAGACGTTGCACAACTCTTGAAGCGAGGGCGCTTCTGAACGGTCATGTGCATAAGACACCACGCCGACGCGCGCTCCGCTTGGGGGCTGGGTGTCGGTTTGAAAGGGTGTGACTGTGGTGTTGCGTATGGGATGTTGCAGGCGGATCAGGCCAACGTCGTTGCGAATGCGATCGGTGTTAGAGGGGCCAGAGAATTGGTAATCCGGGTGCGCCACCGCAGCGCGTACACGTCGATAGGCCGAGGCCCGGCCATTGCGCCACCCGGCCAGGAACTGGATATCGTCCACCTTGACCGGGGCACCGGTTTGGGCATCAAACAAACAATGTGCGGCGGTTAGAACCAATGTTGGTTCGATCAGGGCGCCGGTGCAAAAGGTCTCACCGGCAATTTCCAACCGGCCAACAGCTTCCCATTTGCGGCCATCTTCGACGCTGCCCAAGGAAAATAGGCCCTGCGCCGATGCAAAGTTTCCACAAAGAACCAAAATAAAGGTCAGAAAAATCCGCACGCGCGCGCCCCCTTTGCCCAAGCCTTAGCCTCGTGTTGCGGCAATATTAGGGCAAAGGGTAATTTAAATTTTAAGCTTATCCCAGTGCGGGAGGTTTCGGTCCACCTGTGGCCCAGTCCAGAAGTTCAACGGTATGCACAATCGGCACCTCTGTTCCCGAGCCGATCTGCATCATACACCCAATGTTACCTGCGGCGATAATATCGGGGGTTTTGGCCTCTAACGTTTCGACTTTGCGTGCTTTCAGTTCTTTGGAAATTGTCGGCTGCATGAGGTTGTAGGTACCTGCCGATCCACAGCACAGGTGGCTATTCTCTGGCTCGACCACTTTGAACCCGACGGTTTTCAATAGATCTTTGGGGTGGGTTTTGATCTTCTGACCATGCTGAAGCGAACAGGCGGCGTGATAGGCGACTTTGATGCCCTTCTGCTCCCCCTTGGGGATGTCGAGTTTTACCAGCAGCTCACTGATATCCATGGCAATTTCTGAGACACGTTCTGCATCTTTGGCCAGTGGGTCATTGCGGAACATATAGCCATAGTCTTTCACCGTGGTGCCACAGCCACTGGTGTTGATCACGATAGCGTCCAGTCCCTTACCATCCATTTCACCGGCCCAGGTCTGAATGTTGGCCGCAGCGCTGGCATGGCTTTGGTCGGTTTTGCCCATATGGTGCGTCAGGGCCCCGCAACACCCGGCTCCCTCGGGAATGACGACCTCGCAGCCGAGACGGGTGAGCAGCCGAATGGTGGCATCGTTGATATCGGTGTTGAGGGCCTTTTGCGCACATCCGGTCATCAGGACCACGCGCTTTTTGCGCGGTTCCACCGGGGCAAAGCTCTGGGGATCATCATTACGGCTGACCGGCGGGATATGTTTCGGGGCCATTTCCAACATGGCCTTGAGCCGGTCATCGGGCATCATAAAGGCAAAGGGTCGCCCAATTTTGGCCGCCAGAAGCGCGAGACGAAAGCGTGTTGGATAAGGCAGGATTTGCGCCAATACCCAGCGTAATGCGCGATCGGTGAAGGGGCGTTTGTAATTGTTTTCAATGTACTCGCGGGCATGATCGACCAGATGCATGTAATGGACACCTGACGGACAGGTGGTCATACAGGCCAGACAGGACAGGCAGCGGTCAACATGTTTGACCGTTTTCTCATCGGGAACACGCTCATTCTCAAGCATATCCTTGATCTGATAGATCCGCCCGCGCGGGCTATCCAACTCATCCCCAAGCACCTGATAGGTCGGGCAAGTTGCGGTGCAAAATCCGCAATGCACGCAGGAACGCAAAATCTCATTTGCGCGTTCAATGCCGGGATCTTTCAGCTGGTCTTCGGTGAAATGCGTCTGCATGGCAAGCAAGCCTTCCTGTCGCACACGAGACCGTAGGGCCTGTATGCTGATGGGGTTCCTGTCAGATGCCTGGGCAAGTGAGCCTCAGGTCAATGTCAAAGCTGTAGCCAGGCCGAACCAAGGGAGCGTGGTCGCCATCAAAGCCATGATGGTGATCCCACGCTGCGTTTGCGGATGATAAAATCGCCGACAGAGTGCCAGCGCAAACATCGCAACCCCACAGATCCAACCCATCCACAGAGCGCTTAAGGTGGCAAGGGGCGAAACCCCGTTTAGCCAAAGCGCTGCGAATGTTGCCGCAACCACCATCATCGCAAGGGCCATCAACGCATTTTTGCGCGCAGGCAGACGCATCAGCACAGCGCAAAGCGCCGGGCCAATTGCAAAGATTGCAATGAAAGTGAGAACGACAGTCTGGTTCATCCGGTCATAACCCTTGGGTTCAGTATTCCCCTAGGGTCGAATTTATCCCGCAACCCTTGCGAAAGTGTGGCCAAAACCGCGGGTTCGGGATGAAAACGAGGTGTTTTTGCTGTTCCTCGCACCAATGTGGCATGTCCGCCAAAGGCGCCAAGCCGGGTACGAGCATCTGTTCCCTCAGGGAGACATGCCCAGATCAACCCGCCCCCCCAGTCATACATGACAGCCTCAGCTTGCAGTCGTCGTGCCAGCTCTGGTCCGTCCGAGGGTTTGCAGGACACTTTCCAGACATCGCCAGTGCGATCCTGTAACGGCTCAACATCGCGAATGGCGGACCAGAGTGCAGCGCATTGTGTGGGATCGGTTTCAACCGTCACGTCTTGTGCCTTGAAGAGGTCGCGCAGCTTGCCCGCGCGATAGGCGACGGACCCCTCAAACCCCTCGATGCGGATCATGGTTTTCGCATCTGCTGGGTCTGTTTCAGAGATATGTGCCGCGCCAGTGACATCAAATGGGGAACCAAGGGCTTTGGACATCGCGGAAACCGCGTCGTCGTCACTTAGACCGGTGAGGATCACGGTCGCGGTGGCTTCGGGTGTGGGCAGAACCTTGAAGCTGACTTCGGTCAGCGCACCAAGGCTTCCCCAGCTACCGGCCATCAATTTGACCAGATCGTAGCCTGTGACGTTTTTCATCACACGACCCCCGTTTTTCACAACGGTGCCCTGCCCATCCACAAGCCGAACGCCTAACATCAGATCGCGGCAGGCTCCGGCCTGGATCCGGCGCGGGCCGCTGATGTTTCCGGCGGCGATACCGCCAATGGTTGGAGCGCCAGAGGTGCCCAGCAGGCCACGATGGTCCATCGGTTCAAAGGGGAGCCGCTGGCCCTCGGCATCAAGTGCTGTTTCAATGTCGGCCAAAGGGGTGCCAGCCTTGACCACAAGTGTCAACGCGCCGGGATCATAAAGGCTGATGCCGGACAGGCCGCCGGTCTCAATCGGTGTTCCTTCAGTCAGCACTCCGCGAGTGGCGCCACCGCGGATACTCAGCGGCCCATCCGCCGTTTTGATCATCTCGGCCAGCTCGGCCTCACTCTCAGGTCTCATGTGTGTACTCTTCGAATTTGTCCCGGGGGAGCGCCTTATTCCGCGGCATGGCGGCGGCTTTCAGATGATGTCAGTGGAAAGACTTTGGCGGGGTTCAAAAGCCACTGGGGATCAAACACATCCTTCACGCACATCTGCGCGTTCAGATCTTCCGGGGCGTATTGATCCAGCATTAGATCCCGTTTTTCGATGCCCACACCATGTTCGCCGGTCAAACAGCCACCCACTTCGACACAAAGCCTTAGGATATCGGCTCCGAACGCCTCACAGAGTTCGAGATCGCCGGGCTTGTTGGCATCAAACAGGATCAGCGGGTGCATATTGCCGTCACCGGCGTGGAAAACATTGGCGACGCCTAGGCCATAATGTTTGGACAGCTCACCAATGCGGCGCAGAACGTAGGACAGTTCTGAGACCGGGATTGTGCCATCCAGACACATATAGTCATTGATCTGGCCCATAGCCCCAAAGGCGGACTTACGGCCGAGCCAGATGCGCCCGGCCTCATCGGCGTCTTTCGCTTCTCGTAGCTCGACAGGGTTGTGGCGTTTTGCAATCTCCAGGATCAAGGCTAGCTGTTCCTGGATTTCTGCTTCGCTGCCCTCAACCTCAACGATCAAAAGCGCTTCGCACATGGGATAGCCCGCCTTGGCGAAAGCTTCGCAGGCTTCGATACAGGGGCGGTCCATGAACTCGATTGCGACAGGTAAAATGCCCGCTTTGATGATGTCGGAGACGCAGGTGCCTGCGACCTCGTTACTGTCAAAGCCCATCAAAACCGGGCGGGCCCCTTCGGGTTTGCGCAAGATCCGTAGGGTCGCTTCGGTCACAACACCCAGCTGGCCCTCCGATCCACAGATGACCCCAAGCAAATCCAATCCGCCGGGATCCAGATGCGCGCCGCCGATTTCTACGATGGTGCCATCCATCTGAACCATGGTGACCCCCAGCAGATTGTTGGTGGTTACGCCATACTTCAGGCAATGCGCGCCACCTGAGTTCATGGCGATATTGCCCGCGATGGCACAGGCCAATTGTGAGGATGGGTCAGGGGCGTAGAAAAAGTCTTCCTCTTCCACGGCGCCGGTGACCGAGAGGTTGGTCCGACCGGTCTGGATCCGCACAAAGCGGTTGTCATAATCCGCTTCAAGCACCTGCGTCATGCGCGAAACGCCCAAGATGATGGAATCGGCAGTAGGCAATGAGCCCCCGGCCAGAGAGGTTCCCGCACCACGTGGCACAACAGGTACACCCTCTTGGTGACAGATGCGCAGCACCTCTGCGACCTCTTGTGTGGTGCGGGGCAACACAGCCGCCAATGGAGGGCACCGATAAGCGGTCAAGGCGTCACACTCATAGGCGCGTGTTTCCGCCTCGTCCGAGATGACGGAATCTTTTGGTAGAACGATTTGTAAACGTTCGACAATACGTGCCTTGCGACCAATAACGCTGGCGCTGGGGTTTGGCATGTCCATCAAGGGTCCTCCATGAATTGGTCATTTTATATAACCAAAATTCCGAAAATGCGAGTCCTGATTTTCTCATGCGATATGTTGGCGGCTTGCCAAGGCACGGGCAAACAGGTCATCTAGCGCCATGGACTGGGTTAAAATCATACATCTTCTTTGCGTGATGGGCTGGATGACGTCGATCTTCGCCGTCCCTCGTGCGTTGATCTACTGGAAACGCGAGTGGGATCGTTTGGGGGAATTTGGCCCGCTGGGGGATCTCACCGTCAGACTGTATCGGTTTTCTGCCGGCCTTGCTGTCATTGCGCTGGGCACAGGCTTGGTCTTGGCCTGGGACTGGGGATGGCCTGCTTGGGTACATCTGAAATTGACCTTGGTGGCGCTTTTGGCGGCGCATTATGTGTGGATTGGCAAACTGGTGCTGCGTGCGCGCAAAGGCGAGTTCCGCGAAAGTGATGTGTTTCTACGCATCTTCAATGAAGTGAGCGTGTTAGGCGCCATTGCGATCCTTTGGGTTGTGGTGGTCAAACCCTTCTGATGACCTTCGCTGACCTCATTACACCCTTCACGTTACTTGATGCCTCGGCGGTCGGGCTGCTGCTGCTCTGCTGGATTGCCTGTACGCTGATGATCGAAAATGCCCCGGCTGCGCGGCCATCGACGTCGAATTTGATGGCTCAGTACCGGCGAGAGTGGATGTTGGTCTTTGTCACGCGCGATCCCCGTATTTTTGACAGTCAGATCGTCACAAGCCTGCGTCAGGGCACGGCGTTCTTCGCCTCGGCCAGCATGATCGCCATTGGTGGTGGCATGGCGCTGCTGGGGAATGCCGAATTGGTCAGTGGATTGGCCAAGGACCTAACCCAAGCGGCGGCGCCGGACGTTGTCTGGGAGATCAAGCTGATCGTCATGTTGGGGTTTGCAACCAACGCCTTTTTGAAATTCGTCTGGTCGCATCGGCTGTTTGGCTACTGTTCTGTATTGATGGCGGCTGTACCCAACGACCCGGACCATCCATCTGCCGAGCCACGTGCGATGAAAGCTGCAGCGATCAACATAGCGGGTGCGCGCTCATATAATCGCGGTTTACGCTCGGTCTATTTCGGCATCGCTGCGACGGCGTGGTTGGCCGGTGGTTGGGCATTGATTGTCGCGGTGGTGTTCACGCTTGGGGTGATTTTGCGCAGAGAGTTTGCCTCGCAATCCCGCCGTGTTCTTTTGGATGTGTGTGATGACAATCTGCGGACGCCGGCTCAAGCGGATGTGACTTCGACAAACTGAGCGCGTGGTATGATGCGGCCATGAGATATTTTTTACTGTTTGTATTCGCGGCTACCGGCCTGCAGGCCGATCCACCGCAAATAGTTGATGTCATGGCCAGTCCAAGCGGCGGAACATGGCGGTTTTCCGTGACCCTGTCTCATCCGGATACGGGCTGGGATCACTATGCGGACGGCTGGCGTGTTGAGGCCTTGGACGGAACGGTTCTGGGAACACGGGTTCTGGCGCATCCTCACGTGAATGAGCAGCCCTTTACACGGTCGCAGAGTGGTATCGCTGTTCCAGACAGTGCAACACAGGTTCTGGTACGGGGCAAAGACTCAGTTGATGGTTGGTCTGAGGAGGCAGTGGTTTTTGATCTGCCCTAGGCCGAGCGGCCCTCTCGCAACCAGGCCCCGATAATCATGAGAGACGCCAGAACCAGCACCAGCCAAGATGGCAGAAGCGGGGTCTGGCGCACATCCAGAGTTTCCGAAGCATTCCGAGGTGTTAGCCCAATCCAACCCCGCCCCGCCGCCGGTCGGCCGGCGCGAATGTTGCGGATGTTTGGCAGACCCTCTTCCACTCGCAATGCCCCGCCACGCCACGTTTCGATCAACGGTGTGAGAGCCTCGGCACTTGCGATGGTCTCCTCGAATTCTCGCGGGGCAGCCGGGCCTAATCCAATTACCGCGCTTAAATCACCATCGCTCAAACGATAAAGGCCAATTTCCGGGCCGTCATAGGTGGCTTCGAACCGCCCAGGGCTTACCTCGCTTAGCGTGATCTCATGAGAGGTTCCGTCTGGATGTGTGATGGTGATCGGTGCGGCGTCTACGGCAAGAGTGCGGCGGATCACCCGAAGGGTCTGACCTGCGGCCTCTGCCCAAAGCGCCTCTTCCTCAAGCTCTGGTTCTTTCATCATCCAATGCGCCAGACGGCGCAAAAGCTCAAGCTGAGGTCCGCCACCTTCATAACCACGCGACCAGAGCCACGCGTGATCTGAGGCCAAAAGCGCAACGCGGCCTTCACCAACACGATCCAGAACCAGAAGCGGGCGTTTGTCGATCCCCTGCATGACGGTCTGACCGCTGCGGGGTTCCACTTCGATCTGACGTAGCCAACGTCCCCAGGTCTCTGCGCCGGTCAATCCCGAGGTGACCGGATGACGTTGGCCCAGGTCTGTCACCGTGGGGCGAAAGCCCTCTTCGACTACACGTGCGGTAGGTTCTGCGGGCAAGACTTCGGCCAGGGGCGAGCGATAGATTGAATCGGCGCTGGCAAAATCAGGACCTGCCGCCACCAGAACCGCCCCGCCCTGTTCGACATAGTTGCGAACATTGTCGAGATAGATCGACGGCAGAATGCCGCGGCGTTTGTAGCGGTCAAAAATGATCAGATCGAAATCTTCGATCTTTTCCAAAAAGAGCTCACGAGTGGGGAAGGCGATCAGCGAAAGCTCATCCACTGGTACGCCGTCCTGTTTTTCAGGTGGTCGCAAAATGGTGAAATGAACCAGATCGACCGAGCTGTCAGATTTCAACAAATTGCGCCATGTGCGCCCGCCCGCGTGGGGTTCGCCGGAAACAAGAAGAACACGCAACCTGTCGCGCACGCCATTGATCTGGACCAGAGCAGTGTTGTTGCGGTCCGTCAGTTCCCCTTCTGCGGTGGGCACGGTAAATTGGATCACATTCATGCCGCCATGCGGAAGCGTGATGGGGAGGTGCAGATCCTGCCCAACAGGGACCGAAAACTGCTGCGGCGGTTCACCGTCAACGGAAATTAAGATGTCACTGCTCAGGTCTCCGGGTGCCGCGCCTTGATCTTCGATGCGCAGAGTCAGTTCGACCTCTTCGCCCAGAATGGCAAAGGCCGGAGCATTGCGCACGATTAGCCGTCGGTCCCAATCGGTGTCTTTTCCAGTGAGAAACAGGTGCAAGGGCGCAGGTAGGTCGGGCGCGCGTTCGAGATCATGCAATCGGCCATCTGACAGCAGCAGGATCCCGGCGATCCGTCCCCGGGGCTCCTCGGCCAGCGCGGCAGACAGCGCTGACATCAATTGAGTGCCCGCATCTCCGTCACCATCGCCCACGGGGATACGACGCACTTCGGTGTTTGGACGGGCTTCGAGCGTTGCAACCAAGGTCTCTGCGGCCTCAGAGGTCACACCCGCACGTTCAGCCAGCCGCTGCGAGGCGCTTTCGTCGACGATCATCAGAACGATATCATTGAGCGGTGCGGTGTCTTCGATCTGATACGAAGGTTGCGCCAAAGCACCAACAAGAACCACGCCCGCCAGAAGCCGAAGTGCCCATCCCGAGAGGCCGCGCCACAGAGCCAGAACCACACCGACAACGGCCAAGGCGCCAAGAGCGAAAATAATCACCCAAGGCAGAAGCGGGTCAAAAACGAAGTGTCCGGTCATTGGCCCAACCTATCAAGCAAAGCAGGCACGTGAACCTGATCGGATTTGTAGTTACCTGTCAGCACATGCATCACCAGATTGACGCCAAAGCGATAGGCAATCTCACGTTGCCTTTCACCGGCAAAGCCGCGTGCAAGCGGTACACTCGGAATGCCCCTGTCATCGACGGCCCAGGCGGAGGCCCAGTCGTTGCCGCCGATTACAATAGGCGTGACGTTGTCATTGAGATTGCGAAACGGCATGCCCTCGACCAATTCGGCGTCTGGCGGGGCGGCTTCGACCCAGACTTCGCGACCGGAATAGCGGCCGGGAAAATCTTGAAGAAGATAGAAAGCGCGGGTCAGTACATGATCCTCGGGCACCGGTTCCAGCGGTGGGATGTCGAGACCTAAGGCCAATTCTTGCAGTTTACGGCCATTGGCCGTGTTGGTTCCAAATCCAGCGATATCGGCATCGCGGGTATCAAACAAAATGAGCCCGCCAGAGCGCAGGTAGGCGTTCAGCTTGGCATAGGCTTCAGGTGAAGGCGTGGGTTGATCCGGTGAAATGGGCCAATACAGAAACGGAAAAAAGGCAAGCTCATCCTGTTCCAGATCGACACCCATAGGATCCGCAGGTTCGACGGATGTGCGAAAGAAGAGCGTCTGCGCCAGCCCTTTGAGACCCGCATGCGACAGGTCATCAAGTCGCTGATCGCCGGTGAGCACATGGGCAAAGACGACATCAGAGGTTGCACTGATGGCTAGGTCATCCTGCGCCTCTGACATCTGCGGTGACAGGGCAAATGCGACAAGAACCACCGCAGCACGTGGAGAAAATAGACGTCCAGATAGGGCCAGCGCCGCCAGAACATCCACCAAAAGCAGGGCGATCGCCGAACCGAGGAGAAATCCGGCCAAAGGCCGCTCTTGTGGGCGGGACAGGCCATCTACGGGGACGGTATCTGGCCAAATCATAGGGGTCATTTCGCGATCTGCGGAAATGGTGTTGCGCGCAAGTGTCCGATCTTCCCCCTGATATAGTCCGGGGCGCAGATCCGGCCCAAGCTCCGCGGTCAACAGATCTGTGCCATTCACTCCAGGCAGTGTATCTCCGTTGGCCAGGGTGCCAAACCCATCTAACACAGCGATAGGCTGCCACGTCGTGCCCTCCAGGGTGTCGGCCTCGGGCTGCAACGTTGAAGAGACGGCCAGACGCTCAAGCATCTGCACAAACAAACCAGACAAAGGCAGCGTCGACCATTCCGCATTGGCCGTGACGTGGAACAACACGACCTGCCCCTGTCCGACCGTTTTGCGTGTGACCAAAGGCGTGCCATCAGAAAGCTGGGCCACCACGCGGTCTGCCAATGTCGGGTCGGGCTGGGCCACCACCTGACTGTTGACCACAATCTCGTCTGAGAATGTCAGGCCAACGAAGGGGCTGCCTTCTGTGAAGGGGGCCAGAGTTTTGGGTTCCCCCCAGCTCATTGCACCACCAACTGACCGGCCTCCGGCGCGCAAACGAACCGGCATCAAGGGGTCTTCATTCGAACGGCTGACATCACTTGCGGCGAGACGAGGGCCAGCAAACCGCAGCAACAGACCACCTTTGTTGAGCCACTCAGTGATGGCCTCTTCTTCCCCCGCAGAAAGGCGCGCGACATCGGCCAGCACAATCACATCGGGATTGGCAGGCAGCACCGTCTCAAGGGCGCCCTCCAGCAGATCGGCAGTAGGGGCCAAGGCTTTGCGCAGATAGTGCAGGGGCGAGAGCAGTTCGAGCCCTTCGCGATCTTCCCGACCCGCCATCAGGGCGATTTCGCGACGGCGCAGACTATCATCAGGCAGGGTCACAGCGCCGGCACTGCGTTGTCCGGCCAGTTCAAATCGCGTGATGCGGGCGCGCAGCTCAGCAGGCAGGCTGAGATCGGTTGTTGCCGTCAGCGCACCGCTTTCGAAGGCAATTGGACTTTGGAACAGCACCGCAGGGTTGCCCGCAGGGTCTTTGCCATGTGCCGCCAGCGTGATTTCTCGTGACGGTCCGGGGCGCAGGCGCGATGCGGTAAATTTGAGAAGATTATCCTCAGCAACGGCAGGCAGAAGAACAACCGGGCTGCGCGGGCTTTCAAAAACACGAACGGAGCCATGATTCTGAAGCGCCTCCAACAGCGGTTTGCGGGTCTCGCGCGCGATTCCATCTGAAAGCCAATAACTGTCAAAATCACCTTCGGGCAAAACCCCGATGGTGCGGGCAATGGTATTGTTAGACGGTTCCCAGGCCTCTGGCTGCAAGCCGCCCAACCGCGTGCGTAAGACATCGGCCGTGGTGAATGGCATGGGTTGCGGATCGGTCAATCGCAGAAGCGCGACGGGGCGTTGCTGACGACCTGCTTTGCTCAGCAGCCGTTCCAATGTGTCTTGTCGAAGTCGCCAATCCGGGGCTGAGGCCCAGCTGGCATCCATGACAATCAGCAAAGGCGCAGTGCCCTCTCCGGCCTGATCCTGCTCAGGGTTCAGAATGGGCCCAGCGAGGCCCAAGATAACAGCAGCCACCGCCAGCATGCGTAGCAACAGAAGCCACCAAGGGGTTCGATCGGTGATCTGATCCTCATCTTTGAGGCCAAGTAAAAGAACCACACCGGGAAACATCCGACGCACGGGCGACGGAGGGACGGCCCTGAGGATAATCCACAAGATGGGCAAGGCGGCCAGCGCCAGTAACAGCCAGGGGCTGGAAAAGCCCAATACACCAAACACTGTCATCCGTGTTCCCCATCAAGCGCGCGGTACAGCCACAACAGGGCGGATTGCGCGCTTTGGTTTGTGTGGTGGCACTGATATTGCCAGCCGGTCAGGCGACAGAGATCCGCCAATCGCGCCTTGCGCTCTGCCAACCGCGTCAGATAGCGGTCGCGTAAATCTGAGGCTTTGAGTGTTTCATGTGTCACGGATTTGCCGACACTTTCAAAAATAGTGCGTCCGCGAAATGGGAAAGCTTCTTCCGAGGGGGTGAGGATCTGCAACAGCACCCCGCGCACGCCACGATCTGCCGCTTTGGTCAAAGCAGCCTCTATCGGGGCGAGGTCTCCGAGGAAATCTGAAACGAAAATCGCCTTGGCATGAGGCAACATCCCTCGCGCTTCCGGAGGGGCGTAATCGCTGTCGCCATCGTGGGACAAAGCCTCAGCCAACCGGGCAATTTGTCGTTCGCCGCGTTGTGGCGGCAATGACCATCCAGTCAACCCAACGCGCTCACCACCCCTCAAAAGGAGGATCGCGCAGGCCAGGGCCGTCAGGCGCGCGCGGTCGGCTTTGCTTGGGCTGTTCTTATCATCGGAAAAGCGCATGGATGCGCCTTGATCCACCCAGATCTGGACGCTTTGCGCAATCTGCCATTCACGTTCGCGGACATATTGATCATCGCCACGGGCGGAGCGACGCCAGTCAATTTGACGATAGCTGTCCCCAACCTGCAGCGGGCGATATTGCCAGAAATCGTCGCCCAGCCCGGCGCGACGTCGGCCGTGCTCCCCCAACAGAACGGTGCCTGCGAGTTGTTCGGCGCGCGCCAAAAGCGCAGGAAGGCGGCTTGCCTCTTCCTGAGCGCGGCGGCGGAGCTGGGTGACTTCTGCATTCACGCGGCGGCCTCACGATTGGTCATCTGGCCAGCGACTTCATCAATAAGGGCGGAAAGATCTTCGCCCCGTGCCCGTGCCGCAAAAGTCAGTGCCATGCGGTGGGTCAGAACGGGTTTGGCCATATCCAGCACGTCTTCGGGGGCGGGCGCCAGACGCCCTTGCAAAAGCGCACGGGCGCGCACGGTCATCATCAAGGCCTGAGCCGCGCGGGGGCCCGGCCCCCAGGCAACAAGATCCTTCACTCGGTCCGAGGCGGCGGGATCGTCAGGACGGAAGGCACGCACCAAATCGAGGATCATTTCGACTACGGCGTCGCCAACTGGCATTCGGCGCAGCAACTGCTGCGCTGCGATCAGCTCATCCGGGGTAAAGACCTGATGCGATTCAGCTTCTTTAATTCCGGTGGTGGCCAGTAGAATATCGCGTTCGGTCTGGCGGTCAGGATAACCAACGTCGATCTGAACGAGAAAACGGTCAAGTTGCGCTTCGGGCAGGGGATAGGTGCCCTCTTGTTCAATGGGGTTTTGCGTGGCCAAGACGTGGAACGGAGCATCAAGGTCGCGGGTTTCCCCGGCAACGGTGACAACTTTTTCCTGCATTGCCTGTAGCAACGCGGATTGGGTTCGTGGCGAAGCGCGGTTGATTTCATCAGCCATCAAAAGCTGACAGAAAATGGGGCCTTCGATGAATTTGAACGCGCGGCTGCCATCCGCACCGGTTTCCAGAACTTCGGATCCCAAAATATCGGCGGGCATTAGATCCGGGGTAAACTGGACGCGATTGCCATTTAAGCCCATCACGGTTGAAAGTGTTTCGACCAGACGCGTTTTGCCAAGGCCCGGCAGACCAATCAGCAGGCCATGGCCACCACACAATAGCGCAGAGAGCACCAGATCCACGACGCGCTCTTGTCCAATAAACCGCGCAGTGATCGAGCGCTTGGCCTCGGCCAGTTTTTCTTCCAGTGCCTCAATGTCGGCGACCAGATTTTCGGCCTCGGTCATGCGTACTCTCCATTGCAATCAAACCATTTGCGTATGAGTGTATCGCGTGGACAGGAAATGGCAAAAGCAATGAGCGCACAAAATCGCGTGACCCCTTCGGCAAAGGGCCTTGCAGCGGCGGCAAAGGCCGCAAGTGGCAAGAAACTGCCACCGGTGCAGGAGTGGGACCCACCTTTTTCAGGTGATCTGGATATTCAGATCAAACGGGATGGAACCTGGATCCACGAAGGGGGCGTGATTGGTCGCCCCGAAATGGTGCGGCTGTTCGCTTCGATCCTAAAAATCGAGGATGGGATGTATTATCTTGTCACGCCAGTGGAAAAAGTCGGCATTCAGGTCGAAGATGTCCCCTTTGTCGCGGTGGATTTTGACGCGGTCGGAGACGGGATTGAGCAGGTTCTGAGTTTCGCAACCAACGTTGGGGATGTTGCGGTTGTTGCGACGGATACCCCGTTCCGCTGCGAAATCGACGAGGCATCAGGTGAGCCTGCGCCCTATATCATGGTGCGACATGGTTTAGAGGCGCGGATCGATCGCAAGAGCTTTTACCGCATGGTTGATCTGGCCGTGGAACACGATGGACAGATCGGAGTTTGGTCGAGTGGGGTGTTTTTCCCGCTGATGCAGGCCGACGCGTAATCCGGCCCACCGTCAGAAGCGGGGTCTTAGTCCCCCAGTTTGGCGTGAACCTCGTCCAGATCGATCTCACCGATGGGCATCTTGTTGGACGGGTCCTCGAAATCATATTTGAACAGATCGAAATCACGTTTGTAGATCTCATAGACCAGATGCATCGACATGTCGTCGAAGTAGTCTTCGACGGGATGCGCGCGTTTGGGGCCGTGGCCTTCGGATTCATTGAAACGGGGAATCGCGGCAAGATCGACGGCGTGAGGCGTCTGGATGTTGTCCAAAACCTGCTGCATGCCGTCGTTGAACTGTTCGGTCCAGAAGATTTTGTTGTAGCGCCCACCATTCACGATGAAGGTGCTGACATGACCTGACATGGCGGACCAGTGAATGTCAGGCTCCATTGGCCGACGCCACCGAATGGTGTCACGGGCAAACAGGAGAAAACGGCGAAAGCTGCGGATCTGGTCAAACTCTTGCTTACCGTCATCTCCGCCAACCTCGATGCCGTATTTCTGAATCAGCAGTGGAACAAGATTGCCACGATAGCGGCGGCCATTGCGCTGGATGCCACAGATCTTGTCAAAGAAGGATGACAGAATGCGCGTGTAGGGGTTGCGCACACATGTAAAGGCATAGCTGGTGCGGGTCTTCACATTGGCCTTGATGGCGGGCTGGCTGTTTTCCAACGCCCATTTGTGCATGCCCTGTTTGGCATCGTGAATATCGCCGTCAAAGAATTCGCCCTGATCGGAATAATACATGATCTGGCCGATGGTCGAGCAGGCGCACTTAGGTACAACCCGATACACCACACTTTCGCTCTCGGTCATCCAAGTGCCTGGAAACCCCATGCCCGCTGCCTCCGTCCTGTCCGCCATGTTGTTGTTACTGGCGCAAACTTTCCCGTAAAAAATCAAAGAAAGCAGGTTTATTCAATGCCTGTTCACCTCTATCAACATAAACAATCAGACAATAATAGGGCAGATGGTTTCCTGAATGGCAAAAATTGCCTTTATATTGCTGTGCCACAAAGACCCTGACGCGATCATCCGTCAGGCCAACAGTCTTACGGCGGCAGGCGACTACATCGCGATCCATTTTGACGCCAGCGCGCCGAAAGCGGCCTACCATCAAATCCGGACAGCCCTTGCGGACAACCATCATGTCACCTTTGCTCAAAAGCGGATCAAATGTGGCTGGGGGGAGTGGAGCCTTGTTCAAGCCACGTTGAACGCGGTGCAATCCGCGATTGATGCTTTCCCACGCGCGACGCATTTTTACATGTTGTCCGGCGATTGTATGGCGATCAAATCGGCGGAATATGCGCATGAGTTTCTGGACCGGCGCGACTGCGACTATGTCGAGAGCTTTGACTACTTCCATTCCGACTGGATCAAGACGGGCTGGAAGGAAGAGCGGCTGATATATCGCCACTGGTTCAACGAACGCATTCAGAAGCGCCGGTTCTACGCCATGTTCGAGTTGCAGAAAAAGCTCGGGCTGCGCCGGGCGATCCCGGATGATCTTGAGATCATGATCGGGTCGCAGTGGTGGTGTCTGCGGCGTCGGACCGTTGAGTGGATTCTGGATTTCACCCACAAAAGACCAGATGTGATGAAGTTTTTCCGGACCACTTGGATCCCGGATGAAACCTTTTTTCAAACACTGGTGCGCCATCTTGTGCCGACCCATGAAATTGACAGTCGGACGCTGACGTTTCTGATGTTCTCCGACTACGGTATGCCGATTGTGCTCTATAACGATCACTACGACATGTTGCTCAGTCAGGATTTCCTGTTTGCGCGCAAGGTGAGCCCAGAAGCAACGGAGCTACGCCGCAGGCTCGGCGTGTTGTATTCCTCAGAGGGGCAGTATTTTCAGATCTCGAACGAAGGGCGGTCGCTGTATAAGTTCCTGTCTGAAAAGGGCAGGATCGGACGACGGTTTGCGCCGCGGTTTTGGGAAACCGAAAGCTCGCTTGGTCGCGAACGCGAAATGCTGATCATTGTTAGCAAGAAATGGCATGTGGCCAAGCGGTTGCTCGACCGAATCCGCAATATGACCAATATTCCCTGCATCGAATATCTGTTTAATGAGGACAGCTGTGATCTGCCTGATCTCGGGGGGATTCAGTCAACAATGGGCAAACGGCACCGCCACCGCAAAGCCCTGATGCGGATGCTGTTTGATTACTATGATACCAACCGACTGATTGTCTGCATGGACCCGGCCAATCTGGATCTTTTGGAAGATTTTGGGCGAGACCGGTCGACAACCCGCATCCTCGAAATTGAGTGCGACTTTTCAGACGATTACCTGATTGGTCACGCGATGCGCGTTGGTCTGGCCGGTGAGCGTACGCCGGCGGAAACACTTCAGCGCCTCTTGCCAACGGTGCGCAACGATCTGGTGCATGAGAGCGACCGAATTCGCGATGCGGGTTTCGCACACCATGATCGAATCCGAGAGATTGATTCCTATGAGGTGAATGCACGTCCACTTGCGGCGTTCCTGACCGTGTCAGAGGACACCGCGCGTGATATCGTGCATCTCGACCACCTTTTCTCAGATTGAGGACACCTATGGCCTATAGCTACGACGACCAGAATATCTTTGCTAAAATCCTGCGGGGGGAAATTCCGAACAACACGGTGCTTGAGACAGACCACAGCCTTGCCTTTCGGGATATCCAGCCCCAGGCGCCAACCCATGTTCTGGTGATCCCAAAAGGGCCTTACGTGTGTTTTGACCATTTTGCGCAGGCTGCCAGCGAGGCGGAGATTGTGGATTATGTCCGGGCCGTTGGGGAGGTGTGCAAAATGGAGGGGCTTGAGGCCGATGGCTTCCGAATGATCGCCAATGCAGGTCGAGATGGTGTTCAGGAAGTGCCTCATCTCCATGTGCATATTCTGGCGGGGCGCCCATTGGGACGTATGCTGGCCCGCGTTGAGACGTGAGCCAATACTGTGAGGGGCGGAATGCCCCACACGACAGCTTGTTGTTAAGTTGAACCGGCCTCTAGGAGGCACGCGAGCTGGTAAGCGAGAGGAAGACATCCTCTAGATCAGCCTGTTCTGTCCGCACGTCCCGAATGCGAATACCGGCAGCGTGAACGCAGGCAAGCACGTCTTCTGCGGAGGTCTCTGAACTGCGGTAGGTCAAGGCGAGCGCCCCGTCTTCACGGGTGTCGACTGAGATACCGTCGGCATGAGGAAGTGCCGCGGGGGGCGTTTCGGGCAAGATGACCATGGTTTTGGCATCCAACTGGCCGAGCATGCTTTGCGTGCTTTGCTGAGTGACCTTTTCGCCGTGATTGATAATCGCGATCTCATCACACATTTCTTCCGCTTCCTCGAGATAATGCGTGGTGAGAATGATGGTCATGCCGCGGTCGCGGTTCAATTTGCGGACATTTTCCCACAACATCTGACGCAGTTCGATGTCCACACCAGCGGTAGGTTCGTCCAGCACAAGGATCTGCGGGTGGTGAACCAAAGCTTTGGCTAGCAACAGTCGGCGACGCATGCCGCCTGAAAGGGTCCGGGCATAGGCCTCGGCTTTGTCGGTGAGGCCAACCATCTCAAGGATTTCATCGCTGCGGCGCTGGGCCTTTGGGACGCCATAAAGCCCGGCCTGAACTTCCAACGCGGCGCGCGGCGTGAAAAACGGGTCGAGATTCAGTTCCTGCGGCATGACGCCGATGGCCGCGCGCGATTGGCGTGGGTTCTTGTCCTGATCCCAGCCCCAGATATCGACCTGGCCCGATGTTTTTGTCACCAGACCCGCCATGATGTTGATCATTGTCGATTTGCCGGCGCCATTTGGGCCCAATAGACCAAAAACCGAACCTGCGGGCACGTTCAGATCGACCCCTTTGAGCGCCTGTTTGCCCCCAGAATAGGTTTTGCGAAGGTCTTTGATACGGATTGCGTCCTGTGTCACGGGGAAGCTTGCTCCTGCCTCTGGGTTGGATCATAAAGCTGATAGGTCAAAGCCATAGGAAAGGGAACCAACGCCATGACCATCGAGGCGCCTGAGACAAAAATTGTTGATAGCTATCGCGTTGCCTGTGACGGCGGCGAAGGTGCACTGGGTCATCCGCGTGTATGGCTGATGATTCCGCAAGAGGTGGGGTTTGTTGAATGTTCCTATTGTGATGCCAAGTTGGTGCACAAGGATTTCGAAGGCAAAGTCTGAGCCTTTGCACCAAGTGTGTGCGCAAATCTGCGTTTTCATGCTTGGCTGTGCAAATTAGTTTTCTCGCAACACTGCGAGGAGACGCACAATGACCTTTCGTCCCGTGACATCGACAAGCCTGGCTCAGCCTACTTTGGAAGGAGCTGGGGTTCATCTGCATCGTGCTTTTGGCTTTGGGGAGCCGGAGGCGAGCGATCCGTTTCTGTTGTTGGATGATTTCCGCAACGACGATCCTGCACAGTTTGAAAAAGGATTTCCTTGGCATCCGCATCGCGGCATTGAGACCATCACTTATGTGCTCGACGGTGAGGTCGCGCATAGTGACAGTCTGGGCAATCAGGGGCTTCTGGGAGCCGGGTCGGTGCAGTGGATGACCGCCGGGTCCGGGATCCTGCATCAGGAAATGCCGCGCGGTTCGGCCCAAGGACGGATGCATGGCTTTCAGCTTTGGGCCAATTTGCCCTCGTCTCTGAAGATGACGGCACCGCGGTATCAGGACATCCAAGGAAGCGACATTCCTGAAATCATCGATGATGACGGGACAAAGGTGAAAATCATCACTGGCAACTTTTGGGGAAAATCAGGACCGGTGGATGGGATTGCCGCAGATCCGCTCTACTTGGATGTCTCGGTTCCCCCCGGTGTGAAAAAGACCTTGCCGGTTGATACACGGGCAAATGCCTTTGCTTATATCTTTGCAGGGGCAGGTCGGTTTCGCGATGCAGCCAATCCCGTTGGCGTGCGGGTAGAAAAAGAAGTTGCAGGTCAAGAGTTGAACATTCGTGACATGTCGGGCAACCGCACCCTGGTGCGGTTTGGTAGCGGAGATGAGGTGACGGTGCAGGCGGGGCCGGACGGGGTGCGGTTTCTGCTGGTGGCGGGTCGCCCAATCCAGGAGCCCGTGGCTTGGCATGGACCAATTGTGATGAACACCCGCGCTGAACTGCGGCAGGCCTTTAAAGAGTTGAACAACGGCACCTTTATAAAACCACCATTATGAGTTGAGCCCAAAATTGAGCAGTGTTGAAAAAAGGTGGCGCACGCTATACCCATCATCGCGACCCAAACCTTTTTGCGAAATGCCCTCAATAATGCCCAAACTCATTGTTTCTTTGACGACGATCCCATCGCGTGTCCCGTATTTGCAGGCCACGATCGATTCCATCGTAGCGCAAAATCTGAAACCTGATACGATCGAGCTGAACATCCCGAAGGTCTACAGTCGAAGGGATTTGGGGGAGATTGATCTGTCGGGTCTACCAACCGAGTGCGATGTTCATGTTGTAGACACCGATTTTGGACCGGCTACTAAGATACTTCCGACGGTCATGCGCTATTGGGGAAGCGATGCTCGTTTGGTCTATTGTGACGATGACCGATGCTATGACCCAGACTGGTTGTCTCGCCTAGTATCCAAGTCTCAAGATCATCCGAATTCCGTCATCGCTGAGAATTGTCTGCCGTCCGCCGGTCAGGAAATGCGAGCCAGATGGTTTAAGAAAAACAATAGGAAATTCACCTACCGCTTGTTGAGGGCGGCTACACTGGGTCAGTGGGGCATTGGTAAAATGTCCTTTGTCGATGATATCGTCGAAGGGTTTGGCGGTGTACTGATCCGCCCGGACTTCTTGACAGGAGAGGCCTATGACATCCCAGATATCCTTTGGAGTGTGGATGATGTGTGGCTGTCTGGCATGTATCAACGGAATGGTCATGACGTGGTTCTGACAGGGCCCAAAAAGAAATCGAAATTCACGGAGAGGTGGATTGACGAAACTCTAGTTGGCGACGTCGACCCCCTGTACCTGATGGAAACGCAGGGGCATGGGCGGCTGGCGGCCAACGTGGCGTGTATCACATATATGCGCGAAAAATATGGTGTGTTTTCAGGCGATCGTCGAGTGGTGTAACCGAATTCAGGCCAGAGGTTTGCTTGGGCATCTGGCAATCTCTGTGTGCATCGGGCATGTTGGCGTGACCGCGAACACAGGGAGAACAGGCCATGGACTTCGGTAAGGGTAGCCACCTGCATTTGATCGACGGCTCGGCCTTTATTTTCCGGGCTTATCACGCATTGCCGCCGCTAACCCGCAAATCCGATGGGTTGCCGATTGGGGCTGTTTCAGGGTTCTGCAACATGTTGCAGCGCTATGTCGAAGGCAATTCGGGGCCGGATGCGCCGACCCATGTCGCGGTGATCTTTGACCACTCGGGTAAATCCTTTAGGAACGACCTGTATGATCAGTACAAAGCAAATCGTCCGCCTGCGCCCGAAGATCTGCGCCCGCAATTCCCGCTGACCCGTGATGCCACGCGTGCCTTTGGCATTGCCTGCCATGAGGTCGAGGGTTTTGAGGCCGATGACATTATGGCGACCTTGGCCTGTCTAGGGCGTGAGGCCGGTGGCAAAGTGACCATCGTCAGCTCGGATAAAGATCTGATGCAGCTGGTTGGTGACGGCGTGGATATGCTTGATCCGATGAAAAATAAACTCATCGATCGCGAGGGCGTACATGAGAAATTTGGGGTTGGTCCCGAGCGTGTGGTCGATGTGCAGGCGCTTGCGGGCGACAGCGTGGATAACGTGCCAGGGGCGCCGGGTATCGGGATCAAAACCGCGGCCTTGCTGATCAATGAATATGGCTCTTTGGAAGAGCTGTTGGATCGTGCCGAAGAGATTAAACAGCCCAAACGCCGCCAGACCCTGATCGAAAAGCGTGACCAGATTGAGCTGTCGAAAAAGCTGGTTCAGCTTGATTGTGGCATGACGCTTGATTTTGGCCTCGATGATCTCGAAGTCCGCGCCCCTGTTGCGGACGAATTGATGGGGTTCCTGTCACAGATGGAGTTCCGCAGCCTGACCAAACGTATGGCCGGGATCATGGGCGTAGATGCGCCGGTCATTGTCGAGAGCATGGCCTCTGCCCCTGTGGAGGAGGCGGCACCTGAATTGCCGCCGATCGACCCGGAAAACTACACCTGTGTCAGCGATCTTGAAGCGCTGAAGGGATGGATCGCGCAGGCGCGCGAGCGCGGCTGGGTGGCTGTTGATACCGAAACCACCGGCCTTGATGAGATGATTTGTGATCTTGTCGGGATCTCTCTGTGTGTCGACGCGGGCAAAGCCTGTTATATCCCACTGACCCACAAAGCCTCGGCTGGCGAAGACCTGTTTGCATCTGATGAGCTGGCGGAGGGCCAGATGCCGTTGAACGCAGCGCTTGAGGTGTTGAAACCGCTTCTGGAAGACCCCTCCGTGATCAAAATCGGTCAGAATATGAAATATGATGCCAAGGTGTTTGCGCGCTATGGCATCAATGTTGCTCCGATCGATGACACGATGCTGATGTCCTACGCGTTGAATGGCGGTTTGCACAATCATGGTATGGACACTCTGTCGGATCGCTATCTGAACCACGAACCCATTCCGATCAAATCCTTACTGGGTACAGGCAAAAGCGCCATCACCTTTGACAAAGTGCCGGTTGCCGTTGCGGTGAAATATGCGGCGGAAGACGCGGATATCACGCTGCGCCTGTGGCAGATCTTCAAACCTCAGCTGTACCGGAAAAAGGTGACGCGGGTTTACGAAGGGCTCGAACGACCCCTTGTGCCAGTTTTGGCCAAGATGGAGATGGAGGGGATCAAGGTTGATCGTGACACCCTGTCTCGCATGTCCAATGCCTTTGCTCAGAAAATGGCTGGGCATGAGGCTGAACTGCATGAACTGGCGGGGCGTGAGTTTAACGTCCAGAGCCCGGCGCAGGTCGGTCAGATCCTGTTCGAGGACATGGCGCTGGAAGGCGGCAAGAAAACCAAAACAGGTCAGTGGTCGACCCCGGCAGATGTGTTGGAAGATCTTGCGACGGAACACGATTTTGCGGCACGTGTGCTCGACTATCGGCAGCTGCAAAAACTGAAGTCGACCTACACGGATGCCCTGCAGGATCACATCAATCCCGACACCGGGCGCGTACATACGTCGTATTCGATTGCCGGCGCCAACACTGGGCGTTTGGCTTCGACCGATCCGAACCTGCAAAACATCCCCGTGCGCAGTGAAGAAGGGCGGCGCATTCGCGAGGCTTTTGTCGCGCCAGAGGGCAAGGTGATTGTCTCGCTCGACTATAGCCAGATCGAATTGCGGATTCTGGCGCATATGGCCGGGATTGACGCGCTGAAACAGGCTTTCCGGGATGGATTGGACATTCACGCAATGACCGCGTCGGAGATGTTCAATGTGCCCCTTGATGAGATGACGCCGGATATTCGTCGTCAGGCCAAGGCGATCAACTTTGGTGTGATCTATGGCATTTCTGGCTTTGGCCTTGCGCGCAACCTGCGTATTCCCCGCGCTGAGGCGCAGGGCTTTATCGATCGCTATTTTGAGCGGTTCCCCGGTATCAAAACCTATATGGATGATACCGTCGCCTTTGCGAAAGAACATGATCGGGTCGAAACCCTGTTTGGTCGCGTGATCCACACGCCGTCGATCAGTGCAAAGGGCCCTCAGGCAGGCTTTGCCAAACGCGCGGCGATCAACGCACCGATTCAGGGAACGGCAGCGGATATTATCCGTCGGGCCATGGTACGGATGCCGGACGCCATATCTGACTTGCCCGCGAAAATGCTGCTTCAGGTGCACGATGAACTTATCTTTGAAGTGGCAGAGGATGCCGTGGATCCTTTGATCGAAGCGGCTCGCAGGGTGATGGAGACGGCAGCGGATCCCGTGGTGAAGTTGGATGTGCCACTGATTGTGGACGCAGGCCAGGGGGCAAACTGGGCAGAGGCGCACTAGGCGACAGGTCTTTGGGCAAACGGCTGTTCCGCCAATGTGATTTTAGCGGGTTTGGGAATGTGACCCTGCTCCGCAGCAGGGCCTTGTACCAGGCCTGCACCGTAATCGTATGGCGCAAGAAGCCGACAAAGAGGAGCGGTGTCGCAGGCAGATAGCATTTGTTCCGCAACCTGGTTTGCCCGAACATTTGGCATGGTTTGCCACCACAGGGTGGCCATTGCAGCCGCATAGGCTGCGGCCATCGAGGTGCCGCTGAGGCGACATAGCCCTCCGCCAGAGGCGGCGGACAGAATACTCTCCCCTGGAGCAACCATACTCGAACCCGTGTTGGAAAAGTGGGTGCCCAATAGTGTTTCGTCTGGCCCATAGCGCACTGCGCCGACGGTCAGCAGACCGGGACTGTACATCGGCGCGATTGAACCGGTCTCGTACTGTTCTGGTCCGGTCCTGCGAGAGCTGTTCCCCGCTCCGGAAAATACCAAAAGGCCGGGTCCGGGGAGTTGCAGCATGGTGATGAGTGACCGCAACAAGTTTTGGTTGGCGTAGGTTGCGGAGAGAGCTGCATCAAAGGCCTGTGTTCTGGGTAAGCCACTGTGAATCAGATCCTGAATGTGTCTTTGGGTGTCAAAATACACCGAAGTACAGATGATAGAGGCTTGATCGGCAGCCCAAAGCAAACCTTCAAAGAGATGCTGGCTGACCCCAAGTCCGGTGTAGTTGAGGATCTTTGCGATGACGCCTGCGGAGATGTTGGGGAGAAGGCCAATAGATATCCCGTCGAGTGGTTTTCCGAGAATCGTGCCTGCGATGTGTGTTCCATGCCCATGAATGTCTTTCATCCCGGTGCCTACAAAATCACGTGTCACAAGCGGGGTGCCATCAAAGGCCGGGTGTTCTTGGTCTAGACCTGTGTCGAGGATTGCCACGATCGGTGGCGAGTCAGTTGCCTCGCATCGAGTTGGTAAGTTCAGTGCCTGAGAGGGCCAGCCATTAGGAGTTTCGGGAGGGGTGGCGCTGGTTGGCTCAACCGGGGCTATCAGACTGATCGGCATGACCGGCGCAATTGCGACAATATCCTTATCACGCGTGACTTCACGAAGTTGATGCATGTCGAGATCAAGGGTCAACAAACCCGGACAGCAACTTCTTGGGCGTGTGCTAGCCAACAGATGCTCAGGAACACCAAACCGGTGGGCCTGTCCCTTCGAGCCTGCTTCGTCTGTGAGGATGACATACCGTGCCATGGAAACCTGAAACTAGAACATACCTAACAGGCTAGGGTTGTTCTCTGCGAAATCGCAACAGTATGAACGTGAAACCCGCGTAAAAAGAAGGGCCGCAGTTAAGAAACTGCGGCCCAGATAAGGTTCATGGCTGAGCTGGCGTCACATAAGACCGTTCTGACGCATCAAGGCCTGCATGTTTGCCTCGGGGCGCGGCCCCATGTGGCTGATCACTTCGCCTGCTGCAACGCAACCCATGCGACCGGCGGTTTCCATATCTGCACCGGTTGCGAGGCCGTAGAGGAAACCCGCTGCGAATTGGTCGCCTGCGCCGGTGGCGTCGACCGGTACAACTTTGGTCACGGAAATATCGGTGCGAACACCATCCTTGATAATGGTCACACCATCCCCTGAGCGGGTGCAAACAACCAAAGGACAGACCTCAGCAACGCGCGCCAGATCGGCTTCAAGACTTTCGTCCTGATACAGCGAGCGGATTTCTTCTTCGTTGCCGATGACAAAATCCATCTCTTCGGCGATCAACTTTAGGAAATCATCGCGGTGACGTTCAACACAGAAGGGGTCGGAAATCGCGATGCCGGCTTTGCCTCCTGCGGCGCGACAGCTGCGCGCTGCACGCAGAAACGCCTCTTTGCCTTTGTTTTTGTCAAAGAGATAGCCTTCGAGGAAAATGATCTCCGACTGGCTTGCGACATCTTCAGACACATCTTCGGGACCAAGTTCGGCTGAAATGCCCAAATAGGTGTTCATTGAACGCTCGCCGTCAGGCGAGACGAAAATCATGCTGCGCGACGTTGGCAGTTCCCCACCTGCAACAGGAGAGTTTACGAAATCCGTGCCGTCTTTCTCCATCTCTTCCGCATAGAACCGGCCCAAGGCGTCGTCATGGACGCGCCCAATGAAAGCGGTGCGCAGACCAAGGTTGCCGATACCGGCCAGCGTATTTGCCACAGATCCACCCGGAGCCTCGACCCGCTCAGACATGGCACCATAGAGCACCTCAGCCCGGTCGCGTTCGACCAGCTGCATAATACCTTTTTGAATGCCCATATGGTCTAGAAAGGTGTCTTCGGTGCGGGTCAGCACGTCAACGATAGCATTGCCGATGCCGACAACCTGATACTTTTTCATTCGGTCTTTTCCTCGAACTGGCAAAGGTCGTTGATGATGCACGCCTTGCACTTCGGTTTTCGGGCGACACAGATATAGCGTCCGTGCAGGATTAGCCAGTGGTGTGCGTGATGTTGAAAATCTACAGGGATGTGATCTTCGATGGCACGTTCCACCGCGACCACATCTTTGCCCGGACAAATCCCCGAGCGATTGCCGACGCGAAAGATATGGGTGTCCACAGCTTGGGCAGGATGCCCCCACCACATGTTCAAAACCACATTGGCAGTTTTGCGACCAACACCGGGCAAGCCTTCAAGCGCGGCCCGCGAGTTGGGGACTTCGCCACCATATTTCTCGACGAGAATGCGGGCGGTTTTGATGACATTTTTGGCCTTTTGACGGAAAAGGCCAATTGTCTTGATGTGCTCGATCACCTGTTCTTCACCCAGATCGAGCATTTTCTGCGGGGTGTCCGCAATCTGGAACAGCTTTTCGGTTGCCTTGTTCACTCCGGCGTCTGTTGCCTGCGCGGAAAGCGCGACAGCCACCACCAGAGTATAGGCATTGGTGTGATTCAGCTCGCCCTTGGGTTCTGCCTCGGACGCCTGAAAGCGCGTGAAGATCTCGCGCAGTGTTGGGTAATCCATCTGTTTTGCCATGCCAAACCCTATGCCCGGTGGGCGTTGATCCCGCAAGTCATAGATCACTCATCCATTTGGCAGTGAACTTGGCGTAGCCATCTTCAGTTTCGTTGAGATGCGCTTTGGTGAGTTTGTGAAACTCGGGCAATTGATGAAACGGAATGTTCGGCGCCACATGATGTTCAACGTGATAGGGCATGTTCCAAGCCAAAAACCGCACGATGCGATTGGTAAATGTGGTGCGTGTGTTGTCGAACATATTGGCGACCTCGGGGCATCGTCCGTGTTCCGCCAAAAGATACAAACGTAAGAAGGGTTGGCCCAAGACAAGTGGCAACAGCCAGACCCAAAACAGCAGGGGCGTTACCAACAAGCTGACCGCTACCAACGCATAGACGACGATCATGCCCTGTGCCTCGCTCTGGATGCGCGGGATGGCACGAGGGGGTACGTAGTGGGCCTGATCACGGCCCAGAGCATTGTTGGAAAGCTGTTTAATCTGCGCGCGCCAGACCGGTATGCCAGAAACATGCCAGACCCACGTCGTCCAAGTTGAGGGTTTTGGCTCGGCCAACTCCGGATCTTTTCCGGGAAGGTTGGTGTAGCGATGATGCGCCAGATGAAAATAGCGGAACCACGCGAACGGTAGAATAATCAAGATTCCGCAGAGCCGCCCCACGGTCTCGTTCAAAAGCTCATTCGCGAAGGGAGTTTTATGTGTGGCTTCGTGTTCCAGGGTGAACAGGAATATCAAAGCAATGCCCTGCACAGGAAGCAACAGCCACCACCCCGGAACCTGCAGTGCGATGAGCGTGCCAAGGCACAGGATCAATCCGATGTGGGCCATGAAATGACGAAGCCCCGCAATATCTGACCGTAATGTCAGGCGCGCCATTTGGGGCTGGGGGATGCGGGATAAAAAGGCTTTGTGGTCCATTCTCCTATTGGTTGCGTTATGGACGTGTGAGTCAAGGAAATGCGCAAAAATCGGATCGCCTTGATAAGGCCAGCAGGCTAAATTTTTCTCAGACGACAGATGGGGATACCATGCGCAGTGAAGAAGCAGATCAGAGCTATCATTTTCATGTGATGAAGCGCGCTATTGAAGCGGTAGATCATCTGGGCCCTCAGGCGTCACTGGATGATCTCGCTAAGGCCGTTGGGATGAGCCAGGCCCATTTTCAGCGGATGTTCACAAAGTGGGCAGGCGTGTCTCCGAAGCGGCTGCAACAATACCTCGTCCTAGGTCATGCCAAGGCATTGCTGGAGAGTAGTTTCTCAACGTTGGAAACTGCACATGCTGCGGGGTTGTCAGGTGGTGGGCGGTTGCACGATCTTTTTCTGCGGTGGGAGGCCATGAGCCCGGGGGACTACGCCAAAGGGGGGGCTGGGCTAACCATTTACTGGGGCTGGTTTGATAGCCCATTTGGATTGTCCCTGGTCGCTGGTACTGACAAAGGGATTTGCGGTATCGCCTTTGCAGCGGAAACCGGTGAAGAGGCCGCATTCGAAGACCTGCTTGGCCGATGGCCTCACGCCAATCTTGTCGAAGACCCAATGTTTTTACGTCCTTGGGTATTGTCGGCCTATGGCGTGAAAGCAGAAGGCGAGGTGCCACTGTATTTGATAGGCACGCCGATGCAGCTCAAAGTCTGGGAGGCGTTGATGCGGATCCCGTCGGGGCAGGTGACAAGCTATTCTGAATTGGCCGGCGCAATTGGTAAGCCACGTGCCGTGCGCGCGGTAGGAACGGCGGTGGGACGCAATCCAATCAGTTATCTTATCCCCTGTCATCGTGCCTTGCGGAAATCAGGGGGGCTTGGAGGCTATCATTGGGGTGTCCCGGTCAAGCGCGCCATGTTGGCTTGGGAATCTGCGCGCGCCGAAGCGTCGTGACGTTTTGCGCCAATCTTTGCCGACAACCGCGTGAGCTGCGCGGGGGATTGCCCATTTCCCCGTGACAATTCGGGGATGAACCCGCATGTTATTGCATATCAGCAGCAAAAAGCCCCAACCAATAGGGGCAAAATGATCAAGAGGCATATCATGATCCGGGCAACTTCCCCGATTCTTCTGGCCTGCGTGGCCGCAGTTGGACTTTCCGCATGTACGACAGGTCCTATTTTTGACGAAGCCGATCCAAACCGTCAGGCCAAACAGGGCGCGTTGATTGGTGCAGGTATTGGCGCGCTGACCGGGCGTTTGATCAGTGATGGCGATTCTGGTGACAAAAATCGCGCCACCATTGCGGGCGCTCTGGCAGGCGCAGCCGCAGGCGGATTGATCGGCAATCAGTTGGATAAACAAGAGGCCGAGCTGCGCCAGCAGTTGGGCAACAATGCCGATATTCGCAATACAGGCGATCGTTTGATTGTGACGATGTCTCAGGACATTCTATTTGCTACCGACAGTGCTTCGCTGCGTCCTGGATTGTACCCAGACATTCGCGATGTTGGTCAAAGCCTTCTGGCCTATCCCAACACAACGGTTCAGGTGATTGGTCATACGGATAGCGATGGCGATGCAACCTATAACTTGAACCTGTCGCAGCGTCGTGCTCAGGCCGTCGCTGATGTGGTTCTATCCGAAGGTGTTCCGTATGGACGCGTGCAGGTCATTGGCCGCGGTGAGGATCAACCGATTGCCTCCAATCTGACAGCAGAGGGCAAAGCTCAGAACCGCCGGGTTGAGATTGTGATCCTGCCCAACGCGTAAGTCTGTGCATTTTTGCACAGAACCATGGGAAGTGCCGCGAGTTTACGTGGCATTTCCACAGTGTAAGTTACGGGTAACTCGAAACGGAGAGACCCAATGACTGACCTGAAACTTGTAGGCCTGAGCGGCGCCTTGCGCAAAGACTCCACCAACCGCAAATTGATGCATGAGGCGGCACGCCGTTTTGCACCTGCGGAATTTGTTGAGGGGAATCTTAGGCTTCCGCTCTATGACGGAGATCTTGAAGCGGAAGGTATTCCGGCCGAAGTCCAAGAGCTGTCTGATCTGATCGCCAGCGCAGATGCGGTTCTGGTGGTGACCCCTGAATACAATCGTGGCATTTCAGGCGTTCTAAAAAATGCGCTTGATTGGGTCAGCCGCACAGAGGGCAGCCCATGGGCGGACAAACCCGTTGTGGTGATGTCTGCGGCGGCTGGGCGTTCAGGCGGTGAACGTGGACATTTGATGGCGCAGGAAAGCCTGATGCCCTTCAGTCCACGTCTACTGGTTGGTGGCGAATTTCAACTGGCGCAATCGTTTAGTCAATTCGACGACGAAGGCCACCTGACCAATGAACGCGCGGCTCAGTCACTCGAAGCCCTGATGGCACGGCTTCGGCGTGCGGTCGAGCGGGCCTAAGCCCCAACAGAAATCTCGATCAGATTTTGATCGGGGTCACGAATGTAGAGCGAGACAATGGGCCCTGTTGCGCCGGTGCGGTGTACGGGGCCTTCTTCGATCACGATATTCTTTTGGATGAAATGGGCCTGCCATACGTCCAGCGGTGTATCTGATAGAAAACACAGATCAGCGCTGCCTGCTGTTGGTCGATTTGCCTTTGGTTCAAACTCTTGCCCCACTTGATGCAGGTTTATCTTCTGTGAGCCAAATTTCAGCGCCCAACGCTTTACTCCCTGTGCTGGAGTAAACTGTTCTGCGGACATCCCGAGAATGCTTTGATAAAATGCGCATGTCTGCGTGATATCGGTGACGGTTAAGACAAGGTGATCAAGTGTTGTGAGCTTGGGCATGTGGCCTCCTCTTGTGTGGGGAGAGTCACCCTAAACCCGCAGAAACAAAAGACCCCGCATAAAGCGGGGTCTACGAACACTGAGGGAACGGTGTCCGTTGGTCGTTAGCACCCTGTCCCGCGCAGCACCACATGCACGGTTTTGAACAGGGTTTTGACATCTGTTTTAAAGGACAATTCAGTTAGGTAAGCCGCGTCAAAAGCCGCGCGCTCGGAAAAGCTCGATTCATTGCGCACAGAGGTTTGCCAAAAACCGGTGATGCCCGGGCGCATGGCATAATAGGCAGTGCCAGGATAGAGTTTTTGCTGTTCCGGCAACATAGGGCGTGGCCCAACAAGAGACATATCACCGATCAACACGTTCCAGAGTTGAGGAAGTTCATCAATGGATGTCTTGCGGATCAAGGCTCCGATACGGGTGATCCGCGGATCATGCGATAGCTTTTGGTAGGTGTCCCATTCTATGCGGGCCGCTGGCGATGAAGCTAGATAGGTGGTGAGCAGGTGATCCGCATCAGGGACCATGCTCCGAAGCTTCCACATGTTAAACGTACGTCCATTCCGTCCAACGCGTTTTTGCACGTAGAACGGCGACTTTCCGTCAAACGCAATCAGCAGTGCAATCACAGCGACAAGGATTAGAACCGGCACGGCGGCAATGATGACCAGAGCCAAATCAAGGCAACGTTTGAAATGGGTCCGATAGGTGCTGGGTGCGGCGCTCTGATGGACGGCTTGATCAACCAGACGATCAAGAGCCGCAGCTGGCAACGGCTGGCGTATGTGCATTGGCATATCGACCTCCCTCGAGCCAATTGTGACGGGTCGGTACGACAGCGTGATCAAACACAACTCAACCGTAATCAGGCGCGCATTTAGACGGCCTGAGTGAATCCAAAAGAAGGATGTCGAACAGCGATTTTTAAGTCAGGTTATAGAGCAGCAGACGAACCAATTATTCCCAAGTGAATGCACCAAACCCCCAAGTGCAGATTTGAAGCGTATCAAGCAAAACTTTGTCTAAAACACGCTACAACTTGGTTATGCCCGTGCACCATGCACCCGTCATCTCTGCGAAATGCATGCAACCATAGGGGGAATAGTCATAAAACATTGGGGTTTGGTGCATCTTCGGTGGGGGGCTTCGTGCAAAGTGAGCAGACGCGCTTTGTTTTCCCCGCTTTCACGATCGGTCGCAAAATTGCCGCAATCTGATTGCCCGTCGTCGTGAAACAAACGCGGGCTGATATCCGCTTGACTGTTTCCGGTGTGTGGATACTGAGGTCGAGAGGTAAAAATTGTCCGGCAATTCGGTGGTGCGGCGCTGGAATGATCGAAACAGTTTACCATTGAACCTGAGGCATCCAGGACGATGACAACTTCAGATATTCACGGATTATAACGGGAGATTTTGCGTCTGTCGTCGTGAGTGAGGGAACACTTTCTGGGTGAAATCCGCAGAAGTCACATTGTTCGAACCTGTAACATTCCGTGATGTCTGTTTTGGGTTCGACACAAAGTTAACCAATTTTTAGCTAAAAATCGCGAATCGATCCTCGACTTGTGGCAGAGGTCTGCTGAGACTGACGCAAGTGGGTCGCCTTCTGTTGTATGCTGCTGGTGTGCGAGATATGAGCGACGGTATCACATGCACGACAGATCGAGGGGCTTCCCGTGACCAATTTCCTACATGATGGGGACCTGCCCGATGACCTTGATCTCGGTGGGGTTGTGGCGATTGATTGCGAAACCATGGGGCTTGTACCACATCGCGACCGTTTGTGTTTGGTCCAGCTTTCAGCCGGTAACGGGGACGCCCATCTGGTTCAGATCAAGAAAGGGCAGAGTTCGGCCCCCAATCTTGAGCGTCTCCTGACAGATCCCAATGTTCTGAAGATATTCCACTATGGGCGGTTTGATATCGCCGCGATGTATCATGCCTTTGGTGCGCTGACCGCACCTGTCTATTGCACGAAAATCGCGAGCCGCATGGTGCGCACGTATACGGATCGCCATGGGCTTCGCAATTTGACGCAAGATCTTCTGGGGGTTGATATTTCCAAGCAGCAGCAATCTAGTGATTGGGGTGCTGAGACATTGACTGAGGCGCAGAAAGATTATGCAGCCTCCGATGTGTTGCATTTGCACCGTTTGCGCGAAGTACTTGATGTCCGTTTGGCCCGCGAAGGACGCGTCGCGTTGGCGCAGGCCTGTTTTGACTTTCTCCCGACCCGAGCGGTGCTGGATCTTGAAGGTTGGGCGGACACAGATATTTTTGCACACATGTAAGTGGTGAAAACTATGGCGCGACCCGTTGGTGCATATTCTCAAATGGTGGCTTGGCTAAAGGTCATTTTACCTCTGGCTGCGCTGGGTTTGATGTCCACTATGTTTCTCTTGTCGGGGGGAAGCAGTTTGGAGACACCGGTTCAGGTCGAAGTTGCGCGGAACCAAGACGGCACAGTCGCGCAAGGTGTGGGTGCGCCTTATTACGCCAGCCTGACCGAAGCTGGCGACCGGGTCACTCTTATGGCGCAATCCGCACGGCCCCAAAGCGATGGCAGTATTATCGCAGATCAGTTGGATGCGCGTATTCATTTCGTTGATGGGTCGCGAATGTTCCTAGATGCATTGAATGCTACGGTTGAAGATGGCTCCGACCTGCTGACGATGACAGGTGGGGTGCGGATCGAGAGTTCGGTAGGCTACGTGATGACTACAAATGCAATGACGTCGTCACTTTCTAAAATCGAGGCTGAATCACATGGCGCGGTACAGGCCACAGGCCCAGCTGGGACACTCGAGGCCGGAAAAATGCGCATTGGGCCTTCAGAAAATGGTGAGACGTCCCAAATACTGTTCACGGACGGGGTAAAGCTGGTATATCAGCCCCTGAAATAAGGAAGTTGACCACATGTTTCGTCGTCTATTGGTGATTGTTTGTCTTATGGCGCCTGTGACTGCACTGGCACAGGGCGCTCAGGTGTCTTTTGGCGGCAGCAGTCAGGACACGTCGGCGCCGGTTGAAGTGACTGCAGATAGTCTTTCGATCAACCAATCTGACGGGACAGCGTTGTACTCGGGCAATGTTCTTGTTGTGCAAGACACTATGCGGCTTTCTGCGCCGCGCGTTTTGGTGGTGTATAGCTCCGGTGGCGGGCAGATTGACCGGTTCGAAGCCTCTGGCGGTGTTACTCTGGTGAGTGGCGAAGAGGCGGCTGAGGCAGAGCGTGCGGATTACAATGTGGCCGATGGTAATGTGGTTATGAGCGGTAACGTTCTTATGACACAGGGCAATAGTGCTCTTGCGGCTCAGAGGATGACCGTAAACTTGAGTGATGGCACCGCACAGCTCAATGGCCGGGTGCGCACTGTTTTGAATAAAGAGAAACCGTAACTTTGGCTGACTTGACCGTAACTGAGGGGCAAGCCGGGCTTGTCGTTGATCATCTGCGCAAAAGCTATCGCAAGCGTGTGGTTATACGCGATGTGTCGATGCGATTGAACCGTGGCGAAGTGGTTGCGCTCCTGGGACCGAATGGGTCGGGTAAAACGACAACCTTTTACGCCATCGCCGGGCTTGTGAACCCTGAAGGGGGGCAGGTCGCGATTGACGGTCAGGATGTGACCTATCTTCCCATGTACCGACGCGCGCGGTTGGGAATCGGGTATTTGCCGCAGGAGATGTCGGTATTTCGCGGGTTGTCTGTTGAGGACAATATCGGAGCGGTTCTTGATATTGCGGTGCCGGATCGACATCGTCGGCGGGAACGCCTTGAAGAGCTTTTGGGCGAGTTTTCCATTGAGCATCTGCGTCGTGCACCGGCCCTGGCGTTGTCCGGTGGCGAGCGGCGACGCGTTGAAATTGCGCGCCTTTTGGCGGCGGACCCCAAGTACCTTTTATTAGATGAACCCTTTGCCGGGGTGGATCCCATCAGCGTTGGAGATATCCGCCACCTCGTGTCGGATCTCAAAACCCGAGGCATTGGTGTGTTGATCACCGACCACAATGTGCGTGAGACGCTCGAAATTGTTGACCGAGCGTATATTCTGCACGACGGACAGGTGTTGATGTCCGGAACGCCCGAAGAGGTTGTGCAAAACGAGAATGTGCGGCGAGTATACTTGGGTGATAACTTCCGCTTTGGTTGATGCGCATTCGCGTCATTTTTTTCGATAGCTCTGAAATTTTCATGCCAGTTTCGATTGACACTCGTCGCGGAACGAGGCTCAATTGACTCATGGTACTTTGGTTCGCAGCACGAACGACGGACAAACGCCTCGGTGACGGGGGGTGCTTCGATCAAGCTGAAACCTGGGACCTTTCCTAAATCGCGACTGACCTCAGCGCGGCCTTTGGGCCGTGGGATGTCGATGTTGCCAAAAACAAAAGGATGAACACATGCGCTATCAGATCACGGGAATGCATATTGATGTTGGTCAAGCTCTGCAGACCCATGTGAAAGACGAGCTAGGTGGGGTGTTACAGAAGTATTCTCAGCGACCGACCGATGCGACGATTACCTTTTCAAAAAGCGCGCATGAATTTGTTTGTGAAACCACCGTCCATTTGTCGACAGGGCTAACGGCGGCGGCCAAAGCACATGCGACTGAAATCTATGCAGCTTTCGATCTCTGTGCTGAAAAGCTGGACAAACAGCTTCGCAGATACAAGCGTAGGTTGAAGGATCACCATAAGGATCGAACAGAACCCGTTGAAATTTCCCAAGCGTCCTCGTATATCCTCGCTAGCGAGGCAGAGTCTCAAGAGGCCGAGCCAGAAACGTTGCAGCCGATTATTGTGGCCGAGATGGAAGCCAAGATTCCATCTTTGACCGTGGGCGAAGCTGTAATGCAGATGGAACTTGCAGGGGCTCCTGTTCTTGTGTTCCGTAATGAGAAAAAGGAAGGCGTGAACGTCGTGTATCGGCGGGAAGATGGAAATATCGGTTGGATTGATCCATAACCTGCTGGGTTTGAACGAAACACGCCTGTAATGGGTAGAGCATGAAATTCCTTGATCTCCTCAATCCTGGGGCCATCAAAGTTATTGCAGCAGCCTCGAGCAAAAAGCGGTTGCTGCACGAGATGGCTGATGTGGCGGCCGGGGCTTATAACCTCGATCCGGCCTTGGTCGTTGAGGCTTTGATGGAACGGGAATCGCTTGGACCAACTGGTGTGGGGCATGGTGTAGCTTTGCCTCACGCGCGGCTTGATGGTCTGGACGAGGTTGCGGGCGTGTTTATTCTTCTGGAAAAACCCATCGATTTTGATGCGGTAGACCGCCAGCCCGTTGATTTGGTGTTTGGCTTGTTCGCCCCGCGCGAAGCGGGGGTTGCGCACCTTAAGGCTTTGGCGCTTGTATCGCGCAACCTGCGTGAGGCGACCCTATGTGCCAAGCTGCGTGCCAACCCAGATGCGGCGACTCTGCACACCATCCTGACTGAATCTGAGGCTGTTCAAGCCGCGTAAATCCCATTTGGGTAACACACGAAGAGGCGCCTTAAGCGCCTCTTTTTTTGTCCGGTGCGATGCGTTGCTTAGGCCTATCCCCAGTCATCGAATCCAAACATGACATAATCGCGTTGATACGCGGCTCTGGCCAGTGACTCGATTTGGTCATCATAGATTTCGGCCAGAGAAAACGGGGCCCGATTGGGGACTGCTGAGGGGTCAGTAGGCGCTTCATGTCCGACCTGCAGAGCCAATGCGGGAAGATAGACCGCCATTTCCTCTTCGCGGATCACCATGTCGGGCAGGGTGAATTCGCTCATGCCCTGAAGGAATTGCGCTTGTGTCGCCCAGTGGCCGTCAACCCGCATACCGGTTTGGCCGGACAGATTGGCCTTTACCCAGGAAAGGAAACCAGTAAAAGCCGTGCGGTGCGTGTTGACGCCATAATCATCGCCCGGATCGCCCTCGGGGAGGGGCAGATTGTAAGCGCGTCTTAGGGTTTTGCGAATACCCGGGTATGTGCCCTCGCCAGTGTACAAAATCTTGGCGCAAAAGGCCTCATGGGCGCGGGCAAGCGGATGGCGAATAACAGTGAAACTGCGGTGGCCGGGGCGTTCGCGTTTCCAGGTGCGCAGAGACCCCTGGCTGAAGTTGCCCACCAGCTCGGAGGGGCTAACCCCATCCAGTGCGGCCATCCACTGTTTCACTGCTGCCTCTGGGCCCGATTTGATCGGCATATAAACCAACGGCGATTTGGCGCCAGCGATATAGTTGGGAACCACAGGGCCACGGCGTGGTTCAAAATTCGGCGTCCTTGTCAGGTTGAACTGATCAAGCCGCGCGAGGGAAACAGCCATCTCCTCAAAATTCTCGACCTTTTGCTCAATGGGCTGCGGGTTTTGGCGTTTCAACGAGCTATCGAGGCTTTCGAGGTCGTTTTTCGCCCCCAACCACCGGCCGAGACCATTCATGACCTCAAGATTTTGCAGATCTTCGTAGGCAACATAGAAGGCGGTCTGAGAAGTGGATTGCAGGGTGTTCAGAATGGTGATCTGAAACTCCTGCAGTGCGCTCATGTGCTCATCAAACTCACCAGCATCAAATTGCGCTTTTCCATCTTTGCGACGTTTGACGTTGGTCAGTTTCCATTGTCCGGTGGCCTGAGCGATTTTCAAGCTGACGTAGCTGTCGATCGGATTGCGCGTGAGGACAATTTTTGCCACGCGCGGATCGGTCAGCATCGTCTTTAGAATGCGTGGGTCGTGGTCATGGAAGTAGCGAAATCCTCCAATTCCATTGGGCGTCGCTTTGCGAATTTGACCTAGAAGGCGCGCAGGGTCTTTGTCACGCTCGGCTTGAGTGATGCCCAGAATGTCTTCGGAATTGGGATAACCAATGAAAAGGGGGTTGAAAGCTTCGCCGTGGCAGGTGAGGCCGTCAAACGCATTGAGATTGGCCTCTAAAAAATTTGACCCGGTGCGCATTTCGGCAAACACGACAAAACAGTCGAAACGGTCAGACATTTCAAAGGCCTATTTTCTGATAAGATAAGGTTTACGGATAGTTTGAGACATGTTCCGGGGCCCAGGGTCAACCGGAAAATCGCCCATGAGATAGGGGTGCATCCCCTGGTTCTTGAGGTTCTGCAGGAATTGCCCAAAACCGACAAGATCCTCCAACCTCGGGGCCTCTGCAAGACGGCGCAGGCTTTTCTGGCCGATCTCATCAATGATCACCTGAAGGGGCTCCATAGGCGCTTCAATGAACTCGGACATGGTCCAGATGCGCACCCGTGCCTTCACATAGGGGCTCCGCAGTTCGGTGAGAAAGGTATTCTCTACTTTTTGCAGCAGGGCGGCTTTGGCCCGAATTTCAGAAAAATTGGTGTTGGATTTGAACAACGGAACCGCCCAGGCCCCAGAGATGACACTGATCTGAGCATTAGGATCAAGCGCCATTTCTTTGTTGATTTCCGGAGTGTCGTGGGGGCCGTATTGAAAACACTGACGCTCTCCGCGTGTGTTCCAGATGAGGTTGGACAAGAAGCCCTTGGGGTTGGCATCGCGTAGCGCGGCGTTGTCGGACAATGCCCCGTTGATCACCGATTGCGCACCGGCGAACTCGGCTCGCTCGGGTGCAAAAAGGTGACCATGCACCTGCGCGCCCGTAGCACGGCCCAGCCAGGTCTCAAAATCTTGGAAAAGCTCTGAGAACCCATGGAACACCGAATATTTTCCGGCGGTCATCCCGTTTTCCCAGCCATGGCGTGGAAAGCGACTTTGCATATACAGGCCGGGTCGACCACGTGTGCGGCGATCAACAGCTTTGGCGAAGATGCGGTCGATCTTTCCGGGGTTGGGTTCTTGCATCGACACGACGCGGGTCGGGTCCTTCAGAAAGGCGGAATAGAGGCCATCGGCATGCGGCCAGATTTTGCGGGCCACAAAGCAGTCAGACCGGCGGAGCAACTGCAAATGGTCGTCATAAAAGATATGCGGCTTGCCCTGAAAATCGAACTTTGACAGCGTCAATGAGCGGCTTTCGATATTCGTGGAATAGAGCCGTGCCAGTGTCTGAAAGTAGCTTTCGTCCGGAATCCAGACCTGTTTGAAGTAACGATCGTATGTGGTGCGCTCCGGATCTTGCAAGATGGCCGTCAACGTTTGCCGGGTCAGGCACCACCACTGGCTGCCCATATGCGGAACAACCCCCATGGGAATTTTACGCCGCAGGCCAAGCCAGCGCTGAAGGTCGACAAATTTGTCGAACAGATAGCGGTGCCTGCGCCAGGAAAACGGGAAGAACAGTGTAAAGCGCTCATGATCCAAGCCACCAACGGTCCAGGGCACATCTGCTGTGGTCGCGCTTTCTATGAAATCGGTGCGGGGCCGTTGTTCAAGATATTCAACGAGTTCGCTGACCGGGCGCAGGGGCAAACAGGAGCCGGAGGACAGGTAAACGTGACGGACTTCTTCGAATTGATCGAGTAAGAGTTCCGCCGCATCCTGACTTGCGGCCACAAGGCCCCAGCTCCCCCATTCACACCGATAGCGTTTCGAGAAAAGCACTGTTGGCGTGTCAGAGAGGTTTTTTACAAAGCGATCATAGCTGGCAGTGGGGACGTTTTTGTCCACGTGGATAACCACAGGGCACCCGCCACGGGCCCAGTGACGGGCGACCTGTTCCGCACGATCAAGTGCGGTATGAACCAGCATGACAATCCCGACGCTCATGCCCAGTTTCCTTTGGACATCAGGCCAAGGATCTCAAGTTGGCGCCAGTTGATGTATTTTTCAGACCATTTGCACCATAGATCAGGATTGTCCTGCACCGTTTCGGCATAGGCGATGTACTCGCGGCTGTTGCCGTAGTGCTGTTTGCGGGCCAGTTCTTCTTCCGCTTTCTGGCCAAAGGTATCTAGAAACTTGGTGTGAAGCAGAATGCCGCTGGCTTTCTCACCGCCCCATTCATCGTAGACCTGATTGAGGCCGCGCGGGAGCAGGTTGTGTGTTGAGCTGACATAGGTGTAGCGGCGATCCCATTTGACCAAAGGGATCTTGTTCAACGCAGGTGCATTTTTGGGGTCGTCTTTGAAAAAGACACGCGCGCGCGGCCCGCCTTGGATCCACAGATTGTTGTGCTTCCAATTGCGCGTGATGGTGTAATTTCCGGCATCGAACCAAGAGGCAATCTCAAGCGGGTTTTGTCCCGGACGGTAAGGTTGCTCGCCGATGGGGCCTTTTGGATAAACATCGAGCAGCATTGATGAAAAAGTCTTGATCGAGCAGGCATCCAACCAGTCGGTCAGGGCGCGGAGAGGCCGGGTGTCACAAAAGGGGTAGAGAAACAGCTCGTCTGGATCGACGGTCAGCGCCCAGTGGCCATGAGCGTATTTCGCCAGAAGCCAGTTCATCCAGTCGACACCATACCGCGAGCTTTTGTAACCAGCTTGGGTTGTCCAAACGGACACATCGGGTTGCCGTGACAGGTAATCGAGTGACCCGTCGGTGCTATCATTGTCGACAAAAAAGAAGTGGTTCACTCCCATCGCGCGATAGTAATCGAGGAACCAGGGCAACCGGACGCCCTCATTGCGCTGGGTGGAAAACAGCAACAGATCGTTAGGGCGGATATCTTTGGTGCGGTTGGCGACCGGTTTCAATTCGCGGCGTTTTCGAAACGCGCGTATCCGTAACCTCTTGCGTCTGAGACGCATCCGGTAGGAATCCCAAAGACCCATATTTGTTCTCTAACGTCGCCGACTGCTCGTGGTGTGGGTGTGCCTCACGCTGTTGCGCTTTTTTAAGGGTACCCGATCCACTGTATAGTGCAAAGAATAGATTAATACTCGCTGAATTAACGGAGAAATTGTAGTTTATTCAGCCCAGTCACAGGGCGTGATGAGGCTCAGGTCCGCCAGTTGTTTCGGCGATTGATATCGCACGGACTCTGGATGCCAGAGTGTTGGTTCCGCCTCAATCTGATCGTAGTAATGCGCAAACTCAGCAGGTGTATGGAAGTGTTGTGCGCGATGGCGCTCCTGTGCGGATTTATCAACGATCTCGGGGAGAAACTTGGTGTGCAACAAGGCGCCCGACGGGATCTCCCCTCCCGGCCCATCATAGGCCATGTTCATAGGCCGAGGCAGCATGGCATGTGTCGAGTTGACGTAAACCATGCCACGACGCCAGCGCACGAGAGGCAATTTGTTGAGCGTTGGGGCCTTTTGCGGGGTCGTTGAAAAGAAAACACGGTCGCGCGGCCCGCCCTGCACCCAAAGGTTTCCCATGGGGCTCTGGCGCTGGCTGCGGTAGGGCGCTGGGTCAAACCAATCTAAAATCTCGAGCGGATCTGACGAGACCGGTGCAGTTCCCAACGAACTTTGCGGGTAGAGATCCAGCATCAGCGCCCCGAAAGCACTGCGTTTTTTTTCGTCAAGGTGCCGGGTGAGGTCTGGGATGTTGCGCTGATCATCACCCATAAACACCAGCAACTCATCGGCATCGACGGTCAGGCACCAGTGGCCATGGCCATATCGGGTCAGGAGCCAATTGATCCAGTCAATCCCAAACTTTGAGGCCCGATATGAGGCTTCAGTATGCCACAGCGTGACATCTAGGGCGGCTTTCAGCCAGTCCGCAGTTCCATCGTCGCTGGCGTTGTCTACAATATAAAAATGATCGACACCGCGAGTGCGGTAATACTCGATCACATGTGCGATGCGCTCAATCTCATTGCGGACACAGAGAAATCCAAGCAAGGCACCAGGTCGATGTGCGGATTTAAGCGGGGTGACCTGTGTGAGATCATGTCGGGCGCGAAAGGCGCGCCAGAGCCAGCGCCGCCTCTTCCACCGCAATTTGTACTTTTGCAGCGGGGAGATATGCGGCATCTGGGCCGGGCTATTTGTCGTAGTGACCGACATTGTGCCAGTGCCAGGCGTCTTTGATCATTTGGGGCATGGAGGATCTGTGCGGGCTCCAGCCAAGCTCGTCTTCGGCGCGCTCCGATCCTGACACCAGTTTGGTGGCATCGCCAGCGCGGCGGGGGCCTTCGGTGTGGGGGACCGCCTTGTTGGTGACTACACCCGCCGCTTGAATAACTTCGCGGTTGGAAAACCCTTTGCCCGTGCCAAGGTTGAACACTCGGCTGCCTTTGCCGTCTTTGAGCCAGGACAGCCCAAGCACATGCGCATCAACCAGATCGCAGACATGCACATAGTCGCGAATGCAGGTGCCGTCTGGGGTGTCGTAATCGGTGCCAAACAGAGTCAGCGCGGGGCGGGTGCCCTCAATCGCCTCCAGCATCACCGGGATCAGATGGGTTTCAGGTCGATGGTGCTCGCCCACATCACCTTCAGGATCGGCCCCAGCCACATTGAAATAGCGAAAGATCACATGGCGTAGCCCATGCGCGGCCTCAAAATCGCGCAGGATGTTTTCCACCGCGCGTTTGGAGGCGCCATAGGCGTTGAGCGGCTCCTGGGGTGTGTTTTCGTCCAGCACCAGATTGTCATGCTCGCCGTAGGTGGCGCAGGTGGAGGAAAAGACAAAATCGAGACAGCCTGCGGCGGTCGCGGCTTCGATCAGGGTGAGTGAGCCGAGAACGTTGTTGCGCCAGTAGAAGCCCGGTTCGGCCATGGCCTCACCCACTTGACTAAGGGCTGCAAAATGCAGAACGGCAACCGGGCTATATGTGGCAAAGACCTCATCCAGCCGGGCACGATCCTTCAGGTCACCCTGTTCAAAGGGGCCAAATTTCACCGCGTCCTGCCAGCCAGTGACCAGATTGTCGTAGGTGACAGGGATATAGCCCGCAGCCTTGAGCGCTTTGCAGGCGTGGCTGCCGATATAGCCAGCCCCGCCCGTGACAAGAACGTGGTTCAAGAGGGCTTACTCCGCGGCTTTTCTGGCGGACATGACCTCTTGCAGGTAACCCTCAAGGTCGTCGCGCAGGTCCTCCCGGGCCAGACCAAAGGCCACGGTGGCCTGCAGGAACCCGGCCTTTGAGCCACAGTCAAAGCGCTGGCCTCGGAAGCGGTAGCCATAGACCCCTTTGCTCTCGGCAATCTCCTGGGCGATGGCATCGGTCAGTTGGATCTCTCCACCCGCGCCCTGCTTCATACGGTTGAGGTGGCGGAAGACGTCCGGCGAGAGGATATAGCGACCAATCACCGCCAGATTTGAAGGCGCCTCGTCCTGGGCAGGTTTCTCGACCATGCCTTTGACCGAGACCATGGATCCCATGTCTTCGTTCACATCGAGGATGCCGTAGCTTGGGGCTTTGTCCGGCGCGACCTCCATGGCCGCCACCATATTGCCGCCGGTCTCTTCATAGGCCTCAACCATCTGCTGCAGACAGGGTTTTTCTGCGGCAATCACATCATCGGGCAGGATCACCGCAAAGGGTTCATTGTGCACCAGGCGGCGCGCGCACCAGACCGCATGGCCCAGACCCATGGCCTTGTGCTGGCGGATATAGGCGATGTCGCCGGAATCCATATTGGTGTTTTTCAGCGCGCTCAGCAGCTCATCTTTGCCTTTGCGGCGCAGCTCCTGCTCCAGCTGGGGGGCGTGGTCGAAGTAATCCTCAAGCGCGCCTTTGCCGCGCGAAGTGACAAAGATGAACTCTTTGATCCCGGCGGCCCGCGCCTCGTCGATGGCATATTGCACCAGCGGACGATCGACCAATGTCATGATTTCTTTGGGCACGGATTTTGTTGCAGGAAGAAACCGTGTGCCAAGACCCGCAACCGGAAAGATCGCCTTGGTAACCTTTTTACGCATGTGGTGACACTCCTGAATTTCTGACTCGTTATGACACGAGGTTTGCAAAGTCTCTAGCAGGATGTGGAACAATTTGCGGTTAAAATCACAATTGTTTCCCCTTTCGCGCCAGTAAGCCTTCGTCGAACCTCAGTCTTGATGATACGCGCCGCGAACGGCTTTTACTCGCTCACATTCGGATAGAATTCGGGCGCGGACGCGCCAAAATTGGATTTTCTTTGCGTCCAATTCACTTTGACCAAAGAGCCCACCTCGTTGTTCCCAGATGCCCGTGTCTGAAAAATGGGTGCTGTGCCTCGTCCATGTGGGAGATAGCAATACCAGAGTGACCACAGCGCCAGATTTACGCAGGGCATTGGCTTTTTTTCGCAAACGCGATGCCTGCCACATCCATCCGCCCAGAACATGATGCTCTTGATTGGGCTTGTTTGGGTGAGCCAGAAAAGGAGATCTGCGCCCGATTTGCGGCGGCGGTGCCAGCGGGTGGTTGAGGCCGTCCCGGCCACCTGACTGAAGGCTCTGCATGAGCGATGAGATGTCGCCAGCGTTCAGTTTGCGGCGGCGTGCCCAGCGAAACAGGTTGCGGCGTTGGGCCTCCCAGAACCGATGCCATATGGCTTTTCCTTCTGGCGCTGGGAGGTGTTTGCGCGAGAAGATCTGAACGGAAAAGCCAGCGTCATACAGATCTTTGGGCACTTGGTTCGCATGTCTGATGTCGTTTTCAGCGGCGTCATGATGCACTTGTGCCAGAGTTGACTGACGAATGACGTGCCCTGATTGTTCGAGACGCTTTTGAAAATCTGCGACACTCAACTGAAAACGGAACGCTGGATCAAACCCATTCATCTCAGAGAGAACGTCGCGTCGCACGGCCAAATTCGCCCCATGCAAGCGCGCGCTTGGTTCGATTTGATGGATTGTCTCGAGAAGAGAGTTCGTTGAACTTGAGACGACCCTACCATCCGTTAGCAAGGGGCCGCCAACGGCATCTGCACCGTCTTCAAATGCATCAACCAGATTGTTCAGCCATTGAGGTTCGGGGACCGCATCATCATCCAGAAACGCGACAATGTCGCCTGCAGCTTCGGCGATGCCAAGATTGCGCGCATCAGACAGATTGGTGTCGTCATAAGCGCAAATCTTGATGTGCTCGGCTTTGGGGAGCGCTTTGGCGATGGCGCACCCTTTGGGGCACGCAACCACAATCACTTCAAATTTGGGGTAGCTAAGCTGCGCTACCCCCGTCAGACATCGCATCAGTTCGCGTGGTCGATTGCGGCTGGGAATGACGATGCTGACTGAGCGCATGTTAGGAGGCTTTAAGAGACACACCGGGGGCAAACGCGATGAAAAACGGATTGGCAAATCCGTTTTTGCCATAGACCAGCGGTGTATGGTCATCAAATCGAACCACGTGTCCACCAGCGCCCTGCAGCACCGCCTGGCCCGCGGCGGTGTCCCATTCCATAGTGCGGCCCACACGTGGGTAGAGGTCGGCTTCGCCTGTTGCAACGAGGCAGAATTTCAAAGACGAACCTGCGCTTTTTGAATCTTTGACGGCATATTTGTTGATGTAGTCTTCGGTTGCCTGATCGCGGTGCGATTTAGAGGCGACAATCATCAAGGCGTCATTGTTTGGTGTGCTCACAGCAATCGGTGTAGTGGCGCCGGGCTCGGTGCCGAACGGGCCGCTCTCTTCGACAGATGTGCCGTTGGCGTCGGTGTAAAACATCCGTTCGCGGGCAGGGGCATAAACCACGCCGCGGGTCGGTACGCCGTCTTCGACAAACGCAATATTCACCGTGAAATCGCCGCGCCGTTTGATGAATTCCTTGGTGCCATCCAGTGGGTCGACAATCAAAAACGTTGAGGCAGAAATGTCGTGGCTGTCGGATTGTTCTTCGGTGACAAGGGCGACGTCAGGAAACACCGCTTTTAATCCCGCAGAGATCAGAGCGTCTGCAGCTTCATCCGCTTCGGTCACCGGGCTATCGTCAGATTTGACCTTCACGTCAAAGTCATCTGCGTTGTAGATCTCCATGATCTTATTGCCGGCCTCGAGGGCCAGCTGCCGCATTGTGATCGTTAGCTTGGTATAATCCATGTGAACTCACCTCTGTGCCGCGGAACTCATGCGGCTTTATTGATTTGAAACCCTTGGCACCTTATGGTGCGGTTCAACCAGAACGGCAAGAACGCCGACGTGATGTGCATCGGAGCAGTATGATGTTCGAGTCCCGAAAGCCACGGACCCGAGTTGGATCGGCGCTTTTTATCGCCGAGTTGATCTACCACAACTCTGTGCGCTCTGTCCGGAAAAGCCACGGCAACGCGTTTATCGCCATTTTCATGAACATGTTGCAGACCATCATTTTTGTGCTGGCCTTCTACTTCATGTTCATCGTGCTGAATGTGAGGGGCGCCGCGCTTCGGGGTGACTTCATGGTGTATATCATGACGGGTGTTTTCCTGTTCATGACGCATACCAAAACCTTGGGGGCCGTTGCCGGGTCAGAGGGCCCGGCGAGCCCGATGATGCAGCACGCACCGATGAACACGGTGATCGCGATTCTATCGGCGATGGTCAGCACCCTCTACATTCAGGTTCTGTCACTGTTTGCGATTCTGTTCGTCTATGATGTGGGGTTCAATCCCTATGTGATGGAGGACATCTACGATCCGATTTCCTGCATTGGCATGGTGTTGCTGTCCTGGTTCTCAGGCGCGGCGATCGGGATGATTGTTCTGGCGGCCAAACCCTGGTTCCCGACACCTGTCGGGATCATTTCAACGATCTACCAGCGTGCCAATATGATCGCCTCAGGGAAAATGTTTGTAGCCAATACATTGCCGCCTAGTATGCTGGCTATGTTTGACTGGAACCCCTTGTTTCACACAATCGATCAATCGCGCGGATTTGCCTTTGTGGACTACAGCCCGCGCAATTCCAGCTGGGAGTATGCCTTTTATCTGTCGGTGGTTCTGATCATGATCGGATTGATGGGTGAGTTTTATACCCGCAAACATGCCTCTGAGTCCTGGAGCGCACGCCGCTGACGGGTCTGGAAGCCCTTACTGTCTGAATGTGATCTGATCGGCTAGCCTGTCCTTGATGTTTCAGGAGGGTCTCATGGTGCGTGCCATCATTATTTGGATTTTTGTTTCTGCCACCGCTGTTTTCGCCGAAGAGCTGCCGCGACTGCATGACGTGTCGGGGGTTGCCGCAGATGACGTTCTGAACGTACGTGCGGGACCGGGCGGAAGTCACCCTATCGTCGGCACACTTCAACCAAACCAACAGGGCGTCGAGGTGATACGCATCGAAGGGAATTGGGGGCTGGTCAATGTGGAAGAGCGGGCGGGGTGGGCCTCGCTGAGCTACCTCGTGTCGCGTGACGACGGAAATCTAGGTAATGCGCAACGGTTGGTCTGCCATGGGACAGAACCGTTTTGGGATCTGGACATCTATCAGGGACAACAAGCGGTAATGAAAACGCCTTCCAATTTTGACGGGGAAACCTATCACGTTGGGCTGTTTCAAGGAGCCTGGTCACAAACGCGGAAGTGGACTTTGCTTGGGTCGGGCGCGCGTCATGAACTTTCGATGGTTTTGTTAAAGACGCAGTGCAGTGATGGCATGTCGGATCGTGAGTTTGGATTTGATGCAACCGTCTTCCTTGCGGGGCCAGATGCGCGAACCTTCACAGGGTGTTGTCAACTTCAAGACTAGGTCACAACACGAAGGGTGATGTTGATCCGTCCGTGTTGTGTGAGCAGGGAAGACGAGCCAAATCGGATTCGGTCTACCCCGTGGTGGGCCAGACGCGCCGATCCGCCCATCACCACGATGTCGCCAGATTTGAGCCAGACTGATTCTGTCTTTCCACCTCGTTCGACGTTCCCCATGCGAAACAACCCGTCATCCCCGAGGCTGATGGACACAACGGGACAAGAGAAATCTGTTTCGTCTTTGTCCTGGTGCATGCCCATCCGGGCCCCTTCACCATACCAATTGATCAAACAGCATTCCGGTGCGCGCGTGCATTCTGAGAGTGTGTTCCAAAGTGTAAGTATTGAGGCTGGAATTTGAGGCCATGCCGTGCCTTGTGGGTGGTGGGGCTGGTATCGATATCCCTGTTTGTCACTAATCCAACCAAACTCACCCGCAGCTGTCATTTTGACCGACATCGCCTGCCCTCGCGGCGTAACCGGGTGAAACATTGGGGCGGCGCGCACGACCTCACGGAGATCAGATACAAGTGATTCTTGCGCGGTCCTGTCGAGGTGATAGGGGAAAAGGGCAAAGCCTTTGGCTGTGAGAGTGTGTGACATATCGTTTTTCTAGCCTGTCTTTACCAAAGGCCAAACATTTCCCTGCAAAACCGCACGCAGCAAAGCTTGCAGGGAGGGGTATGGCTCCTTATATACCCTCCGAACGCGCCGGGCCCGGCCGGCTCCGGCGTTCATCGAATGCGGGGCTTGGATGCCGCTACGGGTCCTCCGCCTCGTGACATCGCCTGACTAAGAAAGGGATCGAAAGTATGGCCAAAGTTATTGGTATCGACCTTGGAACTACCAACTCCTGTGTTGCAATTATGGATGGCAGCCAGGCTCGCGTGATTGAAAACGCGGAAGGTGCTCGCACCACCCCCTCGATTGTCGCCTTCACCGAAGATGAGCGTCTCGTGGGTCAGCCGGCGAAACGCCAGGCTGTGACCAACCCGGAAAACACTGTTTTCGCGGTAAAGCGTCTGATCGGCCGTCGCACCACCGACGCCGAAGTGACCAAAGACCAGGACATCGTGCCCTACGAAATCGTAGATGGCGGCAATGGTGACGCATGGGTTCAGGCGCGCGGTGAAAAATATTCGCCCAGCCAGATCTCGGCTTTCACCCTGCAGAAAATGAAAGAAACAGCTGAGAGCTATCTTGGCGATGAAGTGACCCAAGCGGTTATCACCGTACCGGCCTACTTCAACGACGCTCAGCGTCAGGCGACCAAAGATGCCGGCAAAATTGCTGGTCTCGAAGTGCTGCGCATCATCAACGAGCCGACCGCGGCTGCGCTGGCCTATGGTCTGGACAAAGACGAAACCAAAACCATCGCGGTTTATGACCTTGGTGGCGGTACCTTCGACGTAACCATCCTCGAAATCGATGATGGCCTGTTCGAAGTGAAATCGACCAACGGTGACACCTTCCTGGGTGGTGAAGACTTTGACATGCGCATCGTCAACTACTTGGCGAAAGAGTTCAAAAAAGAACACGGCGCGGACCTGACCAAAGACAAGATGGCGCTGCAGCGTCTCAAAGAAGCTGCTGAAAAAGCCAAGATCGAACTGTCGAGCGCAACCCAGACTGAAATCAACCAGCCGTTCATCTCGATGGGCGCAAATGGTGCCCCTCTGCACCTGGTGATGAAACTGACCCGTGCAAAGCTGGAAAGCCTTGTTGGCGATCTGGTGAAGAATTCGATCAAACCTTGCCAGGCGGCTTTGAAAGACGCAGGCCTGACTACCGCAGACATTGACGAAGTTGTTTTGGTTGGCGGTCAGACCCGTATGCCCAAAGTCATCGAAGAGGTGACCAAGTTCTTCGGTAAAGAGCCCCACAAAGGTGTGAACCCGGACGAAGTGGTTGCCATGGGCGCGGCCATTCAGGCCGGTGTTCTGCAGGGTGACGTTAAAGACGTTGTTCTTCTCGATGTGACACCTCTGTCGCTGGGTATCGAAACTCTGGGCGGTGTCTTCACCCGCCTGATCGACCGCAACACCACCATCCCGACGAAAAAGTCGCAGGTGTTCTCAACCGCGGAAGACAACCAGAACGCCGTAACCATCCGTGTGTTCCAGGGTGAGCGCGAAATGGCTGCCGACAACAAAATGTTGGGCCAGTTCAACCTCGAAGATATCCCGCCTGCACCGCGTGGCATGCCTCAGATTGAAGTAACCTTCGACATCGACGCCAACGGCATCGTGTCGGTAGGCGCGAAAGACAAGGCAACCGGCAAAGAGCAGCAGATCACCATTCAGGCCTCGGGCGGTCTGTCGGATGACGACATCGAGCGTATGGTTCAGGAAGCTGAAGAAAACGCAGATGCAGACAAGGCGCGTAAAGAGCTGGTTGAAGCCAAGAACCAGGCGGAAAGCCTGGTCCACTCGACCGAGAAATCGATCGAGGATCACGGCGACAAGGTTGATCCTTCGACCATTGAAGCCATTGAACTGGCGGTTGCTGCGCTGAAAGACGATCTGGAAAAAGACGGTGTTGACGCTGAAAAGCTGAAGTCCGGTATCCAGAACGTTCAGGAAGTTGCAATGCGTCTGGGCGAAGCCATCTACAAGGCGCAGGCCGAAGCAGGTGAAGAGCCGGAAGTAGACGATGTCGATGCCGCCGCAAAAAGCAGCGATGACGATATTGTAGACGCCGATTTCGAAGACCTTGGCGACGACAAGCGTGGCTAAGCTGCGGTAGCGCAAAGATCGGGGGCCGGTCCGGTTGCCGGACCGGCCCTTTTCCGTTCCGCGGAAAGGAGGACATATGTCCAAACGTGATTACTATGATGTGCTTGGCTCGGCCAAAGGCGCGTCAGCGGATGAGTTGAAAAAAGCCTATCGCAAGAAGGCCAAAGAACTGCACCCTGACCGCAATTCGGACAACCCGGATGCCGAAGCACAGTTTAAAGAAGTGAACGAAGCCTATGACGTTCTGAAGGATGCCGAGAAAAAGGCAGCCTATGACCGTTTTGGACATGCGGCCTTTGAAGGCGGCATGGGCGGCGGCGGCGGTCGACCCGGTGGTGGCTTTGGCGGTCAGGGCGATTTTTCGAGTGCGTTCTCGGATGTCTTTGATGACCTCTTTGGCGACTTTATGGGGGGTGGCCGTGGCGGCGGCGGTGGACGCCAGCGTGCAACGCGCGGGGCAGATCTACGCTATAACCTGCGGGTCACGCTTGAGGAGACCTACACAGGTATCCAGAAAACCATCAACGTACCGACCTCGATTCAGTGTGATTCCTGTGATGGATCTGGTGCCGAAGGTGGCGCCGAACCGACAACCTGTCCGACCTGTTCGGGAATGGGCAAGGTTCGTGCAACTCAAGGGTTCTTCACGGTCGAACGCACCTGTCCAACCTGTTCGGGATTGGGCCAGATCATCAAGAATCCCTGCAAAAGCTGCGGCGGCAATGGCCGGGTTCAGAAGGAGCGCGCTCTTTCCGTGAATATCCCCGCTGGTGTTGAAACCGGGACGCGCATTCGCCTTGCGGGCGAAGGTGAAGCCGGAATGCGCGGTGGGCCTCCGGGCGACCTCTATATCTTCATTGAAGTTGACGCGCATAAGATTTTTGAGCGTGAAGGCACCGAGCTCCATTGCCGGATTCCTGTTTCGATGACGGTTGCGGCTCTTGGCGGTGATATTGAGGTTCCAACCATTGATGGTGGCCGAAGCCGTGTGAAGATCCCTGCCGGTAGCCAGGCCGGGCGCCAGATGCGTCTGCGTGGCAAAGGTATGCCTGCGCTGCGCGGCGGCGGCGCGGGAGACATGTTCATCGAAATGGCGGTGGAGACTCCTGTGAATCTGACCGCTCGTCAAAAAGAACTCCTGCGCGAGTTTGAAGCCCTAGGGGAAGATAACAATCCCGAATCCAGCAGCTTTTTCAGTTCGGTGAAAAATTTCTGGGATTCAATGAAAGGGTAAGTTTTTCTTCCGGAGAAAATTGCCCAAAATAGTTTGCAAGAAAAATTCGCGATCCCAATCGCTTAAAAATTTGCAAATGTCTTAGAAGGCCGCCTCGATTGGGGCGGCTTTTTTTGTCATAATTCCCGTTAACGGTTTGGTAATTTCCTTCCAGCAGCGTGAAGCTGTGATGAGTGACAAACGGTTTAATAGTTATCAGAGCCAGCTGTTTGATTTCGATGAAACACCGGCCCAGCCTCGGCCCTGTAATTCCAGGATGCCGTCTTACATTGGTGATCATCGGGCACGTTTGCGGGAAAGGTTTCTTGTTGGCGGGGCCGAGGCACTGCCGGATTATGAATTGCTGGAACTTGTTTTGTTTCGCGGTATCCCGCGTAAAGATGTTAAACCTCTAGCGAGGGAACTTATTGATACTTTTGGAGACTTCAATCATGTCCTATCGGCGCCCAACGCCCGACTTCTTGAAATACCGGGGGTCGGTGACGCGGTCCTCACCGAACTTAAGATAGTTGAAGCCGCCGCACACCGGCTTGCTCAGGGTAAGGTGCTCAATAGGCCAATTGTCTCAAGTTGGGATGATTTGTTGTCTTATTGCCAAACGACAATGGCTCACTCTGAAATAGAAGAATTTAGAATTCTGTTTCTGGATAAGAAGAATATTCTTATTGCAGACGAAAGGCAGGCCAAGGGCACTGTTGACCACGTACCGGTCTATCCGCGCGAAGTGATCAAACGTAGCCTCGAACTAAATGCCAGCGCCTTGATCTTGGTACACAACCACCCGTCGGGGGATCCCACCCCCAGTCAGGCCGATATTGCAATGACGGACCAGATCAACCAAGCTGCACAAGTTATGGGAATTACGCTGCATGACCATTTGGTCATCGGGAAATCCTGCGAAATTAGCTTCAGATCTGAGGGGTTGCTTTAGCGAACCCAGATTTCGACCCGTCGGTTGATCTGCCGTCCCCATTCGGTGGTGTCGCAGGCCATGGGCATCGCCTCACCAAAAGCGTCCGTTTTGATGCTCACTTGGCTCAGGTCGCCGCCCTCCGCAGCAAGTTCAACAGCGTCTCGCACCGCGTTTGCCCGTTTGGCTGCGATTTTCAAATTACCGGCGGATGCCCCCTCGCCATCTGAGAAACCGACGAACACCAATTCTCGGCCATTATAGACACCTGTGGCCAGGGCGAGTGCCAGTTGCTCAACGTTTGACCGCGAATGCGCATCCAGTCGTGTTGCGCCCGGCTCAAATCGGAAGGAAAGGCTGAGGCGTCGCAATCGGCTAAGGGTTTCGCCCATGCGCCGTAACTCGCCAAGGGCCTCGGCGTCTTCGGCCACGGTAATCGCATTGGCGAGACGGTTCCCCTGAAGGTCAATTGCCACTTCCTCGGCGGCCTGATCCACAAAGCCAGCGCGACGCACAACAATCTGCGCGGTGTCACTGCGCGTATAGGCGAGGAAATCGCGGGCAAGCGCTGGGAGACGGCGCGCAGGCATGTAGAGGAACATCGGCGCGGTTAGAGGATAGTCTTCGGTTTTTATGCTGCGCCGCGCGGCCCTTAGCTGAAATCCACAAGGGCCGGAAAGAACCAACGGTTTGGCGTTTCCAACCTCTGAGAAACTTGCAATACCAAGCCCGAAAGGATCTCGGTCGACTGCATCCGCAAGCGCCTGGTTGCTGTCATGTCTGAGGGCAGTAGGAGCCAGCTGGACGTTTGGTGCTGTCAAAAACCGATCTTCCAGATCCTGAGCGATGCCAGATTGCGCATCACGCAGATGGAGAGAAATTGGTGCATCGGGTCCACCCAGGGGTTCCCAATTGGTCACTTCACCGGTCAAAATCTTTGTGAGGTCGGCAAGTGATAAGGTGTTCACAGGATTGCGTGCCGACACGATGGGCATCAAGGCGTCTAATGCCAGGACACGAGCGTGTTTGGGGTGTGATAGGTCGCCAAGCCCTGCCTCTTTTGCTAGCGCAGTTTCTGTAGGGCGGATTTCACGAAGGGACATAACGACGTCTGCGGAGTCTGCCAAAAGATCAGCAAAACCTTCATCGCTGTTGGTGATGCGGAAGGCAAACCGGCCCACAATCTTCTGCGTTCTGGGATTCTCGATGGTATAAAGAAAATTATCGCCCTCAAGCGGGGTCCGTTCCGTTCGTAGGCTATTGCGACGGGCAAACCCCTCAAGCAAAGCAGGCATCAGAACGCGGCCAACAGTGGCGGACCCGGCGATGGTAAGTTCAGCGACGTAATCGGTCAAAGACGGACAGCCCACGCCCTCACACAGCACGCCAGACCCATCGACGGTCATTTCACCATATTGGGTGCGCAGGCGGTAAAATTCACCGTCAAAGCCCAGAAGAGTGCCCGAAAGCTCAATTGCCCCATCCCGCGACCGGAGGGTGATATCCTGCGCGTTGGCGAGAATAGGGAATAGCCAAATGAAAAGTGCGGCCAAAACTGCCGCACGTTGCTGTCTCATGGGGTGCCTGTCTGCTTCGACTTATCTGGCGGCGATTGTCAGGTCTTCGACAAGGTTTTTCAACACAAGAAAGTCACCCGTGGTGTCGCAGCCCGGCATTTCCAGCGTCAAATCGCGGACGCGCAATCCTGCGGCATCCCGAATTTCAAGCGTTTGTGCCGAGATGGACTGGTTGCAATTCTGTTCCGTGATTTCCGCTTCAACCGACATGGCGATCTCGCCGCCACGTTTGGCGGTGCCAGTCGGGAAAGAATAGACCTCGGCCATCAGCGCATCAGGTGCGTTTTCCAAGCCGAGCCGGACAAGATAGCCCCCTTGGCCCATCGCAGCGGCCGTCAGGTCGCCAGTTTCCGAGGCCCAGATGTGTCCGGGCTGAAAATAGTCGGCACCATATTCGCGGGCATGCAGTTGTAGCCCTGCTTGGCCTTTCCACTGAACGACCACGCGGTCATAAAATGGCAAAGATGTGACTTCGGTAAAGGCGGTGGTGCCAGAGCCGCTTGCAAAGGCAGCGATGAATGTCGCGCGCTCTGCGAGTGCGGGTACCGTGATTTGCATTCGGCCATCCGGCTGCGTGACTTCGGTGAACATCATCCCCTGATGATGCAGTGTCAGGCGCTCGCTGGCGTTACAGGGGGCCTTGAGATCAATATTTACCAGCGCGCCCGCCGTCGGGATCGCGGTCATTGTGATGTCACAGGCAAAGCCTGTTGCGCCGTCATCTTGTGGCAATACTGGGGTTAGACCAGAGTCTGCGGAAGCCAGGGCAACAGGAACCAGAGGCAAAGCAGATGACATCGTGGTATCGGTCGGCATGGAAGGAAGCCGGTTGCTGGACGATGTTTCTTTGATATCGGTGACGGTATATCCACCAACCGGTGCCTGAGCCTGTGCGCCGGGAAGGGCAAGACCGTATTGCATGACATACCCAATGCCCAAAGCGCAGGCTATGGTGGTGCCACCCAGAATATAGCTTTTGAGACGTGCCATGTGAGACCTCCTGCCTGCTGCGTCGATTCGAAAAATGGCAGGCAAACGTGGCAGGTCTGGGGCAGGGCGGCGGAGTCATTGCGGCATTTGATACAAATGAAAAAGGCCGCCCAGAGGCGGCCTTTAACTAAAATTCCATTCGAACTAGGTCAGTCGTCCGTGGCAATGTTTAAACTTTTCGCCTGATCCGCAGGGGCAGGGATCGTTGCGACCTGGGTTGCCCCAGGTGCTTTGATCGTTCTCGTCAAAGCCCGCGATCAGTGGTTCATTTGCTGAGCCCTCGGCAGCCGCGTTTGTAGGCGCCGGGTTCGGATCGGCGGTTTGAGCGGCCTGCATCTGACGCTGCACCATTTCATCCATCATCGCGCGCTGTTCTTCTTCCGTCATTGGACGGACCTGTGACAGCTGGGTGGTGACGGTCTCACGAAGGCTGTCGAGCAAGTTTTCGAACAGCTGGAACGCTTCGGTTTTGTATTCGTTCAGCGGATCACGCTGCGCGTAGCCGCGGAACCCAACAACCGACCGCAGGTGTTCCAAGGTCAGAAGATGTTCACGCCATTTTGCATCGATGGTCTGCAGCAGAACCTGCTTTTCAATCTGACGCATGGTGTCGGGGCCAAAGGCCTCGGCTTTTTCGCCCATCAGCTTGTCGCTGGCTTCTTCCAGACGCTCGCGGATCAGATCCTGATCAACTCCATCTTCATCGGCCCAGCCGATGATTGGCAGATCAAGCGACAGCTTTTCGATGGATGCCGCATAGAGACCCTGCATATCCCACTGATCGGCATAGGCTTTGGGCGGAGCATAAGCATCAACCAGTTCGTCGATGACTTCGTCACGCATATCCTGCGTGATCTCTGAGAGATCCTCCGCTTCCATGATCTCGCGGCGCTGGCTGAAGATCACCTTACGCTGATCGTTCATCACGTCATCGAACTTCAGCAGCTGTTTACGAATATCAAAGTTGCGACCTTCAACTTTCGCCTGCGCGCGTTCTAGCGATTTATTGACCCAAGGGTGAATGATCGCTTCACCTTCTTTCATGCCCAGCGACGACAGAACCTTGTCGAGCCGCTCCGAGCCAAAGATGCGCATCAGATCATCGTCCAGGGACAGGAAGAACGAACTGCGACCGGGATCACCCTGACGTCCGGAACGGCCACGCAACTGGTTGTCGATGCGGCGGCTTTCATGGCGCTCGGTGGCCAATACATAAAGCCCACCTGCGTCTTTGACCTTCTGTTCGTCTGTAGCGTGCTCTTCTTCGATGCGCGTGCGCACCTCTTCAGGATCTGTTTCAGGGGCGGCTGCAATGGCCTCCATGATCTTAAATTCAACGTTGCCGCCAAGTTTGATGTCGGTTCCCCGGCCCGCCATATTGGTGGCGATGGTCACGGCGCCCAACTTACCGGCATCGGCCACAATCTGGGCCTCTTGCTCGTGCTGGCGTGCATTCAGGACGTTGTGCTTGAGATCAGCCTGCTGCAGCATTTGGCTGAGCATTTCCGATTTCTCAATCGAAGTTGTGCCCACAAGAACCGGCTGGCCTCTTTCATGGGCGACTTTGATCTCATCCGCGATGGCCTGATATTTTTCCTGCGCGGTGCGATAGACTTTGTCGTCTTCGTCGATCCGGGCAATGGGGCGGTTGGTCGGCACTTCGACCACACCCAAGCCGTAGATCTCGGCGAATTCTTCGGCTTCTGTTGCCGCGGTGCCGGTCATGCCACCAAGCTTGTCATACAGACGGAAGTAGTTCTGGAACGTCACCGAGGCCAGCGTCACGTTTTCAGGTTGAATATCCGCCCCTTCTTTGGCTTCCAGCGCCTGATGCAACCCTTCCGAAAGACGACGACCCGACATCATGCGGCCGGTGAATTCGTCGATCAGGACAACCTCGTTGTCACGCACGATATAATCTTTGTCTTTGGTGAACAGTTTATGCGCCCGGAGCCCCTGGTTCACGTGGTGAACAATGGTGGTTGATTCCGGCTCATACAGGCTCTGGCCCTCAGGAAGCACACCACGGGCCTGCAGGTGCTCTTCAAGAAACTCGTTCCCTTCTTCAGTGAAGGTCACATTGCGGGTCTTCTCATCGATGGTGAAGTGATCATCCTGCAAATCGGGGATCAGTTTGTCGATAGTGAGGTAAAGCTCGCTGCGATCATCGGCAGGACCAGAGATAATCAACGGGGTCCGCGCCTCGTCTACCAAGATCGAGTCCACTTCGTCGACAATCGCAAAGTAGTGATCTTTCTGCAGGATCTGATTGAGCTCAGACTTCATGTTGTCGCGCAGATAGTCAAAGCCCAGCTCATTGTTGGTCGCATAGGTGATATCTGCGGCATAGGCGGCCAGTTTTTCGGCTTCCCAGAACTGGCGCTGTTCCTGAACTTCAGCCGGATCATTGCTGGTCGGGTTGAAGGGAACCGCGATACCTGTGGTCAGACCCAGAGCGCCGTAAACCTTGCTCATCCACTCCGCATCTCGACGCGCGAGATAGTCGTTGACGGTCACAACATGCACACCGCGACCGGTCAGCGCGTTCAGATAGGCGGCGAAGGTCGCCATGAGGGTTTTCCCCTCCCCGGTTTTCATCTCCGAGATGTTGCCCTGATGCAGAAAAATACCGCCCATCAGCTGCACATCATAGGCGCGCAGCCCGAGGGCGCGTTTCGCCGCTTCACGACAGTTCGCAAAGGCTTCGGGCAGCAGTGCATCAAGCTTCTGACCATTGGCGAGACGTGCTTTAAAATCTTCGGTTTTCGCAATCAGCCCGGCATCGTCGAGTTTTTCAAACTCGGGCTCGAGCGCGTTGATCTTGTCCACCAACGGGCGGGTGGCTTTGATCTTGCGGTCATTCGGGGTGCCGAACACCTTCCGCGCGAGTTTTCCAAGCATAGCCAATTCGGTCCTTATCTCAACGTCCTGTGCGGCAATTGCTTGCCCGTCTCGCACACAGCTCATAGAACACTGGGGAACGACCGGCTTAGCATCGCCTCTGGGGATGTAAGCAGGTGGTCATTCCGTGTCAACGCCGCGGGGGTCGCGGCTCTGTCTGAAAGGACAAATCGATGTCGAAAACCCTCAGAATTGTTGCAACGGCGGCAGTTACTCTTGGTCTTGCCCTGCCAGTCTTTGCAGCAGATCGCCTTACAGCAGACTCTGTGGTCGCCACCGTGAATGGCACTGATATCACTTTGGGTCACATGTTGTCGGTACGGTCCGGATTGCCGGAACAGTATCAGCAACTGCCAGACACAGTGCTTTGGGATGGCATTCTTGATCAGCTGATCCAGCAAGAGGTTCTGGCGCAAGACGAGTTGGCGCAGGAAACCCGCAGCGTGAAAGTTGCGCTGGACAATGAGCGCCGTTCTCTGCTGGCCTCTGAGGTGATTTCTCGAGTTGCGGATATGGCGGTGACCAAAGAGGACATCGAGAAGGCCTATCAGGACACCTACCTGACCGGCGCCAAAGGCCAAGAGTACAACGCATCACATATTTTGGTTGAGTCCAAAGAAGAGGCGGAGGCCATCGCACTGCAACTGCGCGGTGGCGCAGAATTCGCTGAAATGGCACGCGAAAAATCGACAGGCCCCTCCGGCCCCAATGGGGGCGCACTGGGTTGGTTTTCGGCTGGTATGATGGTTGCTCCGTTCCAGACGGCTGTTGAGTCTCTTAAACCCGGTGAGGTGTCCGGCCCTGTAGAGACCCAGTTTGGCTGGCATGTGATCAAGCTCAATGAAACGCGTATCCAAGAGGCGCCTGACCTGGCTGAGGTCCGTGGAGAGATCGAGGTGAAATTGCAACAAGAAGCAGTGGAAGCCAAAGTAGATAGCCTTGTGTCCAGCGCCAAGGTGACCCGCACCAACAAAGCGGATGTGGATGCGTCGGTGCTCTCGAAAATTGAACTTCTGGAGGAATAATGGCGCTTAACGTTTCGCCTTTGGCCCCCGACACCTTCCCTGACCTTCCTGTGATCAAAGGCGCGCGTTTCGCCGCTGTGGAAGCAGGAGTCCGGTATCAAGGTCGCAAAGATGTGATGCTGGCGTTGCTCGATCCAGGTTCGGTTGTCGCAGGTGTGTTCACCCGTTCCGCAACCCGGTCTGCCAATGTGCTTGACTGCCAGTCGAAAATTGGTGCTGAGAGCGCTGATGGTGCGGCAATCATTGTGAACTCAGGCAACTCGAATGCCTTTACTGGTCGAGCTGGTGAAGGATCCGTGGCCGCGATATGCGAGGCAGTGGCAACCGAGACCGGTCTACCATCCTCCCGAGTGTTCACCAGTTCGACTGGTGTGATTGGCGAACGTTTGCCACATGATCGTATCACTTCGAAAGTCGCCGAGTTGCGCGGGCTTTTGTCTGAGACCGCCCTAGAAAGCGCAGCACAGGCGATCATGACGACAGATACCTTTGCCAAAGGGTCTGGCGCAGAGATTGACGTGAACGGGCAAACGGTGCGTATTGCGGGCATTGCCAAAGGGTCGGGGATGATCGCGCCGGATATGGCGACGATGTTGGTGTATATTTTCACGGATGCCAAGATTGGCCGTGCGGATCTGCAAGACATGGTCAGCGGCATCAATAGTCAGACCTTCAACTGCATCACCGTCGATAGCGATACCTCCACGTCGGACACCCTATTGATGGCGGCAACCGGTGCATCAGAGGTCGATGTCACTGGCAGTGCCGCGTTCAAAGATGCTCTGAATGAGGTGTTTTTAGATCTAGCGCATCAGGTTGTGCGCGACGGTGAAGGCGCCTCAAAGTTTGTCACAGTGTCGGTCTTCGGTGCGGAAAACGACGCGGATGCGCGCACCCATGCCATGGCAATTGCCAATTCACCTCTGGTGAAAACGGCTGTTGCCGGAGAAGACCCAAACTGGGGGCGGATTGTAATGGCCATCGGTAAATCCGGTGCCGCTGCGGACCGAGACCTGTTGAGCATTCGTTTTGGCGACGTACTAGTAGCCGAAAAGGGCTGGGTGGCGGAAACCTACCGTGAAGAAGATGGCGCCGCGATCATGAAACAGCCCGAGATCGAAATTTCAGTCGACATCGGTTTGGGGCAGGGCTCTGCAACGGCCTGGACCTGTGATCTGACCCATGCCTACATCACAATCAACGCGGACTATCGGTCCTAGGCTTCTTCTTTTTCCAAATACTCCGGGGGCTGGGGGGCTGGCCCCCATCTTTCCGTGCCAAAAACAAGGCTCCTCACTCATGAAAACTGTACTTGTGTCCGCCGTGGCCATGATCGACGTCGACGGTCGCGTGCTTTTGGCCCAACGGCCTGAAGGGAAGTCCATGGCGGGTCTCTGGGAGTTTCCCGGCGGTAAGGTCGAAGCGGGTGAGACGCCCGAGGTGGCGCTGGTGCGTGAACTTCAAGAAGAGCTGGGCATCGACACATGGGAAAGCTGCCTTGCCCCGCTGACCTTCGCTTCTCATACCTATGATGACTTTCATCTTCTGATGCCGCTTTATGCCTGCCGCAAATGGGATGGCATTCCGCAGTCGAAAGAGGGGCAGGCGCTGAAATGGGTCCGGGCGCATGAGCTGCGAGATTATCCGATGCCCGCCGCGGACATCCCTCTAATCCCAATTCTACGCGACTGGCTGTAATTCCTAATTTTAAGTTAAGTTTTCAACCGTAGTGCGCAAAAGATTTATCTTAAAATTGCATCTGCGTTCGGGTACGGTCGGCCTACGAATTCCATTCACTGGGGGCATTGAATGATCCGTACGATCACACTTGGAAAATACATTACAGCACAGGGTGTTGTGGTGGGCTCGCTACCGAATGGTAAGCTAGTCGTTCGTGATGGGAATTTTGAGTACGCTGGTTTTCCGGTCTCTTGAAGTTCTGATCGATCTCAATTTGAGAAACTAAAGACTGCCAAATACAAAAACGCCGCCCCGAAGGGCGGCGTTTTCTTTTGCCGTTGTCGAAGGATCAATCCAAAGTACGGGTGATCTCTTCGCGTTCGAAGATCTCGATGACATCTTTCGCGCGGATATCGTCGTAGTTTTCGAAGGCCATACCACATTCCTGACCCGAGATAACTTCGGCAACTTCATCCTTGAAGCGCTTGAGGGTCTTGAGCGTGCCTTCGTGGATCACCACGTTGTCGCGCAGCAGGCGTACACCTGCCGAACGGCGGGCGACACCTTCGGTCACGAGACAACCCGCAACCTTGCCAACGTTGGATACCTTGAAGACGTCTTTGATCTCGGCGTAACCGATAAAGCGCTCGCGGATTTCTTTCGACAGAAGACCCGAGGCCGCCGCTTTCACGTCGTCTACGAGATCGTAGATCACGCTGTAATAGCGCACTTCGATGCTCTTCTGGTTGGCTGTGTTCCGTGCCGATGCATTGGCACGCACGTTAAAGCCGATAACCGGACAGCCGGAGGCCTCTGCAAGGCCAATATCGGTCTCGGTGATCGCACCAACACCCGAATGGATGACCCGCACACGGACTTCGTTGTTGCCAACTTTTTCCAGCGCCTGAACAATCGCTTCGGTCGAACCCTGAACGTCAGCTTTGACGATAACAGGCAGCTCAGAGACGTTTTCATCGTCTTTGGCTTTCTGCATCAACTGTTCCAGCGTGGTTGCTGCACCGGCTGCTGCGCGCTTTTCTTTCGCGGCATGGGCACGGTATTCAGCAATCTCACGGGCCTGAGCATCGGTTTCGGTCACGTTCAGCACGTCACCAGCTTCGGGTGTGCCATTCAGACCAAGAACCTCGACAGGCACCGAGGGGCCAGCTTCTTCAACGCGCTCACCCTTATCGTTGATCAGAGCACGGACCTTACCGTACTGCTCACCCACAACAAAGATATCACCCTGTCTCAGCGTACCCTTTTGAACCAGAACGGTGGCAACGGGGCCACGTCCTACGTCAAGCTGCGCTTCAATCACGGCGCCTTCGGCGTTACGGTTCGGGTTGGCTTTCAGTTCAAGAATTTCTGCCTGAAGCGCGATGGCTTCCAACAGTTGATCCAGACCTTGGCCGGTTTGAGCCGAAACTTCGACGTCCTGCACATCACCTGACAGCTCTTCCACGATCACTTCGTGCTGGAGCAAGTCTGTGCGTACTTTGGTCGGGTTCGCCGCTGGCTTGTCGCATTTGTTGATTGCGACAATCATCGGCACACCCGCCGCTTTGGCGTGGCTGATTGCTTCGACGGTCTGCGGCATAACCGCATCGTCTGCTGCAACCACCAAGATGACGATATCCGTCACCTGCGCACCGCGCGAGCGCATCGAGGTAAAGGCCGCGTGACCCGGAGTATCGAGGAAGGACAGGATAGTGCCGTCCTTGGCTTTGACCTGATACGCACCGATGTGCTGGGTGATGCCGCCGGCCTCGCCCGAAGTCACACTTGTCTGACGGATGGCATCCAGAAGCGAGGTTTTACCATGGTCAACGTGACCCATGATAGTGATAACCGGCGGACGTGCCTCCAGTTCTTCCTCTTTGTCTTCAACGTGCTGAATGACGTCTTCGACATCCGCATCCGAAACACGGGTCACTTTGTGGCCGAACTCTTCGATGATGAGTTCCGCAGTGTCCTGATCGATGGTCTGGTTCTGAGTTGCCATGATGCCGCTGTTCATCAGCGATTTCACAACGTCACCAACACGCTCGGCCATACGGTTTGCCAGTTCGGCAACAGTGATTGCCTCGGGCAGCTGAACGTCGCGAACAACTTTCTCACGCTGCTGCTGACCACCCATGGCTTTCTGACGCGCGCGCTCTTGCTTCCGCTTCATCGCGGCCATCGAACGATGACGTCCGCCTTCGCCACCAGTTGCCTGGCTCAGCGTCAGTTTACCGGAACGACGGTTGTCGTCGCGACCACGGTTGTTGCGGTTGCGGTCATCGCGATCACGTTCAGGTGTTGCACGACGCGGAGCATCTTTGTTTGGCTTCGCACCACCGCGACCTGCATCGTCGGATTTGGGCGCTGCCGGAGCCGCAGCCGCAGCCGCCTTTTTGGCTGCTGCATCCGCCGCTTCACGTGCCTTACGCTCTTCGTCTTCTGCCTTTTTACGGGCTTTCTCTTCGGCTTCCGCTGCTTCGCGTGCCTTGCGTTCCTTTTCGGCCCGCATACGCTCGCGCTCTTCGGCGCGGGCTTTTTCTTCTGCAGCGCGTTTGGCGGTTTCTTCCGCTTCGCGTGCTTTCGCCGCTTGCAACGCCTTCAGGCGGCGTTCCATTTCCGCATCCGAGATGCCAGCCGGACGTTTACCGCCTGCACCACCAGTTGCCGCCCCAGGGCGGCCAGTGCCTGCACCCGGTTTCGGCACCACAACGCGCTTGCGTTTGGTTTCCACCACGACGTTTTTCGTGCGGCCATGGCTGAAGCTCTGCTTCACGTTGCCCGAGCGGGAGCCACCACGCAAACCCAGTGTCTTTTTACCGTCGTTATCGCTCATAAAGCTTCATCATCCTTTCCGGCGGCCGCTGCCGCCGCGATCCGTGTCAGACTCTCTGACTCGCATACCCTTTAATCTTTGGGCTTCCTCTACAACACGTGAGGCCATACCGCCAGCGCGAAGCGCGGCGTGGATCACAGTTTGTCGCCCGAAGGCCATGCCCAGCTCATCGGCTGAGAGCCAGCCGATATAGGATCCACCATAGGGAGTACTCAGTTTGGACTTGCCCCGGGCCGAGCCATCATCGGCTTGAACCAGAACTTCGGCCTCTTCCTTAAGAAGCCAATCCTTAACTTTTTCGTACCCCGATACGGCATCACCGGATTTTCGCGCCAGGCTGATCAGATCGACCACCCGCCGCGACAACATTTGCTCCAGAAGATCCGAAAATCCTTCTGGCAATGTCACGTTCTGTTTTGCTGCCCGTGAAAACAGCCCCTTGTCGATGGCGCGGTCCATAGCAGCACGGTCTGCAGCTACATATACGCCACGACCGGGCAATTTTCCAGCCAGATCCGGCACAATGCGACCGTCAGGCCCCGCAACAAAGCGGATCAAACCGAATTTTGGTTCGATCTCGCCTGTGGCGATGCATTTCCGTTCCGGACCATCCTCACGGATTTTTTTGTGACCGCCTCGCGCCATCTGGTGTTAGGCCTCGTCTTCTTCTGTTTCGACAGCTTCGGCTTCCGCCGCCGCTTCGAGCTCTTCAGGATCAACCCAACCCAGACCAACACGTGCGGTCATCACCAGCGTCTGTGCGTCTTCCAAAGACACATCAAACTTCTCGAGCAGGCCGTCATCTTTAACGCGCTTGCCGTCGACGGTGGTCCATCCACCCGCAAGTTCCCAATCCGCGCAGGTTGCGAAGTCTTCCAACGACAGAATACCGTCTTCAGCCAGAGCTTCGACCATCTGTGGTGTCAGGCCTTCAAAGCCAAGCAGGTTGTCCTGAACGCCAAGTTCGCGCGCCTTTTCAACGGCTTTGCGAGCCTGCTCTTCCAAGAACTCGCGTGCGCGGGTCTGAAGTTCTTCGGCGGTGCCTTCGTCAACACCGTCAATGACCAGAAGCTCGTCAACCTCAACATAGGCAACCTCTTCGAGGTTGGTGAAGCCTTCGGAGACCAGAAGCTGTGCAAAGAATTCGTCAACATCCAGTGTTTCAATGAACAGCTTGGTGCGGACTTCGAACTCGGCCTGACGACGTTTAGATTCTTCTTCCTCGGTCATGATGTCAATGTCGAGGGCGGTCAGCTGAGAGGCCAGGCGAACGTTCTGACCCCGACGACCAATGGCCAGCGAGAGCTGTTCATCAGGGACCACAACTTCGATGCGCTCCGCCTCTTCGTCCAGAACCACTTTCGAAACTTCTGCAGGCTGCAGCGCGTTTACGAGGAAGGTGGGAACATCTTCATTCCAAGGAATGATATCGATTTTCTCACCCTGCAGTTCGTTCACAACCGCTTGAACACGGCTGCCGCGCATGCCGACACAAGCGCCGACCGGATCAATCGATCCGTCGTTCGAGATCACGGCAATCTTTGCGCGCGATCCAGGATCACGGGCGACGGCCTTGATTTCGATGATGCCGTCATAGATTTCCGGCACTTCCATTTTGAACAGCTCGGCCATGAATTCCGGTGCGGTCCGCGACAGGAAGATCTGCGGGCCACGGGCTTCGCGACGAACGTCTTTGATGAAGCACCGGATGCGGTCGCCGGGACGATACGATTCGCGGCCAATTTTCTCGGTGCGGCGCAAAATGGCTTCGCCACGACCCACGTCGACAATCACATTGCCGTATTCTTCGCGTTTCACAGCGCCGTTGATGATGGTGCCGTTGCGATCTTTGAACTCGTCATACTGACGATCCCGCTCGGCTTCGCGCACCTTCTGCAGAATCACCTGTTTGGCGGACTGTGCGGCGATGCGGCCCAGCTCTACCGGCGGAACCTCTTCCGAGAAGGTGTCCCCGATTTCCGGGTTTGCCATGTATTGCTTGGCAGTCTCGACGGTCATTTCCGCCTGATAGTTTTCCAGCTCTTCTTCGGCGACCACAGTGCGGACCCGAGTGAAAGTTGCTTTGCCGGTTTTGCGATCAATCGAGACACGAATGTCCATTTCGCTGCCGTAGCGCGACTTGGCGGCCCGAGCGAGCGATTCTTCCATCGCTTCGACAACGAGACCGGGGTCGATCATTTTTTCGCGTGCCACCGCTTCAGCGGTTTGCAACAGTTCCAGCTGGTTTGCAGAGGTGATTGCCATCTCTTACTCCTCGTCCTGAGACGCGTCAGTCTCGATCTCGTCAAACTTGGTTTCGTCGACCGCGGCGTCTTTGCGCGCTCGCAGCATTTCTTTAATCAGATCATCCGTCATGACCAGTTTGGCCTCGGCCAACCAATCAATCTGCAGGCCCACAGTGACGGTTTCTTCGCCGTCAGCGAGGTTGATCAACACTTCGTTGCCCTCGACACCGGCGAGAATGCCACGGAATCGCTTGCGGCCGTCGATCAGATCTTGGGTTTCAACTTTGGCTTCATAGCCTTCGTAGGTCGCAAAGTCCTTCAGCCGTGTCAGGGGGCGATCAACGCCCGGGCTTGAGACTTCTAGGACATAGGCATCAAGAATCGGGTCTTCGACATCCAGAACTGCGCTGATGGCGTTTGAGATGTCTGCGCAGTCATCAACTTCGATACCCCCGGTGGGGCGTTCCGCCATGATTTGCAGTGTTGGGGTGTTTCCGCCCATCAGACGCAGGCGCACCAGATCAAAACCCATATCAGAAACAATGGGGTCGATGATCTCGGCCAGGCGCTGATCCATAGCGGATTTGGCGATTAGGTTGCTCATTAACGTGCCTTTCAGGCGTCCTCTGTGCGGGGCAGGCCCGCTAGAAACAAAAAAACGGGCCAGCGGCCCGTTGGTGTTTCCCGGTGGCTGCCAGTGTGACCGGCACGCCGCTGTTGAGGCGGATATAGGCCAGTCGCTGCTGCAAATCAAGGGAATTCGCGAAAGCATGCTGAGGTGGTCGTCTTACCTCTGCGCGGCAGGGGGGCGTAAAGGGGGACGAACGGCTTCGCCCTGTTCCAAGACACTGATATATCTGGGGAAGATTTGGTGCCCAGGAGAGGACTCGAA
>JAGDYZ010000035.1:0-5707 GCA_049116335.1 Pelagimonas sp. | reverse complement strand
TACCAATTCCGCCACCTGGGCAGGTAACGTGAGGGCGGTGTTTAAGCGCGGTTTCAGGGGGTGTCAACAACGTTTCCCAAGTTTTTTCGACGCGGCAATCGAACACCTTGTTCATAGCTCTATGTATAGGTATTTCTGCGCGTAATTATGCATGAGGAGAGAGCCCATGACCAAACTCGTCACCATCTACGGCGGCGCGGGATTCCTGGGGCGCTATATTGCACGTCGCATGGCCAAAGAGGGCTGGCGCGTCCGCGTCGCTACCCGTCGACCCAATGACGCCATTTTCGTGCGTCCCTATGGGGTTGTTGGCCAGGTTGAGCCTGTTTTGTGCAATGTGCGCGATGATAACAGCGTGCGTGCGGCCATGTCGGGCGCCGATGTTGTTGTGAACTGCACGGGCACATTCGACAAAGCGGGCAAAAACAATTTCGATGCCATCCATGTTGAGGGTGCGTCGCGCATTGCCCGAATCGCTGCGGAAGACGGCATCGGCCAGATGGTGCATGTTTCGGCCATTGGCGCGGATGCTGAGGGCAACAGCCTTTATGCCAAGTCGAAGGCCGAAGGTGAGGCTGCGGTGCTGGAGCATATGCCGAACGCGATGATTCTGCGTCCATCGGTGATGTTTGGCCCTGGTGACCAATTCTTCAATCGCTTCGCTTCGATGACCCGGTTCGGACCGATCCTGCCGGTCGTTGGTGGCAACACCAAATTCCAAACCGTCTATGTTGATGATGTGGCGCAGGCTGCGGTCAAAGGGATTCTGGGAGACGCCGAAGGCGGAACCTATGAACTTGGCGGCCCGGATGCGGAAAGCTTTGCCGATCTGATGAAGCTGATGCTGAAGACAATTCATCGCCGTCGTCTGGTGCTGAATACACCTTTCCCAATTGCAGCTGTGATGGGCGCGTCTTTTGATCTTCTGAACAAAATGTCGCTTGGGCTTGTACCGGCAATGGTCACCCGAGATCAGGTTCGCAGCTTGCAGAACGACAATGTCGTTTCTGACGGGGCCAAAACATTTGCTGATCTGGGTATGAAGCCCACGTCAGTCGAAGTGATTTTGCCAGAGTATCTGTGGCGTTTCCGTCCGTCTGGTCAGTATGACGCAATCAAAGAATCGGCGCGGAACCTCCGGGCACACTAAGTGCCCCTACGCTCCGAATGAACGAAAGCCCTGGATATCCGGGGCTTTTTCTTTAGTGAGCCTTACGTAGACGGCAATAGGTGTCTGTGTTGCAGCATCCCGGAGGCGGAGTTTCTGAAACCTGCGCCTGTTGCGACAGCCAGCTTTCGCAGGCTTCGACAAGAGCACACCCCCGACAGGCTGTGACCATGCCAGCGTAGGTTTCGGGGCTAAGCGTGCCTCCGTGTAGAGCTGCGTGAAGATCAAGTCCCATAACCCGCGCGACACTGCGGGTCATAAAGAAATGCCGGGCTGGATCACCCAGATGTACGGTCATACCTATATCTCCAGGGCGCGGCGGATCGCGTCCATTTTCTGACGGTTCAAGCAGTTTTCCGGTGCAGGGCGCTCTGCGTCATCCGACATATCCAGCCAGCGGGCACATCCCTCTGCCCAAACACAGGCCCGGCAGCGTGTCACCACCTCGGCCCAAGTCTCTTGATCCAAAATCTCTGTCTCAGAGGCCCGGACCAAATCAACACCGGTGGCCTTCGCCATCCGCTGCACCAACCAATAATGGTCTGTTTTTGCCCCGAGTACGACAGGTCGCTTGGGAGATTCTTCCTGCACACACATAGGTTAAGGGCGTTTGATGTCGTTGAAGAAACTCTGGTTGCGGCAGTAGCCCGGAGGTGTGCTTGCCCCACGCGCGTTCTTTTCGAGCCAGGCAGCACAGGCTGTTGGTCGGTCGCAAGATGTGCAGCGCAGGACCGCATCCTCAAGCGCACCCATATCTACATTGCCGCGCAGCATCTGCTCTTCGAGATCCAGCCCCTGAGCGGTGGCCATATCATCAACAAGCCCGGCATGGCGTTTCAACGTTGTCGAACTAAGCATCGGCGATTCCTCCTCCTGAGATGGGATCACCTTAGGTTGGCGTGCGATACCTGACCTTGATGCAAGTCAACGTTGATTTTCGGGCTAAATTCCGGCGGCGGTCTCTCGCACCGTTCGCATGCGGGCGGAATTTGGAGGGTGAGTTCCCAAAAAGCGGTTGCCGGGATCTGGGATTCGGTTGAAAAATTGCGCACCCCGCACCGGGTCATAGCCCGCGCGTGCCGCAATCACAGTTCCCAAACGGTCGGCCTCAAGCTCAAAATCTTTGGAAAAGGTGCGTGCCCCTATAACAGCGCCAAATTCCTCGGCTTGCCGCACCGCTGCGGCATCAGCGCCCCCCATAGCAGCGATGCCGGACAGGATAACCGCGCCTGCCATCGCTGATTCCTGCGTTTTCGCAAGATGATTGTCGATGTGATGGGCCGCTTCGTGCCCCATGATAAAGGCGAGTTCGTCGGCATTTTGAACCGATGCGATCAAGGCAAGGTTGAAGGCAAGAATCGGGCGACCGCGACGATCAACAGTCTGAAAGGCGTTGGGTGGCTGATCGGGGCGGTCGTCGACGACAATTCGGAAGTCACAGTTCATGCGCGGCGCTCGGTTGCGGCATTCGCGTTCGGCAACGGGCTCAACCGTTTCAACCACTTCGACAAACTGTTTGGCGGCGCGGGCGGCCTTTATCTGTACCTGCCGGGCCTCGGACCCGACAGGAGCTTGAGGACGGGACACCGTGGTTGGGACAGCCTCACAGGCCGCGAGTACAACAAACACTAAGGGAAGCAGACGGCGCATTTGACACATGTTCCTAGAGCAATTTGCACCTACGTTAGAATGGATTGATGCCCTTCACCAGTGCATCTGGATCAAATGCTGGTGCGCGTGGGCATTTGGATTTGTGAGGTGTGTCATGCCTGAACCATTGACCGTAATTTACAATGATACCTGCCCAATCTGTAGTCGTGAGGTCGATATGTATCGACGCCTGTCGCAGAAAGGGGATGTTCAAATGGGCTTCGAAGGGCTCTCAGCCTGCGATTTGGCCCGTTTTGATCTCACGCCTGAAACAGCGGCCAAACGGTTTCACGTGCTGAAGGACGGCAAAATGGTATCCGGTATTCCTGCCTTTGCCCTGCTTTGGGATGATCTGCCACGGATGCGCTGGATGGCTAAAGTCGTGCGCTTGCCTGGGATCTGCCCGATTGTGAATGCGCTCTACGATTACGTTCTGGCGCCCGCTCTGTACCAAATGCATCTGCGCCGTCAGGCCCGTGGCACACCTTGAAACTCGGCCATAAGGCGTTAGGTTTATTCTATGTTTAGTATAGAGCACGAATTTGACGCCACCGTGGTCACCTTGGTTGATGAAGGCGCAGCCCCGTTGCAGGAAGATGTGGTTGTGTCGTCGTTTGAAGAGTGCATCACCGTCGAACAATACGATCCCGTTTCAGACAAAATGCAGAAAGTGACGCTGTCGATTACGCAAATGCGTGATCTTGTGGCCGCTGTCACATTGCCCGAAGGGGTCTATACCCGAACCGAAGACAGCTAACGGGGCAGATTGAGGCGAAACACTTTGTCTCGTGCGGTTTCTCCGCGCGTCAGAACAAGCTGTGATTTCGAAACGCCCAAAGCCTTAGCCAGCATCTTTTGTACCGCAGCATTGGCTTTGCTGTTCTCAGGCACGGTCGTCACATAGATACGAAGCGTGCCATTATCCCGTTCGATGGCATTGCGCGACGCTTTGGGGGTGACGCGGACGGTGAGGGTCGCTCCGGGCAAGGCGAGGTCTGTGAGATCAGGAAAACGCATGCTGCAGGGATAAGGGGAGGGAGGCGCAATTGAAACCCATCCCTAATTCCTGATTGTTTTAGGTTGAATTCCACGCGGCGAGTGATGACATATGCCCCATCACGAAAAGGAGAGCCCATGCCCGTTTCCAATCCTGCCGCGATGGAGTTTTTGCTCAGCCGCCGGTCACGCCCTGCGAAGACACTGACAGCACCGGGACCGGATCGCGAGGCGCTGATGCCGATGTTGACCGCTGCGGCCCGCACGCCGGATCACGGGAAGCTTGAACCCTGGCGTTTTGTTGTGCTGGAAGGGGCCGCGCTTGACCGCATGGCGCATGAGGTTGGCACTGCAGGTGCGCGTTTGGGTAAGGATGAGGCGGATATCGCCAAGGCAGCATCGTCCTTTTCGAACAGCCCGCTTTGTGTTGCTGTGATCGAGATTGGCAAAGACAGCCCGAAAGTCCCCGCAATCGAAATGACATATTCGGCTGGCGCGGTCTGCTTGGCATTGCTGAATGCGGCTTTGGCGTCCGGGTGGGGGGCAAATTGGCTGTCAGGCTGGGCAAGCCACGACCGGGGGTTTCTCCGCGACGCGCTTGGGTTGGCCGACACTGAGAAGGTCGCAGGTTTTATCCATATCGGCACCGAAACCTCGGCCCCGCCCGAACGTCCGCGCCCGGATCTTGAGACTGTTGTCACTTGGGTTTCAGAATGATTTTCACATCGTTCTTCGCGGCGCTGAGCCAAATGGGTGATCCAAGGTTCCGCAGCGTGTTGCTGCGGGGCGTTGGGCTAACGCTTGTGTTGCTCTTTGCCATCGGCACCCTGTTTGTCTGGGGCGTTGGTTTGTTTGTTGGCGATGTGGTGACCCTGCCATGGGTGGGCGAGATCGGCTGGATCGACAACGTACTAAGCTGGGCCATGGTGCCCTTGATGATGGTGCTATCTGTATTCCTGATGGTGCCGGCGGCCTCGGCCATCACCTCACTTTTCCTCGATGAAGTCGCGCAGGCGGTCGAAGATCGGCACTACCGCGCGCTTGGACCGGCCCAGCCCGTCAGTTTTGCCGATGGAATGCGTGACAGCCTTGCGTTTATGGGCCTCTTGCTCGGGGCAAACCTTGTGGCATTACTGCTTTACGTGCTGTTTGTTCCGTTGGCGCCCTTTATCTTTTGGGGGTTAAACGGGTTCCTGCTGGGCCGAGAGTATTTCACTCTGGCCGCCATGCGCCGGGTGGGTCGCGAAGGGGCGGCGACGCTGCGCAAGAAACACCGCTTCACCATCTGGGCCGCCGGGATTTTGATGGCGGTGCCACTCAGCTTTCCACTGGTGAACCTGCTGATTCCCGTGCTGGGCGCCGCGACCTTCACGCATATTTTTCATCGGGTGTCCCGATGAAGGAGGCTTGAGGGGGCAAGTCTGATCGCAAAGTGCAAAGCGTGTCTGAACAAATCATGGAGCAATGAATACGTTATAAGCTTCTCCCTCACGGGATTTCGCTAGGAGCGGGCAATACGAGACGGTCGCAGTGCGTACGAAGCAGACCCATGTTGTCGCAGTTTCAATACACGCTATTCAAGGGATTTTTGTCGCTTCTCGTTCGCGAACTCTTGTGATTTATGGACGTTCCTAATGCTACTTACTAATTGTCTTTTGGGACGTCAATTACGTAGAGCTGCAATCGATCTTGGAAACAAATCTTGATGATATATAATGAATAAGTTGATGTTCCCTTCAGCCATAGTTGCTGCGGTACTTGGCTGGCTAGTAGTAGACGATTATTTCGATGCCACTTCCAGCGACGGATCTTTAACAGACTTTGCAATTGATGGATTGCATTTAATTCTGAATGATGAAGAGCGAGGTTTGAGCTACTCCCCATCCTTTGGAC
>JAGDYZ010000034.1:0-16506 GCA_049116335.1 Pelagimonas sp. | reverse complement strand
CCAGCTTACGGGACGTGACACTTAGTCAACCGTCAGAACCGACATTCAATCAATCTGCCGCATCGACCTCTTTGGGCGCTAAGCCGCCTTGAGATGTCGCAGTAAGACCGCCTTCGGTCTGCGTTTTGAATGTCGGCTTTCACTCGCGGCACTATGAAATTTCGCGCCTGCAGCGAATGACCTATTTCCGCTGATTCTGTGGAAAAACAACGTGTTGCTTGCGCAGAAAGTGGTTTGTGTTTGAGTGCGCGAACGCCTTTCCTATCAGGCTTTTCTCATTTGCTGCGGTGCGGGAAAGGTCTTGGCCAATTTGCGGAGGTTTTGGGCGGTTGCGGCGAGGAGGAATTCGTCATTTGCGCCGCATGGACCGCGTAATCGGAGTCTGCCCAACCCGAGAATGCGTTTAAGGTGAGCGAAGAGCATCTCGACTTTCTTTCTCAGCCGCATCGAGATCGCATATTGTTTCGTCTTTGAGATGTCGCGGGCGACCTGCCGGGCATCTTCATGTTCTTCTCGGGTGATCTTGCGCGCATCTGCTTTTGGGCAGCATTTCATCTTTGATGGGCAGGCTTGGCAGGTGTGTTTCAACGCCTGATATTTGGCGACACCTTTGCCTGACGGACCACGGTTCGGATCGGAATAATTACGACGGAACTGTTTGAGAGGTTCACCCTCCGGGCAGATGTATTGGTTGTTCTTAGGGTCCCATTCGAAGTCAGTGCGGGACCATGTGCCGTCTGTTCGACCTGCTTTATCCAGCACAGGAATGTGGGGTTTGATGTCGCGGTCAACGAGCCACCCCAGCATTGGCCCAGATCCATAGGCGCTGTCTGCAATCAACCGCTCAGGATCAATATCATGTTGCTCCTTGATCCGGTCCAGCATGGTGCGCACTGACCCGACTTCAGCCTGTCGGATCGACCGCGTGCCCTCAACGTCCACGATGATGCTATGGTCCGTGTCGATTAGGTAATTGGTCGAATAACTGAAGAACGCAGGGCCTTTACGGGCTGCAGTCCACTGGCTTGCCGGATCAGAATGGGACGTGAATTTGGGTTCCACCTCCGAAGCTGCACCAAAGGCAGCCTCATCCAGCACGTCTAGATACTCCCTCACAGCGCGCGGCGCATCGTTTGGATTAATGGCACTGCGATCCCAATCTTCCTTTGGCGTGGAGTTCTGTTTGTTGGCATCTGCCTCAATCAAGCTGGCGTCTGCAGCCAGGCGTTGCCCGCTCACCAAACCATCCGCGATGCACCGCGCGACGGTCTTCTCGAATAGATGCCGCAACAATGCACTCTCGCGGAAACGCCCGTGCCGGTTTTTGGAAAATGTCGAATGGTTTGGAACTGGGTCAGACAAATCGAGGCGACAGAACCAACGATAAGCCAGGTTCAAATGCACCTCTTCACAAAGGCGGCGCTCTGAACGGATGCCAGAACAATAGCCCACCAGCAGCATGCGGATCAAAAGCTCTGGATCGATAGAAGGACGGCCGGTGTGGCTGTAAAAGTCTGCAAGATACTGGCGGATGTCGCTCAGATCGACAAACCGATCAATGGATCGCAGCAGGTGATCTTGAGGGATATGACCCTCCAACGAGAACTCATAAAACAAAGCTGCTTGCGCTTCCTGCTTCGGTCCCATCATCGCGAAATCCCCCAATCAATAAGGCAATTGAATCAGCGAATAGGCACCCGATCAAGCAAGAGTTTTTCAACAAAATTGAGAGGAACCGGCTATTCAGGTTGGGATACCTTACGGAGCGAAAAACCTCTCCTTCCAAGTTTCTATACGCTGATCGTCGCGTGTTTCATATTCAGCGATGGCATCGTTGATATCCCGGTCCACCTGACCTTCCCGATCCTCCCCAAGATCCGCCATTCTCATCGTAAACCATGCCGTCATTCCCCCCGGCGGTAAGGTGGCAAAGCGTGGGAAGTCTGGATCACCCTTACCCGCTTGCCATGTTGAAGGCAGTGCCGGATCAAGGACAAAGCCTCGTGCAAGTCCCACCGCATCCACATCTCCCGCGATAATTGCTGCCTCAGCCTCTTCATGATGTTTGAACCCGCCGGTGACCATTAGGGGGATCGAGGTCAAACCGCGTGCTGCACGTGCGAAGTCGAGGAAATACGGGCCTTTGCTTGCACGTTCCGAGCTAGATTGCGCACCGGGGAAATAGGTTCCACCACTGATGTCCAGCAGGTCAATGCCTTTGCGGTCAAGCCCTGCAACAACCCTCATCGCATCTTCTTCTGTGAGTCCCCCATCAAGTTGGTCGGTCGCATTCAGCTTGACCGCAACCACAAAGTCAGCGGGCACTGCGGCGCGCACCGCCTCGACCGTTTCGACCAGCAATCGCATCCTTGCATGGATCGGCCCGCCATAAGCATCCGTCCGGCGATTAAAGAGAGGGGAGAGAAACTGGCTCAAAAGAAAACCATGGGCGGCATGGATTTGGACGCCTCCAAAGCCCAACTCCGCCGCATGCCGGGCTGTATTGGCAAATCCTTCGGGAACAGCGCCAATCTCAGCAAGTGGCATTTCCTTGCTTTGGAAGTCGGGAAAGTCGATTGCGCTCGGGCCCTTAGGATGGCTGATTGGCAAATGAGCCAAAGCACCGGCATGGCCAAGCTGCAACCATAGTTGCGCCCCCTTTGCTGACCCTCGCCGGGCAAGTTCGCTAAACGCCCCAGTGTCGGCCTCCTCGTCGAGCACGAGATTGCCCGGTTTCTCAGGGTAACGTGGATCACCTTGCACCTCGCCGATGATCGACGCCGCCAATCCACCCTCAGCCCAACGTTCATAGAGTCGCATCTGCGCGAGAGTCGGGTTGCCCCGGCCATCCGCCAACGAATCCGACATAGCCGATTTGACAATCCGGTTCTTCAATACCCGCCCGTTCGGTAGGGTGAGCGGCATAAAGAGGCAGTTTTTCGAAGTGGTATGCAAGGCGGTTCTCCTTGGTTTTTAGCCTCTCTATGAGATACAATGGATACATACTCGTGATAACGTGGTGATTTGGATTAGAATTTGATAGTATTGGGAACAGATGACGCAAAAGACAGAGTTGGAAATCCTTCTTGCCGTAGTTGACCACGGCAGTTTCTCTGCCGCCGCCAGAGCGTTGGGATACACCCCATCTGCTGTGGGCAAGCGGGTGCATCAACTGGAACAGAGGCTGAGGGTGCCACTTCTTGTCCGTTCGACCCGACGCATGGCATTGACAGAGGCAGGGCAGCGATATGTGGAGGAAGCACGGGATCTTCTCACCCGCCTGCAAGCACTGGAAGAGGATATTGCTGATGATGCCGGCAGCCTACACGGCACAATCCGCCTAACAAGCTCGGCGGCCCTTGGCCGGTTGCATGTCGTCCCGCTGGTGATCGAATTCATGGAATGTCACCCGGAGGTCGAAATCGAAATGCTGCTGACGGACAAGATCGTCGATTTGGTCGGAGACGGCTTTGATCTCGCAGTCCGAAGTGGGGTTTTGCCCGACTCCTCCCTTGTCTCACGAAAGCTGAACAGCAATCGGCGTGTGCTATGTGCCGCGCCTGCCTATCTCAAAGAGCATGGTGTCCCTCAGCAACCCGAGGAGCTCACCACGCACAGATGTCTACGACTGATCCAGGAAAAGCTGCTTTCGGATTGGGGATTCAGCCGAACGCAGGGCGGCATAGCGCGGCTTGGGTTCGGGTTTACCTGCAACAGTCTTGAAGCGCTCCATGCAGCATGCTGCGCGGGCCACGGTATTGCTTGGTTGCCTGAGTTTCTCGTCTCAGATGACCTGCACAAAGAACGTCTGGTTCCGGTGTTGACAGATCATGTAGAGACGGGTGCAGGGGGAGACATTTTCATTCTTCGTCCAGAGGCAGCATTCTTGCCACGCCGGGTTCGGGCTTTGGTCGACTTCCTGTCTGATCGCTTCAAAGAGATAGAAGCGATTGAGTAAGCAGGCAATGCCAGCATCACCTTCCAGCGCCCGGGTTCGAAGTGGATATGGTGATCGAAGCGCACCGAAACCGGTCATTCAGTGCGAGCTCTTCGGATGACGGCTTTGGGCCGGTCGCGCTGGTGTTCCGCACCTCCAACCAAGACTTTGCAAAGGTCGCTCCCTGCGCAAATGAGACATTCACTGAACTGTTCCTAGAACCCACCCGCCTGATCTCTCGATCAAAAGTTGAGCCCAAACCCACCATGAGCTTTCTACTTTAGACGCCGACCTCCAGCGCCCACCTCAACCAACAGGTTAATCAGGCCAATTGCCGTTCGAGGTAAAGTTTCGCGATCTCTTACAAGAACCGATCTAGTCCGGATTGCCCAATTGTCGCAAAGGTTGAGCAATGCGATATCCATAGTCTTTTCATGGCGTTTGGCTGCAGTTTCCGGGACCACTCCGATCCCGACACCTGCCTCTACAAGTCGGCACATGGCTTCAAAACTTCGAACTTGAATGCGGAGATTGCGATCATAACCACTACGTCGAAACTGCCGACGCAGAAAGTCCAGCAATGTACTGCCCTCATGCAAACTTATGTGTTTGAATTCCAACGTCTTCGCAAATTGTACCTTGTTGCGGAGTGCAAGCGGATGATTGCTTGGCGTTACCAGTAGAAGACGATCCGTCGAAAAGGGTATGACTTGCAGCCCTTCATCCTCAATGTCGCCCGAAATGATGCCAAGATCTGCGGTGCCATCGACAACAGATCGCACAATCTCATTTGTCAGCCGCTCCTGAAGATCCACCGTCACGCCAGGACGCTCAGACAAGAATTGCGCGAGCAGCTCAGGCAGAAACTCGGTTATGGCAGTTGTGTTTGCATACAGTCTTATATGGCCATCCGCTGCGTTAGACATCTCATCCTTCAGGAAATCGAGCTGCCGCAACACCAGACGCGCTTGTTTCAGAAACAGCTCTCCGGGCCTAGTCAGCGTGACACCCTTGTTACCTCGATTGAAAAGCTGTTGGCCAATTTCCAGTTCCAGAGATTTCATCCGCGCACTGGCAGAAGGCGGCGAAAGATAGGATTTCTCCGCGCCACGCGTGAGGTTACCGCATTCAGCCACGTTTACAAACAGTCTGAGATCTACAAACTCAACATTCATCTGCCTTCGTATAAAGCGAACACGGCGTTATTGAAATGCGAATTTTCAGAAGGCGAGAGGTTTGACACAAATGGGCACAGAAATACGAAAGCGAGGCGAAGATGGACATTGCGCAATTGGAAAAGTGGGTCGGCAAGTCTGAATCCCATGTCGAGCGGATCGCTCCCTTTCCATCAAACGCTCTGGCAGTAACGCTGGATCGCGATGATCCGGACTATACAGACGGAACACCCCTGCCGCCGCTCTGGCACTGGATGCATTTTCTGCAACTTTTCAAACTGTCAGAGGCCGGATACGATGGCCATGCCGCACTCGGAGGCTTCCTGCCTCCGGTGCCACTACCTCGGCGCATGTGGGCCGGAAGCCGCCTGAATTTCCACGCGCCGCTGTCAATCGGCCGTGAGTTGAAAAAGGTTTCAACGATCAAATCTGTAAAAGCCAAGGATGGCCGTTCCGGGAAGCTGGTTTTTGTCACCGTCGGGCACCAGATGTTTGACGGCGACACGCTCGGCATCGATGAAGAACATGACATCGTTTATCGTGAAGAGCCCGGCACAGACGCGCCCGTACATACGCCGCCATCGGCACCTGCGCGATGGGATTTCTCGCGCGATATTGATCCCTCCCCGGTGCTTCTGTTTCGCTATTCAGCGCTGACCTTCAATGGTCATCGCATTCATTATGACCATCCGTTTTGCGTTGGGTCCGAGGGATATCAGGGCCTTGTTGTGCATGGACCGCTGCTTGCCACGCTGCTTCTTGATTTGCTGCGTCGCGAAGCTCCCGAAGCAATCGTTCGTAGTTTTGAATTCCGTGCAGTGTCCACGGTTTTCGACAATGAAATATTCTCAGTTCATGGCGCAGCCGAACAAGATGGAAAAACGTTCCAACTTTGGGCGCGGCGCAAAGACGGTGCATTGGCAATGAACGCCAAAGCAATCATCGAGTGAGGACAAGCTATGGATTTTGGTCACCAAGATATCCGAGATGCCGTTCAAGCACTATGCGCAACCTACCCTCCCGAATACCACCGCAAGATTGATGAAAAGCGTGGCTACCCGGAGGAATTTGTCAGCGCTTTGACCGAAGCAGGCTGGCTCGCGGCCATGATCCCGGAAGAATATGGCGGCTCGGGGCTTGGCCTCACCGAGGCCAGCATCATCATGGAAGAAATCAACCGGGCGGGAGGCAATTCCGGTGCCTGCCACGGCCAGATGTATAATATGGGCACTTTGCTGCGCCACGGTTCTGAGGAACAGAAGCAACGCTATCTACCCCGTATTGCAAGCGGCGAACTGCGCCTGCAATCCATGGCTGTCACTGAACCCACAACCGGAACCGACACCACCAAGATCAAGACCAAAGCGGTGCGCAAAGGGGATCGCTATGTGGTTAACGGCCAAAAGGTCTGGATCAGCCGTGTGCAGCACTCCGATCTGATGATCCTGTTGGCGCGGACCACACCATTGAATCAGGTCAAGAAAAAGTCGCTTGGGATGTCCATTTTTATTGTGGATCTCAAGGATGCCATCGGCAACGGGCTGGAGGTTAAACGCATTCCTAACATGGTCAATCACGAGACCAACGAACTGTTCTTCGACAATCTTGAAATTCCCACCGAAAATCTGATCGGTGAAGAGGGGATGGGCTTTCGCTACATTTTGGATGGCCTCAATGCCGAGCGCACGTTGATCGCGGCAGAATGTATCGGTGATGGCCATTGGTTCATCGACAAGGTGAACAATTACGTCAAAACCCGCGAAGTCTTTGGACGGCCTATTGGCCAAAACCAAGGCGTCCAGTTCCCGATCGCCGAGGCCAAGATCGAATTGGAGGCCGCGAACCTGATGCGGTTCAAAGCGTGTGCGCTTTTCGACGCGGGCGAAGCATGCGGCACCGAAGCCAATATGGCGAAGTATCTAGCCGCCAAAGCCAGCTGGGAGGCGGCGAATGCGTGCCTACAGTTTCATGGCGGATATGGATTCGCTGACGAATACGACGTTGAGCGAAAGTTCCGCGAAACGCGACTTTATCAGGTCGCGCCGATCTCAAGCAATCTCATCCTGTCTTATATCGCCGAGCATGTTCTCGGCCTGCCGAGGTCCTTCTGATGCTGCCACTTAAAGGAATTACCGTTGTTAGCCTTGAACACGCGATTGCAGCGCCTTTTGCAACGCGGCAACTCGCGGATCTGGGTGCGCGAGTTATCAAAATCGAACGTCCCGGTGTTGGAGATTTTGCTCGGAATTATGACAATCGCGTCAATGGGATGGCGTCGCATTTCGTCTGGACCAACCGTTCCAAGGAAAGCCTGACGCTGGATGTCAAACACGCCAAAGGTGCTACGATCTTGCAAAAGTTGGCAGCAAAGGCCGACGTCGTTGTGCAAAACCTCGCACCCGGGGCCGCCGCGCGGCTTGGCTTGGGGTATGAAGAGCTGTCGAAAGAAAACCCCAGTGTTATCGTTTGCAATATTTCCGGATATGGAACGGGCGGCCCTGATGAGAAACGCAAAGCCTATGACCTTCTGATACAGTCAGAAGCGGGTTTTCTGACAACGACGGGCACGCTGGACAGCCCAAGCAAAGCAGGGATCTCGATCGCCGACATTGCTGCGGGAATGTATGCCTATACCAATATTCTTGCGGCCCTTATGCAACGCGGACAAACAGGCAAAGGCTGTCAGGTCGATCTGTCGATGCTTGATGCGATGACCGAGTGGATGGGTTACCCGCTCTACTATTCCTACGAAGGTGCCGAGCCACCGGCACGAGCTGGTGCCAGCCATGCAACGATCTTTCCCTATGGGCCTTTTACCGTCGGTGACGGGCGCACGGTTATTCTTGGTCTGCAAAACGAACGCGAATGGAAAGCGTTTTGCGATGTTGTGCTTGAAGAGCCTCAGCTGACCGCCGACCCCCAGTTTTCGTCAAACAGCCTGCGTGCCAAGAACAAAGTGGTGCTGACGGAGATTATCACCGGTAGTTTTTCAGATTTGACCACCGAGAATGTCATCGCGCGGCTAGATCGCGCAGGCATCGCCAATGCCAATATGAATGAGATGGCAGACGTCTGGAATCACGTCCAGTTCAACGCCCGCAATCGTTGGCGCGAAGTTGACACTCCAACCGGGCGTGTTCCGGCGCTTCTCCCTCCGGGGGGAATTGGGAACGAACCACGGATGGATGCTGTGCCCGCACTGGGAGAGCACTCGCCCGCGCTACTGGCCGAGATCGGATACTCCAAAGAAGACATTGCTAAACTACTTGAAGAAAAGGTCATCTGATGACTGATCTAACATCTGCCCGCAGTTTTTTGTTTGTTCCCGGCGACCGCCCTGAGCGATTTGGAAAAGCTGCAGCATCCGGCGCGCATGCAATTATCATTGATCTTGAAGATGCAGTTGCGCCCGAGGCCAAGTTGAAGGCGCGCCATCACGCCAGAAAATTCCTTGATCAAGTGACAGTTGAGAAAGTTCTTGTACGGATTAATGGCATTGAGAGCGCATTTTTCGAAGCGGATTTAGCCTTATCCGACCATCCAAGCTTGTCTGGCGTAATTCTCCCCAAGGCGGATGCGGAGAGTTGTTCGGAAGTTGTCCAAAAACTGGAAACCCCAATCTGGCCCCTGATCGAAACCGTGCGAGGCCTTGTTGATCTTAGAGAAATCGTGAGCCTATCGGACCTCGGCCGGCTTCTTTTGGGAACGATTGACCTATCTCTGGATCTTGGTCTGGAAATGAACCATCCCGGCGGGCAAACGGCCTTGGACGCAGCGCGTTTTATGTTGGTGACAAACTCTCGTCTGGGCGATCTGCCACCACCGATCGATGGCGTGTTCACAAATTTGGACGACACGACCGGGCTTCAGAACGCAACAAAGCACGCATGTGCATCGGGCATGGGTGGCATGATGTGCATACACCCGCGCCAAACATCAGTTGTCCATGCCGCGTTTGCCCCAAGTGAGGCGGAAGTGGAGTGGGCGCAGGCCGTTGTCTTGGCTTCCGAAGAGCAGAAGGGAAGCTTCCAGTTTCGCGGAAAAATGGTGGATAAACCTGTGCTGGTTCGGGCTCAGGGTATCCTTGTTGCCCATCAAAATCACTGACCATGAGCGGCCTCAAGACCAATCGCGTGCCAGAAGCCCGAGTCATGGCCAACCCGCCGAGCATAAGGCCTGAAGATTGAATCAAAATCGTTACCGCCTTCTGCTAGCAAAGGGCGGTAGCCAGCCCAAACCCGATCTTTGCATCAGGCGCAGCAACGCATATGCTCTTAATTCCACGCGGTTGCATAATTTTCCCGTAGGCAGTCGTTCTTCTAGGGTAGAACGTCGGTCAATGCTTCACCCTAGAAGAACGACTGCGATGCACTGAGAACGAGCCTTGCTAACCGTGCCATTAGTAGCGCGCCAGCCAGACATTTTGGAGTCCGGCCGCAGGGAAAGCAGGAACCAGTTTCAAGCTTGGTTTAGCAGGGCTTTCAATTCAGCCCCAAACCAGGAGACGAAGCTAGAGGCGGGTTGGGTTAATCCGATAGCTTCAGGAGCAACAAACTGAAAGACACGCTCGCAGGGTAAGCTAGACGCGAAGGGTGCAACCAACTCTCCCCTTCTAAGCGCATCCATCACGTAGATGTCGCGCAGCAAGGCAAAGCCTTGCCCCGAGATTGCTGCCTGAAGGATCATATCCGCATTGTTGAAGGTCAAGCGCGAACGCGCTGCGAAGGGGGACCCTGCTAGATAGGTAGCAAAATAGTTGGCCCAATGAACGGTTTCGTCTTCATGGATGAGTTGCGCCTGTGAAAGTACCCTAGCATCCGAGTTGTCACCTGGCTGCGACTGAACTGTCAATAAGGCCAAGTAATCCGGTGAACAAACCACCCTCATGTGTTCACTGGGCAAGGGAACCAAAATGTTCCCATCAACAGCTGTTTCTTTTGAATCGGGGCGTGGAAGCAGGCGCAGCGCGACGTCGATCCGCTCCTCCTCCAAATTCACGAAACGGTTTGCAGCACAGATTCTAACATTGATTTCTGGGGAACGCCTAAGAAAACCGTCGAGTCTTGGCTGCAATACGATCGAGGCCAAAGATGGGGCAATCCCTATTGAAAGGACCTTTTGATGGTACTGACTCCCCACTAAATGACCAATATGTTCCAACTGATGTGTTACGGCGCGAATTTCTGGGATGATGGCGCGAAGAAATTCTGTTGGCTCCAGATTTCTCCCTTTCGCACGAAACAATTTTGCGTTCCACCTCGCCTCTAACTTACTGATATGGTAGGATACAGTTGGTTGCGACAAATTGAGTTCGCGTGCGGCGGAAGAAACTGAATTCAGCCGTGATACCGCATCGAGAGATCGTGCCTCTTGCAGGGTCGGGATGAATCGTCGTGGGATACTCATCCTAATATCATAGAGTTTTTCTATGGAACTTTCAACTTTACTGATTTGCCAAAACCCTCCCGCAAAGCGAATGCTCAGCCTGAATTTTGTTCTAGACGAAACGGGAGGATAGACATGAAAATTTCAAGAAGAACGGTAATCACAGGCTTTGCCACGGCACTTTCAGTAAGCTTCGGTGGAATCGCCGCCCAGGCCGGGGAAACGCTTGATCGCATACTAAGCGAGGGCGTGCTCACCGTCGGCACCAACTCAGACTACCGCCCCAATTCCTTCATGAATGACAATAATGAACTCGACGGTTTCGATATCGCGGTTTCTAAGGAAGTTGCCGCGCGCTTGGGAGTCGATGTCAAATTCGTAACTCCCGGTTGGGAGGTCATGACCGCAGGACGTTGGGCTGGCCGCTGGGACATGGTTGTTGGCTCGATGACCCCCACCAAGACCCGCGCCGCGGTCCTGGACTTTCCAGCAATCTATTACTTCAGCCCTGCTGCTTTCGCCGTGCATGAGACATCGCCCGCTGAAAGACCGGGGGATCTGGACGGAAAAACCGTGGGCGTGGTCTCTGCCTCAACCTACAACCGGTATTTGGAGCACGATCTGAAGCTTGACGTCGTGGGGATGCCTGCCTTTAGCTATGATGTCGCCCCAGGTGAGATCCGAGCCTATAGCGATGTGAACGAGTTTGATGACCTTGCCCTTGGAGATGGCGCGCGGCTCCATGCGGTGTTGCAATCCGTGCCGGTTATTGCAGAGGCGATCGCTGTTGGCCTTCCGATCAAACAGCTAGGCGAGCCAGTCTTCTTTGAACCACTCGCTCTAGCCACCGACAAAGGGGACCCAGAACTGAATGCCCGCTTGCACGACATTATCGAAGAGATGAAGAACGACGGCACATTGGCTGAACTATCAGTCCTATGGCACGGCACTGACCTCGTCAGCACCAATTAAGGTAAACCAATGGTCACATTGTTCAAAAGCAGCTTTCAGCAGGGGCCGGAGCGTCTGAAGCTGGCAGCCGGTCTGGCATTTTTGGTCTTTTCAGTGGCTTTCCTGCTGTCGGCCAATCAAGGGGCCTTGGGCGATTTGCTCTTGCCCGCCATGCGCCCTGAGACTCTGGCCGGAAACTGGGGACGGTTTTCGGCAGCATTCGTGGCCTTTCTCATCGCGGGGGGGGGGGTCTATGCCCTCCTCGGCCTTCGGCGTCGTTTGCAAGCCAATCTGACTTGGGTGGTGTTGGCCGCAATTGCTCTTGGCCTATTCTATTCCTTTGATCTGAGCTTTGGCTTCATCGGCAAGAAACTGCCCTATCTCTTGTCGCAAGGCGCTGTCACAACGCTATATGTCTCCGCGGTCTCAATCACTCTAGCTTTTGTCTTTGCCCTCGCTGGGGCAACGGCAAAACTGTCTGGCATTGGTATTCTTGAAGGCATCGGATCGTTCTATACATCATATTTCCGGGGAACACCGCTCTTGGTGCAGCTGTTCCTGATCTATATGGGGTTGCCCCAGATTGGCTTTGTCGTGGATCCGGTTCCTGCTGCGATTGCCGCTCTTTCGCTGGTCTATGGCGCCTATATGACCGAGATATTCCGATCCGGAATTCAATCCATCCCCGCAGGACAGTGGGAGGCCGCCGACGCGCTGGGTTTGCACCGCATGGTGACATTTCGCAAGGTGATCCTGCCGCAGGCAATGCGTGTGATCATCCCTCCGACCGGAAACCAGTTCATCGCAATGCTAAAGGACAGCTCCCTTGTAAGTGTCGTCGGGGTCTGGGACCTGATGTTCTTGGCCCGCACCATTGGCAGGTCTGATTTTAAAATCCTTGAAATGTTGATCACGGTCTCAATTGTCTACTGGTTGATGTCGATTATCTTGGAACTCGTCCAAAAGCGGATTGAACTACATTTCTCCAAATCTCTGATCCGTTAACCGCAAGAACAGAAAGAAATAATGTCAAGATGACTGTGTTTAGTGATCGTCCGTTGAGGGTGGCCGTGATGGCCAACTCGGGGTTTGACTCGGACATTGGCCTGACACTCCAGACCGTGGACGACAAATACCTGACGGCGGCTTTCGAAGGTTGTGGTGCTCTACCTATCATCGTTCCGACACTCTCCAACTCGGTGCAACTGGATGCCTTTCTTGACCTGGTTGATGGAGTTATTCTGACTGGTGACCAATCAAACATCGCTCCCGACAACTATGGGGCAACAGGAGACAGTCAAAGTCATGGCCCCTTTGATCCTCAACGGGATATCTCGGCGTTCCATCTGGTCAATGCGGCTCGCAAAAGGAAACTTCCCCTGCTTGGCATCTGCCGTGGCATGCAAGAGGTCAATGTCGCCCTTGGGGGCACCATCCGGACAGGATTTGCTGGAAGCGCTGACCACCCGGACCATCCACATTTGCCCAAATTCACGGACCCGGACCTTATTTATCAGGAAGCACACCCGGTGAGTGTGAACTTTGAAACCCAGCTAGGTGCCGCCATCGGCAAGCCCCGCGTGCTTGTGAATTCCGTACATGTTCAGGCTGTTGACGAGTTGGCCAAAGACCTGACGCCCGTAGCCCTGTCAGATGATGGGATTATCGAAGCCTTTGAACACAGCTCAGGCGAATTTATTATTGGAGTTCAATGGCACCCGGAATACAGAGCAACTGAAAAGCCCCTGTCGGCGGCCTTGTTTTCCCATTTTGCTCGACTCATGGAGGCTCGCAAGAACATCTCAAGAAGTTGAACTGCTATTCGTTTGAGTGTCAGTCGCGTTGCGGCAATTCATCCATTCCATTGACGGTTTCTGTTTGGGTCAGCCAAAAACGTTGAACCTATAAAGCAAGCGGCTATTCAGCTGGTCGAATATCGCCGGTATCGAGAACTGGAGATGCATCCATATCCTCTGCATCAAGCATCGTGGCCACACGCTCAAGACTGGCGACCAGCATGGCTTGCTCCCAATCCTCCATTGCAGCGAATTTGCGTACGAAACGCTGCTGCAATGGGTCTGGCGCGTCCGTCAGGACATCGCGCCCGGCTTCGGTCAAGATGATATCCGTTTGCCGCTTGTCCAAGGCTGATTTTTGCCTGACGACCAAGCCATCGCGAACAAGTTTATCCACCAAGGATGTCACCGTCCCTTGAGAGACGCGCATACGGGTCGAAATAGCTTTCGCGGTCGCCAATCCTTGCTCGCCGATAATCTGAAGGACTCGAAACTGAGTTGGGGTGACGCCAGTGATCTGTCGAATTTCCTTGCCGAAGAGCTCGGTCGATCGAACGATCCGGCGCAAGGCAATCAGGCTGCTGTCGATGCGGTCCATCCGCCCTCCTATACTTTGAATAATAAAGCATAACAATTTCTGCCCCTGCGTTCAATTTTCAAAAAGATTTGACGAGCAAAGCAAATTACAGGCGATTCTCGGCTAAAATAGCTTCACTTGAGCTAGATCGTGATGGATTGCGCCGAAATTTGCTTCGACTGTTGAAATTCACGCGCCGTCATGTTACTTCGCCAATCGAAGCGAAAGGAGCTCTTCATATGCAACACCCCGCTCACCCAATGCGCCCCGACCTGCCGTCCTTGCGCAAACCCGTCGCTAAAGACGGCGCAGAGATTTGGAAACTGGTCCGTGCGTGTCGTCCGCTTGACGAGAACTCGATGTATTGCAACCTTTTACAATGCGATCACTTTACTGATACCTGCGTGGTTGCCGAATTGTCAGGTGAAGTCGTTGGCTGGGTTTCTGCCTACGTCATGCCCAATGAACCCGATACACTGTTTGTGTGGCAAGTCGCTGTGTCAGATGAAGCACGCGGGCGTGGCTTGGGCGCATTGATGCTTCAGAGCATCCTGAACCGTCCTCAGTGCGAAAATGTCACCCGCTTGCAGACCACGATCACTGCTGACAACGACGCCTCCTGGGCCTTGTTCCGCAAATTTAGCCGCTTAATGGGCACAACTTTGGATATCAAAGCCTATTACACACAGGCGCTCCACTTCCAAGAACACCATAAGACCGAGTTTCTGGTCACAATACCAGTGTCGCGACAGGCCGCACTCGCGGCCTGAAGCATGCGTGTTCTGGTCCTGGCCAAACCGATCTATTCCAATTTTCCGAATTCCGAGAGAGGTCGTATGTCTACGAACCCCACCGATATTGCCATTTTCAAACGCCGTGAATCCGAGGCCCGTAGCTATTGCCGAGGGTTTAACACCGTGTTCACTTCGGCATGCGGCTCCGTCATGACCGCTCATGATGGCGCGCGGTATATCGACTTCCTCGCCGGATGCTCTTCTTTGAACTACGGTCACAATGATCCGGATCTCAAGGCGACATTAATTGACTATATTTTAGCCGACGGCGTGGCGCATGGTCTCGACATGCACACCGATGCCAAGGCCGATTTCATCGCCTCATTCGAAAAGCGCATCCTTGCCCCGCGTGACATGCCGCACAAGCTCATGTTCACTGGGCCAACGGGCGCAAATGCAGTTGAGGCTGCAATGAAAATCGCCCGAAAGGCCACAGGCCGCACCAATATCGTCGCCTTTACCAATGGCTTTCACGGTGTCACCCAAGGCGCACTGGCGGCGACCGGCAATGGCTATCACCGGGGCGGCGCGGGTATGACGCTGAACGGCGTGACGCGCATGCCCTATGACGGCTATTTCGCAGGATGCGGAGATACCGCCGATTTTCTGGAAGCCATGCTGAAAGACCGCTCCAGCGGCCTAGACGCCCCTGCCGCAATCATCCTTGAGACTGTGCAAGGCGAAGGCGGTTTGAATGTTGCAAGCCCTACTTGGTTAAAGCGAGTAGCGATGCTGGCCCAAAAAGCCGGTGCACTCTTGATCATCGACGATGTGCAGGCGGGCTGCGGCCGCACGGGCCAGTTCTTTTCGTTCGAAGAAACCGGCATTTCCCCAGATATCGTCACGCTGGCGAAATCCATTTCGGGCTTTGGTCTGCCCATGGGGCTGGTTCTGGTCAAGCCCGAACACGACGTGATGGGCCCGGCCGAGCACAATGGCACCTTCCGTGGCAACAACCACGCTTTTGTTACGGCACGGGCGGCGTTGGAGAAATTCTGGACCGACGATCAATTCCAGCAAGACATTGCCCGCCGGGCGCAGCTTGTCGAAGGCGGGTTGCAAACCATCGCGGACATGATCCCCGGAGCGCGTCTCAAGGGACGCGGCATGATGCGCGGGATCGACGTCGGAAGTGGTGCGCTTGCCGGTGAAATCTGCGCCCGCGCTTTTGAATACGGACTGATCATCGAGACCTCAGGGCCGGAGGATGAAGTCGTGAAGATCCTCGCACCGCTGACCACACCGGATGACACGCTGAAGGCAGGGTTGCAAATTCTGATCAAGGCGACTGAGGTGACGCTCAACACACAGAAATTTGCTGCGGAGTAAGATCATGATTATACGGGATTTCAACGAGATCATCGCAAATGAACGCGACCGCGTCGTGTCTGACGCACAATGGAGCAGCGTGCGTATGTTGCTGGCGGAAGATGGGATGGGGTTTTCCTTCCACATAACCTTCCTTGAGCCCGGTTCGGAGCACACATTCGAATACAAGAACCACTTAGAAAGCGTTTATTGCATGCAGGGCTCCGGTTCGATCACCGATATCGCAACCGGTCAAACCCACCATATCAAACCGGGCGTGATGTATGCGCTCGACAAACATGACCGCCATATTCTGCGCGCTGACGAAGAACTGATCATGGCCTGCTGCTTCAACCCACCCGCGACAGGTACTGAAGTGCATCGTGAAGATGGTTCCTATGCCGCTGCAGAGGACCTGGAAACAGCTTGAGAGGATCCGGCAAAGAGCCGGATAGAACAATGTGAATTTCCCAAGCTACACCGTCGAAAAAATCGGCGATACTTCGATGTCTCGTGATCAGCCCCACCTGAGTGGTCCAAGTTGATTGTTAGTGCATGATTGGCCTTTGGTCCATCTGGACGA
>JAGDYZ010000033.1:0-15218 GCA_049116335.1 Pelagimonas sp. | reverse complement strand
GTCGCAACGACCCTTGAGCCCACAGTTGCCAAACCGTTCTGAAGCCACTTACCTACAGTAGCAGTGCTTATCACCTCCGCGAGCCCTAGTGTCGGCCTGTAGCCAAACATTTCCAAGAAGATCCTCCAAAGTCAGCACTTGCATGCGTTACAGCCTCAGGTCACAAGGCCTATATGACACAGACACCTGAGATATTATGCGTTGGTTCCGTTTTGTGGGATGTCATCGGACGCAGCGCCACTCATATGCGTGCCGGATCTGATGTGCCCGGCCGGATTACTCGTATTCCTGGCGGCGTTGCGATGAACATCGCGATGGCCCTTTCGAGGTTTGGACCTAAATCCGCTTTGCTTTCCGCCGTTGGCGAAGACGCGGAAGGTCATGATCTTGTGGGCGAATGTGAGCGTCGGGGATTGATTACGTCGTTTATGTACCGATCCCCTGACCTGCCCACTGATCGATATATGGCTATTGAGGGCGCAAATGGGTTGATTGCTGCGATCGCAGATGCGCATTCGCTTGAGGCGGTTGGCGACAAGATACTTCGACCACTTGCAGATGGGTCCTTGGGCAGCGCAGAAACCCCCTATGGCGGATTGATTGCACTGGACGGAAACCTGACGGCAGCTCTTCTTGAAGACATCGCGGTAAGTCCTCTGTTTTCAAACGCAGATCTTCGCGTGGCTCCGGCAAGTCCGGGCAAAGCCGAACGGCTTCTGCCGTTTGTGCGCGCGACGCGTGGAACGCTCTATGTGAACCTCGAAGAGGCTGGCCTGCTGTGTCAAACGTCCTTTGACACGTCAGAACAAGCCGCGGCGCGCCTGCTTGAGCGTGGGGCTCAGCGTGTGTTGGTTACCAATGGTGGTGACGCCTGCTGTGACGGAACCACCGAAGGCCTGATTTCCCAGGCGCCCCCCGAGGTGCTGGTTACACGCGTAACCGGTGCCGGTGATACCTTTATGGCGGCCCATATCGCCGCTGAATGTGACGGCGCATCCCGAACCGAGGCGCTGTCACGCGCTCTGAACGCCGCCGCTTCTTACGTTTCCGGAGACATCGCAATATGACCACCCCCATCACTCTTTCTCCTGCAGTTGCAAAGGCATTGGACGAAGGACGTCCCGTAGTAGCCCTTGAAAGCACGATTATCACGCATGGCATGCCCTGGCCTCAGAACCTTGAGGTCGCGCGCCAGGTTGAGGCAACGGTACGCGCCGGTGGCGCCGAACCTGCCACTATGGCGGTTTTGGATGGCACCCTGCACGCGGGCCTGACCGATGAACAGCTTGAGGCTTTGGCGCAGGCCAAAGGCGTTGCGAAGATCTCGCGCGCGGATATGGCGGTTTGCATGGCTCAGGGGGGAACCGGTGCAACGACGGTTGCCGCCACCATGATCGCAGCACAGCTCGCTGGCATCGAAGTCTTTGCTACGGGCGGCATCGGTGGCGTTCACAAGGGTGCCGAAACTAGCTTTGACATTTCCGCAGACCTTCAGGAATTGGGCCACACCGCTGTGACTGTGATCGCAGCGGGTGCCAAAGCCATTCTCGACATTCCAAAGACCCTGGAAGTGCTTGAAACCCTTGGTGTTCCTGTCATCGCCTTTGGTCAGGACCAGTTCCCAGCCTTCTGGTCACGCGAGGCAGGATTGCGCGCGCCCCTTCGTATGGATGATGCGGCCTCTATCGCTCGGGCGCATATCATGCGCGGTACCTTGGGGCTTCCCGGTGGCCAGCTTGTTGCAAACCCCATTCCGGTTGAAGCCGAGATTGCGCGTGAAGTGATTGAGCCGATCATCGCCGAGGCAAATCGCGACGCAGAGACCCATGGCATTTGGGGCAAAGACACCACCCCTTACCTGCTTCAACGAATTTTTGAACTCACCGAGGGTAAATCTTTGGAGTCAAATATTGCGCTTGTGCTAAACAACGCACGATTGGCATCTGAGATTGCTACAGAAATGTGCAAACAGCGTGTTAACGCAGGCTGAGACGCCTCCACCCATTGTAGAGATCCAGTGCAGAGCTTAGGTTCTGCACACAGTAAATGACAGGCGACGCTGACGATGACCACTCCGTTCGATCCTGAAACCAAACGCGTAGGTGTGTTTACAAGCCTGCGAAATTCATTCCTCACCGGGATCATTGTGATCGCGCCGGTGGGGTTGACGGTGTGGTTGATCTGGACGGTTGTCGGTTGGGTTGACGGCTTTGTCTGGCCGTTTGTGCCAGCCTCTTATCATCCAGAGGAGCTGATCAACCGGTTATTCGGCTGGACCGGCGAAGACCGTCTGGTTGTCAACGTGCGTGGGCTTGGCGTGGTGGTGTTTTTGCTGTTCACCATCATTGTGGGTTGGATCGCCAAGGGCTTGATTGGTCGGTCGATGATCACTTTTGCGGAAAGCCTTGTTGATCGTACACCGGTTGTGCGCTCGATTTATTCAGGCATCAAACAGCTGGCTGAAACGGTGTTCGCCCAAAGCGAGCGCAGTTTTGAGAAAGCCTGCCTGATCCAATACCCCCGCAAAGGCATTTGGGCCGTCGGCTTTATCTCGACCGAGGCCAAAGGTGAGATTGCAGAGCGCGCAGAAACTGTGGGTCCGATGGTCTCGATTTTTGTGCCCACAACGCCAAACCCAACTTCCGGTTTTTTGCTGTTCTTCCCCAAAGAAGATGTGATCGAACTGGACATGTCGATCGAAGACGCTGCGAAATTGGTGATCTCGGCGGGGCTGGTTTACCCCAACGGTCAGGACGCAAAAGACGCTGTAGAACAACAGTTTCGCAAGGCAAGCTAACTCAAGCACCCTGCCCTGTGTTCAAGCCGCCCCGATCTTTCTGGGCGGCTTTTTTCTTTAGCCAAACATCTCGGGCAGGTTTGCGGTTTGATGATTGCCAAGGTCTGCTTTGTGACGCTCAATAAAGGTACCGGCTGCACGTCGGCCGGCCTGTTTCAATTGCAATAGCACAGAAGGAACAGGCACGGTTTTTGTGGCCACAGACAGCGAGTTCATCAAAGCATCATCCGCAATCATGTGAACCCGCACATCCTTCATAGCGCCAGGTGCCAATGCCCCGTCACGCAACAAACGCTGAACAAATTCAATCGCGCGCAGTTCGCGTAGCAACGATGAGTTAAAGCTGATTTCATTGATCCGGTTCTGGATCTCCGGCGGTGTGACAGGCACCTGATCGCGATGCATCGGGTTGATGTTCACAATCACAAAATCATCGGGCAGTTTGGGATCGAAAAAGGGAAACAGAGGCGGGTTGCCCGTATAGCCGCCATCCCAGAATGCCTCAATATTCCCGGTCTTTGGATCCTCCAGCTCAACCGCTTGAAACATCGTCGGCAAACAGGCCGAGGCGAGAATGGCCTTGGTTGAAATCTGATGTCCTTTGAAGACGCGAATTTTACCCTCACGGACCAGAGTTGCCCCGACATAAAAGTCTGGCCCGTCAATCGCGCAGACACGGTCGAAATCAAAGGCATCGACGATATCTTCCAAAGGGTTCCGATACAGCGGGCCTAAGGCATAGGGCGACACCATACGCGAGAAAGCCTCTCCCCAGGCATAGGGCAGCGAATACTCAACCGCCTTGCTGACGGCGCCGGGTGTTGGCAACCAAGCCCCCATCCATGCGGGCAGGCGGTCGTCGTCCAACGCGCCAATTTTGCCCCAGAGCCAATCAAGCTTTTCTCGTGCTCCATCTCGGCCCCCGGCCAACAATCCAGATTTGTAGGCAGCTCCGTTTAATGCTCCGGCAGAAGTTCCTGAAATCGCGGCAATTTCGATATCTTCCTCGTCTAACAGACGATCCAAAACTCCCCAGGTGAAAGCCCCATGCGCACCCCCACCTTGTAGTGCCAAATTGATCCGAACCATTGTGCCCTCGTGAAAATGCTGCGCTTGCAAAATAGCTAAGCTGCACGTCCTGGGAAATCAATTCACCTTTGCGCAAAGGAACCCTTTGGTTTGACGTAACGACGCTCTGGGGCTGCTACGGATCTATGCCAAGATAGTGGCGAGACAATTGGGGGAATGAGCATGTCTGACAGTGTTTTGGTAAAACGTGAGGGTGCAATCGCCGAGGTTTGGATCAATCGTCCAGACAAACACAATGCCGTCGATATGTCGGTGTTTGAAGGGCTGGCCAAAGCGGGTGAAGCGCTGCGTGAAGACCCCTCAGTTCGAGTGATTATCCTAACAAGTTCGGGGGATAACTTCTGCTCAGGTCTAGACATTTCCCTGTTTACAAGTGGCATGTCCCCTGCGGATCTGAACAAGAAGATCATGGAGTTCGGAGAAGGCGAAGTCACGAACATATTTCAAAAGCCCGCCTATATCTGGCAAGAGATCGAGGTGCCGGTGATTGCCGCGTTACAGGGCGTTGTGTACGGCGCAGGCGCCCAGATCGCCTTGGGGGCCGATTTTCGATTGGCCGCACCGAATACGCGTATGTCAGTGATGGAAATCAAGTGGGGCTTGATCCCGGACATGAGCATCACACGCACCCTGCCCCGTCTTGTGCGGTCTGACGTGGCCAAGGAATTGATCTTTACCGGACGTGTTGTCGAGGCGCGCGAGGCTGCCGAGATTGGCCTTCTCACCCGGATCGTCGACGATCCTCTATCCGAGGCCCGTGCCATGGCCGAGCTGATTTTGACCAAAAACCCGGATGCGATCCGTCGCGGCAAACGGTTGATCAACGACAGTTGGACCGGAGACCCCGCTGACACACTTAAGTTAGAAGCGCATCTTCAGACCGAATTGATCGGGAGTTCCAACCAGTTGGAGGCCGTCTTTGCCAATATGCAGAAACGGCCTCCAAAGTTCAGCTAAGGTAAAGTGGCTCTTTAAAGCGCTGTCCAACCACCATCGACTGAGATTGTTGTACCTGTGATCTGGGCCGCGGCATCTGAGCAAAGGAACACTGCCGTTCCGCCCATCTGTTCCACCGTTGCAAACTCTTTCGAGGGCTGGCGGGTCAGCATCACATTTTTCACGACCTCTTCTCGGGTCATGTCATACTCTTTCATCGTGTCCGGGATCTGAGCCTCAACCAATGGCGTGAGTACATATCCGGGGCAGATGGCGTTTGCAGTGATGGGTTCCTGGGCGGTTTCCAGTGCAACAACTTTGGTCATGCCCACAACGCCGTGTTTGGCCGCGACATAGGCCGATTTATAAGGTGACGCCGTCAGACCATGGGCCGACGCGATATTGATCACCCTACCCCAGCCAGCAGCACGCATCACCGGCAATGCGGCAGCGGTCGTGTGGAAGGCCGAATTCATGTTGATCGCGATAATTGCGTCCCATGTTTCAACTGGAAACTCATCAATTGGCGCGACGTGCTGGATACCGGCGTTGTTGATGAGAATATCGCACTGGCCGGCTTTCTCAATCAATGCGCGGCTGTCATTGGCTTTGGACATATCGGCCTGAATATACCGAGCGGTGATTTGATGATCTTTGGCGATCTTCTCGGCCAGCGCGTGATCTTCATCCCGATCCGTGAACGAGTTGATCACAATATCCGCACCTGCTTTGGCCATCTCAATTGCGATGCCCAGACCAATGCCCGAATTCGAACCGGTGACGACGGCGGTTTTGCCTTTCAATGACATCTCTGCCCCTCCTGCTGAAATTGCGCTGCAGCATAGCATGCTGCACATGCATCATGCACGCCACTTGATGCGCTAGTTTAAGAGAATGACGCAAAGGCATACATGAGAAGCCAGCAAAGAAAAAAACCCCGGCGCGAAGCCGGGGTTAAGTCATTGAGGCAGGTTTCATACAGGCAAGAAACCTATCGAGCAGTGATCCCTTTATAAGCAATGCGCTGCCTGAGTCCAAGCTAAAAGTTTGAAAACCCTGAGAACCACAGGTACGTTGAATCTCAATAAAACAAGGGTGAACAGGGATTGTTGCCAAAATGAAGTTTGATTTTTTCCAGATTGCACGACGCGGAGTCTCGCTTGGTGCGCTGATTCTTGCCGGTGGATTCGCCCAGGCTGAGCCGAAACATGGCATCGCTATGTATGGCGAGCCTCAGCTACCACCGGATTTTGTGTCACTCCCCTATGCCAATCCAGATGCGCCTAAGGGTGGCCATATCGCTACGGGTGAGGTCGGAAGCTTCGACAGCCTCAATCCACATATCCTGAAAGGGTCGGTTCCCTGGGCGCTGCGGTTTCTCACATATGAAAGCCTGATGGGCCGCAATTGGGATGAACCCTTCTCGCTTTATGGTCTTCTGGCCGAATCGATTGAGACAGGACCCAATCGTGAATGGGTAGAATTTACCCTTCGCGAAGAGGCGGCCTTCTCAGATGGAAGTCCCGTCACGGTAGAAGATGTGATGTGGTCTTATGAAACCTTGGGCACTGCTGGGCATCCGCGCTATCACGGCGTCTGGAACAAGATCGACAAAATGGAGCAAACGGGCCCACGCTCAGTGCGGTTTGACTTCAATGTAGAAGACCGCGAGCTGGCGTTGATTGTCGGTATGCGGCCGATCTTGAAAAAGGCACAATGGGAGGATGTGGACTTTGCAGCCTCGGGTCTGGATGTCATTCCGCTGAGCACCGCGCCCTATGTGATCGATAGCTTTGAGCCGGGCCGTGTGGTTGTTCTCAAACGTAACCCCGACTACTGGGGCAAAGATCTGCCTTTCCGTCGTGGTACTCAGAACCTCGATGAAATCCGCATGGAGTTTTTCGGCGACGACACCGCGATGTTTGAGGCTTTCAAGGCAGGCATTTTGAATTCCAACCGTGAATTCAACGCTGAAAAATGGGCTACCCAATATGATTTCCCAGCGATCCAATCCGGAGAGATGGTGAAATCCCTGATCCCGCATGAACGCCCCTCTGGCATTCGCGGATTTGTCATGAACAGCCGACGCGCGCCTTTTGATGACATCCGGGTGCGGGACGCTCTGCTGCATGCTTTCAATTTCGAGTTCATCAACGAAACTATGACCGGCGGAAAACAACCCCGGATCACGTCGTATTTTTCCAATTCTGTACTGGGCATGAAAGACGGGCCTGCAATGGGTCGCGTCAAAGAGTTGTTGCAACCCTTTGCAAGTGAATTGCCTTCCGGTGCTCTGGAGGGCTATGCTCTTCCGGTCAGTGATGGCAGTGAACGCAACCGCAAAAACCTGCGCAGGGCTTTGGCCCTGTTGGAAGAGGCCGGTTGGACAGTCCAGGACGGCATCATGAAAAATGCCGATGGTCAGGCTCTGAATTTCGAACTTCTGCTGCGTCAAGGGGACAGCGGAAACGAAAAAATGGCCGAGCTTTATGTAGAAGCCCTGAAGCGACTTGGGGTTACTGTCACCATCAACAAGATCGACAGCGCGCAGTACAAAGAGCGCACCAACGGCTACGATTTTGATATGACCGCCTATTGGCGTGGCCTGTCGCTCAGCCCGGGCAACGAGCAAAAACTCTACTGGGGGTCCGAGGGCGTCGATAAGCCGGGAACCCGTAACTGGATGGGTATGAACTCACCTGCTGCTGAGGCAATGATTGACGAGATTCTGAGTGCCAAATCACGCGATGACTTTATCGCTGCAACCCGGGCGTTGGATCGCGTTCTGACCTCTGGCCGGTATGTTATCCCAGTGTATCAGTTCACGGTCTCGCGTCTGGCCTATTCGAAGGACCTAAAACATCCTGAAAAATTGCCGATTTACGGTGACTGGTTCACCTGGCAACCCGATGTCTGGTGGTCTGAAAACTGACCTCGACCTCGTCATCATCTAAGACTATTCGCCTAAAGACCCGGAGCTTCCGGGTCTTTATCTTTGTGGTATGCTGACGAAAGACATAACCTCATGAATTCAGATCCCAGACCTTTTGCGCGAAAACTGCCCGCCGCTCTTGTGGTCGACGACCATCCGCTGTTTTGCGATGCTCTGGTTCTGACGTTGCAGGCCATTTCCGATTTCAGAGACATCCACGTTGCCGGAAACCTTGAGGCCGCCTTGGAGAGGCTTCAATCCGACCCGAATGTGGCATGGGTTTTTCTTGACTTGAACTTGCCCGATGTGAACGGATTGGATGGGTTGCTGCGTCTGCGCAGCGCTGCACCCAAGGCCAGAATTCTGATCGCATCGTCCATGGCAGACAATCGGATGATCAGTCGCGCACTCAAAGCAGGTGCCAATGGCTTTATCCCGAAACACTCGCAAAGTCAGGTGTTTCGCCGGGCCTTTGAATGCGTCGATCGTGGGCAGAACTTTGTGCCTGATGGATACATCGAACCTCAGGATTGCCTCTCAGAATCGCAAGATGCCTTCGCTCGACTTGCAACGCTGACCAATCAACAGGCGCGCATTCTTCAGTTGATCTGCGAAGGGAAGTTGAACAAGCAGATCGCGTTTGATCTCTCCATCGCAGAGACAACCGTCAAAGCCCATGTCACCGCGATTATGCGCAAGCTTGGCGTTCAGTCGCGCACCCAGGCAGTTTTGGTTGCACAAGAAACCAAGTTTTCCAGTGTCTTGCCAAGTGAAGGTGTGCGGCCGTAAGCTTGCAGGATTGCGAAGATCAAAATGCAGGAAAATACGTGTGAAAGCGCCAAGTCGCGACACCCGGGGTGATAATCCATCGCGGCAGATGATTAGACAGGCACAGGTTTCTGCGGAGTGCCGAGATCCTGTTTCCGAGATTAAACGCGCTTTGGGGGATGGGCCCTTCTCACTTGTGTGTTTGTTTGTGTCTCCCATGGCGGATTTCAATGACCTGACCCGCGCAGCAAAGTCGCAATATCCCTCAGCAGAAGTCATGGCCTGTACAACTGCGGGAGAACTGGGAAAAGAGGGCTACGAAAGCGGCCAGATCATTGCCATTGGCTTCCCGCGTGAAACCTTCTGCGTTCAAACTGTTCAGATCGAAGATCTTCAGACTTTAGATGAGCCTGCTCTGATTGATGAGCTGATCCAAAGACGTATGCATCTTACCCGAGATGCCGCCGAGATGGCGTCGGAATTTGCATTTCTGATGGTCGATGGGTTGAGCCAGCAGGAAGAGCATTTGACCGGTGTGTTGTCGCTCGGTTTAGGGCCTATGCCACTTTTTGGTGGATCCGCAGGTGATGGCATGGACTTTCAAAGTACGTTTCTGTCGCATAATGGGCAGATCCTGCACAATGGCGCCATTCTCGCGCTGCTTCGATCGCGTTGTGAGGTCGAGGTTTTTAGCCTCGATCATTTTGTACCGACATCGACACGTATGGTCGTCACCAAGGCCGATCCAGAGCGCCGTATCGTTCAACAGATCAATGCTGAACCCGCGGCGCGCGAATATGCTCGCCTTTTGGGGAAAGATCCCAACCAGCTGACCCCGTTTGTATTTGCAGCTTACCCTGTGGTGGTCCGTTTAGGACAAAGCCATCACGTTCGCGCAATCCAACGCGTAACCGACACAGGTGAGTTGGTGTTTTTCTCAGCGGTTGATGAGGGCATGGTACTTACCTTGGCTGACAAAGAGGTCATGTCACAACATTTGGAAAGCGGGTTTGCCGACCTTACGCGCGGGCCTCAACACCCTGAGATGATCCTGGGCTGTGACTGTATGCTCCGGCGGCTAGAGGCCGAGGAAACCCAGCAAACCTTCGAAGTGTCGCAAACGCTTCGGCGACACAACGTAGTTGGGTTTTCCACCTATGGGGAACAGATTGGTGGTCTGCACGTCAATCAAACCTTCACGGGCGTCGCGCTTTACCCTCCAAAATCGAGGTCGGATGATGTCGCTGATTGACAGCAATGACTCGCTTGAACGGCAGAATGAAAAGCTGCTGACCATTGCAGAAGCGTTGATGAAACGTGTCGAGCATGGCAGTGAGCCGTCGAATGCGGCCTACGCAAGATTCGAACGGGCCGCATTGCTAGAACAGCGGGTGCGGGAGAGGACGCTTGAACTCGAGCATGCGCTTGATCTTTTGCACCAATCCAATGCCCAAATTGCAGATGCGAACCAGCAAACAGAGGCCGCGCGTCGTAATCTGGCAGACGCGATTGAAACTGTCTCCGAAGGGTTTGCTCTCTTTGATAACACCGATCATCTGGTGATGTGTAACTCCAGATTTTGTCGCGATTTTAGTGGGATGCGCGATCTTCTGAAACCCAGCCTTTCGTTTGAACGCTATGTTGACGAAATCAGCAAATCCAAGGATCTTTCCCTACCCGCGCATGTTTCCCCCACAGATTGGGCCGCGCAAAGGTATCGCCACCACCAAGACCAGCACGCGTTGTTCAATGTAGCACTTCACAAGGACCGGTGGTTGCAGGTGTCTGAACATCGCACAGCCAATGGTGGCACAGTTGTTCTCCAAACAGACGTAACTGATTTGGTGCGGCTGGAACGGCAAGAGCGGGAACGGCTGCGCGATAAACAAACCCGAATGATCCGCGCCACGCTTGACCACTTGAATCAAGGGGTCTGTGTTTTCGATGAAGCCGCGCGGCTTGTTGGCTGGAACGAAAAGTTCGGAACACTGCTTTCGGTTCCGGCGCGCTTTCTTCAGCTGGGCGTTTCATTTGGCACGCTCATTGACCAGCTTGATAAAGATGTCGTCTTTACCCGAGGCCTGGACCGCGAGGGGTTTCGAGCATGGGCGCTTGAACCGAAGATGCGCCCGCCGATCAGTTTTGAAATCCGCCACGGATTTCAGTCTGTGCTGCAAATCTTCGGCCGAGGCATGCCAGATCAAGGGTTTGTGGTCTCGGTCACAGATGTGACAACCGAACGAGAAGCGGCACAGAAGCTTTTTGAAATTAATTCTATTTTGGAGAAACGTGTCGTCGAACGAACGCTAGAGCTTGAAGATGCACTGTCGTCGGCTGAGCGCGCAAATGCAACGAAATCTCGATTTGTCGCTGCAGCAAGCCACGATTTGCTACAACCTCTTTCGGCGGCCAAATTGTTCCTCTCAACCCTTGAAGGATCGATTTCGGATTCAGCACATGCTCAAATCTTGACCAAAACGCAAAGCGCCCTAACCAGCGCCGAGCATATCATTGAGGCACTTCTGGACATTTCCAAACTCGATTCCGAAGACGATGTTGGGCTGGATGTACGACCGGTTTTGTTGCGCGATGTACTAGGCCCTCTGCGCGACGAATTCGAAATCCTGGCTGCTCAAAAGAATGTTGAGTTACGCTTTGTTGATAACGGGTTATGGGCGGAAACGGATCCAAACTATCTCAGACGGATCATTCAAAATCTTCTCGCCAATGCCGTGCGCTATACAGACGCCGGCAAGATTTTATTGGGAGTTCGCCGCAACGGCGGTTCGGCTCGGATCGAAGTGTGGGATACTGGCGCTGGCATCGCCTGCGAGGATCAAAGCGTTATTTTTGAAGAGTTTCGGCGCCTCAATCCGCGGAGCAGTGCAAACGAAGGATTGGGACTTGGCTTGGCTATTGTTGAGCGCGCCTGTGCACGTCTCGGGCATGACCTTGATTTGTGGTCAGAGATTGGTCGCGGCAGTTGTTTTATGGTGAACGTTCCAATTGTTGGCCCTACACCTGAACTCGTTGATCAGGGGTTCCAAAACGACGAAACCCTGTCTCAGGCGGGGATGATCGTTCTTCTGGTTGAAGATGATCGTCAGCTCAGGCGCGCCTTGGTTGCAATGCTTGAGGCCTGGGGAGTCCACGTCATCGAAGCTGAAAATGCACCTGATGCGCTAGAGTTGTTGGAGGAACTTCAACTCACCCCTGATGCGCTATTGATTGATTATCAATTGCCTACAGGACCGTCGGGCCTTGGTCTCTATCACGCAATTTCCGATCGAGTGGGGAAATTGCCCTGCGCCATCATCTCTGCGGATCGCTCGCGCTATTTACGTAATGATTGTAAAGAGCTTGGTGTTGATTTTCTTCCAAAACCATTGGACCGCTACAAGATCCGAGCGTTCCTCGGTCATGTGGCGGTCCAACTAAAAAATACGGCTTAGATTACATCATGCCTTTGCAGTTACGCGGAGAGTTTGGCTTGCCAATATGGTGTGGGTTCAACACCAAGATCCAGCGCGCTGGATAGCCCGGAGCCTGTGTCTTGCGATAGGTGCATCCTTGGGCGGTGGTCATGTAGTTGCCGCCCTGGACTGCGGCACCCTGTGTCGAAATAAAAGGCTGTGCCTGGCTCAAGATGAGATCTTTCTGAGCGGGCAAGTCTTGCACAGGAGAAAGGCTAATCGTTGCAAGAGCTGCGAGTGCGGTCAGGGTCATAGGTTTCTCCGTTTACGGGTCAGATCACTGGGATGAGTGCAATCTGGGTGTTAACGAAAACTTCCCCATGAAATCTCTGTGGCGGAAAAGTGGCGTTTCAAGACGGTTTTACGAAAGTCCAACCGAATGGCCGATGACGATCTCGGCACGCAATCCACCCAGAGACTGGCTCTCACCCAACCGCAGGACACCACCGTGGGCCTTGGCAATATCAGCTGCGATGGCCAAGCCAAGCCCCACACCCGAGCCGCGATTTTGGTTGCGCGCAGGATCAAGTCGAACAAAGGGACGCAACGCTTTCTCTCGTTCCTCATCTGGGATTCCAGGACCGTCATCCTCGATACAAATCCGAAGGCTGCGTTCCGTCAAAATGACCGAGATCTCACATTTCGTGCCATACCGTACCGCATTTCCGGTGAGGTTTTCGATCGCACGACGAAGGGCTTTGGGACGGAGTGGGATTTCGCCCTGCCCTTTTTGCAAAACCAATGAGACATCCTGCTGGCTTCGTTGTGCATCTTTGACAATCTGAGACACCAATTCAAATGGGTCGACAGGCTCCGCATCACCGTCCAGCGCATCCCCCCGTGCGAAATCGAGAAAGGCATCAATCAACCGCTGCATCTCATCCACATCATGTTCAAGCGGTTCACGATCCTCCCGATCTAACAAAGATAGGCCCAGTCGAAGCCGGGTGATCGGCGTGCGCAAGTCATGGCTTACCCCGGACAACATCATGGTGCGCTGTTCGATGTGACGTTCAATCCTCGCACGCATATTCAAAAAGGCCCGCCCCGCAGCCCGAACTTCAAGCGCACCCGAGGGCCTGTAACTGATGGACTGTCCGCGCCCAAAAGATTCTGCTGCATGGGCCAATCGTGTGATCGGTCGCAACTGGTTTCTAAGATAAACAAAGGCGATGAAGGTCATGAGAACACCGAAGAAAACCATGTTCACCAAAAGCTGATGCGGGTTCGACGCAGATACGCGTTCCCGATAGGTTTTCAATCGGTATTGTGTCCCATTGCGCTCCGCATAAAGCAAAAGATCGTCGTCGTCCGGCATCGCAATGCGCTCCAGACCGTCAATATCTTGAGACAACTGGCGAATAACGACGATTCCGGTGAAATCATACCACCTGCGGACATGCGCCTGTGGAATGTCGTCGGGCGAAATTTCCTCCAATTCAAACCGGAGGCGGTCCGCATATTCAGGGGTTTCCAACGCCAAATTCGCAAGCTGTGCGAGCTCGTGACTCAACTGCTCGGTTACGCCCTCAAAGTGACGCTGGATAAACACCACCGAAACCACAAGCTGTAGTGTCACGACGGGCAAGATGAGGATGAGCGCAGCGCGACCATACAACCCACGTGGGACATAGTGTTTGAGCCATTTGAATAACATGCGCTAAGCCTAGTCAAAGAAACACCCGGCCGCCACGGCAAAGGAGCACAACATGATTGACCCGCAACCTGAGTTCCGCCCCATCGCTGGAGAAGCCGAGCAAATGGACCTGGGATTGCGGCGAATTCTGGCGCCGAATCCCTCACCAATGACCTATAAGGGCACCAATACCTATCTTCTTGGGCAGACCACTCTGGCTGTGATCGATCCCGGCCCCGATGACGACGCCCACCTCTCGGCGATTCTTACGGCCTGCGACGGGGCGCAGTTGTCGCACATCATCGTCACCCATGCCCATCTGGATCACTCTCCACTGGCGCGACGGCTTGCGATTCAGACCGGTGCGCCGATTGTTGGGTTTGGCCCTGCAGATGCCGGACGGAGTGATCTGATGCAGCAACTGGCGGTCTCAGGAGAACTTGGGGGCGGAGAAGGCGTCGACGAAGAATTTGCCCCCGATCTTTTGGTGAAAGACGGAGACGTGATCGAAACCGCAGATTGGGCACTCAAAGTCCTGCACACTCCGGGTCATATGTCCAACCACATCAGTTTGGCCTGGGGAGATACACTGTTTTCCGGAGACCTTGTGATGGGTTGGGCCAGTTCATTGGTGTCACCGCCAGATGGCGATCTCACGGCGTTCATGGCATCCCTTCATCGCTTGGCACAAAACGAGTGGCGGGTGTTTCATTCCGGCCATGGTGCCCCGGTCACCGCCCCCAATGCACGGATCTCCGAACTTGTGCGTCACCGCCTGTCACGCGAAGAGGCGATCCTGTCCGGCGTGCGCAAAGCTCCAACAACCGCAGAGGCTTTGGCACGGGAAATCTATATTGCGACCCCCCCTGCACTTCTAGGCGCCGCGACCCGAAATGTATTGGCCCATCTCATTGATCTTACGAAAAGAAAGCTTATCAAACCCCAGGGTGTATTGTCGCGACACTGCATTTTTCACTCGCTTTAGGCGGAGGTTCAGGAAAATGTCAAAAAACCTAAAAAAGCCTCTGGACGTCTGAAAAAGCTATAGTTATACAGCCCTCAATTCCGGCGTAGCTCAGCGGTAGAGCAGTTGACTGTTAATCAATTGGCCGTAGGTTCGATCCCTACCGCCGGAGCCAATTTTCACGTAAGTGTCTGATCTTAGTAACTTTCCCCTTCGGGGGTCCGTTACTGTGACACCAGACTGTGACACCGCTGCGGCGGTGTTTTCGGGTCGGTCTCCTATCTGGAGCCCGAAAATGACCGCTCTCCCCCATCTCACCTGCCGAGACGGCGTCTATTACTGGCGACGCAAGGTCCGACCGCAATCCACAAAAATCGCCGACCTCAGGGTCTCGTTGCGCACCACAGACCGCGGTCGAGCGACTATACTATCCCGTGTACTTAGCGCGGAGAGCGAACCACTCATGGCGTCCCTTGAACAAAATCGGATCACCCTGGACGAAGCCAGGAAATACCTGCAACACGTGGTAAGAACCCATGTGACCGCTGAGCATGATTTGCGACAAGACCTTCGGTTCCGCTACGGGGCACCGCCCTGCGAGATGGAACGGCAGATCACCTTCG
>JAGDYZ010000032.1:0-25557 GCA_049116335.1 Pelagimonas sp. | reverse complement strand
GGCAGTCAACGTGGGCGTAGTGACGAGCTTCGGTCTCATACTCAACGTGTGCGGTCGAGATGGTGATACCACGTGCTTTTTCTTCTGGCGCGCCGTCGATCTGGTCGTAGGCTTTGAAGTCACCAAAATACTTGGTGATCGCCGCGGTCAGCGTCGTCTTACCGTGGTCAACGTGACCAATGGTGCCGATGTTGCAATGCGGCTTACCGCGCTCAAACTTTTCCTTACCCATGGGTGGGCTCCTTTTTCAAATCAGGTGGAGAAGCGAAACTTCTCCCTACAGGGATGGGTAGGGCGGGGTTCACCCCGCCACCCGTTTTATGCGTACTTCGCCTGAATTTCTTCCGCGATGTTCTGCGGAACGGCGTTGTAGTGGTCAAACTGCATGGTGAACTGGGCACGACCCGACGACATCGAACGCAGAGTGTTGATGTAGCCAAACATGTTCGCCAGCGGAACAAACGCATCAATCGCAACAGCGTTGCCACGTGGTTCCTGACCCGAAACCTGACCGCGACGCGATGTCAGGTCACCGATGATGCCACCGGTGTATTCTTCAGGTGTAATCACCTCGACCTTCATCATCGGCTCAAGCAGTTTTGCACCCGCTTTGCGCATCCCTTCACGCATACACATACGTGCTGCGATTTCGAATGCCAGAACCGACGAGTCAACGTCGTGGAATTTACCGTCGATCAAGGCAACCTTGAAATCGATTACGGGGAAGCCAGCCAGAGGGCCGCTGTCCATAACCGAGTTGATGCCTTTTTCAACACCCGGGATGTATTCCTTCGGAACCGAACCACCAACGATGCGGCTTTCGAACGAGTAACCTTCGCCCGGCTCTGTCGGCGTGATGATGAGTTTAACCTCACCAAACTGACCCGAACCACCCGACTGTTTCTTGTGGGTGTAGCTGTGCTCGACTTCGTGCGAAATGGTTTCACGATAGGCCACCTGAGGTGCACCAATGTTCGCTTCAACCTTGAATTCACGCTTCAGACGATCAACCAGAATATCCAGGTGAAGTTCGCCCATGCCTTTCATGATGGTCTGACCGCTTTCGATGTCAGTTTCCACACGGAAGGAGGGGTCCTCTGCCGCAAGACGCGCCAGACCCTGAGACATTTTTTCCTGGTCGCCCTTGGTTTTGGGCTCAACAGCGATCTCGATAACCGGATCCGGGAAGGTCATGGTTTCTAGAACCACAGGCTCTTTCGCGTCACACAGAGTGTCACCCGTGGTGGTGTCTTTCAGACCACCCAGCGCGATGATATCGCCGGCAAATGCCTCTTCGATCTCTTCGCGGTTGTTCGAGTGCATCATCATCATACGACCTACCCGCTCTTTTTTCTCCTTGGTGGAGTTGAGCATCGAGTCACCTTTGGCAAGGGTACCCGAGTAGATACGTACGAAGGTCAGCGAGCCAACAAAGGGGTCGTTCATGATTTTGAACGCCAAGCCCGAGAACGCCATGTCATCATCCGCACGGCGGGCAATGTTACGCTCTTCGTTTTCGTCACCCGGTGCAAAACCCATGTAGTCAACTACGTCCAGCGGGCTGGGCAGATAGTCGATTACAGCGTTCAGCAGCGGCTGGACACCTTTGTTTTTGAACGCCGAACCACCCAGAACCGGCACAAATGCCATTTCCAGAGTACCCTTACGCAGCAGTTTGCGCAGAGTTTCAACGTCGGGCTCTTCGCCTTCCAGGTAGGCTTCCATCGCCGCATCGTCCATATCGACGGCTGCTTCGATCATCTTGCCACGCCATTCGTCGGCCATGTCCTTGAGTTCAGCGCGGATTTCACGCTTTTCCCAGGATGCGCCGAGGTCTTCACCGATGTAGACCCACTCCTGCATGGTCACCAGATCAACCAGGCCTTCCAGCTCGGTTTCGGCACCAATCGGAATACCAACAGGCACAGCAGTTGCACCGGTACGGTCTTCGATCATGTGAACGCAGTTGAAGAAGTCAGCGCCGATTTTGTCCATCTTGTTGACGAACACAATGCGCGGAACTTTATAGCGGTCGGCCTGACGCCAAACGGTTTCAGTCTGCGGCTCAACACCTGCGTTTGCGTCAAGAACGCAAACCGCGCCATCGAGAACCGCCAGCGAACGCTCAACTTCAATGGTGAAGTCAACGTGGCCGGGGGTGTCGATGATGTTCAGGCGGTGTTTCGGCGTGTCAGCGGTCTGACCATCTTCGGTGCGTTCCCAGAAAGTGGTGGTCGCAGCCGAAGTGATGGTGATTCCGCGTTCCTGTTCCTGCTCCATCCAGTCCATGGTGGCTGCACCATCGTGCACCTCACCGATGTTGTGGGATTTGCCGGTGTAATACAGGATGCGCTCGGAGCAGGTGGTTTTACCTGCATCGATGTGCGCCATAATGCCGAAGTTACGGTAATGTTCTAGCGTATATTCGCGTGCCATTGTTTTGGTCCTAAGCCAAAGTTACCAGCGGTAATGGCTGAACGCTTTGTTCGCGTCGGCCATTTTGTGGGTGTCTTCGCGCTTCTTAACAGCAGCACCACGGGACTGTACAGCGTCCAGCAGTTCACCGGCGAGGCGTTCTTCCATTGTGTTCTCGTTACGAGCACGCGAAGCAGTGATCAGCCAACGGATGGCCAGAGCTTCACGGCGCTCAGGACGAACCTCAACAGGCACCTGGTAGGTGGCACCACCAACACGGCGCGAACGAACTTCGACCGACGGTTTGATGTTGTCCAGCGCTTCGTGGAACAGCTCCACTGGCGCGCGCTTAACTTTGGTCTCAACACGATCAAGCGCGTTGTAGACGATTTTTTCTGCAACCGATTTTTTACCATCGATCATCAGGTTGTTCATGAATTTGGTCAGAACGCGGTCGCCATATTTGGCGTCGGGCAGAACTTCACGTTTTTCAGCAGCGTGACGACGGGACATAGAATGCTCCTCTTACTTGGGACGCTTGGCGCCATATTTCGAACGGCGCTGCTTACGGTCTTTAACGCCCTGAGTATCCAGAACACCGCGCAGGATGTGGTAACGAACACCGGGAAGGTCTTTTACACGACCGCCACGGATAAGCACAACGGAGTGCTCCTGGAGGTTGTGGCTTTCACCGGGGATGTAGCTGATGACTTCGTAACCGTTGGTCAGACGCACCTTGGCCACCTTACGCATCGCCGAGTTCGGCTTCTTAGGCGTGGTGGTGTAAACGCGTGTGCAAACGCCGCGCTTCTGCGGGCACTGCTCGAGGTGCTGCGACTTCGAGCGTTTCACTTTGGGCTGACGCGGCTTGCGGATCAGCTGTTGGATCGTGGGCATTCGGTATGTTCCCCGTGCTTCTCACATGTAAACGTCAGGTTGCCCTGACGCGGCTCAGATAGTGGCAAATGACGCGAGGCGCCTCTTGCCGGGTTCGATTTACGCCGCTTGCGCAACGCAAAAATGCCGCGTCGCTCCCATTCCGAGGTGAACGATGCGGCTGGGTCGCAGAGGGCCGGAGCAGTTAGGTCGCTCGGGTCTTGATCACCAAAGTATTGGATTCGGCTATGGGATTCCCTGCCGGATGGGCTGGCGTATACGGAGAGTCGCACCTATTGTCAACAGAGCGGCTTCGCGGGACAACCCCATGGGCACAAAGCAACCGCAACGCGGGTCAAGTAACAGAACTACAGGGGGTTTTCCATGCAGGTGATCGGACTTTGTCGGTTTTCCTATCTGGGCGACGGTGGCTTTCAAATCGAGCATCAAAACCTCGATGAGCGTCGCGCCTTTCTCTACGATCCCGTCCGCCTGAACGAACGTTTTCGATTCTTCGAAACCTTCACCCTGCCCAGTATTCGCGCCCAAGACGATCCGGATTTTGTCTTCATCATCCTGATCAGCGAAGATCTCCCTGAACCCTATGTCGAACGCCTGATGGCGCAGACCGAAGATATGCCTCAGGTGGTTTTGATGCCATGGGGACCAGATCAACATCGGAAGGTCTGCAAAGAAGCGATCAACCTAATCCGAGACGATGGCGCGCCAAGTATTCAGTTCCGGCTTGATGACGACGATGCAGTGGCCAAAGACTTTGTCTCGAGACTGAAGAAAGACGCCAAATCGGTGCAACCTCTGTTGAACGCCAACCGTCATGTGGCGATCGACTATAATCATGGCTATTTCTGCGCCCCCTCAGAGAACGGGCTGCATCTGCGGGAAACGCGCACCAACTATCTGACCATGGGTCTGGGGCTGCATTTCCGGGCCGATTGCCGGCTCTCGGTGATGAACTTCACCCACAATCAGGTGCATCACTACATGCCCACCGTCACCTTCAGCGACAGCGTGATGTACCTGCGCGGGGTGAACCAGTTCAATGACTCGATGAATGAAAAACAGATCCGCAAGCTTCAGCTAGAATTGGCAGATCCGGAAACCGAAGCGATGATCGAAGACCGCTTCGGTTTGGATGTCGAAAAGATCTGTTCCGTCTTTTCCTAAGTCTCGCGGGCTGTGACCCGCTCACGCCACATTGTGAATAGGCCAGATCCCACAACAATAGCTGCGCCTATCAGGGTCAGCGGGTCAGGCCAGTCGCCAAACATGACCAGCCCCAGGATTAGAGCCACCACCAGACCCGAATAGCGGAACGGCGCCGTGAAGGAGACCTCGCCCACCCGCATGGTCAGCACCGAAAGCGAATAGGCCAGAATGATAGTGCCTGCCGCCCCGAGAACGGTAACGCCCCAGCCCCAGTCAAATGTCGCCCACTCCTCAACAAAGGACAGAGCAACACCAAAGAGGGTCACGCTGAGCGAACCAAAGAAGGTTACGGTTAGAGACGGTGCCCTGCTGGAAATATGTCGGGTTGCCAGATCACGCAGAGTTACGCAGCCCACAGTGGCCAACCCATACATGGCGTAGAGCGTAAAGCCATCCGGGCCCGGGCGCACGATCAGTAACATGCCAATGAATCCCACCAGGATCGCAGCCCACCTGCGCCACCCCACCTTTTCCCCAAAGAACAACGCCATTGAGAGCGTCATGGTCAGGGGCAACATCTGAAGAATGGCCGTCAGATTGGCGATGGGCATATGGTACAATGCCGTCAGGAAAAACCACGCCGCAGCGGCCTCGCAGGCTGATCGAATGGCAATCAGGATCCAGTCACGAGCCGGAAGCCGAAAACTCAGCTGCCCCATCCAGCGCGCCAGCCCCAGAAGAAAGGCAGTTGCGAGAATACCCCGCAACACAAGCATCTGAGACAGCGGAAGAATACCGGCTGTGGTTTTTACAATCGCATCCCCAAGGGCGAAAAATGTCATGCCGCCGATCATCAACAAAGCGGCGCGCATATTATCTGTCATCTGTGTCATTGGTCTGCGCTAACAGAGCATTTGCGACATCGCGCGCGCGTTTTCGACATTATGTCAAAGTCCCTGCCCCAAACGAAAAACGCCCCGCTCAATGGCGGGGCGTTTCTCTAGTTTTTCAGAGCGACCTTACTCGCGGCTTTCCGGTGTATCGACGATCAGAGTGTCAAACTCGTCACCGCCAACCACATCGTTGCCGCCGCTCGTTGGCTCAGGTGCGGCCAGAGCAGCTGCAGCTTCGGCCTCTTCGCGGCGCGCTTCGACAACAACGTTGTCACGCGAGCTCGCGATCTCGCGAACAAGCTGCGTTGCGCCACCGGTACCGGCCGGGATCAGACGACCCACAATCACGTTCTCTTTCAGGCCAACAAGTTTGTCTTTCTTGCCCTGAACCGAGCTCTCGGTAAGCACGCGAGTGGTTTCCTGGAACGACGCCGCCGAGATAAACGAACGGGTCTGCAGCGAGGCTTTGGTGATACCCAACAGAATTGGTTCCCCCTGAGCCGGACGACCACCTTTCGACAGCGCCTTTTCACAGGCGGCGTTGAACTCCTGCTTATCGACGTGTTCGCCTTTCAGCAGGGTGGTGTCGCCACTATCCAGGATTTCCCATTTCTGCAGCATCTGGCGGACAATCACTTCGATGTGCTTGTCGTTGATCTTAACGCCCTGCAGGCGATACACGTCCTGCACTTCGTCGATCATATAGTTTGCCAGTGCCTCGATCCCCATAATCGACAGAATATCGTGTGGGGCCGGGTTACCGTCCATGATGTAGTCACCCTTCTGGACGAAATCACCTTCGACGACAGGAATGTGCTTCCCTTTCGGGATCATGTATTCCTTCACGTCCATGGTGTCATCCGCAGGCTCGATCGAGATGCGACGCTTGTTCTTGTAGTCCTTGCCGAAGCGCACATAACCATCGATTTCGGCGATGATTGCGTGATCTTTCGGACGACGGGCTTCGAACAGTTCCGCAACGCGAGGCAGACCACCGGTGATGTCCTTGGTCTTGGCGCCTTCACGCGGGATACGCGCAACAACGTCACCGGCTTGAACCTTCTGACCTTCTTCACACGACAGAATCGCGTCAACTGACATCGGATAGGTGATCGGGTTGCCCGCAGCATTGCGCAGAGGTTCGCCATCCGCATCCATCAGGATGATTTCAGGTTTCAGCTCGTTGCCCTTCGGTGCCGCACGCCAGTCGATCACGATCTTCTGGGTCATGCCTGTGGCATCGTCGGTTTCTTCGCGTACGGCCAGACCGTTCACAAGGTCAACATGCTTCGCAATACCGTCTTTCTCGGCAATGATCGGCAATGTGTACGGATCCCATTCGAACAGTTTGTCGCCACGGGCCACGTCCTGGCCTTCGGTGACAAACAGCTTCGAACCGTAACCCATCTTGTGCGATGCGATCTCTTCGCCCTGCTCGTTCATGATCAGAACCTGCATGTTGCGGTTCATCACAATCTGCTCGTCGGCGGCGTTAACAATCACACCCGCATTCGAGAAGGCAATCTTACCGTTCTGCGAGGCTTCCAAGAAGGACCGCGACGAACCCTGAGCAACACCGCCCATGTGGAAGGTCCGCATGGTCAGCTGTGTACCAGGTTCACCAATCGACTGCGCCGCGATGATCCCAACGGCTTCGCCGCTGTTCACCTTGGTACCGCGCGCGAGGTCACGACCATAACAGTTCGAGCAGACACCCTCTTCCGCTTCACAGGTCAGAGGCGACCGGATACGTGCTGTCAGAACACCGGCATCTTCAACCGCGTCAGCCATACGTTCATCGATCAAGGTACGATCCGGGATCACAACTTCGCCGGTGGCTGGGTTGCAGATATCCTCAGCCGCAACACGGCCCAGAATACGCTCGCCCAAGGTCGCCACAACTTCACCGTCATTGATGGCGGCTTCTGCTGTGATCGCGCGGTCGGTGCCGCAGTCTTCCATACGGATGATGCAGTCCTGCGCAACGTCAACCAGACGACGGGTCAGGTAACCCGAGTTCGCGGTTTTCAGAGCGGTATCCGACAGACCCTTACGGGCACCGTGTGTCGAGTTGAAGTACTCGAGAACGGTCAGACCTTCTTTAAAGTTCGAGATGATCGGTGTCTCAATGATGTCGCCGTTTGGCTTGGCCATCAGGCCACGCATCGCGCCTAGCTGTTTCATCTGAGTAACCGAGCCACGCGCACCGGAGTGAGCCATCATGTAAACCGAATTCGGCTCCATGACCGCGCCATTCTCGTCCCGCTTCTCAGCCGAGATTGTCGACATCATCGCTTCGGTGACTTTGTCGTTACACTTCGACCAGGCGTCGACAACTTTGTTGTACTTTTCGCCCTGAGTGATCAGGCCGTCCATGTACTGCTGTTCAAAGTCTTTAACCTGATCGCGGGTGTCGCCTACGATGTCCCATTTGTTGTCTGGGATAACCATGTCGGACTTACCAAACGAGATGCCCGCTTTGAACGCCTCTTTAAAGCCCATCGACATGATCTGGTCACAGAAGATCACCGACTCTTTCTGACCGCAGTAACGGTAGACAGTGTCAATGACGCGCTGAACGTCTTTTTTCCGCAGCAGCTGGTTGACCAGCTCAAACGGTGCTTTTGCGTTCAGAGGCAGAAGCGAGCCAAGACGAACACGGCCCGGTGTGGTCTCAACACGGACCATCACTTCGTTCCCTTCCGCATCGATCTGCGGAAGACGTGCGGTGATCTTGGCGTGCAGGTGCACTTCGCCAGCGGTCAGAGCGTGTTCAACTTCTTCCATCGAGGAGAAGACCATGCCCTCACCTTTCATGCCTTCACGCATGATGGTGACGTAGTACAGACCCAAAATCATATCCTGTGACGGAACGATGATAGGCGCACCGTTCGCTGGCGACAGAACGTTGTTCGTCGACATCATCAGAACACGGGCTTCCAGCTGGGCTTCCAGCGAAAGCGGTACGTGAACCGCCATCTGGTCCCCGTCGAAGTCCGCGTTAAACGCCGAACAGACCAGCGGGTGCAGCTGGATAGCCTTCCCTTCGATCAGCGTGGGTTCAAACGCCTGAATACCAAGACGGTGCAGCGTAGGCGCACGGTTCAGGAGAACCGGGTGCTCACGAATAACCTCGTCGAGGATATCCCAAACTTCGGGACGCTCTTTTTCAACAAGCTTTTTCGCCTGTTTCACGGTGCTGGACAGACCTTTGGCCTCCAGACGTGAATAGATGAAGGGCTTGAACAGCTCGAGCGCCATTTTCTTGGGCAGACCACATTGGTGCAGCTTGAGCTCCGGGCCGGTCACAATAACCGAACGACCCGAGAAGTCGACGCGTTTCCCCAAAAGGTTCTGACGGAAGCGACCCTGCTTACCTTTCAGCATGTCGGAGAGCGATTTCAGCGGACGCTTGTTGGCGCCGGTGATCACGCGACCACGACGGCCGTTGTCGAACAGAGCATCAACCGATTCCTGCAGCATCCGCTTTTCGTTGCGGACGATGATGTCAGGGGCGCGCAGTTCGATCAGACGCTTCAGACGGTTGTTCCGGTTGATCACGCGGCGGTACAGATCGTTCAGATCCGACGTCGCAAAGCGACCACCATCCAGCGGCACCAGCGGGCGCAGCTCTGGCGGAATCACTGGGATCACGGTCATGATCATCCATTCAGGACGGTTACCGGACTCCAAGAAGCTCTCAACCACTTTCAAGCGCTTGATGATTTTCTTGGGCTTCAGCTCGCCTGTGGCTTCTTTCAGGTCCGCGCGCAGGTTCTCGGCCTCGGCTTCGAGGTCGATGTTCGCCAGCATGTCACGGATGGCTTCCGCACCGATGTTCGCGGTGAAGGCATCCATGCCAAAGGCGTCTTGCGCGTCGAGGTATTCCTCTTCCGACATCATCTGACCATAGGTCAGGTCGGTGAGACCGGGTTCGATCACCACATAGTTTTCGAAATACAGCACGCGCTCGAGATCACGCAGAGTCATGTCGAGCATCAGACCGATACGCGACGGCAGCGATTTCAGGAACCAGATATGTGCACAGGGTGCCGCCAGCTCGATGTGGCCCATACGCTCGCGGCGTACCTTTTGAAGCGTAACTTCAACACCACATTTTTCGCAGACAACGCCGCGGTACTTCATCCGCTTATATTTGCCGCAGAGACATTCGTAGTCTTTGATCGGGCCAAAGATACGCGCACAGAACAGACCATCACGCTCGGGCTTGAATGTCCGATAGTTGATGGTTTCCGGCTTTTTGATTTCACCGAACGACCACGACAGGATGCGCTCGGGCGAGGCCAGCGACACCTTGATCTCGTCGAATACCTTCGGCGGAGTCAGTGGGTTGAACGGGTTGTTGGTAATTTCCTGGTTCATGTAGTCCTCACGAGAGTTTGAGGGAAGCGGGGGAGGTCTTGAAGACCTGTTTCCAAGCGGTCACGCCCCGAGAGGCGCAACCAGATCTGAAAACAAGAGGTCTTACTCGTCCTCCTCCGCATCCAGGAGTTCCATGTTGAGGCCGAGGCCACGCACTTCTTTGACAAGAACGTTGAACGATTCCGGTACACCGGCTTCGAAGTTGTCCTCACCTTTGACGATCGTTTCATAGACCTTGGTCCGGCCTGCCACGTCATCCGATTTCACCGTCAGCATTTCCTGCAGGGTGTAAGCGGCGCCGTAAGCTTCCAGAGCCCAGACTTCCATCTCACCGAAGCGCTGACCACCGAACTGCGCCTTACCGCCCAGCGGCTGCTGAGTAACGAGCGAGTACGGACCGGTCGAACGGGCGTGAATCTTGTCGTCCACCAGGTGGTGCAGTTTCAGCAGGTATTTCACACCCACTGTCACGCGGCGGCTGAACTCATCTCCCGAACGTCCATCGAACAGACGCGACTGACCGCTTTCGTCAAAGCCCGCGCGATGCAGAGCATCGTTCACATCAGCTTCTTTCGCACCGTCAAAGACCGGTGTTGCAATCGGTGCACCATTGGTGGCGTTGCCAGCGATCTCAAGCACGCCTGCCTCGTCCATGCCGGCAATGCCTTCTTCATAGACATCGTCGCCATAGGCAATGCGCAGCGCTTCACGAACCGGGGTCAGGTCACCGGAACGGCGATAGTCCTGCAGAGCCTCGTCCACTTTCAGGCCAAGGGCACGTGCGGCCCAACCCATGTGAGTTTCAAGGATCTGACCGACGTTCATTCGCGACGGAACACCAAGCGGGTTCAGACAGAAGTCAACCGGGGTGCCATCTTCGAGGAACGGCATGTCTTCCATTGGAACAACGCGCGAAACCACACCTTTGTTCCCGTGGCGACCCGCCATTTTGTCACCCGGCTGAAGCTTGCGCTTCACGGCGATGAAGACTTTGACCATCTTCATCACACCCGGAGGCAGATCGTCGCCACGGCGAACTTTCTCTACCTTATCCTCGAAACGGGCATCCAGCGCGCGCTTCTGAGCTTCGTACTGCTCGTGCAGGGCTTCGACGATCTTCGCGTCTTCTTCCTCAGCCAGAGCCAGCTGCCACCACTGACCGCGGGTCAGAGTATCCAGAAGCTCTTGGTTGATTTCGGAATTCGGGCGAATGCCGCGTGGGCCTTTAACAGCCACCTTACCAAGGATCATGCCGCTGAGACGGGCGTAGATGTTACGATCCAGGATCGCCAGCTCGTCGTCACGGTCACGTGCCAGACGTTCGATCTCTTCACGTTCGATCTGCAGCGCACGTTCGTCTTTTTCAACACCATGGCGGTTGAAGACCCGAACTTCTACGACGGTACCGTAGTCGCCCGGTTTCACACGCAACGAAGTGTCACGCACGTCCGACGCTTTTTCACCAAAGATAGCACGCAGAAGCTTTTCTTCCGGTGTCATCGGGCTTTCGCCCTTTGGTGTGATCTTACCGACCAGAATATCGCCCGGTTCTACATCCGCACCGATGTAAACGATGCCCGCCTCGTCGAGGTTGCGCAGCGCTTCTTCGCCGACGTTTGGAATGTCGCGAGTGATTTCTTCCGGGCCCAGCTTGGTGTCACGTGCTGCGACTTCGAATTCCTCGATGTGGACCGAGGTGAAGACGTCGTCACGTGCGATACGCTCAGAGATCAGGATACTATCTTCGTAGTTGTAGCCGTTCCACGGCATGAAGGCCACGATGACGTTTTTACCCAGAGCCAGTTCGCCCATATCGGTCGACGGGCCATCCGCAATAACTTCACCTTTGCCAACGGTGTCACCCACCTTCACCAGCGGACGCTGGTTGATACAGGTGTTCTGGTTCGAACGCTGGAATTTGCGCATGCGGTAGATGTCAACGCCCGGGTCACCCGGCTCGAGATCGTGGGTTGCACGAATAACGATACGCTGCGCGTCCACCTGGTCAATGATACCGGCGCGTTTGGCCATAACAGCCGCACCTGAGTCACGTGCCACGATCTCTTCGATACCCGTCCCAACCAGAGGCGCTTCTGAGCGCAGGGTTGGCACAGCCTGACGTTGCATGTTCGAACCCATAAGAGCACGGTTAGCATCGTCATTTTCGAGGAACGGGATCAGCGATGCCGCAACCGACACCAGCTGTTTGGGCGATACGTCGATCAGGTCAACCGATTCACGTGGCGACAGGGTATAGTCGCCCGACTGACGGGTGTTGACCAGCTCGTTGGCAAACTTACCGTTTTCATCCAGCGAAGCGTTAGCCTGAGCCACAGTGTGGCGCATTTCTTCGGTTGCCGACATGTACTGAACATCATCGGTGACCTGGCCATCTTCCACGCGACGATACGGTGTTTCGATGAAACCGTATTTGTTCACGCGAGCAAAGGTTGCCAACGAGTTGATCAGACCAATGTTCGGGCCTTCCGGTGTCTCAATCGGACACATACGACCGTAGTGCGTGGTGTGAACGTCGCGCACCTCAAAGCCAGCACGCTCACGGGTCAGACCGCCCGGGCCAAGCGCCGAAAGACGACGCTTGTGCGTCACTTCGGAGAGCGGGTTGGTTTGGTCCATAAACTGCGACAGCTGCGACGAGCCGAAGAATTCGCGAACCGCAGCCGCTGCTGGTTTGGCGTTGATCAGATCCTGAGGCATGACGGTGTCGATTTCGACCGACGACATACGCTCTTTGATCGCGCGCTCCATGCGAAGCAGACCAACACGGTACTGGTTTTCCATCAGTTCGCCGACCGAACGCACACGACGGTTGCCGAGGTGGTCGATGTCGTCGATGTCGCCACGGCCGTCACGCAGATCGACCAGTGCTTTGATACACTGAACGATATCGTCACGATCCAGCGTGCGCTGGGTGTCTTCTTTGTCCAAAGCCAGACGCATGTTCATCTTCACGCGACCAACGGCCGAGAGGTCGTAACGCTCGCTGTCGAAGAACAGGGTGTCGAACAGCGCGGACGCCGCTTCAACGGTGGGTGGCTCACCCGGTCGCATGACGCGGTAGATGTCCATGAGCGCGGTGTCGCGGCCCATGTTTTTGTCCTGCGCCATGGTGTTGCGCATGTAGGGGCCGACGGTGATGTTGTCGATGTCGAGAACTGGAATCTCGGAAACACCGGCATCCATCAGCTCTTTCAAGGAACCGCCAGTGACGTCACCGTCCTTGTCGACTTCCCATGTCAGCTCATCTCCGGCCTCAACATAGATCGCACCGGTTTCTTCGTTGATGATATCTTTGGCGACAAACTTGCCAACGATATGGTCAAACGGAACCAGCAGTTGCGAAACCTTGCCTTCGTCGATCAGTTTTTTGACGGCGCGCGGTGTCACTTTCTTACCGGCTTCGGCAATCACTTCACCGCTGTCGGCATCAACCAGGTCAAAGGCAGGACGGGTGCCACGCACACGCTCGGGGAAGAACTTGGTTGCCCAGCCTTCACCGCGACGCATCTCGAAGGTCACGGTGTCATAATAGGCATCCATGATCGCTTCTTGGTCGAGACCCAGCGCATAAAGAAGCGTGGTCACAGGCAGTTTGCGGCGACGGTCGATTCGCGCAAAGACGATGTCTTTTGCGTCGAATTCGAAGTCGAGCCACGACCCGCGATAGGGGATAATACGGCAAGCGAACAACAGCTTACCCGAGCTGTGAGTCTTACCTTTGTCGTGATCAAAGAACACACCGGGCGAGCGGTGCATCTGAGAAACGATCACACGTTCGGTGCCGTTGACAACGAAGGTGCCGTTTGGCGTCATCAAAGGCATATCGCCCATGAAAACATCTTGTTCTTTGATGTCTTTCACCGACTTGGCGCCAGTGTTTTCATCCACATCAAAGACGATCAGGCGCAGAGTGACTTTCAGCGGAGCGCTGTAGGTCATATCACGCTGCATACACTCTTCGACGTCGTACTTAGGCTTTTCGAGATCGTAGTTGACGAACTCGAGAACCGCCGTCTCGTTGAAATCCTTAATCGGGAAGACCGACTGGAATACGCCTTTGATGCCTTCGCCATCGGCTGGCGCTGGCTGATCGCCGGATTTCAGGAAAAGCTCGTAGCTGGATTTCTGAACCTCAATGAGGTTCGGCATTTCCAGAACTTCGCGAATTTTGCCGTAATACCGGCGTAGACGTTTCTGGCCAAGGAAGCTTTGCGCCATGACAGATGTCACCTTTCGATAATCTCGCCCACAAACGCGCCGTCGGGCTCGGCGCGCCTCGTTCAGTGACGGCAATGATCCGATCCATTCTCGGCACGCGTCCCACCGTGCGCCTCTCGATCTGACAACCCTGCCTTGGAAAACTCCCTCAAATCAGGGACCTTGCCAAGTCGGGGCTACACACTTCACCAGTTTGATCTGTATCTGCGCGGTGAAGGAGCGGTTTGTTGAAAATTCACCTCATCGCAACAAAAGAGAAAAAGCGGCTTCGAATCGCTCGAACCCGCAGGAGACTTCCGAATATTCGGTGAACGCCACGAATGCAACCCCCATCCGGGGGTTTCACATGCATCCTGTGTGGAAGTCATCTTCGCAAAAAGCCCCCTTCAGGTCAAGATAAGGAACCACGCTCACGCCAGGTTGAAACAAAAACAGGCGCTCCCAAGTGGGAACGCCTGCAGAAATCCAACATTGGGTGCACGCACCCAAGTGAGATTACTTGAGCTCGATTTCCGCGCCAGCGTCTTCGAGTTTCTTTTTGATTTCCTCGGCTTCGTCCTTGGAAACGCCTTCTTTGACAGCTTTGCCACCGGCTTCAACCAGTTCTTTAGCTTCTTTCAGGCCCAGACCGGTGATGCCGCGAACTTCTTTGATCACGTTGATCTTTTTGTCGCCAGCCGACTTCAGGATCACGTCAAATTCGGTCTTTTCTTCTTCAGCTGCGCCACCGGCGTCTGCCGGGCCAGCCATTACAACGGCGCCGCCAGCTGCGGGCTCGATGCCATACTCGTCTTTGAGGATGGTTTTCAGTTCTTGGGCTTCCAGCAGGGTCAGACCCACGATGCTTTCAGCAAGTGCTTTCAGATCAGCCATTTTGAGACTCTTTCCGTTTTCAGTTTCTGTTCCAACGTCAGGACAAACGCCCTACGGGGATCAATTGAGTTGCGCTTACGCCGCTTCGTGGTTCTCTTCGATGGTCGAGAGAATAGAAGCGATGTTCGAAGCAGGTGCGCCAATGGCGCCGGCGATGTTCGATGCAGGTGCGCCGATGCAACCAACGATCGAGGAAATAAGCTCCTCGCGCGAAGGCATTTTCGACACGGCTTCGACACCGGCCCGGTCCAGAGCTGTTCCGCCCATTGCACCGCCAAGGATCTCAAACTTTTTGTTATCCTTAGCGAAATCTTCGACGACCTTGGCTGCTGCCACGGGGTCTTCGGAGAAAGTCAGAACAGTCATGCCACCCAGGTGTTCTGCAATGCCTTCGCACGGCGTATCCTGAACGGCAATTTTGGCGAGCCTGTTCTTGGCGACGCGGACCGAAGTTTCGGCTGCGCTTGCGCGCGCCCGAAGATCCGTCATCTCGGCAACCGTAAGACCCTCGTAGCGCGATACCACTACGACGCCAGAGCTTTCAAAGATCTGGCCGAGTTCCTCGACCACTTTCTCTTTTTGTGCTCTATCCACAGTTCCACTCCAGTATATGGAGGGGGCGACCCCTCCGGCTCACTTTTGCCAGAGGGTGCCCCCTGGCGAGAAGTCCGATCGGGTCGTCGCATCGTGCGAACCAGTGCAAAACACTGATCGAAAAGATGTCTCTTCCCGTCTCGGGCAGGAGTTATAGGTTTCAGGCGAAACCAGCCCACCGTCTCGGACGAAATCGGCACCAACACGAATCGCGTTGACGCCTTACGAAGTTCAATAGGGATTTCCAGCCACTTTGCCAACCCCGTTTTCGGCTAGGGGTGCAGCAGTGTCGATCATCCGATCCAACACATTCAAAAGATTACGCTTGGATAGGGGTTTAGGCAGAACGCAATCTATCCCGGCGGCCAGATAGTCGTCAATCTGATGCGAGAGTACATTGGCCGTGACCGCGCAAATTGGAACACGGCGACCGTCATCTGCCTGTTCCATTGCGCGGATACGGCGGGTCGCCTCAACCCCATCCATTCCAGGCATTTGAATGTCCATCAAGATCGCATCAAAGGGACCTGCCTTCATGAGGTCCAGGGCTTCTTGGCCGCTAGCCGCTTGTGCCAACTCACATCGAGAAGGTTCAAGATACCGCGTGATGATCAACCGGTTGGTTGCATTGTCGTCCGCCACCAGAATCCGGCAGCCATTTAGCCTCACCAAAGCCTCAGGCTGCACGCTGCTTACATCTTCGACCACGCCTGAGACAGATTTCAGCGGCAAAAAGACCTCAAATGTTGTCCCCTGCCCCGGCGCACTCTCAACTGAAAGATGGCCGCCCATGGATTCACAGATTTGCCGCGAAATCGTCAGACCCAGCCCCGTTCCCCCATATCTCCGAGTTACGCTGACATCGGCCTGAGCGAATGGCTCAAATATCCGGCCGAGGGCCGCCTCTGGAATGCCGGGGCCAGTGTCGCTCACTTTGATCACAACGCCAAATCCATTTGGCCCCCGTGACGCCAACAAATCCACACCGCCGAAATCGGTGAACTTCACCGCGTTTGACACCAGGTTGTGCAAAACCTGCTGCAACCGCCGCGAGTCGCCCTCGAACCAAGACGTCACATCCGGATCAATCTCCAGATCAAGCGTCAGGCCTTTTTGGCGCGCTTTAGCGGAATGCAGATCCCGCGCGGCATGAAGCACATTCGACAACTGAAAGGGCGCATATTCCAGTTCAAACCGGCCCGCTTCAACCTTTGACAGGTCCAGAACGTCATCAATTGTACAAAGCAAAAGTCCGCCAGACTGCTCGATCACAGACAGGCATTCGCGCTGATCCTCAGTCAAATCTGAGCGCCCCAATTCGCCCGCCATCCCCATAATTCCGTTCAAGGGGGTGCGAATTTCATGGCTCACATTTGCTAAAAATCGGGATTTTGCCTCGTTTGCGGCGGACGCCATCTTGCGAAGCTGACGTTCCGTGGACTGGGCGCGGTTCGCCATGAACACTTCGCTGAGAACATAGGTCATCAACAGCGCGATCAGGAACAATGACAGAATATCAAAGCTCCGATCAGTGGAGCCATTCTCATGCATTTCGAGGAATTCGCGCTGACTGTCCTCATCCATAAAAGTTGTCACCCAGGCACGACGCAGCGCCTTGGCAATAAGTTCGAGATCTGCAGCGAGCACCACGGCATCCGCATCTGAAATATCGGGCGCGTCGTATAGCGCAGGCTCTTTATCCTCCAGAAACACCCGTACAGTGGACAGCGCAGGCCCTAGCTCTCGCGTTGTGGTCAGCCCCATGTTTTCGATCAAGCTCAACCGGTTCCACAAAACATCAAACCGCGTTTCGATGTCTTGCTTGGTACTTCGCCCGTCGGGATAGGCCGCGACAGCCGCAGACAAGCGCTGAATTTCGAGAATTGTCTCGCTTGTCCGCCAAAGCGTCGAATTGCTAGAGAAGAGCGCCCGCTCCTTCTCTTCGAGATCTTTCAATTCCTGATAGAAAAACAAAACCGCCAAAGCGGTTGCCGCGCAAACCGCGACCAAGGCTCGGAGTGTCCGTGCGTTTTCTCGAAGTAGGCGCCACATAGACATCGTTCCCCTACGGACGAACCTCGATTGAAACCAGCTGCCAAATCATACTGATGTAAAACTTACGCTCTGGCGCCTGCTCTTCAGAGGCCGGGTATACCACCCAGATCGGCCCCTTATCACGCACACGCATCGGTTTTCCGTTGTGCAAAAGTGCCAGAACAACTGAGTATTCGTCCGCATCGGAAACCGGGATCTCTAGGCCATAATCGTCAATCGCAGTTGCCTGCAACATACTGCCTTGCGCTCCAACTGCCTCCAGTAGGGATTTAAGGGTGGGACCTGAGAAGTTCTGCTCTCCCTCAGTGAAAGCCGTGAAGGATTGAATGTCTCTCCACTCCAATGCCTCTAACATCTCACGGTCGAACTCGGCCACGTTGCCAGAGTTCCTGTGGGTAATTTCACCAGACACTGTCAGAAGCACAGGCCCCTGCGGTACGTCGAGTGCATTCACCATCGAGGCCGAAAACCAAGCCAAAATGAAAAAAACCATGCTTAAGGCGCGCTTCACAACATCCATCCTCACTCAATTTTCAAAAGAACAATACGTCGCGGTCCCTAAGATTTTCTTGCCCCAAAGAAAAAGGCGGGCCACGAGGCCCGCCTTTCACAACGTGTCTCTCGACCCGTATTAGTTGCCGGTTGCGTTCGCAACGTCAACCGTCACACCTGGGCCCATAGTCGAGCTCAGTGCGATTTTCTTCATGTAAGTGCCTTTGGCACCAGCAGGTTTAGCTGCCGAAACCGCCGCAACAAAAGCGCGGATGTTCTCTACGATTTTGGCTTCGTCGAAGGACGCTTTGCCAACACCGGCGTGAACAACACCACCTTTTTCAGCTTTGAACTGAACTTCACCACCTTTGGCGGCTTCCACGGCTGCTTTCACATCCATGGTCACGGTGCCAACTTTGGGGTTCGGCATCAGGTTGCGTGGACCAAGGATTTTACCAAGACGACCAACAACGGGCATCATGTCCGGGGTGGCAATGCAACGATCGAAATCGATATTGCCGCCCTGAATGGCTTCCATCAGGTCTTCGGCGCCAACGATGTCTGCACCAGCCGCCTGTGCTTCTTCAGCTTTGGGGCCACGTGCAAATACTGCAACACGCATTGCTTTGCCGGTGCCGTTCGGCAGGCCAACAACACCACGAACCATCTGGTCTGCGTGACGGGTGTCAACACCAAGGTTCATCGCTACTTCGATGGTCTCGTCGAATTTGGCAACCGCGTGAGCTTTGATCAGGCTTACGGCCTCTTCAACAGTCACTTCGTTTTTGCCAGCGAATGCCTCACGCGCGGCGCGGGTACGTTTTCCGAGTTTTGCCATGATATTAGCCTTTCACCTCGATACCCATCGACCGGGCGGAACCCAGGATGATCTGCATTGCTGCTTCGACGTCGTTTGCCGAAAGATCTTTCATCTTGGCTTCTGCGATCTCGCGCACCTGAGCAACGGTCACCGACGCAACGGTCTCACGACCGGGGTTTTCCGCACCACGAGGACGGTTACGCTTGCCAACCGGCTTCAGGCCAGCTGCTTTCTTCAGGTAGTAAGACGCAGGCGGCGTCTTGACTTCCATGGTGAAAGACTTGTCCTGGTAGTAGGTGATCACGGTTGGGCACGGCGCGCCGGGCTCCAGTTCCTGTGTCTTAGCGTTGAACGCCTTACAGAATTCCATGATGTTGATACCGCGCTGACCCAGCGCGGGACCGACGGGCGGCGACGGGTTGGCTTTACCTGCAGGAATCTGCAGTTTCATGGTGCCAGCAAGCTTCTTTGCCATTGGCTATCTCCTTAACAACACCCCGCAGAACGCGTCCTTTGGGGCAATTTACGTTGCGTGGTCAGGATTGGACATCGCGATGCCCCTGCCTCCCACTGCGATGCCGGGCAAGCCCGACTTATCCTCAGACTTCTTTCGAAACCTGAGTGAATTCCAATTCGACCGGTGTCTCACGGCCAAAGATCGAAACCGAAACCCGCAGACGCTGATTTTCGTCATCCACGCCCTCGACCATGCCATCAAAGCCCTCAAACGGACCATCGGTGACCTTAACCTTCTCGCCGGATTCAAAGGCGATGAGTGTCCGTGGAGCCTCTTCGTTCTCTTGAACGCGCCCAAGGATCGCTTCGACCTCGGCGTCACGCATCGGCATTGGGCGCCCCTGCGGGCCCAAGAAACCAGTGACGCGGTTGATCGAGTTCACAAGGTGATAGCCCTGGTCCGACATTTCCATGTGCACCAGAACATACCCCGGCATAAAGCGACGCTCGGTGGTCACCTTTTTGCCGCGACGTACCTCGATCACCTCTTCGGTGGGCACCAGAACCTCGTCGATCTGGTCATGAAGCTCCTGCTCCTCGACCGCCGTCCGGATCTGCTCGGCAATTTTCTTCTCGAAGTTCGAGAGGACGCTAACCGAATACCACCGCTTTGCCATATGGCTAACCCTTGCTCTTTCATGCCCGCCTCAGTGACGGATAGCTCAAATAAAAACCGGCGTGCAACACGACTCATTGCACGCCCGGTCAGATTTAGTCGCGTCTATTACCCGCGTCTGGGGCAACTTTCAAGCCTACAAACGCCCAAGCGTTCCATCGAGGCGAAAGCTTAGCCTACCATACCCAACAATGTCTGCAGACCACCTTTGATAAGAAGGTCAACAACAGCAAAGAAGATCGCCGTCAAAGTCGCCATGATGAACACCATAACGGTGGTCAGCGTCACCTCGCGGCGGGTCGGCCATACAATTTTGGCGACCTCAGCACGCACCTGCTGGATGAACTGAAGGGGGTTGGTCGTTGCCATGTGTCTGTTTCCTCAGAGGGTCAGGCGCTCAGATACGCAAGTTAATGCAACTTTTCAAGCCCGGAAGCGCCAGAGGTCATCAGCTGCGCCGCAGGTATACTCTATATTAGACTGGAGGCATCACGCCCACGAGAGCCTGGGGAGAGCCGTCGTTGCAATAAAGCGAAGATTGGCGGGACCAAGGACTGGCCGAGGAAATGCAGCGTGACCAGCCAAAGTCATATGAGAGTGCAAGCTTCTGGCGGTACGCTCAGCCTTGCCACGACACCCCACGATTACCACACCGTTCCCATTCGCACTCTGTTGACTTACGATGCTCTAGGTATGCCGATCCGAACGAGGAACTCCTCATCCGTCATCCCGATCCCCTCAGGGCCATCCGGGTGACCAAAGTCAATTCGCCCCAACTGAATGAACAAGCTTCCATTTTGTTCACTGTCTGGCAGAGCGATATAGGCAGAATGCATCGTTCCCGAAGCTTGGTTAAAATGCAGTTCCACATTGTCCACGTGAACGGGATCCCCGTTTGCCAATCGCAGTTCACTCAGGTCCAGCTGGTCGGGGTGTTCACCGTCTTCGAGACCGATCTGGAACCCCGTAATATGGATATCTGCGTCTTTGTTACGCACAACCACGGTGTCGCTCGCGCTGTCGCCGCCATCATCAAGGTTTACCCAGATTTCGGCTGGCGGGCCGTCGGAAGACGCCTCTTCAATATAAATCGTATCTTCGCCCGCGCCGCCATGTGCGACCTCGATATCATTTCCGACAAACTCGAGATCTGCATTCAACTCATAACTCGGAACGGCATGGATTTCATCATTCCCTGGGCCGCCATACAGCTTTTCAAACCCAGATCCTCCCCAAAGCGTGTCATTCCCCGCGCCTCCTTCAGCAACACTGATGAATTCCGCATCCGACGCAGGAGGGCCAGTTTCGAAGTCATCAAAATCATTGCCGGACTGAGGGCCATCCCCCATAACCAATAGATCATTCCCTTCCTGGCCATACAGAACATCATCCCCATCCAAACCAAGAAGAACATCGTTCCCAGAAGTACCCGACAGGGTGTCATCCCCATCTGTACCGCGCAGCACAGCCGTCTCATTCTCATCAGGGAGCGGATCAGACCTCACATCTGTGTCTTGATCCGGGTCATCAAGCACAGAAATTGCAGCCCCGACCAAGGATGCACTCAACAATCCAAGCAACATAAAAAACAAACGAAAACCCTTATACCACAAAATAATTTCTTTAGAGAATTACCTGCATTTACCTGGTCGTCAACTCCGACCTGTAATCCCGTTTTTCACCCTGTGTTGACGTGCTCCCTAAGGACGAGACCATCAGCCCATCAGCCCAACAGCCTCCCCCACACGCGTTGTCGCTTACAGATCCGCGAATGTGTTTCGTCAACAAGTGTGGACTGTCCACGCTTCGTAGGAGAGTTCAACCTCTGCCACTTCGGCAGCTCTACGAATATCCGGCCCTCCAGAAGATTGTCACTTGTCACGCCTTAAGACCTCGAAAGCACTCGTTATTCACGAAATTGACAAGAGGTCCGATACAGAACCGACCTTAAATGAGGAAATTTTCATTCTGCTAAACTGGCAAGTTTGATGACACCCGGCTCTTCAGAGTGTCCATCTGATGCGAGGCACCACCGCAACAGCAATAATCCTTGCGGTGTCTGACTTCTCACTGCTTCCCTAAACAAATCAGATACAGTCACCTGCAACGATGACCTAAAACGCACACCGGACATCATTTTGCCAAATGGTGATTTGATGCCAACGAAGCATAAGAGTGCGAAGCTTGATGATTTGGTCAAAAATGGCGCAAAATTAGCCGTTTAACCACAACACCTTACCACCTAAACTCCCAGCCCCCAGCATCAAAAGCGTGCGAAATACAGTCTGCGTCAGGGCATGAAAAAGCCCGCTCTGCGCTGGCTGTTCTTGGGTCATGATTTCGGTGGTGACGTCTTCAAGATGAATGCTCGACTTTGGCCCTCAGCTCCAGAAGCTTCGCGGGATTTATACAGTCACGAAAATCATCAACGACGAAGGGCGAGAAGGACGGATCAATTTCGAATTGAAATCTGTAAGCAGCCTGAAAATGCCCTATATTCATTTCACCAACACTTGCTCTGGTAACCTCGACAAGGGCAGCGATGAATAACTCGATCACCAATCCCCATCGATAAGCTCCCGAATGAGCCAGCATCGTTCTACGCAGAGGCGGTTGCCAGTTGGGCGTACTGATGAAGACCGCCTAGTTGCCGACATGATCGAGCTTACACGTCAGTATGGACGATATGGCTACCGTCGGATTGCCGCTCTTCTGAGAGACGCAGGCTGGTAACTGAACGATAAACGTGTCGAGCGCCTATGGCGGCGAGAGGGGCTAAAGGTTCCAATGAAGCAACCCATGAAGGGGCGGCTCTGGATGAACCCCTCTCGGGATATTGCTGCGCAATACTCTGCCGGGCAACGGATGGATCATGTATCCGGCTGCGTCCGGAGAACCGCAACCATGTCTGTTCGTATGACCCTTGCCATTGTCACTCGGACCAATGGCGTTCTCAATGGCTCGATGCATCATCGAACTGATGACGGGAAAGCGTTCGGAACGCTCAACATCCTGGATGAACGCAGCCGGGAATGCCCCCTCTCGGCAGCATCCTTCGGATGCGCCTGCCGGGCAACGGGCGATCCGAGTGAAGCGGAAGCTGAACTCGGCTGAGGTCATTGATGCGTTGACGGACCTGTTCATCTTGTGCGGTGTCCCTGTCTACATCAGGTCGGACAACGGTCCAGAGTTCATAGCTCAGGCTGTTCGGGACTGGATCGCGGCAGTCGGTGCCAAGACGGCCTACATCGAGCCCGGCTCTCCCCTCTCGGGACATCGCCATGCGATGCCCAGCCGGGCAGTGCATGGGAGAACGGGTACTGTGAGAGCTTCAACGCCCGTCTCAGGGATGAACTGCTGAACGGCGAGGTCTTCTACAGCTTACGGGAAGCGCAAATCCTGATTGAACAATGGAGGAAGCACTACAACACGAAACGACCGCATCGTGCCTTGGGCTACCGCCCACCGGCCCCAGAAACCATCGTCACGATGGAACCCAGGCCAATCATGCACTAACACTTAAACTGGACCACTCAGGTGGAGCGCAGGTATCTTATGCTCAGCACTTATCCTTGGATCTAGTTCTAGATGATAGAGGGTTGCGAGTATGCTGCGCTGCAGCGGAGCGAAATGGGTTTCAGGGACGAAACGAATGGCGAAATGAGACGACCCATGTTAGACTAAATGAAAGCCGAGCAGGCAGCCTCTCAAAGCAGATGCTTACTTTGGCAGAGTGAACAACAGTCAAACCATTGCGTCTGGTGTGGCCCCTGCGACCTCTGGAAAAAGATCGATCAACTGGTCCAATACGCAAATCCCTGGATAGACCGAAACCATATCTTCAAAGGGGTGAACATCTGCCTTTTTCAGGCGAGATCTGATGATGTTGCAGTGTAAACGGTTCGGGTAACCAAAATTGCGGTAGTCGTGTATTTGGAATGAAATCTTTCAATATCTTGATCAGTCATTCGCAGTTGTGTTTTACGCACAGGATGCGGAGACAACGTTGCAGAGGTATGTCCGGCCTTGACGAAGTCTGCGAAAACCCCACCTGCATGTACACCTATGACCTCAGCAAACTCCGCCGCTGAAAATCGACCTATCACCCCCTTACCAAGCAAATCTTGATCAGAAGCCCAAGCATTCACTTCATCAATTTCGACACAGAACCTCGAGAAATCCATCTTTCCAGACACCTCCCCAAGCTTCAAATCCCTCTGCCGCACTGCACTTATAATTTCCCCAAGCGGAACTAGCTTACGACTATGTGCCCGTTGCAGGCTTTCCCAGCCTAAAGTTTCCGGAGAAATGGGGCGCGATAACTGACGAAGCTCTTCGACTAGGGCTTCCCCATCAGATGGGTACCAACATACTTTGAGCACGGAGTGCTGGATAGCATGGTGACAGCAGCCCATCCATAATCAGGTTCTTAAGTTCGCGGGTCGTGCTGTTGATCGTGTCGCGAAGACCTCCGTACATCACCAGATGAGGCAACTCACGGAGTAAGGCCGCATGAGTTTGAGCATCGAAAAGTTTGCGCCCGTCAGGGCGCCTATAGGCGAAAGAACCCGCGTTAAAGCTTTTGGGTCAATTTCTGTCTCTTCCGCTGCAGAAGCGACCGAATGCAGACGGCGTACGCTCAAAACTTCTCCCAGAACGTTCGTTCCCGGAGCGATGGCCCAGTTCTCCAGAATGCTGTCTCGTAAAAGATCACGCAGCGGGACGAGTTCCGTATCATCCGATTGGTAGTGAGCTAAATGGTCATAAATCGCTCCAAATGCCTTCCGGCTTTCGCCCGAACGTTTCACCCGCAAATCGGCTTTGTTGCACACTATCTGAGCCGCGATGCGCGACTTGCTGAATCAGCTATTCGGAAGCGTGAGAAGCACGAAAGAGAGACACAATTTCCCAACTAGACTCCCAACTGGCATAAACCAGATCAGGCTAAGTCGGATAAAGTTGTTTGATTTCATGGCAGGGGCATCAGGGTTCGAACCCGAGACCTACGGTTTTGGAGACCGTCGCTCTACCAGCTGAGCTATACCCCTAAGGCCGAGTGATGGATTACGCCAAGCGGTAGCGGAGTGCAAGCCCGATCCGCGCGAAAATCTCACCAGATCGCATTTTTTTCACCGGGTCTCATTTTCAGATAGGCCACCCACCAAGAGGCGGCCCGTGCGGTCTGGACTAGGGGACTGCACTGTGTTGCGAGGCGGGGGTCTTTTGGTGGGGGATCTCCGCACGTGGGCGTGAGCTTCTGAAACAAATTTGGGCCGATTTGACCATTTTTCTGCTACACAAACATGTGATTAGGTCGTCGTGAATTTCTGGTGCAGGGTCCGTTCACCGGGATCGCCACCGGGTGAAACATTACTTTCCCCAACCAGGCTTGATCCGCACCCTCTGTGTGAATGTCTGCACAGGCGCCTGTCCGCCTCCCCTCACATTCAAGGCCACATTTTCGCGAATTCGATGTGAAGTTTTACACCCTTCAAGCTCGGGCGTTTCTACCCCAAATCCTCGGTGTCGGACAGACAAGCCGACACAGACAGACACACCCCAGCGCCGCACTCCTCTATAAGGCGCCCCGCTTAAAGGACACGACAATGAAAACTGTA
>JAGDYZ010000031.1:7224-54798 GCA_049116335.1 Pelagimonas sp. | reverse complement strand
CTAAAGCCGTCCGGGGTAAGGGGAATTCCGGCCTCAAGCCGATTTGTGCAACAAAGCCCTGCGCACCCATGGTGATCATTGTGTCCGCGCCCTCCGGCTCCTGATTGGTCGTGTCGGGATCATTGGCGATGGCCGATACCGCAGGGGAAAACACAGACTCTCCCGCGTGAACCCGGCGAATGGCCTCCACCAGCTCATCGGCAGAGATATCCTTGAGCACGTAGCCGCTGGCCCCTGCTGACACCATGTCAGCCACCACCTGAGGGGCGGCAAAGGTGCTGAGGCCAACCACCCGCACATTGGGATGATGCAATACCAACAGGCGTGTCGCCTCGAGACCGCCCATCCCCTCCATCTGCACATCCATCAACACGACGTCTGGTTTGTGCTTTTGGCAAAGGTACAGAACCGCCTCGCCGCTATCCGCCTCATCCACGACCACCAGATCAGGCGCAGCCTCCAGCACATGGTGAAGCCCCTTGCGCACCACCATGTGGTCGTCGGCCAAGATAATGCGGATCTGATGTTCTGGGATCATGATGGATCTTACTGTCATTGCTGAAAAGGGAACATGTGGTGGATGTGGCAAGATTGGCAGCTTTGTGGCAGCGGCAAGTGGCTTTTTTTCAGTCAGCTAGCCCCGTCAGCCTGCCAGATCCAGATCGGCCGGAACTTTCCACCGGGCCTTTGGAATGCGTTATTTGCCACTCCATTTCACCTCGAGTGCCAATCTTGGACTTTGCGCGTCATTTGAGAAAACAAAGATCACAGCATTCCCATAGCCCGCATGACGGGCTGTCACCGTCCCGGAAACCAACCCATAGTCCCCGGGAACACTAGGTCTCTTAGTATAGTGCGCTATATTTACCTCTCGCCTGTTGGATTTCACATGCTGGATTAAGATCGGTGAAGCACCTTCGACCTGATAATCAAAATAGAATTCAACAGGTTGTCCAATCGGAATTTCACCAAGGTTGATCCGGTAGGTTTCCATTTTCAGCACCGACCCCTGGCTTTGGGCCAGGGCCACGCCTGTCGCACACAAAAAGGTCAGGACCAAGCCAAGAGTGGAGAGGATGGATGAGAGTGCTTTCATATCGAATGGCTTTCTGGATGAAGATTTTTTGCATGCTTTGTGTGACACAACCACTCGTTACCCCCTCCTGACAAACACCCAGTTGGTATGGTCTTGAATAGGCAATTCACAGCGGGTTTCGGAACTGTATGATGCAACAGGATCCCCTATACACATGTAAAGGAGGGACTGTGTTTTCCCTGTTTCCCCAGCTGTTTGCCCGGACGATCATCCCAGTTCTGCCTATAAAGGGATCTGTGCTGGTGTCTGGTCATCCTCAGTCGGATCCTACCAGATTGCCGTCACCTGACAGCCCGCGCCCGGCGCACTGACAATGTCCAGTGTCCCACCAACATCGGCGATGCGTTCGCGCATGATCTGCAATCCCATATGCCCGGATTTCCTGATCGATGTGTCAAACCCTTTGCCGTCGTCTCGCACCGTCAACATCGCCTGTTTCGCCATCCCGTCAAACAGCACGTCAACCCGGCCTGCACCGGCGTGTTTGGCGGCATTGGTCATGCTTTCCTGCGCAATCCGGTAGAAATTCAGCTGGACCACTTCCGGCAGCATCGCATCCCCGTCGATCTGCAACGAGATGTCCACCGGAAATTTTCCTTCGATCTCATCCACCAGTTTTTGCAGCAAAAGGCCCATTGGCGCTTGCGCCCGCTTGTCTTCTCGCAGATCCAGCAACATCTGCCGCATTTCAGCCAAGGCCACTTTGTTCAACCTTTGAATATCCGCCAAGGCTCCCATGCCGCGCTCTGGGTCTTTCTGCAATAGATCTGGAAGGTTGCTGGCAATCAGATTGGCAGAAAACAAGGTTTGGCTGACCGCGTCATGCAGATCCCACGACAGGCGGTTGCGTTCTTCAAGGCGTGCATTTTTTCGGCATATTCGGTGACCTCCGACGTGCGCTTCACAACCTTGTCTTCCAAAGAAGTAATCAAATCCTGCTGAGCCACGGCCATTTTTCGAAAAGAGGTGGCGAGAAATCCGATCTCGTCACGATGGGAAACCCCAACTTCTGTCGAGAGCTTGCCATCCATGATCTGTTGCACGGATGCGATCAGCCGCTTCAACGGCAGGTCAAGATTGATACGGAAAAATCGTGGCAGGATGATCAGGATAATCAGACTGGCGATTAGGATGAACAGGGCAATCGGGCCGTAAATCCGATCAAGATAGGTCAGGAAATCGAGCCGGTGGTAATCGATCACCCCCCGGTCCTGTGCGGTTTGATGCGGAAGGTTTTCGGAAAAGCGGATCCCGGACATCCTACGTCCCGCAAATCCCGGAACAATGCCGATCATCATTGGCGTCACATCCGCGCGATACACATCCGGTGACTCCCCTTGCGGTACATCCTTGAACACGAGCTCTATGTCGCCGTCATAAAATAGACGCAGCTGAAAACTGTAGCGATCATGGAGACGATAGGCAGAGGCCATATTGTTCCAAGTAATGGCAACGTGATCCGGGTTTTTCTTGTAAAAGAGGCCACTTGGCGCTGTGCTGTCCTCATTTTCGGGAGCAATTAGCGACGTGGTCAGAGCATAGATCACGGGTTGCGGGCCAAAGCGGTTGTCGAAATCGCGCCATAGCGGCATTTGCTCAAACCCAACCACCCCGTCGCTGCTGACAAAGACCGAGCGATACGTGGCCCCGAAGAATTGGATCGCTTCCGGCAGGACCACCTCACCGTCAGCGATTTTGTCACCAAAGTCGGATTGAAAGCGATACTCGGCCGGCGCAACCAGATAGCCCCCGTCCGGTCCAGGGACAAATTGGATCGCGGTCTGATCCTGCGGCAGATGCGGGTTTTTGTACCCATCAATATAGACCGCACCAAAGACCCAGGAAATCCCGCATAAAATCGACAACACCGTGACCAGGGTGATGCCTATAACTTTGATACGAAACGAAGATTGTTCGGGGACGTAGTTCAGATAGGCCAGCACAAACCCGGCAACTGCAAACAGGAACAGCCAGCAGGCCAAGACTTCGGCCCAAAGCCAGTCGATCATTCCATAGCTGCGCAACAATAGGCTGACGGCCAGCAGCAGCGGCATGGCAGAGACATAGAAAAACGCCCGTGCAGCGGCGGCGTCTCCGGTCAGTTTCACGCGCGGCCAGACAATGGCCCCGACCGCGAACAACAACGCGATCCACAGCGGCTTGTGCGGCTGACGTGCAATGGCGCGGGCTAGGTGGGCGATGAAAAACAGGAACGACAGTCCAAACGCGGTGGCAAACGGGATATCCACCCAGGCTTCGCGAAATTCAACCACGCCCTCGCGCACCAGAACCCATCGGTCGACGGCAATCAGCAGCTCAAGACACACGAGCGCTGCCAGAAGCACCGCCAGTACAAGCCCGCCCCATTTTCCCAATCCAGACGGAGGGAGGAAGTAATAGGCAAACAGCAAGAACCCCGACATCCCCGCCGCCCCGGCGGGCCCGACCCAGGGCAAAATCAAATGCCCCAGCGACGGGTGCAGCGAAATGGCCAGCAGCTGCAGCAAGGTCGACCCCGACGACCCGACGGCTGCCAGAGCCAAAAAACCGGTGCTGCGTGTTTCCTGCCAGCTGTTGCGCTGCATCGCCAGACGGTAGAGGAAATAATTGGCCGCTGAAAAGATCAGAATAAATTCAATAAGGTAATTTATTGAAAGAGGGGTCCAATACATAATTTCCCGCGTGCCAAAATGCTGGTTTGAAAAGGTGGGGTGAGTGTTGGTGAGCGAACCAAAAATGTCACCCTTCAAAACAGCACAGGCAAGAAAGATCGAACTCTTTCTTGCCTGCGTCGGTGTTTGCCCGGTTATGACCCGGCGTTTATCCGGTGTTTAGCGAATGCAAAGCATCCAGGCGTCTTGCCCAAGTGCCTCTTGCACGGCCAGCCCTTGATTGGGGGCAGGTTCAATGCAATTCACGTCGTGAGACGTCGTCTGCCAGTATCCCTTATAGTTCCAGACCTGCGGTTGGTCAGAAAACGCGACCCAGACCTCTCCCTGCGTGTCGTCAATCTGTTTGATCAGATAGCGTTCCATGTTGGGGGTGTCGCTGTCCACGGTGACGACTTCGATATAAGATCCCTCTTTCGGGTGCTGGGTCAGGGTACAGCCAAAATCCCCGCCAAAAACGTTTTCACAACTGGCTCGAGCCGTTTGTAGGCGGCCTGTTTTCGCTTGTGTACTGGTGGTGCGGGTTGGAGCCTGACCTGCGTTTTGTACGCATTCGGTCACTTTCAGGGTGCTCGCAGTCACGCCCGCCAGGTTGAAATCATAATCATATTTTCCCACGCTCAAAATCGCCCGATTGCCGCGTTTCAGCCGGTCAAGCTCGCTCAGTCCAAGCCAGGCAATGCTGTTGTTCGCCGTGGCAGAACCGCCGGCAGGACGCTGGTCGCCATCCACCTCAAGCATCCCCGACCATTCTTTATTGCGAAGGGTAACCGGCACCGCCAGCTTCCATTGCATATTGTCAAACCCGATGCTCACCTGGCGTTGCCCTACATTTCTCCAGGCCGAGCAGAAGGCGAAATGTCCGCCGACATAATTTGCCGTCACCGTCCACCCCCGGACAGTGGCATAATCCTGTTCAACCGCTCCTGGCGTATCGACGATGTCTTACCCGGCGTAATCATTTTGTGCCGCCGCGCTATGAGCCGCCATAGCAACCAGGCCAAACGCGGCAATTGTGGCCGTGAATTTCGTGAGAAAATCGCGTGTCATGAACTGTCCTCGATTTCAATTTCGCATCGCAACCAACACGTTGCTACTTGTCTATCCCAGATGCTCTAAACTGCTTTGACAACGCTGCAAGCCTTAATCCAGCCCCCCTATACAGGTGTTCAGGGGCGGCTGGCTGGATGGCCAGGCACCGTGCCTTGGCCCGCAAGATCGGGCAAGATCTGCGCTTGAACCGGGTTTTCAATGCGACCCGTTGGTGTGGCAAATCAAATGGAAGGTGAAAGACAGAAATCCAACACCGACACGCGGCAACGCCGCGTTAAAGTCGGTCATTGCTGAACTTTGCAGTGGAAAATTTTCTGGATGACCGCAACGCGGACAAAACTGCCGTTTATTCTGCAGGTATGTTCAGAGTAAACGGAACCGATAGACGTTATTCAGGTAGCCTTGATCATCAATACGAAAGTGCGTTTCGCCGACCTGTTCAAAACCTTTCGCAAGATAGAAGGCTATAGCGGGATCATTTTCCGCATTGGTTGTTAACCACACTGAGCTGACAGAAGCATCACGACAGTGGTCGAGCGCCGCAGACAGTAGACGTTTCCCGGTACCCTTTCCATGATGTCTTGGCTGAACGTAAAAGGTGGAAATCTCTACATCAGAACAGCCACTTACTGGTGCAGGGCTGTTCGATGAAACTCTTATGAAGCCATCTATTCCTTCGGTGTTCTCAGAAACCACCATGAATTGTTCTGGGTCACTGATCAGCTTTTTGGTCTTTTCAATCGTGAACTCTCCTAACGCATAATCCGCAAAGAATGCACTGACACCGTTCTTGAGGTAGGTGCCGATCCATACCTCAATGGAGATAGCTGCGATACTTGGTGCATCGGAGTGAGTTTCTGGGCGAAGAACCATGCTGCTACATGACACCCATTCTGCGAATGCGAAAGCTGTTTTCCTGTGTAGTTCTGGGCTCAAAGTCGCACCAGCACACCAAACCGCTGCATCGGCAGTAGGTCAAGGTCGGCTGAGCGGACGAAACTTTCATTCGGATTTTCAGGTTCTACGACTGGTCTCAGCTCGAGCGGAGCTGTCAGAGATGCCGCTATTCCTCACAAATGGAGTGAACCGCCTCCTGGACCGCGTGTCTGGTTCGTTCAAGGTCAGCCTCGGTTATCGCCAATGAGGGATATAGTTTACCGGGCGATTTGAAGATACCCTGACGGCGCAGCGTCGCGTTGAAGGTTGCGTTGCGTTTGGGATTGTCATGTTTGGCGGTACGATAATCCCGGCAGATGCCTCTTGTGAAGAAAACGTCGAACAGGGTTGCGTCGCCGCAAATCTGATGAGGGATATCGGCTGCACGCAGCGCGTCGCTTTGCATGTCTTGCAGTTCTTTTCCGATAGCGCGCAGGCGATAATAGCTGCCATCGCGCCGCAGGATTTCCATCGTCTTTAGCCCCGCGACCGAGGCAATGGGGTTCCCTGACAGTGTGCCCAGCTGCATCAACCATTTGTCCCCCCCGACGATGGATTTATCGAAATGCTGCATGATCTCGGTGCTGGCACCAAGGGCGGCCAGAGGAAAGCCCCCGCCGATGATCTTGCCTAGGGTGCAGATATCGGGCGTCACGCCATAACGTTCCTGTGCACCGCCATAGGCCAGACGGAAGCCCGTGACGATCTCGTCAAAAATCAAAAGGACACTGTGTTTGTCACACAGGTCGCGCAACCCCTGCAAATAGCCCCCTTCCGCAAGGATGGTCCGCTGCAATGGCTCAACCATGATGGCCGCGACATCGTTATGCCCGGCCAAGAGCGTCTCGACCGCAGCCAGATCATTGAAGGGCGCAATGAGCATCTGATCGGCGACACCCTGAGGAATGCCCGCGCTGTCCGGCACAGCTTGGGGGAAGTTCACGCGGGCATCGGGGGCAAGGCTCATCTGCGCCTCCGCGCTCATCCCGTGATAGCCACCTTCAAATTTCAGAATCTTGTCTCGTCCGGTGTAAGCGCGGGCAAGGCGGATGGCGTACATGTCGGCCTCGCCACCAGAGGCTACAAAACGGACCTGTTCACAACAGGGCACGGCCTCAACAATTGCCTCTGCCAGTTCGATGCCCTTGGCATTGTTCGCAAAAAAGGTCATGCCTTTTGGAAGTTGCTCGAGAACCGCCTCCATGACTTCGGGGTGACCGTGCCCCAGAAGCATCGGGCCGGAGCCGATCAGGTAATCGATATACTCATTCCCATCTTCATCCCAGACATGGCTGCCTTCTCCACGTGCGATGACGATACCGGGGTCAAAGTTGCCAAATCCGCCTGCGGGCAAGACCTGTTGCGCGCGCGCGATCCATTCGGCTTGAGAGGTCAATTTCTGCATAAATCAGTCCAGTTCAAGAATTGGGGCTCCGAGGATGTCCGGGTCGGGTGTCACCCCAAGCCCAGGGCCTTCAGGCGGTGCGATCCGGCCATCTCTGCGGGTTGGGCAATCTGGTGCTATGCGCGGCCCGACATAAGACGATAGATCGCAGGTGTTCATTAGGGATTCTGGCGGGGTCGACGCCGCAAAATGCAGCGACGCGGCGGTCACGATATCGGACCCCCATGTGCATTCCGCGCAAATCTCTGCCCCCAAGTGCACTGTCAGATCGCGGGCACGGCGCATTGCCGAGAGCCCCCCGAATTTCGACAGTTTCAGGGCAACAGCGTCCAGTACACCCAGTTCATGCGCGCGAATGAGCGTTGCGAGATCATTGGCACTTTCGTCAATCTTCATAGGGAGGCCAGTTGCCTGTCGGACAGCGGCGCAGTCTTCTAAGGTTTTGCAGGGTTGCTCTAGCATCACATCCAGACCGGCCACAGCGCGCGCTGTCCGCGTGGCCTGTAGCTTGCTCGCACCGCAGTTCCAATCGCCATAGACCAAGGGACCATCGCCCACAGCCTCGCGCACCTTCGTCAGCCGTTCCGCATCGGCCTGCCAGTCGCTGTCCGCGCCCAGCTTGACCTGAAACTGCCGAATGCCTGTCGCAAAAGCCTCGCGCGCGATCTGTGCCATATTGTCAGGCGCAATGCAGGTGATCGAGTGATAGAGCGGCATGTCATATTGAGTGCGGCCACCAAGCAGTGCGTAAAGAGGTTGCCCGCTCGCCTTACCAAACAGATCCCACAGAGCCATATCTATGATGCTTTTCGCATAGAGATGTCCTTGCAGAAATTTGTCCAACCTGCGCATGGGCGCGTCGACACCGAATGGTTCGACCCCAAGGATTTCGGGCGCCATTTCTTCGATTGCACTCGGAACACCATTGGCGAAGGCAGGCAGGTAATGCGGGATCGGACAGACCTCGCCCCAACCTTGCAGGCCGGTGTCCGTTTCCAGACACAGAACGTGACTTTTTACCGTGTCACAGGTTTTGCCTTCAGCCATGTAATAGGTTTCATGGCTGGTGAGATCGACTGACCACAGGGAGATACGTGAGATCTTCATGATGCATCCGCTCGTGGTCGTAGGCTCTCTGGATCATAGGCGGGTTCGCCCAAAACGCGCGCTTGGCGGGGGGCGCCATGGATTATGACTTGTAGAGTAGTGCCGGGGGCGGCGGCGTCGGGTTTGACATAGGCAAAAGCCAGGATCTTGCCGACCGTCGGGCCGAAGGCCACCGACGCAGTAGACCCAACAACCCGACCGTCTTGCATGACCGCCTCACCGCCATGTCCATCTGTCTTGCCATCTGGTTCAATCTCGAGACAGACGCAGATCCAGCGCAGGTCTGTATTCAGCGTTTTGTCTCGCCCCAGATAATCTTTGTCTTTCCGGACAAAACGCAGAACATCGGCCTCGGCCAGCGTGACCTCATTGGTCAATTCACCGGCGCCCTTAAATCCCTTTTCCATCCGCATCGCATTCATTGCGAAGCTACCGTAATCGGCAATGCCGTGGACCTCGCCCGAAGCCCAAAGCGCGGTATAGACATCCAAGCAGGCGGCGTTTGGCATGTGGAATTCCCAGCCAAGTTCACCTGCATAAGACATGCGGAATGCCCAGATCTTGTGTCCCGCCACCGTAATTTCCTGAGCAGAGAGCCAGCGAAAACCCGCGTTCGACAGATCTGCATCGGTACAGTCGGCCAATACGTCTCGCGCTTTGGGGCCGTTCAGCGACAAGGCGCTCCAGTCAGAGGACAGAGCAGTGATCGTCACGTCCTCATCCACGCGCTGATGGTTAAGGTGATCCAGCAAACGCTGTTCGAAGAAGGCGGCGCAGACCAGATAGAAGCGATCGTCGTTCATGCGCACGACCGTCGTTTCCAGCTCGATCCGACCGGCCCGGTTAAGCATGTGTGTTAAGGTGATGGACCCGGTTTTCTGTGGCATCCGGTTTGCGGTCAGACGATCCAAAAGCGCATAGGCGTCCGGACCTGAAACCTCGACTTTGGTGAAGGCGGTGACGTCCATGATGCCAACGCGTTCGCGGACCGCTTTGACCTCAGTCGCTACAATGTCATGCACCACATTGCGCTGAAAAGAATAGTGATCTTCCTGCGCGACACCGTCTTTCGCGAACCAGCGGGGACGTTCGAACCCGTAGACTTCTTCATGAACGGCGCCTTTGCGTTTTAGCAGCTCGTACAAGGGGGATGGCTTGATCGGACGTCCCACCAAACGGTTGAAATGGGGGAAGGGGATTTCGTGGCGCAGGCAATAGTCCTCCTCGGCTTTCACCACCTGCCAGTCTTTTGTCGCATAGCTTCCAAACCGGCGCGGATCATAGTCACGCATCGAAATATCGGCCGCGCCATGGACCATCCAGCGCGCCAGCTCTCGCGTCAGTCCAGGGCCCCAGCCGATGCCGATTTGTGTGCCGCAGCAGCACCAATAATTGCGCACACCGGGCGCCGGGCCAATCAACGGATTGCCATCTGGCGGATGGCTGATCGCACCGTGTACATCTCGTTGAATGCCAAGCTCAGCAAAGATCGGCATCCGGTTTAGGCTTTCCTCAAGCCACGGCATGACACGGTCGTAATCCGCGTCAAACAGCCAATTTTCGTACTCCCAAGGGCAGTGATCATGCCAGACCGAGTTCGGATTGGCCTTTTCATAGATCCCAATCAGCCCCTTTTTCTGTTCCATTCGGATGTAACCGGAGACTTTCTTGTCGTCACGAATGACAGGTAATTCCGTTTCGAGGTTCTGGAACTCGGGAACCTCATCTGTCACAAAGTAATGATGTGTCATCGAGGTCATGGGCAATTGCAGCCCCGACCATTCACCCATCTGGCGCGCGTAGGTGCCACCGGCGTTCACGACATGCTTGCAGGTGATGGTGCCCTTTTCCGTCTCGACCACCCATTCGCCGCTTGTGGCCTGTGTGATGTTGGTGGCGCGGCATTGGCGAATGATGCGAACACCTTTCTGACGCGCGCCAGCTGCCATCGCCATAGTCACATTGGTGGGGTCCACATGGCCGTCATCTGGCGTATGCAACGCCCCCAGAACTCCGTCGAGATTATAGAACGGGTGCAGTTCGGCGACTCTCTCCGGTCCGACCAGCTCGATATTGAACCCCAAGGAGCGTCCCACCGACAAAGTGTGCCGCAACCAGTCCATTTCGTCCTCAGTATAGGCCAGACGGAACGACCCACAGCCATGCCAGGTCACTGGCTGGCCCGTTTCGGCCTCCAAGCCCCCGGAATACAACCCGATATTATAATCGACGCATTTCCCAAGCCCAAACGAGCTGGTGGAGTGGGTGATTTGTCCGGCCGCATGCCAGGTGCTGCCCGAGGTCAGCTCGGACTTCTCCAACAGGACGGTGTCGTTCCCCCAGCCTTCATGTCCAAGATGATAGGCCAGTCCGACGCCCATGACGCCGCCGCCAACTATGACGACATGTGCGTGAGATGGAAATTCTGTAGCCACGACAACTTCCTTTTCGAGTCGATTTCCTCTCGACAGCGTAAGCAAACAAAAGTACCATCGTCAATCATGAATGGGACAAATGTATCAAACTCGATTTTGGGACGGCTTGCGGACGAACTGCCAGAGCTGACGCCCGAGGCGCGCAAAGCTGCCACTTACGTGTTAGAAAACCCCCGCGATGTGGGGGTGTCCACGGTGCGTGAAATTGCCGAAGCCGCAAATGTGAAGCCCAACACCATTGTGCGCATGGCGCGACAGGTGGGCTTTGACGGTTACGAAGATTTCCGGGCGCCTTTCCGCGATGCCATCCGGCGCGGCGCGGCAGACTTTCCCGACCGCGCGCGTTGGCTGCAGGACATTCGCAAGTCTGACGATCTGGGTGGGCTCTATGCCGATATGGTACAAGAGGTTCTGCGAAATGTGGAAGACACGTTTGCAGGTGTCTCAACCGACGATTTGAGAACAGCGGCTGAGGCGATTTGGGCGGCTCGCAATGTCTATACGCTTGGGGTTGGGGTGAATAACTCGATCGCGCGTAATTTTACCTATCTGGCCTCAACGGGCATGACCGAATTTCACGCGATCCCGCGCCCTGGCTCGACCCCGGTCGATGATCTGGCCTGGGCCGATCAAAGCGATGTTCTGATCGCCATAACCTGCAAGCCCTTTCGGTCCGAAGTTGTGGAAGCCGTCCAGATCGCACGCGAGCAGGGCATGGTTATTGTTGCCCTGTCCGACAGTCCCGCCAGTCCGATCTTGCGGCTGGCAGATCACGGTTTCGTCGTTTCGGTCGATACACCTCAGTTTTTCCCGTCCTCGGTCAGCATCATCGCACTGCTCGAGACGCTTCTGTCTTTTGTCATCGCGGTTGCCAGTGACAGGATCGTTGACCGGGTCGAGACTTTTCACAAACGGCGTCATCAATTGGGATTGTACCACGAGGAGAAGACATGACTGACATCACCAAGTCTTTGGCTGCGCGCTACTACACTGCCCCCGAAATCTATGCGCAGGAAATGTCGGGTCTGCTTGCGCGAACTTGGCAGTTTGCAGGTCATGTTAGTCAGCTTCCCAATGTGGGCGATTATTTCACCTTTGAGATTGCAGGCCAAAGCCTGTTCTCTATTCGCGGTCGGGATGAGGTGATCCGCACCTTTTATAACGTATGTCAGCACCGCGCGCATGAAATGGTCTCGGGAACGGGCAACACCCGCGTGGTGGTCTGTCCCTATCACGCGTGGACATATGAGCTAACTGGTCACCTGCGCGCCGGGCCGAACATCAAGTCGGTTCAGGGCTTCGACCGCTCCACGATCTGCCTGACCGAAGTGCGGACCGAAGACTTTCATGGCTTCCTGTTTGTCAATCTCGATGATGACGCGGCCTCGATGGATGAGTGGTTCCCCGGCGTCCGAGATGAAATTGCCGCCTTTGTTCCCAATGTTGGCACCCTTGCGCCCTTGGAATGGGTCGAAGTGCCGGAAAACTGCAACTGGAAGGTCTCGGTCGAGAACTATTCCGAGTGCTATCACTGTCCCATCAATCACGCGACTTTTGCCGAGGGTGTGATCAAGCCCGAAACCTATGATATTCAGCCGGATGCGGAGGGCGGATACGTTCTGCGCCATACGACTGAATGCCAGTCGATCGAGAAAATGACCTATCCTGTGAACCTGTCGGTTCCTCATGCGGGGGATTATCAAAGCTGGTTTCTGTGGCCCATGTTCTCGTTTCAGTGCTATCCTGGCAATGTCCTCAACACCTATCACTGGCGGGCGGAAGGTGCGCAGAACTGTACCGTCTGGCGCGGCTGGTTCACACCCGGGGGAGCCGAAAGCGATGTGATCCGCGGACTTGCAATCCAGGATCGCGAGACAACGGTCGAAGAAGATATTAGGCTCGTGGAAAGCGTGCAGCGAGGTCTGAAATCTCGCGGTTATCGCCCCGGGCCGCTTGTGTTGGATCCGGCTTGTGGCGTCAGTTCCGAGCATTCTATCGCGACCCTGCAACGCTGGATGCGAGAAGCTGTAGATGGCCCGGATCATTAATACGCTTCGCTCTTCAAGATCGACCGATCTGCACCCTCTGTAGCGGCAAAGACCAACCCGGCTCTAAGCGTGAAAGACTGCCCGTTTTCTGTTTCTGACATCGGATTGGCCCTCGGTATGGTACCGTCGGATGCTGTTCGAGGGAACGTGAGGGCGCGGAATGGCTAACAGGCTGAGGTGTATAAATTGGTTTGCTGACCCCGAAAGGGGCCAGCAAGGGGCAGGCGGTGTTTAGAGGTTGGGGAAATAGTCTTCGCAATCGCCATCTCGGTACACATCTGCGGTGCAGCAATGCAGACCGCCACCAAAGGCATAGGCGTCGCGCAGCTCTACTTCGACCACTTCCATCCCCAGTTTGTCCATCTGTTCGGCCTGATAGACCTCTGATTTCTCGACACAGACGGTTTTGGGATCCAGAACAAGCACGTTCATCGACAGCCAGGTTGAGGAATAACACAGGGGAGGGGGCGCATTGTGCGCGGGTTGAGCAGCATCCACAATTTCCCAGCCGTTTTTCTCAAACATGCCGCGCTGCTCTTCTGGCAGACGACGTTGCGGGTTGTTGAGGATCAGACCGGGACGCAGCGGGGTAAAGGTGGCGTCGATGTGGATCGGGTAGGGGTCACCGGGGAAATTCACGGTGTGAACCCGGTGATCGGGGAAGTGACGGCGCAGCCACTCGATACCCTTTTGGTTGGTGGTGAACCCGTGCTGCACCACTAGATCACGCCCAAAGCGCAGCACATCGGCGGCGTCAAACAGTGGCTCCTCTTCGGTGGTGACAAAGAACTTTTTCGCCGCCCATTCCAGACGTTTTTCCACTCCAATTTTGTCGCTCAGATAATCCGGATGGTAATCCGCATCGGTCAGTCGCGGTTTCGGCGCGGCCTCATGGCGGAATTTGGGATCTTCATCCCAGTACTGCTGCATCAGCGGACGATAGTTGAGATATTCGAACCAGCGGCAACGGTATGACATGGTCGCTTCGAGGATTTCGTGTCCTACGGTCAGCAGCACATCACGCGGCGGCATACAGCCGAACTGGCTGTCGGTGTGAAAATCCGGGGTTGTCGCAGGCTGAGAGTGATCAATCGACGTTGGGCGGTCGACCCGGATGCCGCGATTGCGCAGCTGACTGGCAAAGTTGTCGAGCAACTCGTTGGCGCGATCGATGGTTTCCTGCGGACGACGGCCCCATTGGCCGCGCATGTCGCTGTCTTCCGGGACCTTGGCCTCAAGTGCGGGTTCTTCTGGGGGGATGTGACAGTCATCCGCACGTCCAACAATCACGTGGCGCAGCGTGTCCCATTCGTTCCAGCTTTTGACTTCGGTTTTTTCAGGTGACCAGGTCATCTTTTGCTCCTGTTGCGCAGGAGACAAGGCGGGGCCTTCAACCTCCCGATTGAAAGTCCCGGCGTACAGGATCACGTATTGGACAAGGGAAAATCCCCAGGCGACGCCATCGCCAGAGTGTCTGCGCTAGGCATAGCAGCGAGGGAGAGCTTGGGGAAGACAGTGTTTTGGCAATCACTAAGCATGGCGTTGTCAGAAAGGTAGTGTCACACAAAAAACGGCCCGCCAAATTAGCGAGCCGTCCTAATGCCGAGACGCGGACCTTTTGTCTTACGCCGATTGGGCCATCATCGCGTCTTCTGATGTTGCAGGCTGTCCGTTGAACTGCCCGACCAGGTCACGAAGGCGGGCACCTTCTTTGACCAGCGCCTGGCTGGCCTCCGATGTGCGTTGGAACATCGCTGCGTTTTGCTGAGTGGCCTGATCCAGCTGTCCGACGGCCGCGTTCACCTCAGAAAGCCCTTGGGATTGGTCCTGACTGAGGTTGGCAATCTCGCCTACGCGGGTGGTGACATCCTGCACGGTGGTGAGGATTTCATCCAGGGCCGAACCCGTGCGTCCAACCAAAGCCACACCCTGTGTCACGCGTTCCCCGGAATTTGCGATCAGCTGACTGATCTGACCCGCGGCTTCTGCGGTGCGCTGCGACAGGGCTTGAACCTCTCCGGCCACGACGGCGAACCCGCTTCCGGCCTGACCCGCACGTGCGGCCTCTACACCCGCATTAAGAGCCAAGAGATTGGTCTGGAAGGCGATATCATCAATGATTCCGCTGATCCGCGCGATTTCTTCGGACGATTTGTCAATTTCACCCATGGCTTCGACCGTCTCTGAGACGATTCCCGCGCCAGTTTCTGCTTTGGCAATCGCACCCTGACCAACCTGGTTGGCCCCTTTGGCGCTTTCGGCACTGGAGGTCACAGCCCCGGTGACCATCTGAAGCGCCGCTGCGGTTTCTTCAAGCGAGGCGGCCGAATTCTCGGTGCGTGCAGAAAGATCTTCGGCGGCATTGCCGATGGTTTCCGAGATACTCAGAATATTGGAGGCGGAATCTGTCAGTTCATCGACCAGGTGTGACAGCTGTTCTGCAGCCCGATTGAAATCGCTGACAAGACCAACATAACCTTCGCCCATATCTTCGTGAATGCGGGTGTGCATATTGCCGCTGGCCAGCTGACCCAAGCCCTGGGCGAGGACGGCAACGACGTGTTCTTGTTCGGCCTGATGAATTTCCTGCTGACGGCGTAGGTCGCCGGCTTCAATCAATCCTTCGCGGAATGATTCCAGCCCCGAAACCATTGCGCCAATCTCACCGGACTGATTGCTGAGATCTGAGGTGTCGACGTCAATTTCGCCTTCCGAGAGACGACGCATGCGACGAATGACTTTCTCCAGCGCGCCGGTAAGGCGTTTGCCGAAGACCCAAGCCATGATCATGCTGAGCAGCAAGGCCACACCGGTCGCAATCCCACCGACCATGAGCATTTGTTGCTCAATGGCAAGATAGGCGGCCTGTGGCACGAGAACATGGGCAATGGCGATGGGTTTGCCCGCGTAATCCAGAATTGGAAAGGTTGTGCCCACCATTTCGAGATCGGGGAAACTACCCGGTTGGGGCGTATATCCCTCTTCTGCCGCGGCGCGAATTTGATCAGCAGTCAAAAGCGCGTCACCGTCGAAACGCGAGGTCAGACGGGGCAGGGTGTCATCGGTCAGAAGATAGACTTCAAGCGATGAATCCGTGCCGCTTGTGATCCTGTCCAAGAGCGAATTATCGAAACTGAAAGCGACCTCGACGGTGCCTGCGTGTTTTTTCCGGGCTTTGACGGAGGAGACACCAATGATGTTGAGACCGTTTATGCTATGCTCCAAACCCGCAATCGACGCGCCTTGGGCGTTTGCCTCGGCGACAATCGGGCGTGTGTCGGTGAGTGTATCGCCATGGTTCTCAGGGTCATGCACGCGCAGAACAGAAACATTGTCTGGCGTGTGAAATTGAATTTGCGTGATGCCGGTCTGGGCCGAAAGATCGTCAAAATCTTTCACAAATAACCGGTGCAGACCTTTGGTATCGCTTTTGGGCATTGCCCGTTGCACCCGAGGCATCCCAGCGAAGAAGGCAGACATAGACAGGGCTTCGGTGATGCGTGCAGAAAGCGCGGTCTCGATCCCGGCCTTAACCTGTGTCATTTCCCGTTCACTGCCCGCGCTGACCATTTGTCGGGCACCGAGGAAGAGCGGCGTCGCAACAAAGGCCGCCGAAACCACAGAACACACCAGAATTGCGATGATGATCCTGTAACGAAGAGACATGTTCATACCTTCCAAAAGTTCCGCATCAGATTTGAGCGTGAAAAGTTTCGGAGGTATGAACGGGGGCTAGCCAAGACCTTGCATAATAGAGAGAGTTTTAGTGCTTTCCCTAACGTCCGAGCAGGCGCATGCCCTGGTCGACACCAGTTAAGGTCATGGGAACCATACGATCTTCAAAGATTTCGCGGATCATCTGGATGGATTGAGTGTACTGCCAATGCTTTTCCGGCACCGGGTTGATCCAAAGGTGATGATCCCATTGCTGACGCACGCGTTCCAACCAGACCTGGCCTGATTCGGCGTTCCAGTGTTCATTGGCGCCGCCTGCATAGGCAACTTCATAAGGCGACATGCTGGCATCGCCGACAAAGATACATTTGTAGTCTGACCCATAGGTGTTCAACACCTCCCAGGTCGGAGTCTGCTGATCCCACCGGCGTTTGTTGTCCCGCCAGACACCTTCATAGAGGCAATTGTGGAAATAGAAGTATTCCAGATGTTTGAACTCGGCCCGTGCCGCAGAAAACAGCTCTTCCACAACTTTGATATAGGGATCCATTGAGCCCCCCACATCCAAGAACAGCAGGATTTTGACGGCATTGCGACGTTCGGGGCGGGTTTTGACATCAAGGTACCCATGCTCGGCCGTTGCGCGAATGGTGCCATCCAGATCAAGTTCGTCTTCGGCCCCGTCGCGCACCCAGTTGCGCAGCCGTTTCAGCGCAACCTTGATATTACGCGTGCCCAGTTCGACACTGTCATCGAGGTTGCGAAACTCTCGTTTGTCCCAAACTTTGACGGCGCGTTGATGGCGGCTTTCTTTTTGCCCGATACGCACGCCCTCTGGGTTATAGCCATAGGCCCCAAAGGGGGAGGTGCCGGCGGTGCCAATCCATTTGTTGCCACCTTGATGTCGGCCCTCTTGCTCCTTCAGGCGCTCTTTGAGCGTCTCCATCAGCTTTTCAAAGCCACCCAAGGCTTCGATCTCGGCCTTTTCTTCATCGCTCAGGTGTTTTTCGGCCAGTTTCTGTAACCACTCCTCAGGGAGATCGACGGCGTCAAGAACCTGATCTGGGGTGATGGCTTCTAGGCCTTTGAAACTTTGGGAAAAGGCCTGATCAAACCGGTCGAGATGGCGTTCGTCTTTGACCATCGCGGTGCGGGCCAAAAAATAGAACGCCTCAACATCATAGGTCGCAAGCCCGGCTGTCATGCCCTCAAGGAAGGCAAGATATTCGCGAAGGCTAACCGGGACACCGGCCTGTCTCAGATTTTCGAAGAAAGGTACAAACATGGCGAGACCTTAGCTGCGGGCCAAGGGGCCCGCAATGCACGACGCCACGTTTAGCCGGCGAGCTTTTCGATCACAATTGTCAGAGCCATCCCTGCAAGCGCCAGACCAATGGCATAAACCACGGCATATTGCAGAATGTCAGCGGTGTTGCCCTTGCGGCGTTTGGCGGTCATGGCCCCCAAAAGAGCGCCCAAGATGGCCCCAATAATCACGATCATAGCGCGTGTTTTCTCCGTTTCGCCGGGTTGAGCGAGCCAATCTCACGCAGTTTCGCACGCACGGCCCAGTCTGAGCCAAAGCCGTATCTTGCCCACCCCAGAGAGTCCAGCCGCACTTTGCGCCCCTCCGTGGCCCGGCCCGACAGATCCAACGCCTCTGCGCGCAGCATCATCAGGGTCGACAAAAGGGCCGCATTTTCGTGGCGCGCGGCGGTATCCAGATGCGGAGTGATCAAAGCCAGAGCCTGTTCTCCCTGACCTGCGCTGATGGCATAAGCGCCAAGCTGCGAGGCCACATAGGCGCGGTGCAATGCGGTTTCGGGGCCACGCCCAAAATAGCGCTGAGCCTGCATAAACTGATGCTGCGCGGCATTTGGATCGGAGGCCTGAAGCAGGCGTCCCATGGCGTAGTGCGAAAAGGCGCGGCGGTGATCGGTCCACCCCATGGCCGAGGCCACGTTCAAGGCTTCATTTGCTGCGCTGCGTCTTTGGCTGGGATTGGCGCCGGGGCCAAGCGCGGTTTGAACGGCTTCGATCCAGACACGCGGCGTTTTGGCCAAACGTTTTGCCGCGCCCCCACGTCCACGTGGATTGATGCGGGCAAGAATGGACGGCAGGCGGTCAGCCACCTGACTGCGTGTCATACCATTGCGCAACGCCGGATCGTAATAGGCGCGCAAAATCATCATGTCATAACCGGTCAGCACCGTATGAACATTGTCATCGTTAAACACGCTGTCCGGCAGGCGATACAGATCGTTCAGAGGACCAATGGCCTGTGCCAGTTCTTCATGCAGACAATCGCGAACCTCTTGTGGGCTGGCATCATTTGGCAGGAAAATCGCGAGCTTTTCGCGGCTGCGCAGCTGAGACCAGCTTGTGCGTTTTGTCCGGCGATAGGCCCGGTACTCGGCAAGCGAGGTAACATTGGGCACAACAAAACAGGCGGCCTGCGGCAGGTGTCTGCGAATATCTGCCCGAGTGACGGCCTGAATGGTAATCTGCGCGGTCTCGGACTGATCATGTTTGATGTTGATCCCGGCCTCGGTGCGCAGGCGGTACAACAAACGCCCGAGATCCGATCCCAGTGAGGCTGTTGGCGCGCCCGTGACGCGGACCGAGATCGGCCCCTCAAATCGGGTCAACACGGGCAAGCTTCGACCGGATTCGAGCTCAAAGGCAAGATCCAGGAAATCGCGAGCCATATCGGAGTTCGACGCCACCGGTGTGGTGGGGCGGGGCACCGTGAAGGCTTTCATCGGGGGAAGGCCAGTGTCCACAATGACTGCGGTTCGTGTGGCAGTGTCGTTTTGGGCGACGGGCATACAGGCCCCGAGCACCAGACACATTGGAAGAAGGAAACGACGTGCTTTGCGCATCACGACCTCGGATCTTTGAGGAACGTTTGAGACGTCGGGCCAGAGGCCAGATGTCCAGGATAGATCCAAGTGAAACGCCAAAACACATCACGCAAAACATCATCTGCTTTGCGGGGCAATCTACGCATTAAATCACCGACGGCACACAGGGTGTGCATCGGAAGAACCATATTATGGGACACGTTGTTAAGCCTGCCTGCTTTGTCGTTACTCGGATGTCTGACGATCCGATGTTTTTCTGTCCACTCTTTGGACACTATAGGGCAAAAGCAGGGTTTCTGCGCAATATAGAATTTAAACCTGTGGAAAAATATTGCTTTCAGGCGCAGCACTCAAAAAAGTTGAATAAAATCAATATGTTGGATTGGGCATTTTTGCGCCAACCTGACGGGGAAGGGGTGTTAACGCCTTGTTAACCGTGGCGACTTTGCGGCGTGCCTACCGTGAAAACTGTGATTTTTGAGAGTGCACCGCGTGAAATTGCGGCGAAAACGTGAACAATGGGCGGCAGGAAGGCCGCCCATTGGACAAAAAATTTAGCGCTGGCGGCGGGCCATAAAGGCAAGACGTTCAAACAGATGTACATCCTGCTCGTTTTTCAGCAGCGCACCGTGCAAACGGGGCAGGGCGTTGACACCATCGCGTTTGAGATCTTCCGCAGTGAGATCTTCGGCAAGGATCAATTTCAACCAGTCGAGCACCTCAGAGGTCGAGGGTTTCTTTTTCAAGCCAGTCTGTTCACGCAGTTCGTAAAACTGGGTGAGGGCCGTGGTCAAAAGAGCTTCTTTGATGCCGGGATGGTGCACTTCGACAATCCGGCGCAGGGTCTCAGTCTCAGGGAACTTGATGTAGTGAAAGAAACAGCGACGCAGGAAGGCGTCAGGCAGTTCTTTTTCGTTGTTTGAGGTGATGATCACAATCGGCCGTGTCTTGGCGCGGATGGTCTCGCCGGTCTCGTAGACATGGAATTCCATCTTATCGAGCTCTTGCAACAGGTCGTTGGGAAACTCGATATCCGCTTTGTCCACCTCATCAATCAAGAGCACAACCTTTTCGCCGGCTTCAAAAGCCTGCCAAAGTTTGCCTTTGCGGATGTAGTTCGACACGTCATTGACGCGTTCGTCCCCTAGCTGGCTGTCACGCAGGCGCGACACTGCATCATACTCATATAGGCCCTGTTGGGCCTTGGTCGTGGATTTCACATTCCACTCGATCATGCGCAGGCCCAAGGCACTGGCGACCTGTCGCGCCAGTTCGGTTTTTCCTGTGCCCGGCTCGCCTTTGACCAGCAAAGGGCGCTCCAGAGTTACGGCGGCATTCACGGCCATTGTCAGGTCATCGGTGGCGACATAGCTGTCTGTGCCTTGGAAACGAACGGTCATGGGAGCCCCTATAATACTGTTGAATTTGGGTACCCGGCAGGCGCTGCTATTGCAAGCAGCGCCGTTCCGTCATTTGAAAGCGCGGGTTGGGGCTTTGTTGGGTTGTGTGGTCCAGCCTGACATACGGGTCCAGCATTCCTCGAGTTTGAGAAGCACAGTTGTGGATCCGCGCAGGCTTTGTTCATACCGAACCCCGCCAATATCCGCGTAAAGCATGCGACCCTGACCCACGGATTTGCGCAGCGAGAGGTCAAAGCCGCCATAGGCGTAACCATCATCGACATAAAACGTGTCGCCAAAGCTGTATTTCTCGACATCCACCACACCCGGCACATCGCCATAATGCGCAGGATCGACAAAGATCATCTGCCAGCCACCCGCCGGGGCCGTATTGAAGATCACGCTGGGTCCAGTACCGGGCACATAGCCAGAGCCGCCAAATTGGTTTTGAACCACGCGCCACCCACGCACATCCGCATAGTGACTGCCATTGAGGTCAAAGGCCTGAGCCTGACTGACCAGTCCAAAACAAACAGCGGATGCTGAAGCAAGTTTTGTGAGAAATCCCATGGGACAAATCCTTTGTGGGGCGGGCCTCTTCAAAAGCGCGCTCAATAAACCACAAAACTATCTTCGGGATCTCAGTGCCGTAGCAAGTTGGGTGTACCCGACCTCTTCAGTCGTCAGTTGTTTGATGTGAAGGTTGCACGGGATCCTCGGCCACGTCGTTCAAAACAGGAGAGAGTCACTGCGATGGCATCACGTGTATCTGTTAAAGACAACTCATGTGGGGCGTCGTTGACCACAGCCTGCATACTGCGCGCTGCGGCGATGGCCTCAACCAGCGTTTCATCAATCACACCAAATCCCGAAGGGCCTTCAACAACAATGGCCAAGGTTTTTTGCTGCCCGCCAAGTGTCAGGGTCACAGGAACCGATAGGCCATGTTGCATGCCCATAGGTTTGAAACCGATCCGCCAGCCATCCGAGTTGCGCATCAACCCAAAATCAAAAGTCCCACTGCCGCGTTCCATGCTGCAGCCGATGAACTCCCCCCCGGGGGCATGGCGGATTACATCCCAGGAGCCCACTGAGGCAATTGATTCCTTCTCTTGTGCACCCAAAGCGCCAGAAAATGCGGCGAAAACTGCAAAAGCGATGACTGGTGCAACAGTCAGTTTCAACATTTCATGCTCCGATCTTTGCAAAGTGACGTGAGTCGCATCGCCTCTAAGAAAAACGGTTAAAGATGAAGAAAGGATTTGCTGTCAGACTGTTAAATCATCTCAGGGGTGTTTGGTGTGCGATGGCGCACCTTCTTGCCGAGGCGCAGGGTCATGCCGTGTTTGTTTGAGTAGTGACAAGACCTAGCCCATAGGATAGTTGCAGCCCGCAGGGGTGCCAATGATCTGGAGGAGCTTTTGACAGTGTCGGATGTTGGCGAACACGAGGGAGCGACCATGAAGCCCGAAACCTTCCTTCCGGATGACTATCGTCCGGCTGAAGATGAACCTTTTATGAATGAGCGGCAAACAGAATATTTCCGCCGCAAGCTTTATGCATGGAAAGACGAGTTGCTGGCAGATAGCCGCGACACCATCGAGACACTGCAGGAAGGCACGCGGAATATTCCCGATGTGAACGACCGGGCCAGTGAAGAAACCGATCGGGCGCTGGAACTGCGCACACGGGATCGTCAGCGCAAACTGGTTGCCAAAATCGACGCGGCACTGCGCCGGATCGATGAAGGTGAATACGGATATTGCGATGTGACGGGTGATCCGATCAGCCTCAAGCGTTTGGACGCACGTCCGATCGCAACCATGAGCCTTGAAGCTCAGGAACGTCATGAGCGTCGTGAAAAAGTTCATCGCGACGACTAAAGTGGCAAACTGAAAAACCTGAACGCCGGGGCATCGCCTCGGCGTTTTTGCGTGATCAGGGGCGGACATGGCACTTACAGATAAGCAGGTCACCGTAATTGGCGGCGGCATCGGTGGATTGACTGTCGCCCTTGCGCTTCGGCTGCGCGGCGCGCAGGTGCGCGTTCTGGAACAGGCCGATGCCATTCGCGAAGTTGGGGCTGGAATTCAGGTGAGCCCCAATGGTCTTCGGGTTCTGGAGGCACTTGGGCTCGCAGAGCCTTTCAAGGACATTTCACTCGCAGGACAAGCTGTGTCGCTGAGAGATTACCGGGCAGGGCGAGAGGTGCTGCGGCTTGATCTGGCCGGTTTGCCAAAACAACAAAGCTATCGGTTTGTGCACCGAGCTGATCTCATTGACCTCCTGGCCAAATCAGCGCGTGCGGCAGGGGTGCAAATCCGACTGTTACAAAAAGTAGAGACGGTGCATCCCGGGGTGCAGCCGCGTGTTGAGCTGTGTAATGGTGATGAGGTTGAAGATGAGCTTGTGATTGGGGCCGATGGTCTTCATTCCGTCTTGCGTCCGATCCTGAATGGGGTTTCGGCCCCATTTTTCACCGGTCAGGTGGCCTGGAGAGCGACGGTGCCCAATTTCGCGGGGCATCCACCCGAGGCGCGGGTGCATATGGCGCCGGGACGGCATTTGGTCAGTTATCCGTTGCGCGGCGGTGAGATGGTCAATCTTGTCGCCGTCGAAGAGCGCAAGGATTGGGTTGAAGAAAGCTGGAGCCATCGCGACACCACCGGCCAGCTTCAGCGCAGTTTTGCTGAATTTGGCGCGATGCAGGATCTGCTGCACGCGGCGCAGGAGCCGGGCCTCTGGGGTTTGTTCCGACACCCTGTAGCGCGGAATTGGTACGGCGAGGGGGTTGTCTTGCTTGGCGATGCGGCACATCCGACGCTGCCGTTTATGGCGCAAGGCGCGGTTATGGCGCTGGAAGATGCCTGGGTGCTTGCCGATAGTCTTGATGCCGCAACAGATCTGCAAAGTGGACTGGCCCAATATCAGCAGCGGCGGCATGACAGAGTGTCAAAGATTGTAGCCGCGGCAACCGGGAATGCTTGGAAGTATCATCTTCGGAACCCATTGGTTCGCAAGACCGCGCATCTGGGCCTCTCCGTGCTTGGACGATTGGCCCCGGGTAAAATGCTGCACCAGTTTGACTGGATCTACACCCATGATGTGACAAACACCTGACCCGCGGGTCAGATGTTTTTCTTGATCGAGACCTTTGGACAAGGCGACAGCTCTTCCTAAATGAGTAGGTTAGGGCAGGGAGACATGTGATGCAGCGATTTGACAATATTCCAGAACAGGCCTTGGACTGGCATCGTGCAGGCGTTGGCGCGGTTCTGGCGACGGTGATCGAAACCTGGGGCTCCGCGCCGCGCCGTGTTGGCAGCCAGCTGGTGATTTCTGGAGATGGTCAAATCGAAGGCTCGGTTTCGGGCGGCTGTGTTGAAGGGGCCGTGATCATGGAAGCGCTTGAAGCGCTGGAGGAAACCACCGCACGCGAGCTTGAGTTCGGGGTTTCGGATGATGATGCCTTTGCTGTTGGTCTGGCCTGTGGCGGTACCATTCGCGTGCTTTTGGAACCCATCGGGTCGGTTTTGTCAGCTGAAGTTTTGGCGGATCTTGTAGCGGCGCGTTCTGCTCGCCGCCCGGTGGCCTATGTTGTCGATCTGGATACGGGCGAGCGCAGGCTGGACCTGTCCGGGCATGAAGATCGGTTCCGGATGGACCGTTCAGGCTTTGAAGAGAACAGCCGAACATTTGTTGCGATCCACAACCCGCCATTGCGTCTTGTCGTTGTCGGTGCGGTCCACATCACGCAGGCGCTTTTGCCGATGGCGCGGATCGCAGGTTATGACCCGCTGGTCATCGACCCACGCGAGGCCTTTGCTTCGTCTGATCGTTTTCCGGGGGAGACATTGGTGCATGATTGGCCCGACGAGGCCGTCGAGGCGCATGGTCTTGATAGCCGCACGGCTCTGGTTTTGTTGACCCATGACCCCAAACTCGATGATCCGGCGTTACATGCCGCTTTGAGATCCGATTGTTTCTACATCGGCGCGCTTGGATCAAAACGTACCCATGCAAAGCGTGAGGCGCGGCTCACCGAGGCCGGATTTACCGCAGGTGAAATTGCGCGCATCCATGGACCGATTGGTTTGGATATAGGCGCATCTGGTCCGCCAGAAATCGCCGTGTCAATTCTGTCAGAGATGACGCAGGTGTTGAGGAAAGGCGCATGAAGTTTGGTCCAGTGTCTGTTTCCGAGGCCGAAGGGGCAATTCTCGCACATTCTTTGGGTTTGCCGGATGGCAGGTTACGAAAAGGGCGGGTGCTGACCCCGGATGACTTGAAGCGCATAACAGGTGCGGGACTTACCGAGGTCACGGTTGCGCGGTTAGAGGCTGAGGATCTGCATGAGGATGTTGCGGCTGATCGTCTTGCCAAAGCAATTGTTCCAGATCCAGAACGCGCGGGCCTGCGTTTGGGGCAGGCATCTACAGGGCGCGTGAACATCTACGCAACGGCGCCCGGGGTCATCGAAGTCCTGGCAGATCGTATCGATGCGTTGAACGCATTGCATCCAATGATCACGGTGGCGACGGTGCCGGCATGGCAGCGCGCTGCGATCAATGGGATGATCGCTACGGTCAAGATTATTTCCTATGGCGTGCCTAAGGCCGCTCTTGAGGCTGCGTGTCTGGCAGGGCAATCGGCGCTGCGTTTGAAACCTGCACAGCATAAAACCGCACGGTTGATCCAAACGACAATCGACCCAGAAGCCAAAGGGGAGAAAGGTCAGGCAGTGACCAAAGAGCGATTGGATCGCTTGGGGGTGAGTCTTGCACCGGAATGCCAGGTGCGCCACGACGTGCCCGCTCTGGCAGAGGCGTTGCGGGCGACACAGGAAGAGCTTGTGCTGATTCTAACCGGCTCGGCAACATCGGATCCCTATGATGTCGCCCCAGAGGCGCTTAGGCAGGCCGGTGGCGAGGTCATCCACTTCGGCATGCCGGTTGATCCGGGCAACCTTTTGTTCTTCGGTAGGTTGAATGACCGGCCGGTCATCGGGCTTCCGGGCTGCGCGCGCTCCCCTGCGATGAACGGGGCCGACTGGGTGCTGGAAAGATTGATCTGTGACGTAAAGCTTGCGCCTAGTGACATAGCACGCATGGGTGTCGGCGGGCTGTTGAAAGAGATCCCGATGCGTGGACGCCTACGCGAGGCCTGATCGCGCTGCGGGGTAGAAGCCGATACAAAAAAAACCCGCCGAAAACCGGCGGGTTCTTAATCAAATGCAATAAATCGAAGATTACTTCGGCAATGGACCGATCATCATAACCATCTGACGACCTTCCATTTTTGGCATGTTCTCGACCTTGCCAATCTCTTTGACATCTTCGGCCACACGCTCAAGCAACTCACGTCCAAGTTGCTGGTGGGCCATTTCACGGCCACGGAAACGCAGGGTCACTTTGACCTTGTCGCCACCTTCCAAGAACTTCAACACGTTGCGCATTTTGACTTCGTAGTCATGGGTATCGGTGCCGGGACGGAACTTCACCTCTTTGACTTCGATGGTCTTCTGCTTTTTACGCGCTTCAGATTCACGTTTTTGCTGTTCATATTTGAACTTGCCGTAATCCATGATCTTACAGACCGGGGGCTTCGCGTTGGGCGAAATCTCAACCAGATCAAGACCAGCCTCTTGGGCCATATCCATGGCGCGTGCCGGAGTAACAACTCCAACATTTTCACCTTCGGCGCCGATGAGGCGGATTTCGGGGGCCCGGATGCGATCATTTACGCGGGGGCCAGTGTCGCGCTGCGGAGGCGCGTTATGCGGACGGCGGGCTATTGGTTTGCTCCATTTTCCGGTTCAGGTCAGTGCGTCAAAGTAAACAGGGCTTGGGCGTCTTTCAAGCCGCAATCGGGTTAAACTGCGTTAAGAATAGGTAGTTTCCCCCTTGCTGTGGGCCTATTGCACAGGCACATCCATGTCAACGCATGAGCGCGTTGTTCATGTGACCGTATTGTTATGGGAGAGACCGAATGAGGAATCTGATCCTAATTTGCATCGCTGCAGCCGCATCGATTGGTGGATATATCTGGTACACAGGTCAGGTTGCAGAGCCCGAAGCGGCAGCACCAGTTGTGGCCGAACCTGCTCCCGTTGAGGAGACACAGGTTGAAGAGGTGGTCGAAACACCTGCCGAAGAGACCGCAGAAACCTTGGCGGATGCCGTCGAAGGTGCGGTGGCTGACGCTGTTGAGGCCGTCGATACAACTGCAGAAGCGGCCACTGCAGCGGCTGCTGACGCAGCCGACGCAGTAACAACGGCCGCGGAAGGTGTGGCTGAGGATGCGGCACAGGCGGTTGGAGATGCGGTCAGTGACGCACTCTCCGGGGCTGGAGAACTTGGTGAAACCGCTGCCGCAGCTGCGTCTGAGGCGGTGTCCTCGGTTGCAGAAACCGGTGTTGAGGCCGTTGCAGATGTAGCGGGTGCTGCGGCTGAAGTGGCCGGAGATGCCGCGAGTGCGGTTACCGAGACCGCAACAGATGCCGTATCGACGGTTGTGGATACCACTGCAGAGGTCGCGGGCGCTGCGGCTGATGCCACGGGTGAGGCTGCGACCGCCGTGACCGAAACGGCAACGGACGCAGTAACCTCTGTTGTTGATGCAGGCGCGGATGTTGCTGCCGAAGCCGTAGAGGGCGCAACAGATGCGGTGGCTGCGACGGCTGAGGCCGTGACAGGCACGGCGGGTACTGCGGCGTCCAACATCACCGATTTGCTGACCGTTGCTGGGTTCGATTTTGACAAGGTGGCGGAGTATATCGACAGCTCCGAACTGAACCTTGTTGCCAAAACAGCAGCTAAAACGCTGCTCCAACAGGCCAAGGACAGCCCTGAGACCCTTCCTGTGATCCTAGATCAGCTTAAGTCCCAGCTTGGCCTCTGATTGAAATCCGCGAATATGCAGACAAAAAGGCCGTGCTTTTGCGCGGCCTTTTTTAGGTCAACTTGTTGAGAAACCGCATAAAGCTATCCCACGAGGCGACCGGGGCGTAATCGCGTTTTGCCTTGTCGCGGTATTCCGTCGCCAGTTCGATAAGGTCAAGATTAGGCTTGGAGGCGTATGGGATCCCGCTGCTGCGGGCCAGGTGCTGACCAAAGCGGGCCCCAAATCGAGAGAGCGTTATGAGATCGATGCTGAGATTCTGACCGTCGGCCAAAAACTGATCAACAATCTCATCAATCTGTTCCGGGCTGATGGCGCGCACGTCAACGGATGTTGGAGCGGCGCCTATGGCAGTGGTCTCAGGATCTTGGGTGATGCGCGTAAGTTGCATTCTGTTCTCCTGAGGTTGTGAGTGATGCCTTCAGGAGAACAGCAAGGGCTTAAATGAACGTGAAAGGGCGGCCCGCAGACCGCCCATATTAAGATAAATGATACCGAATTGTAATGTTTAGTCGAGGAAAGCCTTTTCCACGACATAGTGTTTGGGATCGGAATTGGCCCCTTCTTCAAGACCATAGCCCTCGAGCATCTCTTTGAGCTCAAGGTTGAACGCCAGGTTGCCACAGATCATCGCGCGGTCTGTGTCTTGGTTGATCTGAGGCACATCCAGATCCGCAAAGGCCTCGCCCGAGCGCATCAGATCGGTGATGCGACCCATCTTGGGGCTCTCTTCGCGGGTTGTGGTCGGGTAGTACTTGATCTTTTTCCAGAACCCTTCACCGATCACTTCGTTCAGAAGTTCGTCGGTCTTCAGACCTTCGATCAATTCCGCACCATAGGTGAGTTCACCCACTTCGCGGCAGGTGTGAGTGATCACAACCTCATCGTAATCTTCATAGGTCTGCGGTTCACGCAGCAGCGACGCAAACGGCGCAAAGCCGGTGCCGGTTGCAAACAACCAAAGACGTTTGCCAGGCAGCAGGGCATCATGCACCAGTGTGCCAACCGGCTTGGGACGCATGATGATCTTGTCGCCTTCTTTGATGTGCTGAAGGCGTGAGGTCAGCGGGCCGTCCTGAACCTTGATCGAGTAGAACTCCATCTCCTCATCCCAGCTTGGCGAGGCAATGGAATAGGCGCGCAGCAAGGGCTTTTCACGGCCGGTTTTCTCATCGGTCTGCATCAGGCCGATCATGACAAACTCACCTGAGCGAAAGCGCAGGCTTGCGGGGCGGGTCACACGGAAAGAGAACAGACGGTCTGTCCAATGTTTGACCTCAGTCACGGTCTGAGCGTCAGGCATGGCCTTTTTCTTGGCCTCGGGGGCGGGTGCTTCGGTCACTGCGGTCATCTCTTATCTCAACGTCGTTCGCGGCTCGGTATAAACCGACAGCCTGGATTTAGCTTTGATCTGCGTCAGGAAAAACGCCGTCGCGCCGATCTGGCTGCGACGGCAGACATGGGCCTTTGTGGCGCCTAGGTCAACCGCGCAGACGGGATTGATAGTTGTGAGCCTGCCAATCGGCGCGGAACACCCATTGATCTGCCGGCTGGCGCGCGGCCAGATCATCGTCAATTTCAACTTCGTCGAAACCGGCGCGGCGTGCCATTGCATATTGATCTGCCAAGACATGACCCTGTGCGCGCAGCTGGCCTTTGTACCCACGCAGGCGCAGCACGCGTCCGATGGTAAAGCCACGCCCATCGGCAAAGCTTGGGAATTGGATGCGGATCATTGTGATCTCATCCGTCAATTCAACACTGGCCGGATCCACGTCAGACGCGAGATCCAAAGCCACGGTGCCATCAAAGTCACCGCTCCAAGTGTCAGCTGCAAAACCAGCATCAGTTACGATCACGGTCATGCGTTTTCTCCTTTGGGTTTCGACGCGTTCTGGCGAACGGCCTGGCCATTCACAAAGTGAATGCCACATTCTTCTTTGTTCTGCCCCTGCCAGCGGCCCGATCTTGGGTCTGCGCCGGGGGCGACTTTGCTTGTGCAGGGGGCACATCCGATTGACGGATATCCCTGAGCCACCAGCGGGTGTTTGGGCAGGCGGTTCTCTTCCATGTACTGGCGCACGTCATCCGGCCCCCAATGGGCCAGCGGGTTCACCTTGATGCGGCCCGTGGCCTCTTCCAATTCAAAGAACTCAAGCCCAGCCCGGCTTTTGCTTTGGTAGCGCTTGCGCCCCGTGATCCAGCCATCATAGCCCTTTAAGGCCTTTTCCAACGGCTGGGTCTTGCGAATATCACAGCAGCGATCCTGATCCGACAGGCGCAAGGCGCCATAGGGGTCTTGCCGGTCCAGATCCTGTTGCGACGCGCGGATCACCCTGAGATTTTCCAGTCGCAACCGCTCCGCCATTTCCTGCTGATACACCAGTGTCTCGGCAAAAAGCAGTTGGGTGTCGATGAACAACACCGGGGTTTTCCGGTCGACCATCGCCACAAGGTGGAGCAGCGCCACAGATTCAGCCCCAAAGGAGGACACCATGGCAATGCGACCGGCCTCGGGATCGCGCAAGGCCCCCTCTAGCACCGCTGTTGCACCGTGGTGGCGATAGCGGGCATTCAGAGCATCAACACGGGCCTTGAGCGCATCAAGATCGGGGACGGCACCTGTGTTTCGGCCGGGGAACCCGGCAGCGGTGTTTTTCTCCATGGCTTAGGCCGCCTTGATCCGGGTGTCTTCGCCGTAAAGCGCAACTTTGAACGGGGCCATACCCAAACGATTGTAGGTTTGCAGGAAGGTTTCTTCTTTGCTGTCGCGTAGCTTCAGGTAGGCCTCAACCAGACGTTCAATCGCCGGGACAATCTCATGCTCACCAAAGCCGGGACCCGTGCGGGTGCCGATGGCCGCGGTTTCGGTATGATCGCCACCCAGAGTGATCTGGTAGGTTTCAACACCAGCGCGATCGAGACCCAGAATACCGATGTGACCAACATGGTGGTGACCACAGGCGTTGATGCAGCCCGAGATTTTGATCTTCAGATCACCGATCTCATGCTCAAGCTTCAGATCATCAAAGCGCGTGGCGATTTCCTGCGCGATTGGGATCGACCGGGCCGTCGCCAAGGCACAGTAATCCATGCCGGGGCAGGCGATGATGTCCGAGATTTTGCCAATGTTGGCCGTGGCCAAGCCATGTGCCTTCAAACGCGCGTGGATGTCAGGCAGGTCTGATTTGTGGACATGGGGAAGAACCACGTTTTGTTCGTGGCTTATACGCAGCTCGTCGTGACCAAATTCGCGGGCGATATCCGCCATCACGCGCATTTGCTCGGATGAGGCATCACCGGGGGTTTGACCGTGCGCTTTGACCGAAATCTGCGCGATGGCATAGCCTTCGGCCCGGTGCTCGGACAGGTTGGTGTCCGCCCAGCTGCGGAAAACCGGATCGGTGTCATAGGCGCGATCAAATGCAGCAGTATCGCGGGTGACGAAGGTTGGCGCTGCGAAATGCGCTTTGATTTCGGCAAGCATCTCTTGGTCCACGCCGCTAAACAACGGACGGATTTCGGCAAAACGCGCTTCGGTCAGACGCTGGATCTCTTCGATGCCGTTCTCATGCACAGTGATTTTGATCCGCGATTTATACTTGTTATCGCGGCGACCCAGAATGTTCCAAACCGAAACCGTGGCTTCGAGATAGGGCAGCAGATCCGCCTGCGGCAGGAAGTCCCGCAGCACTTTGCCCACCATTGGGGTCCGGCCAAGGCCACCACCAACGATCACTTCAAACCCGGCTTCGCCGTCGCGTTCGATCATGCGCAGACCAATGTCATGCGCTTTGGTCACGGCGCGGTCATTGGGGCTGCCGGTGACGGCAATTTTGAATTTACGCGGCAGGAACTGGAACTCCGGGTGGTCGGTCGACCACTGGCGGATCAATTCAGCCACCGGGCGAGGATCGGCGATCTCATCCGCTGCGGCGCCGGCAAAGTGGTCAGCGGTCACGTTGCGGATGGTGTTGCCCGAGGTTTGGATGGCGTGCATCTCAACTTCTGCCAAGGCATCGAGAATATCCGGGATATCCCCAAGTTTCGGCCAGTTGAACTGAATGTTCTGGCGGGTGGTGAAGTGGCCATACCCCTGATCCCAGCGATCCGCGATCTCTGCCAGCTTGTGCATCTGATGGCTGTTGAGCGTGCCATAGGGGATGGCAACCCGCAGCATGTAAGCGTGCAGCTGAAGGTAGACGCCATTCATCAGGCGAAGGGGCTTGAATTCGTCTTCTGTTAGAGCACCGGACAGACGGCGCTCGACCTGAGCGCGGAACTGACGGTTGCGCTCGGTGATGAAGGCTGTGTCAAAGTCGTTGTACTTATACATGGCGTGTCTCCTGCTGACCGGGTCTGGCCCTTTAGGCCTCGACCTCACGGGCCTGTGCCTTAGGCGGTTGCGGCCTGCTTGCCGTGGAAATAGTTGGATGGACCGCGGCGGCGGAACTCTTCGCGGAAATGCACCGGCTCTGGCCCGTTTTCTCCGGCTTTCATGTCAGCGAGATAAACGCCAACCACCAGATGATGCTGCGTGCTGGCCTCAACCAGACGCGCCTCGGCAATCGCCTCATCGGTCAGAAGATCCGCCTGCGACAGGTCGCGGGTCCATTCATCACCAGACGTCAGATAAACGACGTCGCCTTCGGCCAAGTGGTTGGCGGTGATCACTTTCGGGGTAAACGCTTTGGGCATCAGGCAAACTCCTGTTGCAAGAGGGTCGTGGTTTGGGCGTCGCGCGGCGCAAGGCCAAGCAACAACAAGACGGGGCCGTCCAAGTTTTCTTCTGACAGAGTTTGAACAAGCAAAGAGAGTGTGGTGCCCACAATACGTTGGTTGGGGCGGGCGGCATTTGCCACAACGGTGACGGGGGTGTCGCCATTGGCGCCATGCATCATCAGGCGGCCCTGAATGAAACGTGCCGCTTTTTTGCCCATGTAAATCGCGGCGACTTCGCCGGGCTGGGCTAGGCCGCGCCAATCCTGATCCGCAAAGCCTTCCATGGCATGGCCGGTCAGAATGCGTGCGGCGCGATTGCGGCCCCGTTTGGTAAAGCTTTGACCGATGCTCGCCAGTGCCGCTGAGGCGGCGGTGATGCCGGGCACGATCTCATAGGTGATGCCCACCGCTTCCAGCGCATCGATTTCCTCATCAAGGCGGCCGAACACAGTGGCATCGCCGCCTTTCAAACGGATAACGCGCGCGCCTCTGAGGCTATGCTCAACAATCAAAGCGTCGATTGTGGCCTGAGGTGTCGAGGGGCCAAAGCCTTCTTTGCCGACATCAAGAATGGTCGCATCATCCGAGGCCAAAGCAACAATGCTTGCTGGCACCAGACGGTCGTGAATGATCACGTCACCGCTTTGAATGGCTTTCAACGCCTTAACGGTCAGCAGATCCGGGTCACCTGGGCCTGAGCCCACAAATACAACATGACCACAGCACATCGCATCGGGTCGCGGGGCCGAAGGTGTCTCTTTCTTTGTCATATCGTGGGTCTCCCCTTGTGGAATGGTCACCTTGATATAGGAAATTGTTCCGCATTTGGGCTAGCCCTTCGGGTTAATAAGGAATAACGTCCCAACTTGCGCGTCATGTGAGAGCGTGTTCCCAAAATGGGCCTGAGACAGGAACAAAAATGAAGATCGACGAGACAGACCGGAAAATTCTTGTGGCGCTCCAGAGGGACGCCTCGCAATCTCTGGATGAAATTGCCAAGGAAGTGGGGTCTTCAAAGACGCCAGTTTGGAACCGAATCCGCAAAATGCGCGAAAGTGGCGTCATTGGCGCGCAGACCGTGGTTCTTGATGCCGAGGCGCTTGGGTTCGAAGCGACCTTCTTTGTGCTGATCCGAACGTCAGAGCATGAAGCCGACTGGCAGCACAAATTCCTCGCAGCCCTTCGGGCTCGTCCTGAGGTGCAAGAGGCCCATCGGTTGGCAGGGGATATTGACTATATCCTCAAGGTGCGCGTCGCCAATGCGCGGGCCTATGATGTGTTTTATCAGGCACTGATTTCAGAGGTAAAGGTCCACAACGTAACGGCCCTGCTGTCTATGGAAGAAATCAAAGCAACCACAGCACTGCCTCTCTAAGGCGGTATTGCTCGAAATTTCCGGCGGGCCTGCCGGACAGACAGCGGAGGGGTTGGCCACTCCGCTGCGCTGTTTTCTATCTGGTGACCATCAGGCTTTCGAGCCCGTGGAAATGGTAAAGGTTGGCGTATTGTGGCGTGCCAACCAACTTCAGATCTGGCAGTCGTTTGAGCAAGATTGGCAGCGCAATTTGAAGCTCCAACCGGGCCAGAGGAGCCCCGACACAAAAGTGCAGGCCACCGCCAAAGCTTGTGTGTTTGGAAGATCGGCGTGTGATGTCAAACTGTGTTGGTTCTGGCCAGGCCTCGGGATCACGGTTTGCCGCCCCCAACATCAAAGCCACCTGATCGCCGCGTTTGAATGTATGCCCCCAAAGTTCAATGTCTTCATAGGCATAGCGTGTGAACATATGCAGCGGTGGATCCACGCGCATCACTTCTTCCGCAACATCCAGGGCATTGTCTGGGGTGACTTCAATGCCCTGTTCCAAGATCAGTTTGAGACCATTGCCCATGGTGTGAACTGTCGCCTCGTGCCCCGCATTTAGCAACAGAACGCAGGTGGTGATCAGCTCTTCATGGCTGAGCTTTTCGCCATCTTCCTCTGCCTGAATAAGACGCGTGATCAGATCCTCACGCGGATCTTTGCGACGTTCATCGATATAGCGTGTCAGAAATTCAGAGAACTCAGTTGCGGCTTTGGCCGCGGCATCTTCAATCGCCCGGTCACGACGCGCCTGATACATGGCGACCATATCGTTGGACCAATCAAGCAGTTGCTGCGCCATGTTCTCTGGCACGCCCAGAAGGCGGCAGATGACAATGACCGGAAGTGGCTGGCAAAATTCGGTTAGCAGATCAAATTCGCCTTCGGGCAGGCGGTCGATAAGCTCATGTGTCAAAGCCTCGATCTGCGGCTCCAACCCTGCAATCTGGCGCGAGGTGAAGGCCCGAAGAACCAGACTGCGCAGACGCGTATGGCGGGGCGGTTCGAGCTCCAGCATAGAATGATCATCAATGGCGTAGAACGGTTTGAGATGTTCGGGAACCGGCTGTTTCAACTCTTCGGGGACTTCCCGCCCAAATCGACGATCCCGCAGCAGCGCCTGAACCGCTTCGTTCGAAACAGCGCAGGGCATATTATAGTCTTCCCACCAGGCCAGATGGCCCGCGGCACGTAGGGTGTCGTAGAAGGGATAGGGGTTTTGAACAAACCCTGCGTCAGTCGGATCTTGGGTAAAACGTTGCATTGGATTGGTTTGCTGCGCGTATCTCCGAAAGGCAAGGGGGTTTTTAACCTGCCCATGGGTTGTTAGGAACAGACATGGCTGATCATTCGCGACACCGCGGCCGTGCGGTTCTGTTCTACCTGGGTGCTGTTGCCGCGCTGTCCTATGGGGTCTGGGTTTATGGCTATGCTCAGGCCCTGGGACAGCTCGCGGCGCGGGCTGAGGCGGATCTGGCACTTGCCTCTGATCGATTGGTGGCCGGACTGTTCCGATATCGATCAACAGCTGTGCTTATGTCGGATCATCCGGCATTAGCCGCACTTCATTCCGGCGGCGACACGGAAGAGGCCGATGCGCTTTTGCTTGAAACGGTAGATCGGACAGGGGCGCTTACGGCAGTCTATGCAAGTGTGGATGGTCGTATCTTGGCCTCAGCCCACGGGCAAACTCCGGATGATATGGTGAAAAGCGCTTATTTCGAGCGGGCGGGTGATGGCGCTTTGGGGGCAGGGCATGGGTATAGTGTCAGCTTTGGAAAACGCGTTTACCACTATGCCGCGCCGAGTTTCGCCTTTGATGGGCGCGTGCGCGGAGTGTTGGTATTGGTGGTGGACATCGACAACCTTGAGCAAGATTGGCGCGCTTTGCGCCCCTCGGTGTTTTTCAGTGATCTGAGTGGCCAGGTATTTGTCTCAAGCCGGTCTGAGCTTTTGTTTTGGCGTCGCGAACAAGGGGCCATGATCGCACCAGACGGGAAACGCTATGCGATCGATCGTCGACATCGCGGTGCGCTAACCATTTGGCATCAGAATTTCAGCCCCTATGTGCCGCAACAGGCGCTCTATCTGGTTCAGTCCCTGCCGGTGATTGGCATGATCGGGGAAGAACTTGTCGATATCACTCCGGCCAAACGTCTGGCCGGATTGCAGGCGGCCGTTGTTGCCGCACTGTGTCTGGTTCTTGGAACGCTTTTGTATTTTGCGGGTGAGCGACGTCGCGTACTGGCGCAAGACAACGAACGACTGGAGAGCCGGGTGAAATCCCGGACAAAAGATCTCGAAGGCGCCAACGAAGCACTGCGTCATGAGGTGAAGGAACGCGAAGAGGCCGAGGATGCATTGCGTCAGGCGCAAGAAGAGCTTGTTCAGGCGGGAAAGTTAAGTGCCTTGGGCCAGATGTCTGCAGGTATCAGCCACGAGCTCAACCAACCTTTGATGGCGATCCGGCAATATGCCGACAATGGCGCTGCCTTTCTTGATCGGGGCAAAGCCGATAAGGCGGGGGCCAATCTGGCACAGATTTCGGAACTTGCAGCACGCGCCGCGCGTATCATGAAGAATCTTCGGTCTTTTGCGCGCAATGAGAAAGAACCGACCGGGCGCGTAGATCTGGTGCGCGTGGTCCAGCAAGCGGTGGATCTGACGGAAACGCGGTTGCGGAAAAGCGGGGTCCGTCTGGATTTTCAATTCCCCGATGCGCCTGTCTTTGTTCGGGGCGGTGAGGTGCGGCTGTCGCAGGTGTTTGTCAATCTGATCACAAACGCGGCTGATGCGATGCGTGATGTGCAAACACCTGTCCTTCGGATCGAGATGACAAAAAACGGGCAGGTCCGGGTGGCTGACAACGGGCCGGGAATTGATGACCCCGACAAGGTGTTCGATCCATTTTACACAACAAAAACAGTGGGCGAGGGGATGGGGCTTGGCCTGTCGATCTCCTACGGTCTTATTCAAAGCTTTGGCGGCAATATTCGCGGGTCTAATGGTGCAAACGGCGGGGCAGTGTTTGAAGTTGATCTCGAGATCTGGGACAAAGACTGATCCGAAACTCTGATCGAGGTGATTATGGATAAGGTTCTGATTGTTGAGGACGATGCGGCCGTGCGTGAGGCGCTGGCGCAGACAATCGAGCTTGCCGATCTGACACCTGTGACTGCGGGGTCGTTTGTTGAGGCCAAAGACATGATCACCGCCGCGTTTGACGGTGTGATCCTTTCGGACATTCGCATGCCAGGTCGAGACGGCTTTCATCTGTTGGAATATGCCCATGATCAGGATCCGGAGTTGCCTGTGATTTTGCTCACAGGTGAGGGAGATATCCCAATGGCTGTGCGGGCCATGTCGATGGGTGCGTTTGATTTTCTGGAAAAACCCTGCAGCGGTGCGGATCTTGTTCCCGTGCTGACACGCGGATTGAAGACCCGGAACCTCGTGCAGGAAAATCGTCGATTGAAGGCCGAGCTTGAAGCCGGAGACCCAGCGTCGCGTTTGATTTTTGGGGTGTCGCCGCAATCCAATGCTTTGCGTGTCAAAGCGCGCGCGGCGGCCCGGGCAGGGACCGAAGTTCTGGTGTGCGGCGCACTGGGGTCGGGCATCTCCAAAGTGGCAGAAGTCATTTTGATGGGATCGGCGCGGGCGAAGGCCGTGTTTGAAAAGCGAGCGGCAGCTGGATTGGCGCGGGAAGAATTAAAGGCGCTTTGGAGCAAATGCGCAGGTGGGACGCTTTTCCTCGACGAAATCGGCGCTTTGCCGGCGGATAGCCAGATGCTTTTGGTTGATCTACTTGAGCAAGGTGGCACCTGGCTGATTGCAGGCAGCACGCAGGATCTGTCTCAGCTGACAAGCCAAGGGTTCTCGGTCGAGTTGTTTTATCGCCTTGAGGTCATGCAGGTACGGATTCCGGCACTTCATGAACGACCCGAGGATATTCCTGTCTTGTTTCGGCACTATGTTGCACAGGCGGCGGAACAATCCGGGTTGGACGCGCCGGAGATCGGAGAGCAGGTCATCTCGGATCTTGTTTCACGCGAATGGCCCGGAAATGCGCGGGCGTTGATGTCAGAAGCCATGCGCTTTGTGCTCGGGCTTGGGCAAGAGGCACGTGACGGCGGGTTGGGTTTGGTTGAGCGTATGGCGCAAGTGGAACGAAGCCTTCTGTCAGAAGCACTGCGCAAGGCAGACGGGCAGGCGCGGCAGGCCGCAGAGGCGCTGAAACTGCCCCGGAAGACCTTCTACGACAAGCTCGCCAAGTACAGTTTGAAACCCGACGCGTTCCGCCGCGAATCGTAACGAATCATTTACACCTCTGTGAGTCGGTATGCTGTGCGGATTTCCGCACAGTGCGCTCTAGGCCGTGTGTGAATTCCCGCACAGCCCCGTTTGTATTTGCCATGTCCGCGTGGGTGTGCTTTGAATTTCTGATTGAAATTAAAAGATAAAAACCAGTTTAGCGCCATCAGGATTCAGGGGTGTTGATCGCCTTTGCCCCAATGGATTTTCTATAGGTGTCAGGGCCCCGGGGAGGGGCGCCTTTGATCAAAAAATTAGACATTTTGGGGGAGGATACCCATGAAAAAGTTTCTGATGTCCGCAGTTGCCGCTGCGGCGCTTGTTACTGGCGCAACCGGTGCGATGGCCGCCTGTGACGATGGTGAAATTGTTATCAAATTCAGCCACGTCACCAACAGCGACAAGCACCCGAAAGGCATCGCTGCCACTCTTCTTGCCGAGCGCGTGAACGAAGAGATGAACGGCAAGGTCTGCATGGAGGTGTTCCCGAACTCGACCCTCTACAATGACAACCAGGTTCTTGAGGCGATGCTGAACGGTGACGTTCAGATGGCAGCACCGTCGCTGTCGAAGTTTGAGCAGTTCACCAAGAAATTCCGCATCTTCGATTTGCCTTTCATGTTCCGCGACATCGAAGCCGTGAACGGCTTCCAGAACTCAGAAACCGGTCAGGCGATGAAAGAATCGATGACCCGTCGCGGCCTGCTGGGCCTGGCGTTCTGGCACAATGGCATGAAGCAGATGTCGGCCAACAAGCCTCTGGTTGACCCGACAGATGCCACAGGCCTGAAGTTCCGCGTACAGAACTCGGAAGTTCTCAAGGCACAGATGGCGGCTCTGGGTGGGTCGCCCCAGCCGATGGCCTTCTCGGAAGTCTACGGCGCACTGCAGACCGGTGTTGTGGATGGACAGGAAAACACCTGGTCGAACATCTACGGCAAGAAGTTCTTTGAAGTTCAGGACGGTGTGACCGAAACCAACCACGGTATTATCGACTATCTTCTGGTGACCTCAACCGATTTCTGGGACAGCCTGCCGGACGATATCCGCACCGAACTTGACGGTATCATCGCCGAAGTCACAGGGGTTCGTAACGGCGAATCCTTCAAGGTGAACCAGGACGCTAAGCAGGCCGTGATCGACGCCGGTGGTGTTGTGCGCCAGCTGACACCAGAGCAGCGCGCGGCCTGGGTTGCGACCATGAAGCCGGTTTGGGAACAGTTTGTTGCTGATGTTGGTCAGGACAACATCGACGCGGCACAGAAATTCAACGCGATGAACTGATCCTAATCGGATCGTTTGACCCGGCCTGCTCAGTGACGGGCCGGGTTTTTTGTATCTACCAACAACTTGAGGAGCGGGGGCATGTTGCAACATCCCAAGCCCAGATCTCTGCTCGGCGGTGTTATCGACGAGCTTGAGGAAACCTTTATCGCAATCTTGCTTGGTGCGATGACGGTCATCACCTTCGTCAATGTGATTGTGCGCTATGTCTTCAACTCAGGTTGGTGGCGCTCTTTTGAGGGTGTGATTGGCATTGAAATGCCGCGCAGCATGATCTGGGCGCTTGAGGCCACGACCTTTCTATTTGCCTGGTTGGTTCTGTTTGGGATCAGCTATGCGGTTAAGAAGACGGCCAATCTGGGTGTCGATGTTGTCCTCAATCTGATGGCGCCCCCTGCGCGACGGATTGTCGGGCTGATCACAGCGGCGGTCTGCATTGCCTATGCCTTCCTGCTGTTGAAAGGCGCGTGGGATTACTGGGCCCCATTCGCTGGCTTTGACGCAACCAGCGGTCGCTGGTTCCCAACTGGGTTTGCCAACAGCCGTGATCAGGCCTGGTATGAGGTCGACGATATCCGCATCGCTGAATGGATGCGCTTTATCGAGCCGATCTTCAATCAGGGCGAAGCCTACGAGAAGATCCCGCGCTTTATCCCGTATTTCATTCTGCCCGTGGGCGCGGCGCTCTTGCTGTACCGCTTTTGTCAGGCCGCGTGGAAGATCTGGGTGGGTCAGGAAGAAAGCCTGATTGTGAGCCACGAAGCCGAAGACGCCGTCGATGATGTGCGCCACATGAATTACGAGGAATAACACCGTGGAAGTCGCAATTCTCTTTATCATGGTCGTGGGACTCATGCTGATCGGTGTGCCGATTGCTGTGGCCCTGGGCTTTTCCTCGATCACCTTCCTTCTGGTGCTGTCAGACACGTCGCTAAGCTCGGTCGCTCAGAGCTTTTTCCAGGCCATGGCCGGGCACTACACATTGCTGGCGATCCCGTTTTTCATTCTGGCCTCGTCCTTTATGTCGACGGGTGGTGTGGCACGGCGGATCATTCGGTTCTCGATTGCCATCGTAGGACATTTCCACGGCGGTTTGGCGATTGCGGGTGTTTTTGCCTGTATGTTGTTTGCCGCCCTGTCGGGATCGTCGCCTGCAACCGTTGTGGCCATCGGGTCGATTGTGATCGCTGGCATGCGTCAGGTGGGCTATTCGAAAGACTTTGCCGCCGGCGTAATCGCCAATGCGGGTACGCTTGGCATTCTGATCCCGCCGTCGATTGTGATGGTGGTCTATGCCTCCGCCGTTGAAGTCTCGGTTGGACGGATGTTCCTTGCCGGTGTCATCCCGGGTCTTATGGCGGGCACGATGCTGATGGTGACCATCTACATCATCGCGCGGATCCGCAAATTGCCAAAAGGCGAATGGAAAGGCTGGGGTGAGGTCTTTGCAGCCGGTCGGGATGCCGCCTGGGGATTGTTCCTGATCGTGATCATCCTTGGCGGGATCTATGGTGGTATCTTCACCCCAACCGAAGCCGCAGCCGTGGCCGCAGTCTATGCCTTCTTCATCGCGAACTTCATCTATCGGGATATGGGTCCGCTTGCGACCGATGAGGGGCAGCCCAACCTGTCGCTGATCCGCAAACCCATCGCGGTTGTCACGGCGTTCTTCCACAAAGACACCAAAGACACATTGTTTGAAGCAGGCAAACTGACCATTACCTTGATGTTCATCATCGCGAATGCGCTGATCCTCAAACATGTTCTGACCGATGAGCAGATCCCTCAGCAGATCGCCAGTGCGATGATTTCTGCAGGCTTTGGTGCGGTGATGTTCCTGGTGATCGTCAACGTAATCCTGCTGATCGGTGGCCAGTTCATGGAACCCTCGGGGTTGATTGTGATTGTGGCGCCGCTTGTGTTCCCGATTGCCATCGAGCTTGGAATTGATCCGATCCATTTGGGCATCATCATGGTGGTGAACATGGAGATTGGCATGATCACGCCGCCGGTGGGCCTGAACCTCTTTGTGACTTCAGGTGTCGCGGGCATGCCGATGATGCGTGTGGTGCGGGCGGCCTTGCCCTTCCTCGCTGTGCTCTTCGTCTTCCTGATCATGGTCACCTATATCCCGGCGTTGTCGACCTATCTGCCGACCAAGTTCATGGGACCTGAGATTGTTACCAAGTGATCTGAGTAACGCGTAAGAAAAGGCGGCACCCTATCAGGTGCCGCCTTTTTTGTGTCTTGGGGAAACTCCGCAAGGAGTTGTTTGAAGTGGTTTTAGGCCGCGCCAAGCGCCTCAGCGATGGGCAAGAAATCTGCGGCTTTCAGCGAGGCACCACCAACAAGCGCACCGTCGACATTGGACACCGCAAAGATTTCGGCCGCATTGCCTGCTTTGACCGACCCGCCATACAGCAGGCGCATACCATCGGAGATCTCTGTGCCAAATCGAGCGCTGAGCTTGGCGCGCATGTCGTCGTGCACCTCGGCGATCTGCTCAAGCGTGGGCACTTTGCCAGTGCCAATCGCCCAGACGGGTTCGTAGGCCACGACGGTGTTTGCGGCGGTGGCGGCGTCAGGGATCGAGCCAGCCAGCTGCTCTGCAATTACATTCAGGGTGGCACCGGATTCGCGCTCTTCCAGTGTTTCACCCACACAGATGATTGCCACGAGACCGGCCTCCCAGGCGGCGGTGCTTTGGGCTGCGACGTCGGCATCACTTTCGCCGTGATCGGTGCGGCGCTCGGAATGGCCGGTGATCACATAGCTGGCACCTGCGTCTTTCAACATCGTGGCAGAGATATCACCTGTGTGCGCACCCGAGACTTTGACGTGGCAGGTTTGACCGCCAATCCCTAGGGCGCCTGCCTTCTCAACGGCGGGTGCGACCAGTGTCGCCGGGGGGCAGATCACCATTTCAACGCTGTCCGTTACACCGGGTTGCATAGCGTCAAATTCGGCCAATGCCGCACGTGAGCCGTTCATTTTCCAGTTGCCCGCCGCCAATTTGCGTTTCATCTGCTGTCCTTCCAGTCAATTGCACTGTTTGCGCTATCATTTGAGCTCAGGCCATCTGCTTGCCTGTCTGCCTCCCTCATGCCATGCAACGCCGTCAGGAGGAAGTGCGATGATCCCTAGAATTGACGTTCAGAAATTGATTTCACGAGACGCTGACACCTTGGCAGCTTTGCGTGACGGCGCGCAGGGCGTGGGGTTTCTGACGGTTCATAACACCAATATCTCATCCGCCCGAATGCGCCTTGTTCTGGCGGCCTACCGTGCTTTCTTTGACCTGTCTGATGCAGAAAAGTCCAAGATTGACATGAGCTTGACCGGTTCGAACCGTGGCTGGGGTGGGGCGCAGTCAGAGCAGGTCGACCCCAGTGCCAATCCCGATTACAAGCAGGTGTTCGATAGTGGCTTCGAGGCGCCGGACACGGGGTTGTCGGTTTATGCCTCCAACCTCTGGCCCGCTCGGCCTGAAGGGTTTCAGCAGATCATCGAGGCCTATTACCGGGATGCACTGGAGGTTGCGCATGCGATTCTGCGTGGAATCGCTGAGGCCATTGGGGAAGATCCCGCTTTTTTCGAAGATAAATTCAGCCGCCCGATGGCGCTTTTGCGTGGAAATTATTACCCACCTCGCCCCGATTGGGCCGGTGAAAAGGATTTTGGCATCGCAGCGCATACCGATTATGGCTGTTTGACACTGCTGGGGACCGACGGGGTGCCGGGGTTAGAAGTGCTTTTGCCCGATCAGAGCTGGTTGGCGGTTACGGCGCAGCCCGGCGAGTTCATCATCAATTTTGGCGAAATGCTTGAAATGTGGACCGATGGCCAGATCAAGGCGACGCTGCATCGCGTGCGCGGATCGCAGGATGAACGTATCTCTGTGCCGTTGTTCTTTAATCCGAATTTTGAGACCAATGTGGCGCCCAAAAACGCAGAACAGGCGATCACTGCGGGCGATCACCTGTCCAAACGGTTTAACGAAACTTATGTCCACCTGCAAAAGGCGGGCTAAGTTAAGCTGAACTATCTTCAGGCCTGGGCGTCGCGCTCGGCCTGAAGTTCATCCACGTCTTTGAATTTGATCGATTCTCCGCAGCCGCAGGCGTCGGTGACATTGGGATTGCGGAACTTGAAGCTGCTTTCCAATAGAGCAACCTCGTAATCGATCTCTGTGCCAAACAGAAACATCTGGGCCATCGGGGCAATCATCACCCGTGCGCCGTCTTGTTCAACCACCTCATCGTTTTTGTCAGGCTCGTCGACATAGTCCATGGTGTATTCCATGCCCGCGCAGCCACCTTTCTTGATGCCGATGCGCAGCCCATGGCGGCCATCCCGATCCATCAGCTTGCGAATCTGCTTCACAGTGGAGGGGGTCATGGTCACAGCCTGTTTGCCGGGAATTCCGAACATTGAGATACCTCTTTTATCTGATGACCAATCTAGGGTGTTGGTGCCGCGATCTCAAGAAGGGCTGTGGTCGCAAATGTGATTGCGAGAGCCCAGGCGAAAGAGGCTAGGGTGCCGATGATGACATATTCGCTGGTTTTCCGATCATCTTTGGCCGCGTCAAACCGGAGAATCGATTTGGCCGCGATGAGAAAGCCCACGCCGGTGGGTTCATCGATCAGAACCAACAGGAAGATCATGGTGCGTTCCAACTGGCCTATCATCCGACCTGCATCGGGTAATCCGTTGTTGGGCATCTCGAACTTGGCGGTCAGCATGCCGACGACATACCCCCCGGCAATGACGGCTGCGATATAGCCCGAGAGGAGAATGGCGGGGGGCAGGGCGATTGCGGCCCAGTTGGCCCACCAGCCAAATTCAATGGCCCCCGGCCACCAGAACGCCGCGATGAACAAGGTCATCAGGTGGGCGCCCTGATCGGTCAGAAATGCCGTCAGCGAGCTGCGGACGTCGTTGGGAAGCACCCAAGTCTTGATCGCATCTATGGTCAAGTGTGCAATCGCGACCGGAAGCGCAACCTGCCAGATACCGCCCAGCGCCAAGGTGGATAAGATAAAGACGATACCGGCATGGAGCAAAAGCACCTGTGGTTTGCGTTTTTGCGCTACCATCCAATTGGTCTGAAACACAAAATCTGCAAACATATGCGCCAGAAGAAGTGCCGCGAAGCTTTGGGCGATCTGTGGAGTTATGGAAAGCATTATGACTTTCTTTTTTGAAAGGACAGTGAAATGGCTTTCATTGGTCTTCCCAGCTGGTGAGCGCCGCATCGATCGCTGGGAATCCAGCCGACCAGAGGGCCTGATCCACGGCAGGGCGAGAGATTCCCAATCGTTTGGCCGCTTCTGCGCGTGTCCCAGAATTAGGTGGGAGCATTTCGCAAAGCGCCCTGGCCTGCGCCTGTGTCCATCCATCGGAAATATGATCAGCGAGTGCGATGGCTGCGTGACAGGCTCCGCCAACAGCATGAGCCAGATGCGCATGACCTTTGAGCGAAGAGAGCAATCGACCTGAAGTGATAAAGGCCGGTCCATGCGCGCTGTTCAGATCGCGCTCTGGGTCGTCGGCCAGAGTTCCGTCGTCGATGGCTATGGCAATACGGGTACGGAGGTGCTTGCCTTGGCGCCGCACAATGGCCTGAAGAAACAGAGCCGCCCGAAGATCAAACTGGACCGCGCCCAGGGCAACCTGCCATCCATCGCCGCTTTGGCGGGTAAAGTGACAGACGGAGGGGGACCATTGCGCCATCTCCTGGCTGGCGGTTTCAAGCGCGCGCATGACGTCGTCAAGTTCGGAAGCGCCCAGAGAGGTCGAATCGACGATATCGCCGGAGAGAACTGCAAGATACATGTGGAAAGCCATATCGCTTTCCACCGAATTTTGAAAGCTTTTTTGCTTTCTTTACATGAAGCCGAGCTCAAGCCGAGCTTCGTCAGACATCATATCCATACCCCAGGGCGGCTCCCAGGTCAGTTCAACTTCGACATGTTTGACGCCGGGTACAGGCTCGATCGCTTCCGCCAGCCAACCGGGCATTTCTCCTGCCACGGGACAGCCAGGGGCAGTTAGGGTCATAATCAGACGCACTTCGCTCTGATCATTGATATCAATGGTATACACCAAACCGAGGTCATAGATGTTGACCGGGATTTCTGGGTCAAACACGGTGCGACAGGCCTCAACGACCTGATCATACAGGGGGTGATCGGTGCTTGAGGGGGCAATCAACGGCGCACCTTCGAGCGGGGGACTCGCGTTGGTCATAAGCCTGTCCTTTTTGAGTAATCCTGAGTGAAACATATAGGAAAAGACCACCGCAGGGTAAAGACCTGTGGGGGAAGGAATTAGCCTATAGAGCCATGATCCGCGTTCTGTTGCGTGGCAAACCAAGCATTCACTTCTTCCACACGCGACCGGGCCAAAGGAATCTCGGTTCCGTCCTCAAGAACAAGAATGGACCGTGTGCCTTTTTTTTCAATGCGTTGGATTGCATGGTAGGCTACCCACCACGATCGGTGTGGCTGAATTCCATCTGCGGTGTTGGTTTGCGCTACAACATCGGACAAACGGGCACGGTGGGTCTCGCGTCCCGTGGAAAGCGAGACCTGAACATGATGCTCTTGGGCTTCAAGAGACTGCACCGCCGCGAGAGAAAACCGCTCTGAGCCAATGGTCAATGTCTTTTCCTGCCGCTGTTCCGAGACGGTTACGGCGGGCTGTTCTGAAAGCGCAAGCAAGGGGCGCACAAACCGAAAAAACATGATTGTCACGATTTCGATGATGATCAGGTAGTAGATCGTTTCTGGCAGTATGCCGAAGCCTGAGGCGCCAGACGTCGCAAAATAGGTGAGTGATTTTCCCAACATGAGACTAGGTGCCAAGGCCAGTCCATGGAAGATGAGCGATGGGATGGTGAAGCTTGGCGTGCGCAGCTGAAGCGCGGCTAAACACAGTGACAAAAACACAGCCGTGAGCAGATAAGTGGCTGAAACAGCGGGCCATATCAGGAGTGTATAAAAGATATTTACATGTTCTCGCATCCCCGATGGGTCTGCGGCACATAAAAGCGCGACGATCATCGCCAGATAGCTCAGCACGAGAGGATTGTTAAAAAACGCTAAGACTTCTCTGGGACGTACGACGTGGCGGTCGCCAAGTGTGTCGCGAATCCAAAGTGTCTGGTCGAAAATCAGATCTTGTAATGCCAAGGGATCTCCTCGGGTGAAACGCATTGTAGAAAAATTTTAACAAGCGATGCCGGAGATTCCCAGAGGCGTAATTTACATTTAGCCGGTCACTCTGCGGAACCGCCGGTCCTGCCACAGCGGCCAGCCCATCATTTGGCTGACAGTTCCCAACATGAGCCCGCGCGCAACCAACCCATCAAATGTGTTGGGCATCGCTTTGACGGTCCCGCTTTGGATGTCATGGCTTAGAATGATTGCGCCGGGATGTGAGGCCTTGAGGATTCGTTTGGCGACGACGCTTGCGCCTGGCCGACGCCAGTCCTGTGGATCAACCGACCAAAGAATGGTCGGCAGGTTGCGTTCTTTATAAAGCATAAGCCGCTGGCGCTTGGTGAAGGCGCCATAAGGCGGGCGGAAGGTAACTGGGGGACGGCCGGTCACTTTAAAGATGGCATCCGAAGTGCGATCGATCTGGGACAGGACCGATGCGTTGGAATGTTTCGCCAGATTGGGGTGTGACCAGCTGTGATTGCCAATCTCATGGCCTTCGTCGGCAATGCGGCGGACAATGTCGGGCCAAGTGGTGACTCGATTGCCGATCAGATAGAAGGTGGCCCGCAGATCACGCTGTTTCAGCATATCCAACAGTTTGGGGGTCAGACGGGGGTGAGGCCCATCATCAAACGTCATCGCTACAATTGGGGATTTGGTGCGGATCGCCGTTACGGTTGCAGCATCACGGGTGGCGGCATCGGCCGGCAGTTTGATACGTTGCGTTGCAGCTTGGGCACTATCGGGCGTGCCAAACAGGCAAGCTGCCGTACCAGAGCAAAGCAGGGCACGGCGCGTGAAGTTTGTCATTTCAAGATATTCCAAAGCAGCAAAGTTTATTTCGGCAGATTTGATCACAAAGCCCGGCAGAGCCTTGTTCAGCAAGGAAAATAAGGGGTTTTCTGCATGTTGAGGACAGGACGTGACACTGCAGACACGTTTTCTTTGGTCGAAAGTGAAAATAGATGCAGAAAGTCGGGCAAATCCGCTTGACGGCATCAGTGGGTATCCATAAAAGGCCTCTCACGCCACGACCGATACGGTCAGGCACAGTAAGATGCGGTTGTAGCTCAGATGGTTAGA
>JAGDYZ010000031.1:0-7151 GCA_049116335.1 Pelagimonas sp. | reverse complement strand
TTCGAGCCCCGTCAACCGCGCCACTCTTCATATGCAAAAGCGCCCCCTCGGGGGCGCTTTTTGCGTTTCTAACAATATGATTTTCAACAGTGTTGACGTGTCGGGGTGAGGCGTGGGGCAGGAATTCCTGACTGTCGAATCTCTCAGGAGAGTAGATATAAGAAAGGCGCCCGCTAGGGACGCCTTGTGGTTCTTCGAAAAGGGACGCGGGTGGGGAAAGTAAACGGGCTTACCGTCCCCAGCTACGTACCGGTCCACAGTCCATGTGAACGAAATTTGATTTGGAGTAGCGTCCAACGCCGCCGCCTTTGCAAGCCAGGGCAGCTTTGTAAATCTGATTGACGGAACGAGATGAGAGGCGCAGATCGGCCGCTTCGCCGCGCAGGTGGCGCGAATTGCGGGCAACTCCGCTAGAGCGGCTGCGCAGCATGGCGTTGGTTTTCGGGCTGCGGTAGCCTGAAATCAACATGTAAGGCTCAGATACATCCATCAAATTGTGCGCCGCAGCCATGATGTCGAGCGTGCGTGTGTTGATCTTTTTGACGTCGTTGGTGCGCCAGTCCCGCATGAAGTAGTTGATCTCTTTGATCGAGTCAGCGAGGTAATCGCCTTCAATCCAGTAGATCATGTCGATGCGTTCCCCGGTGCGACCCGAGTACATACGAAGACGGCGAACGTCCCCTGCGCCGCGCAGGAAGCCAGCCGCATTAGAATAGGTGGGGGCCGCAACAACAGAGGTCGCTGCAAACGCACCAAGAAGTCCGCGCCGCGTAAAGCGGCAAGAAGTCGTATCTACCATATGTGAAGCGCCTGTCCCGTAGTCGCCGTTACCTGTTTTGCGGGCGCATCGTTGTACGCCACCTGCCATCTATCCCCAGATGTCGATAACCATATGACACGAATCGAGTTACCAAAAAAGAAAGTTTTGCGTCACACCAAATGATCAAGGGGGAATTGGCAGTTTATCGCCCAAAGTTGAGATAACTGTGGCCGTTATGTGCCGTTTTGGTGTGGCGGGGATTTTGGGGCGCAGATCGAATCTGTTTTTGGAACTGTCAGAAATGTGAATGGACAGGCGCAGGCCGTTGATTGCAATGTCTTTTGGATATATCGAGCGCGCGATAACAAAGGATGGTATGCAGATGATTGATGGCGGGTTTGTTCGCAACGCAGTTCGGGGGATCGTGACGGCGAGCGCGCTGTTTGTCGTGTCCTCAGCTAGCACGGCTCAGGCCGAAGCGGCTTTCACTTTTAAAGTGAGCGCCTACAGTCAGGCCGTCGCCGAAAGCGTTGGTGATGATTCGAATCTCGCAGCTTTCTACCGCGATCGTGCCTTTGCTCCGATTTGGACCGGGGGGGGCGACGAAGACCGAGCGCGACGCTTGGCGCTCATCGAAGCCTTCTCGATGGGTGTCGATCACGGTTTGCCACCACATAAGTATAATGCCGATGCTTTGATGCGTCGTTTGGCGGACGCGACAACAGATCGGGAGCGTGGGCTGCTTGAGGTCGAGCTGTCGCAGCTCTTCCTGAATTTCGCGCGTGATATTCAATCGGGACAACTAAACCCAGGCCGGGTTGTGGGGGGCATTAAACGCAAGGCGCCCCATCGCGATTCCGATGTGCTGTTGACGCGTTTGATGCAAGAAGATCCGCGTGCGGTGATGCGTAGTCTTCCACCATCCAGCCCGGAATATGCCCGTCTCATGCGCGCCAAACTGCGGTTGCAGCACACCATCGATCAAGGTGGCTGGGGCCCAAGGGTCCGGGGCAGCAAGATCAAACCGGGACAGAGCGGAGAGGCCGTTGTTGCTCTGCGCAATCGGCTTGTCTCGATGGGGTATCTGAAGCCCACACTGAGCGCGCGCTATGACAGCTCGCTACAAACCGCGGTTCAGCAGTTCCAGGATGATCACGGGCTCAAGGCGGATGGCGTGGCGGGGGCTGGCACCCTGAAAGAGATCAACGTCGCCCCTCAGGATCGTCTGAAGTCCATCATGGTTGCTATGGAGCGCGAACGCTGGCTCAATATGCCCGATGGGCTGGGGCAGCGCCATATCAAGGTCAATCTCGTCGATTTTCATGCTCAGATCTATGATGACAACAAGCTGACCTATGAAACTAAATCGGTGATCGGTCACCAGGATCTGGATCGGCGCACACCAGAATTCTCTGACGTGATGACCCATATGGTGATCAATCCGTCTTGGTATGTGCCGCGCTCCATCATTGTGAACGAGTATTTGCCGCTGTTGCGCGCAAATTCGGGTGCGGTGTCGCATCTTGAGGTGATTGATGGCCGGGGTCGTGTTGTTGGGCGTGGTCGAGATTTCTCACGGTATTCTGCGCGTAGCTTCCCCTTCTCCATGCGCCAGCCTCCGGGGCCGCGCAATGCGCTTGGGTCGGTGAAGTTCATGTTCCCGAACAAATACAATATCTATCTGCATGACACCCCGTCGCAGAGCCTGTTTGCACGTGAGGTGCGGACCTTTAGCCATGGCTGTATTCGTTTGGACGACCCACATGACTTTGGTTATGCGCTTTTGGCCAAGCAGGAAGCGGATCCAGAGGGATACTTCCAGAGTATCCTGCGCACCCGCAAAGAGACGAAGGTTGATCTGGAAACTCCGGTTCGCGTGCACCTGATTTATCGCACCGCCTTCACCGAAGCCAAAGGTCAGGTCAAGTTCCGCCGCGACGTCTACAACCGCGATGCGCGTATCTGGAAGGCGCTTGAGGCTGCAGGGGTGACCCTGATGCAAGAAAACAGCTGATCGCACTTCCCTCTTAAGGGCCTGATTGTTACATCTTTCCCAACTTTGCTTTTGCCTTGGGTTGGGGAAGATTATGACATTTACCATCGCTGAAATTGCGCAATCTTTGGGTGTCGCCTTTGAGGGGCAGGGGGATCTGGTGATTACCTCCGTTGCTGAACCCGCGGACGCAGGGCCAGATCAGTTAGCCATGGCAATGAAGCCCGAATTTGCCAAGGATCTCAGCGCCGGTCAGGCCAAAGCCGCCATGATGTGGGAAGGCGTGGATTGGCAAAGCTACGGTCTGGAGGCCGTTCTGTTGCCGCCACGGCCGCGATTTGCGCTTTCGGGACTCTCAGAAATGATGGATCCGGGGGCGGGGTTCGCTAAAGGCATCCATCCTTCCGCCGTGATCGACCCCACCGCCGAGTTGGCCGAGGATGTCTCTGTCGGGCCCTTTACTGTCATCGGCGCCGGGGTGCGGATTGGCAAAGGCTCGGTCATCGCCCCACAGTGTTTCATCGGCTGGGACAGCCAGATTGGCGAAGATGCCTTCTTACATGCTGGTGTACGGATCACCGAGCGGGTGATCATCGGGGATCGGTTTAAAGCGCATCCCGGGGCCTGTATCGGCTCAGATGGATTTTCTTTTGTCACGCCTGAAGTGTCCAGCGTTGAAAAGGCGCGTGAGACATTGGTGGACGAAACCGAGGCGGAAACCCAGGCCTGGGCACGTATCCATTCGTTGGGCGGTGTTGAGATCGGAGATGATGTTGAGATCGGGTCCAACACCAGTGTGGACCGTGGGACCGTGCGTTCAACCAAGATCGGCAATGGCACCAAGATCGACAATCTTGTGCAGGTCGCCCACAACGTGGTGATCGGTGACAACGCGTTGCTGTGCGGTCAGGTGGGGCTTGGGGGCTCGACTAAAATCGGCAACAACGCGGTTCTGGGCGGGCGTGCGGGGGCGGCGGATAACATCAAGATCGGTGACGGCGCGATCCTTGGCGGCGGAAGCGTTGCCCTGTCAAATGTGCCAGCTGGTCGGGTGGTCCTAGGCTACCCTGCGATGAAAATCGAAAGCCACGTTGAGTCTTATAAAGGCCTGCGCCGCCTGCCACGTCTCTTCCGTGACGTAGCAGATCTTAAGAAAGCTGTTTCCAAGCTGATGGCAAACGATTAAATCGCTTGTGACAGAGATCAACACAGGGCCAGGACCATGGACGTCAAAGACCAGGTGATCGCGATCATTGCTGAGCAGGCAATGTTGGAACCATCCGATGTAGCACTCGACAGCACCCCAGAAGATCTGGGTATCGACAGTCTTGGGCTTGTCGAGACTATTTTTGCTATTGAAGAGGCGTTTGATATTTCCGTGCCTTTCAATGCCAACGACCCAACCGCAAGCGATTTTGACATCTCTTCGGTGGCGAAAATCATTGAGGGCATTCAAACGCTGATCAAAGAGCAGTCATCGTGAAACGTGTAGTAATCACCGGCGCGGGCACAATTAACGCGTTGGGCCATGACGTCGCGCAGACGCAAGAAGCCATGCGCGAAGGCCGATGTGGTATTGGTGAGCTTGAGTTCCGCGATGTTGACCGGCTGGCGATCCGGATCGGTGGTCAGGTGCGTGGCTATGATGCGGAGGCAGTGTTTAACCGGCAGCAGTTGGCGTTGTATGACCGGTTTACGCAATTTACGTTGCTTGCGGCGCGGCAGGCCATGGCGCAGTCCGGGCTCGAGTTTTCCGGCGAGTTGGCGAATAAATCCGGTGTCGTTTTGGGAACGTCTGGTGGTGGATTGACCACTCAGGATGAAAACTACCGTGCGGTTTACGAAGAGGGCAAAAACCGGGTTCACCCCTTTGTTGTTCCTAAGTTGATGAACAATGCCGCAGCTAGCCATGTCAGCATGGAGTTCAATCTGCGCGGCCCCAGCTTTACGGTTGCGACGGCCTGTGCGAGTTCGAACCATGCGATGGGGCAGGCGTTTCAGATGATCCGCACGGGCATGTGCACGGCAATGATCACCGGTGGGTCCGAATCTATGCTGTGTTTTGGTGGCGTGAAGGCTTGGGAAGGTCTCCGCGTTATGACCAAAGACGCCTGTCGCCCCTTTAGTGCAACGCGCAATGGGATGGTGCAGGGCGAAGGCGCGGGCATCTTTGTGTTTGAAGAGTATGAACACGCCAAAGCACGCGGCGCCACGATCCTCGCGGAAGTTCTGGGGTTTGCAATGACCTCGGATGCTGCGGATATTGTCATGCCGTCGAAACAGGGCGCAGCGCGCGCGATCTCTGGTGCTTTGGCGGATGCGCGGATCGATAAAACACGTGTCGGCTATGTGAATGCCCATGGCACGGGAACGGCCGCCAACGACAAGACCGAATGTGCGGCGGTTGCAGATGTATTTGGCACACATGCGGACAAACTGATGATGTCGTCGACGAAATCGATGCACGGTCACCTGATTGGCGGCACCGGCGCTGTCGAGCTTCTGGCCTGTCTGATGGCATTGAACGAAGGCATCATTGCGCCAACCATCAACTATGAAGAACCTGATCCGGAATGTGCGCTGGATGTGGTGCCAAATGAAGCGCGTGAGGCCGAGGTGGATGTTGTTCTCACCAATGCTTTTGCCTTTGGAGGTCTGAACGCCGTTCTGGCTCTTGGACGCGTTTAAGCTGCGCTGAGCATTTCTCAGGACTTCGTTGGATCTGATGAAGAGACAGTAGACTGATGCGGGCGGAGGGATAATTTCCTCTGCCCGCAATTGTTTTCGCTGCGTTCAGTGGCCGCGCCAGATCCAGCCACCACCGAAAATACGGCTGCCTTCATCGGCATAAAACACGCAGGCCTGCCCCGGGCTCACACCTTCTTCTGCAGTCAGCAGCTCAACTTCTGCCGTGGTGTCGCTCAGCGGGCGTACAATGGCCTCACGAGGTGGGCGGGTCGAACGTACTTTAACTTTGAGATGCCATTCGCTGCGTGAGGTGAAAGGCTCATCACCCAGCCAATTGATTTCCCGCACGGGGATGACACGCGTGGCAAGCATCTCTTTCGGGCCGACCACAACCTGTTTTTTCTCGACGTCAAGTTTGACCACATAAAGCGGTTCGCTCAAACCACCGATTCCCAAGCCACGGCGCTGGCCGATGGTGTAGTGAATCACCCCCTTGTGCTGGGCAAGCACCCGGCCGTCCGCATGGACAATCTCACCGGGTTCGGCTGATCCGGGGCGCAGTTTCTCGATGACACCGGCGTAGTTTCCGTCTGGCACAAAACAAATGTCCTGGCTGTCCGGTTTGTCGGCCACGGCCAGCCCATATTTCGCCGCCAGTTCACGGGTGGCGTCTTTGCTGGGCAGATGCCCCAGAGGGAATCGCAGATAGTTGAGCTGTGCCGGAGTGGTGGAAAACAGGAAATAGCTCTGGTCGCGGTTGGCGTCTTCTGCGCTGTGCAGCTCAGCGCCTTCGGCGCCCATCTTGCGCTGAATATAATGACCCGTCGCCATACAGTCCGCTTCCAGATCTTTGGCGGTCTCGAGAAGATCCTTGAATTTCACACGCTCATTACAGCGAATACAGGGCACAGGCGTTGCGCCGCCAAGATAGCTGTCTGCAAATTCCTGAATGACCGCATCCTGAAAGATGTTTTCGTAATCAAGAACATAATGAGGGAAACCCATCTCCTCCGCGACACGGCGGGCATCATGAATGTCGATTCCTGCGCAGCAGGCGCCCTTTTTTGCCAGTGCGGCGCCGTGGTCATAAAGCTGCAGGGTGACCCCCACCACATCATAGCCCTCTTCCTTGAGCTGGGCGGCCACAACTGAGCTGTCGACGCCGCCAGACATGGCGACAACGACCCGCGTTTCAGAGGGCGGCTTGGCGAATCCAAGCGAGTTGAGGGGGCGCGTTTCCGGCGACGACATAGTGTTTCTCCTAAAGTCCGACAGGAATATATGAAAATGCGAACTACTCTCAAGGGCTGCTTTAGGGCCGTGTTAAGTCCCAGCGGGCTTCATAGGCGCAAAGAGCGAGACGGAGTAGTCAAAAATGTATTTGAAGAAGGTCGAGGGTCCCCGCGCTGTTCGTCTGCCTGATGGCAGCATGATGACGCGTGCCGATTTGCCTCCGGCCGAAACCCGTCGTTGGGTTGCCTCACGCAAAGCTTCGGTTGTTCGCGCGGTGCAATTCGGACTTTTGTCACAAGATCAGGCGATTGATCGATATGGTCTGAGCGCGGAAGAATTACAGGAATGGGTTTCTGCGGCTACGGTGCATGGGGAAGATGCGCTAAAGGCCACGAGGGTTCAAAAATATCGTCAACCCTAAGTTGAAACGTTAAAGGTAGCATTTTCGGTAATTAGGTGTTCCGTCCCGGATGATCA
>JAGDYZ010000030.1:0-15768 GCA_049116335.1 Pelagimonas sp. | reverse complement strand
GCAACCAAGCCGCCTCCTGTCTGGTGAGCCACCTTTCACGTGCAGCGGGCCTACCTGGCATTGTCACCTTTGGTGCGAGGGTTAGATATCCTTCCCGATGGCAGTGATTGATTGCAGCTTGAAGGACGTTCAATTCCCTGCGAACCGTTCCGGCCGTGGCTGGTTGATTGTCCCGTTTTCTCTTGCGGCTTTTCGCATAGTTTCTGCAGGCCTCGCCCTTCACGTCGGACACTGGAAGGTGCCGCCAAAATTCGTCCAAAGCATCAATGGCGTAACCAATTCGCTCTGGTGCGCTGGCGTGTATAGCGTGTTCCTCACCGTAAATAGAAAGGCACATGGATACGCTCATTTCCGTGGGCGGAAGTGGGCCACTTGGCCGGTGCTTGCGCGCGATGTACTCTGAGAGTTGCGCTTCAGCTTGTTGGCGGTCGTCTGTGCCGGTCGAGATTCTAACGTCCCCGTCGTCGCGGATTTCCCAGATTGAGTCAGCGTCATTTCGTTTGCGCCAATGGAGGCGCGGGCCTTTGGATTTACGCGGCATAATTCTACCAGTTCTTCTAAATCATTAGGGTGAAGTCTTACAGCACGTCCGAATTTTATCGTCATGCCGTGCGTGTCTGCGGCGTTCCGAAGTGAATCAATTGGGACGCCGAGCGATTTGGCGGCTTCTTCAACTTTCAATAACTTCACTTCATACCTCCTGCGAATGCGTGTGTGATCTGTCGAAAGGTAGGGGGCGATCAGCGGCCCATGGCCGTCAAAAGCATGTCGATCGATTTGGGGGTGGCCATCGCACGCAAGTAGCGTTTGCCTTTGGGTGTCAGGCTGGCGGCGGCGGTTTTTGCGTTGCGGCGCTGCTTGATCAGCCCGTGTTCTTTCAGGATTTGCATTTGCGTGTGGCCGGTATGCAGCCCAAAGGCGTAGCTTAAAACGCCTTCATCCAGGACGCGCCGTTTGGGCGTGTCGCCAATGTTGGCGTTTGCGTGAACCGCCTCTATTGAGGCGTCTGAAATGATGCTCTGAGGTGTTTTCATTTGGGTGCCCCTTAGTAGCGTTGCTGCCATCCACAGCTCGCGCGAAAGCCTCGGTTGTCAGCGAGTTGTTTGGTTATGGTCTTTGTCCTCTTGTTGAGCGCTTTACTCAGGCGCTCCAAAGTCGGCGTAAGGCTTTCGCAGCTTTGGTTGGGTCCGCTCCTTATGCATGCGCATCTTCCTGACATGATGGCGCACAAAGACTGGCGCGCGAGGTGTTCGGCTTCTTCGTCATTTTGATACTCGGTCACGCCGCTTTCCTTTCGGTTTGGATGAGGTGGGCCGCGTTGATGGCGGCGAGGGCTTCGGCCAGATCCGGGCAAACGCTGTTGCCGCAACAACTGACTTGGTCGGATTTGCTGAACGCCTGAAATTCCCAGTCGTCGCCAATCTCGTGCCAGATGCCTTCAATGACGTAATCCGGGGGGAAGCCTTGGGCGTTGAACAGCTCGCGCGGGGTGAGCATCCGCAGGCCGATATCAACAATCACAAAGGTTTCGCCGTTGATGGTCAGGGTGACAAACTCGCCGCCATCCCAAGCGCCATGTTCGCGCATGAACTCGGCCACCTGGCGGGCTTTGGTTTCATGCTCGGCTGTAAACGTGGGTGCGGCCAGCTCGGCTTCTACATGGCTAAAGCGATCTTTGACCGTGATTGTGTGGCAAGGCTCGTCAACAGATGCGCCAATGGCGGTGCCGTAATACTTGGCGAGAAAGCCAGTTACGGGAGCGTGTTTGGCCCCGCCCGCAACAACCGTGCCCAATGGCTTGTGCAGGTCCAGTGCGCGGGGGGCTTGGCCTTTTCGCTCGCCATAGCCTGTTTGCACCATAGAGGCCGTAAAGACTTGGTTTTGGTCTTTCTTACTGGCGCAGATTGTGTGCATTGGATCGCGCGCGTCTCGTGACCTGCCGCCTTGCTGGGCATAGGTCAGCGCTGCCGTAATCATGGCCGAGTGACCGCCGCCGGCTAAAACCGTTTGGTGTGGCTCTGTGATCGAGCGCGCCCGCCGTTCGATGCCTTTCAGGCTTAACAAGCTGGGTGCGATGAGCGAGAGGCCTGCGCCACCTGCCGTTATGGTGTGGGTTGGCTGGTTCGCATTGTTGAAGGGTTTGTCAGAGTTGCGCATTGTCGCCAAGTGCGGCGCAACAATGCCGAGCGGTGCCGCGCCGCCGGGGCGCTTGATGTAGCTGTTAGCAACAATGGTAGCGAGCGGGTCGCTCATGGCGTGCCCTGTGGCCCCTGTGACGGTCTTGAGCGGCGCGCCTGTGTCTTCGCATCTGCCGCCGTGGGTCAGGTTGACCACAAAGAGGCGCTCTGCGTCAATCACATAGCGTTTCATGCCCTTTGCAATGCGCGCGAGGGTGTTGGGTTTCAGGGGGCGGACGGCGCGCAGGCCGAGGCTTTCCTTGATCTGTGCCGAGCTGTCGAAAATCGACGGGCACGGGATTGCCCAATCGATGCACTCGGCTGCAGTGCGCCACGGTTTCAGCTTGCCAGACTGTACCTCAGGGCTTTCGGGTGCGCCGTGGGTTGGTTCGGGCCAAACGATTTTGCGGCCATCGCAACGCGCGACCATAAAGAAGCGTTTGCGGATGGTTGGGGCGCCATAATCGCAGGCGCGCAATTCCTTCCAGTCGATCTTATAGCCGAGGTCTTTAAGTTCACGGGTCCAGAGGTCGAAAGTTGTGCCTTCAAGCCCCTTGATCACTTTGCCATCGTCGCAGACCGGCCCCCATGTTTTAAACTCTTCGACGTTTTCCATTAGGATCACGTCGGGGCGTTGGCTGCGGGAAAGCTTGGCCCATTTCACAATCACCCATGCAAGGTCGCGCACGTTGCGATCCTTGGGGGCGCTGCCCTTGGCTTTGCTGAAATGCTTGCAATCGGGCGAGGCCCAAAGCAGGCCGATTTTCCGCCCATTTGCAAAGGCCGTGGGTTCAACCGCCCAAATGTCGCTATTGAGGTGGATGGTTTCGGGGTGGTTCGCTTGGTGAAGGGCCAGCGCCGCCGGGTTGTGGTTGATAGCAACGTCGGGGCTGCGGCCTAACGCTTGCTCAATTCCGGTCGATGCGCCGCCGCCACCAGCAAAACAGTCGATGATAAGCGGGCGGGTCATACGCGCCCCCATGGCTTGGGCGCGGTTGGGTTGCAGGCAGGGCAAGGGTCGATAGCAAGGTGTGCGTAATCAGCCGCGCCCGTGTTTTGGCAGATCTGGCAAGCCTCAACCGGCGTTATGCGCAGGTTGCGCTCAATCTCTGCGGCGATCAGTGCGCCTGCGCGTGTTAGGTCTTCAGTACGGCTTTTCGGTTTCCACCATTTCGCATCCCAAGGCCAAAGGCTCGGTGGGCTGGTTTTGTAGAACTCGCGGTGTTGATCTGTGCCTAAGGCGTGCTGCAGGTAGCACATCGCGGCCAAGCCAATCTCGCCTTTGGTGGCGGTATCGTCGTGGGCCGCGTCAAAGCCGTGCTTAGACAGCTGCTCGAAACGCTCAGTTGTTATGAGTTTTATTGCGTCCATGGTGTTCCCCAACTTTCCATCGCTGGCCCGCCGCAACGGGCCAGAAAAAGAAGGTTGGTCAGGACATGCCGAGCGCGGCTTTGTACATGTCGAGAAGGGCCTCTTCTTCGCTGATGTCGTCTGGTTCGCGTTTGCGAAGGGCTACGATTTTGCGCAAAACCTTGGTGTCGTAGCCGCGCCCCTTGGCCTCGGCCATGACCTCTTTTTGCTGGTCTGCGACTTCCTGTTTCTCGGCTTCAAGGCGTTCGTAGCGCTCAATGAATTGCTGTAGCTCGCCTGCTGCTACGCCATAGGCGTCTGAGCTGCCGTCATTGTTTGGTGCTGACATGATTGATCCTTAATGGTTGGGGGTGGCGATAACGCCGCGCCACTGGTCAAAGGTCGTGCAAAGCGCTTCAAAGCGCGCGGCGGCGTCGGGGTCGGTGTTTAGGTCGTGACGGCTTTTAATTTCGCATTCCCGGCGCAAGAACTCGGCCGCCACCTCTCTGTTGGGTATGGCTGGCAGTTCGAGGCGGTGGCGCACATATTTCCGAAACGGGATCATGGCGCAGATCATGCCCGCCTTTGCGGCGGGCTTACTGGTGTGGGGGAGCTTGCTCAAAGGTCGCGCCCCCCAGCCACGGCGCGTAATTCGGCAAGGTGTTCTACCTCTTCGCGTGATGGGCGGCTGATAAAGTTGCGCAATTCATCCAGTTCAATGAAGTTATCCGCCTGTCGGCGCAGGTCGTCGGAAATCATTGGGGGCTGGCTGCGGATGGTGGAGACAACTGACACTCGCACGCCTTGGCGCTGCAGTGCTTCGGCCAGAACGCGGAAATCGCCATCACCGGAAACGATCACGGCGTGATCAATGCGCGGGGCCAGTTCCAAGGCGTCCACGGTCAATTCAATGTCCATGTTGCCTTTGACCTTCCGGCGGCCTTGGCTGTCGGTGTATTCCTTGGCCGGTTTCGTGACCATGGTGAAGCCGTTGTAATGCAGCCAATCCACAAGAGGCCGGATCGGGCTATATTCGTCGTTCTCCAAAAGCGCGGTGTAGTAATGGGCGCGCACCATTTTGCCGCGTCTAGCGAACTCGGCATGTAGCTTTTTGTAGTCGATATCAAAGCCGAGGGATTTGGCGGCGGTGTAAAGGTTTGAGCCGTCGATAAACAGGGCAAGTCGTTCGTCTTTGTAAAACATTTGGGTTCTCTCAGTTTGAGTTGATTTTCAGGATCTTGTCCCAGCCGTACCGCTTCATGAGGTCGTCAAAGCTTGGGACTTGGGGCAGGCTGTCGGCCTCGGCGGCAGTGATGCTCCATGTGCGGCCCTGCTTGTCGCCAGCGGCCCAACCGTCCGCGGTGCGATAGGCGTGAGTCGCCGCTTTGCTCATTGCTGAGTTGCCCCGCGGGCGATTGAGCCGAGCTTCGCGCACAGGCCGTTGCGGCGTGGGATCGCGGCGATTTCTTCGGGTGTCTTTTTCTCAGCCGGGCGCTGAGATTCCACGTCGTCAAGATCTTCGATCTGTTCCAAGCGTGTCAGGCGGCAAGCTTCAATGCGTGCGCTGGTGCCGTCTTCGAGCGTCTGGCGTTCTTTCAGATCCAGCCAAGTCGCTGTTGCCGTATCAGGGTTGAACTCGGAACCTGTTGGCACAAGTACCGCCAAGCGCTCGGCGCGGGTTGTTTGGGTGTGGGTTCTGTGCGGGTGTGACAGTGCGAATGTCATTCAAAATGCCCTCGTCTAAAATCGGGCATTGTTGCCCCTGTAGGGATATAATCACCCTACAGGGTTAAAAGCAACCCTAAAAGGTGATTAAGCGGCTTGCGCGGGGCTGGGCGCTTTTGCTGGTGCGTCGCGCAGGGCTGCTAGGTCCATTTGGATCGCGCAAACACGTTCGTTTTCAGGGGTGACAATGTTGGGGCCAAAACGCTTGGTCGGTAGGTCGATGCCGCGAAGCCACCGAATGAAAGCGGGTTTCATCATCGCGATCAGGCTGGTTGCTCCCATATCGGACGCACATTGTGCGAGCGCTTGGGCGTTATGCGAAAGGGCCGAATTTCTTGCCTGCGGTTCGCTAAGTGATGGGCAGACGGTAAAGCGGGTTGCTTCCCAAATGTTTTCGCATTGTGGGGCATTAGCACAGATGTTTTTTTCGATACCTGGCAGTCGCCCCAAGGATGCGTCGCGGATCATGTAGGACCAGCCGCCGCTTTCGTGAATGGTGGGGATCATACGCGAGGCGGCGACTGCTCTACCTTCAATGTGAGATATTACATAGATCGTAGCAGCGGTGTCATATTGATCCCATTCCGCCTCGCGCGTGTGGGGGATATCCCAAGACATATCATCAACGAATAGCGCCTTACGCATTTGAAGGTGTTGCCACCAAAGGTCGCCATGGGTGTGAATATCACGCCAAGAAATTATCGCGGTTTGCATCTGTGTTGCTCCGATGTTTTTCAACCGGGGCGATATTGCACACTTTATGCGGTTAGATCTTTGAACTTAAAAGGTGATCTTCACAATCTAGGCGCGAGCAAACGTTGACCGCTACTAGAAAATTATTGGCCCCAATGTGCTTTAGAATTGTAAGTTTGCGTTGCTTTACTGCGTCCTCTGAAATGCCGAACTCAGCGGCAACTTCTTTGGATCTGAGGCCCATGGAAAACAGAAAGACAAGGTCTTTTTGCTGTTGTGACAGGCTTCTAGCCTTTGCGGTGAGGTGGGCAAGGTGGTGGCGTTGGGTCGCGTGTTTTGCGGCGCTGATGGTTGAAGCGCTTGGCGGGCTGTCTAGGCACATGCCTACAATGCAGCGATTGCCACCAATATTTGAAGATATGGCAATACCTTGACTTAATCCGAAGTCATGGGCGGTTTTTGCAAAGTCGTTTGTTCTGGGGTCTAAGGCCCATTCATGCGTGCCAAGGCACGACATTCCAAGCTTTACGGCTGGGTCAATAGCTATCCAACCATTTGAATTATAAAGGTTTGTCCATTCGGTGTCATAAGAAGTGCTAACTTCGACTTCTTGAGTGTGGAAATTGCCGGTCCCGATAGCTAGGCCTTTTGTCGCAATTTCTGTCAGCTCCGCAGGGGCGCTATGGTTGAAAATCATTTGGGGCACCAATGTCTAAAATCACCTTGTAGGGTGAATTTAGGCGCAAAGTGGTGGACATGCAACTATGTCGGGTGTAATTGATGCGAAGTGGCGTCAGGAAAGTCGGTAGATGTCTGAAAAGTATAGTGCAAAAGCTAAATTATTTAGCGCTGTAGATAAAATGAGTGACCTAGAAGCGCTGCAATTTCTGCAGCGCCTAGATAAGCCAGATCAATCTGATTCGGAATTAAGTAGTGAAAGAGCGTGTTCCGCTTCACTGTCAGACATAGCAGCGATGCGCGCGTAAAGCGCATCTTTAGCGGCGCTCAGTGGGTTGGCTGCGTCGAGAATTGCGGGGTTGGCAATATCCAAGACCCTGCAGATCTTGTCGAGCGTTTCCTGTTTCATTGTGTGTGTGTCGCCGCGAATAAACTTACCAATCGAGTTTACAGACAGGCCAGCCTCTTCCGCCACGCGGGCGGGGTTGGTGTCCTTGTAGGCGATTAGCGCCTTTAAATTCTTCCTGCGACGTTCCCAGATATCCATAGCGTTCTGCCTGTTCCAACTGTGGGCAGTATTTCACCTTTTGGGGTGAAAATGAATATCCCAAAAAGTTAGGTGGACAAGTCCCTTCGGGTTAGTTTAACCCTACAGGGTGAGTATATCCCTAAAAGGTTATGACGCGCCATGTCTGCAACCAAGACTAACACGCTTCCAGATTCGGAACAGTTTCGTGATTGGGTCCGCAAATCACTCTTTCTGCTAGGGGTTAGCCCTTCGCCAGTGTCCATGGGGGCGACGGGTAGTGCCAATCTCCTTTCAAAGTTCCTCAAGGGGGATACCCAAAGCCTTAAACTTTCCTCGGCCTCAAAGGTGTCTGTCTATTTGCAGGGCTTGGCAGAGGAAAAGGGCATAGTCCTACCGGCATTCCATGAAGGTGCTTCTTAGGGTGCTGGCATTTCTCGCAATATGGAATTCGCGTGGCTCGCATGGGGGGCGCGCGAATAGCCGGGGGGCGGCGAGGGTCACATTCCTCCCGACTGACGCGGCCCCTCGGCCTCAATCTGAAAATTCGAATTTCGCGGTGATCGCGAATGTTAGAACGCTGGCTATCCCACCGTTCCGACTTTTAACTGCGGGCCGCCTTCGGGTGTGCCTGCCTTTTTCTGTGAGGTGGGCCTAGTGAGTCGTAAAAGAGTATCTGCCAAGATTATAACCCGCATTCGTGAGCTGAATGCTCAAGGGTGGGCGGATGTGGCCATTGCCGCGAATGTTGGGATGTCGCGCCAAACAATTGCTTTGCATCGGAAAAAGATGGGCTTGTCTCCTTCTTTTGGCAGGACTGCTGCTACGTCTGACAAGCGCATGTTGAAGATTATCAAATTGGCGCAATCAGGTGCGACTGTAGTCGATGCAATCCGCGAGCTGGATTGTTCTGAAAGTACGGTTCATCGACTTGAGAGAAAGTTGGGTGTGAGGTTTAGGCGTGCGCCTAGACCTTTCACTAAAGAGGATGATGTGGCGATTGCCAGCATGCGAGGGGATGGGCAGTCGTATTCTGCAATTGGTCGGAAAGTCGGTAGAACGCCGGAAGCGGTGCGGCAGCGGACACTTGCGGAGGGGTACGCGAAAAACATAACCGCGAAACTTAAAGAAGTGGCCGAGCTGGGCAATGGTGCGCTTGTGCGGGGTAACGCGAAGGGCAAGCGGCGGCGATTGGCTGTCCCGCCAGCGTATCTTCATAGTGTGCCGGTTGTGACCCCTAAGCAGGCCCCGCAAGATGATCACTTGATTGCGCGTCACGGCGCGGCGCTGGTGGCCGAGGTTCGGGGCGTTCCAAAGCACTCAAAACAGGCCTCGTTGGAATTGGCTGCGATTGCAGCACGGCATGGGTTGCAAGGCCCTGCTGTGCGCACTCTCTGGCACCGGGTGGCGTCATGAATGGCCCGATTTGCGAGGTGCCGTTTGATCACCTGACTTTGCGTCTATCTGAGACAGAGGAAATGCCCACATGGGCAATCCTGGCATCGCCTTGCGATGGTACGCCTAAGAAGATTGCGAGCGGTGTGGCAAGCCATGAAACCGCCGCGCATCTGCGCCAGATCGCGGATCTGATAGAGGCGGCGTGCAGTGCATGACATGCGCGCGCGGGATAGGTTTGTGGCCGCTTGTGCCGCCCTAGCGCTGCGGCGCGGTGGGTTAGAGGCCTGCCGCGATTCCTTGACTGTTTTGGCGCGTGTCTCTGATGCGTTGCCGCTTCTGATTGCGGGTGATCCGCTGGCGGCCCTGATGGGGCCGGTCGGTGATGTTTTGTCTGCGGTTCAACACGCTGATGAGGCCGCGTTTTCGCTGGCCCGTTGGGATCTTCAAACGCGATTGACTGAGTATTTCGACCTGTGGGCGTGGCCCGCAGGGGCATTTTGTGAGGGCAGGAAATGAGTTTATGGGCGAGCAATTGGGCGATGGGGCAAAAAGACCTTACGCCGCTTTCCAAGCTTGTGCTGATCCATATGGCGGACTGTCACAGCGGCCAGACGGGGCGTTGTGAGGTCACGGTGGAAGATTTGGCGGATCTGTGCGGCGTCACGGATGAGGCCGTTAACGGGTCGCTGGCTGAGTTGTCGGGGGGCGGCCTGATTGCGCCTGCGCCGGATGGTTTGGAATTTCTGCTGTCGTGCGGGGCGTCAGAAGGCGGGTGGGCTGATGAGTAACAGGGCCATGCTTTGGGCATTTGAGCAGAAAGACTTGAAGCCCGCCACAAAGCTCATTCTGGTGTTCCTTGCGGATAGTCACAACGGCAAAACCCTTCGGTGTGATCCTAGGCAAGACACCATCGCCACCAAGTGCAATGTGGGCCGCGCGACCGTCAATCGGCACCTATCTGAGCTTGAAGCGCGCGGGCTTATCCAGCGCATTCGCCGTGCGAACAAGCAGACACAAAAGCAGGATAGCACTCTGTATCGACTTGGTTGTGACGGTCCTTTTCGGCCTTTGAAAGATCGGTATTCGGATGATGCGTCTGCCGGAAAACCCGTGTCTCAAAATGAGACACGGGAAAAGGCAAAGCCGTGTCTCAAAGGTGAGACACGGGAAAACAAAAGCCGTGTCTCAAAAACGGGCAAAGCCGTGTCTCAAAAAACGCCTGAGCCGTGTCTCAACAGTGAGACACAAACCGGAAAGGAACCGGAAAAGAACCTTTCGCGCACACAGGCGCAGGCGGGCGAGCGCACACATACGCGCAGGCGCGCACCCGCGCGCGAGGGGATGTTTTTCACCGATGATGAACGGCATGAGGCGATGCAGATCGCCAAGGCCGTGAAGGATGGTCATCGGATCAATCCGGCGGGGGTGCCTGATCGGGTGGCCGCCTGCCTGTGGGTCGAAGGCCATTTGAGCGCAACCGCGCTGCGAGATGTTGGAATTGCTGAGAAAGGGGGATGCAATGGTTGAGGTAGAGCAAAAACAAGAAACCAAGCGCGACCGGGTACGTCGGTTGATGATTGGGCCGCTGCAGAAATTGGGGATGCGGTTTCCCAAGGCTGTGGCTGAGGCGGATGGGAAAAAAACGCTGGATCGGATCTGCGATGAAATGGCGTACCTGTCGGACGAAAACCTGCGCCGCATGGCAGAGTACATGCGCACCAAGGGCGAGGGTTCGAGAAAGGATTTCTGGCCGTCGCGTAAATCCTTCATCGCCTTTGCTGAGATAGCGCAGCCGCGCGGATTGGATGAGCTGCCCGCGTTGTTGGGTTGGTTTGCATCTGAGGCGGGAAAGCTGGCATTGGCCGAAGGGCGCTTGGTGGCTGAATACCAGTTTTGGCAGAAGCACAAGATGCCGCCTGTGACGGATGGTCAGAAGCGGCAAGTGGAGTTGGACGCCCGCGAAATGAATTCCAAGGCGCGCAAAGTGCGGGAACGCCTCGCGCGGGGTGTCGCGCCGTTTGGCGATGATGGGCAATGGCTCAAATGGTTTGATGCGATGGAAATCCGCGTGCGTGGCTATGTCGAAAACCCGAAAAAGGCAGGTGAGCAATGAGCATGATTGTTCTGGTGTCGTCACTGGGTGAGGCTCGGCTGATGAGTGAGCGCGAGCGCATGGATCAGATCTTGGCCCGTGCCACGCCGCCGGAAACGGTGGCCGAGATTATCCCGGTTGCCCCGGCTCGGGGGGCTGCCATGGCGGAAACCCCTGCGGATTGTCCAGATGGGCCAAAGCGGATCCGTGTGGCAGATGCGTTTTCGATCATGGAAGTTCGGGCACGGGCTGGCTTCAAGGGTGATCCTGCTGAATTCGTGCCGCCGTTCACGCCGGGGCAGATCCAATGCGCCCGCGATTATGCAACGTTGACTGAGCGAGTGGCTGCATCTGGCCTGAAATGCTCTTCGCCCGAAACCCTGGCAGACGGTAGCGGCCCCAAGGGTTTGACCGTCTCTGAGGCGGTTGCGCGGGATATCCGCCGTTTGCGTGCGTTCCATGCGCGAATCGGGAACGGAGTGGTTCGAGACAAGGTTCGCCCGTCAAAAGGTGGCGTCTCCGGTGTGCGCTTGCGGTACTTTGTCGATCAGGTTTGCCTGTCTGAAATGACCGTGGGCAAGTTTTTGAAAACCAACGGATACCCAGCAAATAAAAGGGTTAGCGCGCTTTTCCGCTCTGAGCTGGGAGCCGCTTTAGACCGAATGCGCGGCTATGACGTTGTAAGCACTTTGCAAGGGGGTTGACCGGGTGCGAACAAAAACTTAGCACTATGTCATCATCACAAATTGCGCCCGCAGGTTACCGCCTGTCGGGCGTTTTCTATTTGGGGGTAAGAAATTCATGGAAAAGAAAGCGAAAGTACTGCCTTTGGCGATTGGTGTTAATCGCGACTGTTCGGGTGAGCCGCTCGTTGAGGTGCCGGGGCATGGTTTTCTGGGGCCGTTGTCTGGCCTCGAACATTTAATCGCTGAATACAAAGATTGTGAAATCGCTCGTCAGGCGGTGATTGCTAGCAAGGGGTCAGCTTAGACCCCTTGAGCATTGGTTTTTGGAGTGCCGTGTTAGGTCGATGCTTCGTCGGTGGATTCGAGCATAACTTGGAGGGCTTCTTCCGGTGTCTCGTAGGGATTTGTGTTGGCGATTAATCCCCCGGATTTGGGAGCGATACAAACTTGCCAATAACCGTTCCTAAGTTTCGTAAGGCGGATCTGGTCGCCGTTTTCCATATGGTATTTGTCGCTCAACGAATCATTCCTAATAAAATTTGAATGGGAAAAAGCAGAACCCAAATAGGTAGTGGCGTCAAACAAATGAGGTGCTGACGTGAATGGTTTTGACCTCGGTCTGCACCTCGACCTTTCCGATTTCCTGCAAGCCAATGATGAAATTGAGCGCAAGCAACTGCCAATGGCAACGGCTTGGGCGTTGAACAATACGGCGCAGGAAGTTTTAGAGCATGTCCAACACCGGATGGAAGTTGTCTTTGATGAGCCAACGCGGTTCGCAAAGAATTCCTTCCACGTGTGGCGGGCCAAGAAAACAGATCTAACAGCAAAGGTCCAAGAGAGGCCGTCTGTTGGAAGCAAGCACTTTCTGAAAGTGCAGGAAAGAGGCGGGCGCAGGCCAAAGACGGGGCTGGAACGGATGCTTTCAGCCTCGCTCGCATACGATGGGATCTTGGCGGCGGTCGTGCCTGCCGCCGGGGCCAAACTGAACAAGCACGGCAATTGGGCGCCGGGTCAGCGCAATCAGGCAATCAGCGCGATCAAAGGGTGGAGCGAAACCGGATACAAGGCTAACGCCACGAAAGACAGCAAAGCTCGCAATAGATCGCGGGCCGCTTACTTCGTGCCACGTGTTGGGTCCAAGCTGTCGCCGGGGATCTACAAGCGGACGGGCAAGGGGAAGCGCGAAAAGGTCGTCAAGATCGCGCATTTCCTAGACAGTCTGCCGAACTATACCGAACGTCTTGGGTTCTATGACGGGGCCGATGAAGTTTTTGTCCGCCGGTTCGGTCCAAACTTCCAGCGCACCTTTGAAAAGGCGATGGCAACCCGCCGATAGGTATTGACGATGCTCTAGAAAAAATCTTCATTTCAAGCAATGAATTCAAAACGTTGTGTTGGGCAGAAAATGAAGAAGAAGTTGGCTGGTACTGATCTCGAAAGGCAACCAACCACTGAGTTCTGGATTAGGCTGATCGGAATCTTGGGGTGTTTGGCGGGAATAGTGTTCGTAGCAACTATCTTTAGGGCTTCGATCCTGGCGGAAAAAGAGAATGGGCTGTCAGGAACGCTTGGAACCGGTGTTTTTGGAGATGCTTTTGGCTTCGCGACGAGTATGTTTACTGGGCTTGCGTTTGTAGGTCTCGTCATCACGATGCGTCTTCAGAGGCAGGAGCTAGCCTCAACAAACCACGCGCTTTCAATCCAGAGAGAGACTAACTCGGAACTATTGAAGCTTGCACGTATTCAGCGCCTGGAAGACCGATTTTACAAGCTCTTAGAAATCGTAAGAGAAAAGTCTAACCAAATAGAGAAGCAGTTCGCTGAGAAGGATGGGCCATCACGTGTAACCAAAGCATTCGTGGCTCTTAGCAAAGTCGATACCGCTGCGGACTTGGATAAATTCCTTTGGTTGGACGTCGAAGCCGATCTCAATGACATGTTAAATGAGTCTGGTTTTCCCGAGCTTGTCGCGGCTGTTCAGACTGCTGTAGAGATGGCTAGTTTTGGAGGTAATGATCTTCAGAACCAAAAAGGACAAATGCTTGACTTGCTCTCAACGGCGTATCCCAATCGAGTAGCGGCTATTTTCGGCCTAGGTCTGGTTCGTTCAGAAATTTTAAGGAGAAAACTTGATCGTGAGCTGTTCTTTGCTGCAGTTCGCGCAAAACAGGTCACCGAACCTAGTGACCAATGGTGGGACTTACTGCATTTGGCTAGGCACAAATACAGAGGGTTTGAAGAGTTTCACTAAATGAATTCACCAACCTAAGACTCTAACTGACGAGATGAAGGTAACTTCAGCCTGAATTTGTAATTCATTCGCTGGGGTCCTTCCTGGCATATGACCGCACGCGGGTAATTCGCACCCCGGCCCGTGCATGTTTGTGTTGTTTTTCAGGTGCTTAGGTTGTGGTTCTTGTTGTTGTTTCACTTACTGGGGGATGAAATGCCTGAGATTATCACGTTGGAAGATGGGGGGCTGCTTGACCTGTCACGCTATCCGTTGCCTGACGGGATCGATGACGAGGCGTTCAATATCCAGTTGATGGCGAAAGCCATGAACACAAGCACTGTCACGGTGAATAAATGGATTGATGCCGGTATGCCGGTCGAGCAACGCGGCGGGAATGGCAAGTCTTATGAGCTGCGGTTCTCGCATTGTTACGCTTGGCGATTGTGGCGTGACGCAAAAGATCAGGCCAAAGCCTCGGCAAAGGCGGATAGCGCCGCTCAAAAAGCAATGCTGTTCGTTGGTGATGAGGATGAGGACGCCGCCGAGGCGAACATGAGCGCGAAAGAAGTTCGCGAGTGGTCCGAGGCGGTAATCATTCGAGACAAGGCGGCTCTGCAGCGTGGTGAACAAGTGAAGCGGGCCGATGTGGCCGAGCTGCTGGAAAACCTATTGGGCACAGTACGCAACACGGTGATGAATACGCCTGACTGGTTGGAGCAAGAATTCAGTCTAAGCCCTCGCCAAGCCGAAAAGGCGCAAAGCTACTTTGATGGCCTGCTTGATGAAATGCGTCTGCAGTTAGAGCGCGCTGGATATCGGGCCGCCGAGGTAATTGACTTTGAGGATCGCGGTTCGCGCGAAGAATAAAACATGCTGACAAATCGGGATCACGCATTGGGGCAGATCATGGATCTGCCGCCATTGCCTCCGCACGCCAGAGCGCGAGAGGTTTTGGCGGATTGCCTACCTATTCTGGATGCGCCAAGCCGGATCACGCCAATTGAGGCGGCGCAAGCGAGCATTCGTGTTGAAGCGCGCGGCGTCTGGCAAAACTATGATGCGGACGTAACGCCCTACATGGTGGAGCCTGCAAACACGATTCAGAACCGGCTCTATCGGGGCGGTGCGTTTGTAGGGCCGTCGCAGGCGGGGAAAACTATGGCGTTGATTACAACGGCCTTGCACCCGGTCATCTGTGATCCTGCGCCCGTGCTTGTCATGCACATGGACAAGCCAAGTCGTGATCGCTGGGTGGAAGAGTCGCTGAATCCGGTGATCGAAAATAGCCCTGAGGTCTATCGCCGTTTGGGTAAGGGGCGTGATGATAGCACGTTTGCACGTAAGCGTTTCTTAGGGATGCGCTTGATGCTGGGTTATCCGACGCCGCAACAGTTGTCTTCGTCCAAGTACCGCTTGGTTGCGTTGACCGATTATGACCATTTCCCGCCGGAACTTGGTGTTCGAAAAGACGCGCCTGAGGGTTCGCCTTTCGATATGGCTAAGCAGCGGATCAAGACCTATCTGAGCCGAGGTTTTGTTTTTGCTGAAAGCACGCCCGCATGGCCTGTGACTAAGCCTGATTGGAAGCCTCGAAAGAGCGCTCCGCATGAATTGCCGCCGGTCAAACATGGGATCGTATTGCTGTACAATACCGGCACGCGAGGGCGTTGGTATTGGGAGTGCCGTGACTGCGGCGAGGTGTTTGAGCCTCGTGTTGACCGTTTGCGCTACAATGCCGAACTACCTGCAATGGAGGCGGGTGAGGGCGCAGAGATGGAATGCCCGCACTGTGGATCTCTGATTGGGCCTCACCATAAGAACGAGTTTAACCGTGCTGCATATCGTGGCGCTGGTGGTTGGTTGCATGAAGCGCAGCAAGGCGGTGAACTTGTGCCGCTCGGCGATAGCAATATCCGGGGTTCGGAGATTGCGAGTTGGTCTTTAAACGGCGCAGCGGCAACATTCGCGAAATGGTCAGAACTCGTCTATCGCAAACTTGAGGCGTTGGAGACTTATGAAACGCTAGATGATGATTTGCCGTTGGCGCGGTTTCATTACACCGATGTAGGTGTGCCCTACTGCCGCCCCAAAGGTGACGATGATAGCGAGCTGTCTGACACCAATTTACGGGCATTGGGGGTGATCGCCAAACAAGGTGTTGCCCCGTCTTGGGTGCGGTTCATTGTTCCGTCCCGGATGATCACATT
>JAGDYZ010000029.1:0-49236 GCA_049116335.1 Pelagimonas sp. | reverse complement strand
GTCAGTTCTCAGTGACATTCAACACATGAACATGACCATTGCCGTGGCAGAGGATGGTATGACCCGGATGCGTGACGCTTTGCGCAACGGCGTGATGGAACAAGAGCTTTGGGCGCATATGTGGACCGCACTGATCGAAGGCGGCGGTGAGTGGTTGGATTACCGCCTGCTGGCCAGCGGCGAGCGGACGAACCCATGGCAGCAAGAAGCCTCCAGTCGGATGATACGCGCAGGCGATCTGGTGGTGTTTGATTGCGGCATGGTCGGGCCGTTCAGCTATGGCGCCGATATCAGCCGCGCCTATCGCTGCGGGCCGGGTAAACCCTCAGATTATCAGCGCAAGCTTTATACCATGGCGCATACCGAAGTGATGGAAAACACGCCGCTGATGAAATCGGGCGCCTCCTTCGCGGACATCGCTCTGAACCGTCACATCGTGCCAGCAGGCTTTGGCGATCAGCCCTATCCCTGCATGGCGCATGGGATCGGCATGGCCGACGAATGGCCGGTCATTCTGCATTCCCCTGACAATCCCGAATTCTACGACGGAGAGCTTGAGACCGGCATGGTCATCTGCGTCGAAAGCTACGTGGGCGAAGTGGGGGGTGTCGAAGGGATCAAGCTGGAAGATCAAGTTCTGGTCACCGACAGCGGGCCGATCACTCTGTCGCGTTACCCCTTCGAAGACGAGCTGCTGAACAAAGAACTCTAGAACCCGGAGCCAATACCATGAGCCAATGGATAGATGCCTGCGCCACCGATGACATCGACGAAGAAGACCTGATCGGGTGGGAACACGAGGGCCGCAAAATCGCGATCTACAACACGGAAAAAGGGTTTTTTGCCACAGATTTGATGTGCACCCACGAAGAACAGACTCTCGAAGATGGTCTGGTGATCGATTGTGTCATCGAATGTCCCCTACACGGCGGACGGTTCGATATCTGCACAGGCAAAGCTTTGTCGGCCCCCGCCCACGAAGATCTCAAGACCTACCCAGTTGATATACGCGATGGTCGGATTTTTGTACAGTTAGGGTGATCAAAGTAGCCGATGGTAAAGCAGGCATGTGCCGCAGTTTGAGTGTGGGTTGAGCCCCTGAAAGTGGTCCTCCAACCGGGATTGAATGTCCCGCGCATTGGGGGAACAGCGCTGGCTGGAAAAAGAGAGATTCCCAAAGAGAGAGTATCGAAGCTCCGACAAGACCAGGCAGTATGCGGCTGCCCTAAATCGGCTCCTTGACGATCTCCGAGGCAATCCGGCATCGAACTAGACCGGGGCGGGATAATCGAAGAGAACGGCCCTTTGCTGCCGTTCCTCCAGATTATCGAATGCCGAAGTGCTGCCCACCTGAGTTGCATTTCGCTGCAAGGGCGACTTCCTCCCGCACATGGCGGTCGGGAGCGGCGGGATCGAGCAAGCTGCCTGCTTGGTAGGTCTGTTCCGCAACGATCCGTTGTGAGGCGTGCAAAACATTGCCGGGGCCATCGCTAACGCGCCAAATCGGCTAAGTTACATTGAGTGACGTTGGCGCGCGAAGCCGAAGCGGTCAAGAAGTTTCAACTTACTGACGGCGCTTACTCTTTCGTCCCAACATATAGGGGATCATCAGCAAAAAGATGCGTATGTCATCCGTTGCAATCGGCCTACCACGACAACAACCACCTCTTCCAAAATTGTTCCGAGCGTTCGATGAACGCGCGGACATGTGGTTGTTGATATTTGCGCTCGACATAGACCAGCTTGAGCTGTGACACGCGACAGAGGCTTTCAGGGAAAAGAGCGACAAGATCCGGGTTCTTGGTCAACGCGTTTTCGGGCAGGATACCAATCCCCAGCCCTTTGTTAACAGCTTGAACCATTAGGAAAAATCCCGCTGACAGCATTCGGGGACGAACTTTGACCGACCCGCCAGAGGTCAGCGGCCAGCGCAGCTGGGGCAGCCCATCTGAATCGCGAAGAACGATACAGTCATGTGTTTCAAGCTCTTTGGGCGATTGCGGCGTACCCTTGCGCTCAAGATAGCCGCGCGTGGCCATCGCAAAATTCTTGTTTGTGAAGATGCTTTTGACGATCAAAGAGCTGTCGGTCACATCGCCGAACACCAGTGCCACATCGATACCTGCTTCGCGGATGTCGGTTCGACGATTGGTCACCACGACATCCAGCTCAACCTTCGGAAATTCCAGCGCAAAATCCGTAAACAGCGGAGCTGCAGCAAATTCGCTCTCCGGAACAGATATTTTAAGCGGCCCGCGCGGCTCATGATCGTGCTGTTTCATGACCTGCCAGGTTGTTTCGATATCCGCTGCAATGCGCTCGGCCCGCATATAAAGCTCTTTGCCAGCGGGCGTCAGATAGAGGTCCCGCGTTGTGCGTTGCAACAACCTGAGATCGAGCGCGTCTTCAAGCTCGGTCAACCTGCGACTTAACGTCGGGCGCGTCAGGCCAAGCTGCTCGGACGCCTGAGAAATATTTCCGGCCTCAACAATGGTTTTGAATTCCAAAAGGCGATCCGCGCTGGGGAAGCGTGCCATTATACGTCCATTTTTTTAACATCAGCTTTACAAATATAGAAATTTATCGCCATTTTGAACAGTGATATGCAGCGCATCTGACAAGAACCCCCTCGGGCTATGGCCGAGGTTTTCCACGAGGTCGCTATGGACGCATATCTTCTTGCCCGTTTTTTACATATCTTGTTCGCCGCAATCTGGCTCAGCCAAAACGCAACATCCGGTCGGCTGGCCAAGATGTTTGCACGGGGCGGTCAAGATGATCTTTCATTCCGAAGCGTCAAAGCGGTGTCCATTTTGGGGCCTTTTGCCGGTGTGATGACACTGTCCACCGGCATTTGGCTGGTCTCTTTGACCGGAGACTGGGAAACCGCTCCGATTGCTATCCATGTGGGCGCAACCTTGGCCCTTGTCTTGTTCCTTATTGGTGCATGGCCGGTGAGCAGGGGCTGGCGCAAACTGCTCAAGGCCTCCGAACAGATGGAGGAAGATAATCTCCGCTCAGCTCTGGCCCACAACATTGCAAGATGGTCGCATATTTCCATGGGGATATGGAGCGTGATCCTTGCAGCCATGGTGTTTCGTCACCTCTGAACGAATTCGATGACTGTCGCAAAGGTCGACACGTCAATGCTCGGTGCGAGCAAAAAAGGAGACATTCATGATTTTCCTGCGATGGGTCATTGTGGCCTGCCTATTGGGCTGCGTGATTGGTGGCTTGGGCTATGTGAAATTCAGCCAGATCGAGGCAGCAATTGCCGCCGGTGAAAGCTATCCGGAACATTCCGAAAGTGTCGAAGCCCTCACGGCCAAAGTCACACAATTCTCGCCGGTCACCCGATTGTCCGCAGAGGTCATCGTGCCGCAAAGGGTTGTTCTGCAAAGTGAACATGCGGGTCGTATTGTCGAGCTGGGGTTTGAACCCGGTGAGCCCGTTGTTGCCGGTCAGATGTTGGTCCAGCTTGATATCGCGAGTGAACAGGCTCGGTTGATTGGCGCTCGTGCCGAGGTCGAACTGGCCAAACTGGATCTTGCGCGGGCCGAGACCCTGTATGAGCGCGGCAACGCCAACAAGGTTCGGCTTGATCAGGCACAAGCGAGTTATGACATTGCCTTTTCTGCAATGCGCGTCATCGAGCAGACCATCGCTCAAAAGACCATCTTGGCGCCCTTTGCGGGGGTGACAAAACCCGGACAACTGACAGCGGGTCAATATCTCATGATCGGAAGCGAGGTTGCTCAGATCACCCACCAAAGTGATGTGCTATGGGTTGATTTCCGGCTGCCGCAGTTCCTGGGCGAACTCAAACTGGGCGATGAGATTCAGGTCTTTGTGGGCGCTGAGCCCGCCTTGAAAGGGCAGATCATCTCGCGAGATGCTGAGATCGCGTCTGACACGCGCACCCGGCTTTACCGCGCGCGCATTGAAACCACAAAAGACCGCCTGACACATGGCAGTTTTGTCGAGGTCGGTCTCACTTTGAATGCACCGCTTGACGTAGTTGATCTGCCAGTTTCCGCGCTGCAGTCAGGAACCTACGGGCCATTTGTCAATCTTCTGGAGGCAACCGATCAAACCGGGGCGTTTCGCGCCAAGCCGCGCACCGTTGCTCAGGTGCATTACATGGGCGAGCGGGTGTTGATTGCCCAGGGATTGGCGGACGGAGATCACGTCGCCACGGACGGTGCATTCAAATTGTACCCCGGTGTGCTGACCTATGTGGTCGACGATCTTACCGACGCCTCCGAGCAAACCGGCAACTGGTAAAAGAGAAAACTCATGGAAATCTTTGTCCGCAGGCCTGTTGTGTCTGCTGTGCTGGCTTTGGTTGTCTTGTTTGGTGGCATGTTTGCCGCCCTGCGGGTTCCGGTAGTCCAATTTCCCGTCATCGAAAGTGCCGCCATTGAGGTCAGCACCCATTTCACCGGGGCCTCTGCCGAGGTGGTTCAGGGCTTCATCACCGATCCGATCGAGAAGGCGACCACCGCAATCGAAGGGCTGGACTACGTCGATTCCAACACGGTTTCTGGGCAAAGCACGGTCACGGCCTGGCTGAAACTCGGCGAAGACAGCGCTCGGGCCATGGCGCAGCTCTCAGCGGAACTGAATAAAGTACGCTCAGAGTTACCCGTGGGGGCAGACAACCCTGCGGTGTCGGTGAAACGTGCCGACCGATCTGCCGCTTCGTTCTATCTTTCGGCCTCTACGCCCTATTGGCAGCGCCATGAGGTGACCGATTATCTGGACAGAAATGTTCTGCCGGTTTTGTCCTCGATCACCGGGGTACAGCGCGTTGGCTTGGAAGGCGGCCGCAAACCTGCTTTGCGCATCTGGCTGGACCTGCCGAAACTCAAGGCGGTCAATATGCCCATAGAAGACGTTATGGCGGCGCTACAAAACAACAATCTGGTGGCAGCGATTGGTAATTTGGAGGGCAGCCAACAAAAGCTGAACATTCTGACCAACTCAAGCCTGCGCACCGCAGAGGACTTTCAGAACCTCGTTTTGCGGGACTTGGATGGCTATCCGCTCAAGCTCTCGGATGTCGCGCAGGTCGAGATGGGTGAAGACATCACTCCGCTGGACGCCAGAACCGAAAAGGAAAAACTGGTCTTTCTGTCGATTTGGCCGCTGCCCGGCGCAAACGAGCTTGCCATTGGAGATGAACTTTACGTCTTGCTCGATGAGATAAACGCAGGCCTGCCCGCCGGTATGACCATATCCATCGTCTACGACAGCACAGACTACATGCGTGCCGCTCTGACCGAGATCTTCAAGACCCTGGCAGAAACGGTTGTTCTCGTTGGATTGGTCATTTTGCTGATGATGGGATCTCTGCGCGCCGCCCTTGTGCCGCTTGTGGCGATCCCCTTGTCCATTTTGGGCGCCATGATGGCGATGTATGCGTTTGGGTTTACCCTGAACCTTCTGACGATCCTTGCGATTGTGCTGTCTGTTGGGCTGGTCGTGGATGATGCCATTGTCGTGGTCGAGAACGTGGCCCGGCACAAACGCGCAGGAAAATCTGGCATCGAGGCTGCGTTGCTCAGCTCACGCTAGTTGTTTGCCCCGATCGTTGCCATGACCTTCACGCTTGCCGCGGTTTTCGTGCCAATCGGGTTTACCGCAGGGTTGTCCGGTGCGTTGTTTCACGAGTTCGCGTTCACCATTGCCATTGCAATCCTGATGTCGGGGATTGTTGCAGTGGTTCTGTCGCCCCTCATGAGCGCGTATCTCACCAGTGGTGGCGGTGACGACCCCTGGCTGACCCGTCGGGTCAACGCCCTATTTGACCGCCTTGCGCAGACCTACGCGGCTGCACTGCGGCATATGCTGCGTTGGCAGGGGCAAATCCTTGTATTTTCTCTGGTTTTCTCGCTACTGGTGGTGCCGTTTTACATGTCTTCGGCAAAAGAACTGGCCCCAGTTGAGGATCAGGGCATGATCAGTGTTGTGGTTCAATCCGCCCCCGGCAGTTCGCTTGAGGCAACAAACGCCGGCATGGATAAACTGGTGGATCTGGGCCTGTCTCTGCCCGGCGCCGAGAGCTTTTGGCAAATTGTCACCAAGGAAGGTGGATTTGGTGGCATCGTGTTCAAAGAGTTCCACGAACGTGACCAGAACGTCAAAGACATCATGCCCCAATTCTACGGAGCCCTTGGCCAGTTGGGCGAGCTTAAGGCACTACCGTTTGTCGGGGGTGCCCTGCCAACAGCGGGACAGTTTGACGTGGAAATGGTTGTCAAAGGACCCGGCGATTACAACGAGATGCAAGGGTTGGCCTATGCCTTTCTGGCCGCTGGGTTCGAGAGCGGAAAGTTTCTTTACGTGGACACGGATCTGAAAACCGATCTGCCGGTGGTTCAACTGGACTACAACCACCCACGCCTTGCTGAGCTTGGGTTGACCAGCCGGGCGATCTCGACCCAGCTGTCGACACTGCTCTCAGACCGGTATGTCAATCGGTTTGATGCGGACGGCCGCGCCTATCAGGTCATCCCCATGGCGGCCGGGGCATTTCGTTCAGACCCCGCCGCCTTTGCAGCGCTCAGCATCCGCCTGAACGATGGAACCCAGGTGCCTTTGAGCACACTCGCAGATATTCGCGTTGTGGCGCAGCCGCGTGTTTTGGGCAAGTTCGATCAGCAACGTTCGTTCCGCATGACTGGTGGCGTGATGCCCGGAACCACCAAAGCTCAGGCGCTTGAGGCGCTCGAAGCGGCGGCTGTTGATATCCTCCCCGAAGGGTACACAATTGACTACGCCGGAGTGTCGCGCCAGATCAAACAAGAGGCCAACAGCCTCGTCATCACGATGCTCATCTCATTGGTGGTGGTGTATCTGGCACTGGTGTTGCAATTCAACAGCTTCCGCTCGCCGATGATTATCCTGCTAGGCTCTGTGCCGCTTGCTCTGTCGGGTGCTGTTATGATCGCATTCCTCGGGCTGACATCGATCAATATCTATTCACAGATCGGCATCATCACCCTTGTTGGGCTGGTAGCCAAAAACGGGATCCTGATTACAGAGTTTGCCAATCACCTGATTGAACAGGGCAAAGACCGTACATCCGCAATCATTGAAGGCGCTCAGTCACGGCTGCAAGCCATCTTGATGACCACATGCGCCACCATCGTCGGGCACTTTCCCTTATTGCTGGTCGAAGGCCCGGGGGCAGAAGCACGCGGCAGCATCGGAATTGTCATTGTCGCCGGTATGAGCATCGGCACGCTGTTCACTCTGTTCGCGCTGCCGTCAATTTTTCTGCTGTTCACGTCAGAAGGAAAGGTCAAAGGCCCACGCCCCATAGCAGTATAAGGCAAATTCCGCGTTTTTGGTTTGGCGCCAAAAACGCGCGAAGGCCATTTGAACCTCCCCCAATGACTGTCTGACAGCTAGAAGATAATCGGTGTTGCGCGCTCGCCCGCGAGAGGGGGCAGTGGATCAACTTTTATTCGCGTCTCACATCATCTTGCCGTGGGCGATATGAACACTCTGTGGGCCGTCAGATCTGTAATCTGGGGTCCATCTAGAACAACCCGTACTCCCGAGGTAACTTCGGGTCCGGCGGTGAGCTTTGACACCAGCACCATCGGCCTACGCAGCCAGTCATCAGTGTGCGGTTCTATGGCTGACCTTGTCTGGTTGCAGGTTCTGATAGGGTACTTTCTTCAAATCACAGATAAAAACGCCCGGAGAGGCCACAGCTTTCGTGCCCCCAGAGATTGGATCGAAGGCCGCGCGGTAGTGGACCGTGCTTTTCACGCACACTGTTTTGTAATCTTCAGGACGCAACCCAAGATGCGTAAACTGCGCCAGATCGAGGCACTGATTGCGCAGGCTGGTGACGACGATATCAAGCCGGTGGTTTCTTCCGGCTACTCTCAGAGCCGCGCTTTTGCCAAGTGTTGCAATGCCACCGCCATACATGTCTCCAGAATAACGGCACTGACCATCGCTCAGGCTCAGCACCTCGAACTCACATGCGAGAGGCCTTTGGTTCTCCGACCCGGATTTCCCTCCTAAAACGGCTTGAAAACATCCGCCTGTTCCGGCGTTATGGGCAGTTTCGGCCACCTCGGCATCATGAAACAGCCCCATCAAAACGCCATCGCAATTCCCCTCAAGCAGCGCCCGAAGCAACCCGGTGGTGTCAGCCGTACCCCCTGCCCCGGGATTGTCCTGCACATCTGCCAAGACAAGCGGTCGCTGCATATCGTGTTGGGCTGCCAAGACAGCCTCATCCAACGACAACATAGCGTGGTCGATTTGCAACTCTATCGCCAAAAAAGCATCGAGGATTTGATCAGCGGCGCTATCCGCAGCGGCCTGTGTGTCTGCATAGGCTACGCAGGACGGGCCGGTGTCCGCGAAATCCGCCGCGGTGAACCCCAAAGCAATGTCACAATAGCAGCCCTTGCCTTCCAGCTCTGGCAACATGCCATACAAGCCGTCAAAGGGGGCAGCACCCGTAAATTGGGCGTGCAGAGGAATGAGATAGGGCACTTGTCGAAAGGCCTTGCTCAATGTGTCACCTCGCAACAAACGTTGCAGAACTGGCAAACATCGCGCACCAGTGTCTGCCATATCGAGATGTGGGTAGGTTCGAAAAATCGCCAGATAATCAGTGAGTTCACACATACCTGATGAGACATTCGCGTGTAAATCAAGGCTTACAACCACAGGAATTGTCTCACCGATCAGAGTGCGGATCCGGCGCAGAAGTTCACCTTCACCGTCCGCGAAACTTTCGGTGACCATCGCGCCATGCAGATCTAGAAACACACCTTCAATCGGTCCGGCCACTTTCAATCCGTCCAAGATCATCCCTGAGATGGTATCAAAAGCCGCATCCGTGACATGCGCGGATGGCTCGGCCGCGCACCAGAGGAGGGGCACAACATCCATACCAGCCGCTTCGGCCGCTGCGGCAAATCCAGCGATGGGCAGGTTCATACCGCGGGTTTCGGTGATGACACGGTCCCCCGCCAACAGCTCGGGCCATGAGTCTGCCATTTCAAACTCTACCAGACCCGCTTTGGTCACGCCGAAACAATTGGTCTCATGTTGAAAGCCGGCTATCGCAATTCTGGGTTTAGACATGTTACGTCACCTCTTCTGTGTCGAAGGGGCGATGAAAAACCTCAACGCCGCGACGAATAGTGGTCGTGACGTATGTCTCATTCAAACACTGCGGGTTTTCGAGCGGATTGCGAGACAGGAGCGCGAAATCTGCAAGTTTTCCCACTTCGATCGAGCCGCGCTCGGTGTCTTTGAACACCTGCCAGGCCGCATCAATGGTCTGCGCGCGCAAGGCCGACAAGACCGACACCTTTTGCCCGGCCCCGAGTATTCGGCCTGAGGCCGTTATACGATTGACCGCACAATGCGCGAGATGGATCGGACGTGTTGGCGTGACCGACGCATCATTGTGAATGGTATAGCGTACGCCACATTGTTCTGCCGAGGCCGCAGGAGAAATCCGCTGTGCCCGTTCAGGCCCTAGAAAGGTGTCAAAGTGCCGATCACCCCAGAAATGGATATGGGCGGAAAAGAAGCTTACCGTGATGCCAAGTTGCGCCATGCGGTGAAGCTGATCATCCCGCAACGTTTGGCCGTGGATAATCGTGTGGCGGTGATCGTCGCGTGGCGTGTCACCCATAGCGGCCTCGACCGCGTCGATGAACATGTCGGCTCCTGCGTCCCCATTGCAATGGCAGTGGATCTGATACCCAAGATTGTGCAGCCTTTTGACCTCGGCCTGATGTGCCGGCCCATCCGCGTAGGCCATGCCACAGAGGTGATCCGGATCGACCGGCTTGTGGTATGGTGCCGACAACATGGCAGTCTGCAATTGAAACGCCCCATCGGTAAAAAGCTTGCGAGGGCCGAGAGTGAAATGCGGATTTCCGGGCCAGTTCACCGCATCTGGCCCATGTGTCATATCGGGCTCTTCTTCGCCTATGGGCAACAGCATCAGATCGTATCCCGGATCTTGATCTGCAGGCAAAGACGCAAAGTGTTCCAACATCTTACGGGAAGTCCACGCATTTTGAGCGTAGGTGACTCCATACGAAAGATATTCATCACGAGTGGCATTGAACCCGGCCCAGAACCGATCACGATCAATGAGAAAATCCGTGTCCCCCATCTCACCCATGGCCGAGATGCCCTCAATCAATCCCGTCAACTCGCCGGTTTCCGGGTCTCGGCCAAACCGCCCCCCCAAAGGATCGGGTGTATCGCGGTCAACGCCATGCCGCTCCAGCGCCACGGAATTTGCCACGCCGTTGTGACCCGAGGCATGGATCACCCAGACGGGGTGCGCGGTCGACACATCGTCCAACTCGGCACGTGTCGGCATCCGCTGTTCCGCAATAGCGGTGTTGTCAAACAGCACCCCCATGACCCAGTCGCCATTTGGGGTTTCTTCGGCCTTTGCGCGCAAACGTGTCAGAGCGGTCGCGATGTCGGCACAGTCACCACGTGGTGGCGAAGACAGATCCGCTCGGAACAGGCGAATGAACCCGGGATCTGGGAAATGCCCATGGGGATCGATAAACGCGGGGATAAGCGTCTGACCCTTAAGGTCAAACTCCCGCGTGCCCGCTGGCATCCGGTCACGCAGATCAGCCGCCCGGCCAACGGCCACAATACTCTCTCCATTGGTGAGAATGGCCTCGGGTTGGGTGTTGTCCGCATCCATCGTCAGGATGGGACCGTTAAAATACAAAGTGCTTGTCATGTCGGGGTCGTTGTCTTTGGTATCAACTCAAGGGAGCGAGGCATCGGATGCCGCGATTGTTGGTGAAATCCCAGGTTGGGGTCTGGATGCAGAAGTCTTTGGCAAAGGGACAGCGTTCGCGGAACTCACATCCCTCAGGTCGCTTCAGAAGACTAGGGGGCTCTCCCTTGAGCGCGATGCGGTCCAGCCGCGCATCGGGGTCTGGTTCTGGATTGGCCGACAGCAAGCAGCGCGTATAGGGATGTCGCGGTTCGGAAAAAATCGCTTCGGTTGCGCCCTCCTCAACCAAACGACCCAAATACATGATCCCCATTCGGTCGGCGACATGCCGCACCACATTGAGATTATGGGTGATGATCACCATCGCCAGACCCAGCTTTTCGCGCAGATCATTCATCAGGTTCAAAAGCTCACCCTGAACAGACACGTCCAAACCGGCTGTGGGTTCATCCGCCAGTATCAGTTTGGGTTCCAGAGCAAGTGCCCGAGCGACACCCACGCGGCGCGCTTGACCGCCTGAAAGCTGATACGGATATCGATCCGCAAAATGCGCAGGCAGATTGACCATTTCCAAAAGACGCTTGGCCTCTGCACCAAGATCTCGACCCTTCATGCCTTGGATACGATAGGGTTCGGTGATCAGGCTGCCGATGGTCAAGCGCGGCGACAGGCTGCCCACCGGGTCCTGAAACATCATTGCAATATCCTTGCGCAAAGGCCGCATGGCGCGTTCAGACAATCCACGGATTTCCTGCCCCTCAAACGTCACGGACCCTTCTTGCGCCGGGGCCAGCCCGGCAATGGCACGGATCACGGTTGTCTTGCCCGAACCGCTTTCCCCAACCAGGGCGTAGGTCTCGCCGGGTTCAACTGAGAAACTCACACCGGCCAGAACATTGACTGCGCCGTAGTTGGTTTGCAGATTATTCACATCCAAAAGAGTCATGCATGCACCTCCTCTTGGTTGAGCCAGCACGCCGCCTGATGCCCTGCGGTCAATTGCTCCAGCGGTGGCACATCCACAGCGCATTGTGGGAGCGCCTGATCACATCGGTCGCGAAAGATGCAGCCACCAGGCAAGTTCGCCAGATCGGGCACCTCACCGGGAATGGTCGGCAACACGCGGGCGCGCTCTTTGATGTGACCCGGGTCGCAGTCAATCAACCGGCGCGTATAGGGGTGCTTGGGATTGTGAAAAATCTCACGCACGTCACCGCTTTCCACCACTGCACCCGCATACATCACCACAACACGGTCACAGAGCTCGGCAATGACGCCCAGATGGTGTGAAATAAAGAGGATCGCACAGTGAAACTCTTGCTGAAGCTTCTGCAAACGTTCGATGATCTGAACTTCGAGTGTGGCATCAAGCGCCGTCGTCGGCTCGTCAGCGATCAACAGGTCCGGTTCGCTCATCAATGCCATAGCGATGGCAATCCGCTGCCTCATCCCGCCCGAAAATTCATGCGGAAATTGTTTCAACCGCGCCTCTGGATCTGGAATGCCCACGGCGCCAAGCATTTGCGCAGCTTTGCTGAGTTTCTCAGACTTTGACGCTTTGGAACGGTGTTGAATATCGACCATTTGCCGGCCAATCGACAGCACCGGGTTATGCGTTTGCATCGGGTCTTGAAAGACGATGGAAATATCGTCGCCCCGAAGATCGCGCATATTGCGCTCAGAGAGTTGCAAGAGATTGGACCCTTTGAAACGCACCTCACCTTGTCGAAATCGCGTGTTCGGAGCTGTCAGCCGCAGGATCGACGAGATCAGTGTGGATTTCCCACAGCCGGATTCACCTACAATGCCGACGATTTCGCCCTTCTTGACGTTGAATGTGATGTCGCGCAGGGCCTGCAGGTTTCCGCGTGCTGTTTCATAGTCGACGTTGAGGTGATCGATTTCCAGAAGTGTTTCAGTCATCGCTGTTTCCTCAGTTTTGGGTCAACTACATCCCGCAGGCTTTCTCCCAGAAAGGTGAAACCAAGCGTTGCCAGAATGATGGGCAAGCCCCCCCCGACCACCAGCCAGGGCGTTTGTCTGATCAAGGCATAGCCATCTTTCAAAAGCGCGCCCCAGCTGGGGGTTGGGGGTTTCACACCAAGACCCAGAAAGGACAGACCGGCCTCAAGTGCGATCACGGTCGGAATGTCCATCGCGGCAAGAACCGCAAGAACGCCGATAATATTGGGCAACATATGCACCCCTAGAATGCGCAGCATGCTGGCCCCCATGGATCGCTCAGCCAGAATGAATTCTGAGTTTCGTAACGTGAGCGTCTGGGTGCGTGCGACACGGCCATATGTCGGGATGGAGGTCGCCATCACAACAACAACCACGGTTTGCAGGCTGGGCCCGACCAGTGCCACCACCGCAAGCGCAAACATCACGGTCGGGAATGATCGAATGGTGTCAAACAAAAGCATCAGCAGATTGTCCAGCCATTTGGGGCCGTAGCCTGCAATCATGCCAAGTGTCAGTCCAATGGCCATAGCACCAAAGACGGCGGGCAGCGCAACCTTGAGCGCAACCTGGCCCCCCATGATCACACGGCTGAAGGTGTCGCGCCCCAACTGATCTGTGCCCAGGAGGTGGGACATTGAAGGCCCTTGCAAGCGGTCCTTGATATTTATTGCAATCGGATCATAAGGCACAATCCAGACGGCAAATATGGCACAGACAACGATGGTCCCAACGATCATGAGCCCCATCAGCCCCAAAGGATCGCGGGCCACACCATGAATTATCTGGCTGAGTTCGGAACGGGATTTCGACATCTCGCTCTCCCTTACTTAGCTGACCGGGCACGCGGATCGAGCCAGGCATTGATCAGGTCGGCAAGCGCCGTCGACACCACAAAAAGCGCGGTCGAAATCAGCACAGAGCCCATGACAATCGGATAGTTGCGCGTGGTGATGCTGTCGATCACCAGCTTGCCCAGTCCCGGGCGGGCGAAAACGATCTCGGCGAAAACCGCGGAACTGAGCAAGAAGCCCATTCCGACACCGATCACGGTCACAACCGGCAAAATGGCGATCCGCAAGGCATAGATCATCACAATCCGCCCTTCGCTCAGACCAAAGGCTCGGGCCGTGCGAATATGGCTTTCGCCCAGCACCTCGAGCATCGACGCACGCACCAGCCGGGCAATATAGCCAACCCAGCTCAGGCCAATGGCGAAAGCAGGCAAAACCAGATGGTTCAGTCGATCCCAAAATCCATCCCCTGCCCCAATCGCTGGAAACCACTGCAAATGTACCGCGAAAATCAACAGTGAAAGCAGCGCGACAACAAAGGCGGGCGCGGCCACAAAGCTGACTGACAGAGCCGCTGCTGCACGATCAATAATGGTATTGGGATGCGCGGCCGCATAGGCGCCCAGTGCGATCCCCAAGGTTGCGGACCAAATGATCGACGCGAAAATCAGGGCGAGCGTATGGGGCAACTGCCGAAACACAATGTCTGTCACCGACCGGCCTGAAAACACGTCAATGCCCAGATCCCCTTGCAGCAGGTTGCCGTAAAAGATCGCAAGCTGTTTCCAAATGGGTTGGTCCAGTGCCAGCTCAGCGGTGAGTTGCGCTTGCAATTCCGGTGTGGCGCGCGGCCCCAACATGATCTGAACCGGATCGCCTGGAACCGCGCGGATCATGAGGAACATGGCGGTTACCGCCACGAGCAGGATCAAGAGCGCGAGTCCGAAACGACGGATTGCGTAAAGTAACATAGCCGCGTGGCTCCTTTGCGGGTTCGCTGCGTCGGTTTCCTCGAGTACGCAGCCGCCACTGAGGCGGCCACGCTGTTTCAAGTTTGGAAAAAGCCTCAGGCCTTGCCGAAGTACCGCAATAGCGCCAGTCCATCGGGTCGCAGCGCAGGCACAACACCCGCCGAATGCACCATTGGCGAAGCCTCATGGGTGAGGAAACGATAGGCGCCGCTTTCTTCCATAAGATCCTGTGCCCGCTGGTACATAACCGCCCGCTTTTCGGGGTCGGTTTCCTGATAGGCCGAGTTGTGGATCTTATCGAACTCCTCGTTGCTGAAGCGTTCCCAGTTCCAGTGGCCAACCTGCTCAGACGTAAACCACGCCGTCGCATAATAGGGGTCCGGGGTCATCGAGTAGCGGTTCAAGACCAGTTGTAGATCTTCATTGTCCGCGCTGGCCCAGAAGGCACCGGATTCAAGAACATTGACCTCAAGCGTGATCCCGATCTGTGCCAGCGTCGCCTGAATGACCTGCGCGGCGGTCGTAAAGGTGGTTTTGTTCAGTGTATCAAGCTTCAGCGTGACGTTGGTTTCGCCAGATTCAGCCAGGAGTTCCGCTGCTTTTTCAAAGTTGGCCTGCGGCGGTATCAGCGATTTGGGCCGGTTGCCAGCAAGACCAGGCGCAATGATACCCGTCGAAGGTTCTGCCGCGCCGAAATAGGCCGCTTCCATGATCATCGGCACATCGATCGCATGCTGGATCGCCTGTCGCAGTTTTTGGTTCTGCAACTTGGGGTGATCCAAATTCATACCCAGCCAGGCGTAATAAAGCGAAGGATATTCAAGCAGAGTCCCACCGTTGGGCACACCGTCACGATATCGGGCAACGGATCCCAGAGAGACACGCGTAAAGTCCAGCTCACCGGCCTCGAACGCAATCTCGGCCGTGTTCTCATCGTCAATCGGAAGGATTTCGATTGTATCCCACGCTGGCGCTTCACCTTTCCAATCAGGGTTGCGCGTCAGAACGGTTTTTTCCTTGGGCGACCAGCTCGCGCGCAGGTATGGGCCGGATTCAGCCAGTGGATCGGTTGTCGCTTTGCCGCCAGCGGCCTCCCACGCGTTCTTGGAGACAATGTTGCCGGTGATGTAAGGCAGTGCGATAGTCCAGAGCGGAGCAAAGGGCTCGTTTAACACAATTGTGCCTTCGCGCTCGCCAGTCACCTCGACGTGGCTCAAGGGCCCCATGTCGGGCTTGTTGGGGCTTTCGGTTGCCTCCGCAACGATGCGCTCAAAGCTGAACTTCACGTCCTCAGCAGTCATTGCGCCGTGACCACCGGTAAAGCCGATATCATCACGTAGGGCAAACTTGATATGTGTCGGGTCGACCTGTTCGATCATGGACGCCGCATCCAGCTGCCAGTCCCATTCACGGCCGGGCTTATATTGGATCAGCTTGTTGTAAATCGAAGCGTGAATTTCCTCGTCAATCACACCTTTGGAAAACGCGGGATCAATGCTCTGCATATCCCCATATGATCTGACGCGGAGCGTGCCTCCCTCTGCAGCAACCGCGCGTCCACCAAAGCCCATGGGCAGGGCCGCAGCGGCCCCCAGCGCCGTGGCGCCTTTCAAAAATCCTCGACGGCCCACCGCCGCCTTCGTCCATTCGATCTTCATTAGGTCCTCCCTTCGATCGGATCAAAGAAGCTCGCGTGGGATGGTTTCAGACCATTCCCGCGTCAGAACTTCAGCTTCACTTGCGCCCTCCGTGGCGCGCAGTTTTCGGGTCAGGTAAAAATTCTGGGTGTCGCACCACATCGAGCTTTCCGTGTCGATCTCGACCTGCCAGTCGTTGCGTTCAAAAGTGAAATTCCATCGGCTCTCGAAACGCGCCGATGCGGGATCATCTGGATGTATGGCGTAATGCATGGCCACATGACTGCCGCTGATCAGCCCATGATTTGGGTCACAGGTTTTTCCGTAATCGTCGAAAGTATCCAGCACCACGGTGCCATCCGCGAGAGTTTTGCGCTCTGACCGTCCGTCCGGTGCGCGAAGCACCGCCACATCCAATTGCGGGAAGTCTTGCGCCGGACCGGGATGGGCCGGATCACCTTCCTCGCTGACGCTACGCACAGGGAGGTGCAAGGCGCAGTTTTCAAGCTGCAGCGTCACTTTGGCATTTTCTGGCGCTGGCCAAACAATGGGCCAGTAAGACGTTGATAGTGCCAAGCGCAATCGGTGGCCCGCCCGCAACTGATGCGCACATTCGTTCAGTTCAATTTCGGCCTCATAGACCTTGCCGGGGACCAGAGGTTCTGGCGTCTCATGGCTGGCAAAATGCCCTAGGTTGAGAGGACGATAGGAAATACGCTGTGACACACCTTCGGCCGAAACATCACAAAGACGCGCCACCAGTTGCGCGACGGGTTTGTCCACGGTGAACGCGATACGCAACCGCGCCCTCCCCAGGAGCTCCAACGGGGCTTCAAGCGGCTTGGTGTCAAAACAAACGGAAAGCGCATCATCGCCGGATTGATCTTCAGGAAGTTCATTGTCGATCCGCATGCCGGGACAGAAATACCCTCCGGTCTGACCAATGTGCGCAGGGCTCGCGATTGTAACTTCAGAAGCGGCCGGTGTCTCGGCAAAGCCATCCGGTACCAGAAAGTGACGCTGCATCTTTACATTCGGCGAGGGCCAATCCTGCTCAGCGATCCAGCGTCCTTGCCGGGGTGTGTTTTCCTTGGTGGGATTGAAGTGTTCCTGCATATAGGCGCGATAGGTTGGCAGGTCCTCTGCCCCATTGCGTTCGCCTTTTAGCCAGCGATCAAACCAACCAATTACTTCGGAATGGAAATCGGCGGGATCCAACTTTGATATATGACCATAGCGGTGCTCCCACGGACCAATCATGGCCTTAGCGGGTGCCGTCAGGTTGGCAGCTAGGGCCGGCGGCGCATTCACATAGGCATCGGCCCAGCCCGTGATGGCAAGAACCGGTACCTGAATGGCGTTCCAATCCTCGCAGACTGATCCATGTTTCCAAAATGCATCGCGCGTCGGATGTCGCAGCCAGTCCACTGCGGAAAACGGGACATTTTCAAGCCGTTTCACCCAGTCCGATCGCCAGTCCGGGCGCAGCACAGGATCCGCGGGTCGGGTCAGGTAGGCGAACATCTGGCTGCCCCAGTTGACATTGTCACTGAGCAGGCAACCTCCCATGAAATGAATGTCATCGGCGTAGCGGTCGACGGTCGAGGCCACGGTAACGACGGCTTTCAATGCGTCAGGTCGACGATAGGCCAATTGCAACCCGTTGAACCCGCCCCATGAAATGCCGATTATACCGACACTTCCGTTGCTCCACGCCTGTTGCGCGATCCAGCTGAGAACGTCTTCGCCATCGGTCAACTCTTGATGGGAGTACTCATCATCGAAGTCCCCTTCGCTGTCGCCAGTTCCCGCAATATCGACCCGCACACAGGCATACCCAGCCTCAGCAAAAACCGTGTGTGTGGTTTCGTCCCGCGGCGCTGTGCCGTCGCGCTTGCGATAGGGCAGATATTCCAGAATCGCTGGAAACGGTCCCGCCCCTTCCGGCAGCCAAATTCGTGCCGCCAGACGACGGCCGTCAGTTAGAAGAACCCATTCATTCTCGATTACAATTTGCGACATGGGCGCGGCACCTTTGATTGTCGTGTCGAAAATGAACGTGACCGGTTTTCACGAAAATCAAATTGTGCGACTTTAAGCATTATGACGCTTTTCGAAGTGAAGTAGCGTCAATTCGCGTAAGGATTATCGCATTGGACGAAAATTTTCCCAGCAACCTGCGCTCGCTCTGCGCAGATCATGGCAGCATTTCCCAGATTTGCCGGGACATCGGGATCAATCGGCAGCAGTTCAACAGGTACCTGAATGGCTCCAGCATGCCGTCGGCCCACAATCTGCGGCGCATCGCACGGCACTTTGACCTCACAGAGGAACTTTTGCTTGCCGCCCCTTCGACGTTTGAGGCCGCGACGCGGCGGACAGGGCCTGGAACAGGCGACACAACGTCTGAAGCCTTTTTAGCCCCCTACACAGGGCAACTGAAAAATCTTCGCCGCTACCTTGGGTTCTATCATTCCTACTTTTGCACCCCCTCCTGGGAGGGGCGCATATTTTGCTCTCTGGTTCGATTTAGCGAGAAGGATGGTCTCATCATCTGCCGGTCCTACGAGAACGCCACGTCGGGCGACAAAAGTGTCAGGCAAATTTCCCGGTATGATGGGCTTGTCACCATGCGGGGCAACCGAATTTTCATCACCGAGCACGAACGCGCCCACGAGGGAAGCGTCGCACAGACCATTTTGTACACGGCTCATCGCCAACAGCTGAAATACCTTCGTGGTATGACAATGGGCCTCGCATGGCGCCCCTATCCGCACCCCTACGCGGCCAAAGCAATCTGGAAGCGGGTGAGCGAACGTGTATCTGCCCGAGAAGCCATTGCCGCCTGCGGCATCTATCCGGCTCAAAGTCGACAAATCGACCCAACAATACGCTCCCACCTTAGCGTTGAGCCTGGATATCTCTCGTCTGGGAAGGCAACGTAAGCGTCTGAGCCATCAGCTTCAAAGTGGTCGCTCAGATGGCGTTGATGTCTTCAATAGGCAAGTGCTCAGCTTAGTACTGTCCGGATGATCTGTTTCATCTGATTTGAAAAGGTTTGTTTTTCCGGCGAGGAGACAAAGACACCTTTGGCGGCAAAGACCAAAACCATGGCAGCTTGCGACGGCGATGGCGCCAGATTGTTTTGTGCAATGAACGCACCTAGGTGGGTCTCAAAATCGTTGATGGGCGTTTCGGGCAGATTGGTGATCAGGAGAATACCCGCCTCCAAAATCTCGATACCGTGCGGAGCATGAAAAATCCTTTGGACGTGGTCGGCCCCCCAACGTTCAAAGGCATGCTCGATAGTCTCCAAGGGACGCCCCTCTTGTGCGGTGTCGAGGCAGACAATGGCTGTATCGTTCACCTGACGCATGAATTCCAAGATAGCCCAGTCGCGTAACGCGTCTTTTGTGCCAAAGCGGTTGTACAGGGTTTGGCGTGTCACGCCCGCCGCTTTTGCGAAATCACTCATGCTGGCCTTCTTCGCGCCAACCTGACTGAGAAGGTCCACAAGGGTGTGACAGTCTATTCCTTGACTCACTTTACACTTTCCTCAATATCTGTAAAAATTCGAGCCGGATGCAAGCCCGCTCTCACTCTGTTGCAAGGAACATCCCAATGAAACTCCGACGTATCGGCTATGTCGCCATGCCCGGCTTTAACGAAACTGAGCTTTGCGAAATGCAAGCCGTGCTGGGAATACATCCGCAAAACAGAAGCACCATTGTTGGCATGACGCAGGCGCAGGGAACGGGGCAGCACGGAATGACCTTTGTGCCCGATGCAACCTTTGCGGATTGTCCCGATCTGGATGTGATTGTGATCGCAGATATCCCGGAGGAGGCTCAGGATGACGTGTTGCTTCATGACTATCTGAAACATCAGGTGAATAAAGTAAGCCATGTCTTGGCTTCCGGTGGCGGCGTCATGGCTTTGGCAAAAGCCGGTCTGCTCTCAGGAGTATCCGCAACGTCAGATGATTTCAACTCATCGCGCCTTGCAAACTATGGCGCGGTTCCTGTCATGGAGCGCCGCGCTGTGAAGGATGGCAAGTTTTTCACGGCGGGCCGTTCAACCGGGATGATCGAAGCCGCCTTTCAGGTTCAAAAAGAGCTTCGCGGCCAACGCTTTACGAAATTTGCGGAACTTACCTTGGAATATGACCCCCAACTGCAGTTCCCAGATTACATAGACACGACACAAGTGGATTTTGCCGATACAGCGGGACCAGTGATCGCCGTAACCTTACCGGATGGCAGCTATATTCCTGATGTCATGGGTGCGGTTGAGGTTCTTTCAGCAATCCCAGGCGCCACCCTGCACGTCGTGTCACATGATATGTCACCGGTTCAGTGTCTTCTTGGCCCAAAGGTGACACCAACAACGCGATTTGAAGACTGCCCACAGGCAGATTTCATTGTAACAGGCGCGACACTGCCACAGCGATTAAGCGACCCGGCTTTGTTGGCATTTCTGCAAAAGCAAGCGCCTGGGGCAAAGGGGTTGATTTCTGTCTGTGCAGGAACCCTGATCTACGCCGCTGCGGGATTGCTGGACGGCAAAACCGCCACGTCCAACTTTCATCATACGCCGCTACTGAAAAAGTTCGGTGTGACGCCGTCCGGCACCGAAGTGGTATCAGATGGAAAGTTCTATAGCGCGGGCCCCGCCGTGGGATCTTATGAAGTCTCCCTGCGCGCCGTTCAGGATGTCTATGGTGTTGATGTCGCCGCGCATATCGAGCACGCGGTTTTGCAATATGCACCAAATCCAGTCTTTGGCGTCGGAAATCCTGAAAAGGCCACCGGCCTGATCCGGCTTCTTGGCAAGTATCTCTTTCTGCCCACGTTACCCATCTACCAATTCTTCGGGAACCGGGGGCGGCGTCTGATGTTACAGTAAAGCGTTCGTTCCCTCCCCATCAAGCCAGAACCTGGAGACGGCCGAAAACACTGAATTCAAGCCGAGAAATGTGGCCGTGCAAAGCCAGGTTTGCGGAGCTTCTACCACAGTACCAGAGGCCCCGCGTCTAGTGAGCAAAGACCTGTAGCTCCCCGTGCTCTTAGGTCTTGTCTTCAACCATCTGACACCAGGAGACGGAAGAGATTCATCTGAACTCCTACCGTTGCCGCGAATGGCAAAACGACACCCTTGTTGCCGCCGCAGAAGAATACGCAACTGCCAGCACTTCGTCTTTAGCGGTGCTCAGTCTCTAAACGCACGTTCTTTCACGCGAACAATCGGTTTGGTCAAATACTCGAGCACCGTCTTCGGTTCTGACAACATGTCAACCTGCGCAACCATTCCCGGTATGATCTCAAGATCGACACCGTCGGAATCCGTCAACGATCCACTTAGTTGAATATCTACAACATAAACTGATGTTTTCCCGTCAGGTGCCAGAATTGTATCGGCCCCGATCCGAACAACCCGACCATCCAGTGCCCCATATCGAGAGGCGTCATAGGCCGTTATGCGCACTTTGACATCTTGATCCGGACGGATGAAAGCAATGTCATCCGGTGCCACAAACGCTTCGACTGTCACAGTTTCTCCGAAGGGGACAATTTCCGCGACTGTCTGCCCCTGCTGCGCGACCCCACCCAAGGTTGAAAACAGAACTTGATTTACAATTCCTCGGGCTGGCGCACGAATTTCGGTGCGCTTCAAGCGGGCCTCTAAAGCAGGAATACGGGTTTCAAGCGCCGCCAGCCGCGCCTGTGTTTCGGTCAACTCCCGGTTGGCTTCAGAACGGTATTCCCAAAGGCGCGCAACAATCTGGCTGTCGATGTCCGCCAGAGAGGCTTCACCCATCAAGATCCTATTGCCGGCTTCGCGCAGATGCCCATCCTGCTGATTTAACTCGCGGCGCAGTCCAATCATCGCCAGAGGGCTTTCGATACGCTTCTCGACCAGTGGCTCAATGACGCTGATTTCTTCATTCAACAGAGCGATGGTTTCCTGAACCACCGCCACACTGATCCGTGCACCTTCGATCTCTGCCTGTTTGATTGCCCGCCGCGCCTCTAACATCTGTAGATCTGCTTCGAGATGCGCTGTGACGGCAAGGAACAAATCTGTTTCGGCCTGGACAAGGCTGGGTGCAGATGCGGAGACCTCAGGAACAACAAAATCAGTTTCAGCAATTTGCGCTTCAAGTCGTGCTTGCCGCAACAACAATGCTCCTGTCTCGGAAACAGCGGAATCGCGTTCCGATCGCAACAACACCGGATCAAACCGCATCAGGACATCGTTTGCTTCAACGGTATCGCCTGCGCGGATATTGATTTCCGTTATGGTTCCCGTTTCGGCAGCTTGAACCACCTGCACAAGCTGTGACGGCACAACACGGGCCTCAGCGCGTGTGACATCGTCAATTTCGGTGAACTGCGCCCAGGTCACAACAACGCCAATCAGAGCCATGACAGACAGCAAAATGATCCCGGCAGCGGGCCCCTGCCGTCCATGCATTTCACGCGCAGTGGCCTTAAAGTTGCTACCCGCCATTTCACGCTTCCTTTAAAGGGCGCGCACCTTGGCGCGACCGTGCCAGCATCGCATCCTTGTTGCCGTCATACGTGATTTTCCCGCCGTTCAAGACAATCACACGATCAACGAGCTGAAGCAGGCTCGTCCGATGGGTCACGAGAACCAAGGAACGATCATCTGACAGCCAGGATCTGAGGTTTTCAATGACACGGGCTTCGGATTGCACATCCATTCCAGAGGTGGGTTCATCCATAACCAGGATTGGAGGGTCGCCAATCAACGCCCGAGCCATTGCGATCGCTTGCCGTTGACCTCCGGAGACCCCGGCCCCACCTTCATGTAACTCCATATCGTAACCGTGCGGATGGGAATTGGCGATTTGGTCGGCCAACGACAAAGCGGCTTTGTCGATGACCTCCTCGTCAGAGATGCCATAGCGCCCTGCGATAATGTTCTCGCGCATGGTTCCCGAAAAAAGCCAGCAATCTTGAAGCACGGTGCCGATGTTTCTGGTTTTATCAGCAGGATCCACGGTTCGTGCATCCAATCCATCGAGAAAAATTGACCCGGTATCAGGCTCGTACAGACCTAGAAGGAGGCGCGCCAAAGTGCTTTTTCCCGATCCCACAGGCCCCAGAATGGCGACCTTTTCACCGGGTTCGATCGTGAAATTGATGTTCTTGAGAACCGAGGTATCGGCTTCGCCATATCCAAAACTTACATCCTGAAATCGGATATGCCCCGAAAGTTTGCTCCGTGAGAGGTAACGTCGCCCAAGATCACGCTCGACCTCTTGCGCCATCATCGTATCAATTTGGCGATAGGCAACGCGTGCCTGGTTCAATCGTGTCAGCACCTGAGTAAGCTGCGACAAAGGGGCAAGTGTTTTGCCGGTCAGGATCACGCTTGCGATCAACGCGCCCATGGAAATCACCCCATCGCGGATCAGGAACACACCATAGAAGACAATTGCGACCTGGGCGACCTGCTGAACCAACATGGTCAAGTTCACAGTTCCCTGCGAAACGATGCGTGTCTTACCCGAGCTTTCGGCCTGCGCTCGGACTGTTTCGCTCCACCGGGCGCGCATCACCGGTTCGGCTCCGGTTGTCTTGAGGGTCTCCATCCCGGTCAGTGTTTCCATCAACACCGACTGTTTGGTTTGCCCATCCGCACTCGTTTCACGCGCAAACCGTGCCAAGAACGGCTGTGCAATCAAACCCGCAGCTAATGTGATTGGAACCGCGATTGCGGGCACCAAAGCCAGGGGCCCACCAATGGCCCAAATCACGGCAACGAAAACAAACAAAAACGGCAAATCCACCAGCGCCACCAAAGATGCAGAGGTGAAGAAATCGCGGACCACCTCAAAATCCCGCAAAATCGAAGCCATGCGTCCATTTTGTCCGCCACGGACTTTCATCTTTAGCGCCATCAACTGGTTAAAAAGCCGCTCCGCAATTTTCAGATCTGCCCGTTTACCTGCGGTATCAATAAAACGGGACCGCAGACTTTTGATCAGAAAATCAAACAGTAGAGCAAACCCAACCCCGACGACCAATGCCAAAAGACTGTCAACGGCTTCATTGGGCAGGATGCGGTCATACACCACCATGGTGAACAGGGAGGAAGACAGCCCGAGCACGCTTGTGACCATCGCGGCAAGGATGACTTGGACATAAACACCGCGTAGATCGCTGAACGCTGACCAGAACCAATGCCCCTGATGACCACGTTTTTCGCGATCCGTTGACGCGCGGCGGGTGGCACGAAAAATCCAACTCACGGCTTGAATACGAGGATGCTTCCGAGGCCAGATCTGGGGGATCTCTGACCCTGAGCCTAGGTCGACGACCTGAAAGTCGCTTTCTTCAGTGAGGCCAAGAACAACAAAGGACTCGCCCTCTTCCGACAGAGCCAGAACAGGGAACAGAACTGGATCAAGTTTGGGCAACGTACCGGTGCCCAACTCGGAGTGATACCCCGCCATTTCCAAGGCACTGACCGCATCCCGAACATCGTAGGCATCATGTTGGCCTTTAAACACTCGGAAAAGATCAGCTTCGGACAACCCGTGTCCCAAAGCCTCTGTCAGGATCTGGAGATGGGCAACCAGCAGGTCAGCAGATCTTTGGGACATGTTCGACTTCACAGTGTTGGGTCAACGGGCTGAGCAATTCCCAGAGCGTCAAGAATATCCCCGGTCACCGCCAAAACGGCGTATTCCGCGCGGCGGGCCTGGGCTTGCAGCTGAATAATACGGGTCTGCGCGGTATTTAATTCTCGAAGAGCATCCAAGGTCTGAACCAACGTGCCGCGACCGATGTCGACTTGCCCCCGCGCGGCCTCAAGTGCCTTTTCGTTGGTGCGAACTGCGCGACGCGCCGACGCCAAGCGCCCTTGAATTGAATTGGTCTCTTCCAAGGCCTGTGCCAGACTGCGCAGCAATTCTCGACGCAGAGCCTCTTCTCCTGCACGGCTTTGTTCAAGACCAGCCTCTGCAGTATCGATATTGGCCCGAGCAATACCACCTCTGTAAATCGGGACATCGATGCCCAAACGCGCATTGGCATCACTGGGTAGCGTCCCCTGATTGAAATCAGTCTCAAGGATTGCGGATAGTGTTGGCCGGGTGGCCCGTTTTGCCAGAGTAACTTCGTTCTCACGAATAGCGCTAGCAGCGATCTGGCCTCTGAGCCTTGGGCTACGCGCAACCAACTCTTCCAACGAACGACGCCCAAGATGTGGCGCCGCTGGGATTTTTGGGATCCCGGAGGGTGGTGCGCCAAACACTTCGACCCAGGTGGCCGTGGCCAATGCGACGTCGGTTTGGGCCTGCGCCAATTCGGATTCCGCGTTGGACTGCCGTCCCTGCCCAGCCAAAAGATCCGCAACCGACCCCGCTCCTGCATCAAACCGAGATTGGAGATCCGCCACCAAAGATCGGGTGCGCCCGAGGTTTCTTTGTGCCTGCGCTTCGAGCGCGCGATTGCGATCCAAATCTACAATTATTTCGACAGCTTCAAAACTCAGAGCACTCAAACTTGAAATCTCAGACAACCACGTCTCACGCGCTTCGCTTCGGCGCAAGGCCACGCGGCCCGCACCTTTCCCGCCATCGTAGATGATCTGGCTCAACCGCAGGATTGGCACCGCATCACCACCGGAAGTGATCGATGTCTCGGCGTTGATCTGGGGCAGAAACGCCCCTTTTTCGGCCTTAATGCGCGATCTCGCGGCAACAATGCTCGCAACACCCGCCGATGAGGTGGGCGCATTGGCGACACTTGCCCTGACAAGCTCAGCAAACGGCGTATTCGCCACAGACCCTTCGAGATTGCTTGCGCGCGGTACATCTTTGGCGGTTTCCTGAGAGACAGGTTCTGCCAATATGGGCGGGGTTGTTTCAACGGTTCCGCACGCCGAAATTGCCCCGAGAAAAGTCAAACAGATTAGCCAAGGTTTCATGGAGCCAATACTCCCGGTCTAAGATCTTCGCCTGACATAAAGTCATCAGCCAGCGCATCTAGAAAATTGCACTCGGCTTGGGGTTCTGCAGGCGCGGCCGCAGACAAAACCTTCGGCGTACGTCGATGAAACTTCGTCAGATGGTGCTGTGACAATAGCTGGGCATGAGCGGAGCCAAGAGCACCGGTCGTCATCAAAGCCTTCAAGGTTTCTCCTGAAAGCTCCTGAAGGGCTGTTTCATCGACGTTGAATAACTCCGACGCTTCGGAACTGGCATCACCTGCGACGCGAAGCACCCCAGCGGCATGCAAATCCGCGCCCATTTGATGAACGGTTTGAACACCCGAGACATATCGGCCAAATGCCTGTGCAACCTTTGTGAGTGGACTGGAAAGTTGTCCATTCTCAAAGAATGGCTGCCCAGCTGAGCAAATGCACTCCGGGTCGTTCCAATAGGCAAGGACTTGCGATGAGTTATCAGGCATCAAGCAAAACGGATACATGCGCAGCAGAAAGGGAACTCGATCAAGTGCCAGTTCCCCGTCAGTGCTCAACCACGGACACTGTTTTGCCGTCACGGGGCGCAGCAGCGCAACGGCGCTCCATCCCCCCCGTCGTCTTCTAAACGCCCAAGGCAGTTCAAGACTTGTCGCCGCCAGTTCAGAAATGCTGAGTCGAACAGTCGAAAAATGTGCCACAAACGCGTGGGAAAGAGGACTGCGCCAGTAAATCCCGGCGCAGTCTTTTTCAACAAGAGGTCGCTGCCTCAGACCATCAGTAAGTGTCATAGACAGCGTTTCCTACATCATGCTCAAACCAGCTCGGACGCTGCTGGCAGTTCGATATCGAGGAACTTCATGTACCCATCGATGTTCGAACCGTCGAAGGCACTGACATCGGCATTGGCGAAGGTTGCAACGGTGTCGCCCAGTGTGTTGCCACTTGCAAACTCTAGCAGCACAGCATCACCCGAGTTTTCATAGAACAGAGCATATTCACCTTGACCTGCCAACTCATCCGCAATGGCGTTCAACGCATCTTGGTCGTCGATATCATCCACAAGTCGTGCAATCGAGAAGTCACCGCGCGTGTCTTCGATGACCAGTCGGTCCCCGGTTTCAGGATCATTGGTAAACCGGAACCCGTTGATCGCTTTTACACCGGTGCTTTCTGCGTCGATGTAAATGAAGGCCCGGTCCTCTGTCGGAGTGCTGTCCGAGATATTTACCGTATCGTTCCCGTCACCCAAGATGATCGCGGCATTGCCACCACCGTCGAAGCTCACGGTATCTGCTCCAGAGCCGTTCACTTCGATCCACTGATCAACACCGGACACGAAAATGGTTTGCTCCACATCATTGGCCACCAGAATGAGATCTCGTTCCCCAAGCCCAAGACCAGCATTGAAGTTGCCATTGTCCTGAATGCTGTCAACCATGGCAACAAAATCGGTCATCGGAATATTGAGGTCCGTGATTGAGACCACTTCGTTGGCATCCAAAGTCAAGGTTGCGGAGGACACCGTCCCAGTGAAGACTTCACTGCCCGGTTCACCCGTGATCGAAAGCCCGGTTCCTGTGATTGAAAAACGAGCCAAGCCGTCGCTTGGAATGATATTCTCGAACGCCAGCTCGGTTGGGGTGTTTGTCACCATATTCTCAGTCACGGCACGAATGATTAGCGCGTAATCTGCATTTCCAGTGACCGTCATGGTGACAGGATCAGACATGGCCCCTGGAGACAGAGACAGAGCTTGACCAATCACAAGGTTTTGGAACCCTTTTTCCGAGATCCCGGTCACCGTCACACTATTGTCTGTACCCAAGTCAAAACGTACTGCCGGTTCACCACCAACCTCAACTTCTGTGAACTCTGGCAATGTGCCGTCGAAACCACCCTCTGGGGTGACCAAGTTATCAACCTCAAAATCAAAGTTTGAGATCGTGTCGTGGCCTTCACCTACGATAAAGACATCTTCACCGTCTCCACCAACAAGCGAGTCGTCTCCTCCTCGTCCTCGCAGGGTCGACCCGCTGTCCGAGGCGGTCAGCGTATCGTCACCTTCTCTGGTGCCGCGCACTTCTTCGACATTTGTCAGGCTATGGGTGAAGGCTTCGCCGTTCCAGGTGCCCGTTGCGGTGCCCGTGACCAGATTGACAGCAACGCCACCGTCAATCCCGTTGCGGTCATACCGCACAACGTCATGCCCGCCCCCGGCGTCAAGCGTATCTGTACCGCCGCCCAGGATGAACCGCTCGTCCAGATCCGACCCAGTGACGGCGTCATCCCCATCACCAGTCTCCAGCTCAATACGACCCGACCCATCAACTGGGCCTGTCACATCCAGATCAACCGACCCTCCGGTGAAGTTTATATTGCCCGTCGCCAGGTTCGCTGTCACGTCCTCATCGGTGGTTGTAAGGCGCAACGTGCCCTGATTCAGAACCGCCGTTACAGTGTCGTCCCCACCCTGGAACGCGACTTTTGTCCAGGTGCTGTCCGTCCCCTGAACGACGTTGAAAGTATCGTCCCCTGAGGTGCCCGTCAGCGACAAGCCTTCCGCTTCAGCTGTGGTTTCCGGGCTGGTCAACGTATCCATGCCGTTGACCCCTTTATCAACGGTCCCAAGATTTTTGGTGTAGTCCAACACGGTGTCAATCGGAGCATCCAATGCCTTGTAATCAAGCGAAACAAAGCTCTCACCACCGGAATTGCTCAGGTCGATGGTATCATTGCCCGAAGAGCCAACGATGATATCATCACCCCCATCATTGCCCATCGGATCGATGGCGTCATTGCCGGCTGTGCCGGTCAGCGTGTCATCACCCGAGGTGCCGTTGATCGGATTTGCCGCACCACCCGATCCACCTGCGTGACTCGCCTGCAGCTCTGCAACGGTCCAGTTTTCAATCCGAACAGTGGCGCTATTTGGAAGGGTCAGAACAACATCGTCACCGTCCTGCTGAGCCGCCGCAATCATTGTGTCGATCTGCTCAGGAGTCAGTTCAGGCGAGAAATCGACCTGATCATCGGCATCGACATAGCCACGGATGGTGTCATTGCCGAGACCTACTACAAAGGTGTCTTCACCATCGCCGCCATCCAGCAGGTCATCACCTGCACCGCCAACAAGTGAGTCATCTCCGCCGTTGCCGCGCAGGTGCGATCCACTGTCAGAGGCGGTCAGCGTATCGTTCCCCCCTTTGGTGCCACGCACTTCTTCGACATTTGACAGGCTGTGAGAGAAGGCTTCGCCATTCCATGTGCCCGTTGCGGTGCCCGCAGCCAGATCCACATTGACCCCACCTGAAATCCCGTTGCGGTCATACCGCACAACGTCATATCCACCAGCCGCATCAAGCGTATCTGTGCCGCCGCCTAAGATAAACTGCTCGCCCAGATCCGACCCGATCACGGAATCATCCCCATCGCTGGTGAGAAGCTCGAACCTGCCAGATCCGCTAACCGGTCCGGTGATGTTCAACTCGACAGATCCGCTGGCAAAGTTGACGTCGCCTGTCTCTAGATTTGCGGTCACGTCCTCGTTTGACAGGATCCCAAAACGAAGCTTGCCTTCATTCAGCGTCGCATTAACCGTATCGTCGCCACCCGCATGATGCAGTTGGACCGAGGTGTAATTTTCGTCTTGGGTAACGGTAAAAGTATCATCACCCGACGTGCCCAAAAGCCGGAACCCATCTGCCTCGGCAGTGGTTTCCGGGCTGGTCAAAGTATCTGTCCCATCAGTCCCTTTATCAACAGTACCTGTGTTGTCAGCGAAATTAAGCTCAGCTGCGATAGGTCCGGTGAGCGAGCCGTAATCCAGAGAGACAAAACTCTCGTCACCCGAATTACTCAGATCAATGGTGTCGTTTCCAGTGGACCCGACGATGCTGTCGTGGCCCCTGGCATTGCCCATGGGATCAATGTCATCATTGCCGGCTGTGCCGGTCAGCAGATCATCACCCGAGGTGCCCTCCACAACGTGCACAGGGACTTCCACTGCTACCGAATGTGTCGCTGCCTGACCTTCATTCCCCAAAGAATCCGTTGCAACTGCAGTGATCGAGAAGTCCGCTTCCGGAAGATCTTCCGGATCAAACATCACACTAAACGTGCCATCCCCCGCCACTTCTTCTCTTACGGTCGTGCCAGCAATTGTAACGGCGATTGTCGCGTTGGGCTCGGCGGTGCCCGTCACAGTCAAAGCGATGCCTTGTTCAGCAACTTCAAGAATGTCGTTTTCAGCAACCGTGTCAAACGTAGGAGCAGCCGGACCGGTGAGGTCCACTTCGAAACTTCCCCCCGAGACCGGCACGGTGAAGGTAGAGCTTCCCGACTGGGCGGCGCTCACTTCTGCCTCAAATGTCCCACTTTCAGACGGAAGCTCTGCGGTTACAAACGTGACCTCCCAGTTGCCGTCTGAACCCACTTCAACTGTTTTGCTCTCATCGCCAATTGTGACACGCACCTGGCTTTCTGGTCGTCCCGTGCCGCTCAGGAACACTCCTTCTGCGAGCGCTTCACCGCCAAGCGTGCCACCGACACTTTTGTGCACAACCGGGCGCAGAGGCGCCAAGTTGTCGACTTGATCAACCACGTCAATTTCATCCAGCGCGGTGTTATCGTCCTGAATTGCGTCGACAACTGTGCCTTGCACAACTTCTTGCACAGTCTCGATGGTTGACTGAATGTCTTGAACATTACCCCCACCATCAGCTGCGTTGTCGATCAGATCATTGGCCGCCTCAATCTGGGCCGCAACACCATTTGCTTCTGCACTGTCTACACCCGCGTCTTCCAACGCTTGTTGAATAACAGCAGCGTCATTCAGCACGTCTTCAGCGTTTGCATTTCCATCGGCATTTGCCGCCAGAAGTTGTTCTGCCAGGGTTGCAGCGGCGGCACCTGAGGCCTCACCATCCACATCGCCATCATCCTGAGCGGCGGCCGCCGCTGAAATAACCGATGCAACCTGTGCCGCCGCCGCAAAGGCGTCTGCATTGCCATCTGTTTCAACCGCTGCGACTGGGTCAAGCTCAAGAAGGTTTTGACCGTCGAGACCCAGAGCCTCAGCCAGTTGTGTATTGGCATCTTCCACAGAAATGGGCTCGCCGTCCTCAGCGCTCTTTTCGACCAGGCTCTGTACAAGGGTTGTGAGAGGCGTGATCACGTCCGACCCGGCGGGTGCGGTCAACGTCCCGGTAAAATCTTGCCCTGTCGAGGAATCTGTCCCGCCAAACGAAATAAGTTTAGCGGTCGGGTTCGACGGATCAAGTGTGAGATTAAACTCACCTTTGTCATCGGTGGTTGTATTTGGTTCGTTCTGGTCAAAAATGCCGTTTCCGTTGACGTCCTGAAACACTGTGGCATTCACGATATAGCCGTCGACAACTGACCCGGCCTGGGTGGGAAGTGCCGTTTCGCCTGCGGAAGAGCTACTTCCACCACCCGCAACTGCCGCCAATCCGCCCGCAACACCAGCAATGACGCCGATGCTTCCTCCACCGGCCACTACCGCGGCCTCTCCGATCTGAGCAGCGACAGCGTCAGAAACAATGATTTCACCGCCCGCTTGGGTGAAGCTGTCTGCAGGCAGGCGCATCTGAGCGCCGTTTTCCATCGTAACGACCGCTGAACCGTCCGCCAGAATTTCAACCGACTGCACTCCTTCGATGGAGCTCAAGGTTACGCCAGTCGCATCCTGCGCCTGTGCCTCAGAGGTGCTCAACAACACAAGGATCAAAGCTGTTCCGCCTGCGGCCAAACGCGCAGCAGATTTCGCGGCAAGGTTCTTCAAAAACGCCTTACGGCCGTTGAGATCTTTGGGAACTGAAACCCGCTGAGCCACTGAAGACGACAACGAAGCAACGTTTTGATCAAACTTTGTCGAAAGGGATTGAACCGCAGCGGTATTCACGGAAATCGACGATGAGTGCGTCATATTTAGAACCTATTTTCAAGAATCAATGAACAAGCACGCCCTAAAAAAATGAACGCGATCTTTCGTAATTATTTTACGGTTATCCAACTTGCATTTGTTGGTCAACGGATATCGTCAGGACGACAGCATCGACGACCTCTGCCGCACCTTTGCGATTTACCAACCCGCTTTTGCAACTTCCAATGTTTCGACGCGACTGGCCAGACAGGGCCGCGCGGCAGCGACCTTCACAAAACAAGGACAATCTAAATAATTGATTTTCGATGATTTAGGTCGAACGTCATCAACTTCACATCGAGGTCAATTTCACTTCGAACTGTCGTTCCTAATTGGATCTATCTCGCTGGTGCATCATGTTGCAAATGACCGATTAGTTTGAAGGCCTACCGTCTTTTGAGAAAATCTAATGGATACGGGTCACTCCAGACAACTCACAACCTAATATTAATATTTGACTTCAAATAGATAACGCCCAAAAGCAATTTATTCGTTGGACAGAATGCTCAACACATAACGTAAACTTGATCGCACGTGACTACGGGTTGGTTCCGGGTTTTGAAGCACGGACGCCGCCATACCCGCTACAGATACATCTGCACAACTGAGTTCCTGGACCGGATCGTTTCAGTGTCAATCCGATCCACCAGTTGCAGAGACTAAGTACCTAGGGCGCGCTCCAAAGCGGTTGCATCGCTTCGGTCAACTGAAGATAGCGGGCATAGCGACTGTTGTAGTGCTCCTGCATCTTAGGAGTGGGAGTATAAGACGCTTTGATGCGGGTCATTTTGGCGATCCCGGCCTCATAGTCCTCAAACATGCCAACACCCACACCCGCACCAATGGCCGCGCCCAATGCACCGGTTTCCTGCGCCTCAGCCACTGTGACTGGCACCCTCAGACCATCCGCAAACATCTGAGGCCATAGCGGGCTTCGCGCCCCACCACCAGACAGAGCAGCGTGGTTGAAAGGGACTTCAGCTGCACGCAGCACATCTATGTGCCGCCGGTGTTCAAACATCACCCCTTCAAAGAGCGCGCGCAGCAGATGGGGCTCGCCATGCCAGCCTGCCACACCAAAGAACCCGGCGCGATACTCGGCCCCAAGCCCCGACCCGTACAGGAATGGCAGGAACAGCGGGTCATCCAATGCGGGCGCGACCTCGGCCACTCGCGCATTGCAGTAGCCAAAGGGATCGTCGTGATGCTGCCCCCGTTCAACAAACTCGCGCACATACCATTCTAGATTGGCCGCGGAGGTGGCGCTGGATTCGATATTGACGAACCTCTCAGAGCCAAAGCCCGCCACCATGAAGACCGAGGGGTCGTTCACCGGGGTTGCCGTAAACACCTGATTGATACTCCAGGTGCCGCAGATGATTGAGGCCTCACCTGAGGCCACCACGCCTGATCCCATGGCGCTGGCAACAACGTCAAAATACCCACCCACAACCGGGGTACCTTCGGCCAGTCCAGTTGCCGCCGCTGCGGTGGCGGTGACATGGCCCGCTATTTCTGCCGGATCAATCAAACGTGGCATCAAGGGCCGGGCCTCTTCAAGACCGTAAAGCGCCAACAATTGGTCGTCATAGGCGCACTCGGGCATCTTCAACAGGCCACAGCCGGACATGTCCGACACCTCACTCGTCAAGTTGCCGGTCAATTTGAAGTTGATGAAATCCTTGCACAACAGCACCGATCCGGCCCGAGCATATAGCGCGGGCTGGTTCTGCTTGATCCAGGCCAACAGCACAGGCGTCTGAGATGGCCATGGTTTTTGCAGGCAGATCTCATGCAGTGCCGCGCCGTGTTGATCCGACAAGTCGGCGGCCAGGCTTGCGGCGCGCGTATCCAGCGACTGAATGCCCGTTAGCGGTTCACCCGCCCGGTCCAGAAGATAAAGCCCATTGCCATGTCCGGCACAGCCAACTGCCGCCACCTGCGCAGCCTCAATACCGGCGGTCTCCAGACAGACCCGAATAGCAGTTTTCGCATTGGCCCAGAGCTCGCTCAGATCCCGCTCAACATGACCTGCCTCTGGGGTGTTCGATTGCCCATCGAGCGCATGCATCGCCACCTGACGGCCTTCCAAATCGAAGAGAACTGCCTTGATGACCGTATTGCCCGCATCTAGCCCAAGCAGAAATTTTTGCTTATCCCTCACGATTGTAAATGTCCCATGCTTCTTCGCCACTTGCACCGGCATGGATCATCGCCATCAAAGCAGCGACCACAGCTTTCGGATTGTCGTGCTGATAAATATTGCGGCCATATACCATACCTTTCGCTCCCTGAGCCATTAGGGCTGCGGACTTCATCAGAACCGACTTCAGGTCTTCTTTGCCCCCGCCGCGCACAAGAACCGGCACGCGTGCCGCTTCGACAACACGGTGGAAATCGTCAGGGTTCTCTGTCGGATCGGCCTTGATGATATCCGCCCCCATTTCACTGGCCAGCCGGGTCAAGGTGACGATCTTTTCGGCATCACCGTCAACCTGATAGCCGCCACGTACATCATTTGGCAGCATCACAAGTGGCTCGATCATAAGTGGCATGCCGTATTTTTCGCAGGCCGCCCGAACTTTCGAGATATTCTCCACACATTGACGGAACAGCTCAGGTTCATCCGGGAGCATGAACAGGTTCACAACAACAGCAGCCGCGTCCTTCTCAAGCGCGCCGATGATCGGCTCCTCAGCATTTTGCAGCATGGACCACATCACCCGATGCCGTTGGTCATTGTAGGGGTTGCCCATGTCGATGCGCATGACCAAAGCAGGTTTGTCTTTCTCGGGTCGGCTCTGCAGCAAATCCGCCTGACCATAGGCGCATTGGATCGCATCTGGGCCCGCGTCAATCAAGGTATTCATGACGGCAGGCATATCTTCCAACCCAACCATAAAGCTGGGTTCGTTGCAGACCCCGTGGTCGATGGCCACGTCGAGGCAACCACCATTGGTGAACATGCGGTTCATCCGCGCTTTGGTGCTTATACGCATTTTCTACTCCGTGTCTGTTCTGCTGTCAGCCGCTCCGGCGGCAGACCGTGAAAATGAATGAGTTCTTCGGTCAGTGCAGTGCACTGTTGCGCCGCCTGGCAGGGCTCCAGCCCAGTGGCTTTGGCAAAAATCTCGGTGATCTGGGTCAGCAACGTGCCGTCCAGCGATCCAGTGATCGCGAGCGAGGTCCGGCGCAGCACCAAATCCGACAGGGTGACCGTGAATTCCGAGCCCGCAAGATAGGTAATTTCAGCTCTCGTATAGGCACAGCCCACGCCCAACGGCACATCATTCGCCTGACCAAGGCAGCCGCGCAGCACCTGCTCTGCATGGGTTCCGTAGTGGCTCGCCAAATGTTCAGCGCGGGTGGCGGATACGCCAAAGTCACGCATCAGCCGATGTTCCAAGGCGGTGAGCGAACCGGGAAAATCCGCGCCACCGCCGATCGCGCGATTCAGCGTCGAAACCCGGCGGGTGTGGCCCAGCTCTTCCAGAACCACATCCGCCGCCTGTTCTGCAAAGGCGCGGAACGTGGTCCATTTGCCTCCGATCATGCAAAACTGGGGCACCGCCCTCGCCAATCTCCGGATCGAATGCCCCCGCGAAATACGACCCGTGAAATCATGGTCACTCTGCGGCAGTGGCCGGATCCCGCTATAGCTGAACACCACATCGCTGTCGCCAATCGGCAGGTCGGGAAACACCCGCTGGATCGACTCGAGAATATAGCGCTGTTCCTCCGGTTCACAGCGCACCCGCCCGGGCCGGGACACCCGTATGTCGGTCGACCCGGCCAGAACTTTGCCTAGATAGGGAAACAGGATGCAGACCCGCCCATCGGTGTTTTCAAAGAAAATCATATGGCCTGCGAGGGCATCGCGCAGCTGAGGGTTATCGAGGATCAAATGTGATCCCTTGGTGCCTGACACCATGGCAGGCTGTGTCGCGCCACCCAGGTCACGGGCCACCCCGTCAAGCCAGGCGCCACTGGCATTGACAATGGCGCGGGTTGTCACCGAAAGGCGTGCGCCACTGCGATGATCCAGCAGGCAGTGGCCGCTATCTTCGGTTTGCAGTTCGCAATAGTTCAGGGCCACACAGTCCGGAGCGGCGGATTGTGCATCTTGTAGCAGTTCAATGCACAACCGTTCCGGATGCGAGATCCAGGCATCATGATAGACGGCCGAAAAGCGCACCGCCGAGTTTAAGCCTGGCCAGAGCGCCCGAGTGGCCCTCACTCCGCGAACCCGGTGGCGCGGCAATTGACGGCGGTGCCGGGTGACCCAGTCATAGAGCCCAAGCCCTAATTTCACCGGCAAGAGTCCCCGGCTAGCGGGTTTCCCTTTGTGCCCTAGAAAGGCCGCAGCTGCGTTGAACAGACCAGAGAACACCGACATCAGCGGAATGGCGGTGGGCAGTGGTTGAACCATATGCGGTGCATTGCGCAACAGGGCATCGCGTTCGTTCAGGGATTCACGCACCAGATCAAATTCGCCGTTTTCCAGATAGCGCAATCCCCCGTGGATCATCCGGGAAGGTGCCGCGCTACAGCCCGAAGCGAAGTCGTGTTTCTCAACCAGCAACACCCGCAAACCTTGCAGCGCGAGATCGCGAAAGGTGCCGATCCCGTTGATGCCGCCACCAACGACAATGACGTCGAAGCTGCCGTCGCGACGGATGGCGTCCAATGTTTCTGCGCGTGATGCCGACATAGATCTCCCGTTCGCCAAAGCGGATGCTTTGACGCCATTTCTTGTTGTTCCGGTTCTGCGGTGTGTTAGCCGTCCATCGCTGTTAGATGCTGCGCTGCGGCCTGATCGATAGACTGAAGATCCGCTTCAGAGAGACGGATCTTTCCGGCATCGGCGTTTTCCATCGCCTGCGCTGCATCCCGCGCACCGCAAAGCGAAAAGGTGATACCAGGTTGTTGCAACGTCCATGCGATAATGATCTGTGCCTTTGTCGCGCCATGCGCCTCGGCCAGAGGTGCGATCTCCTCCATCAGTGCCGCCACCTTCTGACGGTTGGCAATGGAGAACCGTGGATTGTCCTTACGCTGGTCATCCCCGGTGAACACCCGGTCCGGGCCGATCTTGCCCGCCAGTAGCCCCAACGCCAGTGACGAATAACTGAGCACAGAAACCCCGTTGTCCCGACACAGCGGCTGATGGCTTTGTTCAACATCGCGCTTCAACATGCTGTATTCTTCCTGAACCGCATCCAGCTGTCCCGCCGCCAGATAGGCTTGTACATCCGCGGCAGAGGTGTTGCTGGCCCCGACCGAGCGGATCTTGCCCTGTGTTTTCAGGGCGTCCAGAGCCTCCATGGTTTCGGCAACCGGGGTTGTCGGGTCCTGCCAGTGGGTGATGTAGTGGTCGATGTAATCTGTGCCGAGCCTGCGCAGGCTTTGTTCCACCTCATAGATGATGGCGTCTTTCCCCAGATAGCGGTGTACCGGCGCTCCGTCATAATCGAAGAAATGATTGCCCTTTTGTACATGCCAGACGAGACCACATTTGGTCGCCAACACCACCTTGTCTCGACGGCCCTTGATTGCTTTTCCAACGATCTCTTCGGCCACCCCCTGCCCGTAGGCGGGCGCGGTGTCGATCAACGAGATCCCGGCATCTACCGAGGCCTGAATGGCCGCGATCGAGCGTGTCTCGTCGGTGCCGCCCCACATCCAACCGCCAATGGCCCAGGTTCCCAAACCCACAGCAGAGGCTTGAATTCCAGATTTTCCGATTTCACGGGTCAGCATTTCATGCGGCATGGTCAGCCCCTTCAAGTTCTTTCAAGACCGCCAAGGCGGTCGCTTCGTCTGCTATAAGTGAGTTCAGATAGCCCCCCGCCAGCGCGGCGCGGATTGGCTTGATCTTCTGCGATCCCGATGTGATGCCAATGACCCGCTGGCAAGAGGCCAGCTCAGACGGGTCCAGCGCGATCAGCTTGGAATTCAGTGCAAAATTCGCCACTTTCCCGTTTTGATGGATGAGATGGGCCAGAAATTCGCCGACGATGCCGGTGCCGACCATCATCTTGCGGTCCGCCTCACAGACATGGTGCAGATCATAGTAGCTCGACCCGTCCGGTTCGACAGACCCAACCCCAACCAGCGCCACATGCGCGTTGCGGGCCAGATCCAGCACCTCTTTGATCGAGCTGACATTCATCAACATGTCACGTTGTTCCCGGCATTCCGCAAACAACGGCGCATGGAGCATAACCGCCCGCCCACCGAGCCGCTCGGCCAGCTGCGACGCGAGGTGATTGACGTCCGTATAGTATTTGCCCTGCACCCCCCCGGTTAGGGGCACAACTGTGACGTCAAAGGCGCGGTCAGCCTCGATGTTTTGCACCACTGCCCCGACGCCCTTGCCGCCGGTGATGGCAATCACATCCCCATCCCGAATGGTCTCAACCAGATGTGACGCGGCGGCGCGCCCGACCTGTCTCAGGGTGGTTCCTGCACTGCCCGGCACTGAAGGCGTTACAATCGCATCTGACAAAGCAGAAGCCTTTGACAAGGCGCGCTCGATCTCCACCAGCCGCTGGAACGGGCTTTCCACCTGGATTTTCACCATATCAAGCTTGCGCCCCTGTGTGATCAGCCGGTTCACCTTGGAGGTCGACAGGTTCAGCGCCCTGGCAATATCAGACTGCTTCTGCCCATCCAGAAAATGCATCACAAGCACAGTGTGGATTTGCCGGAGCAGTTCAAAATCTGTTTCGGTATCTGCCATCATCTTGCCTCCTTAACTGCGTTTCTTGTTCAGGAGATGATCGATCGTCACAGCGGCCAAAAGGATCGAGCCGCGGATAATGTCCTGCCAGTAGACAGACACATCCAGAAGAGCGAGCGAACTGGACACCACCGACAAAAGGATCACCCCGAGGATTGCGCCCAAAATGGTCCCTGATCCGCCGTTCAGGCTTGCCCCACCGATCACCGCAGCGGCAATCACCGTCAGTTCAAGACCGACGCCAAAGGTAGGTTGGGCCGACCCAAAGCGGGCCATGTAGATGATGCCGGCAATCCCACAGAGCGTCGAACAAAGCGTTGTCGTCAGAAAGATGACCTTCTTGGTGTTAATGCCGGAGTAGGTCGCAGCCTTTTCATTGCTGCCAGTATAAAATACCCGGCGGAACATCGTTGTACGGCGCAGCATGAAATCGAAGGCAATCACCGCGACAAAGAAAATGATGATCACAATTGGGATCGGCCCGATTGCCCCCTGGCCAATGAACTTGAACTCTGGCGGCAGGGTGTAAAGCCCGAGCGGTCGGCCGCCGGTGCCCAAAAGACAAGCCCCGCGGGCAATCACCATCACTGCCAGTGAGACAATGAAATGGTGCAAACCAACCCGGGTCACAAAGAACCCCATGGTGGCGCCAATACCGGTGCAGGTGGCAATCGAGATCAACGAGGCAATCCAGGGGTCAACTCCGGCATTCAAAAACAGCCAGCCCGCGATCACCATCGCAAGCGCTGTGACTGACCCAACCGACAGATCAATGCCGCCTGATATCAACAAGATCGTCATGCCGATCACCAGCAGGCCATCAACCGCAAAGGCCATCGACATGGCGCGGATGTTGGCCCAGGTCAGAAAATAGGGCGAGGCAAAGGACATGCCGATGAAAAGGGCCAGAATGATAATGATCAGCCCGGTTTCACGCATGCGCAGCATCCGCCGCCATAGTGGCAGTGCCTCTGCTACCTCTGCTTTATCGTGAAGCCCATGCTCTGCTGCGCTGTACATGCTACCCCCTGTCGTCATGCCGTCTCCTCCTGCACACCGGTCACTGAGGCCAGATGCATCATATTTTCTTCTGTCATGTCCGTGCCCGAGACTTCCCCGCTGATTGTCCCTTCTCGGACCACCATCACGCGGTCACACAAGCCAATGAGCTCAGGCAGCTCGGACGAGATCACCACAATCCCCACGCCGTCCTTTGCAAGATCACGCAGGATGCGGTGGATTTCTGATTTCGCGCCAACATCTACGCCCCGGGTTGGCTCATCGAGAAAGATCAGCTGCGGGTTGACCGACAACATCTTGGCAAGCGCCACTTTCTGTTGATTGCCACCCGACAGCGAGGAAACCGGATCCGCCAAGCTGCCGCATTTCAGGTTCAGCTTGCGACCAAGCTGTTCGGCTTGTCCGGCTTCTAACTCTGCATCGATCAGACCAAATCTCCGTGCCACCTGCCCTAGCCGCAGAGCCGAGACATTGGCATCAATCGGCAGGTCAAGAAAAACCCCATCCCCTTTGCGATCCTCCGACAGGTACACGACACCCTTGGCGATGCTTTCGCTATAGGTGCGCGTATCCAGCGGCTCTCCGTTGAGGGTAATCGAGCCGGACACCTCGCCTTCCAATCGGCAAATGCCTTTGACGATCTCACTGCGCCCTGCGCCGATAAGTCCGGCCACACCAAGGATCTCTCCCCGGCGCAAATCAAAGGAAACATCGTGAAACCGCTTGGCATCTGACAGGCCACGCACCGCCAACATCACTTCGCTGGTTTTGTCGCCCTCGGCCTGTTTTGGTGGATAAAGTTCTGAAATCTCACGGCCCACCATGGCATTCACCACGTCTGATGGGCTGATGTCGCCGACGTCGTGGGTGACCACATGGGTGCCGTCCCGAAACACCGATACCCGGTCGCAATTTTCGAAAATCTCGACCATGCGATGTGAGATATAAATGATTGAAATGCCCTGATCCGCCAACCGGCGTATGATGCCAAACAAAAGCTGCGCTTCAGCTTCGGTGAGCGCCGCCGTTGGCTCATCCAAGATCAAAATCCGGCAATCCAACGTCAGTGCCTTGGCAATCTCGACTAGCTGTTGCTTGGAAATCGGCAGGTCGCGCACCATCGTGGCCGGTTCAATATCGCTGAGCTGCCGCAGCACTTCGGCGGCCTTGCGGTTCAGCGCCTTGTAATCCATCAAAAAGCTTCGACTGGCATTGGTTGCCGCCATGAAGATGTTTTCTGCCACCGAGACATCCGGGCAGAGCGCTATCTCTTGATGAACAAAGCCAATTCCCATTCGCTGCGCCACTGCAGGTGAAGAAATGCGCACTGGAGCTCCATCCAGGCGGATCTCGCCGCTGTCCGGGCGCAAAATTCCGTCGATGATATTCATCAGAGTGGATTTTCCGGCTCCGTTTTCACCGGCAATAGCGTGGATCTCCCCTTTGCGAAGGTCGAAATCGACCCCCTTCAAGGCGCGCACGGGCCCAAAAGATTTGCTGAGATTTGAAATTTGAAGCAGCACAGGCGGCGTCATGATGGGCGGGCTTTCTTAATATGGCAGTCTTGCCAGAGGCGGCGAGACCGCCCCCAGCGTGGTCACGTCCGGGCCTTAGCTCGGGTCGCGTCCGTCCATGTAAACATTCAGATCAAAGCTCTCGGCGTTCTCTTTGGTGATCACGGCAAAGCCATTGTCCATGAATGGGATCTGCACCGGGTTGTAGCCGGACTCTTTCCAATCGTTGAACGGGTCAAACACATCAGAGCGGTTGGCCAGATGCACCGCCATGAACCCCATGAACCCCTGCACGCCCTGATTGGGATTCAGCGACATATGGATGTTCCCGGCTTTGATGTGCTCAAGCGTGGCTGGCGTCACATCCGCATGCATGATCAGCAAATCAGACTTGGCTTCCAGTTTTGCCGCCACGGCCCCTTCCGCCGAACCCGCCTCAGGGATCCACATGGCGGCCACATTCGGGTTGGCCAACAGGATCGATGCTGCAGCTTTGTAGGCTGCATTACTGTCTTGATTGGTCGCCTGACGCCCCACAAGCGTCATGCCCGGATAGTGTTCTTCCATATAAGAGATCAGCGCCGTAACCCGCAGGTCATGGTTCGACTGCCCCGGGTTTTCCAGAACGGCATATTCCGCGCTGTCTCCTACCTGACGCACAATTTCCTCAGCGGCGAACTTGGCTTCCGCCAGATTGTCCGACGTGATGTAGGCCGTCCGTTTCGAGTTCGGTGAATCCGCAGCGAAAGTTACAATCTCTGTCCCGTTGTCGATGGCGCGGTTGATGGGCTCGATGAACGGGTCGGACTGCATCGGGTGCAGCAGGATGCCCGCTGGGGATTTCACCAGATCCTGTTCAAACGAAGCGATCTGTTTGGTGATGTCGTAGTCTGGCGTGCCCGAGAAAACAGTTTCACAGCCAAAGGCCGCTGCCGCCTGTTTGAAGCCCTGATAGACCGGCACCCAATAGGGATGCCCCGAAACCATCACGTTCATGATATAGGTTTCCCCGGGCGCACAGGTGAGCCCTTCACTGGCAACGGCCGGCTGCGAAACAACGGCCATGGCGGTCAAAGCAACGCTCGCAAGCATGCCTTTGGTTTTCGATGAGTTCATGGTGTCCTCCCTTAATTTTCCCGCTGTTCTTCATGCGGCGTGCCCTCCTCCAAGGTCGCCGCCGGAAGAAATTTCAGGTGACGCAATTTGTTGCATCTAGCGTATCGGTATCGCTTGAGTTTTGACCCGTCAAAAATATTTGCGGAAAAAATCAGTTCCTGAAATTTATTTCACAATCCGCCATTTAGGCACCTCAGCCTTGCGCATAAAGCCCAACACCCAACGGATCGGAGGACTTGGGACGATAGCTCTTCGCAGCTGCACAAACAATACGAACTGCGCAGGCCTCAGAATAACAGCAGATAGAGGAGCTAACCCGAGGGTCGCGCCAATATTGGAATGACGGCGGACCAATTTACTGCGGAAAAGGCTAAGATGAATGACGGTATAGAGGGAGGGCAGAAGCTGACCAGATTGAGTACCGATCATCCAACGATCGGCTTGCAACCACAAACCAGTCGCGCTCCGCTTTAGCTGCAAGCCACATTCCGGCAATTTAACATACCCACCCATTTGGGTGGGATATACGGTGGTGCACAACGGAATACTTACCAATAAGGATAGGAAAAACCCCACACTAATAGCTACCCATTCGCACAACTAACTTACGTTCCCTGAAATCAACCTGAAAGCTACTGCTAGAGAAACGGCCGAATTCTTGGCCTTTCTTTCATACTCAGGAGCGTTCAATGTCGTCAGTCTCAGGTTTTCCAAAGCTAGTCATTCCAGCCACCATCGCGGCGGGCCCCGGCCCCGGCAACACCGACGAACGGGTCCTAGCTGCGTTTGCGAATGCGGGTATTGCCGATCACATGCACGGCGATGTTCTGCGCGGCATGATCGAATGCAAACATATGCTCCGCGAGATCTGGGGCACACAAAATGTTCATACCTTTGGTGTGGCGGGCACAGGCTGGAGCGGTCTGGACGTGATGTTCAGCGCCGTGATGCCGGGCGACAAAGTGGTGATGTTTACCAACGGGACCTTTTCCGGCATCGACGGCCTGACCGTGCGTATGAAGGCGGCAACCGCTGAAGAGCTGGCAGCGGATTCACTTAACCCTCAGCCCGCCTCGGTAGTAACAATCGACGTTCCGCATGGTCAGTCCGTCACAGCTGAGATTGTCGAAGCCGCCCTGGCCGAGCACAAACCAAAATGGGCGGCAATGGCGCATTGGGAGACCGGGTCTGGCCGGATCAACGACATTCAGGGGTTTAGTGACGCCTGCGAAAAACACGGTGTCATGGGGTTGGTCGATGCGGTCTCATCGCTCGGTGTCGAGAACTTTTCCATTGATGATTACCCGGGTGTGGCGGGATGGGCCTCTTGCCCTCAGAAAGGTGTCTGCTGCCTGCCGCTCACCTATGCGCCGGTGTCTTTGACAGACCGATATATGGCGTCGCTCAAAGCCTCAGGGGCACGTACCTTCGTGCACCACCCGATCATGGAAGCCCGCCACTGGGGCATCATCGATGGCAAGGATGTCGAAAAAGGAACCTATCACCGGACCCATTCCGCCTATGCAGTCGCGGCGTTTCATGAAGCGCTGCGTATCACCTTGGAACAGGGACTTGCCGCGCGGGCCGAAGCCTATACCCGGCACGAGGCCGCATTGCGCGCAGCCGTTGAGGCCATGGGCTGTGAAGTGACATCTAATATGACCTCGCTTGTGGTGCTGAACCTGCCGCCTAGCCTTGCAGGGCGCGAAATGGAGTTGGTTCAGAACTGCCGCGCGAGAAACTTTGGCATTTGGCCCACGCTTTCTGCGCCCGTTCAGGTGCGGATCGGGATCTTGAACCTGCTCACCGAAACCGCCGTCACCGATATCGTCATGCGCTTTGCTGATGCAATCCGTGAGCTTGGTGGAACCGTGGATGCAGACACAGTCAGCAACGTGCTGAACCAACACTATCAGGCTGAACTGGCCGCTGAGTAACCGCAACTAACTTCTGGGGAGGAGTACAATCAAATGGATATTCACGAATATCAAGCCAAGGAAATTCTTGCGAATTTCGGCGTAGACGTGCCGCCGGGTGCTTTGGCGTATAGCCCAGAGCAGGCAGCCTACCGCGCGCGTGAATTGGGCGGCGACCGCTGGGTGGTCAAAGCGCAGATCCATGCCGGTGGGCGTGGCAAGGCCGGCGGTGTCAAAGTGTGTGACAGCGACAGCGAGATACAGACAACCTGTGAAGAGTTGTTTGGTCGCAAGATGGTCACTCATCAAACCGGTCCAGAGGGCAAAGGCGTCTACCGTGTCTATGTCGAGGGCGCTGTTCCTATCGAACGCGAAATCTATCTCGGGTTTGTGCTCGATCGCACCTCTCAGCGTGTGATGATCGTGGCCTCCGCTGAAGGTGGCATGGAAATCGAAGAGATTTCCGCAGAGAAACCCGACAGCATCGTGCGGGCCACAGTGGAACCTGCGGTGGGTCTCCGTGATTTTCAGTGCCGTCAGATCGCCTTTAAGCTGGGCATCCCTCCGGCGCAGACCCAGAATATGGTGCGCACGCTTCAAGGCTGTTACCGAGCCTTTCGCGAACACGATGCAACCATGGTTGAAATCAACCCGTTGGTTGTAACAAGCGACAACCGTATTTTGGCACTTGATGCCAAGATGACCTTCGACGACAACGCGCTGTTTCGCCATCCACAGATCAGCGAATTGCGCGATAAAAGTCAGGAAGATCCACGCGAAAGCCGTGCCGCAGACCGCGGACTGTCTTATGTAGGTCTCGACGGCAACATCGGGTGCATCGTGAACGGCGCGGGTCTTGCGATGGCCACGATGGACACCATCAAACTGGCCGGTGGGGAACCCGCAAACTTTCTGGACATTGGTGGTGGTGCCACGCCTGAGCGCGTCGCCAAAGCCTTTCGCCTCGTGCTCTCAGATAGCAATGTTCAGGCTGTCTTGGTCAACATCTTCGCCGGGATCAACCGCTGTGACTGGGTCGCCGAAGGCGTTGTTCAGGCGCTGAAAGAGGTGCAGGTCGACGTTCCTGTTGTTGTGCGTCTTGCCGGGACAAATGTTGAAGAAGGCCAGAAAATCCTCGCCAACTCAGGTCTGCCGGTCATTCGCGCCAGCACCTTGATGGAAGCGGCCGAACGTTCGGTCGGAGCCTGGAAAAACGACATCACACAAACCAACAGAATGCGGGCAGTCACATGAGCATTTTCATCGACAGAGATACTCCGGTTATCGTGCAAGGGATCACCGGGAAAATGGCACGGTTCCACACCGCGGATATGATCTCTTACGGGACAAACGTTGTTGGCGGCGTGGTGCCTGGCAAAGGTGGGGAAACCGTGGAGGGTGTCCCGGTTTTCGACACCGTAGAAGAGGCCGTTGAGGCCACGGGCGCCGAAGCCAGTCTGGTGTTTGTACCGCCGCCCTTTGCCGCAGATTCCATTATGGAAGCGGCAGATGCCGGCATTCGGTATTGTGTCTGCATCACCGATGGCATCCCCGCCCAGGATATGATCCGCGTCAAACGCTATATGTACCGCTATCCCAAAGAGAAACGGATGGTTCTGACGGGTCCGAACTGTGCAGGTACCATCAGTCCCGGCAAGGCGTTGTTGGGCATTATGCCTGGCCACATTTATCTGCAAGGCAATGTCGGCATCATCGGCCGTTCCGGAACGCTTGGATATGAAGCCGCCGCACAATTGCAGGAACGCGGTATCGGTGTGTCGACATCTGTTGGCATTGGTGGCGACCCCATCAATGGATCATCGTTTCTCGATATTCTGCGCCAGTTTGAAGAAGACGACGACACACATGTCATCTGCATGATTGGTGAGATCGGTGGCCCCCAGGAAGCCGAAGCCGCAGCCTATATCCGAGATAATGTGACCAAACCCGTTGTCGCGTATGTTGCCGGATTGACTGCGCCAAAGGGGCGGACGATGGGACACGCGGGCGCGATCATTTCAGCCTTTGGCGAAAGCGCCTCTGAAAAGGTCGAGATCCTCAACGCCGCAGGTGTCACCGTTGCCGAAAACCCGGCGGTTATCGGCGAAACCATTGCGCGCGTGATGGGCAAAGCTGCCTGAACTTAATTGAATGAGCCGGTCAAACTCAGCCCGGCTCATTTCAAATCCACTTTGCCAGAAGGTTTAAAGAGACGATGGAACTGCATGCTGACCCTCAGACGCCACGCGCTTCGAATGATCATGCGCAGGTTCTACGCGACCTCTTGCGCACGGCTTGGTTCAATGTGCTGCGACGGCGCGCGCCTGACATCGTGGAAAACGCTGACGAAGAAACAGAAACCTGGTGCGCACAAAAATATTCTGACCATCTTCAGGCAACGACTATCTGGTTTCACCTGCAGCAAATCCTAGACGAGAATCTGGCTGTTCGCGCAGGAAGACATGCTGAGAAAGCGGGTTCGGCCGCAGACGTCAAAGGCAGTTTTTCAGAAGCCTTCTCCAAACTGGACACCACACCAGGATCGGTGACGGAGAAGCTCGTTTTTGGCAACGGGCTATCGGTTGGACCCACGGTGACCGCGCATCCAACCGAAGCCAAACGGGTTTCGGTCATGGAAATTCATCGCCGGATCTATCGGCTTATCGTCGCGCTTGAACTGCAACGCTGGACACTCAGCGAGAAGAAAAAACTATGCCGGTCTCTGGAGGTGGAAATTGATCTTCTCTGGATGACAGGCGAATTGAGATTAGAGCGCCCTAGCCTGTCCGCCGAAATCGATTGGGGTCTTCAGTTCTACCGAACCAGTCTGATTGAAGCTGTTCCGCGTCTCTTTGAACGCTATGCAGATGCTATCGAGGGCGCTTTTGGCCGAGCGACCCCAGACACGTGCTGTTTGCGGTTTCATTCGTGGATTGGAGGTGACAGAGACGGCAATCCCAACGTCACCGCAGATGTCACGCGGATGGCGCTGTCGCGGTCCAAAGAGATGATCTTGACAGAATATGGGAAAATCCTGGAACGGATCATCCCTCGTCTGAGCATCTCTGACAAAATCATTCCGTTGTCAGACCCACACAAACTGGCCCTCACCCAACTCATTGATAACCGTGCGTCAGACCCGGCGGCATTGAATTCCCGCAACCCAAACGAGCTGTTTCGCCAAGCTATTGCGGCGCAAAAATGTGCCATTGAACATCAAAACTATGCGCATGTCTCAGACTTCATTTCCGACCTCAAGATCATTGAGGCTGCCCTGACGTCGATCGGTGCAAGTCAGCTCTCGGACGAGCTGATCCGGCCATTGCGGTGGCAGGCCACCGTATTTGGGTTCCGAGCCCATACCTTGGACATTCGTCAAAATTCTGACGTGGTCACCCGTACTCTTCAAAACCTCTGGCAGGTGTCCGGCACCTCCCCTGCCCCTGCTTCGACCGATTGGAGCGTACGTCTCAGACAGGAAATCGCAGCTCCAAATTTGCCCTTTGTCGATATGGCACGCCTCGAGGCCGAAGGGGCAGAACTTATGGCTCTGTTACGTCTGATCCTTGACGTAACACAAAGCCCGGACCCCAGCGCAATTGGCCCATTTGTTCTGTCCATGACGCGTTCGGCAGATGACATTCTCGCGGTTTATCTGCTTGCCCGATATGCCGGGTTCGGCGCCGAGAAGATAATGCTCAAAGTTGTGCCCTTGTTCGAAACAATCGAAGACCTGCAAGCCGCGCCGCAGATCCTGAAGAACGTGCTGCAAGTTCCCGTCGCCGCGCGCAGTTTGAAAGCGCAGTCCGGGCATATCGAAGTTATGCTGGGCTATTCCGACAGCAACAAGGACGGCGGCTTTCTGTGTTCCACCTGGTCACTGGACCGTGCACAGCGGGCCATCATGCGGTCCATCTCGGCCTATGATACCAAACCGGTGTTTTTTCACGGGCGCGGTGGCTCTGTCAGTCGCGGCGGCGCTCCGACAGATCGTGCAATTGCCGCCCAGCCACGCGGAACACAAAACGGCATATTGCGCCTGACAGAACAGGGTGAAGTCGTCACAGCAAAATACGCCAATGTGGGAACTGCGGCGTCGCAGCTTGAGCTGCTGGCGTCGTCAGTTCTGCGCCACTGCGCTGAGCCGTCCATCGAAGCCGTCAACCCTGAAGCTGACGATGTTATGGACGCGCTCTCAAGCCTCAGCCGTACACGCTATCAGAACCTGATAAACTTGCCCGGATTTGTCGATTACTTCAATCAGGCAAGCCCCGTGAACGAATTGACCCTGCTCAAAATCGGATCGCGCCCGGCACGCAGATTTGGGGCGGCGGCATTGAGCGATCTCAGAGCGATCCCATGGGTGTTTGCATGGACGCAAAACCGACACATGATCAGCAGCTGGTTTGGATTTGGAAGCGCCGTGGAAAGCTTTTGCGCAGTGCGCGGAGACGCTGGGCAAAACACCCTGAAAAGGGTGCTGGGGTCCCTGCCCCTCTTCCAACTCAGCATCGATGAAATCGAAAAATCGCTGATGCTTGCAAGAATGGACATAGCCGAGCGGTATGCCGAACTGGTCGATGACCGCGCGCTGGCGGAAACTATTTTTGGTGAGGTAAAAGCCGAACACGCGAAATCCACGGCTGCAATTGAAATGCTCACGGGCCAACAGCTTGGACAGAGATTCCCAAAGTTTCTCAATCGGGTCGCCCGGAATGAGAAACCGCTCCGTGCGGCACATACTGCTCAGGTCAGTCTATTGGCAGAGGTACGTCAGACTGCGGAAACCTCCACGCGCATACACCTGATGCAAACCATGAATTGCATCTCGGCCGGCCTAGGCTGGACTGGTTAACGATACTTCAAACAAATGGAACCCCAATGACCGACACATTCTTCAC
>JAGDYZ010000028.1:0-57656 GCA_049116335.1 Pelagimonas sp. | reverse complement strand
CTCTCGCCATTTGTGCAACAAAGCGCTATGCGGGCTGCGACTGCAGAATGCTGGGAGTGTGCCGAATTTCTCTTATGGGCCGTTCGCGTATTGTTGCCATGGTTGATCAGTTAACTAGTTGACTTAGAAGCGTAGAGTGAGAACATCCCACAAATGTAGGGCAACTAATTGGTGGGTGCGTTGGATAGGTTTGGACATCTGAGAACGCCCCCTACTGGTCCTTTTCGTTTTATTGCGTTGGATGTCGAAACCGCAGGCAAAACATTCGGTGGGATCTGCCAGATTGGCCTTTGTTTTGTCAGCGACACTGGCAGTTTGCAGACCTATTCAGTCTTGGTTGATCCTGAGGAACGGTTTGAGCTATTCAACACAAACTTGCATGGGATTTCTGCTGAAACTGTCGCCGGAGCCGAGACCTTTCCAACGGTCTATATGGCACTGTTTGAGCTCCTGAATGCGCATAGCCTCGTGCAGCACAGCACGTTTGATGAGAAGGCTCTAATGGCTGCTTGCGCGCGGTATGGCTTGCCGATGATCACGTCGCATTGGACCAACAGCGTCACGATTGCCCGCAAGGCATGGCCCGAGCTGAAGGGGGCCGGCGGGCATGGTCTCGCGAACCTCAAAGAACACCTTGGTTTTGAGTTCCATCACCACGATGCGGGAGAAGATGCACGTGCTTCAGCTTCAGTAGTACTGAAGGCAGAGAAGGTTTTGGGAATGCAGTTCTCTCATCTCTCCATAAACCGCCAGTTAGCGTTTCAGTTTTTGGATCGATCAGAGGGCTAGCAAGTGACCAGAACGACAATGCATTGGTCAGATGTGTGCTCTGGGCCGTCCGGGAAGGAGGCCCATGGCTATAAATTTCTGCCGCCTTAGGTCGAATATCTATCCGGTGAGTTCAACACGTCGAATAGACTTAGCGGGCCCGGCACTCGAGTGAGACAAAATCGGACAGCATAGATTTGTGAGAATGTCACCTCTCGACAGGCTTACGTGTTGAAACAAAATCGGATTAAGCCACTGTCGAAATTGTGAAAAACAGACTTAGATCCGCAGTTTCCCCGAGAGTGTGAAACTATCGAGCACAGACCAATTGCTTTTGCCAGGATAGCTTTCTAAATCGCGCCTCCGATCCCCTCAATCCCCTGAGGTCAACCCTCACGTCATATGTATAACCCGCGTTCTTTGAATGGCGGGACTGGTATTCCCATGTCCGAAATCCAAATTGTTCACCTGCCTAGCCACGCTTATTTCTCGCAAGAGCACATCACCGAACGGGTGACGCTGTTTTTGAAGAAACTCTCGGACCGGCGAAAGCATCAGCTCGACGTTGAAGAGCCGTTTTCAGATTGTGTATCTGCCCGACCTCGCAACCGATCTTCTTTGTCCAAAGGATCGGTGCCCAGATGGGTCTCTATCTCGAGACTATCGAACTGGTTGTCGAAGCGATTACAAGACCGGCTGGCCTCAATCTCTGCGGGACGTAAAGCCGTTGTTGGGCGCGTTGAAAGCGCAGCAAGACCGTCCGGATCTGCACTGATATGATTGAAATCACCCCTCTGATGATCACGTACGTCCAGCTCGCCGTGCCGCCCAGCCATGGGCCGCGGGCCGGGTGGAAGCACTTTAACTTGCCGGCCTTTGAGGCCGCAATTGCCCTGCTGATCTCGGTCGGGCTGGCCGAGGAGAGCTGGTTTGGCGCCTGGGCCTTGCCCGGGATTGAGCCCGTCGCTGCCCCGGATTTGGATTTTGATGCCATCCAAGCCATGCTGGTGGATCTGGCAGCGACGGTTCACGATCTCGAGTTCTTGACGAAACCTGGCAAGGATGGGGACCAACTAAGCTGTCAGATCCCGGCCACCGGACAGATCCCTCCCGCGGTCATAGCGAACGGTACCCAGCTCGTGTTTGAGCAGGCCGGGCTGCTGCATGAGGGATCCTGGACCAATTGCGGCGTTCGGGCGATCCTGCGTGCCAAGCCGCTCAGCTTCCTTCTCGCCTGTCCGGCGTACCACGCCTGCAGGGCTCAAGACTGAGCTCTGTCCACAGATATGGTCGATCTCCCACCAAATCTGGACAAAATCTCCCGCACTGCCGTTGAAACCCTAAAACACTGACATATCCACCAAGGAGAAGAGACAACGGAATGGATCATGCTCAGACTGCGTAGCGACCTCAATAACTGTGAGACTTTGGCTTCATACACCTCCAGGCTGGCCGCATGGAACGGGTTGAGTGCACCTGAGTTTGCGTACGATATGGGAATCGACTTCAGGGACATCATTATCGGTAAACCAGAGGCCGTTGAGGTCATCGCCAAGGTCTCGGGAGAAGATCCACAGGCACTCCTGAGCTGTTCTCCCGTTCAGGTAGCCTCCAGAAGGCTGAGCCTGAATGGCCATGTCTTTCCCAGTAAAACCTTGTTTGATCCTGTTGTCCGGGGGTGTCCTAAGTGCCTAATTGAAGATGCGGAAGCTGATGTGAGCGCCCCGCATAAGCATATGTCGATGCGGGGGCATTGGCTGGTTGGGCATGTGACCTATTGTTTGAAACACGATCACCCCCTCGTTCCCCTGTGGCGCAGCTCTCAACCGGGGGAGCGGTTGGACAGTGCAGGTTGGTTGCGCGATCTGGCGCCGCGTCTATTTGATGGGGAGTTTACCTTAGGCGATGGGAATGAGAGGGATTTTGATATCTGGAACGATCGGGATGAGACAGATTTTGACATCTGGATCGATCAGCGCCTGAAGGGGGAGGCCACGGGCTCTTGGTTGGATCAACACCCATTACATGCAAGCTCTGTGTTCTGCCGACTGTTGGGCCATGCGCTGGTGCGGATGGAAATCCCCAACCCTTCGGCGGTGGATCCGCGTTGCTTCTGGGGTTTGTATCAGATGGGATTTGAGTTTGCCCGAAACGGAGAGGTCGCCATCCGAGAGGCATTGAGACGGCTTCAAGAGTTCCCTGGTGGCCCCCATGACGGAGCCAAGAAGATCTACCCGAAACTCTACGACCGCCTCGCGCATGACTACCGTGAGGAGCCAGACTACGCGCCCTTCATTGAGATCTTACTTAACCACATGGAGGACAGCTGGCCTCTGGGTCCGGGTGATGATTTGCTGGGCATGCCGGTGTTAGAGCGTCAGAAACATTCCCTCCGCACTGCCGCCAAGCAGACCGGGATGGACCAGCGCCGCCTGCGCAGGCTGCTGGAGGCGGAGGGCGTTATTCCTGAAGATCAGAAAAATCGACCTGATGCCTGGTGTCTCTTTGACGCCGCCGCTGCTCAACCCTTTCTACAGCGTTGCGCCACTCTGCTAGATGCAAAGGCCTTCAGAGAGCGCATGGGATTGAGCCGTTCCCAGTTTGATCTGCTCGTTGAAGACGGCTTTTTGCAACCCGCATTGTCTGACAGCGGCGCGAAAACCCAATGGGATCCTGCATCGGCGCAGGAGGCATTGGATCGCCTGTTCAGTGGGGCTATACCTCTCCACGAGGCGAGTCATGGCTGGTCCTCCCTCTCGAAATCCGCTCAGCGATTGAAGATCAATCCGGCCAAAATCCTGAGGGCGATCCTAGAGGGGAAGCTCAAACGCATTGCCTCCCACACCAATTTCGACGGCTTCGCGGCGCTCTATGTGCATCATGATGAGGTCAGTGCGGTGCTGGGCAACACCCCACCGCCGGCCATGTCGCTGGAGGTTTTTGCCAAAACCGTCGGCATAAGCACGCCAAGCCGCTTGAAGCGGTTGGTGAAAGCAGGCCACACCCCATCGACCCTAATGCCAAACCCGCGCACCAACGCCTTGCAATACTACATCTCCAGCGAGGACGCCGCCGCATTCAACGAGAAGTTCTTCACCGCAAGAACCTTAAGCCTGCACTATGGACAAAGCTGGCAGAGCCTATCGGCTCGACTTCGTAAGGCCAACTGTCCGATCTTCTCCCCTGACGATCAGAATTATGGGACGCTCTATCTGCGGTCCGAGTAGTAAGAAACATTTCCAACGTGGGCATTTACGCAAAGTAAATCCAAACAGGCCCACTACAGAAAAAGCCCCCACATGACATGTGAGGGCTCTCTTTCCTTAGCTAACCAAGGATTCGATTGCTGCTTTCAGGACGCTATAAAGTGCGAACAATGAGGCTGGCGGAATGACCCAGCGTGAGCGCCCAATTAGAACTTTTAGTCGCTTGCCTTGATCATTGGTCAGTGTGTACAAGGCAAAGTGCAACCTGATATGCGGTTGCCCGGATTCGTTGCTCATGGATAACCTCCGTGATGAGCGTTTCGAGAATCGCCCTCCTGCTAGTTGATTCCACTCTGTTAGCAGGGGGCGCACCCTCCCAAACTAAATCTTAGAATGAGAGAATTTCAGATCTCAGCACGTTGCCGTGCTCAGAGAAATGTCTGATATCTTGGCGGTATTGAAGCTTGGATGTTCAGCGCGATGTCGTTGCATTTTGCGCTAAGTATGACGGCAAACCGCCAAAAGAGGTGGCGCTAAAATAACGCCACCCTCTTCTTCATCTCATCCGCATTTAGAGTGGCCGCAGCTGCGGCAGGTCATGCAGCCTTCGACCATTTGCATGTCGAACTGGCCACAGCTGGGGCAGGCTTTGCCGCGAGGCTGGTCTAGGTTGACCACCTCGGCCTGAGGGTCTGACTTCAGGGCCATGCCTTCACCAGCGAGGAAGCCAATGGTCACCATGTGGGTTTCCAAGACACCACCGATCGCGGCCAGGATCGAGGGGATATATTTGCCCTGGACCCAGGCGCCACCGCGCGGATCGAACACCGCCTTCAGCTCTTCCACAACAAAGGACACATCGCCGCCACGACGGAACACAGCCGAAATCATGCGTGTGAGCGCGAGGGTCCAAGCGTAGTGCTCCATGTTTTTGGAGTTGATGAAAACCTCAAACGGGCGGCGTTTACCCCCAACCAGAATGTCGTTCACGGTCAGGTAGATGGCATGTTCGCTGTCTGGCCACTTGAGCTTGTAGGTGTGGCCCTCAAGCGACTGCGGGCGATCCAGAGGCTCGGCCATATAGATCACATCGCCACCCGCAGCTTCAGCCGCCATTTCACCGTTTTCCGCCGGAGTTTTCTCAGAGCTTTCCGATACCGAAAGAACCGACCCGGTCACGTCGTTTGGACGGTAGGTGGTGCAGCCCTTACAGCCGGTTTCAAAGGCTTCCATGTAGACTTCTTTGAAGTCTTCAAAGGAAATGTCTTCGGGGCAGTTGATGGTTTTGGAGATCGAACTGTCGATCCATTTCTGCGCCGCCGCCTGCATGCGCACGTGATCCAGCGGTGCGAGAGTCTGAGCGTTTACGAAGTAATCGGGCAGCTCTTTGTCGCCGAATTTTTCGCGCCACATCTGAACGGCGTAATCGACCACTTCTTCTTCGGTGCGGGTGCCGTCTTTTTGCAGAACCTTGCGGGTATAGCTGTAGGCAAAGACGGGTTCGATGCCCGAAGACACGTTACCGGCATAAAGCGAAATAGTGCCGGTGGGTGCAATCGAGGTCAGCAGGGCGTTGCGGATGCCGTGTTCCCGGATCGCGTCACGCACATCGTCGTCCATCATCTGCATGGTGCCGCTGGCCAGATAGGCGTCGGCGTCAAACAGCGGGAAGGTGCCTTTTTCCTTGGCAAGCTCGACCGAGGCAAGATAGGCGGCGCGGGCGATGCGGCGGAGCCATTCTTCGGTCTGTTGCGCGGCCTCTTCCGAGCCATAGCGCTGACCGACCATCAGCAGGGCATCGGCAAGACCGGTGACGCCCAGACCAATACGGCGTTTGTTTTGCGCTTCTTGCGCCTGTTCGGGCAGAGGGAAGCGCGAGGCATCTACCACGTTGTCCATCATGCGGACTGCGGTGCTGACCAGCTCATCCAGCTTGTCCTGATCCAGATCCGCGCCGTCTTCAAACGGGCGGTCCACTAGACGTGCCATGTTGATCGAGCCGAGCAGACAGGCGCCGTAAGGCGGCAGGGGCTGTTCGCCACAGGGGTTGGTGGCTGCGATGGTTTCGCAATAGTTCAAGTTGTTGGCGTTGTTGATGCGGTCGATGAAGATCACGCCCGGTTCGGCATAATCATAGGTCGCGCGCATGATCTTGTTCCACAGATCGCGGGCCTGAACGGTGTGATAGACCACGCCATCATAGACCAGTTCCCAGCTGCCATCGGCTTTGACCGCTTCCATGAAGGGATCGGTGACCAGAACCGACAGGTTGAACATGCGCAGGCGCGCGCTGTCAGATTTGGCTTCGATGAAATGTTCGACATCGGGGTGATCACAGCGCATGGTGGCCATCATGGCACCGCGGCGCGATCCAGCCGACATGATGGTGCGGCACATGGCATCCCAGACATCCATAAAGGAGAGGGGGCCAGAGGCATCTGCGGCCACACCTGCAACCGGGGCGCCCTTGGGACGGATGGTGCTGAAGTCATAGCCAATACCGCCACCCTGCTGCATGGTCAGTGCGGCTTCTTTGAGCATGTCGAAGATACCCGCCATGCTGTCAGGGATGGTGCCCATGACAAAGCAGTTGAACAACGTTACGGCGCGGCCGGTGCCTGCGCCCGCAGTGATACGGCCTGCGGGCAGATACTGGAAATCTTCCAGCGCGCTGTAGAATTTCTTCTCCCACCCTGCCTGATCTTTTTCCACGTCGGCCAATGACCGGGCGATCCGGCGCCAGCTGTCCTCTACGGTCATATCAATGGGCGTCCCGTCCTGTTCCTTCAGGCGGTATTTCATATCCCAGATCTGTTCAGCGATGGGGGCAGCAAAACGTGTCATATCAGTCGAATCTCTCCGTTGGCAGGCCAGTGTCTTAACGAGTAATCCGGGCATCGATCAATCCGAAACCGTGGGGCAAGAGCAAAGAAAATCTTGTGCCAAACCGCGCCCCAAACGCAACAGGTTGAATGTTGGGCTTAAACATATACCATATACAGACCCCATGGGGCAAAGATTCCTTTTACAGTCAGGATTGAACCGCATGCCGGATCAGGTGCATCTTGTTAAGCTTAGTGTCGGTACAGAAAGTGTTGATACTCTTGCGGATTGGCAGGCGATGCGGGCCACGCAGATGCCAGACGGACTGCCACGCCATGTGACCCGCATGTGGCCCCGCAGGGAAAAAGAACTGTTGAATGGTGGGTCGATTTACTGGGTGATCAAAGGTCAGATCCAAGCGCGACAGCGCGTGGTAAGGCTCGACAAGGTCGAAGGCGAAGATGGCAAAGATTATTGTGCCATTGTCCTGGATCCCGCACTGGTGCGCACCTCTGTTGTGCCGCGTCGTCCGTTTCAGGGCTGGCGATATCTGGCCGTCGAGGATGCGCCGGTGGATTTGCCGAAAGGTCGGGCCACAGAAGAGCCTTTGCCACGCGAATTGGCCGAGGCCCTTGCCGACATCGGCGTACTTTAAAATCCAAAATATTCCGTATCTTGCTGAGATTTTGCCGCAAGATTAGGGTCCGCGCTTATTGTGGTGCGGGATTTGGAATGCCAAGTTTTTTGAAGATATTTATTCTGGGTCTCAGCGCACTGGCCGCCGTTCCAGCTGTGGTAGAACCTGATCGTCGATTGGCAGGATACATCGTCTTTGTCGGGCAATCAGACCTGCGCGATTCCTCCGGGCTGCGCCTTTTAGAGCCCTGGCAGATTTTGCTGCGTGATCGGGAAAATTTTCACGTGGAGGGCGCAGGCCAGACGGGTGACGAATGGGATCCGTACTTCGACAAACCCGAAATGCGTGACTGTATGGCGATGCTTTTGGCCGAAGGTTCGATTGAACCTGAGGCCGAAAAGCGGCTGATGCAGGGTGCAGGTATGGTCTATGTCCAGCTATACGGGTCTCAGGGCAGAATGAGCCATATTGAGGTGACGTTGCTCCGCTAGGGGAGTTAGTCGCCCACGGCCTCGCGCCAATGGCGACGACAGAGGCTGACATAGGTCTCATTGCCCCCGATTTGCACCTGGGCACCGTCCTTCAACACATTGCCGTTTTCATCCTGACGGATCACCATATTGGCTTTGCGACCACAGTGACAGATGGTGCGCACTTCGCGCATTTCATCGGCCAGAGCCAAGAGCGCAGCAGAGCCTGGGAACAACTCGCCCCGAAAATCGACTCGCAACCCATAGGCCATTACAGGGATTTTGAGATCGTCGACCGCACGCGCCAGCTGCCAGACCTGATCCTTGGTCAGGAATTGCGCTTCGTCGATAAAGACACAGGCAATTGGACCTTGGTCGATCCGGGCCGCGACTTTGTCGAACAGATTGTCGGCAGTTTGAAAAATGTCAGCTTCGCGCGCCAACCCAATGCGAGATCCGATCTGGCCGGTGCCCGCGCGGTTGTCCAGCGCTGCGGTCAGAAGATAGGTCTCCATCCCGCGTTCATTGTAGTTATGCGCGGCTTGCAACAGGTTTGTCGACTTGCCGGCGTTCATGGTCGAGTAATGAAAGTGCAATTTGGCCATGGCAGAGCTATTGCCGCATGGTGTCGCCGGGGGCAACCCGAATTGAGTGACGTGGCCGAAAGCAGGTGCAAGGTAATCTTTCGCGACCTTTCACTGATCTTCAAGACTATGGATCGGATCACCGACGGTGTGCCATGCTTGGGGCATGGTGTTTTCTAGTCCGGTTTTTTTGTTTTTATTTCTACCGTTGACGCTTGGGGCCTATTTTGTGAGCCCGATGGCGGTCCGAAATCTCATTCTCTTGGGGATGAGCCTGCTTTTCTACGCATGGCAAGACGAGCTGTATGTCCTGAACCTTCTGGGATCTGTTGTGCTGAACTATGGCACCGGACTGGTGATTTCAGTTACACGTGGGGGCTGGCAGCGGGCTGTGTTCTGGTTCGGGATTTCGGCGAACCTGCTGCTGTTGGGCTACTACAAATACATCGGATTTATCTTCGAAAATCTTGGCTTTACCGAAGCTCTGAACGCCGCGCCGCTCTTACCTATCGGTATCTCTTTTTTCACCTTTCAGGCCCTGTCTTACCTGATTGATCTTCGATCCGGTCGGTTTGAGGTCCAGCGCAATCCGTTGAAGTTGGCGCTGTATATCGCGTTGTTTCCTCAGCTGATTGCCGGGCCAATTGTACGATATACTGAAATCAACATCGCCTTGACCGAGCGTTGGACGACGCGCGACGACTTCTCATCGGGAATGCAGCAATTTGTGCGTGGCTTGGCCAAAAAAACGCTGATTGCGGACCCCTTGGGGTTGGTGGCTGACCAGATCTATGCACTGCCTCTGGACGCATTAAGCCCGGAAACAGCTTGGCTGGGTGCGGTGTCCTATGCCTTTCAGCTCTACTTCGATTTCTCGGCTTACTCGGATATGGCTATTGGGTTGGGGCGTATTTTCGGGTTCTCGTTTCCGAAGAATTTTGACTATCCCTACACGGCGCAGTCGGTGACCGAATTCTGGCGGCGGTGGCACATGACGCTGTCACGCTGGTTTAGGGATTATCTCTATATCCCGCTGGGCGGGAGCCAGGTTTCCGCGCCACGTCTTTATCTCAACCTCTGGATTGTCTTTCTTGCAACCGGGATTTGGCATGGCGCCGCTTGGACTTTTGTGGCTTGGGGGGCGTTTCATGGTGTGCTGCTGATCCTAGAGCGCATCGGATTGCAGAAGGTTCTAATGCGAGCCCCCCGAGCATTGCGACACGTATATCTGTTGCTCGCGGTCTTGGTGGGGTGGGTGCTGTTTCGCGCCGAAAGCTTTGGCCAAGCAGGGGCCTTTTACGGTGCCATGTTCTTATTGGAACGAGGCAATGCCGCTGAGTTTTATCCCTTGGCGCGGTATTTCAGTGGGTATGTCGGCATCATCCTTGTGACCGCTGCCGTGTTTTCCGTAGGGGCCCGGCCAAAGATGAGCGATTTCCTGACACCCCATATGTCGGGTGCGGCACAGGGTGTTCTGCGCGAAGGAACGTTTTGGCTGCTCTTCTTCTTGTCTGTCGTGTCAGTGGGCGCGGCGTCTTACAGTCCGTTCATCTATTTTAGGTTTTGATCATGAGACACCTGTCTTTCCTTTCTGCGGTGCTGGCCTGCTTGCTACTAGCAGCTCTGGGTGCGTTGACCGTCGTTGATATTCTGGATGGACCGGGCTCGGATCGACAAGAATTCGAAGCGCGCACGCCACATCGTCCTGATCGTGTCTCGCAGCTGCCCAGATTCATTGCAGATGCCCGGTACTATGTGGGGCAACGCTATGCACTGAAAGAGCACTTTGTCATGTGGCGTGGGCGGATGCATCTGGCCTTGTTTGGGCATAGCCCGCACCAGGAGGTCGGGATCGGGAAACAGGGGTATCTGTTTTACCAAACCGAGGCACCGGTGGCGCAGGCACAGGGTCGCGCGCGATTGACCGAGCCGCAGCGCGCCGAGTGGGATCTCGTGCTCAGTGAGACACGAGCCGAATTTACTGCACGCGGGATGCGCTATCGTTATCTCGTAGGTCCAAACAAACATACGATCTACGCCGATATGCTGCCCTCATGGATACAAGGTTCCCCGCAGGCATCGTCGCAAATAAAAGGTGTTGTTGAGGCGGCCCGATCCACTTTTGGCGCAGATTATCCTGACGCGAGGCGACGTTTGCTCGACATTAGGAAACAGAACCCTGAGCGCATGATCTACCACCGCTCCGACACTCATTGGTCAGAATGGGCGGCTGCGATCGCGGTTCAGGACATGATGGCGCATATGGGGGTCGTTCTTCCCGATCCGGAATATCGCCTGGAAACTCTTGAGCGGAGTGGAGATCTGTCGCGCATGATTGGTCAACAGCGCAGGATGACTGTGACCGGGCCACGCCTGCATCGCCGCTGGGTCTGTTCTGATGAGACGGGGGAGACTGTCGATATTGTCACAATCGACCCCCTCATTCCTTCACCTGTTTTTTGTGGGTCGCCTACCGGACGACCCGAGCCGCTTGTGGTGTTCCACGATTCTTTTGGAGTTGCAGCAATCCCATACCTCTCGGCACATTTTCAGAATGTGACATTCATCTGGACAGATCAGGCCGATCCCGTGCGCGCAGAAAGGTACGGCGCAAAGTATGTCTTGCACATTCAGGTTGAGCGAAAGCTGATGCGCTCAGAGCCCGCACTTATGGTGAACACTCAGCGTTGACTGTCTGCGATATGCAGGAAGCGGGCTCTTCTGCGCGGAAAACAGACCAAAAGAGCCGAGGCCCAGGGGCTGGTTCTGCTTTCCGTCGCGTCAGAGGCTTAAGACCGACAAACGAGGTTTCTTGCCGCCCAAATTGCCAATCTGGCGTCATCTCAAGCCAAAATTCCGGTCTGGGAGCCGGACACATACTGTTCCGCGAATTGCGAAACTGTTTTGTACATGACATTCTAGCGCGACCCATTTAATGGGAAACAACTTTTGGCGTTCCCCGGGACTGATTTGCTCGGGTGTGAGGGAAATACATGTCAACCGTAGGACGATATCTGAAAAAGCACATCGAAGCCTTGGTAAAAGACGTGGGCATCGAGGCCGCGTGTACGCTGACAGGCAAATCCAAAGCCACGCTTGGGCGCTATTATTCGGATTACCCCGAACATCAAGATCGCTTTATGCCCGTGGATTCCGTCGCTGCTTTGGAAGAGGCCGCATCATATCCGCATGTCACCGCGGCACTGGCTGAGTTGAAAGGCATCACGCTTAACTTTGATGACCGCCGCCGCAATGCAAAGCGGGAAAAGGGTGGTGTGAACGCAGATGTTATTGCGCTGTCTCAGCGGTTTGCGATGCTGATGGCGGAGTACAATCAATCCATCGAGGATGGTGTGATTTCAGCCAATGAAGCCAAGCGCCTGTTGAAGGAAACGCTGGAAATCCAGCGTGTCCTGATCGACATGAAGCTTCACCTTGAAGATGAGACTGTGTAGCGCCGCGGATCACACCGCGCGCAGCATCACAATCCCATTGTACGACAGAACCTGCCCTGGCTTAGCTGGGGTACATTCATCTGGGTGCCAGGTGATGCCATAGGTTCCGCCAAGGCCCGTCACATGGGCCCAGCAATAGGCGCCGCCGCCCACACCCGTGGCCTCGCCTGCTTTCAGAACCACGCCACTGCCCTGTGCCTGTGCCACACCCTCTTCCTGCATCATGCCAACGGGCAGATACGACGGTACCGACATCGGCAGGCCCGAGGCCTCTTGGGCCGAGGTAAAGCTGTCGGCATCGTCAAACAGCTCGGTGACCTGTGAGAGAATGCAAAGCTCAGCCTTGAAAGACTGAGGGGTTGCGACCGCGACATTCACATCGGGTTTGAGAAACTTGGCCGCCAGACCAGTGGGGGCAACGCTGCAGGCTGCAGGAATGTTCACACCGACCACGATCGATTTGGTGAGGGTCTCGCCCTGTTCCTTGATTGCGATCTGCCCCACCGATTCGAATGCGGTGAAGGGCCAGTCGCCGTGCTCGACACGTTCCAGCTCGATATCCAGAGCTGAGCCACATGAGAAGAACGGGTTCGCTGTTGCAAACAGGCTCTCATGTGTGACGCCGGTCCAGACTTCACCTCCGGCCTCGTCACCAAACGCGAACCAGCGGCCTTCGGCATTTTCGACCACGGTCTCCTTGAGATCTGTCGCGGTGAACAGCGCCTCAAAAGCCAGCTCGTCCTCGTCGCCCAGAGGCATGCCGATCAGTTCGAAATTATCCATCGGAAGCTCCTTAGACCAACTGGCCCCAGAGGTCATATTCGCCAGCTTCATCGACCTCGACGGTGACAATCTGGCCGGGCTGCAGGTGGTCGGCACCTTCATCAATGAAAAGGTTGCCGTCGATTTCGGGCGCGTCGGCTTTGGTGCGGCAGGTGGCAATGCCATCCTCATCCACGTCGTCGACAATCACATCCAAACGCTGGCCGACCTTGGCCGCCAGTTTGGCTTCGGAAATTTCCTGTGCCTTCTCCATAAAGCGTTCCCAGCGTTCCTGTTTGACCTCTTCTGGGACATGATCCGGCAGGTCATTGGAGCGCGCGCCGTCAACGTTCTCGTACTTGAAACAGCCAACGCGTTCGAGTTGAGCCTCATCCATCCAGTCCAACAGGGTCTGGAACTCGGCCTCGGTTTCACCGGGATAGCCCACGATGAAGGTCGAGCGCAAAACGATGTCCGGGCAATCGGCGCGCCAGGCGGCGATCTCATCCAATGTCCGCTCGGCGGCGGCGGGCCGGGCCATGCGTTTCAATGTGGCGGGATGCGCGTGTTGGAAAGGAATATCCAGGTAGGGCAGGATCTTACCCTCGGCCATCAGCGGGATAACGTCACGCACATGCGGGTAGGGGTAGACGTAATGCAGGCGAATCCACGCATCAAGTTCACCCAACTCGCGCGCCAGATCAAGGAAGGGAAACTTGCTGTCGCGGTCTTTCCAATCGGTGCCATAGGCGCTTGTGTCCTGGCTGATAACCAGAAGCTCTTTTACCCCGGCCTCAACCAGCTTCTCAGCTTCGCGCAGCACCGCCTTTTGCGGTCGGCTGGCCAGCTTGCCGCGCATGTCCGGGATGATGCAGAATTTGCACTTGTGGTTACAGCCCTCAGAAATCTTGAGATAGCTGAAATGGCGCGGGGTCAGTTTGACGCCGCTTGCCGGTAGGAGATCGACAAATGGATCCGGCGAGGGCGGAACGGCGCCATGTACCGCGTCCAGCACCTGTTCGTATTGATGTGGCCCGGTGACAGCCAGAACCTTGGGATGTACGCCGGTGATATACTCGGGTTCAGCCCCCAGACATCCGGTGACAATCACCTTGCCGTTTTCATGCAAAGCTTCACCAATGGCCTCAAGACTTTCAGCCTTGGCACTGTCGAGGAAGCCACACGTGTTCACGATCACCGCATCGGCGCCGTTGTAGTTGGCCGAGATGCCATATCCTTCGGCACGCAACCGGGTCAGGATCCGTTCGCTATCTACAAGAGCCTTGGGACAGCCAAGGCTGACCATCCCAATTGTGGGTTGGCCGTCACGCGAAGTTTCGGAGATGCGCGCACGCGCGAGGTCGGGGCGAAGGTCTGGCGGATTGCTGGTCATGGCGCGCATATAAACGCTGTTGCCCGTTGGGGGAAGGCATTGCGCTTAGGCTCTGGCCCATTGAACCAAGAAAACTGCCACGAGGCTTAGTAAAATGGTGCCCATGACACGCCCGAAGAGCTGCATGCGCCTCGGGGTATGCAGGAGTGGCCGCAGAGACGTGCCAAACGGTGCCCAGATGCCAACACCAACAAAACAAAGGCAGGTCCAGAGGAGAACAACGACGGCGAGATCCCACGAATCTGCCCGGAGGTTAAACAACGACAGAGCCGCAAGGCATGCGCCCCAGGCTTTAGGGTTGAGCCATTGCAAGAGCGCGCCTTGCCAGAAACTCGGGGGTGTTTGGTTTTTAAGGTCATGGGGAGGCGTTGCTGAAAACAAGGGCAAGGCCAGCCAGACAATGAGCGCCGCGCCAAGCCAGGTCATGCCATCAAGGAGCCAGCTTTCCTCAGAAGGGAGACGTGTGACACCCAGCCCAATCAAACATAGCAGGGCCGAAAACCCCAAGGTAGCTCCCGTGACAAAGTTTAGGCTGCGCTTTGTGCCAAACTTCAAACCTGAATGGAGCGTGAGAAGATTCACAGGTCCGGGCAGAACCGACATGAGAAAGGCAAAGCTGGCTATGGCGAGAAAGGACGGCATCATCACTCCTGTCTGATCTATCCCGTTGGTGTATTGCCTCTCACCCATGTTCAGAATATCGTATCAATTGAAGATACTGTTAGAAAATTAGATGCAATGAGTGTTGAGTATCTGAAGTCGCTCGGCATTTTCGCCGAGGTTGTGACGCATGGGAGCTTTCGAGCTGCCGCGCGCGGGCTGGGCATGACACCATCGGCGGTGACCTATCACATCCAGCTTCTTGAAGAGAGTGTTGGCGCGCCCGTGTTCTATAGAACCACACGGCGTCTGACATTGACCGAGGCCGGGGAGCAGTTGAAACATCCCGCGCAGATGATGCTGACCCTTGCCAACGATGGGTTGCGCGCGGCCTCGGCAGGGCAAAAGATGCTTTCAGGTGTGTTGCGCATTGCCCTGACTGTATCTCTTGTGCGCTCGCCCATTTCAAAGGCGCTGGCAAAATTTCAGCACGATAACCCAGATGTGGCGCTAGAGCTTTTCTATAGCGACTTGCCGCAAGATCTGGTTGCCGATCGAGTCGACTTGGCTTTGCGGGCTGGCGCTTTGGACGATTCGAGCCTGCGCTGCACTCGCGTCTGGTCTATGCCCCGCGCGATGGTGGCTTCGCCCGAGTTTCTCACGCGATATCATGAGCTGCTTACACCTGATGATCTTAAAACTGTGCCCTGGGTGAAGCACAGCCATCTGTCTTCGCGCCGTAAGCTGATCCACGTGACCAAAGGCGAGGTGGAGATCGAACAGGCGGGAGCACTGTCGGTGGATAACATCGAGGCGATGGTCGACCTGGCCTGCGAGGGCATGGCTATCGCGTCACCCCCTCGGCACTACGTCGCAGATCTTCTGGCGCAGGAGAGGCTGGTGGAAATTTTGCCAGACTGGTCGCTGCCGGACATTCCAGTACACGCGCTTTGGCCAGCCTCCAAAGTTGAGAACCCTCTGACCAAAGCCTTTCTGGCAACGCTAACGGACATAAAAAAACGCCCCATCGGATGAGGGGCGTTTTCGTCTGGGGTGGGACCCCGAATAGCGGTGCCGTTTTACCGGCGACGGTCGCGGCGTGAGCTCATCGGCTGGAACGCAACACCCACGTGGGCTTCGCAATAGGGTTTGCCCTGTTGAACGGGCAGGCCGCAGAACCAGAAATCATCGGTTGCGGGGTCACCCACGGGCCATTTGCAGGTCCGCTCGGTCAGATCCATCAAGGTCAGCTTTTTAGCCTTCTTCTCGACTTCGCTTACGCGAGCCAAAGCTTCGGGGCTGATCTCGTTTGCGGAGGGCTGTGGCGGAAGCGGCTGACCAGCTGGAATAATCTGTTTGCGTGCGGGCATCGGAACAGGGGCCGAAGCCGCCGGTACAGGCTTCGGCGCGGGCTCGGCCTTCGGGGCCGGCGCGGGTTTGGGCACCGGTTTGGGCTTGGCCTCGGCCTTGGGTTTTGGTGCGGCTTTGGCTTCGGTGGCGGCAGAGGCGTTTGAGCCCGCGCGATTCGAGAGGCCCAGACGGTGCACTTTGCCAATCACCGCGTTGCGGGTGACGCCACCCAGCTCCTTGGCAATCTGGCTGGCCGACTGGCCTTCAGCCCACATCTTTTTGAGCAGTTCGACACGTTCGTCGGTCCAGGACATGCAGTAACCCTACTGAAAAAAGCGGCCCCCACGAGGACCGCCTGCGTTTCTGTGATCGGCCCTATTCTAATCATCGTGGAACAAGTTACAAGGCGGGCAAGACAAAGGAGGCCGAATGTCACATTATAACAGCAACGCAGCGGACCCATCACCCGCGATTTCGCCTGAGATTGCGCAGGGGGTTCGCCGGTTTGGCGCGGTCAATTGGCTGGGCCTGCAAACCCTAGCATCCCGTGAGATCCAGCGCTTTCTGGCGGTCTGGACCCAGACGCTTTTGGCGCCTCTGGTGACCTCGGGATTGTTCCTGTTGATTTTCACCATCGCAATCGGTCCACGCCGAGGAGATGTGATGGGGGTGGATTTCACAACCTTTATCGCGCCGGGCATTCTGATGATGACGGTGATTCAGAACGCCTTTGCCAATACGTCCAGTTCATTGGTGATCAGCAAGGTGCAGGGCAACATTGTTGATACGCTGATGCCGCCACTGTCGCCGATCGAGCTTGTGCTGGGATATATGGCCGGTGGCATCGCCCGTGGCTTGGTGGTGGCGGTTGCCATCTCACTTGGCCTCTGGCTGGTACTAGGTATCGTTCCCGCGCATCCCTTGGTGGCCTTGCTCTTTGTACTGATTGGTGCGGCATTCCTATCGGCTCTGGGCCTCTTGGCCGGGATCTACGCCAATAAATTTGACCAGATGGCGGCGATCACCAATTTTATCGTCACACCTTTGGCCTTCTTGTCTGGCACGTTCTATTCTGTTGAAGCACTGCCACCGGTTCTGAACACACTGACCCACTTTAATCCGGTGTTTTACCTGATCGACGGGGTTCGTTTCGGTGTGATTGGCGTGTCGGATAGCTCGCCGCTGCTTGGGTTTTCTGTAGCGCTGGGCGCGACCATCGCGGTGTGCTCTGTGTCATTGACGATGTTTCGCCGGGGTTACCGGCTCAAAGCCTGATCCCGGATCGGGCGACTTTCCTCGTCAAGCCAAGTGCGAAACGCCGAGAGCGCCGGATCATGTTCGGTGCCTTCGGGCCAAACCAGATAATAGGCCCCGGTGCTGACGGGGTGGGATTGGGGCAGAACCACAAGGTTGCCCCGGTCCAACTCCTGCTCAACCAGGTAATCTGGGATCAGAGCCACCCCCAGCCCGGCAAGGGCAGCCCGCAGCATGGTGGCAAATTGATCCACGATCATGGCTGGGCGGCCGGGATCCGCCAGCCCATGTGATTTGGACCATTCCGTCCAGGCCTGCGGGCGGGTTTGCAGCTGCAGCCGGGGCAAATCTGCGGTGGGCGCGCTTTGCAAAAGGGCAGGGGAGGCGGCGGCGACAATCTGTTCGTCCCATAGTTTCAGCCGACCCGCACCGGGCCAGTTGCCATCTCCGTAGTGAATCGCCGCGCTGAAAGTTTCGTTTGCGAAGTCAAACGGCACAATCCGTGTGGACATGTTGAGGGTGATCCCGGGGTGCGCTCGGAGGAAGCCGGGCAGACGCGGGGCGAGCCAATGGGTGCCAAAACTTGGAAGAATCGCCAGATCCAGAACACCACCATCGGGATTGGCCTGTAAGGCGATGGTTGCAGCACTGATTTGTGCCAAAGCCGCGCGGATTTCATGCGCGTAATTCGTCCCATTGGTGGTGAGGTACAGGCGCTTGCGATTGCGTTCAAACAGTGGGCAGCCCACCAGTGTCTCGAGCTTCTGAATTTGTCGGCTCACCGCGCTTTGCGTGAGGTCGAGTTCGCGCGCGGCGTCCGTGACCGAGCCGAGCCGTGCAACGGTTTCAAAGGCTGTGAGGCAGCCAAGAGGGGGCATGTGGCGCCGAGAGAGAGGCATGATATTCCTTTTTGGAATGATGTTATGCCGGAATATCGCTTTGCGGTCCAGTTTTGCGCCGCTATGTCATGAAGTGATAGTTTGACCCGGCAGTTGTGTGGCATCATGGCCCCAACTGAAATCCGGTGCTGTGACCTATAAAGGAGCCTCACATGGCGAAAGATCTTGCCCCGCAAAGCCGTCCGCAGCTTGCCTCGTTCAAATGGGACGATGCCTTTCTTCTGGAAGACCAGCTGAACGAAGACGAGCGTATGATCCGTGATGCGGCGCGGGCCTATGCCGAAGACAAGCTGATGCCGCGGGTGACAGAGGCCTTCGCCAAAGAGGAAACTGATCCGGAGATTTTCCGTGAAATGGGTGAAATGGGCCTTCTGGGGACCACCGTGCCCGAAGCCTATGGTGGTTTGGGAGCAGGCTATGTGACCTACGGCCTGGTGGCGCGCGAAGTGGAACGGATCGATTCGGGGTATCGCTCGATGATGTCCGTGCAAAGCTCGCTGGTGATGTATCCCATCTACGCATATGGCACCGAAGAACAGCGGATGAAGTATTTGCCCAAGTTGGCTTCGGGTGAATGGATTGGTTGTTTTGGTCTGACCGAGCCCGACGCAGGTTCGGATCCCGGAGGCATGAAAACCACCGCCAAGAAAACCGACGGTGGCTATGTGCTCAACGGCTCCAAAATGTGGATTTCCAACGCACCGATCGCCGATGTGTTTGTGGTCTGGGCCAAATCCGACGCGCATGATGGCAAGATCAAAGGCTTTGTTCTGGACAAAGGCACCGCAGGCCTGACCGCACCGAAGATTGAAGGCAAGCAGAGCCTGCGCGCCTCGATCACCGGTGAGATTGTCCTGAACAACGTGGAAGTTGGCGAAGAGGCCCTACTGCCCGATGTTGAAGGTCTGAAAGGCCCGTTTGGCTGTCTGAACCGCGCCCGGTATGGCATTGCCTGGGGCGCGATGGGCGCCGCTGAGTTCTGCTGGCACGCCGCTCTGCAGTATGGTCTGGACCGTAAACAGTTCAACAAGCCGCTGGCTCAGACCCAGCTGTTCCAGTTGAAGCTGGCCAATATGCAGACCGAAATCAGCCTAGGCCTGCAGGCTGCGCTGCGTGTCGGTCGCCTGATGGACGAGGCTAAGGCCGCACCGGAAATGGTCTCGCTGATCAAGCGCAACAACTGTGGCAAGGCGCTTGAGATCGCGCGCCACGCCCGTGACATGCACGGCGGTAATGGCATCAGCCAGGATTTCCACGTGATCCGTCACATGGTGAACCTTGAAACCGTGAACACCTATGAAGGCACACATGACGTTCATGCGCTGATCCTTGGTCGGGCCCAGACGGGTCTGCAGGCCTTCTACTAAGTCTACGATATATGATGTGAAGGGGGCGTCCAAAGGGACGCCCCTTTTCTGCGTTAAGCTGGTGGCTTAAAACCCCAACATACCCCTTTCCCAACCCGAGACGCGGAGCACGCTGGTGACTGATGACAACAAGACAAACCACTGGCATCTGACCTGTGAAGAACGCTTTTCCGCGCCTCAGCAGATGGGAGCGCTGACCGTTGATCTGGTTGTGATCGGAGGCGGATATACCGGATTGTCCGCCGCGCTAACTGCGGCGCAAACCGGGGCACAGGTTGCCGTGATTGAGGCGCGCGAGATCGGTCATGGCGGGTCGGGCCGCAACGTGGGCTTGGCCAATGCCGGACTTTGGATGCCACCAGAAGATATCAACACGGTTTTGGGCGCAGATCAGGGGGTCAAACTGTCGAAGATTCTGGCAGAGGCCCCTGCGCGGGTCTTTGGGTTGATCGAACAATGTCACATCGACTGTGAGCCAGTGCGAAACGGGACATTGCATTGTGCGCATGCCCCCGTCGGAATGAAAGATCTAGAAAACCGCTATCGTCAGATGACAGCTATCGGCGCGCCGGTTCAATTGCTGGATCAAGATGAAGCCCGCCGCCGCACCGGGAGTGAGGCTGTCTTTGGGGCCTTGTTTGATCCCCGCGCTGGAACAATTCAACCGCTGGCCTATGCCAAGGGGTTGGCGCGTGCTGCAAAATTGGCAGGGGCGCAGATCTTTGAAAACTCTCCGGCGACGGCCCTGCGCCATGAAGGCGGCCAGTGGCACGTCGAAACCGCCCAAGGCGTGATCAAAGCCAAGTCTCTTTTACAGGCCACAAATGGATATCTGGACCCGATCAAAGGGTATCAGGCACCCGCCACCATACCCGTTCATTACTTTCAGGCCGCCACAGAACCTTTGCCCGCCCCGTTGCGAGAGAAAATCCTGAAAGGACAAGAGGGCTGTTGGGACTCGGCACTGGTTATGTCGTCTTGGCGCATGGATCAACATGGGCGGTTGATCATCGGCGCGATGGGGAAGTTGGGGCATTTCGCCAGCGGGATTCATACCTCATGGCTGCGACGTAAGTTGACCGAACTCTATCCTGAGCTCGCAAACATACGGTTGAACGGCGCTTGGCATGGGCGCATCGCCATGACCACAGAACATCTGCCAAAAGTCTTGTCTTTCGGGCCCAATGCGCTGGCTGTTTTTGGCTACTCAGGGCGCGGTATTGGGCCGGGCACCCTGTTTGGCGCGGCCTCTGCTGAGGCGCTCATTGGTGAAACCTTCGAGGGTTTGCCGGTTGAAATCAGTCACAGCCATAGCCTGCCGTTTTCAGGACTGCGCGGTACGTATTATGAAACTGGTGCTACGCTGATGCATTTCATCAAAAACCGATAATCTAGGATCAGGTGTCACGCAGGGCGCGCAGACGGACTTTTTGTGAGACATCGATATGTAACCGCATCAACCGCTCGGCCTCAACGCTGTCGCGGTTGCGCAGTGCCACTAAGACTTGTCTGTGCTCTTCAACCGCTTCGTCAACGCGTTCAGAGGCGGCCAGGGTTGTGGGGCCAAGGATCATCAACGCCTTTGACAGAGATGCAGTGGACCGATGGAGAAAACGGTTCTTTGCTGCGTTCAAGAGCGTTTTGTGAAAGGTACGGTTCAATCGGCGCGCCGTTTCGCCCTCACTGGCCTGTGCCATTTCGTCGTTGATCGCGTGAAGTTCGCTAAGTTCGATCTCAGAGGCCGAGCGCGCAGCAAGTCGCGCCGCTGTGCCCTCTAAGACCGCCCGCATTTCATAGAGCTCGGTCACCTCGGCATAGTCGAGTTGCCGGACCGTCGCGCCCGCGCGTGGGACGTGAATGATAAGCCCATCGGTTTCCAAGAGGCGGATGGCCTCGCGCACAGGGGTTCGGCTGACATTCATCCGCGCAGCAAGCTCAGTTTCACGCAGGCGATCGCCGGGTGAGAGACGGCCGGTTGCGATGTCGTCAAGAAGCTGAGCGTAGACCTGATTGCCGTGCGGCAGGTCACCCGTGTCCGAAGTGTTGACAGGCATAGCCTTCCTTTGTCTTGCGCATCTGGTGATTTGGTGTGGCACGGCGGATGAGAAACAGCAACGAAGAGATTCGTTTTGAGCCACATGCGCTTTGATAGAATTATGGCGCCTTCTTGACGATTGCCAAAGATTTTGCGGCCGTTGGGCGGGATTTGTTAACCTTGTTGGTCGAAAGAAGTCCCAAGATCAACCTCGGGGAATACAGATGAATCTGGCAGGTGTGCGCCGCATTTTGCCTTGGAAACATTGGGAATTCATCGTCATCATGGCGACAGTGTCGCCTTAATTTTCTGGATTGTTTCCAGGGTTTCGCGCCACCCCAAGCTTGCGGCAAGATTGTGGAGTTAGGGAAAAACTCGACTAAAATCTTTGCGCAGTATTAGAACTTCGGTGGGTATACCTGTAGCGAATGGAGGGTTGCTCTGATGATCGAAATTTTGCTGCTTGCTGGTCTGTCGGCCACTGCGTTTGCCTTTGTGAGCACAGGTGGTGATGATGCAGAGCCGTCGGATGATGGCTTAGATCCCGCGCCGGAAGACGCGGTAGAAGATCCTTCATCCACCCTTGAAGAGCCCGCCGAGACTGACCCGACCGCGCGCATCGAAGGGCAAACTCAGGCAAGCTGGTCCAACGACGATTTCGAGGTTGTTGGCCCTGAGGATCTCGCAAATGCCGATGAGCTGCATGCCAATCTGGTGGTGCGCAATGAAGAGACCGCCGACACAGTAGATGTGACCGGCGCACATAATGCGATTGTCTATTCCGGCGAGGGGGATCAGGTCTCAGGTGGCAATGACACTACAGATGGGGCCGATTTCGTTTCAGTGTCCTCCGGCGGTGCCACAGTCACAGGGGGCGCAGGTGACAGCACTTTCTTGTCTTCTGGAGAAGGTGACACGATTGATGCGGGTGATGGCGACGATCTGATCATCGGAGGAACGGGGAGCGCGGATCTTTCGGGTGGGGATGGGAATGACACCATCTACGCCAGCTATCCGGATTATGCTGCACCGACGGCGACCCAGACTTATGACATGTATACCGACGACAGTGTCGACACGATCAACGGCGGAGCAGGGGATGATGTGATCTATGCCGGTAGCGGTGACATTGTAACCGGCGGGGAGGGGGATGATTCCTTTGCTCTGTTCGGTCTCGACAACACGGTGACCGACTTTGATGCCTCAGAAGATACCATTTCTCTACAACTTCCTTCCGTTGTTGATGGAGTTTCTGTGGTCGAGGAACTGAACTCAACTAACCTTTCGACTACAGATGATGGCACGACGCTTACCGTTTATTTTAAAGGTGAGGTAATGTTGAGCATTCCTTCGCAGCCGGGAATTAACATTGCTTATCAGAATGATAACAGTTGGGATGCTCAGCAATATAGCGTGGAAGATGATTTCCCAACGGAGAATGCTTCAATTGTAATTTCTTTCTTCACCAATTCCTCATCTTAATAAGTGTTAATTTCATAACAATCTGAAAGATCTATTAAGGCCGCCAGGGTCCAAAATTAGGACTTTGTTAGTTCCCTGAGATCAATTTCGCCATTGGGTGTGGGCGTGATTGGAAGGGTGATGTCGTGGTGGCACTTTCCGCGCCTTTGGTAATCGGCGATGCCGTAAAAGATGACGCGTTTGGTGGGAACTTCTTGTTCTCGAAAGACGACGTCGGTGACGCTGGCTCTTATGATGAGCTTGCGAACGCTCTTGGCGTGGATGCAATCCGATATCCGGGTGGCTCCATGACGGAGTACCAGTTTGACATGTCTGATCCAGACAGGTCACAAGCGTTCAATCCTGAAACGGGATTGGTTGAGGATGTCGTTCCGATATCCGAGTTTATGCAATACGCTGAAGCAGAAGGGAAATCTGTTACAATTGTATTGCCGACCAGACATTTTCTGACGTCGAATACAGATGCCAACGGCGACCGCTATGCAGATGTGGATGTTGTCGAGTTGACGAAGTTTGTCCAGGATGTTGCCTCAGGTGTCTACGGCGACGTCACAATTGACGCCTTCGAGATCGGCAATGAATACTGGGGATCCGGTGGGATGAGCGCGGTTGAATACGGTCGCGTTGCCAGCGAAATGACCCGTTATATTGACGAGGCGATGGATGAAATCGATGGCGCGCATCCCGATGCGGCCAATATCGATATTGTTGTGCAAACCGGCACGAACTTTATGCACTCCCGTTTGTCTGACGAATACGGACACCTGTCCAATACAGATGATGTTCTTGCTGCATTGCAGGCCGACTATGGAATTTCATTTCCGGCAGAGTCGGTATATAGTGCGACCAATATGGATTGGACGGATGTAAATACCCGTTTGATCATGAATGAATTCTCGGATCAGGAGGCCGGGGCCGTAGATGGTATCGCTACCCATATCTACACACATGGGTTGGATGATACGAGTCAGCGTGATCACAGCCTGGTCAATATTGAAAATACCTGGCTGGAAGAAAATCCAGATCTTGATATTTACGTTACAGAATGGAACCAAAAATCGTCCTTGCCGGGGTTCGACCCTAATGACGATTTTGGTCTGAAACAGGCCCATGAAGTTATCAACATCATGGAAGAGTTTGCGGAACATAATGTAGATGCGGCCCATGCTTGGCCTTTGGCGCAAAACACCAACAACGCATACAGCCCAGGATACGACTTCGATTTCCTGACCCCGTCAGGCGCAATGTTCAAAATGATGAACGATGAGCTTCAGGGCACACGCCTATTGGATTTCTCGGGTGACGGTGACAATGACACCGACGTCGATCTTGGCGGGGCGACATTGCATGCCTTCGGCAGCGAAGACAAACTTGTGCTCTATGTTGCTTCTACATCGGATAATTCGGCGACGCACCAAATTGATGTGAACTCGCTTTTTGCTGGTGCCGGTTCGGTGGAGGTCTCTTATCTCGGGGTGAAAGATGGTCAGGCTCCGGGGAGCCGTCTGTCCGAGGCCGAGGTCGAGCAAGCCACACAGAATGAGATCAACAACGATATTTTCCAGAATGGCGTGTTTCAGGCGGATCTGGGACCGCATGAAATCATGCAGATCGTTGTTGAAACACCGAGTTGGACTTCGGAATTGCAGGCGTTCTGGGATGGTTCTTCAGAGCCAGCACCGGGTCTGGACGATATTATTCCGACCACCCCAAATCCAGAACCGGAGCCCGATCCTGATAATGAGGACGCCCAAGGGTCCTTTGATGATGCCGGCGGTATGGGCGGCGGAGTTGAAATGATCCTGCTTGGCCTGCTGCCTTTGTTGGGCCTTCTTGGTGGTTTCTGATCCTGATTTGGCCATTTTGGCCGGATAGGAACACGTATTATTGGCTCTGTTTCAGCTGTTTATGTAGACAACGCTGGCGAACATCTGCTTAACTTCAAGATGCGGCGCTGGTGGGTTGTGGTTGGATTGGTCATTCGTGTGTGGCGCAAGCAAGTTTGGACCCGTTTCCACCGGGAAATGCGTCTGCTCGCAGCGACGGATGGAACCATAATGAACCGACTTATTATTGCGGAAGACAACAGCGATCTGGCGCGAGTCTTGGCAACAATGTCCGAACGTCTCGGCTGGTCTGTGCAAGTGACCGGGGACGGAAATGAGTTTTTGCGCGCTCTGGCGCAGGAAACCACGCCAGCCTTGGCTCTTATTGATATCAATATGCCTCAGCGTGACGGAATCGATGTCATCAATGGGATTGTTGAGACCAATCGGCCGCTTCGCTTACGCTTCATGACGGGTGGTGAGATTTCTTCAATTCTGGCGGCTCGTATGATCGCCTCTGCGCGCGGCCTCTCCGTGGGGCGCAATGTTCACAAACCAATATCGCTGCAGGATTTACGGAAGGTCTTGTCAGAAGAAGAAAAAGAGCTTGATGCTCTTTGTCAAGCTGAGGACATCGACGCCGCCACTTCAAAGTAGCCCGTGTTAGAGGAAGGGGGGGCGATGGACGATCGACTTTCAGGCCAATGGCAATTTGTTTCTGGTGGGTCAGGTGGTGGGGACACCACGTCCAACGAAATTTTACTTCAGATGGCAGCGCAGGTTGCGGGTATCGGCTATTTTCTGTTCGATCTCGAAAATGAGATTGTTGAACTTTGCTCGGAAAGTCATGCCGCGATTTTTGGGCGGTCTGTAGAAGATTATCTATCCTATTCCAATGTGTTAAGCGGCGATATGCCGATGTTGCACCCCGAGGATTTTCCGGTGGTTCGGCGGGCCTACGACCGGGTCAAAGAGGGTGAACAAGTTGAATTTGAATACAGATTTTACCGACCGGATGGCAGCTTGGGCTACATTCGCGAAGTTGTTGCGCCAGAACTGAAATCTTTGGGGGATGTCGCACGTGCCTTGGGGAGCAGTCTCGATGTCACGCGACTTCGCCACCAATACCTTAAAGAGGATCATGCGCTTAGACTTGAGGCGATCGGAACCTTGACCGCCGGGGTTGCCCATGACTTCAACAACACCCTTTCGGTGATCCAAGGGAACGCGGATTTGCTATGCGAAAACCCGGATACAGATGAGCTGACTCAGTCCGTTGATGACATCCGGAGCGCCGTCGGGCGGGGGGCGGAATTGATTGAGCAGCTTCTTGCCTTTAGCCGAAAAGCGCCACTTCAGCTTGAAGAGATAGATCTCAACACCGTCCTTCAGGAAATCGCAGCTTTGTTGGAGCGCACATTACCTGCGTTTATTGCTGTGCAGACCAATAAGCAAAAGGACATCTGGTGCATTGAGGCCGATAAGCTTCAGGTTCAAAATGCCATATTGAACCTTGCCAACAACGCACGGGATGCCATGCGCAAAGACGGTGTGCTGCAAATGCAGGTGCACAATCGAGAGGTGACTGAGACACATCTCGCAAAATGTGGGCTGGATCTCGATGTGGGGTCTTATGTTGTGGTGTCGCTCTCTGATACGGGCAACGGGATTGCTCCTGAAAATATCGAGCGGGTGTTCGAACCGTTCTACACCACCAAACCACCCGGCCTGGGAAGCGGCATGGGGTTGTCCATGGTATTCGGTTTGATGCGTCAATTGGGCGGCGGCACACGCGTGGTGTCAAGCCTTGGGACTGGGACGACTTTTGAGCTGTATTTCCCGGCGTCTAAGCAATCGGGGCTTGTACCTAAGGCAACGCGCTCCGGCCGGCCTGCGAAGAAAAATACCCGTCTTTTGTTGGTTGAAGATGAAGAACACGTACGGGAGACACTGCGCAAGCTTTTGACCAAGCGTGGGTTTGCGGTTGAGAGTGCGTCTGATGGCGTAAAGGCCTTGGCGAAATATGCCAAAGACGGTCCCTATGATGTGGTTCTGACGGATCTTGTTATGCCGGGGGCGTTGCAAGGCACCCACCTTGCGGCCTCAATTCGGGAAATCACTCCGGATGCCCCTATCGTTTTCATGTCGGGCTATCCTCTCGAAGCTGCCATCGGTGAGCATGACTTGAAGGCCGATGACGTGCATGTGACCAAACCGGCTGCGATCGATGATCTGGTTGCCGCTCTGGAAAGCGTTCTTTAGATTGGGTTGCCCTTTGCTGCGTTGAGACGTACCCCTGTCGTCATGGGTACGACACAAACATTTTTCACCGGGCTTGTTGTTGCCATCGTTGGCTTTTTCAGCTCGTTTCCGATTTTTCTGCAAGGTGTTACCACGGTTGGTGCAACACCTGGTCAAGCGGCTTCGGCACTGATGGCCGGGGCAATATCCATGGGGTTGGCTGGCATTGTTCTGAGTCTCTGGCAGAAGGTTCCTGTCAGTGTAGCCTGGTCAACACCCGGGGTGGCGTTGCTGGCGGTTTCTGCACCGGATGCCACCGGTTTTGCGGGCGCGATTGGTGCCTTTATCTTTGCAGGCGCGCTCACTGTGATCGCGGGGTTCTGGAAACCTCTTGCGCGATTGGCGCAATCCATACCGGCGCCGATCACACAGGCGATGCTCGCTGGCGTGTTGCTGTCGATCTGCTTCACACCCTTTCGCGCTTTGGCAGATGCCCCTTGGGTGGCGCTGCCGATATTATTGACTTGGTTTCTGGTCAGCCGGGCCTCGCGGCTTTTTGCCGTGCCTGCCGCGGTCTTGGCGACTGTAGTGTTGATTTTTGTACACAACGCCGGAGCCGTCCCGATGCCAGAGGCGGCCTTAACGTCCCCGGTCTTCACGATGCCGACGTTTACACTGTCTGCAATCGTCGGGCTCGGACTTCCGTTGTTTATCGTGACGATGGCAACCCAGAATATCCCGGGCATGTCTGTGCTTAACAGCAACGGATACCGACCACCCGCTGGGAAAATGTTCGCATCAGTTGGGGCGTTTAGCATTCTGAGTGCCCCGTTTGGCGCAGCGCAGACCTGTTTGGCCGCCATCACAGCGGCGATGTGTTCGGACGAAAATGTCGACCCCGATCCCGCGCAGCGCTATTGGGCCGCGGTTTGGTCTGGGGTTTTCTATTGCCTATTTGGCATCTTTGCGGGAGCTGTGACCCATTTCGCCGCTTTGGCTCCGGACTTTGCCGTCGGGAGCCTCGCTGGGGTTGCTCTCTTTGCGGTCTTCATGAATTCGGCCAGTGTTGCCCTGAAGGACGACGCCACACGTGAGGCCGCAGGGATCACGTTTCTCATCACCGCGTCGGGGGTCACACTGTTTGGACTGGGAGGCGCCGTTTGGGGTCTGGTAGCGGGCTGTGCGGTCTATCTGGTCCAACGGTGGCGGGGCTGAGGTGTGGTTAGCCCTGCCGTTCAACGAGGACAGAGCCCACCGAGTAACCCGCACCAAATGAACAGATAACGCCGCGATCTCCCGGGGTCAGGTCATCACTATGCTTCGAGAAGGCGATGATCGATCCGGCAGAGGAAGTATTGGCGTAGTCCTGTAGAATATTGGGTTGCTCGCCCTGCTCTGGCACACGCCCCAAGACTTTTTTACCGATGAAATCATTCATGGTTTTGTTGGCTTGATGAAGCCATAGGCGTTTCAAATCAGAGGCCTGCCACTCTTCAGCCCCCATGTGCTCGAGAATGTGGGCCGAAACCATGGGCAGCACTTCTTTGAACACCTTGCGACCGTTCTGCATGAATTGCATATCGCGGCGGTCTTCCATTTGGTCGTGGTTGCGGCGCAGATATCCGTTGTTGTTGCGGATGTTGTTGGAGAACTTTGTGGCACAGCGGGTCGATTTGATATCGAACCGAGCGCCTTGTGCATCCTCACCGCGTTCAATCAGAACGGCGGTGGCAACATCGCCAAAGATAAAGTGACAATCCCTATCGCGCCACTCTAGGTGCCCGGAACAGATCTCGGGACAGATCACTAGGGCGCAACGCACCGAGCCAGAACGCACCATGTCCGCCGCTGCCTGAATGCCAAAAGTGGCGGAGGAACAGGCGACATTCATATCAAAGGCAAATCCCTGCGCGCCCAAAAGTTCCTGAATCTCGATCGCAATTGCGGGATAGGCCCGTTCATGATTGGACGCGGCGCAGATGATCAAATCAACATCTTTGCCGTCACGACCAGACATCACCAGCGCCTTTTGCGCTGCATCTACACCCATCTCAGCCATAATCGCAGGTTGATCGTCGCTGCGTGGGGCAAGGCGTGGGAACATCCGGGTGGGATCAAGCACCCCCTCTTTGTCCATCACAAAACGCTGTTCGATCCCCGAGGCAGAAAAGATGAAATCGGCACTGGAATGGGCCATGGCCTTTGCCGTGCCGGCCTCAATCTCAGCCGCGTGTTCGGTGTTCCACAGATCAACATAGGCATTGAAGGCCACAACCAATTCGTCATTGGTGATGATCTGACTGGGGGTAAAGACACCGTGGCCGGTGATGGCGGGCTGATACATGTGGGATCCTCCGGGCTTCTTACTACGAAACCCAAAGGATCGGTGAGGTCAAGGGTTACCCAAGCGGCAGCTGCGTCAAACCGCGTTGGGCAAAGGAGACCCGGCGAAAAAGGCCTTGAGGTTGTCAACGGCCATAAGCCCCATTTCCTCACGCACTTCGAGCGCAGCAGTGCCCAGATGCGGCAGGAGTGTGACATTGTCGAGCTGGCGCAGAGCCTCAGGAACATGAGGTTCCTGTTCGTAGACGTCCAGACCTGCCCCGCCGATTGCTTTGTCTGTCAGGGCCCGGATCAGCGCAGCCTCATCCACCACATCTCCACGAGCAATGTTGATCAGATGGGCATGGTTTTTCATCGCGGCCAAAACCGTGGCATTGATAATGTGACGTGTTTCGCCGCCACCGGGTACTGCTGTGACAAGCACATCCACCTGAGCGGCTAGCTCGGTGGGATCCGTCACGTGATCAGCCGGGAAGTCGAGCTCTTTTGCGGATCGATTGAAATAGGCTACCGACATGCCAAAGCCAAAATGACACCGGCGGGCGATTGCCTGACCAATGCGCCCCATGCCGACAATGCCAACACGCTTGCCACTTAGATGTAGGCCCAACATCTGAACCGGGTGCCAGCCCTGCCATTCGCCTGACCGGACGAGGCGTTCGCCTTCTCCTGCCCTGCGGGCCGACATCAGCATAAGTGTCATGGCTGTGTCCGCCGTGGCATCGGTCACGGCGCCGGGCGTGTTTGACACCGCGATCCCAGCGGATTTGGCCGCCGCGACATCAATGTGGTTATACCCAACACCGAAATTGGCCAAAAGTTTGGTGCGCGGAGCCTCGACCGCGGCAAAAACCTCGGCGCTATAAAGATCGCCTAAGGTTGGCAGGACGGCGTCAAATTCGCTTAGCGAGGCAACCATTTCCTCGCGCGACATTACCGTGGTCTTATCGCGATAGGTCACGTCAAATTGCGCGTGCGCCGCAGTAACTACGCTTTGCGGCAGGTTGCGGGTGATGAGGAGCTTCGTCAATGCATGCGTCCTCCGTTGGGCACGGATTTGTCCGGGCGGGCCAAAACGATGGATCCGTCACTGTCGGAAAAGCCCAGCACCAGAACCTCAGAGCGCACCGGCCCGATCTGACGTGGAGGAAAATTCACCACCGCCATGACCTGCGTGCCGACAAGCGCCTCAGGGTCGTAATGCACCGTGATCTGGGCCGAGCTTTTCTTTTCGCCAATCTCAGGACCGAAATCGATCCAGAGCTTGTAGGCTGGCTTGCGGGCCTCCGGAAAGGCCTCGGCTTTGACGATCGTACCGGTGCGGATGTCCACATTTAGGAAGTCATCATAGCTGATATCAGCCATTGGCCAGCTCCTTCGAACGCTCAGTTGCTGCGCCGACCGTGGCGCGGATCAGCGGTGGCATGCCCTCGTCTTCGTTCATCAAAACCTCAAGCCCGGCCTGCGTTGTGCCATTGGGAGAGGTGACGTTTTTGCGCAATTGGGCAGGTGTTTCCTCGGCCTGCATCGCCAAGGCACCAGCTCCGGCAACGGTGGCTTTGGCCAGGGCCATGGCAAGATCGCGGGCCAGGCCCTGTGCTTCACCGGCGGCGGCCATACATTCGATCATATGAAAGACATAGGCTGGGCCCGAACCGCTGACGCCAGTGACGGCATCAATCTGGCTTTCGGCCTCCAGACGCACCACTTGACCGACGGCGGACAGAAGCGCCTCGGCCATGTCCAGTTTGGTGTCGTCAGATTGGGCGTTGCCGATCATCGCAGTAATCCCCTGACCAACAGCGGCTGGGGTGTTTGGCATGGCGCGAATGATGGGGGTTTGGTTGCCTAGGATGTCCTCATAGGTGCCAATGGAAATACCCGCCGCAACAGACAGGAAGGTTGTTGTACCATTCCCTAGAGCCTGCAGCGCAGGCAGCGCATCTTGCATCATCTGCGGTTTGACGGCGATCAGAACGATGGCCGGATCGGCGGGGAGGCCTTCGTTGATATGCACACCCTGCGCCTTGAGCCAGTCCGAAGGGCGGGGATCCTGGACCCACACCGAGCCTGCGGGTAATCCGCGCGCCAACCAGCCCTCAAGCATGGCTGACCCCATCTTGCCGCAACCCAACAACACCAATCCGCGCTGTGCGATTTCACCGTCTTGCATCATATCCTCCGTCCGATGATCCGGACCTAATCAAAAACAAAAGACCGCTGCAATGCGCGGCGGTCTTCTTCTCGTCCAAATTCTATCCGGCGTGCCTTTGAGACCTGCCGAGTGGGGCGCTCTCAGGCGCGGCCATAGGCCTCTGCGATGGCGATTTTAAGCGCTTCGTCAGCCGTTTTATCGGTCCAAGCCATAAGCTGGAATGCGGGATAATACCGTTCGCAGCTCAGAACCGCCGCGTTGATCAGCGTATCAATCTGCTCAGAGCTGGCAAAATTGCCCCCCGCAAGAACAAGACCATATTTGTAAACCATCAGCTTGGCATCTGACCAATAGCTGAAGGCCCCGGCCCAACACTGGTCATTCACTGCGTTCAATCCCTCATAAAGGACACCCATGCGCTCGGCTGAGGGTTCCATATCAAAGGTGCAGATCATACGCAGGGTTTCATCATACTCGGACCAAGCAAGCGTGATGGAGTAGGTGCGCCACTGTCCTTCGACAGACATGGCAATCTGATCATCCGCAAGACGGTCAAACTCCCACGCGTTATGCGCAGCAATATGTTCGACGATGTCGATGGGATGCAGATCATCCCCTACAAAATGTTCCGACACGGCCATGGCAGCCACCTCAATTTGATTTTGCGCTGGTGGAAAGCAGCTCCCCCAGTGCTTGCCTACTGCTCTACAGGCGGCGGGTTGCCCGCTCGACCTTACCATATATGGTGCCTGTGCCTGAGGGGGTAAGTAAAGCGATATTTTCCTGACCCCCACATTAAGTTGTGGATGAATTCGACCGGGTAGCAGGATATAGATTGGCAGACCGTTGGATGCCCCGGCTACCCTTCAGGGGCCATCGTGACAAGCGGGGCCGGCGCAGATTGTTTGGGATAACTCATTCCATCCCCAAGAAATTTCAAGTTTCCCGCAAAAGGTGTGGTGATGTTTTGATGGATCTAAAAACACTGGAAGAGAGCATTGAACGCGCCGAACTTCGAGATGGTGCAACTTTGTCGTTTCATCATCACCTGCGAAATGGCGATGCCGTTCTGAATGGGGTTCTGGCGGCCTGTGCGGCGCGTGGGTTGAGGGGATTACACGTCGCCGCCAGTTCCATCTTTCCTGTGCATGCCCCTTTGGTTGACCATATTCAGGAAGGTGTGGTCGGTCAGATCAGCACCGGATTTGTCTCTGGCCCTGTCGCGCAGGCGATTAGTCACGGTATGCTACCAGGTGTGGTGCGATTGCAGACACATGGTGGGCGCGCTCGTGAGATTGATGAGGGTGAGCTTGTGATAGATGCCGCATTTGTAGCGGCGTCCTCTGTTGATCATGCGGGCAATCTAAGCGGGCGGGTTGGTCCGCGCGCCTTTGGGGCGATGGGGTACCCTCAATCCGATGTCCGGGCTGCCCACTGGGTGACCGGGGTGACAGACCACCTATCACCGACCGTAGTGGCGGATGTCTCAGCGCTCCACGTGAATCACGTGGCGCAGGTGGATCAGATCGGCGACCCATCCGGGATTTCCAGCGGAACCACGCGACCAGCAACGGATAATGTGAGCCAAGCGATCGGGGAAATGGCGGCACGGGTGATAGCCCACAGTGGGGTCTTGCGATCGGGCTTTAACTTTCAAACCGGGGCAGGGGGCGTGTCGTTGGTGGCCGCGCGGGCCGTAGGGTGCGAGATGGCGCGGCTAGGCATTCAAGGTGGATTTGCCAGCGGTGGCATAACCGGGACGGGGGTTGATTTGCTGCTGGCCGGTTTGTTCACCCATCTGCGTGACGTGCAATGTTTTGATCTTGCTGCAGTGCGCTCTATTCAAAATAATCGTCGTCATCAAATGATGTCGGCTGCGGAATATGCGGGTCCACATGTCGACAATACTGTCAATGAACTCAGCGCGGTAATCCTCGGCGCCGCAGAGGTTGATCTGGGATTCAACGTCAATGTCACCACGCGTGCCGATGGCGTTTTGATCGGTGGATCTGGAGGGCACGCGGATACGGCCGAAGGTGCGGATCTGACTGTGATCACCACCCGTCTGTGCGCTGCGGGATTTGCCAAGATCGTGCCAAAGGTGGGCTGCGTGACAACGCCGGGCCAGCATGTGGATGTGGTTGTAACCGAAGCGGGGGTCGCCGTGCATCCTGACCGGGTCGAATTGGCGGCTAGACTGCGTGTGGCTGGTGTGCCGGTTGTAACGATTGAGGACCTGTATCGCTGTGCCGACAGTCAGGCGAGCCAACAGCGGCCGCGTTTAGAGGAGGCGCGCATCGTTGCAGAGAGCTTTGATCGACATGGTACCTTACGTGATGTCGTGCGCGCGGTTGTGCGTTAGGACATAACCGCGTTGCCGGAACAGATCTGGTCAATTTCACGCGTGCTGGGCTGGTTCAGAACGTCAAATTGCTGCTGGGCGATCGTAGCGCCGTCCTGAAGTATGCGAAACTCCCAAAGCCCCGGCACCAGCTCATGAGGGTACTCGAAGGAAAATACATTGAGCGACGGTCGGTCCGGGTTCAACGCAGCATCCCAGCGTTGTTCGGTCACCTGATTTTGCCCCATTGGTGGATGGGATACGGAGATTTCGATCCGCTGTGGCGGTGTTTCGTCAGTAAATTCCGCGCGGATGCCAAAGCTGAGGCCAAGTTGGGCTGGGATTTGGGTGGTGACAACGTCAAAGCGCCGATCCTGATTGATCAGATTGATCCGGCCCAGTTCCGTCTCTGGGGCGCTGCGTTCCCCTTGCGAAGACAGCTCACAAATTACGCCGTATTCCAGCGTAACTCCGGCAGCCGCTGCTGCATTTGCCCAGAGAAGCGCGAGTGTCGCATATGTCAGTGTTATTAAACGCATGAGGATAACATGGGTGTGCCCCAGCGCGTGCAAAAGGTGGTAATCTTGGTTGGCATGAAAAAAAGGCCCCGTTCCAAGAACGAGGCCTTTGAAAACTTCGGTCGCTGAGATCAGCCGATGGCAACGGCCTTCACGTCGTCATCGATAAAAGGCACGTACTGGGCAAAGTTGTCGGCAAACATCTGAACAAGCTTCTCAGCTTGTGCATCATAGGCCGCTTTGTCTTCCCAGGTCTTGCGTGGATCCAACAGCAGCTCAGGCACACCTTCGACCGAAACCGGCACTTCGAAGCCAAAGTTGTTATCGGTGCGGTAGGTGGCGGTATTGAGCGAGCCGTTCAGCGCAGCGGTGAGCAGGGCGCGGGTGGCCTTGATTGGCATACGCGACCCGGTGCCATATGCGCCACCGGTCCAGCCGGTGTTGACCAGCCAGCAGGTTGCGCCGTGCTTGGCGATCTTGTCACGCAGCAGGTTGCCGTAGGCCTCTGGACGGCGCGGCATGAATGGAGCGCCAAAACAGGTCGAGAATGTGGGTTCGGGCTCGGTCACGCCGCGCTCGGTCCCGGCAACCTTTGAGGTGAAGCCCGACAGGAAGTGGTACATCGCCTGTGCTGGGGTCAAACGCGCGATCGGAGGCAGAACCCCAAAGGCGTCACAGGTCAGCATGATGATGTTTTTCGGATGTCCACCCAAGGCAGTCTTCGACGCATTCGAAATATAGTGCAGCGGGTAGGCGCAGCGCATATTGGCGGTCAGGCTGTCATCTTCGAAGTCAAGATCACGTGTCTCATCATCGTAGATCATATTCTCGATCACGGTGCCGAACTTTTCGGTGGTCGCGTAGATCTCGGGTTCGGCATCTGCTGACAGGTTGATGGTTTTGGCGTAGCAGCCGCCTTCAAAGTTGAAGGTGCCACGATCCGACCAGCCATGTTCATCGTCGCCAATCAAGACACGATCCGGGTCGGCCGACAGTGTAGTTTTGCCGGTGCCAGACAGGCCAAAGAAAACGGCGGTGTCAATCGGGTTGCCCACAGCGTGGTTGGCCGAGCAGTGCATCGGCATGATGCCTTTTTCTGGCAGCAGGTAGTTCAACAGCGTGAAGACCGATTTCTTGTTCTCACCCGCATATTGCGTATTGGCGATCAGGATCATCTTCTTGTCGAAGTTCATTGTGATCACGGTTTCGCTGCGACAATCATGTTTGGCCGGGTCCGCTTTGAAGCTCGGGCAGTTGATGATGGTCCAGTCAGCCTCGTAGCTGTCCAGATCTTCCCGATCCGGGCGGCGAAGAAGGTGGCGGATGAACAGGTTGTGCCAGGCCAGTTCCGAAATCACGCGGACATCCACGGCATTGGCCGGGTCTGCACCACCCACCAGGTCCTGCACGTAGTAGTCTTTGCCTTTCATGTGCTCAAGCATGTCGGCAAGCAACGCGTCAAACCCTTCAGGGCTCTGGGCGCGGTTGTTGTCCCACCAGATATTGTCAGCGACACTGTCGGTTTTGACGATGTGTTTGTCTTTGGGCGAGCGTCCGGTGAATTGACCTGTGGTCACCAGAAATGATCCACCTTTGCCAAGAGAGCCTTCGCCACGTTTCAGAGCGGCTTCGATCAGCGCAGGCTCCATGAGGTTGTAATAGACATTGCCCAGCCCCTCGATCCCTTGATCTTCAAGCCGGAATTGCGGGTTTACCCGTCCAAATGTCATTTGCTTGCTCCTGTAGCAGCGCTGTTCAAGTCATAGGCTGTCAGCCCTAGGCTGGCCGTGAAATGTCTTTAACATGCCGCTTTCCCCAGTGAACAGGACGGAAAAGCACGGTTAGCGATAGCAGTTTTGGGTTTAGCGATACCAAAGCGAAAGCTTGCCGACCTTCGGATAGCGTTAGGTGAGACATTTTAGTCATTCCTTATCAGATTTCGTCCGAAATGTGGCAATGACGGTAGCCTGATTCGTGGTTGGGGATTGTTGTAAAGCATCAATTGACCCATACTGGCCAAAAAAACAGGCAACCAGAGCAGTATAAGGAATGCCCCATGTCGAAAATCGCCCTTGTGGACGATGACAGGAATATCCTGACATCGGTTTCGATGACTCTTGAGGCTGAGGGCTTCGAGGTCGAGACATATAATGACGGCCAAGCCGCGCTTGATGCGTTCACCAAAAAGATGCCTGACATGGCTGTCTTTGACATCAAGATGCCGCGCATGGATGGGATGGATCTGTTGCAGCGTGTGCGTCAAACCTCGAAGATGCCCGTTATTTTCCTGACATCCAAAGATGACGAGATCGACGAGGTTCTTGGCCTGCGCATGGGTGCCGATGACTACGTCAAAAAGCCCTTCTCTCAGCGTCTGCTGGTCGAACGTATTCGCGCATTGCTGCGTCGCCAAGAGGCTGTGGCGGGCGAGATTGTTGCCGATACCGAAGAAACAAAGCTGATGACCCGCGGATCGCTGACCATGGACCCGCTGCGCCACGCAGTGACCTGGAAAGGCAAAGACGTGTCGCTGACCGTCACCGAATTCCTGTTGTTGCAGGCTTTGGCGCAGCGCCCTGGCTTTGTGAAATCGCGCGACCAGCTTATGGACGTGGCCTATGACGATCAGGTCTATGTGGATGACCGGACAATCGACAGCCATATCAAACGTCTTCGTAAGAAGATGCGCGGCGTAGATGGTGATTTCTCTGCCATCGAAACGCTGTATGGTATCGGGTATCGTTACAACGAAGAATAACCCATGGCATTTGCCGAACGGATGTCGATGCGAAAGCAACCCGAAGAAGATCGCCGGGATGCCGATGTTGTTTTGGGGGACGATTGGGTCGCCCCGGACAGCACGGTCGAGAAAGAGCTGCGTGATACGCGGGCTCGGCGAAGCGTGTTTTCCCTTAATCGATCGCCCCTGACCCGCAAAATCATCACGTTCAACCTGATCGCGCTCAACGTTCTGGTCGCGGGAATTCTATGGCTGAATTCCTCGCGCGATACATTGGCGGTGCAACAGGTCAACGGGTTGCAGTCCGATGTCGAATTGATCGCGGATGTCTTCGAAGCCCAGCTGACACCGGGTGAGCCGACCACGCTTGGCACGGCTGATGGGTTAGATGTGGCGTCTCTTGTCGCGGGTTTGGACCTGCGCGATGGGATGCAGCTTTTGATCTACGACACGGCGGGTTTTCTTGTCGGAGAAGCCAAGGGCAATCTGGGCCCAGTGATGTCTGCCAATGGCGACGATGGGCAGCCCACTTTGATTTCGGACTTTTTGAATGGGGTCTGGACCGGCGTTGCCGGGATGTTCACCTATTTCAAGCCGCAGCCCGAACTGATCTTGGAAGATAAACTGCGCCGCATGATCGAGCAGGGGGATGCAAGCGAAACGCGGGTCATCTCTGGGCGAGGTTCCGAGGGGGAGACCCTGTTTCACGCCTTTTCTCCGATCCGCCAGGGTAGCGCGGTTCTGGGAACCGTGGCCTTGGTGTCGACCGCCGCTGAGATTGATGCAGCTGTGAGTGCCGAGCGCGAGCGGGTCTTGCAGATGTTTGTCATTGCTACGCTGGTCTCTATCGGTCTGAGCCTTGTCTTGGCCTCAACCATTGCCAACCCGATTTCGGATCTTGCAGATGCAGCTGAGATTGGTCGGGACCGCAACAAACGCAATGTGGCGCCGGGGCGTATCCGTATTCCGGATCTGACGGCGCGTCCGGATGAGATTGGGCGCCTCTCTGGTGCGCTGCGCGGGATGGTTTCGGCGCTTTATGACCGGATCGACAGCAACGAACAGTTTGCCGCCGATGTCGCACATGAAATCAAAAACCCTTTGGCCAGTTTGCGCTCGGCTGTCGGGTCGTTGCGGATGGTCAAGAAAGAGGATCACCGGGTCAAACTTTTGGATGTTATTGAACATGATGTCCGCCGCTTGGATCGTTTGGTCAGCGACATTTCAAATGCATCGCGTTTGGATTCGGAACTGGTCAAAGAGGAAGAGCAAGAGTTCAACCTGATGGAGATGCTCGGAAACCTGTCCGAGTTTCTGGGTGAGGATGCCCGGCAAAAGGGGGTCGAGTTTATCTCGGATCTTCCATCTGGGCCGATCACAATCCAAGGTCTTGAGCCGCGACTGGCGCAGGTATTTGTCAATCTGATCACCAATGCGATCAGCTTTTGTGAAGACGGAGATGCCATCCGGGTTTGGGCGCGTCGGCGTGACAATCGCATTCTTGTTGTGGTTGAGGATACAGGTCCAGGCATTCCCGAAGAAGCGCTTCAGAAGATCTTCAAACGGTTCTATACCTCACGCCCTCAGTCTGATTTCGGCAACAACTCGGGCCTAGGGCTGGCAATCTCGAAACAGATTGTCGAAGCGCATGGTGGCGTGATCTGGGCCGAAAACATTCGACCAACCGAGGCTGATGTCACCTCCGAGCCCCTGGGTGCCCGGTTTGTGGTCGGTCTGCCAATCTGACCATGATCCTGCACGCAACCACAGTGGCGGTGAACGAGCGGGGGTTGTTGATCAAAGGTGCGTCGGGCCGCGGGAAATCGGGTCTGGCGCTCCAGATGCTGGCGCTGGGCGCGTCGCTTGTTGCAGATGACCGCACCATTTTGGAAAATACCGCCGGTACTCTCTGGGCAACCTGTCCCGAGGGTTTGACCGGTCTGATTGAAATGCGTGGGATAGGTCTGCTGAATGCCACGCCTGCGGGGCGCACCCGTGTGGTCAGTGTTCTTGATTTGGACCAAGATGAACCCGACCGTCTGCCTCCGTTTCGCGAAACTACTCTTTTGGATGTCAATCTCCCCTTGCTTCACAATTGCGCGTCCCCCTATTTGGCTGCAGGCCTGATGCGCTATCTGATAGATGGCAGAAGGGAGTGTCCCATGGTTCAAAATGAGCAAGATCGGCAGCGCGTTGTGTTGGTCACCGGCCCCTCGGGCGCGGGACGGACCACGGCTATCCGGGCGCTGGAGGACATGGGCTATGAAAGCATCGACAATATCCCGCTTAGTCTGATCCCAAGGTTGACTGACGTGAACGCGCCTCTGGCCCAGCCTCTGGCGCTTGGGATTGATGTGCGCAATCGGGATTTCTCGGCAGAAGGATTGCTCGAACTACATGCGCGATTGATCGAGCGCGCCTCTCTGAATGTCGAACTGCTTTATTTGGATTGTCAGCCAGAAATACTGTCACGCCGGTTTTCCGAAACTCGTCGCAGGCACCCATTGGCTCCGCATGAGACGCCTATGGATGGTATCCTGCGTGAGATCGCGCTTCTGGATGGCGTGCGCGCGCGGGCTGACATTTTGATCGAGACCAGCGAATTGACGGTTCACGATCTCAAAGCTGAGATGGACAATTGGTTTGCCCCCAAAACCGGCCACTCGATGGCGGTGTCCGTGCAGAGCTACTCTTATAAACGAGGCATGCCGCAAGGACTGGATGTCGCATTCGATTGTCGTTTTCTGCGCAATCCTCACTGGGATCCAAAGCTTAAGCCCTTCACGGGGATGGATGCGGATGTTGTCGATTACATTGCGCAAGACGCCCGGCATGCGCCGTTTCTTGAACATGTGCTGAATCTGATTACATTCATGCTCCCGGCCTGTGTGGAAGAAGGCAAAGCGCATTTCACCGTTGGGTTTGGGTGTACCGGAGGGCAACACCGTTCGGTTGCGATGACCGAAAGCGTGGCGGCGGCTCTTGCACATGACGGTTGGCCGGTGTCAATAAGACACCGCGAGCTGGAACGTCGGGGGCTGCGTGGAGCGTCCGATTCGAAAAAAGCTGGTCTTGGAAAGGGCGCACATTGATCGGTATCGTGATCGTAGCACATGGCGGGTTGGCGCAGGAATATCTTGCGGCGGTTGAGCATGTTGTGGGGCGACAGCCGGGCATGAAAGCAATCGCGATCGACGCAGATTGTAACCGCGGTTTAAAACAGGCCGAAATTTGTTCTGCTGCCGATGAGGTCGATCAGGGGCAAGGTGTTGTCATTGTGACAGATATGTTTGGAGGATCACCTTCGAACCTGTCTCTGGATGCGTGCCGGCCCTGCAATCGCCGCATTGTCTACGGAGCAAACCTGCCGATGCTGATCAAACTGGCCAAAAGCCGGAGCAAAGCGGTACCAGAAGCGGTCCGTGCGGCACTAGATGCCGGTCGCAAATATATCGATAGCCAGAATTTTTCCACTGACCTGTCGTAAGCTGATCTCTTTGGGAGGAGACCGAGTTTCATGAGCACTGCAATTTGCCGGAAATTGAGAATCATCAATGAAAAAGGGCTGCATGCCCGCGCCTCGGCCAAGTTTTGCGAGGTGGTTGAGCAATTTGACGCTACGGCAGATGTGGCCCGGGACGGAATGACTGCGGGTGGGGATAGCATCATGGGCCTTTTGATGTTGGCAGCCGCCAAAGGAACCACTATTGAAGTTCAGACTTCGGGCGCTCAGGCCGAGGCCTTGGCGGATGCGATCGAGGCTTTGGTGGCGGACCGGTTTGGGGAAGACTGCTAACCGGTGTTGACCGGGTAAACGGAACGGGACGATACTGGTCTATGGTTGATAGCTCGCAAGCCACAGCTGGCCCTAAGGCCACTCCTGTCGCGGAACAGCCGTACGACAAGCGTAAAATCAGCTATTCCAATACCTTCACCAATCCCTGGAAGGCGAACACCATTCGTACCCTCGAGTGGTTGACCGGAAAACTTCCCATGCTGCGTATGGTGCGTCGGTTCGAACGTATGGGTCCTGCGGAAGGCCAGAAGTTCTGGACGCAGGCGCTGGACATCATGGGGATCAAACTAGAGACCCCGCCTGAGCAGATTGCGAATATCCCCAAAACCGGCCCTGTGATCATTGTGGCTAACCATCCTCATGGGTTGGTCGATGGTATGGTGCTGGCGCATCTCATTGGACAGGTTCGCGAAGATTATAAGATCCTCACACGGTCGCTGTTGACCGGCATTCGTGAGATCGATCCCTTTATGATCCCGGTGCCCTTTCCGCATGAAGAGAACGCACGTGAGCAAAGTCTTGATATGCGGGCCAAAGCAATGGCGCATCTCAAAGACAATGGCGTGATTGTGCTGTTCCCGTCTGGGGTCGTGGCCTCATCCGATACGATGTTTGGCCCTGCGATCGAGCGCGGTTGGAACCCCTTCACCGCGAAGATGATTCAGCGGTCGGGGGCTACGGTTGTGCCGATCTTTTTCCCAGGCCAAAACAGCCGCGCCTATCAGATTGCCAACCGAATTTCGCCAACCATCCGCCAGGGGCTGCTGATCCACGAAGTGATCCATGCCTGCAAACGGCCTCAGAAACCTGTAGTTGGCACTCCAATATCTCCGGAAGAGGTGAAAGCCTTTGATGGGGGGCAGCGTGAGTTTGTGGCCTGGCTGCGCGAAAAGACGATCAACCTTCGCTAGTCATAAGCGTTTGAGTTCCTGCCGGAAGTGACTGCCCAGCGTTCTTTCGCCGCGCGGTTCTCCGACCATGTCTTGGCCCATAGCTGATAAGAAAAATTGCAGCGGGCCTCGGGTTGTACGACGCGTCGTAAACGGCAGGAGACGCAGAACCGCCCTGCGCACCCAATCCGGTATCCGCGAAATTTTTACGGGCGTTCCAAGGGCGCTGAAGGCCAGCTTTGCGAGATCCTCGTGCGTGAATATCTCGGGGCCTCCAACATCCAGCCAGCCTAGTTCGGCGTCTATCGCCTCGGCTGTAGCAGCGGCCAGATCGGCGCCATGAATAGGGTTGAGCCTGTTCCCACCTTTGCCAAACAGCCAGACACGTCCGGATTTGGCCATCTGTAAAAAGTCTGACATATCAGAGAAGTAGCCGGAAGGTGCGATAACAGTCGAGACAATAGGCGCCGATTGGAGCTCTGTCACAAAGGCGGTTTTGGCTTGGACCAGAGGCACACTCGGCATATGATCCGCTCCCAGAACGTGAATATATGCAAACCTTGGGACATTTGCGCTGAGGGCTTCGTTTAAAAGGTTGAGGTTGGCCTGATAGTCGACATCCCAGTATCCAACTCCCTCTGCTTGCCGGGTGATCCCCAAGGCGGACACAACCAGATCAATCCTCTGCATCACACCCACTAGAGATTTGGCGTCGGTGACCTGCACCTGTCTCACGTGATCGGCCTCTAGATCAGTTGCGCGCGAGGCGTCCCTTACAAGCGCGGTAACTGTCCAACCGCGGGCGGCATATTCGGACACGATATAGCGCCCGAGATAGCCGGTGGCACCGGCCACAAGAATATGGGGCAAATTGGCCTCCTGAATACTCTGATCTTGTAGACAGGTAAGGCGGGGAGCTCTGCGGGTCCATTGTTTGGAAATGCAGAGCACCCATACAGGAATGCAGGTTAGCGGGTTGGGACCGGCGTTTCCCCGCGATAGTCATAGAACCCACGCTGGGTTTTGCGACCCAGCCAACCGGCTTCTACATATTTGGTCAAAAGCGGGCAGGGGCGGTATTTGGTGTCGGCCAGACCGTCATGCAGAACATTCATAATCGCCAGACAGGTGTCCAAGCCGATGAAATCCGCGAGCTCAAGCGGACCCATTGGGTGATTTGCCCCAAGCTTCATCGCCATATCGATCGAGTTCACGTTGCCGACACCCTCATACAGCGTATAGCAGGCCTCGTTGATCATCGGGATCAGGATCCGGTTTACGATAAAGGCAGGGAAATCCTCGGCGCTGGCCGCGGTTTTTCCCAGGCGCTGAACCACACCCAAACAGGCCTCATACGTTTCGAGATCGGTCGCGATGCCACGAATCAATTCGACAAGCTGCATGATCGGAACCGGGTTCATGAAGTGAAAGCCCATGAACTTTTCAGGTCGGTCGGTGCGGCTGGCCAAGCGAGTAATCGAAATTGACGAGGTATTTGACGTAAGAATTGTGTTTTCGCCAAGGTCGGGAAGGAGCGCTTCGAAGATTTTGTTTTTGACGTCTTCGCGTTCGGTCGCGGCCTCGATCACCAAATCTGTTTTGGCGACATCGCTTAGGTTCAAGGTGGCCGAGATCCGCCCTAATGCCGCATCCCGATCTTCGCCAGAAATTTTCTCGCGACTGACCTGTCGGTCGAGATTTTTAGTAATCAAAGCAACAGCTTTGTCCAGCGAGTCCTGCGAGATGTCGTTCAGTTGCACCTGATAGCCAGATAGAGCCATCACATGTGCAATGCCATTTCCCATCTGCCCCGCGCCAATGACGCCGACTGACTTGATCTCCATCTCGCTTCCCCTTGTCAATTTTGGCGAACAATAGGCCCCGTTGTGGGGCAGGGGCAAGGGCAGGTCTTGAAAACTCTAAACGCAATTTAACTTTAGCAACTTGGCAACAGATTTCAGCGAATCTCAGCGATGGGTGAAAGAAAATATGGTGGGCAAACATGTCTGTTCATGGGGGGGGCCAAAGGGCCCTGGAATATTACCCCTGTCGCTACGGCGAATCCCGGATCTTATTCCGTGGACCGCGCCGCCAGTTGGACGGGGATTACATTGCGTTTCTTGGTGGAACCGAAACATACGGACGTTTTATTGAAACGCCATTTCCGGCGATGCTGGAAAAGCATCTCAATGTGTCCTGCGCCAATTTTGGGGTGGTGAATGCGGGGGTGGATCTCTACCTCAATGATCCCTCGACTTTGGAATTGGCGTCTAATGCCAATATCAAAGTGCTTCAGATCATGGGCGCGCAGAATATGTCGAACCGGTTCTATACGGTGCATCCGCGCCGCAATGACCGGTTCCTAAAGGCTTCTGACCGGTTGGAAGCCTTGTATCCCGAGGTGGACTTTACGGAATTCCACTTTGTGCGCCATATGCTAGGGCATCTGGCTGAGATTTCGGAAGAGCGGTATCAGAAGGTCGTAGAAGAGCTTCGTATGGCATGGATTGCGCGGATGAAAAATCTGCTCACCCTGCTGCGTGGCCCGGTGATATTGCTGTGGTTTGCCAATCATGACGTTCCTGAAGGCCAAGATGCGCGGATGTCTGGCGACCCTCTGTTTGTCACCCGTAATATGGTTGAGGCCATTCGTCCGCGTGTGGCCGGGGTGATTGAGGTTGTCGCGTCTGAACGGGCGTTGAATGAAGCCACAAAAGGCATGGTCTATAGCGAATTTGATGCCTGTGCCGCTGCCGAGCTCATGGGGCCTTTGGCGCACGAAGAAGCGACGGAAGCTTTGCTAAAAGCGATGTCGGAACTGCCAAAGTCCAAAGGGTAGACCGCTCTTGCCATTTTGCCGGGTACAATAAATCCTCTCGATATTTTCGAGGGGATTTTATGCGTATTCTGAAATGGCTAGCACTTTTGTCTGCGGGTGGCTTCGGCGCAATTCTTCTCCTTGCTCCGCAAATTGTTGTTTTGTGGAGCGAAGGTTTTCCGTCTCCCCTTTGGCCTGCCAGAGGGGAGTTTTCTGTTCTGTCTGGAGCGGATAAGCCCCAGAGCGTCTCTGGGCCAACTCCAAATGAGAGGGGCATGGCGCTCTTTGAGGCCAGTGAGGGGCGGGTGCTCCTGGCGGAACGTGACGGGGCCATTTTTTCCGGGGCCTTCGCGACAGGTGTAAACGCCGAAACGCGGCTCAATTCCTATTCTCTGGTCAAATCTTTGATCGGTGTTTTAGTGGTGAAAGCCGTGGCGGACGGCAAAATTGAAGGGTTGGATGCCTCGATCCAGCATTACCTTCCCGAGGCGCCAGACGTGTCCATTCGCGCAGTTTTGATGATGACAAGTGGGCTGTCACTGCGTGGTGAACCTCCGAAAGATGAAAAGCAGTTTCCAGCAGATGATGCCAGTTTCTCGCCGTTTTCACCGGTCGGGCGGTTACATGCGTTTGGGATTGAGAGCCTTGCCAGTGGGTTAGTTCCAGATCCAGAATTGCGCGGTGTGTTTCACTATCAGAGTGTCAATACAGCACTGCTTGGTTGGCTATTAGAAAGCGTCTATGAGCAACCACTAGACGAACTCCTGACAGAGAAAATCTGGGGGCCTGCTGGGGCCGCAACGGCTTACTGGCGGAGAAACCCGTCGAGTGGCAAAATTTCGGCCTATTGTTGCGTCTATGCCAGCGCGTCCGACTGGCTCAAGGTTGGTCGTTTTCTCCTGGACAATGGAAGGGCTGAGCCGTTTCTGCCCGAGGTGTATTGGCACGAGTGGATCCTTCCAGATCTTTCCGAGAAAGAACGCGCGACAGGGGCCTATGGGTGGCATCTCAGGCATGACATTCTGGATCGCGAGGCCGCAAGCGTTCAAGGCCGCTTTGCCTATTTTGCAGGGCATTCTGGGCAGATTGTGTATCTCTTGCCTGAGCAGAATGCGGTTGTTGTACGTTTTGGAGCCAAACCTCAGCTCTTGCATTCAACGCTCTATACGCTGTTTGACCAATGAAAAAAGGCCCGCAAATGCGGGCCTTTCAAATACTCTATCCGATAAGTGGGGCTTAGCCCAGTTTTTCGGTCAGTTCTGGAACTGCGGCGAAGAGATCGGCGACCAGACCAAAGTCCGCAACCTGGAAGATAGGTGCTTCTTCGTCTTTGTTGATCGCAACGATGACCTTCGAGTCCTTCATGCCGGCGAGGTGCTGGATCGCGCCCGAGATGCCGATGGCAACATAGAGATCAGGTGCAACAACTTTACCGGTCTGACCAACCTGCCAGTCGTTGGGGGCGTAGCCACTGTCAACCGCAGCACGCGAGGCACCAACTGCCGCACCCAGCTTGTCAGCCAGGGTTTCGATCAGTTTGAAGTCCTCTTCCGAGCCAACACCACGGCCGCCCGAAACAACAACACCTGCGGAGGTCAGTTCAGGACGATCGCTTTCTGCGACTTTGTCTTCAACCCACTCCGACAGACCGGGGTTTTCTGCTGCGGCCTGCGCCTCAACAGCGGCCGATCCACCTTCACCAGCTGCATCAAAGTTTGCAGTCCGGAAGGAGATAACCTTGGTTGCGTCACCCGACTTGACGGTCTGGATGGCGTTGCCGGCGTAGATCGGACGCTCAAAGGTCGAACCGTCAATAACGGCTGTCACATCCGAGATCACCATCACGTCAAGCAGGGCTGCAACGCGCGGCAGGATGTTTTTGGCAGAGGAGGTTGCCGGAGCAACAATGTGCTCGTAACCACCGGCCAGCGAGACGATCAGTGCGGCGATAGGCTCGGCCAGGCCGTTGCCATAGGCCGCATCATCAGCGCACAGAACCTTTGCAACACCGTCAAGCTTTGCAGCGGCTTCCGCTGCGCCGCCACAGGCCGCGCTTGCGCACAGAACGGTCACGTCACCAAGGGATTTCGCTGCCGAAACAGCTTTCGCAGTTGCGTCCAGGGCAAGCTCGCCCCCGATCACTTCGGCAAGAAGAAGAACAGCCATTATACAGCCCCCGCTTCTTTGAGTTTTTCGACCAGCTCGTCAACCGAACCCACAACAACACCAGCAGCGCGGGCTTCTGGCTCGGTGGTTTTGACGATCTCAAGACGTGGGCTCACATCAACGCCGTAATCAGCTGCGGATTTTTCGTCCAGCGGCTTTTTCTTCGCTTTCATGATGTTTGGAAGCGACGCATAGCGCGGCTCGTTCAGGCGCAGGTCGACGGTGATGATCGCCGGCATGTTCACCTTGATGGTCTGCAGACCGCCGTCCACTTCGCGGGTCACAACAGCTTTGTCACCGTCGATGTCCAGCTCAGAAGCATAGGTGCCCTGCGACCAGCCCAGCAGAGCCGACAGCATCTGACCGGTGGCGTTCATGTCGTTGTCGATCGCCTGCTTGCCTGCCAAAACCAGACCGGGCTGCTCTTCTTCAACAACTTTGGCCAGGATCTTGGCCACGGCCAGGGGTTCGATGTCAGTGTGAACATCGTCAGCGGCAACAACCAGAATGGCGCGATCTGCACCCATGGCCAGAGCCGTACGCAGTGTTTCCTGCGCTTGCTTGACGCCGATCGAAACCGCGACAACCTCGTCTGCCTTTCCGGCCTCTTTCAGGCGGATGGCCTGTTCGACGGCAATCTCGTCGAATGGGTTCATCGACATTTTTACGTTGGCGAGATCAACACCGCTTCCGTCCGCTTTGACGCGTACTTTCACGTTATAGTCGATCACGCGCTTAACAGGCACCAGGACCTTCATCGCGTTTCTCTCCTTGAATCGCGCGAGACGGATCTCGCACATAATACTCCTCGCCGCAGTTGATAGCGCGATGGCGCAAGGCGAAACAGAGCAAAATCGTCACGTTACCGCTCGCGGACGTCGCGTTTTGGATTATTTCATGTCGCGATAAGAAACTTTCTGTCGAGAAGACGCCGCGGCGCAGCACCGGCAGCTAGTTTTTGAGAGATTTTCCACGCCGCTCATGAGAATCGCCACAGATCGTTTGCAGGTCACGCCATTCTTTTGCGCTTAGGATCGGTCGGGCGTGAAACTCGGCAGGTTCCGCATTGCGCGCCTTTTCAATCCGGTCTCCGAGGGCAGGGTGGGACATGAAATGCGCGGTGATACCGTCGGTTTCCTCGCCCAGTTCAAGGAACCGCTCAAACATGGTGCCCAGGGCTGCGGGACTGATCTGGGCCTTCAGCAGCATATCATAAGCAAAGCTGTCTGCGGCGGCTTCTGCCCCCTGGCTATATTGCGCTTCAATCAGTCGCTCGGTGAGAAAAAGCACCAAAGCGCCACCCGCGAAATCTCCGAAAAGCAACCCCAACACACCGATCGATCCCGCCGAGCGGAGCGCATGACGTGTTGGGTCGCGGCTGACGACGTGACCAATCTCATGGGCAAAGACAGCCGCGATTTCTTCAGGTGTTTCGGCTTTGTCGATCAGGCCGCGGAAGAACACGATATGCCCGCCGGGCAGGGCAAAGGCATTGATCATCTTGTGATCAAGAACATGAACCCGTAACGGCGTGTCCAAAGCCTGCGCCTCAACAAGTCTGTCTTTCATGCGCTGAAGGGCGCGGGTGCCCTCGGTATCGGTGCAGAACGAGATGGGGGCCGCTTCGTCGGTCAGGGCCTCGCGGATTTGGGTTAAGGTGACATCGCCAAGCGCCTGTTCCCCCTCCGGCGGAATAAATCCAGCCAACTGATTGGCCATCAACGGAACCAGGCCGAAAATGATAATTGCGACCGAGGTCAGCGCCGCGAAACTCCAGGCCACGAGTTTGCCGCGCTTGGTCACAGGAGGCGTTTTGCGGGCTTTAGGGAGATGCTTGATATAGCTCGGGTCGGTCAGCAACACGCGTGGCAGCGGCTCAGATGTGGTCCGCAATACCAGCAAATCTTTGCCCCCCTGATCGGGCACCGCACGTACGTCCTCCAACTTCCAATACAGTGTCGTTGCCTCAGTCCGGATCGCCAGCATGTCGGCGGCTTTCTCGATCCAGCACTCAATCTTCTGTGCCTGAGGAATGATCCCATCCAGAAAATAGGCTTCGGTTTGATACTGGCGTGAAATCTCAGAAGGGCGCAGGGTCATATTGAGGCTCCTACATCCAGAGCCTCGGCAAAGCCTTCGGCTTCAATATGTTCGTCCCGTGGGCGTTGTCTGACAGCCAGAAGTGCGTCTGGATTATGCAGCGTCAAGGTTTCAGCATAGTGACGCATCAGCGGGAAGGTGATGAAGGTCTGGGTGAAGATCGACCACATCAGAAAGGCAGAAAAATAGAGGCCGATATTGATGACGATGAGCAACCAGCGGTCTAGGGCGCTGAGCCATTCAAGATCGAGATCAAAACTGTCGTTGCCAACCATACCAACCATGGCAAAAGCGATCACAAACATCATCATGGTCAGAGGGACGAGCAGGGCAAAAAACGCCAGTGTATAGCCGCCGAGATGGATGCCAAACACGCGCATGGGTCGGGCCTTTAGTTCGACACGCACACCATTCATTTCCTTGGCCCCGGTCAAGCGGCGCAGCGTGTCGACGCGATAGTAGAAAACGCCGAATGTCGTCACCAGGCCCCCGATGAATATCAACAGAAACCAAATTCCGAATTGGGAATGTTCGAAGTTGATATCGGACAGATCATTGGCCGCATATCCCGCTCGGACTAGGGGCGCGCCACCGCAGGCGCTGAGAAAAACACCCAATATGAACCACTTGGTCGATGGGAACAGCATCTGCCAGCGCCCGCCTTGGGTCAATTGGGCATTGCCCCAACTGGTGCGGTCGGTTTTGTATTTCTCGAGGTAAAACGTCATGCGCGGCCATAAAATACCGGCGGTGACAATCGTCAGGATCCAATGCATGAGCGCGCGTAGGGCGTAACCCCAAGCCCCGGGTTCCAGGCCAAAGCGCAATCCGCGCCATCGGGTACGTGCGAGCACATAGCGCCGCGCGCGGTACTGGGCGTAAAACCAGATCGGGATGACACCTACAAAGCTTGCCAGGTAAGCGGCGAAGTTCCCTTGGAACAGGGAAAAACTGGCGAACATCAACAATAGGTTCACCACCCCCACATAGAAGGCAAGGATCACAACGGCGATCAGGAATCCCAGCAGTTTCTCGACCGGGTCCCCGACATATTCAAGCGGTAGACCTCCGACACGGATTGACGACCAGTACCACCGGCGCAGCCGCGTTTTCATCCAGAACCGATAAAACCCCAAGGTCAGAATGGTCAGGACGCCCGTGCGCAGCGCGAGGCCAAACAACCGCCCGCGCCGCCCAAGAAACTCACCTTCTAAATGGTCCTGAGGCTCTGACGGTGTAGGAGCGGTGGGCACCGGGTCGGGTTTGGGGGCGCCCCAAGGTGATTGGTCGCGGGTCACGGTAACATCTCGTTCTTAAATCTCTTCCGCAACCTGACCCAGCTGAGGGCCGGGCGCAAACGAAAACCCCGGCCACATGGGGCCGGGGTTCCAGATTCACGTGACGCAGAGGCTTCAGTTGAACTTGTTGTCACGGGGGAAACCGCGCGGGGCCATCCGGCCTGTTCCTGCACGTTTCCCAGTCCACTCCGTCAGATCCGTTTCCGTACGAGTGCGGCCAGCCGGATCCAGCCAGCTCAGACCATCAGCGCGGGTAAAGGTCCGGACATCGGACATGCCGCCATCCTTATACTTCTGCATGCGGACCCCTTTGCCGCGACCCATTTCCGGAAGCTCATCGAGACCAAACACCAGAACCTTGCGGTTCTCGCCTACGACGGCAACGCTGTCGCCCTCTACGGGTTTGATCACCAGAGCGACAACCGGCGCTTTGACGTTCAGCACCTGTTTGCCGGTCCGGGTCTGGGCGATGACATCGTTCTCGTTGACGATAAACCCATCGCCCGCAGACGAGGCGACCAAAAGTTTGCGATCGGGTTTGTGGATCAGGATATCGAGGATTTCGACATCGTTGGGGAGATCCACCATCAAGCGCACGGGTTCCCCCATGCCACGCCCGCCGGGAAGGTTGGCGGCTGACAGAGTGTAGAACCGGCCGTTTGTGCCAACCACAAGTAGCCTATCAGTGGTTTCGGCGTGGAAAATGAACCGTGCCTCGTCCCCATCTTTGAATTTCAGCTCACGTTTGAGGTCGATGTGGCCGGTCATGGCGCGAATCCAACCCATTTTCGAACAGACAACCGTAATGGGTTCGCGTTCGATCATGGCCTCGATTGGCACCTCTTCGGCCTCTGAGGCTTCGGCAAAGGTGGTCAGGCGCGCGCCACGGGCGTGGTCTTTGCCAAAGGTCTTGCGCACAGTCCGCAATTCTTCGGCAATGCGCTTCCACTGCAGTTCATCTGAGCCGAGCAATTCAACCAGACCGGCGCGCTCTTCTTTTAGAGCGTCCCGTTCCGAAACCAGTTCCATCTCTTCCAGTTTACGCAGGCTGCGCAGACGCATGTTGAGGATGGCCTCGGCCTGGACTTCGGTCAGGCCAATTTCTTCGCGTGGGGCGGGAGAGACATAATCTGCCTCAGACGTGGCGCGCACAAAATCACGATCCCAGTCTTCGCGGATCAAAGCGGCCTTGGGATCGTCATCATAGCGGATGATATCGATCACGCGGTCTAGGTTCAGGTAGGCAATGATCAAGCCTTCCAAGACCTCCAAGCGGTGATCGATCTTTTCCATCCGATGGCGTGATCGACGGCAGAGCACATCCCGGCGGAAATCCAAGAAGGCCCGCAACACCTCTTTCATCGAGCAGACCTTGGGGGTGACCCCATCGATCAGCACGTTCATGTTGAGCGAAAAACGAATCTCGAGATCCGAATTGCGGAACAGCATGTTCAAGAGAACGTCAGGATCGACGTTTTTGGATTTCGGCTCGAGGATCAGGCGAATGTCTTCTGCGGATTCATCACGCACATCGGCCAGAATCGGGATCTTCTTGGTCTGGATCAGCTCGGCAATCCGTTCGACGAGCTTTGACTTCTGCACCTGATAGGGAATTTCGGTGACAACGGCCTGCCATTGGCCACGCCCCAGATCTTCGACGGTCCAGCGGGCACGGAGGCGGATACTTCCTCGTCCTGTCGCATAGGCTTGGGCGATGTTTTCAGCGGGCTCAACAATGACGCCACCGGTTGGAAAATCCGGCCCCGGCACATATTGCAGCAGGGTGTCATCCACGGCGTTGGGGGATTTGATCAGATGCAGGCATGCATTGATCAGCTCACCAATGTTATGCGGTGGGATATTGGTCGCCATCCCCACCGCGATCCCGCTTGAGCCATTGGCCAAAAGGTTGGGATAGGAGGCGGGAAGAACCGAAGGTTCCTCGAGGCGGCCATCATAGTTGGGGCGGAAATCAACCGAGTCTTCATCCAGCCCCTGCAGCAGGGCCTCGGACATTACGGTCATGCGCGCTTCGGTGTAGCGCGAGGCGGCGGGGTTGTCGCCGTCGATGTTGCCAAAGTTGCCCTGACCATCGACCAGCGGATAGCGAATCGTAAAGTCCTGAGCGAGTCGCGCCATGGCATCATAGATCGCGGCATCCCCATGCGGGTGAAAATCCCCCATGGTATCGCCACTGATCTTCGCGGATTTCAAAAATCCACCAGAGGAGGACAGGCGCAGGCGGCGCATCGCATAAAGGATGCGGCGGTGCACGGGTTTGAGCCCGTCGCGCGCGTCAGGCAGCGCCCGGTGCATAATTGTCGAAAGCGCATAGGTCAGATATCGCTCACCAATTGCACGGCGGAGCGGTTCGGACGTCAGATGCGATGTCATGTTTTCTTCGGAGGAGTCATCAACCATGTCGATGGTGATACCGCTCTGCTGCCAGTGGGTAAAGCGTGCGTGAGGGAAAATTAACCTGTTTTTCCCTTAGAGCGCTCAAGTCAAACTGGTAGAACTGCTTCATCGCAGCTTAACCACAGCAGCGGTATATGACGTGCGATTTCTTTGGAAGGTATGGGTATGCGGTCGTTCATCTCACTGACATTTTTGGTTCTGGGTTGGTCCTGGTATGAGATGTCGGGCGGCGCTGCGTTTGAGCCGGGTCAGCAGGGCGTGACGATGTTGGCGAAGGTTGAAACCCTGCCCAGTCAGATGCCTGAGGTCACGCGCACCTCTTTGGACATCAGCAGCATACTCACCGTTGAGCCCACAAAAGCTGCGGTTCAAGGCACACCTGTCGTCGCGCAAAGCCAGATTGATGTGCCGCGTGATGATTTGATCATGTCCCCGCAGCCATCCACTGAAACGCCAGCGGTCACGCTTGCTGTGGCGGCTTTGACACCCGCTGTTGTTGTGCCAGAGATCGAATATCGTGCGGTGTCCGGCAATCGCGTCAATCTGCGCAGCGGGCCGGGGACAAGCCATGCTGTGGTTGCTCAACTGGTGCGTGGCGAAGAGGTTGAGGTTCTCGTGGATCAGTCCGATGGTTGGGTCAAGCTGCGCGCACTGGATGGCAATGACATCGGCTGGATGTCTGGCCGATTTTTGACGCCAACAGAGTAAGAGTTGCGTTTCCGCGTGCGAATCGCGGGGAAACCGGCCACGACACCTCTATGAAACAAAATACCATCCTTGTGACAGGCTGTTCCTCGGGAATTGGCTATGATGTGATCCACCATCTCCGCGATCACGGCTGGCGCGTCTTTGCCGCCTGTAAACAACAGGTGGATTGTGACCGCCTCGCGGGTGAGGGGTTTGAAACCGTCCAGCTGGATTACACGGACACCTCCAGCATAGCTGCAGCCCTGGATGAGGTTTTGCAGGCTACCGGTGGGACCTTGGGCGCGGTGTTCAACAATGGGGCCCATGCTATTCCCGGGGCGGTTGAAGACCTGCCTACGGATGCGTTGCGCGCCATTTTTGAAGCCAATGTGTTTGGCTGGCACGAACTGACGCGACGCGTGATCCCGGTGATGCGGGCACAAGGATATGGTCGCATTCTCAATCACAGCTCGGTTCTCGGTATGGTCGTGATGCCCTGGCGTGCGGCATACAATAGTACGAAATTTGCCGTTGAAGGCCTGACCGATACCTTGCGCATCGAGCTGCGGGACACCCCAATTCACGTTGTTACGCTCAACACCGGACCGGTCACATCGAAAATCCGGGTGAATTCAATCCCGCATTTCGAGCGTTGGGTTGATTGGGAGGCCTCTCCTCGCGTTGAACAGTATCGGGCGAAGCTCTTGAAGCGGCTCTATGAAGATCGGGGGCCCGATAAATTTGAGCTGCCTCCGTCCGCAGTGTCTGCCAAGGTGCTGCAGGCGCTGACGGCAAAAAATCCGCGGCCACGGTATTTCATCACCACCCCAACTTGGATGATGGGGGTTGCGCGGCGTATCTTGTCCACGCGACAATTGGACTGGCTGTTGGCCAAAGGGGCATAGGGTAAACTTCTCCGAAATGTTCATGCCGGGGCTCGTCTTTCTGAAAGCCGCTGCTATGTCAGACGAAACGATGGAGGTTTCATGACTAACGATCCGCTGTTCTGGGTTGCTGCAATCGCTATTTTGGCGGTTCTGGCCATCTTGATGTTCGGGATAGGCACCTTTGCGAAGGGTGGTGAGTTCAACCGCAAACACGCCAACAAAATCATGCGCTGGCGTATCTTGGCCCAGTTTGTTGCTGTTTTGATCATTCTGCTGTTTGTTTGGCTAAACAGCGGCGGGGGCTGACATGGTTGTTCTAAGCAAGATTTACACGCGCACGGGTGACAAAGGTGACACGGCGCTGGGCAATGGTGAGCGCGTCTCGAAATATGATGCGCGCGTCGAGGCCTATGGCACCACGGATGAGTTGAATTCCATTGTGGGGTTGGCCCGTCTTCATGCCGAGGGCGAGATGGATGTCCAACTGGGGCGCATTCAAAATGACCTGTTTGATCTGGGGGCAGATCTGTGTCGCCCAGATATGGCAAAAGATGCCGAGGCCGAGTATCCGCCGCTGCGGGTTGTGATGGCTCAGGTCGAGCGTCTAGAAGCCGAGATCGACGTCATGAACGCAGACCTTGAACCTCTGCGCAGTTTTATTCTGCCCGGTGGCACAGCCCTTGCGGCCAACCTGCATCAATGCCGCACAGTAGCGCGTCGCGCCGAGCGTCTGTCCGTTTACCTGTCGTCGCAAGAGGCGGTAAACGACGCGGTTGTGAAGTATCTCAATCGCCTGTCGGACTGGTTTTTTGTTGCGGCCCGTATCGCAAATGATCTGGGCCGCGCGGATGTGCTTTGGGTTCCGGGCGCAAACCGCGACTAACAAATAAGCGGTGGCTGGTCACGGATCAGCCCCGCTTCAATGGTTCCGCAGTGAGCCAAACCCCACCTTCTGGCCGTAACGTGATGATCATCACTGGCTTTGGTTCTTTGCCGGGGACCGGGTGAAAGCGAAATTCTGTCAAGAGTGTCGCAAGGGTCAGCACAGCCTCCTGAATGGCGAAGGACGCCCCAATGCAGATGCGCGGGCCATCCCCGAAGGGGAGATAGCTATATCTGTCCGGCTTGGTCGTTTCCCAGCGTTCGGGCAAAAACGCGTTTGGCTGATCCCAAAGCATGTGGTGACGGTGCAGTGCATAGATTGGCACAATCACGGTGTCGCCCCGACGGATCTCGCGACCACAGAGTTCATCTGGCCCCTGCGCCGTGCGCGAGACCATGCCTGCCGGGGGGTAGAGGCGAAGTGCCTCGTCCACCACATGCCGGAGATAAGGCAGATGCGCCACGTCCTCTCCTGTGGGCGGGCGTCCCTGAAGAACGGTCTCAAGCTCGGAGCGTGCCTTATCTTGCACTTGGGGATCCTGGGCGAGCAAATAGAGGGACCATGCCAGGGTGAGTGCTGTGGTCTCATGGCCTGCGACGATGAAGGTCAGGAGATTATCGCGCAGTTCGGCCACCGACATCTTTCGCCCTGTTACGGGGTCTTCTCCAGCCAAAAGCAGATCAAGTAAATCTGGTGTTTGTTCGGAAGAGCGGTGGCTGCGCGCCTCGATGGCCTTGTCGGCAACCATCTTCATCTGATCCACGGCGCCTGCAGAAAACATGCGCCCCGGGCGTGGAACCCAGTCGGGCATACCCAGCATGTCGAGCAAAGAGATTTTGCCGGCCTCTGAGATATAGGCATCGATTGCGTTGTGTACATTGTTCCGATCAAACCCGGTGTCGCCGGAGAAGGTGACGTCTGAAATGACGTCAAACGTCAGCGTCACCATTTCATCGAGAAAATTGACCGCCCGAGGACCCGCGTCATGAATCCGAGAGACAGAGCGCTGGGCGGCCGCGCTCATGATCGGAGCAAGATTGAGCACATTGCGATGGGAGAACGCCGGGGCCGCCGTGCGTCTTTGCCACTTCCAATGGGCACCTTCTGCAATAAAAAGCGATTCACCAATAGCTGGCTTCAAAAGGTTTTTGGTGACGAGGGATTTAGGGTAATTATCAAGATTTTCTAGCAGGATACGCCGAAGCGCCACCGGGTCCATGACCATATGCCACCGTTTCCCCGTACGCCCTGAAACCATGGGTTGCCGGGTGGCGAGATCGGGGATGATCTCAAGCAGATTGTTCCGCGCCGCCTGAAGGCTTTTCCAAAGCCCCATGGGTTTGGTCACCAGGGGCGCATGTACGGGAATTGCGGTGTTTGACATCTCGGCTCCTTCCTCGTTGGGGTAAAGGTAAGGCAGGTCAACCGGTTCGGCAATTGCGTGGCAAGCATGGGTGCGGTATCTGAGATCAACGAGTGAGGGGAAGACACTATGATCCGAATTGCTGCTGCGCTGACCTGCGGCCTTCTATTGACGGCATGTGGGAAGGGCCCTGTGGATCTCGAGAAACCGGCAGAGCCGCTTGGTGATTTCGAACTTGGGTTCGCAGAGGTGGTTGCGCCAAATGTGCAAAAGCTTCTGATTTCCCGTGACGTTCCCACAGACGAACTGATTGCGTCGGTCGACGCCGCAGTGGAAGAGAGGTTCCGGCGGTATGAGGGCGGGAAGCTTTACCATTTCGGGATCAGTGTCGAAGCCTATTCGCTGCCACCGGCCTTGGTTCCCGGCAAATCCGCATTGGCGCTGCGGGTCACAATCTGGGATGATGCCAAAGCCGCCAAAATGAACGATGAAACCCATCTGCTTCATGTGATTAAGGTCTTCGAATCACGTATCTCCACCAACCGCGATGCCCAGCTCAAAGCTCTGTCTCAGGATGCCGCTCTCGAGATCGAAAAGTGGCTGCGTGAACAGCAAGAGGCCGTCGGCTGGTTTGGGCCTATTGAGGTGGATGAGCCTGCCTCTGATGCCGCAGAGGGCTAAGCAGGCTTGGCTCTGCGGCTCTGTGCGGGGCTTATGAGTTTTCGAGAATTGAGACATGAAAGCCCCTCTTCGCGTGCGAAGAGGGGTTCAGACCGCATCATTGGCTTGATTTCCTGCGTTTAACCGAATAAACGGCGCGCGATCCAATCCCCGGGGACTTGTCCCAGCTACCATGAGGCATCTGAGAGATGGCAAAGGAAAAGTTTGAGCGCGGTAAGCCGCATTGCAACATCGGCACCATTGGTCACGTTGACCACGGTAAGACGACGCTGACTGCGGCGATCACCAAATACTTTGGTGACTTCAAAGCCTACGACCAGATCGACGGCGCGCCAGAAGAAAAAGCACGTGGTATCACCATCTCGACCGCACACGTTGAGTATGAGACCGAAGCCCGTCACTACGCCCACGTTGACTGCC
>JAGDYZ010000027.1:0-19938 GCA_049116335.1 Pelagimonas sp. | reverse complement strand
ACCAGCTTACGGGACGTGACAACTAAGATCAACCCAAGAGCCAACAAAACTTCTTTTCCAAAGTAGAGTGTCGCCGCGATCGAGAGGCCAACCACAAACGCCAATACTATCAATGCGCGCAGCACAAACACCGCTCCTTGAATTGCTGTCACCCCCCTCACCAAAACCGCGAGGCGTCATTTATCTAATGTGTTCAAACAGACCTACGCAAGAGTTCACAGCCGGATCGAGCGGGCCGAGGTCTCAAGCTTACCAAGATAATTTTCACGTCAATTGAGGGTGTTAAGAGAAATCACGCTCCTGTGAATGACGGCAAAAAAGATGCATAAAGGATTAGGATTTATTCAAACTTCGTGTTTTGATTATTCAATCAAAGCGAGAAAGTACCGGTCATGCCAGTCCACGCCCGCCTATTGCCCGACTATAAATTGGTCTATTATCAGTTCTCCGGAGTTGTCACCACACAAGAGCTGATGGCTGCCAAACAGGGGGTCGATGACTCGCCTCTTGGCCCTGTTGGCTTTGATGAGCTGGCTGATATGCGCGAGGCAACCGATTTTCAGGTCGAGTTCTCAACCATGATGATGATGGCAAGCACGGCGGCCCGTGCCGCAGAAACCCGATATGACGCGCCTCGGCTTTGTATCCTGGAGGGCAGTGATCTGGCCTTTGGTGTGTCGCGCATGTTCCAGAATTTGATCGATGCGCATAACACCGACCTGTCCGTCACCATCGTATCGACAGAACAGGATGCCTTGGCGTTTTTTGATCTGACGGCGTCAAGCATTTCGGCACTTGCGCCCGAAAGCTGACATAGAAAAAGGGCCCAAAGGCCCCTTCTCGCGTTTCTGACTGGGCCGCTCTTACAGCTGCGCCATAACCTCATCCGAGGCTTCAAAGTTTGTCGTCACGCGCTGAACGTCGTCGTCATCTTCAAGCGCATCCACAAGACGCATCAGCGATTCCATACCGTCGAGGTCAAGCTCGGTTGTGGTGGTCGGTTTCCAGATCAGCTTGGTCGACTGGGATTCACCCAAGGTCCCTTCCAGCGCGGTGGACACTTCGTTCAGATCCGTGTCAGCACAGAAGATGATGTGGCCGTCTTCCGAGCTTTCAACATCTTCGGCGCCGGCTTCGATTGCCGCTTCCATGATGCTGTCATTGTCGCCGGCGTCTACGGCGTAGACAATTTCACCCACGCGATCGAACATAAAGCCAACCGACCCGGTTTCGCCGAGGTTCCCGCCATTTTTCGAGAAGGTCGAACGCACGGTCGATGCGGTCCGGTTACGGTTGTCGGTCAGGGTTTCGACAATCACGGCAATCCCGTTCGGGCCATAGCCCTCATAGCGGATTTCTTCGTAATCATCACCTTCGCCTGCGATCGACTTCTTAATCGCGCGTTCGATGTTGTCCTTCGGCATCGACTGGCCTTTGGCTTCTTTTACAGCCAGGCGCAGACGCGGATTTTTCTCGGGATCGGGATCACCCATCTTCGCCGCGATGGTGATTTCTTTCGAAAGCTTCGAAAACAGCTTGGCGCGCAGTTTGTCCTGACGGCCTTTGCGGTGCTGGATATTTGCCCATTTGGAATGGCCGGCCATGATATGCCTCTTGTCTCAATACGGTCGTTGTCTGGCGGTCTCTATAAGCCATGCGGGCCCCAATTGCCAAGGCCAGCCACCGTGAAACAGATTTTCGATGAACATTCTTTCGATCTGCACCGAGACCACGCCGGAATTCAAAGCGATCTGGCCCGTATCGCAGCCCCGGTCATCTGAGATCACAGAGGCCAGAACACCGGAATCAGACAGGAGGCTAAGATGCCCATACAGATATTCAGTGGCAGGCCAACTTTGATGAAATCCGTGAATTTGTAGCCACCCGGACCATAAACAAGCGTATTGGTCTGATACCCAATGGGCGTGGCAAAGCTACAGGACGCCGCCACCATAACCGCCACCACCAAAGGGCGCGGATCAACACCAATAGCCTCGGCCAACCCCATGGCCACAGGTGTAACCACCACCGCCACCGCATTGTTGCTCACCGCTTCGGTCAGCGCTGAGGTCAGAACGTAAACCGCCCAGATCAACAGCACAGGAGGAAGAACCATAAGCGATGGCGCCACCGCATTGACGAGAAGTTCTACCGCACCAGAGGATTGCAGCGCTGCTCCGATTCCCAACATCGCAAAAATCAGCGCCAGCAACCGTCCCTCGATGAAGGAAAACGCCTCGTCCGCATCAATACAGCGCGCCAATAGCACAACAGCAACCGCAATCACCGCAAGCGTCAATATCGGCGCCACACCAAGCGCGGCCAGCACAACAATACCGGCCAGCGAGGCCAAAGCCACCGGCGCATGGCCGCGACGAAAGGCCTTGGCCTTGGGTTTGCTGACATCCACAAGGTTCATATCTTCTGCGACACGCTGAAGATCCTCTGGGTTGCCTTCCAGCAAAAGCGTGTCCCCGACCCGCACAACCAGTTGATCAAGCTGCGCGCCAATATTCTGGTTTCGGCGATGCACGGCCAACGGATATACCCCATAACGCCGCCGCAGGCGCAGCGCCCCAAGCGAACGCCCAACCATTTTGCAGCCCGGAGAGATCAGCACTTCAACGGTTGTGGTCTCTTTGGCTGAAACCTGATCCACGCGCTTGAGCGACTTATTCCGCTGCAGGCTCAGCAATTCGGTCATCCGCGTCCGCAGAACAACACGGTCCCCGACCTGAAGCTCCACCCCCTGAAGATTGCGCCGCAGCGAGTCGTCGCCACGGATCACGTCGACCAGACGCACGCCTTCGCGCTTAAACAACTGAACGCCCAGCACCTCACGCCCAATCAGATTGGAGTCTGGTGGAATAACAGCTTCGGTGAAGAACTTTTTCTTGCCGCCATCACCGGACAACATGCCCGCCATCGAGGTGCGATCAGGCATAAGAAACCGTCCAATGGTTGCCAGATAAGTCATGCCAAAAACAATCAGGATCAGCGCGAGCGGTGTCACTTCGAAGATCGAAAACCCTTCAAGCCCCTGCCCCCGCGCAACCCCATCCACCAACAGGTTGGTCGAGGTCCCGATCAGGGTCATGGTTCCGCCCATGATCGCGGCGTAACTGAGCGGGATCAGCAGTTTAGACGGAGATATCCCCAGAACCTTGGCGATCTGCACAAAGACCGGCAACATCACAACAACCACGGGTGTGTTGTTCATAAAGGCCGAGGCCACCACAACCACCGCCAGAATTATCGCCAAGGTGCGTTTGGGCCGTTTGACCACCTGCGCCTGCGCATATCCCGTAAAGGCATCCAGTGCCCCGGTGCGCACCAGGGCCCCCATAACGACAAACATCGCGGCAATGGTCCAGGGGGCCGGGTTTGAGAGAACTTGCAGTGCCGCCTCATAGGGCAGCACCCCCGTGGCCAGCAAAAGCGAAACCCCACCCAACGCGGTAACTTCTGTGGGATAAATCTCGCGCAGAAACAGCGCGAACATGACAACCACCACCGCAATGGCGATACCCGCTTGAGCACTCTGGCTCAGCTCAATGAACTGCATGTCACCTCTGCGTTTTGGACCTCGGCCATTCTGACCGAGCAGAGCACAGCACACAAGGGCGCAGTGACGCGGCGGGATGTCCCGCCTGCGCCCTCGCGGATCACGTCAGACCTCAGGGCCTGACTGCTCCAACCGGCCACCCTGACGCACCATGGTGATTTTGGTCGCTTTGCCGGTCAGGTCGTCGGTTTCAACAACCACGCCGCTCAGAGTCGCAGGGCCACTTGCGGGCTGGAACCGGTTTTTGACCATGCCAGTTACAAAGCGGCGCATCGGTTCGGCTTTTTCCATACCGATCACCGAGTTGTAGTCCCCGCACATCCCCGCATCGGTCAGATATCCGGTGCCTCCGGGCAAAATCTGCGCATCGCCGGTGGGCACATGGGTGTGGGTGCCGACCACAAGGCTGGCCTTGCCGTCACAGAAATGGCCCATGCCCATCTTCTCGCTGGTGGCTTCGCAATGCATGTCAACCAGCATGGCCTGCGCCTGCCCGCGCAGACGTTTGGTGACATCCTCGATTGCCGAAAAGGGATCATCGAACGCGCGTTTCATGAACACCTGTCCCAGCACCTGAGTGACCAGAACCTTGCGCCCCCGCCGATCCGGGAAAAGACCCGCGCCACGTCCGGGCGCCCCTTTGGCAAAGTTCAGCGGACGCAGAATCCGCGGCTCGCTTTCGATAAAGCTGAGCATATCTTTCTGATCAAAGGCGTGATCGCCCAGCGTGACCACATCCGCACCGGCCGCAAGGATCAGCTTGGCGTGTTCACCGCTCAGCCCCATGCCATTTGAGGCGTTCTCGCCATTGACCACAACAAAATCCAGCCGCCAGTCATCGCGCAGCTTTGGAAGGAATTCAGTGATGGCCCCGCGTCCCGCGCGGCCCATGACGTCGCCAAGAAACATAATTCGCATTGCGTGGGAGTACTGCGCCCGGCCCCAAAAGCAAAGTCGAAAATATGCGGTATTTTGGCCAGAAAACCGACGCGCGAATTAGCGATCTGACGAGTTACAGTCCAAGGCCTCGGAAAGTACGGCGTCCGAATAGGGTCCAAGCTTGGTTTGGCTCAATGCCTTAGCATCAAGCTGAATGGCAACAACCGACCGCCAGCCGCCATCCGCAAGAATCAGCTCGGGCCGCTGCCCCGCGCAGTTTCGCACCCCCCCCACGATGTAATCCCACCCAATCTGGTGATTGGTGACACCGGGCAGTGAGGCCACCTGCACCAGTTTGTCTTTAGAGAACCGCCAGACCCGCAGCGTTTTCGCCAGATGGGGGCGATCCACATAGGCCACTTCAATCTGCCCATCCCCATCCAGATCACCGGCCCCCACAGGGGCCAACCAGCGGTTTCTTTGTCCGATATAGGGTGTCTGCGCAATCCGACCGGTCTCGTCATAGATGGCCAGACGTGCCCCTTTGCTCTGATGGCTTTCCACCACCACCACTTCAGGCGCACCATCGCCGGTCACATCCCAAAGCCTGGGCGCAACATCTTCAAACACCAGCGACTGGGGCAAAACCACACGCCACACCGCCCCCGCGTCGGTGGTCAGTTCGAGCGCGCCATATTCAATAGCATCGCCCAGCACACCATGCGCATAACGCGTTGTCGGGTCTTGATAGCGCGCCGAGGTGATGTCTGCCGCGGCAGCCCCCGCCAGCCACACGCCCGACATCAGCAGCGCGCCGCGCGCCAACCCCGTCAGTGCGCGCACCAGAGGACGCGGCGCCCTGTATCCAAGGCGCCCCGCCATCAGATCTGCTTCTCGGGCATACGCACCACAAGACCGTCCATCACATCGCTGACCTTCATCTGACAGGTCAGACGCGAGGTCGCAGGATCGGGCTCAAAAGCGAAATCCAGCATGTCTTCTTCCATATCGTCTTTGGCCGGGATCTTCTCAACCCAGGCCGGATCGACATAGACATGGCAGGTGGAACAGGCACAGGCGCCACCACAGTCTGCTTCGATGCCCGGAATACCATTATCCCGCGCGCCTTCCATAACGGTCAGACCGTTGGCGACTTCGACAACATGCTCTGTGCCGTTGTGCTCGATATAGGTGATTTTTGCCATTTCACCGCTCTCCCAATTTCATCCGACCACATACCTAGCGACGCACCCGCCCCTCTGCCAGTCCCATTTGCGTCATTTTCCAAAATGCGACGTCGGTAGCAGGCGGTTCTTTCCGGCGAACACCTAGGACACAGGTGGGACACGCGATCAAAGCCCGCACTTTGCAGCCCTAAGAAAACCGGCTAAGTTCCGCTCTGACCCGTGGTGAAAGATAAGACCCGAGCAGTGATGACACGCATACCCGCTCTCCTCTGCGCCTTTGCGCTGCTCTCTGGCTGTGACGTACCGCCGTCTCCAGAGGCGCAGTTTACTGAAACACAAACAGACCCCAATGGCAGCTGTTGGGCCACGGAATCGCTTCCGGCGATTTATGAACAGGTGCCCGGCGAAATTCAGGTTGTTCAGGCCGAGCTTGCGGAGGATGGGACTGTTATCAGGCCGCCCATCTATCGCAAAACCAATGTGCCCCGGGTGGTCCGCCCGCGCAGCAGCCTGCAATTCGAGGCCCCCTGCCCGCCGGTTCTCACGCCAGAATTCATTGCTTCTCTACAACGGGCTTTGTCGGCACGGGCCTATTATAGTGACACGATCAACGGCGCCTGGGATCAGGCCACCCGCGCCGCCGTACGCCTCTATCAATCCGAGCGGGGTTTAAACAGCGACAAGCTTTCGCTAGAGACCGCACGCGCGCTTGGGCTTGTTGCCGTTGTTCTTGAGGAAGCTCAAACCGAATAGGCCCAAGCCAAGTAGGCGTGACACTAAACCTGGCACAAAAAAGGGCGCCTCGCGGCGCCCATTCTTTGTTTCACATCTTTCGACCGACTTATTCGGCATCAAGGCTCAGGGCCACAAACCGGGGGTCCCCGCCGCGGCGCACTAGCAGAAGCAAGGACTTGCGCCCACCTTCTTTGGCCTCTTCAACGCGTTTCTGCAGGTCATCCAGTTCAAGAACCGGGCTCTGGCCCGCCTCGGTGATGATGTCCCCCGCGCGCAGGCCTTTTTCAAAGGCCTGTGAGGTTTCTTCAACACCCACCACAGCCAAACCACGTGCGGTTTCCGACAGCTGAAGCTCGGTACGGATCTCATCTGTCAGCGGGCTCAGGGTCAAACCCATAAGGTCCAACTGCTTTGGTGCCTCAGGCTCAACAGGTGCGGCGGCAGGAACAGCGCCCTGTGCTTCTTCGCGGCGTCCCAAAGTGATTTTAAGGGTCTGTGTTTCGCCATTGCGATTGACAACAACACGCACGGTTTTTCCCACCGGCGCATTGGCTACTACACGCACCAGTTGACGGGTGTCAGACACATCCACACCATCAAACGAGATGATCACATCCCCTGCCAGAACACCGCCGTCTTTCGCCGGTCCATCAGGCACATCGGACACAAGCGCGCCATTTGCCTCTTCCAGACCCAGCGCTTCGGCCACGTCCGGCGTCACATCCTGAATGCGCACGCCAAGCCATCCACGGCGGGTTTCGCCAAACTCTTTCAGCTGATCGACAACACGGGTGACCACATTGGAGGCCATCGAGAACCCGATGCCAATCGACCCACCATTGGGCGAGAGGATCGCCGTGTTCACGCCAATCACGTCGCCCTCCATATTGAACAGCGGACCGCCTGAGTTGCCTCGGTTGATCGCCGCATCGGTCTGAATGTAGTCGTCATATGTGCCGCTCAACGCGCGATTGCGGGCGGACACAATACCGGCCGAAACCGAAAAGCCCTGACCCAGCGGGTTGCCCATCGCAACAACCCAATCGCCAACGCGCGCAACATCGCTATCGCCAAACGATACAAATTTCAGCGGCTCATCGGCGGTGACTTTGAGCAGCGCAATATCGGTGTTTGGATCTGTCCCGATCAACTCCGCAGGAAGTTCAAATCCTTCGAAAAATTCAATCAGGATTTCATCGGCGCCTTCGATCACGTGGTTGTTGGTGACGATAAAGCCATCTTCAGAGATGACAAAACCCGAGCCCAGCGCCGAACTACGACGCGGCTGCTCTCCGTCTCCACGTTCCTGAAACTCGCGGAAGAAATCCTCAAAGGGTGACCCTTCTGGCACAATGCCCTGGGGACCGGTGCGTTCGGCCACTGTCGTTGAGGTTGTGATGTTCACCACCGAAGGGCTGATCCGTTCAGCCAGGTCGGCAAAGCTTTCTGGGGCACCACGGGCGGCGGCCATCAGAGATTGTGACAAGACCAGAACCATCGACAGCGTGGTCAGCCAGAATAGTCGCATCGGCGTGGCCCGGTCCTTTATCTGCGCAAGGGATTGAGGTTTCACATTAGACTCCTTGTCTCATTCGGTCGGCTTTGCCTCATCTGCACCGCCGCCTGCCTCTTGTCGGGTAGTGTGACAAAGATAGGTGCGCTTGCGCAACACCAAAGGCGGGAATTGCTGACCTCAAGGAATCGTGAGTGGCGATTGGCGCATTTTCGCTAATTCGGCGGAATGCCGCGCGTGCCGCTCGTCTTGGATCAGCCGGGTCAAGTTGGACACAGCCATGGCTCGGGATGAATGCAGCAACGACAGACAATCACGCCCCTGCATCCGGATTTGAAATCAAGTATATCACAGATTTCGCACGGAAATGCGTCTTCATTGTCAGGACAGTTTTACCAGTCAATACCAGTGAGCCGCCCTGTATTTACCCCCGCACCATCCACAGCAGGATTATACCGGTGGCAAAGGTCATCAACCCAAGATTGCGCCGCGTTTCGATTGGCATTTCACGCAGCGCTTCGAGCAAACATTCAATAAGCGAAGGGGCCAGTGCATAGACCAGCCCCTCGATCACGAGGACCAAAGCGATCCCCGTTAAAATGTCTGTTCCCGTCATTGGGCGGGGTTCTCGTCCCTGAAGTAGTCGAAGAACTGACCTTCCGGGGTCATGACGAGGGTCGAATTGTTGCCGCGCAGCGCTGTTTCATAGGCCTGAAGCGAGCGATAGAAAGCAAAGAACTCGGCATCGGCACCATAGGCCTCGGCAAAGATCCGGTTGCGTTCCGCATCCGCTTCACCGCGCGCCACATTGGCTTCGCGATCCGCTTCCGACTGCGTTTCTACCACAGTACGATCGGCCAGGGCGCGCACACGCTGAGCCGCTTCGTTACCACGAGCGATCTCATCCGCTGCTTCACGTTCCCGCTCGGCACGCATCCGGGCAAAGGTCACCTCAAGGCTGGTGGGCGGAAGGTTGGTCTGCTTCAGACGCACATCCACCACATCCAGGCCCAGCGACAGGGCTTCGGCACGGGCCACGTCCCGAATACGGGTGGTCAGCTCACGACGGTCCGAGGACAGGATACGATCTGATGTCACCTGATCCGCACCCAGAACTTCCCGGATTTTCGAGTTCAGAATACCCGACAGACGGTCTTCTGCGACACGAATGCCGCCCACACCAACGGCCTGACGGAACTTGACCACATCCGCGATCCGGTAGCGGGCGAAGGCATCAACAACCAGTCGACGGTCATCCGAAGGCGTGACTTCAATCTCATCGGTATCCAACGACAAGATCCGATCATCGTAACGCACAACCTCTTGGATCAGCGGGATCTTAAACGCCAGACCCGGCTCTTCTTTGACGGCCTTAATCTGACCAAACTGCAGAACCAGCGCCTTCTGACGTTCGTCAACAACGAACAAAGACGACAGAACAACAACCAGTGCTACAACGAAAACTGGCAGGATATAGGTTGACTTACCCATTAGTTTTTCCCTCCGCGGCTGGAGTTCAGCTCATTAAGCGGCAGGTAGGGCACAACACCACCATCGCCGGCCAAGGACGGATCGAGGATCATCTTGTCGACATCACCCAACACGTTTTCCATGGTCTCGAGATACAGTCGACGACGTGTCACATCCGGCGCTTTGGCATATTCTTCCAGAACCGAGGTAAAGCGCGCGGCCTCACCCAGCGCGGCGTTCACCTGGCTGGCGCGATAGCCTTCGGCCTCTTCCAAGGTCTGAGCCGCCTGACCACGGGCCTCGGCAACCACACGGTTGGCATATGCATCCGCCTGACGTTCCAGACGATCGCGTTCCTGTTCAGCTTCCTGAACCTTACGGAAGGCGTTGATTACCTCGGCAGGCGGATCCGCCTTATCAAGGTTCACACGTACGATGCTGATGCCGGATTCATATTCGTCCAAAGTGGCCTGAATATTGTCCTTCGCAGAATCTGCAATGGCCCCACGGTCGCGGTTCAAGATCGGCGCCAGCTTGGTGGCGGCGATGATCTCACGCATCACAGCCTCGGACACGGCCTCAACCGTCAGCTGGGCATCGCGGATGTTAAACAGGAATTTGGCCGGATCATTGATGTTCCAGACAACCTGGAAATCGATGTCGACGATATTCGCATCGGTGGTCAGCATCAGACCGCCTTCACGGCCCTGCCCAATTGTTTCCGACCGTTCCGAGGTCACATCGACCACTTCCGCGGTCACAAAAGGCCAAGGCGCAAAGTTCAGCCCCGGATTGCCGGTGCTGGAGTATTCCCCCAGGAACAGCTCAACCGACTGTTCTTCCGGCTTCACGGTATAGAAGCTGCCAAAGGCCCAAAGACCCGCCAGAACCAAGGCGCCCAAAACGGCCGTGCCTTTGGTGAAGGCTGGACCACCGGATCCACCGCCGGAGCGGCCATTGCCGCCGCCCGAACCACCACGGCCACCCATCAGAACACGAAGCTGTTCCTGGCCTTTTTTCATCAATTCGTCGATCTCGGGGATCTGCTGATCCTCGGGACGGCGTCCACCACCGCCCTGGTTGCCACGGCCATTGTTCTTGCCGTCGCCGCCACCGTTGTTTCCGCCACCCCCCCAGGGGCCGCCGCTGTTACCTGCCATGAAGTTTCACCCTTCTTTGGTCTTTTGAGTCGCGATCACATACTAACCTGTACGTGATCACGAAAAATTCAAGCGGTGCGCGTTGGATTGCGCATCGTTACAAGCTCTTCTGCCATGACCGGGTGTACGGCCACAACACGATCGAAATCTTCTTTCGTTGCGCCCATCTTCACCGCGATCCCTGCCAGCTGGATCATTTCACCCGCGCCCGGCGCGACGATATGACAACCCAGTACCTTGCGGCTGGCCTGGCTGACAATCAGCTTCATCAATACACGATCGCTGCGCCCTGCAAAGCTCTGCTGCATCGGTTTAAACGAAGTGCTGTAGACTTCGATAGGTTCCTGCGCCGCCGCGTCTTCCTCAGAAAGACCAATGGTGCCCATCTCCGGCTGGGTGAAGATCGCGCTTGGTATCAGCTCGTGATCCACTTTCATCGGCTCGCCCCGGAACACGGTTGAGACAAAGGCCATGCCTTCGCGGATCGCAACCGGGGTCAGGTTGACGCGGTCGGTCACATCGCCCACCGCATAGATCGACGGCACCGCGGTCTGGCTGTAATCATCCACCAGAACCTCACCTTTGCGGCCCAATTTGACGCCAACCTCTTCCAGACCCATGTCGTCGGTGTTGGGCACACGACCGGTGGCATACATTACCTGATCAAACACATGTTCCGTGCCATTGGTCGCCTTGACCCGAATGCCGCCCTCAACCTTTTCCATCTCAAGCACATTGGTGCCAAGGTGCAGATCCACGCCACGCTGGATCATTTCCTCGGCCACCAGACCACGCGCTTCGTCGTCAAAGCCGCGCAGGATCTGCGCACCACGGTAGAACTGGGTGGTTTTGACACCCAAGCCATTCATAATGCCCGCAAATTCACAGGCAATATAGCCCCCGCCCACGATCAGGATCGACTTGGGCAGTTCTGGCAGGTGGAAGATTTCGTTTGAGGTGATCGCAAGATCCGCCCCCGGGAACTCGGGAACCGACACACGGCCACCCATCGCCAGCAGAATGTGCTTGGCGGATTTGCGGGTCCCATCGGCAAGCTCAACCGTATGCGCATCCACAACCTTGGCGCGCTGGTCAAAGGTCTCAACCCCCGACCCGGCCAAGAGCTTGCGATAGATGCCTTCCAAACGATCCAGCTCACCAGCCAATTTACCGTGGAAGGTGTCCCAGTTGAAATCCCCGGCGGTCATGTCCCAGCCATAGGCCTGCGCGTCTTCCGCCATGTCGCCATAGGTCGAGGCAAAAACCATCAGCTTCTTGGGCACACAGCCCCGGATCACACAGGTGCCGCCATAGCGGTCTTCTTCCGCCAGACCAACCTTGGCGCCGGTTTCGCCTGCTGCCACACGGGCGGCGCGGACACCACCGGACCCACCGCCGATTACAAACAGGTCAAAGTCGAATTCGCTCATTGGGGGCCTCTATAAAGTTGTCTCGCCACAGATATTCCACAGCGCAGATAAGAACACCAGAGCAGGAAGTCACCCATGGCGTGCGCACGCTTTTGTTAAAAGCGTTACAGGTTAGGAAAGTGTGACGGTTTATCAGGTTGAGGTGCACTGTGTGCACGGGCCGCCAACTGATCCTGCCATGGCATATCCGCGTCCGGCCAATAGCGTTTGATTTCTTCCAGAGCCCGCGTCCGATCTTCTGCGGTCAATTCATTAATCGGCAGTTCAACACTTTGGGCCTTCGCGTTCTTCCAGAAGCAAACAAACGACTGCCGGTCCCCGAGGTCGAAATACCGAACTTCACTCCAAAACAACGACACCGATGCTGCACCCGTTCCATTTGGTCCAAACCCCAAACCGGAGGGGTGCACCAAGATGCACTGCGGTCGCTTCACTACGCGAATGATATCGAGCAGGCTGATCATTCCCAATACCATCGCTGTAATTTGGCTTAACGGTGTTGTCCGACTCGATTGCAGAAAGATGTAAAGCAACCCAAGAGCAACGAGCAAAACGACAAGATCAATCAGCACCCGTCGGGTACGGGCTTGCCGAGACATACGTGCTGAAAATACCTTAACCAAAAACCGCACTCACAAAATTCGGGTCACCGGGTGTTCAGTGGTGATGCCCCTAAATATCACTAAACAGATTATCGCTTTCGACGAACTCCAGCCGGTCTTCGTTCACCGTGCCTTCGTTGATGTCCCGCACTTCGATGCGGCCGTCGCCATAGCCGATCACCACCTGATCGCAGATATCAATGAACAGCCCGTTTTCCACGACACCGGGGATCTGATTGACCACCATTGCCAACTGACGTGCATTGCCGATGCGGCCGAGATGCAGGTCAAGAATATGATTGCCTTCATCGGTGATGTAAGGCCGCGCCCCATTCATGCGCAGCGTCGCCTTGCGCCCCATGACATCCATCGACACCAAGGCCTCTTCCACCAGCGCCTGTGTGGTCTGCCAGCCATAGGGCACCACCTCAACCGGCAGCGGGAAATTCCCCAGATGCTCCACCTCTTTGGCGGCATCCGCAATCACGACCATCTGGTCCGAGGCCGTTGCCACAATCTTTTCCTGCAACAGCGCCCCGCCGCCACCTTTGATCAGATTGAGATCCGCGTCAAATTCATCGGCCCCATCGATGGTCAGATCCAGCCAGCGTGCTTCGTCGAGTGACATCACGTCGATCCCCACCTCGCGGGCCAGTTCCGCGGTTCGGGTTGAGGTGGGCACACCTTTGATGCGCAACCCCTGTTCGCGGACCTGTTCACCAAGGCATCGCACCAGCCAGGCCGCCGTCGATCCGGTGCCAAGCCCCACCCGCATGCCATCTTCGACAAACTCGACCGCCTTTTTGGCCGCGACGAATTTGGCTTTGTCGATGGGGGAAAGCTCTCCGGTCATGATAACCTCGTTGTGCTGAAATACGCGCTGTCACTTTGGTTATAAAAGGCACACCGGTTTTGCGCGAGGGGCAAATCACGCGAATTGCGCTGACACTGCGTCTAAACTGCGCCATCCCCATAAAAATACGACGCGCTGTTTGTCGCGCTTGCCCTTGCTCCTGTCGCGGATATGTTGCACCAAGCTCAGCGACGAATTTCGAGCCCGATTTAAGAGGACACCCCCATGACGGACGGCATGATCGATATCAACGCGAAACCGACTGAAGAGATCTCGGTCCGTGATGTCTTTGGAATTGATAGCGATATGATGGTGCATGGCTTTCCCGAGCGCACCTCGCGTGTGCCGGATGTCGACAGCACCTACAAGTTTGACCCCGATACCACACTGGCGATTCTGGCGGGGTTCCGGAACAACCGCCGCGTGATGATTCAGGGCTATCACGGCACCGGTAAGTCGACCCACATCGAACAAGTTGCCGCGCGCCTCAACTGGCCTACCGTTCGTGTCAATCTGGACAGTCACATCAGCCGGATCGATCTGATCGGCAAAGACGCGATCAAATTGAAGGACGGCAAACAGGTCACCGAGTTCCACGAAGGCATCCTGCCCTGGGCGCTGCGCAACCCGACCGCCATCGTGTTCGACGAATATGATGCGGGCCGTGCCGACGTGATGTTTGTGATCCAGCGTGTTCTGGAAACCGACGGTAAGCTGACCCTGCTGGACCAGAACGAAATCATCAAACCGCACCCGCATTTCCGCCTGTTTGCCACCGCAAACACCGTGGGTCTGGGTGACACCACAGGCCTGTATCACGGCACCCAGCAGATCAACCAGGCCCAGATGGACCGCTGGTCGCTTGTGGCCACGCTGAACTATCTGTCGATCGACGCCGAAACCCAGATCGTTCTGTCCAAGGCACCGCATTACAACACCGAAGCCGGTCGCAAACAAATCCGCCAGATGGTGACCGTGGCCGATTTCACCCGCCGCGCCTTTATGAACGGCGAGCTGTCGACCGTGATGTCGCCAAGGACCGTGATCGCCTGGGCGCAGAACTCGGAAATCTTCCGCAATGTGGGCTATGCCTTCCGCGTGTCCTTCTTGAACAAATGTGACGAGCTGGAACGCCAGACCGTCGCCGAGTTCTACCAGCGCTGCTTTGACGAAGAACTGCCCGAAAGCGCAGCCAGCGTCAGCTTGGGCTGATGACACGGGCACTGGCCCTAATATTAATGGGTGGCGCCCTCTGGGGCGCCCCCCTTCAAGCCGAGCGACTGATGCCTCTGGCCGAAACATACCCTGCGCCCAGCACTTCGGAACAGTTGGATCGCTGTCGCGGCTTTGTCGGCGCGCTTGACATCATCAGAACTATTCTGACCAACAACCCTGCCTCCGGCTTTGACGCATCGCAGGGGGTGGCCTTGGAATGGGTCATTCCTCTAAGCAAAAGGGTATCGTTGACGTCTCTCGATGCGCAGACCTGGCTGTCCCGCTATATGGATGCCTTTTCACCGTTGGACATTCCAACTCTGATCCCGAACACACCGCTTTATCAAAGCGACAAAGCAAGCTGTCTGCGCCTGCTGTCGCAGGACTAAACTAAGCCTTCATCCTTTCGCGCCTACCTTGAGCCACAACCCACGCGCCGGTGGTGTTCTCTTTGTGTAGGGGCTGAACCATGTCCATTCGCCTAAGCCTGATCTGTCTTGCCCTCTGCGCTGCGGGCTGTGCGCCGCGCCCACCTGCGGATGCCAATCCCCATGTGGAACAGCTCAAGACCGAGGTCTGGCGCGACCGCCAAACCGTTGAGTTGAAAGGGCAGCGCGTTGAGGTCGCGGTGAGCAAAGACTATGGCTTTGCCTTGGTGGACGTGGGGGATTTTGGCCTGCGCTTTACCGTGGCAGAGGTGGAAACCGTGGCGGAAATGGCCTCTGGATGTGTGGCCAAGGATCAGGGGATCTTTGCCATGTACACCAAACACCCTGACAAAAGCTTTGCCGCAAAAGAGGTGAAGGACCACCTCAAGCGCATGTATGTCCCCCTATGGTGTATCTAACCCCTTCAATCTAACCACACCCCCTTTGCATTCAGAGATCCAAGCGCCATAGTCCCGCTGGTCTGAACAACACGGATGGGTCTTATGCATATTGGTCTGATTGGCGGCATCGGTGTGGCGGCGACGCTTGTTTATTATCAGCGTCTGACACAGGCTGTGGGCGGCCCGATGGACCTGACCATCGAACATGCGGATGTCCAAACGCTGATCCAGAACAATCTGGCCGACAACCGTCAAGCACAGGCCGAAATTTATGCCCGCCACATCGATCGTCTGAAAGCGGCGGGCTGTGACTGCGTCGCCATCACCTCGCTGGGCGGGCACTTCTGTTTTGACGAAACCGTCCCGCTGTCCTCGCTGCCATTGGTTTCGGGTGTGACGCCGCTGGACGAGCATTTTGCGAAATCTGGTCTGACACGGGTCGGGCTCTTGGGCACGCAGGTGGTGATGCGGACCAAACTCTATGGCCAGCTGCACAAAACCCAGGCCGTTGCGCTAGAAGGTGAGATCGACAGCCTGGGTCAAACCTATCAGGATATGGCCGTGGCCGGTGACTGCAGCCCCACCCAACGGCAAATCATGCTTGACGCCGGACGCCGCATGGTTGACGAACACCAAGCGCAGGCCATCATTCTGGCCGGCACCGATCTGAATCTGGCCTTTGACGGACAGGATCCGGGATATACAGTTGTTGACGCACTGGATGTGCATGTGTCGGTTCTAGCCGACCTCGCCTCTGGTCGTATCAGCCTTGAAGACGTGGCAGTGAAAACATGAGCAAACCAAGCGATAACCCCGCAGATCCTTTCAAAAAGGCTCTGGCCGAAGCCACCAAGGTCATGGCGGACGACACCGAACTTTCGGTGACCTATACGGTGGATCCCTCCGGGGTGTCAGGCGACAACATGCGCCTGCCTCAGGTCAGCCGTCGTATGACTCGCGATGAGGTGATGCTGGCACGGGGCACTGCGGATGCGTTGGCACTGCACCGCCGTTATCACGACAATTCGACCCATTCCCGCTATGCCCCGCAGGGTGACATGGCCCGCGAAATCTATGAAGCCATGGAAACCGCACGCTGCGAGGCCATGGGCGCGCGCGACATGCCCGGCACCGCCGTCAATATTGACGCCAAAATCGGCCATGAGGCCGAGCGTCGTGGCTATGCACAGATCAAAGAGGCCGCTCAGGCACCTCTCCCCGTCGCCGCCGGATATCTGGTTCGGCACCTCGCCACCGGACGCGATCTGCCCGAAGGGGCATCGAATGTGATGAACCTGTGGCGCGGCTATCTCGAACAGCAGGCCGGTGGCACATTGGACGATGTGAACGAGGCCCTGTCCGACCAAGCCAGCTTTGCCAAGCTTGCCCGTCAGGTCATCACCGATCTCGGCTATGGCGATCAGCTGGGCGATGATCCTGATGAGCTGGACGACGAGGCCGAGGACGACAGCCAGGAGCAGGATCAGGAAGAAGAACAGCAACCTGACAGCGATGGTCAGGATGACGAAGGCGAAGAATCCGACGCCACGCCCGAAAGCTCGCAGGAAGAAACCCAAGATCCCAGCCAGGCCCAGGTCAGCATGGATGATCTGGCCGACGAAGAGCTTGGTGACGAGACCGAGATGCCCGAAGGTGAGGCTCCGGTTGAGCCCCCTGCCCCGGCCCCTTTCTCTGAGGCCGATCCCGACTATGCGGTCTATAACACCGAATGTGACGAAGAAATTCTGGCCGAAGAGCTGGCCGAGGCGCAGGAGCTGGAACGGCTGCGCGCCTATCTGGACCAACAGCTTGAGCCGCTGAAAGGCGCGGTTTCGCGTCTGGCCAACAAATTGCAGCGTCGCCTGCAGGCGCAACAAAACCGGTCATGGGATTTCGATCAGGAGGAAGGCATATTGGACGCCAGCCGTCTGGCGCGGGTTGTGGCCAACCCCACCACGCCGCTGTCCTTCAAAGTCGAAAAAGACACCGAATTCCGCGACACGGTTGTGACCCTGCTGATCGACAACTCGGGCTCGATGCGCGGTCGTCCGATCTCGATCGCGGCGATTTGTGCCGATGTTCTGGCCCGGACGCTGGAGCGCTGCAACGTGAAGGTTGAGATCCTTGGCTTTACCACCCGCGCGTGGAAAGGCGGACAGGCCCGTGAGAAATGGCTCAACGCCGGTCGTGAACAGCAACCCGGCCGTCTGAACGATCTGCGTCACATCATCTATAAAGGGGCCGATGCGCCTTGGCGCCGGGTCCGCGACAATCTGGGTCTGATGATGAAAGAGGGCCTGCTGAAGGAAAACATCGACGGTGAAGCGCTGGAATGGGCGCACCGCCGGATGATTGTCCGTCAGGAACAGCGGAAGATCCTGATGGTGATTTCTGATGGCGCTCCGGTGGATGACAGCACCCTGTCGGTGAACCCCGCCAACTATCTGGAAAAGCACCTGCGCGATGTGATCGCTATGGTCGAGAAACGCAAACAGGTCGAGCTTTTGGCCATTGGCATCGGCCACGACGTGACCCGCTATTACGACCGCGCTGTGACCATCACCGATGTGGAACAGCTGGCCGGTGCGATGACCGAACAGTTGGCCTCGCTGTTCGACAGCGACCCCCGCGCCCGGGCCCGTGTCATGGGCATGCGCAAAACCGGGTAAATCGGCCTATCGACTTTCAAAAAACGCCCACCTTTATCCGGTGGGCGTTTTTCGTTGCTCACTCAGCCGCCTGCGCCGGGTGACGCTTGCCAAACCACATTCGGCGGATCAATCCATCACGCAGCACAAACTGGTGATACACCCAGCCCATCAGGTGAAGACCGATAAAGCCCAATAGCGCAGTGGCGATCGCCCCATGCGCCACACGCGCGGCATAGACATTGAAATCCTCCGGCAGTGAGGCACCCGATCCAGCAAAGACAATCGCAAAAAGATCTGCTTGGACCGCCGTCGCCAGACCGCTGCCAACCATGGCAAACACCAGTGCATACAGCCCCCAATGTGAGAGCTTGGCCCCCGCTTTCAATGATTTTGTGCCCGATGGCGCGGGCGGCGATTGCGTCAAAAGGCGCATCACCAGACGCACCACCATAAGCACCCCAATCACACCGCCCCAGATCATATGCCCGGTCAGGCCAAACAGTTTGTCGGGATGGTTGTTTTCAATCGCGGCCAGACTTGGACCGCCAAGCAACAACGCCACGAGGATCATGAAAGCGGTTAGCCAGTGAAGGGCAACGAGAAATGGATGATAGCGGGTCATTTGGGCTCCTGTCTTTTGGCAAGGGCCACCGCAACCGCGTGGCCCATCACGATGGGTCACCTGTGTCTATCAATGCGTGAGACCTTCAGATATGAAACAAATGGAACGCTCTGTTACATGTGAGAAACATGCGCACATTTGATTGGGAACAGCTGCCGCACTTTTTGGCCGTGGCGCGTGCAGGCAGTCTGCGCGCTGCCGCGCAACTGAGCGGCGCAAACTATGGCACCGTCAATCGGGGCATTCAGGCGCTTGAGGCGAGCTATGGGGCGCGGTTATTTCATCGTTCCAAACGCGGCTTTACCCTGACCGAAGTGGGTGAGGCGCTTTTGCCACTGGCCGAAGAAGCCGAACAGAAGATCATAGCCGCGCGCAAACGTGTCGAAGGATTGGACCGCAGTGAGGTCGGCAAGATCCGGTTTTCGCTGACCCCCACCATTGCCTATGATCTCATCGCGCCGATCCTCGCAGCATTCAGCGCGCGGTATCCCGAAATTGATATCGAAGTCAGGCTCACAGCCGAGGTGGAATCCATCACCAATGATGAAACGGATGTGTCCCTGCGCGCCGCCCGTGATGTCACCGATGATGTGGTGGCCCGGAAACTGTTTCCGCTCCAACTGGCCGCCTATGCCAGCCAGAACTATCTCGCCACGGCCTTTACCCGAGCCGGAGCTGACGGAGAGGGGCTGACATGGATTGGCTCGCCTGACAACGACGGCATAAAATCCTTCCTTGCACAGTCGGCCTTTCCCAAAGCCACCCTGCGTCACGTCGTGGCAGACGGCTATATGCGGGCACAGCTGGTCTCCTTGGGCACTGGCCTATCCCACCTGCCGGTTCTCTTTGAACAGACCCACCCGGATCTGCGCCGTGTGCCCGGAACCGAGGTCTTCTCAGGACCCTCGCTCTGGATTCTGCTGCATTCCGATCTGCGCAAAACCGTGCGCGTACGCCGATTTGTCGATTTTCTGGCCGCTGAGCTGCTTAAATTGAACAAGGCATAGGCCTCACAGCCCACGCACCAACTCCGCAGACCAAATGTTTAAGGCTTGTCTTCAACGATAGGTGTCAACGCTTCAATTATTTTTTCAAGTGGTATCTGTTCTTCGACTATCATCTTTTCAACTAGAGCCTTAGCGACGCCTAGCGATACGAATGTATCGAGATCGAATTGGTCAGGACTAATATTATCAGTGTCTCGGTAATCCTCCCGAAATTTAGGGG
>JAGDYZ010000026.1:0-63777 GCA_049116335.1 Pelagimonas sp. | reverse complement strand
ACCAGCTTACGGGACGTGACAACTATGCTTTTGAGGTATCCGATCCACATGCCGTTCCACTGATCTTTGGGGCAATTTTCTTTTTGTCATCAACACTTGTTCGTTTGTTTGGGCAAACTGTGATTGGCCACCTGACAAACCGGGATGTGGAAAAGCAACGCGTTCTCATTTATGGAGCGGGGGGCGCTGGGATTCAACTTGCCTCGGCTTTGTCGCTCTCGCGTGAAGCCAAACCCGTCGTCTTTGTTGACGATAACTCAAACTTGCACGGACTTCTTATTGCGGGTTTGCCAGTCTATGCGCCGGAAAAAATTGAGCAACTTTTGAAGCGCCATCAGGTAACCAATGTCCTGCTTGCGCTCCCGACTGTTAACAAAGAGCGCATTGCCGAGCTGACACACAAGTTTAAGAAACTTGGTGTCGAAGCCAAGGCGCTGCCGTCTTATGTTGATATGATGACAAGCGACACCTTGCAGCGCAATGGACGTCAGGTTTCACCGGATGAGCTATTAGGGCGTAGTAAGATCGCTCTCGATATTCCCCAGATTGCCAAGACCTACGCAGGCCGGGTTGTAATGGTGACTGGGGCAGGCGGGTCCATCGGCTCTGAACTGTGTCGTCAGCTGATCTATTGTGCCCCTGCCAGAATAGTTTTGTTCGAGCTTTCAGAGTACCAACTCTACAAGATCGACAGGGAAATTCGCCCGTTGGCCGAGGCCGAGGGGATCGAAATTACAACGCTGCTTGGGTCAGTCACCGACCGGACCCGTGTCGAAAACGTGATTGCGGAAGAGCAGGTTGAAGTCATTTTGCACGCGGCAGCTTATAAACATGTTCCGATCGTCGAAGAAAACGAACTCGAAGGCGTGAAAAACAATGTTCTAGGAACCCAGGTCGTCGCAGAGGCGGCCGCGGCTGCGGAAATCGAACGGTTTATTCTTGTCTCGACGGACAAAGCCGTTCGCCCGACAAATGTGATGGGCGCATCGAAACGGATGGCCGAACTTGTGGTTCAGGACATCCAGACGCGTCATCCCATGACCAAGTTCACCATGGTACGGTTTGGCAATGTGCTGGGCTCCTCCGGGTCAGTGCTGCCGCTCTTTCAGAAGCAGATTGAGGCGGGCGGGCCTGTGACAGTGACGCATTCCAAAGTCACCCGGTTCTTTATGACCATCCCAGAGGCCTCAAGACTGGTGCTTTTGGCGGGGGCCTTTGCCAGCGGTGGGGACGTCTTTGTTCTGGACATGGGCAAGCCGCAAAAAATCATTGATATTGCCAAACGTATGATCGAGCTCTCCGGCCGCACGTTGCGCGATGCCCAAAACGGCAAGGGTGATATTGCAATCAAGATTGTGGGTCTGCGGCCTGGTGAAAAACTCTATGAAGAGCTGCTTATCGATAACGATAGCCTTGTTGCCACCCCACATCGGAAGATTATGCGGGCAGAAGAAAAGATGCTTTCCCAGATAGAGGTTCTGGCGTTCCTGCGTGAAATTCAAAGCTGTATCTCTGACTGTGACAGCCTGCGACTACGCAATCTAATTGCAAACAAAGTGGAAGGCTACCACGTGCAGGAGCCCGACAACGAAGGCCCGCAGAGAGAAGTTCAGCCGGAGGGAGGCGCCACTGCCGCCGTCCTAAGCTAAGGGTTCGTAAGAAAAGATGTCATCGGGCGGGTGGTGATCATCCCGCCCGATGTTATTTGTCAGGGGTATGAACTGTGCTAGGGGCGTTCAATTCGGATGTAGCCACGCTGTTTACTAATCCACTGCCTTGAAAAGACAATCTGGCCCTTGCCATTAACGACATAGGTGTTCTGAAAAGTATCGTCTGCACCTGAACACGCTTCAATTATGCGCGAATTTGCGTCACGCGAAATCTGGCAATCATACGTGCGGGCCTCGACACTATTGTCGCCTCCAAGCGTACGGTGCCTGCGTTGTGCAGTGCCCGCCCCGCGCCGCAGCGCATTCCGCGTTTCCGCGACATCCGCATTCATAAGGTCAAATCCCAACCCTCGCGTGGCAACCAAAATGCCGTCTCGAAACGAGAGGCTCACCCGATCTGGTGTGAAATAGGTGATGGTCCCATTGTTTTCTCCTGCCCCGAAGAGCACCGAAGAAAAACGAGGCTCTTCCACAGTCGCGACAAGCAGAGGGGCCCCACCAAACTGCGCTCTAACTTCAGGTGTCAGACGCGCTTTGATCTGCTCAGCTGTAATGCCAGGCTGAGATTTCTTGAGCTTTGTGGTAAGGCCTTTGAAGGTTTGGAAGTGGGCTTTGTCGACTGCATCATTGCCACAGCCCGAGAGCAGGATCAGCAGAGGTAGAGCACATATTGATATGATCGGTTTCATCGCCAGAACCTCCCCCAGCTGCCCTGCATTTCGTTGGCATGATAATCTCGCACAATGGGATGTAGGCGATCTTTGACGCTAAGATGCGCTCCGCCATCGCGTAGAATTGGCTGGATTAGCACATCACGTGTGCTCGGGCTGGGTTTGCCAATCAGGTGCTCAAGCGGCACGGTTACGCGAATACCTTTGTCGAAAGATCCTTCGCCAAAATCGGAAAACGAGACGTCAGTCAGAGTCGCATAGGCACCAACTTCCCAACCATTGTTAAAGCGACGTGACAGAGTGACGGTACCGCCCCAGTCCCCAGCCAGATAGCGACCGGCATCAATCTTGGCGCTATAGCCTTGAGCGAAATCATAATAGAGAGAGGCGTGCCCCATGGTCACTTCGTAATCGCGGAAGCCAAATTTCTGATCAAAGTCACGTTGTTTGACATGGTTGATCTCCACGCCAAGAGCAAGCGGGCTGCGCACGGGTTTCCAAAGAAGTTCTGTCGAGACACCGCCAAACATGCTTTCCAAATAGCCAACCGACACGCGCCCATAGAGGTTTGTCCCGGGGCGGAAATTATACGTGAGCGAAAGGTTTGGTATTGTCAGGGCCTCTCGGGCGTAGATGTTTGAATCTGAGCGGACACGCGGCAATGTGGAGGGATCAGACCGGGTTGATTCATCCCGGTTGCCAAACAATTTTTGTTGAACTTTGCCAGAAACAAACAATCCCGGCAGAATTTCATATTGCGCGGCTAAAGCGATACCAAAGTCAAAGCGAACGGGGTTTTCGGGATCAAAATAGCTCCCTTGGACATAGGGCTTTATCGACCAGTTTAAGCCCGAGAGCGTGTCATCATAGGTCAACCTATCCTGCGCAGCATCGTCAAAGACGGCGCGATCAAAGCTTGCAGTGATCCCATTTGGTGCGAATTCCAGCTCTTCAAGATCGCTCCGTGCGAGGGTGACCTTCGAGATCGGAATTCCGTTTTCGATAGGGATCACGGTCAAATGTTCGACGCTGTCAGGCAGCACGTGTGTTAAGGCGCGCATGGTCCGGCCAATGGCCTCTGACCGCGCACCATACCGTTTGTTGGCAATTTTCACGGTGGCTTGGGGGCCGTTGATGTCAAACGCCTTAAGCTCAATCCCTTCTGCAGCAAGCAAGGTTGTCAATTGGGTCGCTACGGGTTGAGAGCTATCGACCAAGGGGGGCCAGCTTTGCGCAGCTTCAATGCCATGTTGGCGAGGTTTAACGGGGAGTGGGGCGGATCCCGCACCACCATTGTTCGCTGGGCGCTTGGGGTTGGTCAGCAGGTTCGCTGTAAAGCCAATTTCTGATCCGTGCAGATAGTGGGCTTGCAGATGAATGCTGTTGCCCCATTTGTAATCAACACCAAAATTGAGAGGTGACTTGCGTTCAAACAGGTTCAGGGTCGTCGCCGCGATGTCATACGCATCTGAGGAGTATTCCATCTTTAACGTGAGCTGATCGTTCACGGCATAAGACAGACCCCCAAACAGAGCAGCATCGCCACGGAAAAATTTCTGGGTTTCAATCTGCCCACCCGAGCCACGGCGACCGCCGGGGCGATGTCGAAAATACTCGCTGATCGAGACAAGTGGGTTGGTAAAACCGCCCGCGCTCGCAAAACGCCCCCATCCAATCCCGCCACTGACGGCAAGCCGCTGAGAAAGGTGCTTTGTAGCAACCAGATATTCGCCTGAATACACACTTGTGCCGATGAAATCCTGAAGACCGATTGCAACAGCGGGCCGAATACGTCCCTCAGTCAGAAGTTGGTATCGAAGATCAAAAGACCGGTCATAGGTGGAGGCACCTCCGCTTAAAAATTGATCAATGCTTGAATAGCGAAAGGTGCCAATAAGACGGGGCGCGATCTGGAAGGACAGTGAGGCTCGGGTTGCACCCGCAAAGTCTGAATAGGTTGTGATCAATTCACCATCTGGGGCCATCAAAGCCGAAGGCGTGTCGATCAACCCCGGCATGCCGTAAACGTTATAGGTGTCTCGTTGGGGCAGTGGCGCAGTCTCAGCAGCGGTCAAGTTTGGAACCGCCAACAGCAAAGACCCGATTATGCAAAGCGATTGACCAGATCGACCTGTATAGGGCGCCGTGTTTCTTGCTCCAGATTGGATTGAGGCCACTCTGTCATCACGTTTGTTCAAGAGATCACCCCCTACTTGGTTGCACTCTTTTCTCTGTAGCACGCTTCTGCAGTTCTGAGCAGGATTGTGCACTTTGCTGGCAAGGTAGCCGTGAACCTGTAGGATACTTGCATCAGATCAGGCGAATTGAGGTCATTCGGCGTGATCCGGCTCGGAAATTCCCGTTTGTTTGGTGTGGGTTCAATCTCAGATGGAAATTTTTGAGAAATGCAGATATCAAAGGGTGAGGTGTCGCGCCTTCCAGAGTCTTCGCGACAATCGAGTTTCGTATTATAGTGTCCTAACGTCGCGTTGTTCAATTCATGACAGAAATTCCCCATCAAGATGACGAGCTCGACCTGAAAGAGCTGGGCTTGCTGCTCTGGTCGTACAAGTTTCTGATTACCGTTTCCGTTTTGCTAATTACAAGTTTGGCAGTTTTCTATGCGCAAAGCCGCACGCCTCAGTATCAGGCGGTTTCGATTTTCGAATTGCAAGGGGGGTCTAGTGGTCCGCGCCTGCCGAGCGAATATGCAGGGCTGGTGGGGTTGACGGGGCTCTCTCTCGGGGAGGGGAATAGCAAGGGGGTTTTTGATCGTATTGAAGGTCGCGATTTTATTGCCAGAATTTCTCAGGACCTGACGCTTTCCGATGATCCCTTTTTTGTGCCTGAGGACATTGAAGGCCAAGGCCTGGTGGAGCGTATCAGCACGTTTTTCAATCTCGAATATGAACCACCCAAGAAGCGTGCCGATTTGGCTCAAATCACATCGGTCTATCTCGACAATGTTGAGGCGAGCGAAACACCCAATGGATCGATCAAAATTGAGGTGACGCATGACGATCCGGACCGCGCAGCAAATGTCGCGAATGGAATTGTCTCACGCGTGTTATCTGAGCTGAGTGAGGAGGAGAAAGATGAGCAGCAACAGCAGCTTACTTATCTTTCAGATCAACTTGCAAACGCGTTGGCCGAAACGGAACGGACCAAGAAGTCTGTTGCAGATTTCGCATTGGCAAACAGTCTGTCGTCGCAAGAGGCTTTTACCTCAAGATCGCAATTGATGTATGATCTTCGAGAAGATCTTGCCGATACGCAGGAGATGCTTGGCGCGGTTAACACGCTGACAGAAGTTTTGGGCGCGAATAGAAATCCGACAGCAGATGATTATCAGACCCTGCGGATTCAGTCCCCGATCGTCGATGATGTTGATTTCCGCCGTCTTCTGGGGGTGCCCGAAGCACTTGATTCTTGGGAATGGCCGCCTGCGTCGCGCCTTGGGGGGTTTGCATTTACCCTGCGAGATAGGGCCGCCAGGATTGAACGCTCGATCGACAAACTGTTGCTGGAGGCAGAGCGCTACGCCGTGTCGACCGAAAACCTGGCCGCGCTACAGCGCGAAGCAAATGTCGCGGAGGCCACATATAATGTGTTGATTGAACAGGTAAAAGCTCAGTCACTTGCCAGCGGATATCAGGCAAACTTGGCGAAGATCTATCAATCGGCCTTCGCGCCTGACCGACCGGCCTCGCCGAACAAAGTGATGATCATCGCAGTTGGTGTGGTGCTGGGCGCGTTGCTTGGTGCTGGGGGCGCAATTATTCTGGGGAAATCCTCGGGTCGGATCTATTCTACAAATGTGATCCGAGAAACAGCAGCGGCTAAAATCGATGTCGACCTGCCGCGACTGGCGAAGTTTAAGCCAAATGTCTTTGCGCGCAGAGGTGACCAAAGTTCAAACACATTGAAAAGTCAGGCGTTAGAGCTTTTGGTGTCGATCGATGCGAGATCATCTCGTGTAGTTCTGCTGACCACCTCGACCAAAGGCACCAATCCGATGACCTTGGCCACGTCAATCGCGCGAGGTCTTAAAACCCCAGAGCGTCAGATTGGTGTGCTCTATCTGGGGGATGACATCAATCTGCCCGCAGATCCGGACGAGGACACAGAGATGTCTTCTGTGTCACGCGCCAAACTGCACGAGATCGACTTTCTTGTTGCAAAGCGAGGCCAATCTGTCGCTGGGGTGTTGTCGTCAGGTGTTGTCGACGATTTGATCACCAAAGATGGCGGGCTATTTGATGTGTTGATCGTGGTTGCCTCTGAGGAGTATGCGTTGGCTGCGTCGCGTGGTGTTGCGAAGCATGACCCTTATGGCATTTTGTTGACGCGTCCGGGGCGAACAGCAAAGGCTGTCTTGTCGAAACTCGCCGAGATATATCCGCTTGATGCCAATGTGATATTGGCACGGTGATGGACATGTTTGTGTCGGTCTTGATCCCGATTTATCTCTAAGTTCGATAAAACACCGGTTCTCCTGTTCCGAGATTTCTCTCGCGCATCTAGGCGCTAGCGCGAGAGAAAGAATAGTAAAGGGGCGGTGTTAGCGGTTCCGTCCTGAGAGAGCATGGAGCCGACTTTGCTCGACAAAGGGATCTGCTTCGACAGGGTGGAGAAGCCCTTCCGAGACGCGGCGTACCAGAAGCCATGAGATCAGTGCAAAGACCACGCCACCCGCGGCCTGACCAATCAAAACGCCGCTTGCGCCCCAGTATTGCGCGCCAAAAATCACGAAGGGCCACATGCCGATGGTGTTCCGACCCCAGTTGATCCAGCTGGAATACATCGGGTGGCCAAGGTTGTTAAAACTTGCGTTGCCAACAAAGATCACCGCATTGAAGAAGGAGGCAAGCGCCAGCGGACCACAGAACAGGTAGATCAATGTCAGTGTCATGCCCTGCGCCTCAAATACATCGGCGATCGGACCTCGGAGCACGAACAACACGGCGGAAGCAAGCACAACATAGACCCCTGCAAAGACGATACCAGCGTTGTAGGCGCCTTTGACGCGATCAAACTGTCGGGCACCGAAGTTCTGACCGACAATGGGACCGATTGCGCCGGAGAGGGCCAAAATCACTGCAAAGGCCAGTGGCATCAAACGCCCAATCACAGCCATGCCAGCAACAGCATCGGTGCCAAACTGGGCAATTTCGCGCGTGACGATGGCGCTGCCGACTGGGGTGGCGATATTGGTGAGCACAGCGGGTGCGGCGATGGCCGAAACGGCGGCAAGATCGCTGCGTACACCGATCAGGCTGGGGCGCGTAAAGCCTTGGTAGACCTTGAGAACCGGGTACATTGCGGCGGCCAACATGGCGAAGCGTGAGATCACGGTTGCAATGGCCGCGCCGTCCAATCCCAGGCCAAAGCCGAAGATAAACAACGGATCGAGCACCGCGTTGACCACGCCACCCGCCAAAGTGGCGAACATCGACCGGCGAGCGTCGCCAAAGGCGCGCAGGATGGCCATGCCGGTGATCCCGATGGCGACAATGGGCATCGTTGGCAGGATTATGGTTAGATAGCGGGTCGCAAGCCGAGCAACTTCACCTTCCGCGCCGAGAAAACCCAATATTGTAGGCAAGTTAAAGAGAACGAGAGGTGGCACAATCAAACCGATGATCACGCCCAGAGTAGCGACGCTTGTGGCGTAACTGCGTGCGGCGGGGATGTCATCGGCGCCAATGCTGCGCGCGGCCAGGCTGCCCGCTGCGATGGACAGACCGATGTTGATCGAATTGGTGAAAAACAGAATTGTGCCCGCATAGCCAATCGCCGCCGCAAGCGCCTGATTGCCCAGCATCGAAATGAACAGCATGTCGACAAAATCCACCGCAAACATGGCCATAAGCCCGATGCTTGCGGTGAAGGACATGACCGAGACATGCCGCATCAGGCTGCCTTCTAAGAATACCGCTTTTTGAGCCATGGTTTCGCCTTTCGCGCGTTGGCTTATATTATTGCACCACCTTATGCGGCTTTCCTTTTTGTGCATATGGGGGATTGTGTGGGTGTACGGCGTTCGGTCTGTGCATTCTTGAACAAGAGAAAACGGCACCCCAAAACGGGATGCCGTTGTACAGTTTGTCATCTTTGTACGCTCTCTCGCGCAAAGTGTACAAAGATGAGATCAGGCCAGGTCGTACCGGTCGGCGTTCATGACCTTTGTCCAGGCGCTGACAAAATCGCAGACAAAGCGCTCGGCCCCGTCGGCTTGGGCATAGACCTCGGCCAGTGCGCGCAGCTGCGAGTTTGAGCCAAAGGCAAGATCAACCCGGGTCGCGGTCCACTTGAGATCACCACTCGCGCGATCGCGGCCTTCATAGGTACCATCCGCAACAGGTGCCCACTTGGTGCCCATATCCACCAGATTGATGAAGAAGTCTGTCGACAGAACGCCGGGGCGCGACGTGAAGACACCATGTGCTGCGCCGTTGTGGTTCGCGCCAAGCACACGCAGGCCCCCGACAAGTGCAGTCATTTCCGGAGCAGAAAGGGTGAGCAGCTGCGCACGGTCGATCAACAACTCTTCAGGGGACACCGAATAGGCTTGTTTCTGATAGTTGCGGAACCCATCCGCGGCAGGTTCAAGAACCTCCATGCCCTCAACGTCGGTCTGATCCTGCGAGGCATCGACGCGGCCCGGTTCAAAAGGAACGGAGACATCAACTCCTGCCGATTTGGCGGCCGCTTCAATGGCTGCGTTGCCCGCCAGAACAATCAGATCCGCCATGGAGATCGCACCGTCATGGTCGGCCTGAATGGCCTCAAGTGCGGTCAGGACCTTGGCGAGTTGCTCGGGCTGGTTGGCCTCCCAATCCTTCTGGGGTGAAAGTCGAATGCGCGCACCGTTGGCGCCGCCGCGATGATCGGAGCCGCGATAGGTTGACGCGGAGGCCCAGGCGGTCGACACCAGTTCACCAATGGAGAGGCCGCTCGCCATGATTTTGGCCTTGAGCGCGGCCTCATCGGCCTCTGGCAGATCGTGGCCACCGGCGGGCAGGGGGTCTTGCCACAGCAGGTCTTCTGCGGGCACATCTGCGCCGAGGTAGCGTGCCTTGGGGCCCATATCGCGATGGGTCAGTTTGAACCACGCCCGGGCGAAGGCATCCGCAAACTTCTCGGGGTTGGCATGAAACTCGCGCGAAATGGGTTCGTAGATCGGGTCCATCCGCAACGACATATCCGCAGTGGTCATCATCGGCGCATGTGACTTGCTTGGGTCATGCGCGTCGACAACCATATGTTCAGGCGCAACATTCTGGGCATGCCATTGCTGGGCACCGGCGGGGCTTTTTTCGAGCTTCCATTCATAGCCGAACAGCACATCAAAATATCCCATATCCCATGTGGTTGGATTGGGCTTCCACGCGCCTTCAATGCCGGATGTGGTGGTGTCACCGCCTTTGCCGCTGCCGTGGTCGTTGATCCAGCCCAGCCCCATTTCTTCAATGGCGGCGGCCTCTGGTTCAGCACCGACTTTAGCCGGATCACCCGCCCCGTGCGCCTTGCCAAAGGTGTGGCCCCCGGCCACAAGCGCGACGGTTTCTTCGTCGTTCATCCCCATACGGGCAAAGGTTTCGCGCACATCAAGCCCCGAGGCCACTGGATCGGGATTGCCGTCCGGTCCTTCGGGGTTCACATAGATCAGACCCATCTGCACAGCGGCCAGTGGATTATCCAGATCGCGTTCGCCGGAATAGCGGCTGTTGTCCTTGTCCGACGTAGCAAGCCATTCGGTTTCTGCCCCCCAATAGATGTCTTCCTCGGGGGCCCAGATGTCTTCGCGACCGCCACCAAAGCCAAACACAGGTCCGCCCATGCTCTCGATGGCGACGTTGCCTGCGAGGATCATCAGGTCCGCCCAGCTAAGCGCATTGCCGTATTTCTGTTTGATCGGCCAAAGCAGACGGCGGGCTTTGTCGAGGTTGCCATTGTCGGGCCAGCTGTTGAGCGGAGCGAACCGCTGGGACCCCGAGCCACCACCACCGCGCCCATCGGCGGTGCGGTAGGTGCCCGCGCTGTGCCAGGCCATGCGCACAAACAATCCGCCATAGTGGCCATAATCGGCGGGCCACCAGTCCTGACTGTCGGTCATCAAGGCGGTCAGGTCGGCTTTGACCGCCTCAAGATCAAGCCCTTTGAAGGCTTCGGCATAGTTGAAATCTGCGCCCATCGGGTTCGAGGCCGCGCCGTGTTGATGCAAGATGCCGAGGTTCAGCTGATTGGGCCACCAGTCGGTGTTGCTTGTTCCGGCCTTTGGGCTTGCGACCGCGCCGTGCATCACTGGGCATTTGCCAATGTCATTTCCGTCCATGTCGTTTCCTCGCTGTTGCTGGGCAATTGTGTCTCTGAGGAAAGCGTAACCCTGAAAGTTGCATTTGATTAAGTTGCATTTTCTCATCGCTGCGATAAGAAAAACAAATGATAAACATTTCCATTCGTCAGATGCGCTATTTCGAGGCCCTGGCCCAGCATGGTCATTTTGGCCGTGCGGCTGATGCGGCGTCGATTTCACAACCTGCCTTGTCCATTCAAATCAAAGAGTTGGAGGCTGAGCTCGGGATGCCCTTGTTCGAGCGCGCGGCACGGCAGGTGCGGTTGACGAGCTTTGGGGCCGTGTTCGCCGGTCGGGTGCGCGAGATCCTGTCTCAGGTCGATGAATTGGGAGAATTGGCACGGGCTGCGCAGGATCATCTGGCGGGGCGATTGCGGATTGGGGTGATTCCCACCATCGCGCCCTATCTTTTGCCGCAGATCGTTGGAGCGCTTGGGCGAGACTATCCCGAGCTGGATGTGCGCCTTCGTGAGACGGTGACCCCGAAGCTTATCCAAGAGCTGAAGGATGGTCAGCTCGACACCGCGCTTTTGGCGCTGCCAGTCTCGGAGCCGTCGTTTACCGAGGTGCCGTTGTTTGACGAAAGCTTTGTTCTGGTGCGGCCCGAGGCACAGGCGGGCGAACCGGTGCCTAGCCCCGAGAAGCTGCGTGAGATGAAGCTGCTTTTGTTGGAAGAAGGGCATTGTTTTCGGGATCAGGCCCTGTCGTTTTGCAATATGCCGTCGTCCACACCGCGTGAGCTGCTGGATGGCAGTTCGCTGTCGACGCTGGTGCAGATGGTTGGTGCGGGGATTGGGGTGACCTTGATCCCTGAGATGGCGGTGCCGGTTGAGACCCGGTCGGCCCACGTCTGGATCGATCAATTTCCGCATCCGCGCCCGAACAGGTCCATCGGCATGATATGGCGTCGGTCCAATCCGCTTGCGCCACAGTTGGAAAAGGTTGCGGATCTGGTGCGAGAGACAGCGAAGTGACGTCGCGTTTCAGATCGGATGCACGCCTAATGGTTGTGTAATACGCAATTCCACTTGGCAGCGATCAGTGGGTTTGATTATGGTGACGGCGTGAAGCAGGTGTGTCTGGGCACAAGCCGCTTCAAGCGGAGATTTCATAAAACACAATGAATTCAATGGCTAGGCGACTTACTAAAAAATTAGTTTGACAAGGGGTTCCGCTCTGTGAAACCTCTATGACAGTCAGAGGCCACCGGGATTTCTGGCATTACAAATTTAGGGAGGAGTAAAGATGCGCAAGTATCTTCTCTCCGCAGTTGCGGTTGCTGCCGTGTCTGCGGGGCAGGCTGCGTTTGCCGATGAGGCAGCGGCCACAAAGTGGATTGATGAGGAATTTCAGCCCTCGACGTTGAGCAAAGCCGATCAGCTGGCCGAGATGAATTGGTTCATCAACGCAGCTGAGCCTTATAAGGGCATGGAAATCAACGTGCTGTCGGAAGGTATCCCAACGCACAGCTATGAGTCGGAAGTTCTGACCAAAGCCTTTGAGGAAATCACCGGCATTAAGGTGAACCACCAGATCCTCGGCGAAGGTGAGGTTGTGCAGGCGGTTCAGACCCAGATGCAGACCAAGCGGAACCTCTATGACGGCTATGTCAATGACTCCGATCTGATTGGTACCCATTCGCGTCTTCAGCTGGCCTATAACCTGACCGATCAGATGGCAGGTGACTGGGCAGGGACAACCAGCCCAACGCTGGATCTGGCCGACTTTATGGGCAGCCAGTTCACCACCGGTCCCGATGGCGACCTGTACCAGCTGCCCGACCAGCAGTTTGCGAACCTGTATTGGTTCCGCAAAGACTGGTTCGACCGCGCTGACCTGCAAGAACAGTTCAAAGCCAAATACGGCTATGATCTGGGTGTGCCGGTCAACTGGTCCGCATACGAAGACATCGCCGAGTTCTTTTCGAATGACGTGAAAGAAATCGACGGCACCGCCATCTATGGTCACATGGACTATGGTAAGCGTGCGCCTGACCTTGGTTGGCGTATGACCGACGCATGGCTGTCGATGGCAGGTGCGGGTTCGAAAGGTGAGCCGAACGGTGTGCCGATCGACGAATGGGGCATCCGTATGGAAGCCGGTTCGTGTAACCCAGCGGGCGCAAGCGTGTCGCGTGGTGGTGCCGCAAACGGCCCAGCCGCGGTCTATGCGATCCGCAAGTGGGACGAATGGCTGCGCGCTTATGCACCTCCCGGTGCGGCGTCGTATGACTTCTACCAGTCGCTGCCTGCATTGGCTCAGGGTAACGTGGCCCAGCAGATCTTCTGGTACACTGCCTTTACCGCGGACATGGTGAAGCCTCAGTCCGAAGGCAACAACACCGTAGACGAAGCAGGCAAGCCGCTGTGGCGCATGGCGCCTAGCCCGCATGGTCCCTACTGGGAAGAAGGCCAGAAGGTTGGCTATCAGGACGTGGGTTCCTGGACCTTCCTCAAGTCGACTCCATCGGATCGCGCGCAGGCCGCATGGCTCTATGCTCAGTTCGTGACATCGAAAACTGTTGATGTGAAGAAATCCCACGTGGGTCTGACCTTCATCCGCAACAGCTCGGTCAACCACGACTCGTTCTCGGAGCGTGCCGAAAACCTGGGTGGTCTGGTTGAATTCTACCGTTCGCCTGACCGTGTTGCATGGTCGCCGACCGGTGTGAACGTACCGGATTACCCAAAGCTGGCTCAGATCTGGTGGCAGCAGATTGGTGACGTGAACTCGGGTGCCTTTACCCCGCAGGAAGCAATGGACCGTCTGGCCGAAGAAATGGACATCACCATGGCTCGTATGCAGCGTGCAGACGAACGTGCGAATGTCTATGGCGGCTGTGGCCCGCGTCTGAACGAAGAGCAGTCGGCGGAATACTGGTATGCCAACGGTGGTGCAAAAGCTCCGCTTGAGAACGAAAAGCCGCAGGGCCAGACCGTCAACTATGACGAACTGGTTGCGCGTTGGGCTCAGCAGTAAGTGCTCCTCCCGCGCGGGCCGGTTTCTGATCGGCCCGCATGCCCCGGCCCCGCGTATGGGACTGGGGCGACATCTTCACGGGCGCGGCTGTTGCGCCCCTATTCCCTTCGGAAAGAACCAAGATGCCACTTGAGCTAAAACAGGTGACCAAGCGTGTCGGCGGCGCGCTGCATATCAAGGAGACCTCATTGGTCCTTGAGGCGGGTCACTTTAATGTCCTGTTGGGCGCAACCGGATCGGGCAAGACCTCGTTGATCAAGATGATGGCCGGTCTGGATCCGATCGCCAGCGGTCAGGTTCTGATGGATGGTCAGGACGTGACCCGACTGAGCACGCAGAAGCGCAACATCAGTCTGGTGCACCAGTTTTTCATCAACTATCCGCATATGACGGTTTACGACAATATCGCCTCGCCACTGAAAGTGGCTGGGATGGCGAAGTCGGAAATTCAGGGCCGGGTCGAAGAAGCTGCTGATATCTTGCAGCTTCGCCCCATGCTGAACCGTCGTCCCCACGAACTGTCTGGTGGTCAGCAGCAGCGCACCGCGCTTGCGCGTGCGATTGCCAAGGAATCCAAAGCTGTGTTCCTTGATGAGCCGCTGGCCAACCTAGATTACAAGCTGCGCGAAGAGCTGCGTGACCAATTGCCCGAGCTGTTTGCCGGACGCGGTGCTGTGGTGGTCTATGCCACCTCCGAGCCGGAAGAGGCGCTTTTGCTTGGCGGGCGCACTGCGCTCATGGAAGACGGGCGCGTGACCCAGTTTGGTGTCACGGCTGAGGCCTATCGCGATCCGGCCAATGTGCGCGCGGCGCGCGTGTTCTCGGACCCGCCCATCAACACCGCCGAGATCGTCAAGCAGGGCTCACGCGCAGTTCTGGGGGGCGACCTGAGCTGGGAGCTGACCGGTGAGGCCGCGAACCTTTCGGATGGTCCCTATACCGTAGCGATCCGCCCGCACCATGTTTTGCCCGTGGCCGATGCGCATTGCACCGTGTCTCTATCGGGACGCGTGCAGGTGACGGAACTTTCGGGCTCGGAAAGCTCGGCGCATTTTGAGATGGGCGCAGGCAGCTGGGTATCGCTGTCCGCCGGTGTTCACCCCTATGAGGTGGGCGAAATCCACGAATTCCACATGGATCCCAAGGCGTGCTATTTCTTTGCACCCGACGGCGCCCGCGTGGCCTGAGGCAGACATGGCTAAAATTACGCTTTCAAAGCTGCGTCACAGCTACTACCCAAACCCGTCACAACCATCTGATTATGCTCTGAAAGAGATTGATCTAGATTGGAACGATGGCGGCGCCTATGCGCTGCTGGGGCCCTCTGGCTGTGGAAAATCGACCCTGTTGAACATCATTTCGGGTCTTCTTGTGCCGTCTGAGGGCAAGATCCTGTTTGATGGTCAGGACGTGACCGAGCTGACGCCGGACAAACGCAATATTGCGCAGGTGTTTCAGTTCCCGGTGATCTACGACACCATGACCGTCTACGACAATCTGGCCTTCCCGCTGCGCAATCGTGGTCGTGACGAAGAGATCGTCCGCGAACGTGTGATGGCGATTGCCGAGATGTTGGAAGTCACCGACATGTTGGATCACAAGGCGGCGGGTCTTAGCCCCGACAACAAGCAAAAGATCTCGATGGGCCGGGGGCTGGTGCGCGAAGACGTCAACGTTGTGATGTTTGACGAACCGCTGACCGTGATTGACCCACATCTGAAGTGGAAGCTGCGCTCGAAGCTGAAAGAACTGCATCAGCGCGTCAAAGCGACCATGATCTATGTGACCCACGACCAGACCGAGGCGCTGACCTTTGCGGATCAGGTTGTGGTGATGCAGCTGGGTGAGATTGTTCAGATCGGCACTCCGGTTGAGCTGTTTGAGCGCCCGGCACATACCTTTGTTGGCCACTTCATTGGCTCGCCCGGTATGAACGTCATGCCCTGCGATCTGTCCGGTGGGCAGGCTCTGTTTGCAGGACATCCTGTTGCCCTGGAAGGTCCGGTTCTGGGCAACGCCAATGGCACCACCGAGATCGGAATTCGCCCGGAGTTTGTGTCGCTGGCCGAGAGCGGGCTTCCCGCCACTGTGACCAAAGTCTCGGACGTGGGGCGCCACATCGTCGTCGAATGTAGCGTCGATGGCCATAAGGTGAGCGCGGTGATCGAAGGTGATGCGCCGTCGAAGGGGGATGCCGTGCATCTGAATTTCCGCCAAGATCAGACCCGGCTTTATGTCGATGGCTGGCTGGCGACCGAGCCGGAGGGCACATCATGAAAACCGAAAACCAAAAGGCATGGTTCTTTGTTCTCCCCGTCCTGTTGTTGGTGGCCTTCAACGCGCTGATCCCGATGATGACGGTGGTTAACTATTCGGTACAGGAAACCTTTGGGGACAATGTGTTCTTCTGGGAAGGCCTGAACTGGTTCCAGCAGATCCTGCGGTCTGAACGCTTCCATGCGGCGCTGGGGCGTCAGTTTATGTTCACCGGTCTGATCCTGATCATCGAGATCCCGCTGGGCATTGCCATCGCTCTGTCGATGCCGCGCAAAGGGTTCTGGGTGCCGGTCTGTCTGGTTCTGATGGCGCTGCCGATGCTGATCCCCTGGAATGTTGTTGGGGCGATGTGGAACATATTTACCCTGCCTGACATTGGGCTGCTGGGATACTTCCTGAACCATGTTCTGGGCATCAGCTATGACATGACCCAAGACCCGGTTGCGGCCTGGATCACGATTGTCACCATGGATGTCTGGCATTGGACCTCGCTTGTGGTGCTGCTGAGCTATGCCGGTTTGGTGTCGATCCCGGATGCCTATTATCAGGCGGCCAAGATCGATGGTGCCAGCAACTGGTCGGTGTTCCGTTTCATCCAGCTTCCCAAGATGAAGACCGTTCTGACCATCGCCATTCTGTTGCGGTTCATGGACAGCTTTAACATCTACACCGAGCCGTTTGTTTTGACCGGGGGTGGTCCGGGCAACTCGACGACGCTTTTGTCAATCGATCTGGTGAAAATCGCGCTTGGCCAGTTTGATCTGGGGCCGGCGGCGGCGATGAGCCTGATCTACTTCGCAATCACACTTTTGGTCAGCTGGCTGTTCTACACGCTGATGACCAAAGACGATCTGAACTGAGGAGGGGTCTGAGATGCAAAAACGATCCATCGTCCCTATCGTCTATATTCTCTTCCTCATGCTGCCGATCTACTGGCTTGTGGCGATGAGTTTTAAGACGACCAATGAAATTCTGTCCGGATTTTCACTGTTCCCGCAGACCTTTACCCTAGAAAACTATCGAGTGATCTTCACTGATCCGACCTGGTACTGGGGCTATATCAACTCGATCCTTTATGTGTCGATTAACACGGTGATTTCGATCGCTGTGGCTCTGCCAGCCGCCTATGCCTTTTCGCGGTATCGGTTTTTGGGCGACAAGCAGCTGTTCTTCTGGCTGCTGACCAACCGTATGGCACCGGCTGCGGTGTTCGCGCTGCCGTTCTTCCAGCTCTATTCGGCGGTTGGTCTGTTTGACACGCATCTGGCGGTGGCTCTGGCGCATTGTCTGTTCAACATCCCGCTGGCCGTGTGGATTTTGGAAGGCTTTATGGGCGGGATCCCCAAAGAACTGGATGAAACCGCCTATGTGGACGGATATTCCTTTCCGCGCTTCTTTGCGACGATCTTTCTGCCGTCGATCAAAGCCGGTGTCGGTGTGGCCGCGTTCTTCTGCTTCATGTTCTCCTGGGTTGAGCTGCTGTTGGCAAAAACCCTGACCGCAGTGGCCGCAAAACCGATTGCCGCGACCATGACAAAAACCGCGTCAAGTGCGGGCTACGAGCTTGGCCTTCTGGCCGCTGCCGGCACCCTGACCATCATTCCGGGCGCAATTGTGATCTATTTCGTCCGCAACTACATCGCCAAAGGCTTTGCGATGGGGAGGGTTTAATATGCTGAGTTGGATGGCATGGACCGTACCGACGGCCCTCGTGTTTGTCGGGATCTTTGCGGCCATTGGGATCTTGATTGTCCTCGAGATCCGCCGCCCCGGTGGCGATGAACGCAAAGGCGCTTTGCGACTGACCACAACCCGTGGAGATCGCTTGTTCATCAGTCTTCTGGGCACGTCTTATATCTTTCTCGCCTGGCTTGGGCTGACGGATATGCTGCTTTGGACACCACTTGCACTGTCGATTGGCTGGGGTGTGTTCTGTTTCTGGAAAGTGTGACGTTTTGGGGCGTGGCGGATGCCGCGCCCCCTGACTATGTGACAGAACTATAAAATTAATAGTTCCCAAATGCGCCTTTGGCGCCTAACGTACGGCGATACCATGACGAAGCGGACCCCAAACTTGATGCGACGCAAACAGGACAAAGCTCTTTTGACCGAGGTTGAGCTCGAGTTCATGAACGTCGTTTGGGCGCTTGGCGAAGGCACTGTGCGTGAAATTCTGGCCGAGTTGAACAAGGCCCATGAACGCGCCTATACCTCTGTGGCCACTGTCCTGAAGATCATGGAGCAAAAAGAGTTTCTGACGAGTCAGAAGAAAGACCGGTCACTGGTCTATATTCCGGCTGTCCCAAAGGCTGACTATCAAAAAACGACCCTGAAAAACCTTTCGAGCAAGCTTTTTAACGGAACACCGGCGGCGCTGGTGGCACGTTTGGTGGATGACGAAGACGTCACCGATGACATGCTTGCCGAAATGCGCGCGCTTTTGGAAGAAAGGTTGGGGGACCATGACCGCTGAGACCCTGCTCAACGCCTATCTTGATCTGAATCTGCTTTTGGTGGCAGGCACTTTGGTTTGGTTGGCATTGCGATGGGGCTTGCGGCGATATGGTCTGGGGCAGGCGTTCCTGCCACAGCTGCGTCTGTTGAACGGTCTGACGCTTCTTCTGGCAATGTCGCCAGTTCTGTTTCTCGGGCTGACAACATGGGTTGTTGCCCATCCGCCAAACCTATCGGACATGTTGGTTGCACAGTATTTGCAAGGCAATGTCAGCATGAGCGCGTCGCGGTTTGAAGCGCTTCTGGGCCTGCGTGAAGATTTTGTGCGCGAGATGCTCAACGGGCAGGCGCTTTGGGCCCAACTGCTTGGGTTTGTTGCAGTGTGTGGAGCGGTTGTGATGTTGGCCCATGTCTGTGTGTCGCTTGTCACATTGCTGCGTACGATGCGCCGGGCCTTTCTCTGGAAACGTATCGGGCGGGTTGATCTTCTGGTCAGTGATGATTGCCGCGTGGCGTTTTCCACCCGTGGTTTGCTCCGCCGCTATATCGTTTTGCCGTCGGGGCTGTTGCAGTCACCCAAAGACCTGCAGTTGACCATCGCGCATGAGCTGCAGCATTTCCGTCAGAAAGACGTGGAATGTGAAGTTCTGCTTGAGCTTCTGCGCCCGCTGTTGTTCTGGAACCCGGCCTTTTATGTGTGGCGGCATCATGTGCGGCATCTGCGTGAATATGCCTGTGACCAGGCACTGATGGCGCGTCGGGGCTTTGATGCACGTGCCTATTGCGAATGTCTGATCCGGGCCTGTGAAGGTGCGATGCAGAGATCGGTTTTCTTTGCGCGCACTCCTTCGGTTGCCCTGGTGGATCGCCGCGAAATCCGCCGCAGTTCAACCCTCCAGAACCGCATTCTTGCGGTGACCGAGGACAACCCCAATCTGGGTAGCAAGACCACTTGGATGTTGATCTCTGGTCTGTTGATTGGCGCGGTTCTGACCACAAATCTGATTGTGCAACGTCCGAGCGATTGGAGCCACGATCGCATCATGTTGTCGACCATCGTCAATCTGGAACGGATGGCCAATCGGAGTGACGCGGCCAGTAGCCCGTTTCAGGGTGGTTTTGTCACCACCATCACTGAGTGACGGCAGGTCAGAACACCGGCAGCGGCGCATCCTGCTTGGTCTGATCCATGACAATCTGGCTATGCACCCGTGACACAACGGGATGGGCCAGCAAAACCTCATGAATTAGGGCATTTAGGGCAATCAAATCCGGGCACCAGACCCGCAGCAGATAGTCTGCTTCGCCGGTCATGGTCCAGGCGGAGGTTACTTCGGGGCGGGTGTGGAGGAGACGTGCAAAGCTTTGGCCCTGTTCCTTGCCATGTCGCGCCAGTTGAACCTGAACAAAAGCCTGAACCTGAAGCCCAAGTTTCGCAGGATCCAATCGCGCGCGATAACCCTGGATCAACCCGCTGTCTTCGAGCCGTTGCCGGCGGCGGTTGGCCTGACTTGGCGACAGGTTGAGAATGTCCCCAAGTTCCTGTGCGGTGGTTTGGCCGTTCTTTTGCAGAACGCTCAATAAAGTGATGTCAGTTGGATCAAGCATGCGAAAATTTAGCATAGATACGTCAAGTTGGGCAATATCAACGCAAATTTTCAGACGGGGGCAGGGGCTTTGCGCAGAATGCGCATGAGCAAAAAGATACACTTGGGGTGAGACTTATCAGGAGGATACGCCATGGGACCGTTCCCACATAACGCCCCGCAAGCCACCATCACCCCGGAAAACCCGGCAGGCACCGATGGGTTCGAGTTCGTCGAATTTGCGCACCCCGATCCCCAAGAGCTGCGCGACCTCTTTGGCAAAATGGGTTATGAGCATGTCGCCAATCACAAAAGCAAAGCGGTGGAGCTCTGGCAGCAGGGCGACATCACCTATATTCTGAACGCAGAGCCAGGCAGTTTTGCTGCGCGTTTTGTCGAGGAGCATGGCCCCTGCGCCCCGGCCATGGGCTGGCGCGTGGTCGATGCTCAGAAAGCCTTTGACCATGCCGTTGCCCAGGGCGCCGAGCCTTATGATGCTGAGGACAAAACCCTTGAGTGGCCTGCGATCAAAGGCATTGGGGGCAGTCTGATCTATTTCACGGATCAGTATTATGACACCTCCCCCTACAATGAAGAGTTTGAGTGGATCGCCCAATCGAAGCCGCGTGGTGTTGGGTTCTATTACCTCGATCACCTGACCCACAATGTTTTCAAAGGGAATATGGATCAGTGGTTTAAGTTCTACGGCAATCTGTTCAACTTCAAGGAAATCCGCTTTTTTGACATTCAGGGTAAGTTCACCGGGCTGCTCAGCCGAGCGCTGACCTCTCCCTGTGGGCGGATTCGCATTCCGATCAATGAAGACCGCGGCGAGACTGGTCAGATTGTCGCCTATCTGAAGAAGTACAAAGGCGAAGGGATTCAGCATATCGCCGTGGGCAGTGAGGGGATCTACGACTCCACCGACGAGATCTCAGCGCGAGGCATCCGCTTTATGCCGGCACCTCCGAAAGCCTATTACGAGCTGAGCCACGACCGGGTGCAGGGCCATGATGAGCCGATGGATCGGATGCAGAAGCACGGCATTTTGATCGACGGCGAAGGTGTGGTGGATGGCGGTGAAACCAAGATCCTTCTGCAGATTTTTTCCAAGACCGTCATTGGCCCGATCTTCTTTGAGTTTATCCAGCGCAAAGGAGATGACGGCTTTGGTGAAGGCAATTTCAAAGCTTTGTTTGAATCGATTGAGCGTGAGCAGATCGCCAATGGCGAGATCACCGCAGCGGAATGAGGGGGACGGGGTGACGCTTGCCTGCGGCCTCGCCCCACCCGCCGTCCCGTAAAGTGAAAAGCCCCGGTTTTGTCCGGGGCTTTTTTGCAATCAACTGCGTGGCATTTTCAGCGTCACGTTGCGTCCGCTTTTGGTATAGCGCAGTTCGGATTCGGAAATTGTCGCCACCCGTCCGCCATCCAACCGGTCGCCGATCTTGACCTTCTGGTAGCGCCCGTTTGGAAGACGCACCAAGGCCCGCCGATTGGAGGGTGTGCCAAAGACACCGATCAGATTGATCTTATTGAGGTTGATGGCGTTGTTGACCGTTGCGGCGCGGCTCACGCTTGCGCCAGATGGGATGCTGGGCGTGACGGTGCGCGGGGCCACGGCGGCGGTTTGCACCGGCTGGGGTGCTTTTTCCGCGCGGTCTACAATCGCGGCCATGTTGCGCGGGCGGCCAACCGGGATCAGCGAGCGCGAGACCGCCAAAGCGGTGGCTTCTGGGGCTTCTTCGACCGCAACTTCCTGTTCCGTGCGGGGGCGTAGTACCGGACGGATTGCCCCGAGCTCGGCGATGGAAATGCCGCCATGGGTGGCCCGTTCACGCTGTTCGATCAGATCAGAGGGACGTGCCTGGGGGCGGAACGCGGCAAGCGATGCTGTGTTTGCGGCCTGGCTCGGATCAGCCAGAGTCGGCAAGGGAGGGGCCCCGCGCAGCGGAGGGACCACCGGTGGCGGGCCGGTGAAGACGCGAAACCCATCCGGTGTCACAGCCCCCTCGGGCGTGGCGCGGACCAGACCGCGGCTGTCGATGTCAAAGGTCACCCCAGCGGGGGGCGGAAGCCCGGGATTGGCAATCTGCGGGTCAGCGACAAAATTCTGTGGGTTGGGCAGGGCCACCGCATCAGAGCCCTGAACCTTGGGGTCGATGGAGGCGATATAGAGAGAGTCGACCTCATCCAAGGGCAGATTGTGCGGTTCGGCGGGGGCACGTTGCCAGACGCCGGTTGCGGCATAGGTGGCCGCGGCTTCTTCTGGGGTCAGGGCGCGCAGAGGTGCAGGCGAAGGCAACGCGGCCAAGGGAGGTGTCAGATCCTCTCCGGTGCTGAGTGAGGCGAGTTGAACCTCTTCAGAGGGGGCGGGATCTGGAACGTTTGTCGCGACTGCCGCAGTTGCGGGGGGCGCAACCGGGGTAGGTTGGGCTTGTGGAACACCGGTGTCGGCGATCTCAACGTCGGATTTGCCTTTGAAGAGGCCCGCGACACCTTCGTCCAAAAAGACAGTCGCCCAGGCCGCAATCCCGACGAGGAACAGCAGTAGCCCAGCCGTGAGCATGAGCCCGAGGAAACGTGGTTTGCCGCCCACAGGGGGGCGGTTCCGGGCACCAAATACGGTGAATTTGTCGCTCTCGTCCTCGAGTTCGAGCGCGGGGGCCGTGTCGGCGATGGGCTCAGCTTTGGCTTTTTTGCGAAACCCGGCCAAGGCCTTATCTGCACGGGAGGCAGGTTCTGAGCGCGGTTTTTCAATCGGAGGAGCCGTCTCGGCAGGTGTGGCACCCGGCACTTCCGAGATGTGGAACGCCTTCTTGACGGGTTTGATCCGCGCCAGAGGCGTCATGCCGGAGGCGGATATCTCTTTGGGCTTGCCGGCCGATGGTTTGGAGGCTGTGGGCGTCTGGGGCGCCGGAGGTGGCGGCGCGACGGGTTTGTTGGGCACCTGTACAGGTGTTGCTGCGCTCGAGGTTGCTGATTTTTCAGCAACCAAATTTTGACGCATTGCTGCTGCCGCGGCGGCTGCGCGGGCGGCTGTGTCGAAATCTGCTTTCGGTTGGGGGGAACTGACGGAGGGGGCAGCGGGTTTGCCGTCTGTTTTGTCTGGTCCAAGCTCAAGCGGGCGAGGCGCCGGGGGGACGGCTTCGCGTCGCGCGCGGAGCTGGCTGAAGTCCGCCATGGGCGATGTCTGTTCCGGCGGTGTCGCGGAAAAGACGTCGGAAAAGCTTTTGGGAGGCGTGTCGAGATCCGAAGTGGGGTCTACAGATGTCGCGCGTGGTGGCGATGCTGGCTGATCCGCAGAAACTGTGGGAGCAGGAGGGGCTGTTGATAGAGGCTCTGCAGCAGTAGGGTCTTCTTGGGGGACAGCCTTCGGTGCCTCGTCCAGCGCCGCTGCGAGTTTGCTTTCGAACTCGTCATTGTCGAGACCCGCGCCAACGGTGCTGGCGAGGTCATCCAGGTCGTCAAGAATGTCGAGGGTTTTGTTGGTTGCAACAAGACCTTCGATAGACGAGGTCTCCGACGTTTGAGATTGCTCTGGCGTTGGCCCAAAGGGGTCTTCTCCCGGTAGAAGCACCGGCTGTGGCTCGGGGCGCGGCGGGGCAATCTGGTGCAGTTCCAGATGATCGATCCCTAGATCAAGCTGCTCTTGATCGTCCCGTTTTTCGGTTTCAGATTCCGTTACTGCAGCTACGGATTGCGCGGTATCATCCTTAGAAGGTCGTTCCTCTGGAGAAGAGCCTAGGTCTGGTTCTGCGGGTTCGTCCGCGACCACAGGAGCGACCGCTTCAGGCAAGGGCACTTCAGAGGCAGCTACAGGTTCGGGTGTTGTCTCTGGCTCAACGTTTGCTTCAGGCTCTGGGGCCGAAGTGGGTTCGGGGTCTTCAACGGGCTCCGTGTCGGGCGCAGGCGATGCCAAAACGGCCAGTGGGGACAGTGCCTCGGCATCCGCCGGATAAATCTCAAACGGGGCGTCGGGGCGCGCAGGATCGGGGCCGAGCCAGCTGACAGAGCCACCAAAGAAAACCACACCTTCAAACGCACCTTCGGGGGCAAGCGCCAGAAAGCTAACCGGATCAAAGCCATGCTGGCGGACAAAACCTTCGGCCTCGTCAAGGGTTTCACGGGCGACGGCGGCAATCATGCGCTGGCGGCCAATGGCGACATGATCGTAAACCAGATCCTCGACGTCATAGGGCGTTGCACCATCCAGCGCCTCGCGCACTGCACGATCTTTGAGACGGGGACGCCCGGAAGGATCCGCGATATCCAAATAGCGAATTTGCTCGTTCGGGATGATCAACGCCACCTGAGCCCCGGTGGGGTCAAGCGTCTGCGCCTGCTGTCGCAGAGCATTAACGTCGCCGGTCAGATCGGCGCTGTCCAAGGGGACATCCGCAAGCTTTGCCCAGCCACGAGGGGTCTGGCGCAGCAAGCCGATGCCGTCGAACGAAAGAAGGAGCGCAAAATTTGGTACCATGGCGCGGGTTTTACCAGTCCTGCAAAAGTGATGGGAGTCCCAAGCCCCGTTGCGCCAAGTATACAGCAAGTCTTTGCCGACGAAAAGAAACGTCAGGTTAATCTGACTTGCGATATGGGCTGTTCAGGGCGATTTTCCACACCAGACCACACGTTTCAGGAGAGATAGAATGCGATTTTTAGCAATTGTCACCGCAGTTATGATGAGCACCGCCGCCTTTGCCGAGTCGGTTGCAACCCTGACAGTCGGGGGATCGGCGCGTGTGCAATCGGTGCCGGATATGGCGACAGTGACACTTGGGGCGACCTTTCGGGACAAAAACGCCGTTGAGGCGATGAATGCCACCTCCGACGCATTGGAGGCGATCATGACGCGCCTTGGGGCCCAGAATATTGAGGCTCGGGACATCCAGACCTCCTCGCTGTCACTGCGTGAGGATCGCCGTTGGGACAACCAACGTGACGAAGAGGTGTCCGAGGGATTTGTTGCCTCAAACCAGCTGCGGGTTCGTGTGCGCGATCTGGATACGTTGAGCGACGTTCTGGCGGCGGCACTGTCCGATGGAACTAACACTCTGAGCGGGCTACAATTTGCAAACTCTGATCCGAGTGCCGCCGTTGATGAAGCCCGCAAGCTGGCGGTGGCCGATGCCTTTGCCAGAGCCGCGCTTTATGCCGAGGCCGCGGGGGTTGAGCTTGGCCCGGTTCTGTCGATCAGTGATGTTGCTGCGCCGCAGGGCGGGTTTATGGCGGAGGCGCCGGTGATGTTGGAAGCCGCGCGCAGCGTACCTGTGGCCGCTGGCGAGATCGAAACGGGAGCTTCAGTCACCGTGGTGTTCCAGATTAAGTAAAGCGACAAGAAATCGAAGCCTTTTGCATTGATGCGTCAAAGCAATGGCTCCCGAAGATAACTTCGGGAGCCAATTTTGGGTTCTAATGGTTCATTCACTCCTTAGGAGAAGCCAAGGACTGTATGTGCCTCCGATCAGGGCTATTCTGGGACATAGCGGGGATAGGTTGATTTGCTGGCCTGCGCGAACTTCAGGTCGATTTCGGCGCTCGCAAAGGGAGTGTCGGCGTCGGTTGTCGCCAGCACATTGCCTTCCGGATCGATGATCCAGCTCAAACCGCCAAGGTCAAGGCCTGCGCCTTTGGGAGCCCACAAATTGGACGACAGGCAATAGGCGCCGGAGCAGACAGCCGCCGCCTGACCACCCGCCAACCATTTGTCGACCGAGGCATGAGGTGTGGCGCGGGGAACGCAGAGCAGATCAACCCGTGAGGCCGCATAATGGCGGGCCCATTCAAAGAACCACATCTCGGTACAGATCTGGACGCCAAGACGCATTCCCAACACGCGGGCGACATCAAACTGCTTTGCACCGCGATCATACCATGTGTGCTCATAGTATCCCGGCTCATCCGGGAGATAGTATTTTTCATGCAGCGCCGAGGCGGCGTCTGTTTCCGCTGACCAGACATAGGCCTGATTGCGCCGGCTTCCGGCGGCATTGACAATTGGGCGCGTGCCCATGGCGCCAGAAACCCCAAAGCTAGCGAGATCGGCGATGTGGTGATCATGCGCCGCGACGGCCTGATCCCAGCGGTCGGCATCTGGTGATTTGTCCGCCGCAAGCCAGTCGGAAAACCCCATTTCAGGCAGTAGGAGAAAATCACTTTTTTCCGATTTGATGTGGTCTTTCAGGCCAGAGATGTAGTCCTCGAGCGCGGAGGGGCGCGGATCAATCTGGCAAACGGTTACTTTCATTGATGTGTCTCCTACTGCGGTCCGTTCACTCTGCGAGGAAAAATTCTGGCGAAATAGGTGGAAATTGCTACGTTTTCGTTCGAAAAGTGGCGAATCTCTGGACACTATTGGCCAATCGGTAGGAGGCTCATGGACGACACAGATCGGGAATTGCTGAGGTTGCTCAGTTTAGATTCGCGCCGTTCTGCGGCCGAACTTGCGCGGAGTTTGGATGTGTCACGCGCGACCGTGCAAAACCGGATAGACCGGTTGGTCGCCAATGGAACCATCAAACGCTTTACGCTTGAGCTGGGGATTCATTCGGAGCAGGCCTTTATCGAAGCCTTGGTTCTTGTCTCGTTGAAACCGGGTGACAGCCGAAGGATCATTGATCATCTCCAGCGCATTCCCGAGGTGGAAAGCCTCAGCAGCGCCAATGGTGCCTATGATCTGATTTTGGAGCTTCGCGTGTCATCGCTTCAGCTGTTGGACCGTATTTTGCAGGACATTCGGCGCATGCCGATGATTGCGGAAACCAACAGTAGCATTCGCCTCAATCGCTTTAGTTAGATCTCAGGCGGATTTAGCAGAATAGGCCGGAGGGATGTGCTCTCCGACCACTTATTTTGGTGCCAAGATCAGACGTCTTTGTAGCTGATCTCTCTGGTGTCGGCGCCTGTGCCGACCTTTTCACGGCGCACGATCAGACGGTTGAGCGCCTGAATATAGGCTTTTGCCGAGGCCACAACGGTATCGGTATCCGCAGATTGGCCAGTGGCAATCACGCCGTCTTCTTCCAGACGGACCGACACAGTGGCCTGCGCATCTGTGCCAGCGGTCACAGCGTTCACCTGATAGAGCTGCAGGCGCGCGGTGTTGGGATGCAATTCGCGCACAGCTTTGAAGGTGGCATCTACAGGGCCGTCACCTTTGGAAGTGGCGGTCACATCCGCGCCGTTGATCTCCATCTCCAGCTCGGCTTCGGCCTGACCGCCGGTGCCACAAACAACCTTGAGATTGACCAATTGCAGGTGATCGGATTCCGCCCCTGTGTCGGACACCAGCGCAAGAACGTCATCGTCAAACACCTCTTTCTTGCGGTCCGCAAGATCCTTGAAGCGGACAAAGATATCTTTGAGCTGGTTGTCCCCAACCTCGACCCCAAGCTCTTTCAGCTTGGCCCGCAAAGCGGCGCGGCCCGAGTGTTTGCCAAGCGGAAGCGAGGTGCCGGCAATGCCCACATCTTCGGGGCGCATGATCTCAAAGGTTTCGGCGTTTTTCAGCATGCCGTCCTGATGGATGCCGCTTTCGTGCGCAAAGGCGTTTTTGCCGACGATGGCTTTGTTGAACTGCACAGCAAAACCCGAGACGCTGGCGACGCGACGCGAGATGTGCATGATCTTTTTGGTGTCGATGCCGGTGTCAAACGGCATGATATCGCCACGCACTTTCAATGCCATGACCACCTCTTCCAGGGCGGTGTTGCCGGCGCGTTCGCCCAGACCGTTGATGGTGCATTCGATCTGACGGGCTCCGCCTTCAACCGCGGCCAGCGAGTTGGCGGTCGCCATACCAAGGTCATTATGACAGTGGGTGGCAAAGATGATCTCATCTGCGCCGGGCACCGTTTCGATCAGGCGTTTGATCAGATCGGCGCTTTCACGTGGGGCAGTATAGCCCACAGTGTCGGGAATATTGATGGTGGTCGCGCCCGCTTTGATGGCGATTTCTACCACGCGGCAGAGGTAATCCCATTCGGTGCGGGTGGCATCCATCGGCGACCACTGTACGTTGTCGACCAGATTGCGGGCATGGGTTACGGTGTCGTGGATCCGCTCGGCCATTTCGTCCTGGGTCAGGTTGGGAATGGCGCGGTGCAGCGGCGAGGTGCCGATAAAGGTGTGGATGCGCGGCTTGGCGGCTTTGCGCACGGCCTCGGCACAGCGATCGATGTCATTGAACTGGGCGCGGGCCAGGCCACAGATGACCGAGTTCTTTGACCGTTCGGCAATTTCGCTCACAGCGCGGAAATCGCCTTCGGAGGCAATGGGGAAACCGGCTTCGATGATGTCGACACCCATGTCGTCGAGAAGCTCGGCAATTTCGAGCTTTTCATCATGGGTCATGGTGGCCCCGGGAGACTGTTCGCCGTCACGGAGGGTGGTGTCAAAAATAAGCACACGATCTTTGGTCATGGCGTGGATCCTTACTTAGATATGCGGTTTGGGGGCTGGAGCGCGGTCGCTGTCCCCGGAATTGGGTTCGCCTTTGGGTTCAATCAAAAGCACTTTGACCTCATGTTCGGCACGTGGACGGTGGACAACGCCCGCGGGCACCACCACCAGTTCACCGGCGGAAAAGGTCACAGAGTCATGGGCGTCATACTCCATGGTGACTTCGCCTTCGAGTACGAGAAAGAAGTCGTCCGTGGTGTCATGTTTGTGAAAGGGGTATTCCCCCTGAAATTTCACCACCATGATGTCGTTGTCATTGTAGTTCGCCACCACATGGGGATCCCAGTGGGTTGAAAATTGGGCCAGTTTGTCTGATAGATTCACCTTATGCACGGCGTACTCTCCTAAGTCTGATGTGGGGTACCGGCGCGAGACATCTCCTCTGAGCACGCGCGCCGTATCAGGCCACGCTCAGAGGCCAATTAGGAGTAGGTCGATGCCACGCGCAAAGGGCGCCGGAAGGCGCGCATCATTGGCGATATGTGTCTGCATCAACATAGGGCGCACTATACCCCCCTAATTTGAAATGAAAACCCCCTGTCGCGAGCGAATTTTTACCCGTTAACCGGCTAGGTCTTTGCCCGACCGCTGTCCTGAGGCATAGTGCGCCTAAGGCAAGGCAAACAGGGCACAAACATGATCCGTCAGCTGATTTTCTTGGTGGCACTTCTTCTCCCGGTGGGGGCTGTGGCCGAACGCGATGCAACCAAGGTCTATATGTTTGGCAATTCACTGGTGCATCATCTGAGTGAAGACGAAGATCACACCAATGTGCCCTATTGGCTGGGCCAGATGGCACGGGCAGATGGTCGGGCGCTTGGGGTGGATGGCAGTTGGGGCTTTACCCGTGATTACGGCAAAAGCCTTCCGCCCACGCCAAACTGGTCGTTTGATGGGGTAAAGCGGGTCTGGCGCAGCGGCGATTTTGGCGACGCAGGGTTTGATGCGATGATTCTGACCCCGACAAATTTCATCCAGTATCAGGCGCCGGATAAGCCCTATTATGACGATCCAGACGCGACGCCGCTGCAGGCGCTGCAGAAGGTGAGCAATTGGGTTGAGCGCACCTCGCCGGATACACGGCAGTTCATCTATGAGGGCTGGGCGGATATGGAAGGGAAAATTCGCTCATTTCCTCCCGGGAATCGCCGTCTCAATCGGTATTACCGATTCAATCAGGGGGAATACCACGATTGGTATGTGGATCTGGTCGAGCGGATGAACCGCGACAATCCGGCGGCGGATGTGCGGCTGCTTCCTGTTGGTTCCATCCTGACCCAGATCATTGGTCGTGGTGGTCTTCTGGAAGATCTGGATGTGACCGACCTGTTCACCGACGATGCACCACATGGCACCGCCACCACCTATCTGCTGGCTGCGATGATCACCTACTCTGCGCTTTATGATGTGCCGCCACCGGCGGGGTTCAAACCCCCCGTCCAAGCGATCCATCCCGAACTTGTTGAGAAATACGGCGAGGTCGCCTCGGCCATCTGGGCGGCGATGCCCGAGGTGCAGGCGCTGAACACGGCAGTTGAACAGGCACCACGCGTGGTGGCCGCTGCGGCTCAGGCCGAAGACCTGCCCAAACGACAGCCCGTGGCCCTGCCGCCGAAAGGGGTGCGTCCCGAAGGGATCCCGGCGATGGGCATGGGGCTGCATATGATTGCCGACTGGTCCACGCAGCAGCCTTTTCTGGATCTGATGAAAAGCGCACGGCCCTGGGTGGGGCATTTGCCCGGCCAATGGGGCGCGGTCACAACCGAGCAGCTGCGCGCCAATGGGCATCTGGACGAAAATGGATGGCCCTTAAGCCTTCCCAGTGGCGCTGAGGCCATCGAGACGGTTTTTTTGACCGAGCAAAACCCGGATAACGCTGCTTTGCGCGGACGTTACATCGTGACCTACGATGGGCAGGCCGAGGTGCGCATGACCGGCCGAGCCAAACGGGTGCGCTATGCGCCGGGTCGTATCGATTTCACCTATTCCCCCGGAGAAGGGATTGTCGGATTGCGTATCAGTGCGCTGCCTGACCGGGACCAAATTCGCAACATCCGCATTCTGCGTGAGGATCATCAGCAGCTTTATGATGCGGGTGAAGTTTTTAATCCCGATTGGCTGGCTCGGGTGCAGGATGTGCGCGCCCTGCGGTTTATGGATTGGATGCAGACCAACGGGAGTACCATCACACGCTGGGAAGATCGTCCGCGTCTTGGCGACGCAACCTGGGTGCAGTGGGGGGTTCCGGTTGAAGTGATGGTGCAGTTGTCAAACCGAGTGGGCGCAGATCCTTGGTTCAACATGCCTCACGCTGCTGATGACGCCTATATTCAGCGCTTTGCTGAAGAGGTGCGTGACACGCTTGATCCGCGGTTGAAGGCCTATGTCGAATATTCGAACGAAGTCTGGAACTGGGTGTTGCCGCAGGCGGATTGGGCCAAACAGCAGGCCCTGTCACTTTGGGGCGAAAGCTCATCCGGGTGGTTGCAGTACTATGCGCTCCGGGCAGCGCAAACCTCTGAGATCTGGAGTGACGTATTTGGTGCTGAGGGCTCGGATCGGCTTGTAAGAGTGATTTCAACCCAAACCGGATGGCCCGGATTGGAAGAGAATATTCTGACTGCGCCTTTGGCCTATCTGAAGCTCGGTTATCTGCCGCAGGAGGGATTTGATGCCTATGCGGTTACGGGATATTTTGGGTATGAGATTGGCAGCGAGGAAAACGCGGCCAAACTGCAGGGATGGTTGGATCAATCCGAAGAACTGGCCACCAAAGCCGGAGAAGAGCAGGGGCTACGCCGTGTAGCCCTGCGCGAATTTGTCAAAAAGGCACGGTTTGAAGCGGCGATTGCGCCGGTGACACTTGAGCTTGAACAAGGATCCTTGCGCGAGCTGACGCAGGAACTTTTCCCCTACCATGCGGGTGTGGCCGAGAAAGCCGGCCTGCAGATGGTTATGTATGAAGGGGGCACACATATCTTGGGTCACGGGGCGCTTTCAAACGATGACCGGGTGCGCGATTTTATGGTGCATTACAATTACACCCCGGAAATCGCCAAGCTGTACGAGGTTCTTTTTGCGGCCTGGGCGCAATCCGGGGGCACGATGTTTACGGCCTTTGTTGATGTGGCTCCGGCGTCTAAGTGGGGCAGCTGGGGCGCCTTGAGGCATCTTGAGGATGACAACCCGCGTTGGGATATGGTGATGGCCTTTAATGCCTCTGGTCCGAATGGCTGGGAAGCTCGCGACCCGCAGGCCTTTGAAAATGGTGTGATCCTGTCAAAGAGCGGCGCCAATCAGCGTCTCGAAGGCACCCCGCATGAAGATGTCTTGCTGGCGGGTGCGGGGAATGACACGCTGATCAGCGCTGGCGGCGATGACCTGCTGCATGGGGGCGATGGGTTGGATCGGGCGGTGCTGCCCGGTGCTCGGACAGCCTATCAGTTTAGCCGCAAGAACGGAGTTGTGACCGCTGCGGGGCCTTTGGGGACAGTCCGTTTGACCGCGATTGAAACACTGTCGTTTGAAAAAGCTCCGGAAGAGACGCTCGATACCGCGGGTCTATGACGGGGTGGTCTCAGATTTCAGGCGCTGAATTTCTGAGACAAGCGTCTGGGCGGTCTGCTCGGATTTATAATAGGTCTCAATATGGGTGCGGCCCGCGTCAGAGAGGCGCAACAGCGCATCGGGATCATTGGCCAAAGACCGGATGGTGCGCGACAGCATCCCCGGATTGCGCGGCTCAACCAGATAGCCTGTGACGCTGTCTTCGATCAGCTCGCGAACACCCCCTGTATCGGCGCCAAGTGTCGGGACCCCCATGGCCATGGCTTCCATATAGGCGACGCTGAGATGGTCGTTTCGCGGGACAAGCACAAACAGATGGGCGTCGTCCAGTTTGGCTTTGATGGTGCCTGATTTCAGCGCGCCCAACAGTTTGACATGTTCGCTCAGGCGCAGCTTTTTGATCTGAGCTTCGAGCGTCTCACGGGTTGAACCCGATGCCGCGTCACTGGTCCCTGCAATCTCAACGCGGACATCCACACCTTGATCCAGAAGCTGACGGGTGGCGGACAGCAGATCTTCGTGACCTGCACCGTCGGTGAACTGACCACATGAGAATACCTGCAAGGGGCGACCAGCTTCAGGGGGCATATAGGGCGCGCTGCGCAGGTACTGTGTGGTGTCAACGCCCATCGGACGCACCAAAATCCGATCGGGGAGAGACTCGGGAAGCGCATTGCTGGCCTCGGTCAGCAAGCGATGGGTGACAGCCGTCACAAATCCGGCCTGCCCCCATTTCAATCGTTGAGCCGAGCCACTGTGCGCCAGTGGCAGATGTTGGGTCAGCGAATAGCGGGGCGCACCGAGGTGATGGGCAAGGTAGGCTATTAAAGCGGCGCGGCCACAGGAATGCACATGAATGTGGTCAAGCTTAAGATGGCGCGCGCATTTTGCCAGATGCTGGGCGGCACCCAGCGATGTCAGGCTGTCCCGCAAAAAGGCAGGGCCTTCACGGAGTACCCAGCGCAGAAGTCCTTTGGACAGCAGCCGAGACAACGCGACAAAGGGTGATATGGGGTTGAATGAGCTTAAAACCGTGGTTCGACTGGCGGCCTGTGCCGTCCAATCCTGAGCTATCTGGGTTTTTGAAGGCTTGCGCGGTGTGAAAATATGGACGTCATGACCCAGCGCTTCCAACGCTTGGATTTCGCGCCAAAAGACATCATGGGTTTGTCCCGGAAATTGCGGGACGATATATCCAATTCGCAAGCGTTGCGACACGTGAGCAGCCTTGAAGGTTCGAGCAGCCCGTCTCCCCCGACGGTTGTCCAAACTATTCCTGTGCTTTTCATTCTTTGGCCATAGTTAACTGGCATCTAGCCTTTGATCATGATTGTATTTTTTCTAGGTGTGGCCTCGAAGGTACGGGTCGTTCAACTATGCGTGAGGAAGCCACCATGCGGGCCAGTGTGATCTTGCCAGCAAGCAATGAAGCAAAGCTAATCGGCGATTGCCTGTTGGCGGTGCTGGCCTCTGAGTGGCCGCAAGGGGGGGCGCTTCAGGTGATTGTTGTGGCAAATGGCTGTCAGGATGCAACCGCCGATGTGGCGCGTGGGTATTCCGACAGATTTCAGGCCCGCGGCTGGCAGCTGGGCGTCATCGAACGACAGGCCGGAGGCAAACTGGCAGCGTTGAATGCCGGAGACGCGGCCGCCCTAGCGCCTCTGCGGATTTATCTGGATGCGGATGTGACCGTGGATGCTGGATTACTTTGGTGCTTGGTGCAGGCACTTGAGGTCGAGCACCCGCGCTATGCCAGTGGGGCGGTGCGGATCACGGCCAAGGGCTGGTTCAGTCAGGCCTATGCCCGGATCTGGCGGCAGGTGCCGTTTATGCGCAGTGGCGTGCCGGGGTGTGGCGTGTTTGCCGTGAATGCCGCAGGGCGCGCGCGCTGGGGGGAGTTTCCTGCGATTATTTCGGACGATACCTTTGTCCGGCTTAGTTTTGCGCCAGAAGAACGGATCGGGGTTGAACCGGGGTACGATTGGCCGATCGCCGAAGGATTTGCGACCTTGGTCAAGGTGCGGCGACGGCAGGATGTCGGTGTGGAAGAGGTCATGGCGCGCTATCCCGAATTGCAGCGCAACGACGATAAGTCCCCGTTTCCCATGAGCGAAAAACTGGGCATAGCTCTGCGGGATCCTCTGGGGTTTGCCATCTATACTGTTGTGGCGGTGATGGTGAAACTGACCCGGAGCAAGACGCAGGACTGGAGCCGCAGCAGATGAGCGCAATGACCCGATTGCAGGGCAATTCTCTGGCCGCCCGCGCCACGCGATCCGCTTTGTTGACCGTGGGTGGGTTTGGCTTTGCGCAGGCCCTACGTCTGGCATCCAATCTAATTTTGACTCGGTTGCTGTTCCCTGAGGCCTTTGGCCTGATGGCCTTGGTTCTGGTCTGGTTGATGGGGTTGGGGTTGTTTTCCGACGTCGGGATCACCCCTGCGATCTTGCATAGCAAACGAGGCGATGACCGGGATTTCCTCAACACCGCCTGGACGATGCAGATCATCCGTGGGGTTGGCCTTTGGGTCACGGCCTGTCTTTTGGCATTCCCCATGGCCTGGGTCTACGATGAGCCGATGCTAACCCAGATTTTGCCGGTTGCGGCCTTGCTGCTTTTGTTCAACGGGTTTCGCCCCACCCGTATGATCACCGCCAACAGGCATCTGAATTTGGGTCGCCTGACCCTGCTCGAAGCAGCGGTTCAGGTGGTTGGTGTGTCTTCTGGTGTGATCCTTGCGGTGTTGACGGGATCGATCTGGTCTCTTGTGGCGGCAGGGGTCATTGGGGCAGCGGCAGAACTGGTGATTTACGGGCTGTTTCTTCCCGGTGAACGCAATCGTTTGCGCTGGGAGCCGAAAGCCGTGAAAGAATTGTTTTCTTTCGGAAAATGGATGTTTCTGTCGACCGCCTGCGGGTTCTTTTTCCTTCAGGCGGACAAGTTGCTGATTGGTAAGTTTATCCCGTTGGATGCCTTTGGGGTCTATAATATTGGCTTCTTTCTTGCAGCCTTCCCGATGATGTTGGGCACAATGGTGACGCAAAAGGTGTTGATCCCGATTTACCGCGAAGCGCCCCCACGCGAGAGCCGAGCCAATTTTCTCAAGCTGCGTAAAATGCGGTTTCTGGCGTCGGCGGCCCTTATCCCGATGGTGGGTATATTTGCGCTATTGGGAGTCTGGATTGTCGGTGTTCTCTACGATCCGAGATACGTCAATGCCGGGGCTGTGGTTGTGGTTCTGGCCTGTGCCCAGATCCCGGCGATCCTTGTGCTGACCTATGATCAGGCCGCTTTGGCGGCGGGGGATTCCAAACGGTTCTTCGTTCTGTCCGCGGTGCGGGCGGTAGTTATGGTGGCGTGTCTTCTTGTCGGTTTACAATCCGGAGGGCTGCTTGGCGCTCTTGTAGGGCAGGGCGTTGCCTATCTGGTGATCTACCCCGGTGTGGTCTGGCTGGCGCGCCACATGGGGGCCTGGGATCCCCTGCACGACGCAGTGTTTGCCCTAATTGGTCTGGTTCTGACGGCTTTGGCTTTGGGGGGGAACTGGCCCCATTTTATGGCGCTTGCGGTAAAAACAGGGGGCTAGTGAGGCCTAAATTTCCGTGCAATTTGAAGACAGTGCTGTCAAAAATACCCGAATTGTTTACACTTGCGCAACAATAAGGCGTGATAGCCTTTTGAACGCGGGGAATACCCTATGGATACCTAAAAATCGCCCCATTCCCGGCGCACCCTGATGACAGGGTATCTTGGTGCGAGAAGGTGAGTGATTCATGACGGCTGACAAGCAGACAATTGGCGAGACTGATATTGCAATCGTGGGGATGGCTGCGCATCTGCCCGGGGCTGCGGATATCTCGACCTATTGGCGTAATCTGCGGGATGGTGTCAGCTCGATCCGCCGTCTGAGCGATGCAGACTTGACCGAGGCCGGTGAAGACCCCGGTCTGCGACGCCACCGCGACTATGTGCCGTTCGCGGCGCCTTTGGATGATTTTGATCTGTTTGACGCCGAGTTCTTTGGGTTCTCCCCCAAAGAAGCCGCGATTATGGACCCCCAGCACCGTCAGTTTCTGGAAACCGCCTGGGAGGCGCTGGAAAATGCGGGGCAGGTACCCGAAAACTTCCCCGGGCAAGTGGGTGTTTTTGCAGGCTGCGGAATGGGCAGCTATTTCTATTTTAATGTCTGTTCCAATCCGGATTTGGTTGAGAACACGGGTATGTTCCTGCTGCGCCATACCGGCAATGACAAGGATTTCATGACAACTCGTTTGAGCCATGTTCTGGATCTGCACGGGCCGTCGATCAATCTTCAAACCGCCTGCTCCACCTCGCTTGTTGCCACCCATTACGCGGTTCAGGCCCTGTTGAACGGTGAATGTGACTTGGCCCTCGCCGGGGGGGTGACTATCGAGCTGCCGCATGGGCGCGGGTATCTGTACAAAGAAAATGAAATCCTGTCGCCGGATGGCGCCTGTCACGCCTTTGACCATCGCGCGCAGGGCACGGTGTTTGGATCGGGGGCTGGTGTTGTTGTGCTGCGTCGCGCGGTGGATGCGATTGCGGATGGCGATCACATCTGGTCCATCATCAAGGGATCGGCGGTGAACAATGATGGGGCGCAAAAGGCGGGCTATCTGGCACCCTCTGTCGATGGGCAGGCCACTGCGGTTGCTGAAGCGCAGGCCTTGGCAGATGTTACAGCGGACACGATTGATTATGTCGAATGCCATGGCACGGGCACCTATCTGGGCGATCCCATTGAGGTTGCCGCGCTCACCCAGGCTTTTCGCGAAACCTCGGATGCGGTGGGGCACTGCCGCATCGGAAGTGTGAAAACCAATATCGGCCATCTTGATACAGCCGCTGGTGTGGCAAGTCTGATCAAGGCGTCTTTGGCGTTGCATCACAAGCAACTGCCGCCAAGCCTTGGGTATGAGAAACCAAACCCGGCGATTGATTTCGAAAACTCCCCGTTTCGGGTGAATGACAGGCTGACGCCGTGGCAGATGGGTGCACATCCTCGTCGCGCCGGGGTGAATTCCCTTGGGGTGGGCGGGACCAACGCCCATGTCATTCTTGAAGAGGCGCCCGAGAGGGGCGCTTCGGCCACTTCTGATTGGCCGTTTCAGATTTTGACGCTTTCGGCTCGGTCGAAAACGGCATTGGACGAACAATCCAAACGTCTGGCCGAGCACCTGCGCACCCACCCCGAGCAATCCTTGGCTGACGTGGCCTTTACGTTGAAGCAAGGGCGGCGAGCCTTTGACAAACGTCGAATTGTGGTGGCTGAAACCCATGACGACGCGGCGCGCTTGCTCATCGATGAAACCCCGCGTCGCGTGCATTCGCATTCTGCACTCACGGCACCCGATCTGGTGTTCATGTTCCCCGGCGGTGGTGCACAATATGCAGGCATGGCACGGGATTTGTATGAGACCGAGCCAGAGTTCGCCGAATGGATGGACCGGGGATTGGCCCATCTAGCCACGCTGACCGAGGTCGATATGCGCGCCCTTTGGTTGCCCGAGCGCGGCGAAGAAGCGGCCGCAGATCTGGCGTTGCAGAAACCGTCGTTGCAGCTCCCGCTGATCATGATCGTCGAATATGCTCTGGCACAGATGTGGATGGGTTGGGGGCTTACGCCCTCGGCCTTGACCGGGCATTCCATGGGCGAAAACACCGCCGCCTGTCTGGCGGGTGTGATCGGATTTGAAGATTGCATCGGTCTTGTTCACCTGCGCGGATCGCTTTTTGATGAGGTCCCTGCAGGGGGCATGTTGTCGGTCAATCTGCCGGCGGACGACCTGCGTGGCTATTTGTCTGAGGATCTTGATCTCGGGGCCGTCAATGCGCCGGAACTCTCTGTTGCCTCGGGTCCTCAGGCCGCATTGGATGCCCTTGAGGCGAAGCTCAAAGCCAAAGACATCGAGTGTCAGCGGATCGCGATTGATATCGCAGCCCATAGCCGGATGCTTGACCCAATTCTGGATCGGTTCCGCACCTATCTGCAGGGGATTACCCTGAATGCCCCGCAAATTCCTCTGACCTCCAATCGCACCGGTGCGTTGATGACCGCAGAGCAGGCGACAAGCCCCGAGTATTGGGTCGAACATCTGCGTGGCACCGTGCATTTCGCCGATGGGATCGCGACGCTGGCGCAGACGGATCGCGTCTTTCTTGAGGTTGGACCGGGCAAAGCCATGTCGGCCCTGACGCGCCAGCATCCAGATGTCTCAGCAAACCAAGTCTTATCTTCCTTGCGGCATCCGCAGGATCAGATAGATGATGACAAGCATATGTTTGAGGTTCTCGGGCGTCTTTGGGCGCTTGGGGCCGAGGTTGACTGGGATCAGATCTGGGGCGAGGGCCCGCGCCACAGGGTGCCTTTGCCGACCTATGCCTTCCAACGTGCGTCGTACTTTATCGAGCCTGGGCAAGCGGTTGAAAACTCGCCGCAGTTTTTGATGCGCGGTGATGACATCGCGGAGTGGGGCTGGAAACCGGTTTGGCGTCCTCGGTCTGCGGCGCTTGAAATTGGAGATATCTCAGAGGCCGACCCTCAGGTTTGGTTGATGTTTGTCGATGACGATGGGCTGGCGACACGGGCCGCCGCGCGCCTGCGTGGTGCGGGACATCAGGTGATCGAAGTGCGTCCAAGTGATGGCTTTGCTCGTCTGGATGACACGCGCTATGTGCTGGCTCCGGAACAGGGGCGCATGGGCTATGACCAACTGATCACCGATCTGGTTGAGCGTGGTTTGACGCCCACCCGGATCGCGCATTTCTGGATGGTGACACAGGATGAGAGCCATCGCCCCGGATCGTCCTTCTTTCACCGCATTCAGGAACAGGGTTTTTATTCCCTTTTGTTCTTGGCGCAGGCTTTGGCCGACGATGGATCGAGCACGCCTCATATCACCGTTGTGACCAATGGCGCGGCACAGCTGCGTGACGAGGGGCTGTCCTACCCGGGCAAAGCAACCATCGCAGGGCCCGCCCGTGTGATCCCGCGCGAGTTGCTCGGTGTGACGGTGTCAACTTTGGATCTTGAGCTGCCTCAGCGGGTGGATGCGCCGTTTTGGAAACGGGCTCAGGCAGAGGCGGCATCTGACCAAGCATGGTCTCGGGTGACTGAACGTGTGCTCGAAGATCTGCTGGCGGAGCCCGGCAACAGCATTGCCGCATTACGAACAGATCGCCGGTTCGAATGTGCGATGAAACCCGTTGCTTTGCCGGAAACGGATCATCACGGCACATCCGGCGTGTATTTGATCACCGGGGGCTTTGGCGGCATTGGTCTGAGCCTTGCCGAGGATTTTGCCCGCGCGGGCGCAACATTGATCCTGCTTGCGCGAAAGGCGCTTCCCGACCGGGGGGATTGGGCCGATTACCTTGCCCGCCATGCCCCCCAGGACCAGATCGCCCGTCGCATTCGCGCGGTGCAGGCGCTGGAAGAGGCCGGCGGTACGATCGTAATCCGCGCGGCAGATGTGTGTAATCTGGATCAAATGCAGGAGCTGCGCACCACGATTGAGGCCGAACATGGCCGGATCACCGGGATTATACATGGGGCCGGTGTGATTGATGATGGGCCGTTGCTCACGAAATCGCCGGCTGCCATCGAAGATGTCTTCACTCCGAAAATCCATGGCACCGAGATTTTGGGTCAGGTCTTTCCCGATGGGGCGGTTGAATGGATGGTCTTGTTTGCCTCGTCCTCAACGGTCACCGCACCGGCCGGGCAGGTTGATTATGTGGCGGCAAATGAATTCCTCAATGCCTATGCCAAGTCGCGCAGTGGCAAGACCCGCGTGACGGCCATCAACTGGGGCATCTGGAATGAGGTTGGCATGGCCGCTGAGGCCGTGGCCGCGCGCAGCGGAAATGTGCCCAAACCTCCTGTGGAGCCCGTGGACTTTCCGTTGCTGACCAGTGCCACCTTTGATGCACAGGGCAATCGTTTGTTCCACACCTCCTTTGATCAGGAGGATTGGATTATTGACGAGCACCGCACGCGTGCAGGCGATGTGCTCTTGCCGGGTACGGGTTACCTGACATTGGCGGCCCAGGCTTTGCGGGCACACCGCGAAGAGGGTGCGTTTGAGATCAACGATCTGACCTTCCTGCGCCCTCTGCGTGTGACCGAAGGGGCGGCGCGGGATGTGCAGATCCGGCTGAGCCGGTCCGACACCGGATATGGATTTGATGTTCTGGCTGACGCGACATTGAACGGGCGTCAGGGCCATGCGCTTACCGCGCAGGCTTCTGTATCTCTATTGCCTTTGGCGCGTCCTGAACCCCTGGATCTAGACGCGATCCGGGCGCGCTGTGATGCGCCTCTATCCGTTCCGGGGCAGAAGTTGACCGCCGCCCAAGAGGTGCATCTTGCTTTTGGTCCGCGCTGGAAAGTGCTGGATGCTCGGGCTTTGGGGCAGGGTGAAGGCATTGCGGATCTCTCGCTGCCTGAGATCGCTCTGGAAGATGCCTGCATTCTACATCCGGCCTTGCTGGATATTGCCACGGGCTGGGCGATGGAGCTGATCGAGGGCTATCAACCGACACATCTTTGGGTGCCGGTGCGCTACGGTCGCGTGCGAGTGCATCAGGATCTGCCCCATCAGATCGTCAGCTGGGTGCGCAATGCTGCCGAAAATCGTGCTGATGCCGAAACCGCCAGTTTTGACATCACCCTTTGCGCCCCCGATGGGGCTGTGGTGATGGAAATCACCGGGTTTACCATCCGCAAGCTTGAAAGCGCAGATATCTTGCGCAGCGCGCCGCAGATCACGGCCGCAGAAATCGAATTCGGGGATGCGCAGGAGGGACAGCCGCTGTCACCGGCTGAGGAACGCCTTACGCATAATCTGTCACAGGGAATTTTGCCGCACGAAGGGGTTGAGGCCTTTCATCGGGCATTGGCCCTGAACCTGCCACAGGTTGTTGTGTCGTCGATGGATCTTGATGCCCTAACCCGTCAGACCGCGCAAAGCACCAGCACCACGGAGACCAAGAAATTTGACCGGCCTCAATTGGATGGCGATTATGTTGCGCCGGAAAACGAGATTGAACGTCAGTTGGTTGGCTTTTGGGAAACGCTGCTGGGTGTTCAGAATGTCGGCGTAGAGGACAGCTTTTTCGATCTTGGTGGCCATAGTCTGATTGCGGTGAGATTGTTCGCCATGGTCAAGAAAACCTTCCGGGTCGATTTTCCAATTTCAGTCTTGTTTGAAGCGCCGACCATCCGCAAATGCGCGGGTTTGATCGCGGACCAAGTGGGGCTGCCGGATGAAACTTCCGGGGTAGATGCCGGATCAGAAATCCGGCCACGTGAACCGAGCCGCCGCTTTACCCATCTTGTGCCCATGCATGATGGCGACGGGGGCGCGCGTCAGCCGTTTTTCCTGATTGCCGGTATGTTTGGCAATGTACTGAACCTACGCCACCTTGCGCATATGTTGGGGGCGGATCGCCCGTTTTACGGGGTGCAGGCCAGGGGTTTGTTTGGCGGAGAGGCGCCGCATGACAGCATTGCAGAGGCTGCGCGCGATTACATCTCTGAGATGCGTCAGGTTCAACCGTACGGCCCTTACATGATCGGTGGGTTTTCTGGCGGGGGTATCTCTGCCTATGAGATCGCACATCAGCTTGAGGCGATGGGGGAAGAGGTGTCACTTGTTGTGATGCTGGATACGCCGCTGCCCCAGCGTCGGCCGCTTAGCCGCAAAGATCGTCTGATCATCCAGATGCACAAGGCGCGTGAAAAGGGTGTCTTTTATCCCGTCATCTGGGCGAAAAACCGCATAGCCTGGGAGTTTGAAAAACGGCGTCACGTCGAGGAAACCCATGTGGCGCATGGGTTCCACAATGCCGAGATAGAGGCCGCGTTTTACCGTGCGATTGCGACATACGATGTCAAACCCTGGGATGGGCGTGCTGTGCTCTTCCGCCCGCCGCTGGTTGGCACATGGACGGTGTCAGAGGGTCGCATGGTGGATGAGGATCGCAGCTATGTCACCCATGACAATGACTGGGGATTGTATGTGCCCGGCGTTGAGGTGCACGAGGTGCCCGGTGATCATGACAGCATGGTGCTCGAACCCAATGTGCGCGTGCTCGCTGCGTTGATGCGTGATGCGATCCAGCAGGCCGAGACCGCAGATGAACCGCGCGGGCAGGTGCTTTCGTTTCCAATTCAGGCGGCGGAATAATCCATGATCCTTGTCGTTCTTCTCAATTTCCGCACTCCTGATATGACGCTGCAGGCCGCGCAGGCGGCGCTTACCGCCATGACGGACCTGCCCGCTGAGCTGGTTATTGTCGACAATGACAGCGGGGATGGCTCATACGAGGCGTTGTCACGGGCGGTCACGTCTGCGGCCTGGGCGGAAGAGCACAACATCCGCGTGATCCAGTCCGGGCACAATGGTGGATTTGGGGCGGGCAACAATGTTGGCATCCGTGCGCGGCTGAGTTCAGGCGCCAAGCCTGACTATGTGTATATCCTGAATTCCGACGCCTTCCCGGCCCCGGATGCGATCCGCCATCTCTATACTCATCTGGAAGCCAACCCTGAAGTTGGCTTCACCGGCAGCTATATTCATGGCTCGGATGGTGAGCCTCATATGACGGCATTTCGCTTTCCTTCGGTTTGGTCCGAACTGGAGGGTGCCGCGCGCTTTGGTCCGATCTCGCGCTTGTTGCGCAGCAAAGCGGTGCCGCTGCCATTGCCCAGTGCCACCTGCGCTGTGGACTGGCTGGCCGGTGCCTCGATGATGATGCGGCAAAGTGTGTTGGATGAGATTGGGCTCTTTGATGAGCAGTTTTTCCTCTACTTCGAGGAAACGGACCTGTGTCTGCGGGCGGCGCGTGCGGGGCATGAGATCCATTATGTCCGCGACAGCGAGGTTGAGCACATTGGCTCGGTCTCAACGGGCATGAAGCGTTGGACCCGCATTCCTGTGTTCTGGCTTGATAGTCGCTGGCATTACTTTTCGAAAAACCACGGGCGTGGCTATGCGGTTCTGGCGACGACTCTGCATAGCCTTGGGGGGGCGTTGTGGCGGTTGCGTGTGCTGTTGCAAGGCAAGGCCCCGGCAGATCCGCCGCGATTTTTGCGCGATCTGATCACGCATGATGTGGCTGCGATGGTCCGGCCTTTGCCGACCGCGCGCCTCGGCGCGACGCATGCGCCTTTTGTTGAGGTGAAATAGAGGGAAATGGGAATGGTACAGGTGTCTTGCGTTGTCGTCGGGAATGAATCGCTTTTGGTGCAATGCGCCGAGATCATGCTTGAGCGTGGCAATACGATTGCCGCAGTGGTGACGCGCAACCCTGACATTCGGACCTGGGCCGAGGGGCGGAACCTACGGGTCGAAGCCTATGGTGCCGATCTTGCTCAGCGCCTGTCGGACGCGCCTTTTGATGTTCTGTTGTCGATTGCAAATCTGTCGGTGATCCCGGAAGATGTGCTGGCATTGCCGCGCAAAGCTGCGATCAATTTCCATGATGGCCCCTTGCCGGGCCATGCCGGCCTGAATGCGCCGGTCTGGGCCTTGATTGAAGGGGAAACTCAGCATGGCATCTCATGGCACCTTATGCAGGGTGGCGTGGATGAGGGTGACATTCTGGTCAGCCGCAGTTTTGATATCACCGCAACAGATACGGCGCTTACCCTGAACACCAAAGCCTATGAGGCCGCCATCGCCAGCTTTCCGTCTCTGATGGATCAGATAGAAGCGGATCTCACACCGGTTGCGCAGGACCTGAGCCAGCGCAGCTATCATGCGCTGACAGACCGCCCAGAGGGTTTGGGCCTTTTGGGTTTCACGCAACCCGCCGCAACGCTTGAGCGTTTGGTGCGGGCCTTGGACCATGGGGCCTATTGGAACCCGCTGTGCGTGCCAAAGATCCAAGGCGATGAGCTTTATCGCGTGGGCAGTGCCCGGTTGACGGAGAGCCACGCCGCGCCGGGGACTGTGATTGATCTCGGAGAAGATCACCTGACGGTCGCCTGCGGCGAACATGCCCTGGTTCTGACTGGATTGACCCGCCTGTGCGGTGCAGCAGTTGCACCACAAGACGTGGCGCAGGTTGGGCAAGTCCTAGTTGGAGAAATAGCGACACTGCAACCGGATCAGACGGAAACACTTGCTCGGCACGAGGGGTATTGGCGTCGGCGTCTTGCTGATTTGATCCCTGTTGCGATGACCGGAGTTGCGGACGTTTCTGGGCCGATTGAGATCCGTGATCTGGGGACCGGGGCAGATCCTGCGGATGTTGCCACCTGGGCTGCCCGACTTTCGGGACAGGGGCGGTTTGATCTGGCCTATGCGAACACAGCGGTGACAGATCTGGCTCAGAGCGGAGCGAGCCTGTCGTGGGTGCCTCTGCGCGTTGATGCGTTGGGGACAGCCAGCGACCTGCGCGAGGCCTTTATAAAACAGATTGAGATTGCTGACAAAAAGGGGGCTATTGCCCGCGATCTACCGCTGCGCGCGCCGGAACTAAGCTGGCCTGCTACACCTGCTATTGGCCTTGGTGAGACACATATTCCGGGCACCGTGCTGACCTTTGGAACAACTCAGGTGAGTTTTGACAGTGGCCGCATTTCGGAGGCCGAGGTTGACCTTTTGGTGGCACGCCTTGCACTTCTGGCAGGGGCGCAGGGTGCGGTTGCTGATCTGACAGAGTTGCCTCAGGCGGAACGGGATCTCGTTGTCGATCACTGGAACCAGACCGCGACCAAACACGACACCACGCTGACCATGCATCGTGCTTTTGAGGCGCAGGTCGCAAAGACACCCGATGCAACGGCGCTTGTGTTCGAAAACCAAAGCCTCAGCTACAGCGAGCTGAACCGCCGCGCCAATCGTGCCGCGCATCTTTTGCGGGAGATGGGCGTTCAACCGGGTGTGGTTGTGGGCCTTTGCTGCAACCGGTCGATTGAAATGATGGTGGGGGCTCTGGCTATTCTCAAGGCAGGTGGGGCCTATCTTCCGATGGATTCGAGCTATCCTGCGGAGCGGCTTCAGCATTTTGTCGAGGACAGCGGTGCCAAGGTGATTGTGACCACTGCACGGTGTGAACCCAATCTGCCGCCGCATGCAGCTGACCTTCTGGTTCTTGATGCGGAACCTCGCCTTGCCACGGCCTCGTCCGAGACCCCTGATGGCGGTAGCACGCCCGAGGATCTGGCCTATTTGATCTATACGTCGGGCAGCACCGGGAAACCCAAAGGGGTGATGGTTGAACACCGCAATGTGATCAATTTTTACGCCGGGATGGACGCCCATATCGCAGATCATGGCGGCACTTGGCTGGCGGTAACTTCTCTAAGCTTTGATATCTCGGTTTTGGAACTGTTCTGGACCACAGCACGCGGATTTAAGGTTGTGTTGTCTTCCGATGAAGACCGAGGTCTGATTTCAAATGGCGCGCTGCCGAGCGGCCAGGGAATGGATTTCTCGATATACTACTGGGGCAATGACGATGGCATCGGGCGCGACAAATATAGCCTCCTGCTTGAGGGGGCCAAGTTTGCCGATGAAAATGGGTTTTGCGCCGTCTGGACCCCAGAGCGCCATTTCCATGCCTTTGGCGGACCCTACCCAAACCCCTCTGTCACCGGGGCAGCGGTTGCTGCGGTGACTAAGAACATCGGAGTGCGTGCGGGGTCCGTCGTGGCGCCTCTGCACCACCCGGCACGCATTGCCGAAGAATGGGCAGTGATTGACAATCTCACCAACGGTCGGGCCGGTATGGCCATTGCAAGCGGGTGGCAGCCTGATGATTTTGTGCTGCGTCCTGAAAATACGCCGCCCAACAACAAGCCCGCGATGACGCAGAACATCGACCAGATCCGCAGGCTTTGGCGAGGTGAGGCGGTTGGGTTCCCGCGACAGGACGGATCGCTACATGAGGTGGTCACACAACCCCGCCCGGTGTCCAAAGAGCTGCCTATTTGGGTGACAACGGCCGGCAATCCCAAAACTTGGGAAGAGGCGGGAAACTTGGGTTGCAATGTGCTGACCCATTTGCTTGGCCAGTCCGTGGACGAAGTGGCCGGGAAAATTGCGATTTATCACAATGCGCTACGCGCCGCCGGTCATGACCCCAAAGATTTCAGCGTATCGTTGATGTTGCACACCTACATCAGCGACAGCCGCGATCATGCCCGCGAAATCGCGCGTGGGCCGATGAAGGACTATCTGAATTCGGCGGCTGGGCTGATCAAACAATACGCCTGGGCCTTTCCTGCGTTTAAGCGCCCGGAAGGGGTGAACAATGCCTTTGATCTTCAGCTCGACGGTTTGGAACCAGATGAGTTGGACGCGATCCTTGATTTTGCATTTGAGCGGTATTTCAACGACAGCGGCCTGTTTGGAACGGTTGAAGACGCTGTCGCACGCGCGGAAGAGCTGAAGAAAATTGGCGTGACCGAGATTGCCTGTTTGGTGGATTACGGCATTGATCGGGACCAGGTTCTTGAGGGGCTGAAGCCTCTGGCTCAGGTGGTGAAAGCCGCGAATACGGCCCAAGATCTGGCCGAAGATGATTTCTCGATAGCGGCCCAGATCGTGCGCCATGACGTGTCTCATCTGCAATGCACCCCCTCGATGGCCCGGATGATTGCCATGAATGATGAGGCGCGTTTTGCCCTGCGTGGTGTCTCGCACCTCTATTTCGGCGGCGAACCTCTGCCCGGCGCGTTGGTCGAGGAATTCGGCCGGATCACCAAGGCAACGATAACCAATATGTACGGACCTACCGAAACCACGATCTGGTCTTCGGTCGAACCTCCGCAGCATGGGGAAGCGGTGGTCAATATTGGCTATCCCATTGCAAACACGCAGCTCTACGTTCTCGACCCTGCCAGGAATCCAGTGGGCGTTGGACAGGAAGGTGAGCTTTGGATTGGCGGCGACGGTGTGACCCGGGGGTATTGGAACCGGCCTGAGTTGACCGCCGAGCGTTTCGCCGAGAACCTGTTTCATGCGGGGCGGATGTATGCCACCGGGGATCTTGTGCGCCGTCGGATTGATGGCAAGATCAGCTTTGTTGGTCGTGTCGATCATCAGGTGAAGCTGCGCGGTCATCGGATCGAACTGGGCGAAATTGAAGCGGTGTTGGAGGCGCAAATCGGGGTCACTCAAGCTGTTGTGATTGCGCGCGAAGATCAGCCGGGTGATACGCGACTGGTGGGCTATTTCACGGGAACCGGAACCGAGGCGGCCCTTAAATCCGCGCTGTCGTCCGAGCTGCCTGCGATAATGGTCCCGTCGCGGTTCGTAGCACTTGAGGCCTTCCCGCTAACACCCAACAAAAAGGTCGATCGAAAGGCGCTTCCTGCGCCGACCGTACTCATAGCCGCACCTGTGCCGCGCGCTGCTCCGGTCGTGACACCCCAAACCACTTCTGGGGACGGGGCGTCCATTGTGCCGCGCGTGGCACAGATCTGGACCACGATTCTTGGCGTGCAGGACATCTCGGCACGGGACAATTTCTTTGATCTCGGTGGCCATTCTCTGTTGGCGGTTCAAGCGCATCGGGCCATCCGCGAAGAGCTTGGGGCCAAGGCTTTGTCGATCACGGATATCTTCCGGTTCCCTGTTCTTGGTGATCTGGCAAATCGAATAGCGGGTATGGTCGAAGGAGAGGCCGCACCGAAACCGGCCACACCCGCAGCGGCGCCTGCTGCAACACGGGCGCAATCGCGCACGGATGCCATAGCACGGCGGCGCGAGATGCGGGCACGGCGTCGCGCATGAAAGATATGAGCCACATACTCGATCAAATCGATCTGCCGGTTGGACTGCGCATGGCAGTGTCCCCGCCACTCGATCCGTGTCATTTGTTTGCAGAAGAGGCGGCGGCGATGACGCGGGCGGTTCCATCCCGACAGATGGAATTTGCCGGAGGTCGTGTCGCGGCGCGGCGGGCATTGGGATGTGATGTTGCGCTCCCAGTGACACAGGATCGGACACCGCTTTGGCCTGAGGGGCGAACCGGCAGCATCAGCCATTGTGAAGACATCTGTCTGGCGGTTGCCGGAGACACCGCCAAGATTGCAGCGGTGGGCATCGATATTGAGCCTAACCGCCCTTTGCCAACTGACTTGGCCGATGAAATACTATCGGACGAAGACCTCGACGACCCGGCTCTGGCGACACATGTGTTTTCCGCCAAAGAGGCCGTGTTCAAGGCGCATTTTATGTGCGCCCGTAGAATGTATGGGTTTCAGGCGCTCTCGGCCTCGCTTGATCAGGGGATAGCCCGGTTTCTTGACGTGGATGAGATCCGGGATCTGCCTTCGGCATTAAAAACCGATCTGCAATTTCGCCAGTGGTCTGACGCGGCGCATATTGTGTCGTTGTGTGTTATTTGGCAGCGGGAGAGTGACATATGATCTTATCTAAGACGACCTCCGTTTTCACCTGCGATACAGAGTGTTTCGCATCGGTGATCTGCTGTGCATGGCAGAATTTAGACATTCTTGGTAAATTGAACCCTTATATGGTGGGTTCGGACGTGGGTGACCGACACGTTGACAGAAATGCGTCAGGAGACATGTCATGAACCAGTTTCAGTCGCTCAGCGAAGTGATGTCGGCTCTGCGTCGGCGCGCGCCTCTTATTGCGATGATCTTTGTCGTCGGCAGCCTGATTTCTGTGTATCTGGCAATGCAGCAAGGCAAAGAGTACGAAGCCATTGCCCTTGTCCAGATCGAAGATGCGCGTGTGCCCGATCAGCTTGCCGGGGCCACGGCACCGCAGCAAGATACAGCACGCCGGTCGGTGCAGTTGATTGAACAGCGTCTTATGGCGCGTGACAATCTGCTGCGGATCATGGAACAGCATAACCTCTTCAATGATATGCCCGATGACACCGCAAATGAGCGGATTTTCCGTATGCGTCAGTCGATCTTCATCGAAGAAATTGGCACACGCCCAGATAGCTACGTGCCGGGTGCAAATGTGCCGTCGGGTCTGATGATCCGCGTGCGTCTGGACAATCCTCAGAAAGCTGCGGATTTGGCCAACGAGCTGATGTATACGGTGATTGAACAATCCCGCAATCGCAGCCAGGGACGGGCGCAGGCGACGTTTGAATTTTTTGTCACGGAAGAAGCGAGATTGGCCACCGAGATCGCAGGGTTGGACAGCGCGATTGCTGCGTTCAAAACGGAACATGCAGATCAATTGCCAGAAGGTGCAGTGCAGTTGCGTAGCCAGTTGGTCAGCCTACGTGAAGCGGATCTTAGTCTCGACCAGCAGATTGTCGCGATGGAAACCTCGTCAGACCGTCAGCGGGAAGAGGTGAAACAACGCCAGATTGCCCTGTTGCGGGAACAAAAGGCCCTGATTGGGGCCCGTGTGGTGCAAATCCAGGATATGATTGTCGGCTCACCCGAAGTTGAGCGTCAGTTGAACGGGTTGCAGCGTGAGTTGGCTCAGCTGCAAGAACAATACACCGTGATCACCCGCCGTAAGGCGGAAGCGCAGCTCGGGCAACTGCTTGAAGACCGACAGGATTCGGATCGCTTCGAGGTGCTGGAAACTGCGCTTGTGCCGGAATTCCCGGTCTCGCGCAGCCGTAAAAAGCTCGCGCTGCTTGGTGCAGTTGTTAGTGGCATGGCGGCGCTGGGTGTCGGGGTTGTGGCGGAACTCCTGAACCCGGCCATTCGTAGCGCGGCGCAGATGGAGCGGATGTTGGGCATTCGCCCTGTGGTGGCTATTCCGCCTCTGCAGGCACAGAAACCGTCGCGTGGTGGCGGGAAGCGTTTCGGGGCGTTGGGCATGGGTTTGTTTGCCCTTGTGACCACAATGGGCTTTGCCGTCGGAGACCGTGTCCCGCTGGTGGGCGACTGGATGGATCGCCTCAACTCGCCACAGATGCGCGGCTGAGCTTAGTAACGATAGCGCTGAATGTCGGTGTTTTCCGCTTTGTTCAGGACCATGCCTAATAGGGGCGTTGAATCCCCAAGGCGCCGTTCTACTTCGCGGACTTCTTTTTCGGTGCTGAGACCACCGCCCAGAACAAGCAGAACACCGTCGAATTGCGGCCGAAAGGCAATGACATCGTCATAATAAAGCGCTGGCGGCAGATCATAGAGCACAACATCGGGCTGATAGGTCTGCTGAATGTCTGTCATGATCTGCTCGGCGCGGGGATCTTGCAACAGCTCGGCCGCAAAGGGCTCGATGACTTCATTGAAGCCAAAGGCGATGTTGTGGCCTGCGTGAAAATCATTGTCTCCGAGACGGTGCAAATGCTGGTCAACCGGCTGAACGCCGCGCAACATATCGCCAATGGAACCGGGGTTTTCGACGCCCATGACTTTGTGAAGACTGGGACGACGCATGTCGAGATCCATCAACAGGGTGCGGCAGTTCTCTTGCCGGGCCAGACTGATTGCCAGATTGGCAGCGGTAAAGGTTTTTCCGCAGTCTTTGGTTGGCGAGGTGATGGCAACGCGCGACCATCCATTGTCGCTGAGTGCCTGAAGCAATCGGGTGCGCAGCACGTCAAAGGCAGAATGGGCGGGGTCGGAACGTTCTGCAGTTACAACATGGTGTTGCGAAAGATGTGGCGCTGACAGCGCGATCTCCCGCAGGTCGGCCCAGGCGGGTTGGGCCTTTGGTTCTGCGTGGGAGGGTTGTGCCTCAATCGGATCCGATAGGGTCAGCGGGGCCTCTCGCTCTTCGGGCAGAGCATCTCGCAGGGCTTTGAGCTTGGCTTGCCGCTGTCGCTTGCGATCTTCTTCGGTGAAGGTCCCGTCCTGAGGCAGTTCGTCCGTCACCGGCTTTGGGCTTGGGGCGCTTTGGGCGGGAGGCGAAGGCGTGAGCACAGGCGCGGGAGGGGAGATCGTTGGGCCGTCATCAGGCTCTTCGAATTGCAGATCTGGGGTCAGCTCCAGCGGGTCTGATGATGCAACGGGGGCCTCTGGTGCGATAGTCGCCGTTTCAGGTGGATCGCAGGGGAGTTCCTCGTGAGACGCGGGTTGAGCGCGTTCGGCAATGGGCACCGCGCGTTCTGGAACGGTTGGTGTCGCGTCAGGCTCGGAAAGAGGTTTATCATCAGGCAGGTGCTCGACGACGGGCGCGGCGGAGGCCTCGCTTGTCGATTTCAGATGGGCAGACACCGCGCCTTTGCGTTTGCGGCGAAATTTGCGCTCGTCACTCATGACCGTCATGCCTCTTGTGCCAATGCACGGATGTACAGCGGTCGACGGATCTCAAATGAAGTGCCTGTCTGTGTCATAGCTATGTCCGGCTTTGGCCTGATTTTGTGGCTTTTCCTGCTTTGCAATTCAATAGATCAGAGAATTCTGGCTACAATAAGTCTTATTTGAATGAAATGCGGCCACTTGGGGATCTCGGCGTCAATGAAGGGGCGGGGTGCCATGCCTCATGCCAGAACCCCGTGGTTTCCGCCTATGGGTCTGCCATTTTAGACCTTGCCTGGGGCAAGCTTGTCGTAGCGGCTGCCTCGCGGAGCAACTTGGTGGTTCAGAGCTGTCTCTCGGGGCTCAACTGGGCCTCTCTCCCAACCCTGTTCCACATATCTGCAAGATCCCAGATTAGGCCTTGGCCGAGATGGCATGTCAGGGGTGTGGATCTTCAGCGGGCTTGAACAGCAAACATTGGATGTCGGCTACATTTGTTCCTGTGGCCTGTGTTGTCAAAATATGGTCTGCGGCCTGCAAGGCATGAAAACTGTCGTTGTTGGCAAGCATGTCTTCAACATTCAGTCCGGCCTTCGAGATAGATTTGATGGTGCCGTTATCCACCAAGCCCCCTGCGGCCTGTGTCGGGCCGTCGCGGCCATCTGTGCCCCCGCTGAGAAAGGCCCAATCGACTTGAGCATCGCGTTGCTTCATCAACCGGGCCACTCTCAACGCAAGTTCCTGATTGCGCCCGCCAAGACCGGAACCACGGATTTGGACGGTGGTTTCACCGCCAAACAGCAGCGCGCAGGGCTGCGTTTTTGGTGACTGTTCGAAGGCCTGAACAATGGTGTTGGCTGCGGCTTCGACGTCACCAACCAATTGGTCTGATACGATGGCGGCGTCGAACTCGTCCGAGACAGCACTCAGCGCGGCGGATAGACTTTGGCGGTTAGAGCCGATCAGGTAATTCGTTCCGGTCAATATTGGGGTGTCATCAGAGGTTTTCCGGTCAAAATGCTCTCGTACTGAAATGGGTAGGTTTTGCCAGATTTTGGCTTCGATACATATTGCGCGCGCCTCATCAGGCGTCCCGATAGGAGAAACTGTCGGTCCGCTGGCCACGGCGCGGAGGTCATCGCCAATAACATCTGAGAGGATATAGGCGGTCACCGGTGCCGGGGCGGCATGTCTGAGAAATCCACCCCCCTTCAGTTGACTGACCTGCTGGCGGATCAGGTTCATCGTGCTGATATCGAGACCCGAGCCAAGCAAGATCTGGTTCAACGCAGCCTTGTCTTGAAGGGTTATCCCAGCGACCGGGGCGGGAACAAGCGCAGAGCCACCACCCGAGATCAGAGCGATCACCTGATCGGAGGCCCGCGCGGTTGATAGATGGTCAATTACCCGCCTGCCTGCGTCCAGACCATTTTCATCGGGGACCGGATGGGCCGCACGCAAAACCGTGGCCTCAGGCACATCCATAGTGTTTTCATAATGCGTGACCGCAAGGGCAACATGAGGCCCGTGCACATGTTTCAAGGCTTCTGCCAGCATCGCCGGAGCGGCTTTGCCGATGGCAATCAAGATTGTGCCCCCCCCCGCTCCAATTTGAGGAAAGGGGTGGGCAACAAGTTGGTTTCGCAGCGCTCGCGCAGGGTCTGCCGCCTCGACGGCACGCATGAAAATCTCTCTTGCATGAGAACGAAGCGATTTTGTCTGCGCGAGCGACATGGATTAGGCCCCGGAAATTTGAAGTGCTTTTTCGACCAGCACTTCGGCCTGACGGATCGACGCATAGTCAATCAGACGGCCATCCAGCGATACGGCGCCTTTGCCGGCGGCTTCGGCTTCGGCCATGGCCTCGAGGATGCGTTTCGCTTTGGTGACCTCAGCCTCGGAGGGCGACATGACCTCATTGGCCAGCGCGATCTGGCTGGGGTGGATGGCCCATTTGCCTTCACAGCCCAGAACCGCCGCCCGTTTGGCCGCTGCGCGATAGCCATCGGGATCTTGAAAATCGCCGAACGGTCCGTCGATGGGGCGCAGACCATTGGCGCGGGCCGCAACAACCATACGGGCCAGTGCGTAATGCCACATATCGCCCCAATGGGTCTGGCGGTTGCCTTCTGCATCCGCATCGGTCAGCACCGAATAGTCTTCGTTTACGCCGCCGATGATGGTGGTGCGGGCCCGGGTCGAGGCCGCGTAATCTGCCACACCAAAATGCAGGCTTTCGTTGCGTTTAGAGGCGGCAGCAATTTCACTGACATTCTGCATGCCAAGCGCGGTTTCGATGATATGCTCAAACCCGATCCGCTTTTTATAGCCTTTGGCGTCTTCGATCTGGGTCACCATCATGTCGACAGCATAGACATCTGCCGCAGTGCCGACCTTTGGGATCATGATCAGGTCAAGCCGTTCGCCGGCTTGTTCCACCACATCCACAACGTCGCGGTACATATAATGTGTGTCCAGACCGTTGATCCGCACCGACATGGATTTGTTGCCCCAGTCAATGTCATTCAGACCTTCGATAATGTTCTTGCGGGCCTGTTCCTTTTCGTCCGGTGCAACCGCATCTTCCAGATCAAGAAAAATGACGTCAACATCTGACTTGGCGGCCTTTTCGAACATGCCGGGCTGACTGCCGGGGACCGCCAATTCCGAACGGTTCAGACGGCCGGGGGCCTGTTCAACTGGAAAGAAGCTCATGAGTTTTGCCTTTCATAGATGGGGAGGTTTCCCCCATAGGAGTTCCAATAACCAAATCGCGTGGCCTGCGGCCGGCGAAGAAATCTTCGAGATTTTCAAGCACGCGAAAGCCCATGCCTTCGCGTGTTTCCTTGGTGGCGCTTCCCAGGTGCGGGAGCATCACCAGATTGTCGCACTGAAGTAGATCGGGATTGATCCGGGGCTCACCGTCAAAAACGTCAAGCCCGGCACCGCCGATGGTGTCAAAGCTCAGCGATTGGACCAATGCGCGTTCGTCCACCACTTCGCCACGCGCGGTGTTGATCAAGATGCCTGTTGGTTTCATCAGATCAAGCCGTGATCCGTTGATCAGGTGGCGGTTTGCAGCGCCTCCGGGGCAATGCAGGGATACGAAATCTGCTTGCGGCAGAAGGTCTTCGATGGTGTCCACCTGGGTGGCGTTGAATTTGGAAAGAACATCCGCCGCAACCCGTGACCGGTTTTGGACAAGAATATTCATGCCAAACCCAAAATGGGCACGCCGTGCCATTTCCTGTCCTATGCGGCCAAACCCAATGATGCCGAGCGTTTTACCTGCAACTTTTGTGCCAACGAGATGCGTGGGGCGCCAGCCGGTCCAGTCACCGGCCCGAAGTTCGCGTTCGCCTTCACCGGCGCGACGGGCACACATCAGCAAGAGGGTCATTGCGATGTCGGCCGTACAATCGGACAAAACATCCGGCGTGTTTGTCACGGTCAAACCGAGCCCTTTGGCCGCCGTTTCGTTGATGTGGCTGTAGCCGACACCATAGTTGCCCAGAATCTGAGTTCGGGCCTTTGGAACGTCAAGCGCTTCGGGCCCGAGATTGTCTGTGACCGTCGGCAAGATCGCGTCATAATCTCCAAGGGCAGTGCGAAATTGCGCTGGCGTGAGAGGAACATCGCCCGTGTTGAAGGTTACATCGTAGTGTTTGCTAAGCTGGTCTTCGACGGCCTTTGGCCAGCGACGCGTCACCAGAACTTTGGGAAGAGCCATTACGCCACCTTCTCTTTGACAACTCGCGCGATGGTTTCACCGATCACAGCGGGGTTTTCGGCAACGGTGACACCCGCTGCACTGAGGATCTCGACTTTTTCGGAGGCACTTTCCCCAAAAGCTGAGATGATCGCACCGGCATGCCCCATTGTCCGGCCTTTGGGCGCGGTGAGGCCCGCAACGTAGGCAACCACGGGCTTGCTCATTTTGGTTTGGATGTAATCGGCAGCCTCAGCTTCCTGCGGCCCACCAATCTCACCGATCATGGCAATGACTTCGGTCTGCGGGTCGTTCTCAAACCATTCGAGAATATCGCGGAAAGAGGACCCGTTGATCGGATCGCCGCCGATGCCGACACTTGTTGACACACCCAACCCCAATTCTTTGAGCTGCGCCGCCGCCTCGTAACCAAGTGTCCCAGAGCGGCCAATGATGCCAACGTTGCCTTTAAGGTAAATGTGACCAGGCATAATGCCCAGCAAAGCCTGACCCGGGCTGATCGTGCCTGCGCAGTTCGGACCAGTGAGGACCATGCGCTTTTCTTTTGGATAGCGGTACATATACCGCTTCACGCGGATCATATCCTGCGCGGGAATGCCGTCGGTGACGCAGACGCAATAGCGAATTCCACTGTCAGCGGCCTCCATAATGCTGTCTGCGGCAAAGGGTGGGGGCACAAAGACGATGCTGGCTTCGGCTCCTGTCGCCTCTACCGCTTGCTTTACGGTGTCAAAAACAGGCACGCCGTGAACGGTCTGGCCACCTTTGCCGGGCACAACGCCGCCAACTACATTGGTCCCATAATCAATCATGTCTTTGGCGTGAAACTGGGCGATCCGACCGGTGATGCCCTGTACGATGACGCGCGTGTTGCGATCGATAAGGATACTCATATCGCAGCTCCCAGTGTTTTGGAGGATTGACCAATGTCGCTTTGCCAGGCCGCAACGGCCCGCTCGGCTGCTTCCATCAGAGTGCCTGCGCGAATGATGGGCAGGCCGGATTGCGCTAGAATTTTCTGACCGGCTTCGACATTGGTCCCGGCGAGGCGAACAACAACCGGAATGTCGAGGTTCATTTCTTTGAGCGCGAGAACAACACCCTCAGCCACCCAGTCGCAGCGATTTATCCCCGCGAATATATTGACAAGAATGGCCTGAACGTTGCTGTCGGAGGTCACCAGACGAAACGCCTTGGCTACGCGTTCTGGTGAGGCCCCGCCGCCAATATCCAGAAAGTTGGCAGGCTCACCCCCAGCGAGTTTGATGGTGTCCATCGTGGCCATAGCCAGACCAGCACCATTGACAATACAGCCGATGTTCCCGTCGAGACCAACATAAGACAGGCCTCGGTCCGCAGCGCGGCTTTCGCGTGGATCCTCCTGCGACTTGTCGCGCAGCTCGGCTACCTGGGGGTGACGGAACAGAGCGTTGTCATCAAAGCTCATTTTCGCATCCAGCGCGACAATCTTACTGTCCGAGGTCACCACGAGAGGATTGATTTCCACCATGGTGGCATCCATCTCGCTAAAGGCGGCGTAACAGCCCTGTAGCGTGCGCACCATGGCCTGAATCTGCCCCGGCTCCAGACCGAGTTTGAACGCGATTTCACGGGCTTGAAATTCTTGTAAACCAACTGCGGGCTCGACCGTGCTCCGCACAATTGTATCAGGTTTTTCAATCGAGATTTCCTCGATTTCCATCCCGCCTTCGGAGGAGGCGACGATCATGACACGCTGACTTGAGCGGTCGAGCACAAAGCCCAGATAGATCTCGCGGGCGATTTGAACCGTGCTTTCTACATAGACGCGGTAAACGCCCTTGCCCTCAGGTCCGGTCTGATGCGTGACAAGTTTTTTGCCAAACAACCCTTCGCAGGCGTCGTAAATCTCAGCTTCGCTGTCGCAGAGTTTGACACCACCCGCTTTGCCGCGCCCCCCGGCGTGAACCTGAGCTTTGACAACCCATCTTTCGCCTCCCAGTTCGCGGGCCCGATAGGCGGCCTGTTCGGGGCTGTAGGCCAATGCACCCGAGGGGGTTTCGACGCCAAAGCCAGATAAGATCTCTTTGGCTTGATATTCGTGAATGTCCATCGATCGCTCCCGTGTCACCGAAACCTGCGTTGGGTTTTGGTCTTGACTTGCCTCATCAAGCGGGAACTTGTTGGATCTCACAACGTAGGTTACTACTGTATTTGGGTATCTAATAGGGCGGGAAAGTACCTACCCATAAGGATTGAATGCAGCGGTATACCGCAAAATTCCCTATCTAAATGGGTAGGTTTTGGGGAAAGCGACAAAAATGAGTGCGAAAGACGACACGAAAATCAAGATCATGCTGGCGCACAGCAATCCGCTGGTTCTGACCGCGATGTCGGAGTTCTTCGAGCGCAGCAATAAATTTTCGGTGGTGGCGACAACTGCGACTGCGGAAGGATTCTTGGGCTTGGCCATGCGTGTTCCCTTGGACGTCGGGATTATCGACTGGAAACTGCCGCAGCTCGGGGCGGAAAAGCTAATCGAGGTGTTGCGCGGTTACGAAAGTGCCCCCAAAATTGTGGTGTATGGCGACCCGGAAGGGGATCTGCCGCGTCTCGCAATGCAAGCTGGCGCAGCTGGTTTCGCCTCAAGATCTGGCGCTGTTGAGGGCCTGCTTGATGTGTGTTCTGATGTCGCGTCCGGTAAGATGGTGTTTCCGTTTGTCGACATTCGGCAACTGAACCAGGACCCGATTTACAGTCTGTCAAAAAAAGAGCGACAATTGCTCGAGGCTCTGGCCGATGGGATGTCCAATCGAGAGCTCTCAGCAGAGCTGGATATCTCAATCAATACGGTCAAATTTCACCTCTCGAACATCTACGATAAGCTTGGTGTCCGAAACCGGGGGCAGGCGACGGCCTATTACTTCAAATCCGGCATGGCGTCCTCCCAGTCCTGATTGGTTTTCTTTTCAGACCCTTGTGTCGCGTTGCATGGATGGACATGTGACGCTCTTTGTTCTGGCTACCCCTTCGTGGTGGTGATCCAGCGACGAATCTAGTGAACCGGTTCGCCCAATCGAGCGCTTATCGATGCTTTTGGCCGCGAATTGGTTGAGGAGTTTCGGGTTTCTGCTCAACAAATGCGCATCTCATGACCCTGTAAAGAAACATTATTTCCAGAAATTCAAATATATATTTGAATTGATCCAATATTGGGCCATGATTGGTTCACATCGACTTGGGCCGATTGATAGGTCTGAATTGGTGCTAAAGCAGGGATATTGGTAGCCGGGAGGAGGCTTCCAGTGTCGCTGAACGTAAGCCGGGCGCCAAAAAAGTTCCGGCAGACAGACAACCAAGAGGGAAACGCCTATGGCTCTCGACGTGAGCGCGATACACGCTGAACAAATAACATTAAACTCGCTGGTGCAGAACATATTGTATGCGTCTGGCACCGTTGGTGCGATTCTGGTGGTGGTCGGCCTTTTGCTGATCGATGCCGGCACCGCACGCCGTAAAAACCTATTCAACTCCACCATCGAAAAAACGCTGGGCTTCTTCTTGGGGTTTGCGACATATTATATGGTCGGGTTTGGGCTTTGGGCTGGCCAGTATTACATCATGGAAGGTGCGACCATGATGGATTCCATCAAAGATTGGTGGTTGGGCGGCAATTTGACCAACGCTTTGGCGCACCACACAGATCCAGGCGTGTTCCCTGGGCTTAACACGTTCCAGATATTCATCTTTTTCCTGGCAACCTTCGCGGGGATCATCAATATCCTGCTGCATTTCTCGGTGTCAGAGCGGATGAAACCCTCTGCTTACTTTATCACCTGTATCGTCGCGGCGGTTGTTTCCTCCGCGCTGAGCTATGCAACCTGGGGGTCTGTTGGACCGCTGACAAATGCCGGTTTCCACGATTTCTTTGGGGTTGGATTTGTGTATCTGTTCCCTGCAGGTATGGCGCTTGTGTTCACACCAAAGCTTGGCGCACGCCCCGGAATGATGGAGCCGCATCCCCGCGTATCGGCCTATCTTGCCCCAAGCATTGGTCTTTGTGCGCCAGGTCTTTTGCTGATCTTCGCCGGTCTGCCAATGGTGATCCTGTCTTGCATGTTCTTCTTTGATCCCGAAGCGCTGGCCGTTAGTGTAACGATGGCTGATACGAGTGTTGGCATCGCTATCAACAACTACGCTCTGGTTTGGGCAGGTGGTGCAATCACTGGTCTGATTTTGGCATATCGGTCGGGCAACTATGCCTACACCCTGCTTGGACCTCTCGCAGGCTATGTTGCCGGTGCATCAGGATTTGATGTTTATCTGCCTTGGCAAGCCTTTATCCTTGGTCTGGCCGCGCCATTGGTCGCCTATGCGGTCTATGAATTCACGCTGAAGCGTGGCATCGATGAACACAAGCTTTTCCCGCTTTTCCTTGGATGTGGTACCTTTGGTATGCTCGTTCTGGGGATCTTCAAGTCCGGTACTCCGCGTGGCGGATATTTTGGTATCGAAGAGGGCGCCTATGCCTTCCAGCATGGGGAAATTTCCCTGATGATGCAGGTAGTAGGTGTTGTCACCTGTATTGGGACCGGTGTCATCACGGCGCTGATCCTCTCCGTTATTCTTGAGAAGACCGTGGGGCTGCGTGTCAGCGAAGATGATCAGATCAATGGTCTGGACGAAAAAATCTGGGACCTTGAACCAGATGTTGTGACCCATGCGGACAACAACTAAGATTTCTACCTAAATCATGCAAAAGGCCTCGGTTCCCTTATGCCGAGGCCTTTTCTCTGGCGTTTGCTTGAACTATGGGCAGCTCATGCTCTAAGCTATAGTGAGGGACGCGCCAAAAACGGCGGAACGTTGAATGAGCCATATCATGAATGCTGACCTGCCTGATGGACAGGCGGTTGGGGAAACAGTCCGTGTCGTGATGGGCACGCTGTATGCCAGAATACAATCAGGTGAATATCCTTCAGACTCGCGGCTGCCCAGTGAACGGGCCCTCGCGGCTGAACTTGGCGTGTCGCGCAATACTGTGCGCGAAGCGCTGGATGTTCTCGAAACTCGCAAGATGATCCGCAGGCGTCAGGGCAGCGGGAGTTTTGTCACGTTTCAGACAGAGCAGGTCGAGGCGCCTATTCCGGGCTCAGTGGGGGAAAGAACCAGTCCTCTGGACCATTTGATTGTCCGGTCTATCATCGAGCCCGAGATGACCCGGCTTGCGGTGATGAATATGACGCCGAAACAGCTTGAAAAGCTGGCTCAGACGGTCGCTCGTATCGAGGCTGTACGCACGGATCTGAACGAATTTATCAAGCTTGAAGAAGAGTTCTATCGTATGATCGCCGCGGCAACGCGGAACCCTTTGCTTGAATCTTGTTATGAGATGACGATTGAGGTGAGCCGTCAGAGTTTCCGAACCGCGTTGATGCGTAAACATCTGACGCCAGACAGAATTCAGGACTATCAGACACGGTTCAACTCGCTGTTCAACGCGATCGCAACACGTGATCTAGAGGCGGCCGTCGAAATTACCAAGCTGCACCTCGTTGAGGAACAAAAGCTGTTTATGCACGAGAGCTAACGCATCACCTGTTAGCCGAAGGCGCGGGCGGTCATCTGCTCGCCGCTTTCGACCCGTTGCTGCCACAGCTGGCCGACTTGCTCCATATGGTGACGAAATAGCTCTTCATGTTGGTCCAGCCAATCACCAATCGACACAAACTCAGCGATGCGCGCCTTGCCTGATTTAAGCGTGACGACCGGCCAGTCGCCAATCAGGGCGTTGTCGATCCCAAACACGCTCTCTCCCCACCAGCGTGCTGGTCCAAAGGCATGGGTCACGGGATTCATCTGCTTCATTGTGGCCATAACTGAAACCGGATGAACCGAAGCGACCTTTTCAACGGCAGCGTGCCAAATATCTAGAATCGCAACATATTCCCAGCTTACCGCGCTCCAGGTTCCAGGGTAACGGGCGTTGTATTCTTTGAAAAACGTACTTGGACGGTTAACGAAAGAGGCGTTCTGCGCCAATTTGGGGTCGTCGAAATCGGGAAACTGGAAGATGGTGCCTTCCATAAATTCAACAGATGTCCGGGCCACCAAACGCTGATAATCATCCAGTGTGCACGACATAATGCGACCGCCAAATCCCCGTGAATAGGCGTATTCCGTCATCGCGTGGACCATTGGTGTATAACTGGTGCACCAGCAGACCAGATCCGGATCCACATCCAGCATGGGTTGCACAATCCCGGCGACATCGGTGTCTTCGTGATTGTAGAGAACTTCTTTTACGACGTCGATTCCAGCCGCTTCAAAGGCTGCGCGATAGGCGGCAACTGAGGGCAATCCATGGGCGTCCTTTTGGCTGCAAAGTGCCACGCGCCGAACGGATTTATCAGTGCGGGCCAACCAATCAACACCGGTCACATTATACAGGGGATGTACTTCAGAGGGCGCAATCAAATACCGGGTATCGGGGGATAAGTCAGTTGGCAGGAGAGTTGAGGTCAGAACTTTGTTTTCCGTGAGAAAACGACGCAGATGGGTGAGCGTGTCACCACCTAAGGTCATCAGAAGTTTGACGTTTTCGGATTGCACCAGGTGGCGTGCCCCCGCCATCGCCCGGTCTGGATCATAGCCGCAATCAAAGGGCACGATTTCCACCGGGTACCGCCGTGCGCCAATCAGAAGGCCGCCCGCCTGATTGAGCCAATCCTGCCAGAGGCGACACCCATTTAATCCGGGCAACCCCCAAGAACTGACGTCCCCAGACAGGGGAGCCAGAAAGCCGATTTTCACAGCTTCATTTGTCTCAACCCGGTCATTGGGGAGCAGGGACGACATGGCGATGCGGTAGGCGAAACTAGACGTCAGCATACCTATTGCTACCACTCCAACCACTTATGTCAAAAGGAAAAGATTGTTGTCTGACAGGCTAATAAATTTCCTGATGATGAAAAATATTGACTCTGATGCATCATCTGGCAACAAATGGTGCCAACCAATAGAACCAATGATAAGCCAACTCGGAGAAAATGATGACCAAAAAACGGATTGCCATTATCGGAGCAGGACCCTCGGGCCTGGCACAGCTACGCGCCTTCCAATCCGCCGCCGCAAACGGTGAAGAGATCCCCGAGATTGTCTGCTTTGAAAAACAGGACAACTGGGGCGGTTTGTGGAACTACACTTGGCGCACCGGGTTGGATGAGAATGGTGAACCCGTACATTGCTCGATGTACCGCTATCTTTGGTCCAATGGCCCCAAAGAGGGATTGGAATTCGCCGACTATTCCTTTGAAGAGCATTTCGGCAAGCAGATTGCATCGTACCCCCCACGTGCGGTTTTGTTTGACTACATCGAAGGCCGGGTGAAAAAGGCCAATGTCCGGGATTGGATCCGGTTCAACCATGCGGTGCGCTGGATTAGTTTTGATGCAGACTCTGAGATGTTCACGGTTACCGTGCACAACCACAATACCGACAGCACAACATCGGAAACTTTTGACCATGTGATCTGTGCGTCCGGCCACTTCTCGACCCCAAATGTACCTTACTACGAAGGTTTTGAATCCTTTAATGGCCGTCTTGTGCACGCCCATGATTTTCGGGACGCGCGCGAGTTTGCCGGTAAAGATATTCTGGTGGTTGGTTCGTCATACTCGGCAGAAGACATCGGGTCGCAGTGCTGGAAGTACGGCGCCAAAACCATCACAAGCTGCTACCGCTCCGCCCCCATGGGCTTTAACTGGCCAGACAACTGGGAAGAAAAGCCAGCCATGGAAAAGGTCGATGGAAACACGATCTATTTCTCGGATGGAACCACCAAAGATGTAGACGCGATCATCCTGTGTACCGGCTACAAACATTTCTTCAACTTCCTACCTGATGACCTGCGCCTGAAAACCGCAAACCGTCTTGCGGCTGCAGATCTCTACAAAGGGGTCGTCTATGTTCACAATCCCAAGATGTTCTATCTCGGGATGCAGGACCAGTGGTTCACTTTCAACATGTTTGATGCGCAGGCCTGGTGGGTGCGTGATGCGATCATGGGCAAAATTGACGTCTCAAAAGTCAGCAAAGACCAGATGCTGGCAGATGTTTCCGAGCGTGTATCCCGTGAAGAAGCAGATGATGACGTGAAATACGCCATTCGTTATCAAGCTGACTACGTCAAAGAGCTTGTGGCGGAGACCGACTATCCAAGCTTTGACATCGATGGTGCCTGCGAAGCCTTCTTCCAGTGGAAAAAGCACAAAGCCGAGGACATCATGGGTTTCCGGAACAACCGCTATACCTCTGTTATCACCGGAACAATGGCACCTGTACATCATTCGGCCTGGAAAGATGCCTTGGATGACAGCATGGCGGCATACCTTAAGAACTAAGGTCTCTCCTGCGGCAGCGCGTGTGTCCCGCGCGTTGCCGGTTTTGTCCAAGGCCGGTCACCGTGTCTGCGCGGTTTTGGGGCGTCCAAAAAATGCAGACTACGCGGCGGCGGACGGAAATTGGACCTGCGTGTCCCCGTTGGGGCCGCGCTTATATCAACACAGAGCCGATGGCCAACTTAAGGCTATGAGCTCTCTTGGTTCAGGGCGGGCGGACAGCAAGACTAAGTTGTCCGCCATCTCAAGACAATCGCCCTGTATGGCAGGGCAAACTCATACAAGCGCGAACAGATAAAAACGGCGCCACGCATTTCGCAGCGCCAGCATACAGGAGGTGTGAGGTCATGTTGGATATTGAATATCCGAAAGTCATAGCGGGCCCGCCAAAGCCGAGTGCGATCATTGAGCCGCCGGTGTTTTCCATGCCTCCGGGGACGGAGCGCCATGTGGTTGAGGGCTGTGGTGCCATTTT
>JAGDYZ010000025.1:0-57056 GCA_049116335.1 Pelagimonas sp. | reverse complement strand
CCCCTAAATTTCGGGAGGATTACCGCGCTACCTTTGCAGACATTCGAGCAACGCGAAACATTGGTCAAGAGGGGCTCAATGCCGCCATTGTGCTTCGAGCCTCCAAGGGTTCAACATGTACCAAAAAGGGTTTGCCCGGTTGCGGCTTTTTCCTTTTTTAGGTTTCGTCCCGATCGGTCAGTTTGAACGACAGGATATCCGCTACGGGTCGGGTCTGAGAGCCCGCGGTCACGCCCCCCACAGCCAAACGACGCCCCATGCGCCACCAGATGCCCGGATACCAGGCCCGCGGCGCTTTTTCCTTCAGGATCACCACAAATCCGTTTGAGGGTTTGGCGGTAAAGGCACCGCGCTCGACCCGCTCGATCTGGTCCATCGTCGCCATCACTTCGCCAGCGCTGTCCACCAATCCCTCTTCGGTCAGAATGACATCACGCTGCGTCGCGCGCCACATCACCTGGGACACCCAGATCGCAAGCACGCCAAAGCCGATCAAAAAACCGGTCCAGCCGATATGGGCCGGAGGGGCGGCAATCGCCAGATAGACCATCATCGAGCCCAAGAGCATCATCGCACCCACACCAATCACCCGACGTCCGCCTGAGACGGTGATCCGTGCCAATTCCTGTTGTGCCATAATGATCCCCTTGCTGTTTCGCCACCACATAGGCCGAAATGGCTTAGGAGGGAAGGGCAAGGCGCAAGATCCGGGTTGCTCACGGGGCCCATCGCAGTAGGGTATCGCCATGTTTCAGACCACACTAGATACGCCTACCGGGCCGATCCATGTCACCCAAGAAGGTGACGTCATCACCCAACTGACCTGGGGGCGAGGTCGGTCCGACGACACGCCTCTGCTTGGTGAAGCCGCCGCCCAACTTCGTGCCTATTTCGAAGGGACGCTTACGGAATTCGATCTGCCGCTTGAGGTCAAGGGTAGTGAATTTCAGAAGAAAATATGCGATGCCATGTATGCCATCCCATTTGGTGACACCGTCGAATATGGTGATATCGCCCGCCAACTGGGTGCACCGGCCCAGGCCATTGGGCAAGGCTGTGGGGCCAATCCCATACCCGTCATCATTCCCTGTCACCGCGTCCTCTCAGCCTCTGGGCTAGGAGGATTTTCTGGCGGAACGGGGATTGAAACCAAGGTCTGGTTGCTGCGGCACGAAGGCGCCGCAGGTTTGCTTATCTGATCAATCGCGGCGGGCGTCGCGTGGGTAAACCCCAAGAATATCGAGCTTATCGGTGAAATACCCAAGCTCTTCCAAGGCAAGCTGAACCGAAGGGTCGTCGGGGTGTCCCTCGATGTCCGCATAAAACTGCGTGGCGGTAAACGACCCGCCCACCATATAGCTTTCCAACTTGGTCATGTTCACACCATTGGTGGCAAATCCGCCCATCGCTTTGTACAAGGCGGCCGGAATGTTGCGCACCTGGAAGACAAAGCTTGTCATCATGCCCGCGTCGCCGCGACGGCTTTGGTCCGCATCACGCGACATCACAAGGAATCGGGTGGTGTTGTTGCCCTGATCCTCGATATGGCGGGCAAGCACCTCCAAACCATAGATTTCACCCGCCAATTCGCTGGCCAATGCCGCGACTTTTGGCTCTCCGCGTTGCGACACTTCCCTTGCGGCGCGGGCATTATCCGAGCTGACCCGCCCGCGAATCCCATTTTCTCGTAAAAATGTCTCACATTGTGGCAGCAAAACCAGATGCGAATGCGCCTCTTCGATGTCCTCAAGTTTGGCGCCGGGCACCGCAAGCAGATTGATGTGCACCCGGACAAAGGCCTCGTCAACGATGTGCAACCCGCTTTCTGGCAACATCCGGTGAATGTCTGCGACACGTCCATATGTCGTGTTTTCAACCGGGATCATCGCAAGATCCGCCTCATTTGAGGCCATCGCCGCAAAGACATCTTCAAAGGTGCGACAGGGCAGCGGCTCCATCTCGGGGTGCTTGTTAAAGCAGGCTTCGTGGGAATAGGCGCCAAGTTCGCCCTGAAATGCAATCCGCTGTGTCATAATCGATCCTTCCACTTCCGCCGGGGGCGGGCGTTTGGTCGCGCCTTCTACACCTTGCCTTGTGTGAAGGGAAGCAATAGACACGCGCCGACGAATAGGCGACTGACGAACAGGGCACCCAAATGTTGGACACGATGACATTCACCAAGATCCTAGGCGGCGTCTGTGGATCGCTGCTGATTTTCTTGTTGGGCAAATGGGGTGCTGAAACCCTGTATCATACCGGCGGTGGCGGCCACGGCGGCGAACACAAGGCGGCCTACATCATCGACACCGGTCACGACGACGTGGCGGAAGTTGAAGAAGGCCCAGACTTTGCTGAACTTCTGGCTGCCGCAGATGCGGGCAAAGGCGAAAAAGTCTTCAAGAAATGTGGCGCCTGCCACAAGCTGGAAGACGGTGCAAACGGCACCGGTCCGTTCCTGTATGGCGTGGTTGACCGCCCCATCGGCGGTGTTGACGGCTTTAAATACTCCGGCGCACTTGCACAGCTTGGCGACGCCTGGACCCCAGAAGCGCTTAACGCCTTCCTGGAAAGCCCCAAAAAGACTGCACCTGGCACCAGCATGAGCTTTAAAGGTCTGGCCAAGCCAACGGATCGCGCCAACCTGATTGCCTATCTGGCAACCATCGGCGGCTAAGCTCCGACAATCAAAACATTTTGAGCCGTCCTTCCACTGGAAGGGCGGCTTTTTTTATGCCATTTCTAGGGGGAAGTGGGCGGATCACTGCAACTTGAAGGTTTCACAGGTTGAAACTGACACTTGCCTGCCCTTAGCTTTTAATTAACCTTAATGAAGGTGAATTGACCAAGTTCTGGTCGTATTAGGGAGAGCCCATGTTTGTCTTGAAGCCCCGCCCCACCCCTCACGCTGCTGTGTCGATGCGCCAAACTTGGGATCCACGCCCAGTTGCAACCGGGGCATTGGCTCTTCTTGGATTGGCGTTTTGGGCCACCACCACACTGGCGGAAGAGACCACAGTCTCTCATGGCTATTCCTTCTTTGGCAATCTCGATTACGCCGCTGATTTCCCACATCTGGACTATGTAAATCCTGACGCACCCAAAGGTGGCGAGTTTTCAATGGGGGCCACAGGCACCTTTGACAGCATGAATCCCTATTCGCGCAAAGGGCGTTCGGGCGGGTTGACTGGTCTTCTTTATGACCGTGTCCTGCAATCCCCCGATGACACCGTAGGCCAGTACTATTGTGTGCTCTGCGAAAGCATCGAATACCCCGCCAACCGCGACTGGGTGATTTTTAACATGCGCAAAGACGTGACCTTCTCAGATGGCACGCCTGTGACCGCGCATGATTTCGTCTATTCCCACAAACTATTCATCACTCAGGGCCTGCCGTCTTACGCCGCAGCCGTGTCCCGCATGGTGACAAGTGCCGAGGCACTGGACGACTACACCGCGAAATTCACCTTCAACCCCGAGGAGAGCCGCCGCTCCTTGATCGAAACCGTGGGCTCCACCGTGGTGTTTTCAAAAGCGTGGTTCGAAGCGGACCCGGAAAACCGCCGGTTGGATGAACCCCGGCTTGAGGTCGCTGTCGGGTCCGGACCCTATGCGCTCGAAAGCTACGACATCAACCGTCAGATCGTTTACACGCGCCGCGACGATTATTGGGGCTCCGACCATCCCTATAACCGCGGCCGCAACAACTATGACACGGTCAAGCTTGAGTATTTTGCGGATCAGACCGCCTCATTTGAGGCATTCAAAGCTGGGGAGTACACATTCCGTACGGAAACGGACCCCAAACAATGGGCCACAAGCTATAACTTTCCACGCGTGACCGATGGTACCGTCAAACTGGAAGAACTGCCCGACGGCAGCCCGCCCACGCCCGAAGGATTTGTCTTCAACCTAGCCAAGCCACAGGTTCAGGACAAAGCCGTGCGCGAAGCCATCGCATTGGCCTTCAACTTTGAATGGACCAATGAATCGCTGCTGTATGGTCTTTACACCCAGCACAGCTCGTTCAGCGAAGGCACGCATATTCAGGCCCACGATGTGCCCAAAGGGGCAGAGCTTGAATTTCTGCAGTCGCTTGAAACCGATGTTCCTGATGATCTGCTGAACGCGCCGGTTCGGGTCAGCCACACATCCAAGCCAGAACGCCTTGCCGATCGCCGCAACCTGCGCAAAGCCTCCAAGATGCTGGAAGGCGCTGGTTGGACTGTGGGCGACGACGGTGTGCGCCGCAACGCAGCCGGCGAAACGCTGTCGCTGAACTTCCTTTTGCCCAGCAACATACCCTCTTCGGTCGAAGGCATGCACGATACCTTTGTGCAGAACCTGCAACAGATCGGTGTCGAGGCCGCATTTGAAAAAGTCGACCCCTCGCAATACACGCTGCGCCGTCGTGAGCGGGATTATGATATGATCTGGACCACGCGTTATAGCCCGCTCTTGTCGACCGGCGGTGGATTGCTGCAGATGTACGGATCAGAAGAAGCGGCCTTCAGCCTGTTCAACCCGGCCGGACTGGCCAGCGCTCTGGTGGATGACATCATCAACACCTCGTTCCTGACCACCGATCAGGATGCCACCGATGTCGCGCTGATGGCCCTGGACCGCGCCATGCGGCACGAGTTTTTCATCATCCCAACCGGGCATATCGCAGATTACTGGGTCTCCTCTTACGATATGTATGAACACCCCGAGACGCTGCCGCCCTATGGCTTGGGCCAACTGGATTTCTGGTGGATCAACCCCGAGAAAGAAGCCAAGCTTAAAGCAGAAGGCGTTCTGAACTAAGATGGGCGCCTATATCCTTCGCCGTCTGTTGCTGATCATCCCGACACTGTTGGGCATCATGATCGTCAACTTCACGCTGGTGCAATTTGTACCGGGCGGCCCAATTGAACAGATCATCGCTGAGATCGAAGGTCAGGGCGACGTCACCGGGGGCTTCACTGGCTCCGGTGGTGGCGGCGGAGATATTGAGGAAACCGGGGGCGGAGATTCGGACTACATCGGCGGACGTGGCCTGCCGCCTGAATTTATCGAACAGCTTGAAAAAGAGTTCGGTTTTGACAAGCCACCGCTCGAACGTTTCCTCAATATGATGTGGAAATACATGCAGTTCGACTTTGGTGAGAGCTATTTCCGCTCGATCTCGGTTGTGGATCTGGTGCTTGAGAAAATGCCGGTCTCAATCACGCTGGGTCTTTGGTCGACACTGATCGCCTATCTGATCTCCATTCCTCTGGGCATCAAAAAGGCGGTGCGCGACGGGTCGAACTTTGACACCTGGACCTCGGGGGTGATCATTGCCGCCTATTCCATTCCGGGCTTTCTGTTCGCCATTTTGCTGCTCGTGCTATTCGCCGGGGGCAGCTATTGGCAGATCTTCCCATTGCGCGGCCTGACCTCAGACAATTTCGCGGATCTGAGCCTGATTGGCAAAATTGGTGATTACTTCTGGCACATCGCCCTGCCCGTTCTGGCCTCGACCATTTCGGCCTTTGCAACGCTGACCCTGCTGACCAAAAACAGCTTTCTCGATGAGATCAAGAAACACTACGTCATGACCGCCCGCGCCAAAGGCCTGTCTGAAAAGGCCGTGCTCTATGGCCATGTGTTCCGCAACGCTATGCTGATTGTAATCGCAGGCCTGCCCGGTGTGTTCATTGGCGTGTTCTTTGGCGGCTCGATCATCATCGAAACCATTTTCTCTCTGGATGGCCTAGGCCGGCTTGGGTTCGAAGCGGCGGTCCAGCGCGACTATCCGGTGATCTTTGGCACCCTCTTTGCCTTTGGCCTGATGGGGCTGCTGATGGGGATCATTTCCGATCTGATGTATGTGCTGGTCGATCCGCGCATCGACTTTGAAAAGCGGGAGGGCTGAGACCATGGAACAGACCGGATCCCGCTTTGCGCTGTCCCCACTCAACAAACGCCGGTGGCAGAATTTCAAGAAAAACCGCCGTGCCCTGTGGTCGCTGTGGATCTTTACGGTGCTCTTTGGGTTGTCACTTTTCGCCGAGTTCATCGCCAACGATAAACCAATAGTCGTGAATTATCGCGGCGACTACTATACGCCAATCTTCAACTTCTACCCTGAGACGACCTTTGGCGGTGATTTCAAAACCGAAGCCGCCTATCGCGACCCCGAGGTGAAATGCCTGATTGTGACAGGCGGGTTGGAAGACTGTTTTGATGACCCGGAAGGTATCCACGAGACCGTTCTCGCCGGAGAGTTCGACGCGACAACAGAGGGGTATGAGCGGGGCTGGGCGCTTTGGCCGCTGATCCCCTATAGCTTTAGCACGCCTGTGGATCGCCCCGGCGCCGCGCCGCTAGAACCCAATGCACAAAACTGGTTGGGCACCGATGACACCAAACGCGATGTGCTGGCGCGGATCATCTATGGCTTCCGTCTGTCGATCATGTTCACGCTGATCGTCACCGCCTGTGCCTCGGTCATTGGTATTCTTGCCGGTGCGCTTCAGGGATACTTCGGCGGCTGGCTGGATCTGATTTTTCAGCGCGTGATTGAGATCTGGGGCGCCACGCCGGGCCTGTATATCATCATCATCACCTTCGCGATCTTCGGGCGCAGCTTCTGGCTATTGGTGTTGTTGTCGATCCTCTTTGGCTGGACCGGCCTTGTGGGCGTGGTGCGGGCTGAGTTCCTGCGAGCGCGTAACCTTGAATATGTGCGGGCGGCCAAAGCATTGGGCGTCTCCAACTGGACCATCATGTTCCGACACATGCTGCCCAATGCCATGGTGGCGACCGTGACCTTCCTGCCCTTTATCATCACCGGCACCATCGGGGGGCTCGCCACGTTGGATTACCTTGGCTACGGTCTCCCCTCGTCGGCGCCGTCACTGGGTGAGCTGACCCTGCAGGCCAAACAGAACCTTCAGGCCCCCTGGTTGGCCTTTACCTCCTTCACCGTATTTGCCCTGATGCTCTCGCTTCTGGTCTTCATCTTCGAAGGCGTGCGCGACGCATTTGACCCAAGGAAAACCTTCTCATGAACATTCTCGACGTTCGCAATCTGAAGGTCAGCTTCCGGCAAGAAGGGCGGCTGGTGCAGGCGGTCAAAGGTGTGTCCTTTCACATCGAACGCGGGGAAACCGTGGCTCTTGTGGGCGAATCCGGCTCAGGCAAGTCGGTCACCGCTCTGTCGACCGTGTCTTTGCTGGGTGAAAGCGCCATGGTCGAGGGATCGGTCAAATATGAAGGCAAAGAGATGGTTGGCGCGGATGACACACATCTGCGCGACGTCCGTGGCAATGACATCAGCTTTATCTTCCAAGAGCCGATGACCTCGCTCAACCCGTTGCATACGCTGGTCAAGCAGCTGAGCGAAAGCATCACGCTGCATCAGGGTATTGTCGGCAGCGCGGCGCGCACCCGAGTGGTCGAGCTTTTGCACAAAGTGGGCATCCGTGACCCTGAGGACCGGCTTGATTCATATCCTCACCAGCTGTCTGGGGGGCAACGCCAGCGTGTGATGATCGCCATGGCGCTGGCCAACAAGCCCGAGTTGCTGATTGCAGATGAACCCACCACGGCGTTGGATGTGACCATTCAGGCGCAGATCCTCGAACTTCTGGCCGAGTTGAAACAGGCCGAAGACATGAGCCTGTTGTTCATCACCCATGATCTGGGGATTGTACGCAAATTTGCGGATCGCGTTTGTGTGATGAAAAACGGTGAGATTGTCGAACAGGGCAAGACCGCCGAGATCTTTGACAGCCCTCAGCATCCCTATACCCAGATGCTTTTGGCGGCAGAAAGCACCGGCGCACCCGATCCCGTGGCAGAAAATGCCGAAGAGATTGCCCGCACAGACAACCTGAAAATCTGGTTCCCGATCCAGCGCGGGTTTCTCAAACGAACCGTCGGTCACGTGAAGGCGGTCAATGACGCCTCTGTTGCGGTGCGCGCCGGGGAAACCATTGGCATCGTGGGGGAATCCGGGTCCGGCAAGACCACCTTGGCCCTCGCCATCATGCGGTTGATCCAGTCAGAGGGCGGCATCACCTATCGCGGGCAGGACGTGCGCGGCTGGTCCACCCGCCAACTGCGGTCCTTGCGTTCGGAAATGCAGATTGTGTTCCAAGATCCCTTTGGGTCGCTGTCTCCGCGGATGACCTGCGAACAGATCATCGCCGAAGGGCTTCAGGTGCATGGGTCTCCCGACAATCGCAGCCACCGTGACGTGGTGGCCGAGATCATGGAGGAGGTCGGGCTAGATCCGGCCATGATGCACCGGTACCCGCATGAGTTTTCCGGCGGCCAGCGTCAAAGGATCGCCATTGCCCGTGCCATGGTGCTGCGTCCGCGTCTTGTGGTGCTGGACGAACCGACCTCGGCACTGGATATGACGGTGCAGGTGCAGATTGTGGATCTGCTGCGCAATCTGCAGCGGAAATATGATCTGGCCTATCTCTTCATCAGCCACGATCTAAAGGTCGTCCGTGCCATGAGCCACAAGGTCATTGTGATGAAACAGGGTGACGTTGTGGAATATGGCACGGCGGAAGAGATCTTTGCCAATCCGCAAGAGGATTACACCCGCACGCTTATGGCGGCCTCTTTCGATCTGGCAAGCTGAGACGCTTTGGGGCGGGCTGCGCGTTGTGCAGCCCAAACCGATCCGACAACAATCGCCGCCCCAAGCATCTGTTGCGGGCTAAGAGCCTCACCAAGGATAACCCAGCCCAGAAGTACGGCGCTCAGCGGACTGAGAAAACCCAGCCCCGCAACACTGGCCGGCCCCAGTTTTGCGATGCCACGGAAAAACAGAACATAGGTCAGCGCAGCGCCGATCAGGCCCAACCAAACCAATCCCGCCACGGCCTTGGCATCCGGCACAGGGAACGCAGGTTCAACCCAGAGCGCAATGGGCACCAGCATCAGCCCTCCCGCCGTCAACTGCCACGCGGCAAAGCTCAGCGGCGGCACAGGCGGTTGCCATTTGCGCGACAGAACGGTGCCGAAGGCCATAGAGATCGCCCCGGCCAGTGCCGCGCCAATCCCGATCAGGTCAAGCTGAGCGTCAGGTCCAAGGATCAGCAACCCGACCCCAACTATGCCCGTCAATGCCGCCGCCACGGATTGCCAAGTTACTGCAGTTCCGAGCAAAAGTGCGGCCAGCCCCAGCACCACCAATGGCTGAACGGCCCCCAATGTCGCCGCCACACCGCCGGGCAATCGATAGGCGGCGATGAAAAGCGCGCCCCAGAACACGGTAAAATTCAACGCCCCCAAAAGCATCACGCGCCCAAGCCAAGCCCTTGGCGGGAGGTTTCGGGTCATTAGCAACAACAATAGCCCAGCAGGCAGGGCCCGAAGCGCGGCAACCGTCAGCGGGTAGCCATCAGGCAAGAGCTCGGTTGTGACGATATAGGTTGATCCCCAGATCGCGGGGGCCAGGGCGGTTAGAAAGAGATCGGTAGAACGTGACATGCAGCACCTATCTTGACATCGAGGCATTTAGCTTGACCTCAAGATAGAAACGAAAACCTTGACGTCAAGATATATCTGCGCAAAAACCTCTCCATGGATCACGTAGACCGCATCACAGCCCAATGGACCCGCGAACGCCCCGACCTTGATGTTGGCCCGATGGCCACCATCGGTCGCCTGTCACGTCTGGCGCAACACCTTGGAAAGGCACATGATCGGTGCTTCGCAGAGCATGGGTTGAACCGGGCGAGTTTCGATGTGCTTGCCACGCTGCGCCGCTCTGGGGCGCCCTATGCTTTGACACCGAAATCCCTGCTGGAACAGACCATGGTCACCTCGGGCACCATGACCAACAGGCTGGACCGACTGGAACAGGCGGGCATGATCACCCGCCTGCCCGACCCCAATGATGGGCGCGGGTTTCTGATCCAGCTCACCGATCAGGGACACGCCGTCATTGACGCCGCCGCCAGCGATCACGTTGCCAACCAGCATAGGTTGACCGAAGTCATGAATGAAGAAGAGCGCACCCAGCTGGATGCGCTCTTGAAAATCTGGCTTGCAGCGTTTGAAGGTCCATCAGACAGCTGAGCTGTGCCCTGCTTTTGACAAATCATAGGCATCAAAGGCCCGCGCCACGAGGCGGGTCAACGGGCGTGCTTTGGGTGGAATGAACAATCCGGTCTCAGTAATTTCCAATAGGTTTTCGAACTGATCATCCGCCTGTTTGAACAGTTTAAACAGGTCCGCTCTATCTATACCGAAACTATCCACAATTTCATCCGCATCGATGCGGAAGTCGCTCATCACGGCCTCGATCAACCGCCCGCGAAACCGATCTTCCTCACTGAACACATGCCCGCGCGCGGTGGAGAACCGGCCCTCACGGATGGCGCCAACATGGGCTGATGTCGCCGGAGCGGCCTGAGCAAACCCCTGCGGAAAGCGCGAGATGGACGAGGCGCCCAATCCGATCAGAACATCGGAGGTGTCGTCGGTGTAGCCTTGGAAATTACGGCGCAACCTGCCGGTCTTTTGAGCGATCGCCAGACCATCACTTGGAGCCGCGAAATGGTCGATACCCACCTCAGCATAATTGTCCCAGACAAACAGACGCCGCGCGGTTTCAAACAGCTCAAGCCGCTCTTCCGGCGTTGGAAGCGCATCTGACGGGATCATCTGCTGTCGTTTCGCCATCCACGGAACATGGGCATAGCCATAGAGCGCGACACGATCCGGCGCAAAGCTCAGCAGTTTTTGGACCGTATCGGTGATCCGGGGTTTTGTCTGATGCGGCAATCCATAGAGGATATCTGCGTTCAAACTATGCACACCCGTATCTCGAATCATCTCGACGGCATCGCGGGTGATATCAAACCCCTGCGGCCGACCAATGGTTTCCTGAATTTCGGGATCAAAATCCTGAACGCCAATCGAGGCCCGGTTCATCCCGCCCTCGGCCAGAACCGCCAACCGGTCGGCGTCAACTTCGTTCGGATCGATCTCAACCGAGAACTCTGCGCCATCCGCAAACTCCGCCGTTTCGCGGACAGCAGCAATGAGACGCTTCATCAAATCCGGAGACAGAAGAGTCGGCGTTCCGCCCCCCCAATGCAGCCGCGACAATTTTACGCCACGCGGGAGGTGTTTGCGCAAAAGCGCCAACTCGGCCTCGAGTGTGCCGACATAGGATTCAACCGGACCCAGCGTTGCGGTCCCCTGTGTCCGGCAGGCACAAAACCAACATAGCCTACGGCAAAACGGGACATGCAGGTAAAGTGACACGGTGCCATTTTCTGGAATGGCTTCGATCCACTCGACAAATTTCTCAGGCCCCACGCCTCCCGCAAAATGCGGAGCGGTCGGATATGAGGTGTAACGAGGGACCTTTGCGTCAAATAGGCCCAGCCGGGAGAGTTGTGTTAGATCTACCATCCGCGTACCGTTAGTACCCACGGAGGAGAGTGACATTGACTCAGATCAAGTGTGAGAGTGACTGATGCTAAACGAACGCAATCTTGCCGTGCCTCCAGAATGCGCGGAATGCCCGATCCGGCATCGCGCTGTCTGTGCGCGCTGTGAAAGCGATGAGCTCGAACAGCTTGACGAGATTAAATATTATCGGAAGTTTGAAGCGGGCCAGACCGTCATCTGGTCCGGTGATCAGATGGATTTTGTAGGCTCGGTCGTGTCCGGCATCGCGACGCTTACTCAGACAATGGAAGATGGGCGCACTCAGATGGTGGGCCTGTTGTTGCCCTCTGATTTTGTGGGTCGCCCCGGCCGCAACAGCGCCGCCTACAACGTGGTTGCCACAACCGATCTGGTGATGTGCTGCTTCCGCAAATCACCGTTCGAAACGATGATGAGCCACACTCCCCACATTGCCCAGCGCCTGCTTGAGATGACACTGGACGAACTCGACGCCGCCCGCGAATGGATGCTGGTCTTAGGGCGCAAAACCGCACGCGAGAAAATCGCTTCGCTGCTGTCGATCATTGCCCGCAGAGATGCCACATTGCACCTGCGCGGGGTCGAAGGCCCCCTTGTGTTTGATCTCCCGCTCACCCGCGAAGCCATGGCGGACTATCTTGGTCTCACACTGGAAACAGTTAGCCGCCAGATCTCGGCGCTCAAACGCGATGGGGTGATCCAACTTGAAGGCAAGCGGCATGTGACCATTCCCGATATGGGGCGTTTGCTTGAAGAGGCCGGGGATGACGCCGATGGAGGCCTGTTTGTCTGACCTGCCTTTTGTCACCTGCGATGTGTTCACCGACACCCGGTTTGCCGGCAATCCTTTGGCCATTGTCGAAGAGGCACAGGGGCTAAGCACCGAGGCCATGCAGACCCTTGCGCGGGAATTCAATCTCTCTGAGACCATCTTTGTGATGCCACCTCAGGATCCTGCCAACACGGCGGCAGTGCGGATCTTTTTCCCCACGGCTGAGATCCCTTTTGCGGGCCATCCCACCATTGGCTGCGCCCTGCATCTCGCCTTGAAAGACGCCCCAGAAGGCGATTTCGAATGTGAAATTCGTCTGGAAGAGGTTGCAGGGTTGGTCCCCGTACGGGTCTGGCGCAAGGACGGTGACCTAAACGCTGAGTTTCAGGCCCCCGTTGTCCCACACGCCGCGCCAGACGGCACAGCCCCAACAGCCGATCTGCTGGCACAGGCGCTGGATTTGTCGCCAGATCAGATCGGTTTCTCGACCCATGCGCCCGGCATCTGGCAGGGCGGCCCGCGCTTTATGTATGTCCCAGTGCGCGATTTAGAGGCTCTCGCTCAGGCGCGCCCGATTGAACCCTATTGGACAGAGGCCATCACCACCGGGGCAGTGGACAACGCCTATCTGTATACCCCGGTCGAAGGCGGCTACCGCGCGCGCATGTTCTCACCCACTGCCGGCATCCCCGAAGACCCGGCCACAGGCTCAGCCTCTGCTATTCTCGCCGCCCAACTTCTGGATGCAGACGCCCTCACCGAAGGCGCCACGGCGCTAACCCTGCATCAGGGTGTGGAAATGGGGCGCCCCAGCCAGATCGGCTTTCGGGCGGTTACAGAAAAAGGCGCGCTGAAAGCGGTTTATATTTCTGGATCGGCCCGTCCGATCAGCACGGGCCGCATCACTGTTCCTTAACGCAGCTGCGGGACGGCGGGTGGGGCGACATGCCTTGGCATGAGCGTCCCCCGTCCCGCACACTCAATGCGCCATAAAGACCGGCACCCGGGCCTGCTCAAGCATATAGCGGGTGGCCCCACCAAGGATCGCTTCGCGGAACCGCGAATGCCCATAGGCCCCCATCACCACCAGATCCGCATCCACATCGCTCACATGGCGCTGCAGAACATCCGACACGCGCGGCAGGGTTTTGGACAAGACATCGATCTCAACCTTTGCCCCATGACGCGCTAGAAACTGCGACAGACGCCCACCGGGGTCCGAGCGGTTGGGGCCATGCTGTGGCGGATCGATCACCACAACATGCACGGTCTCCGCGGCCACCAGCAAAGGCAATGCCGCCCGCACCGCGCGCAGCGCTTCTGAACTTTCGTTCCAGCCAATCACCACACGTTTGGGCTGTGATGTTGGCGTGACATCATCAGGGACCACAAGAACCGGCACCTGCCCTTCGAACATGGCCCCTTCAACAATGGGTTCAAGCTCGACACCACGCCCGTCACCATAGGGTTTTGGCAACACCACAAGATCCGAGAACCGGGCCCGCGCCGCCACATGGCGACCGATGTCGGCAAGTTGGGCAACACCCCCATCCACGCTCCAACGGCAATCCACCTGCCCCAGCTGCGCGCGCGCCGCGTGTTCCATGGCCTCGGCATCGGCGTTGGCGCGGCTCAAGGCCTCCTGCATCACCATCGCATTGGCGCCCGCGTAGTAATACCCGGTTTGGGTACGATCCACGCCGAGGCACATCACATCCAGATGTGCCGCGAATCCCTGCGCAACACCTGCTGCATGGTCAATTGCGCTCTGAGCCAAACTGTCGTCACTGATCACGGTCAGAATTGAATTAAAGGCCATCTTGTCCTCCTGAATGTCAAATGCAGTCCGGGACGCACCCGACTTCATGCTATTCTTCAAGCCGTAACAAGCTCTCGGCGCGCATGTCTTGACACAGATCAAAGCTCAGCCCCCCGGATCAGCGCACATACGGGGCAGTCTAAAAAACCGCCTGCGCGGATTCCGAATCGTGTGGGTCAGACGAAGGGACGAACAATGACAAACTATTTCAAGCTCATCGCGCTTGGACTGGTGGTAATCTTCTCGATGCTTGCCGCCAGCTACGCACGGGATGTGGCTTATCAGGTTCACGCGATCATCATCCTGCTGATCTCAGCAGGTATGTTCCTGTGGACCCTGCGCCACACCGACGAACCCGCGCCCGCAGCCGCGCCGCAAAACCAATACATGGATAACGTGATCCGTGCCGGTGTCATCGCCACCACCTTCTGGGGTGTGGTTGGTTTCCTGGCCGGGACCTTTATCGCGTTTCAGCTCGCCTTTCCGGTGCTCAACTTTGATTGGGCTCAAGGCTATGCAAACTTTGGGCGCCTGCGCCCGCTGCACACCTCTGCAGTTATCTTTGCCTTCGGCGGCAACGCCCTGATCGCAACCTCCTTTTACATCGTTCAGCGCACCAGCGCCGCGCGCCTCTGGGGCGGCAACGCCGCGTGGTTCGTGTTCTGGGGCTATCAGCTGTTCATCGTACTGGCGGCCACCGGCTATTTGCTGGGCGGCACACAGTCGAAAGAATACGCGGAACCCGAATGGTATGTTGACCTGTGGCTAACCATTGTTTGGCTGGTGTATCTGGCGGTTTTCGTCGGAACCATCATCAAACGTAAAGAGCGCCACATCTACGTGGCCAACTGGTTCTTCCTGTCGTTCATCATCACCGTCGCCATGCTGCATGTGTTCAACAACCTCAGCATCCCGGTCTCGATCTGGGGATCGAAATCGGTTCAGGTCTTCTCGGGTGTACAGGACGCCATGGTGCAGTGGTGGTATGGCCACAACGCTGTTGGCTTCTTCTTGACCGCTGGCTTCCTCGGCATGATGTACTACTTTGTTCCCAAACAGGCGGATCGTCCGGTTTTCTCGTACAAACTGTCGATTATCCACTTCTGGGCGCTGATCTTCCTTTACATCTGGGCAGGTCCACACCACCTGCATTACACCGCGCTGCCAGACTGGGCCTCGACCCTTGGCATGGTATTCTCGATCATCCTCTGGATGCCGTCGTGGGGTGGTATGATCAACGGTCTGATGACCCTGTCGGGGGCATGGGACAAGCTGCGCACCGACCCGGTTCTGCGCATGATGGTGATCTCGCTCGGCTTCTACGGCATGTCGACCTTCGAAGGTCCGATGATGTCGATCCGCGCGGTCAACGCTCTGTCGCACTACACCGACTGGACCATTGGTCACGTTCACTCCGGTGCGCTTGGCTGGAACGGCATGATCACCTTCGGGGCTCTGTACTTCCTTGTGCCAAAACTATGGAACCGTGAGCGTCTCTATTCGCTGTCGCTCGTGTCCTGGCACTTCTGGTTGGCCACAATCGGCATCGTTCTTTACGCCGCCTCGATGTGGGTCACCGGTATCATGGAAGGCCTGATGTGGCGCGAAGTTGACGCCAATGGCTTCCTGGTCTGGAGCTTTGCAGACACCGTATCCGCCAAACTGCCGATGAACATCGTGCGTGGTTTGGGTGGTGTGATGTATGTCACCGGCGCTCTGATCATGGCTTACAATCTGTGGATGACAGCAAAAGCTGCCCCCGCGGTAGAAGAAGACGTAGCCGCGGCACATGCTGCCACTCCGGCTGAATAAGGGGGATCCAGACTATGGGAATTCTCAATAAACACGCAGTTCTGGAAAAGAACGTCACCCTTTTGGCGATCTTCTCCTTCCTGGTTGTGACCATCGGTGGTCTCGTTCAGATCGTTCCGCTGTTCTATCTGGAGAACACCATCGAGGATGTAGAGGGCATGCGCCCCTACACCCCGCTGGAGCTGGCCGGTCGTGACGTCTATGTGCGTGAAGGCTGCTATACCTGCCACAGCCAGATGATCCGCCCGATGCGCGACGAAGTCGAACGTTACGGCCACTATTCACTGGCGGCTGAATCAAAATACGACCACCCGCACCAGTGGGGCTCCAAACGGACCGGTCCTGATCTGGCCCGTGTGGGTGGCCGCTATTCCGACGAATGGCACATCGACCACCTGCGTGACCCGCAGTCGGTTGTGCCGGAATCGATCATGCCCAAATACGGCTTTCTCGAAGCCAAGCTGATCGACGGCGAGCACATCCAGGACCTGCTGCAGACGCATAGCTTTGTCGGTGTGCCTTATACCGAAGAGATGATCGCCAATGCACAGGTCGACTTTGCTGCTCAGTCGGATCCCGACAGCGACTATGACGGTCTGCTCGAGCGCTATGGCGAAGACGTCAACGTACGCAACTTCGACGGCAAAGCCGGCATCTCCGAGGCCGACGCGCTTGTCGCTTACCTGCAAATGCTGGGCACTCTGGTTGATTTCTCAACCTTCACCCCAGATGCCAACCGCTAAGGAGGAAGATTATGGAAACCTATTCTTTCCTACGTGAAGTGGCCGACAGCTGGGGCCTTCTGGCCATGTTCACCGTCTTTTTGGGCGTCATCTTCTGGGCATTTCGTCCCGGAAGCCGCGACATCCATGAGGACACAGCGAACATTCCGTTCCGGCATGACAGCAAACCGGCGCCCGAAAGCGGCGCCCCCGCCGAGCACTAAGGAGGCGCGGAGCTATGGTAGATAAGAAACAAGACGATCTCGACTATGAGACAACCGGTCATGCCTGGGATGGCATCCGGGAATACAACAAACCCCTGCCCAAATGGTGGCTCTACACCTTTTACGTCACCATCGTCTGGGGCATCGGTTACTCGATCGCCTATCCGGCATGGCCGGGCATCAAAGAGGCCACACCGGGTCTTCTGGGCTATTCCACCCGAGCCGAAGTTGCGGCGGAAATCGAAAAAGTCGATCAGGCCAATGCGGCCATCAACGAAAAGCTGGCCTCGGCCGAGCTGACCACGATTGCCGCCGACCCTGAACTGGGCAGCTATGCTCAGAACGCAGGTGGCGCGGTGTTCCGCACATGGTGCGCCCAGTGCCACGGCTCTGGTGCGGCCGGTGCAAAAGGCTACCCGAACCTGCTGGACGATGACTGGCTTTGGGGCGGTTCGATCGAGGCGATCCACGAAAGCGTGAGCTATGGTATTCGCAACGAAACCAATGACGACGCCCGGTTCTCGGAAATGCCCGCCTTTGGTCGTGATGAGCTGTTGAGCGAAGAAGAAGTGGCGCAGGTCTCCAACTTCGTAATGACCCTGTCAGGGGAAACCCCACAGGATGCAGCTTTGGTTGAAGCCGGTGCCGTTGTCTACGAAGACAACTGTGCGGCCTGCCACGCAGAAGACGGAACCGGAGACCGTTATCAGGGCGCTCCTAATCTGACGGATGCGATCTGGTTGTTCGGCGGCTCCTATGCCGACATTCGGGAAACCGTGTGGAATTCGCGTTACGGCGTGATGCCCTCCTGGACCGAACGCCTGTCGGAAGCCGAAATCCGCGCTGTGGCGACCTATGTCCACGGCCTTGGTGGCGGCGAAGCGTCAGAATAAGTCCCTCTTCTGACCCGCAGAGCGAGCCCTCGTCGTTATCGGCGAGGGCTCGTTTTTTTGTGTAGGGCCGCAAGTTTCTCACGCGATTTGACCCAAATCAAAGCATCACCCCCCATTGCCACCTAGTGTGAGCTTATGAGATCGGGGCCCTCCCCCAGATCCAGACATTCCTCCACCTTCGGGCTGGGGAGTATAGCGCCGGTATCCCGTCCTGTTCGCGCGTTTCCTGGGGTGCCGGCGCTTCCAATTCCCTGAATTCTAAAAACGCATTACTTGCATCAAAATTGAAATCCACTATTTATTGCCTAATGTGTATCCACTGAACATTTTCACAAGCACTTCAAAGCAAACCAAAATCTGGAAAACTTGACGCAACCCCGCGCTTATGCGACGAGTGGTCAAAGATACACCTGAGATACATGAAATGAATTGGTCCGCACTCCCCCCTCTCGCCGCGTTGCGTGCGTTTGCAGCCTATGCCGAAACCCGCTCTGTGACCGAAGCAGGGGCTGCTCTGAACGTGAGTCACGCCGCGATCAGCCAGCAAATGCGCGCGCTGGAGAAGCATCTGAACCTACCATTGCTTGATCGCACCCGGCGCCAGTTGGATTTCACACCGGAAGGGGCCAAACTGGCCCAAAGCCTGACCCGCGCGTTTCGCGCAATTGCCGACACCTCAGAAACGCTTGCTCGATCCGCACAAAACCGCGCCTTGCACATCAGCTGCCCACCAGAGCTTGCTGGATGCTGGTTGCTGCCTTTGATCTCAGAATTTCGCACCAGTCACCCCGAGATCCAGCTGCTGATTGATCCGATTATGCCACAGGCTCTGTTTGACCCGCGCGGCAGCGATTTCATTATCAGCCACGGCACAGGTCACTTGGGAGAATTTGAGGCGCACCACCTCTGTGATGCCCCCTATGTCATTGTGGCCTCTCGTTTGATGTTCGACGGAGATCTTCCTCAGTCGCCCGCCGATCTGCGGGATCTGACCTGGTTGTCGGTCCCCGGAGCGACAGAGGCATCGTCCTGGATGGCAAGCCTCGGTCTCTCGGCCAAAGAGACCCCAAAACAACGCGTCACCGCCCCACATGAGCTGCGCGACTCGTTGCGTCTTGGCTTGGGCCTCGCCGCCGTGCCTCTGCTGACCGTTCGGGACGATCTCGCAACGGGCCGATTGGTTGAATTGTTTCGTCAGGAGCAAGCTGACAGCTACTATGCGCTGTCCCGTCAAGACACGCTGGGGTCCAACGGTCAAACCTTCCTGCGGTGGCTCGTCGCACGGGCCGCGAAAACCTAACTCAAAGATTCAGAATTTGACACAGGTCAAAGAGAGATCCGGAGGCACTTGAGAAAAGGGCAGGCAGTCAAAGCCATTAACGGAGCGATTCCCCGTGTCCGACAGCAACGCCCCCTCTCTATACGCATCGCGCGAACCGATTTACCCGCGCCGCGTGAGCGGAAAATTCCGCAACCTCAAGTGGGTCATTATGATCGTCACTTTGGGGATCTACTATCTGACCCCGTGGATTCGCTGGGATCGCGGGCCACAGCTCCCGGATCAGGCTGTTCTGATTGACCTCGCCCACCGCCGTTTTTTCTTTTTCTGGATCGAGATCTGGCCCCACGAGTTCTATTTTGTTGCGGGCCTGCTGATCATGGCCGGGCTTGGTCTGTTTCTGTTCACCTCTGCGCTCGGTCGTGTCTGGTGTGGCTATGCCTGCCCGCAAACCGTCTGGACCGATCTTTACATTCTTGTTGAGCGCTGGATCGAAGGCGACCGCAATGCGCGCCTTCGCCTGCACCGCCAGGAAAAGCTGGATTTCCGCAAAGCCCGACTTCGGGTCACCAAATGGGTGTCCTGGTTCCTGATTGGCCTCGCCACAGGGGGTGCCTGGGTGTTCTATTTTGCCGATGCGCCCACGCTTTTGACGGATCTGGTCACCGGTCAGGCGCATCCCGTGGCCTACACCACCATGTTGCTTTTGACCGCGACCACCTTCTTCTTTGGGGGCTTTGCCCGGGAACAGATTTGTATCTATGCCTGCCCCTGGCCGCGCATTCAGGCCGCGATGATGGATGAAGACACGCTCACCGTCGGCTATCGCGACTGGCGGGGCGAGCCGCGTGGCAAAATGAAGAAAAAGGCCGACGATAACGCGCCTCAGGGGGACTGCATCGACTGTATGGCCTGCGTCAATGTCTGCCCCATGGGGATCGATATTCGCGAAGGGCAGCAGATGGAGTGTATCACCTGTGCGCTCTGCATCGATGCCTGCGACGATGTCATGGACAAGATCGGCAAGCCACGCGGGCTTATCGACTATCTCGCGCAATCCGACGAAGTCAATGAACGCGCCGGACAAGAGCCACGCCCGGTCTGGAAGCATATCTTCCGCCCCCGGACCATTATGTACACCTCGCTTTGGTCAGCGGTTGGCTTTGGTCTGGTCTTTGCGCTCTTCATTCGGCCAGAGATCGAAATGACTGTGGCTCCGGTGCGCAATCCCACCTTTGTCACCCTGTCGGACGGCTCGATCCGCAACACCTACGATGTGCGCCTGCTCAACAAACATGGCGAAGATCGCCCGTATCGGATTACACTGGTTGGGGATGGCGCATTGCGGGTTCAGCTCGAAGGCACCCCCTATGAAACGGTGGATGTGCCCGCCAACGAAACCCGATTGCAGAAGGTCTATGTGATCGCCCCACGTCATTCGGATCCTGCCGAAGCCGAGCGGACCCCGTTCCGCTTCTGGGTTGAGGATCTGACCACGGGTGACCGGGCGCATACCGACACTATCTTTAACGGAAGAGCAAACTGATGACGCGCGAACGCAAACTCACTGGCTGGCATGTTCTGGCAATCTTTGGTGGCGCCTTTGGCGTCATCATCTCAGTAAATCTTACGCTGGCCTACAATGCGGTAAAATCCTTTCCCGGCCTCGAGGTCAAAAACTCTTACGTGGCCAGCCAGACCTTTAACGACCGTAAGGCCGAGCAAGTGGCTCTGGGCTGGACCGTTGAGGGGCACTATGCCGAAGGCGAAGTGATCCTGAGCATAACCGATAAGGAAGGAAAGCCTGTTCAGGTTGGCAAACTTGAGGGTCTTCTAGGACGCCCGACCCATGTCAAAGAAGACCGGACACCCGAGTTTGTCTTCAATGGACGCGCCTATGTGGCCCGCGACACGCTTGCACCGGGCAACTGGAACATCCGTCTCAGCGCCACCGCTCTGGACGGCTCACAATTTGAACAACGCGTTGTCTTCCACGTGAAAGGCTGAGCCATGACTGCCGTGATGCGCCCCCAGGCCTCCGCCTGCCCCGCCTGTTCCGCCGCACCTGCGGCCGAAGCATTGGCACAGGCTGTCGAACCCACCGAGGCCCATATCGTTTTGTCCCTGCCTACAATTCACTGTGCGGCCTGTATGGCAACGGTCGAACGGGCGCTTGAAGGAGCTCCGGGGGTGCGCACGGCGCGTGTCAATCTGACGATGAAGCGGGTGAGCATCGACGCCGACCCCGAACAAACTGCCGCGGATATGATCCCCTTGGTCGAGGCCGCAGGCTATGAGGCACATGAGTTAGACGCGACCGCGCTGAACGCCACGCAAACCGACCGCGCCGGACGCGAATTGCTGATGCGCTTGGCGGTGGCGGGCTTTGCCATGATGAATGTCATGCTGCTCTCGGTGGCCGTGTGGTCCGGGGCCGAAGGCCAGACCCGCGATATGTTCCACTGGATCTCGGCCATCATCGCCGTACCCGCAGTCGCGTTTTCTGCGAAACCCTTTTTCGTCAACGCCTGGACGGCGCTCAAGGCCGGGCACCTCAATATGGATGTCCCCATCTCATTGGCGATTGCCCTGGCTTTAGTGACATCACTCTGGGAAACAACGCTTTCGGGGGAACACGCCTATTTTGACGCGGCGATCACGCTGACCTTCTTCCTGCTCACCGGACGGTATCTCGACCACCGCACTCGGTCCGTTGCGCGCTCTGCGGCAGAAGAGCTTGCCGCCCTTGAAGTGCCCCGCGCATTTCGTCTCACTGGCGACGGCGAGGAAGAACAGATCTCGGTCTCTGACCTTGTTGTGGGCGATCTGATCCGTGTCCGCCCCGGGGGCCGCATGCCTGTCGATGGTGAAATTGCCGAAGGCACATCTGAACTCGACCGATCCTTGCTGACCGGAGAAACCCTGCCCGTGTACGCTGAACCCGGCCTGCAGGTCAGTGCCGGTGAGGTCAACCTAACCGGACCGCTCACAATCCGGGCGACTGCGGTTGGCCGCGACACCTCGTTGCACCGCATGGCCGATCTGGTGGCGGTCGCGGAATCCGGGCGCTCGCGGTACACATCTCTGGCAGACAAGGCCGCCAAACTTTATGCCCCCGGCGTGCATATCCTGTCCGCATTGGCCTTTCTGGGCTGGTTGATCTACTCGGGCGACCTGCGTGTTGCGCTCAACATCGCCGCAGCCGTTCTGATCATCACCTGCCCCTGTGCGCTTGGCCTTGCGGTACCCGCCGTGACCACAGCGGCTTCGGGACGTTTGTTCAAACGTGGTTTGTTGATCAAAGATGCCACCGCGCTTGAGCGCATGGCGCAGATTGACACCGTTGTCTTTGACAAAACCGGTACGCTGACTGCGGGCACACCGGAGCTCACGAACCTTGGAGATTTCACCCGCTGTGATCTGGAAATCGCGCTTGGCCTCGCCGAAGGCTCTGCCCACCCTCTGTCGATCAGCCTGACCACAGCGGCCCGCGCAGCAGGTATCAAACCCGCCACACTGACCGACATCCAAGAGATCCCCGGCCACGGCACTCTGGCTATCTGGAAGGGCCAAGAGGTTCGTCTGGGCCGTGCGAGTTGGACCGAGGGCGGACAGGCCACACAGACCGCCGCTTGGTTGCGGATTGGATCAGGGGACGCTCAGGCCTTTCTGTTCACCGATCGCCTGCGCGATGGCGCAGAGGAGGCCGTTAAAGCCCTGCAAGATGACGGCATGAAGGTGATCCTTCTGTCCGGCGACACCACCCACGCCGTTGAAGAGCTGGCAGACCGCCTGAACATCCAGCATTGGATGGCCGAAGCGCTGCCGCAGGACAAAGCCAGCCGCATTGACGACATGACCTCTGATGGCGGACATGTGCTGATGGTTGGAGATGGGCTCAATGACACCGCAGCACTGACCGCGGCGCATGCCTCAATCTCCCCCGCCTCAGCCCTCGACGCGGCCCGCGTGGCCTCGGATATCGTTCTTCTTGGACAATCGCTTGAACCCATTCCCGAGGCTGTGCGCACCGCGCGAAAATCCACCCGCCGCATCCGCGAGAACTTTACCATCGCCACTTGGTACAACATCATTGCCGTGCCTCTGGCCATCGCTGGCCTCTGTTCACCCTTGATCGCCGCCTTGGCCATGTCCAGCAGCTCGATTACAGTGTCATTGAACGCGCTGCGCCTGCGGTGAAAGGACCCCTACAATGAACGTACTTGCATACCTCATCCCCATTTCCCTGATCCTTGGTGGCGCGGGACTTGCCTTCTTTGTTTTCACCCTCAGGGCGAACCAATATGACGACCCTGAAGGCAACTCTCAGCGCATCCTGTCTGGCGAATACGATGATCATCCAAAGCCTGACTAAGCGCCAAAAAACTTGCCCCTCTTCGCCTTAGTTTGATCACATTTCCTGCCGAAAAATCACAGCCATTCGGGAGATGAGATTTATGAAAAAGATCACATTTGGGATCGTATTGGGTGCACCACTTTTGCTCGCGGCCTGTGTCGAGGAGCCACACGGCCGATGTACGGATAAGTTCCGCACCCAAGACTATGTCTATGAATGGCTCTATGATTATCAGGTCGCAGTGCGTTCCAAATCCGTAAAACTTCGCGCCGACCGCGATGAAATGCGCGAGATCAAACGCGAAATGGACGAGCTGCAATTGAGCGAACAATTCAGCCCGCTGTGCTACTACCTCGACGAAAAACGCGAGAAGTTCGGGTTCTAAACCGGCAGGGCCGTCGTCTTGAACACGGTGCGTAGGGCAAACGATGATTGCATCTGCGCCACTCCCGGCAACCGTGTTAGATACTGGCGGTGAATGCGTGCGAAATCTTCGGTGTCTTCCGCCACCACCTTGAGAATGTAATCCGCTGTCCCCGCCATCAGGTGACATTCCAAAACATCCGGAACCCGCGCGACGGCCTTTTCAAAGGCCTCCAGCACATCGTCCGCCTGCGCACTTAGCTTAATTTCTACGAAAATGGTCGATGGCATGCCTAGTTTTCGGGCATCTAGCAGCGCGACATAGTCTTTTACATAGCCATCTGCTTCCAGACGTTGCACACGTCGGTGGCAGGCCGAGGCAGATAAATTGACGGCCTCAGACAGGTCCGCATTCGAAATGCGCCCCTTGCGTTGCAGCACGCGCAGAATGCGCCGATCGGTATCATCTAACGACATCGTGGCCAGATCCTTTTCGCCAAACCGCGTTCTGTTCGAAGATTCTTCGAATGTTCTCGCTACCACCGGGGCAAATCAACACAAAAATTGCATCAGAACCGGCTCATCCTTCTATCAGGGCGCGGCGACCTTCGAAAGGCCAAAGCGCCACCCAATAGGCGAACCAGTCTGGCTAGGAGGAGAGAGCCATGAAAATCGGATGCCCCACCGAGATCAAACCCCAGGAATTCCGCGTTGGTATGACGCCAAACGCCGCCCAAGAGGCCGTGGCGCATGGCCATGAAGTCTTTATTCAAGCCGGCGCCGGCATGGGCGCAGGATTTGATGACGCGACCTATGAAGCGGCCGGCGCCAAGATCATCGCCACGGCCGAGGAAATCTTTGCCACCGCCGATATGATTGTGAAGGTGAAAGAACCTCAGGCCGTCGAGCGCAAGATGCTGCGCGAAGGTCAGCTTCTGTTCACCTACCTGCACCTCGCCCCCGATCCCGAGCAGACCAAAGACCTGTTGGAGTCTGGCTGCACAGCCATTGCCTATGAAACAGTGACCGACGATCGCGGTGGTCTGCCGCTGCTGGCACCAATGTCAGAAGTTGCCGGTCGCCTTGCGCCTCAGGTTGGTTCGTGGACACTACAAAAAGCCAATGGCGGTCGCGGCGTTCTGATGGGCGGTGTTCCCGGTGTTGGCCCGGCCAAGGTTGTCGTGATCGGCGGCGGTGTTGTTGGTACGCACGCGGCAAAGATCGCCGCGGGCATGGGCGCGGATGTCACCATCCTTGACCGTTCGCTGCCACGTCTGAAGTATCTCGACGATGTGTTTGGTCGCGACTTTAAGAACCAGTACTCGACCGCAGGCGCCACCGCCGAGCTGATCAAAGACGCCGACATGGTGATCGGCGCGGTTCTGATCCCCGGTGCCGAAGCTCCGAAACTGGTCAGCCGCGCGCAGCTCTCGACCATGAAACCGGGTGCGGTTCTTGTGGATGTTGCCATCGATCAGGGCGGCTGCTTTGAGACCTCGCGCGCAACCACCCATGCCGACCCGATCTACGAAGTTGATGGGGTAATGCACTATTGCGTCGCCAACATGCCCGGCGCTGTGGCGCGCACCTCGACCATCGCACTTGGCAATGCCACCATGCCCTTCATGCTGGCGCTTGCCGACAAAGGGTGGAAACAGGCCTGCGCCGACGATCCGCACCTGTTGAACGGCCTGAACGTCCACGCGGGCAAGCTCACTTACTACGCGGTGGGCAAGGCGCTTGGCATCGACGTGATCTCGCCCCAGCTGGCGCTGAAGTCGTAATCTACTCTGCGGATGTGCCCTCAAACAGGGGGCGCATCTGCCGCAGCCGCTTTGAGGCAAACTCAACAAAGGCGCGAATGCGCGGCACCTGACGCAGATCCTGATGGGTCAAGATCCAGACTGGCGCGTAGGCAAACACTGGCAATCCCGGCACGCGCTCAAGTTCGGGGTCACTATCGCCCAGAAAACAGGCCATACGGGTCGCGCCAATACCCGCCCGCGCCGCCGCAATCGCCCCATACATATCATCCACCTCAAGCCGCGTGCGGAGATTGGGCCTTAGGTCGCGCACCTCTTGAATTGGACCGGGCCACGAGATGAAGCGGATCCAATCCAAGGGCGCCGCGCCGCCCGGATCGCGTGCAATCAAATCCGGCGTGGCATAAATTGCGGCCTTTTGCTCACTCACACGATGCCCAACAAGCGTGGGCGCGGGCTCCATCGAGATCCGAAACGCCACATCCGCTTCGCGCTGTGACAGGTTGAGAATGGTGTTGCTGGCCAGCAGGCGCATCTCGATATCTGGATGATCATCGATGAAATCGCGCAGGATCGGCTGTAGCGCCCGCTCGATCAGCAATTGCGGAGCCGTAACCGTGAGTTTGCCACGCACCTCGGTGTCCCGCGCCCCAATCTGCCTGTCGAGCTTGGCACTGACCCGTTCCATCTCTTCCGCGTGGCGCACCGCATCTTGCCCGGCTTCGGTTGTGACATAGCCGCTGGCCAGCCTGTCAAACAACCGGGTCCCCAGCGCCGTCTCAGCCGCTGTGATCCGCCGTGCCACAGTCGCGTGGTTCACGCCCAGCACCCGCGCGGCACCACTGATCCCGCCCTGCCGCGCAGTTTCCAGCACAAATTTCAAATCATTCCAGTCCAACATATCCCGATTATATCTGCACAGGCATTGCGTGGAAATGATCGTTTTCGATCCGCTCAACACCCCCCATCTATCGGGTATCAAACCCGAAAGGACACCCCATGACCGCCCATGTGATCGTCACACTGAACGTCACCAATCCTGAAACTCTGGCCGAGTATCGCAGCAAAGCCGGCGATGCCGTGACCCGCCACAAAGGCAGCCCGTTGCAGGCCTCAACCGATACTCTGGTCCTTGAAGGGGACCGCACCAAACCGGATGCCGCTGTTGTTCTGTCATTCCCCGACCGCGACCACGCCCAGAACTGGATCAACGACCCAGAGCTGGCCGACATCCACGCCCTCCGCCGCGCGAGTTCGGACAGCTGGATTGTCCTACTCTGAACCTTTGGCCCACCCGCCAATAGCGGGCGGGCCTCTTCGCCTCACGCGCCCGGATGGCCCGCATTTTGCGGTGCGTCATCGCAAATCTCATACCAATCCGGTTTTTCCGAAACGAACTCATGAAACTGCGTTTTCAGCGTCAAACCTGCATCAAAGGCATTGGCCGCAATGGGAAAACTGTCCTCGTCGGACAGAATTTCACCCAGCGACGTACCGCAGGTTTTGCAGAAACACCGTGGGTATTTGTAAGGCGCCTCCGGTGAATAGGTGGCGACATTCTCTTTTCCGCGAACCCATTCCAGCGCCTCGCGTTTGACAAAGACTATCGCGCTTGCCCCCAGTTTTCGGCACCGCGTGCAATGACAGGTGCCCATCATGGTGGGGTCCTCGACAATGCGAAACGCAACTGCGCCACAACAACAACTTCCTTCAAGCATGTGCTCAATCCTATGCTAGATACCGACCAGAACATAACGTGAACATATCAGACTTAGCAACGCCCAAAACAAAAAATGCCCGCCACCGATGTCTCGGGGCGGGCAGTTGAACACATAAGACTTTTTTACTTTTTCAAAGAGTCGCGGATCTCGATCAGGATATCCAACTCGCTGGGTCCTTTAGGGGCCTCGGGCGCGGCCTCTTCCTGTTTCTCTGTCGCTTCTTTGATGCGGTTCACCGAGCGGACCAACATAAAGACCACAAAGGCGATGATCAGGAAGTTGAAGACCGCCATGACAAAATTACCTACCGCAAACACGGGCGCACCGGCCTCTTGCGCGGCCGCCAGCGAGGCATAGGTTTCGCCGTTCAGCGCATAGAACCAGCCGGTGAAGTCAATCCCACCGGTGAACAGTGAAATGATCGGATTGATCATGTCGCCCACCAGCGATTTCACAATGGCCGTAAAGGCCGCACCAATAATGATACCAACCGCCATATCCATGACGTTGCCTTTGGCAATAAAGGTCTTGAACTCATTCAACATGTCGCGTTTCCCTGTCCCACTTTCGGGCCATTCACCTGCGGCCCGGCACCATATAAACACCACCTCTGCGTATTCGCACAGATCTAAGGGTTACAAACCGGGAAATCGCACATAGCTTTCCCCCGAACGAGAATTTGAAAGGCTTCACCATGAGTGACGTGACCGCACACCCGATTTCGAAACGCTGGCCCGCAGACAATCCTGAGCTGCTTCAGCTCTACTCTTTCCCCACCCCCAACGGTGTAAAGGTGTCGATCGCACTTGAGGAAATGGGCATCGCCTATGAACCCCATCTGGTGACGCTCTCGGATGCGGATGTCAAAAGCCCCGAGTTCCTGTCGCTGAACCCCAACAACAAGATCCCGGCGATCATTGACCCCAACGGGCCGGATGGAGCGCAGGTTGAACTGTTCGAATCCGGGGCCATTCTGCTCTTTCTGGCTGAGAAAAGTGGCCAGTTGATTGGCAAAACCGCAGCGGACAAGGCAACCGTCACCCAGTGGTTGATGTTCCAGATGGGCGGTCTGGGGCCGATGTTTGGACAGCTCGGCTATTTCTCAAAATTCGCCGGCAGCGAGATCGAAGATCCTCGTCCTCGCCAACGCTACATTGACGAAGGCAAACGGCTTTTGAATGTGCTGAACCTGCATCTTGAGGGGCGTGACTGGGTCGCCGGTGACTATTCCATCGCCGATATTGCGATTGCGCCCTGGCTGAATGCGCTGAACTTCTACGGCACCAAAGAGGTGCTGGAGTGGGAGAGCTTCCCGAATGTTGTGGCCTATCTTGACCGCTTTATGGCCCGCCCTGCGGTCCAGAAGGGTCTGAACATTCCGGCGCGCCCGGAATAAGGCCTGACGCACTCAAAACAAAACGCGAGGGACCAGCCCCTCGCGTTTTCTCTGAATTGCCTGAGACCAGAATCCCCTTAGGCAGGAAGCTCACCCGTCAGAGTATAGCGCAGGATCTGTACAACCTGTTCAGGTGTACGCGCCACGGCCTGCGCCGCCGCATCCACCTCTTTCAAGGCGTGATCATGCTCTGGCTGCTGTAGAATAATCAGCGATTTGCCCAGCGCGGCGGCATAACCCGCATCAAAGGCTGCGTTCCACTGTTTGTATTTCTCACCAAAGCGCACAACCACCACATCGGCATCTGAAATCAGTTTGCGGGTGCGGATGGCATTCATCTGCGCGCCCTTGTTGTCGTGCCAGAATTTGTTGTCTTCCGCGCCCAAAATGGTCACGCCGCAATCATCGCTGGCCCCGTGATCTGTGACTGGTGCATCAAACGACACATCCAGACCCGCGGCACCTGCGATAATCTGTTCGCGCCAGTCGGTGTGAATTTCACCAGAGAGATAGACTTTGAGTGTCATGGAAAGCTCCGTATTTGGTTGCGCGCAAGATAGGCGGGAGGCCGCGCTTGGCAAGCTGAGTTTTCAAACCTCGCGGCTCAGCTCCTGAAACGCTTCCATGGTAAAGGGCACAGCGGCACCGGTGTCCCAGTCAAAGAGATCACGTTTGATGGCGGTCAACGGCCCCATATAGACATGGATTGCCTCGGACGGGGTAGTACCCTCAGCAATCACCGCATGCACCGCATCTTGTTCAAGCGCGATCACCTCACCCGCGCGGGCAGAAATACGGCCCCGCTCGGTCATGTCATCACCAGACCGGTCAAACAGAATGCTGGTTTCACAGCCGGCATAAGCGCCAATCACCACCGGCATCAGATGTTCATGGGGCGGCACCATAACCCCCGGCTGAAACCGGCAATGCCAGATCGAGACGCGGTCGTCCTCGAACAAAAGCGTTTCGTCGGGCCCGTCCTGCGGTGTCGCAGCCAAGAGCGCATCAGGCGCGTCCACCAGATTTTGCAAATAGTCTCGGATATCAACAATGGGGGTTTCAGATGCGGCATGGGTGCAAATATCCTGCACCAGCGTTTCAAATGTAAATTCGGACATGATCTCTCCTCTGTTCCGCATTCAAGCGAACTCATCTCAAGATGCAAGATGTTCCAATGCATCCGCAGTTTCAGAAGCGACACCAAATGAAAAAGCCAGCCCAAACCGGGCTGGCTTTCAGAGTTTCAATCTAGGTGTGAAACCCATTAGCCGTTGACACGGATGGTTTCGTTTTTCGGATCATAGGGGCTGTCGCAGGTGACAACCGCATCCCACAGTTTGTCCTGCATCTTGATCTTCACCTTGGTGCCTTCAACCGCAAGCTCGGGCGGCAGATAGCCCATGCCGATCGATTTCTCGAAGGCGACCGAGTACCCACCCGACGTCAGGCGACCCAGACGGGTTGTGCCATCTTCGGCGTAGATCGCTTCGCGGCCCCAAGGATCCGCATCCGCCGGACCGTCGATCAACAGCGTGCAGCATTTGAAGCGCACACCGGTCTCGACCATGGCCTCTTTACCGTTGAATTCCTTGGACAGATCGATAAAGCGCGGCAGGTCGGCTTCGGCCGGTGTCGCGTCGCGGCCCAGTTCGGTTCCGAAGGCGCGATAGGATTTCTCCTGACGCAGCCAGTTCTGAGCGCGCGATCCAACCAGCTTCATACCGTGTTTCTCACCGGCTTTTTCCAGCAGATCGAACAGGTAGTTCTGCATTTCGATCGGGTGGTGCAACTCCCAACCCAGCTCACCGGTATAGGCCACACGGATCGCATTGACCGGGCACATGCCCAATTCGATCTGACGCGCCGAGAGCCACGGGAAGCGCTTGTTCGACAGAGCGGTTTCCTTGTCCGCATCCACGATGATCTCTTTCAGAACATCGCGCGATTTGGGGCCTGCGATGGCAAAGACGCCCCACTGAGTGGTGACATCCTGGATCTCGATGTAACCGAACTCTTCCATCTTGTCTTCGGCGGCCTTGCGCAGGAAGTCCGCGTCATACTCGGTCCATGCACCCGCCGAGACCAGATAGTAGTTATTCTCACCGTTGCGCACGATGGTGTACTCGGTGCGTGTGGTGCCCGCCGAGGTCAGCGCATAGGTCAGGTTGATGCGACCCACTTTCGGCAGTTTGTTACAGGTGAACCAGTCGAGGAACTGGGTGGCTCCGGGGCCTTTGACGACATGTTTGGTAAAGGCGGTTGCGTCGATCAGGCCTACACCTTCGCGGATCGCTTTGGCTTCGTCCACAGCGTGCTGCCACCAGCCGCCACGGCGGAACGAACGGCCCTCTTCGTCGTAGTTCTGCGGTGCTTCAAGCGGGCCGAAATAGTTCGGACGTTCCCAACCGTTGACCCAGCCGAACTGTGCGCCACGTGCTTTCTGACGATCATAGGCCGGAGCTGTGCGCAGCGGACGTGCTACCGGGCGCTCTTCGTCGGGGTGGTGCAGAATGTAGACGTGCTCGTAGCATTCTTCGTTCTTGCGTGCCGCGAACTCGGTGGTCATCCAGCTTGAGCTGTAGCGTTTGGGGTCCAGCGAGGCCATGTCGATCTCGGCTTCGCCTTCGACCATCATCTGCGCGAGGTAATAGCCTGTGCCCCCTGCGGCGGTGATGCCGAAGGAGAAACCTTCTGCCAGCCACATGTTACGCAGACCAGGTGCCGGGCCAACCAGCGGGTTGCCGTCCGGGGTATAGCAGATCGGGCCGTTGAAATCGTCCTTCAGACCGCTTTCCGCACAGGAGGGCACGCGCTCGGCCATCGCCATGTACTGATCCGCAATACGGTCGATATCCAGCGGGAACAGGTCCGCACGGAAGCTGTCGGGCACACCGTGCTCGAACTGCGCCGGAGCGCCACGCTCATAAATACCAAGGATCCAGCCGCCACGCTCTTCACGGGCATAGGATTCATTGTCCGCGTCGCGCACAACGGGGTGCTCCGGGTTGCCCGCCTCACGCCATTTCACCAGCTCAGGGTCTTTGTCCATGACGATGAAAGTGTGCTCGACCGGGATGGCAGGCATCTTGATACCCAGCATCTTCGCGGTGCGCTGTGCGTGGTTGCCCGATGCGGTTACAACATGCTCAGCAGTGATCACCACCTGCTCGTCAGATGGAATAAGGTTGCCACCTTTTTCGACCATCTTGGTGCAGGTGACTTCCCAATGGGTGCCTGTCCAATGGAAGGCATCCGCTTGCAGTTTCCGCACAATGTCAACACCGCGCTGACGCGCGCCCTTGGCCATGGCCTGGGTCACATCTGCGGGGTTAATGTAGCCATCTTCGGTGTGATAGATCGCACCTTTCAGGTCGCCGGTTTCAATCAGCGGCCAGCGCTCTTTGATCTGGTCCGGCGTCAGCCATTCATAATCAACATCACAGGTTTCCGCGGTGGAGGCGTACAGCATGTACTCATCCATACGTTCCTGTGTCTGCGCCATGCGCAGGTTGCCCACAACGGCGAAGCCTGCGTTCAGACCAGTTTCTTCTTCCAGCTGCTTGTAGAAGTCGACGGAATACTTGTGAATGTGGGTTGTCGCGTACGACATATTGAACAGTGGCAACAGGCCGGCTGCATGCCAGGTCGAGCCGGATGTCAGCTCGTCCCGCTCAATCAGCATAACATCATCCCAGCCTGCTTTGGCCAGATGATAGGCAATCGATGTACCGACGGCACCACCGCCGACAACCAGTGCTTTGACTTGGGTTTTCATGAAGGACTCTCCCGGACGTTTGCCACATTCAATACTCTTGTCCGGGGGAACGGGGCCGCCCTGTCCGACGCGTTTGGGCAGAAAACGACCTTGGGGCGGCAGAGAACCGACTATTCAATCGATGTCTTGGGTGCGACTCAGATCGCCGCACCCAGATGGTTTAAAGGTTCAGCAATTATACATGTATGAGAAGACCAAGACGTCATGGGTCATTGTGCCGGTCGGCTGGCAATTGCGGTAAACCTCTCGCGTGCCTTCAACTTGCACCCGCAGCGGGTTTTGCAACACGGGGCCCTCGACCCAGTATTCCAAGGGATTTCCAGGACAGGCCGAAGAAAACACCCGCGCCATTCCCGCATACCAATTGCCGTTCTTTCGCCCGTTAAACAACAACGTGCCCTGATAAACACCGGAGTTATAAAGCGCTTGGCGCGGTTGCTCATATGAAAACCATCGGTCGTTTCCGCTGGCCGAGAGCCGCATCACCGATCCATTGTGGTTCCAACAACTGTCGGCAATGGCCGGAAAGGCAAATAGACAAGAAAAAAGAATGGCAGTCAGACGTTTCATGGCAGCGTCCTCTTTAATATTACTGTGCAGACTTAAAGCGTCCCGCTGAAGTGACGCTAAGTCAAAGAAATCCGGTATAAATCACCAAAATTACCCCATTTCCGAGCGCACCTCAGGACCAAAACAACCCAAAGCCATCGCGGCCCCGCCAAAATTGTCATCGATTCGATTGGCTTCGTCTTTGTCCTTCGCCCAAGGCCACCAAGTTCACAGGATATGGCGGTTTCATGCTGATTGGATGCAGTCCGGCCCTTCCCCAATCGCCTCAGCAGTCCTATAAGGACAGCCGGTCCACCTAGGCAGTCTCGTGGACGCGAAAGGCAATGGGGCGGTATTTATGCTTGGATTTGACGGACTATTGGGCATGTTCTCGGCGGACATGGCCATTGACCTTGGGACCGCGAACACGCTGGTCTATGTAAAAGGCAAAGGTGTAGTTCTGTCTGAACCCTCTGTTGTGGCTTATCATATCAAAGACGGTCAGAAAAAAGTTCTGGCCGTTGGGGAAGACGCCAAATTGATGCTGGGCCGGACACCGGGCAGCATCGAAGCCATCCGTCCGATGCGCGAAGGTGTGATCGCCGACTTTGTCGCCGCCGAAGAGATGATCAAAGAGTTCATCCGCAAGGTGCACCGTCGCTCGACCTTCTCCAAGCCCAAGGTGATCGTCTGTGTCCCCCACGGCGCGACCCCCGTTGAGAAACGCGCGATCCGCAACTCGGTTCTCTCGGCCGGGGCCCGCAAGGCCGGTCTGATCGCAGAACCCATCGCTGCGGCCATTGGCGCTGGCATGCCCATCACCGATCCAACCGGGAACATGGTTGTTGATATTGGCGGCGGCACCACCGAAGTCGCCGTTCTATCGCTGGGTGACATTGTTTATGCGCGTTCGGTGCGCGTGGGTGGCGACCGTATGGACGAAGCCATTATTTCCTATCTGCGCCGCCAGCAAAACCTCTTGGTAGGTGAATCCACGGCCGAGCGGATCAAAACCTCGATCGGCACAGCTCGGATGCCCGACGACGGGCGTGGCAGCTCAATGCAGATCCGCGGCCGCGACCTGTTGAACGGCGTTCCGAAAGAGACCGAAATCAGTCAGGCTCAGGTGGCCGAGGCGCTGAGCGAACCGGTTCAGGCCATCTGTGAAGCTGTGATGACCGCGCTTGAGGCCACGCCTCCTGATCTGGCCGCAGACATCGTGGATCGCGGTGTGATGCTGACCGGGGGCGGCGCCCTTCTTGGGGATCTGGATCTGGCGCTTCGTGAACAGACCGGGTTGGCGGTATCGATTGCCGATGAATCCCTGAACTGTGTGGCCTTGGGCACGGGCAAGTCGCTGGAATACGAAAAGCAGCTGGCACACGCGATCGACTACGAAGCCTAAGCCAGTCGTTTTATTGTACAAATTGTGCGATAACGCGGACATAAGTGACAAACTGTACAAACCAAAGGGGACGATGTGGCCTACGATCGGGGCACAGGCGACGCATATACCGGCCCGCTGCGGCGGCTGCTTTTGGTGGTGCTTGCGATTTTTCTGATCCTGCTGTTTCTCGTCTGGCGCATCGACAGCCCCCGGGTTGAGCGCTTTCGCGCCCAAGTGGTTGATAGCGTTGTACCCCGCATGGATTGGGCCATGGTTCCGGTCACAGCTGGCGTCAATATTGTTCGCGATTTTCAAAGCTATAACCAGCTCTATGAACAAAATCAGGAGCTGCGCCGCGAACTGCGCAAAATGTCGGCCTGGAAAGAGGCCGCCCTGCAGCTACGTCAGGAAAACGCCCGCCTGCGGGATCTGAACAATGTCCAGCTCGACCCCCGCCTTACCTATATCACCGGCGTGGTTCTTGCCGATTCAGGCTCACCCTTCCGGCAATCCGTTTTGATCAACGTTGGGTCTCGAGACGGGATTGTGGATGGTTGGGCCACCATGGATGGGATCGGGCTTGTAGGTCGGGTGTCGGGCGTGGGCAGCAACACCAGTCGTGTCATTCTTCTCACCGACACAACTTCGCGCATTCCGGCGGAGATTCAACCGTCAGGTCAACGGGTTATCGTTGCCGGTGACAATAGCGCCGCGCCGCCAATCGACTTCCTCGAAAACCCCGATCTGGTTCGACCGGGCGACCGGATTGTCACCACCGGAGACGGAGAGGTGTTCCCTCCCGGTCTTTTGATTGGTCAGGTGGCTCAGGATCCGGGCGGGCGGTTGCGCGCGCGTCTGGCAGCCGATTATGAACGGCTCGAGTTCCTGCGAGTCCTGCGAGATCACGGTGCCCGTCGCGTTGAATCCGCCTCCGGTCTCATCCTGCCACGCGACTTGCCAGATGCTGGTGATCCGCTGCCTGAGCCCCTCCCCGACGAGCCCAACGATGGCTGAAAAGAACGCAGCGCATCTCTGGCTGCTCCGCGCAAGTTATGTGATGCTCGCCCTGCTGTTTATGTTTGCAAATCTGCTTCCCTTGAAAACCACGCCCCAGTCTTGGGTCGGGCCAGATTTTCTCGTCGCGATAACCTTCGCCTGGGCGCTGCGCCGGCCAGAATATGTGCCCATGCTCTCAATTGCCGCCGTTTTTCTACTGGCCGATTTTTTGCTGCATCGCCCCCCCGGTCTCTGGACGCTTTTGGTTCTTCTGCTGTCTGAATGGCTGAAAAAACGCGACCGACAAGTGCGCGAAAACACCTTTGCCGCCGAGTGGGTCACCATGGCGGGGGCCATGTTTACGCTGTTTCTTGCCTATCGGATGGTCTTGTCGATTTTGCTGGTGGAAACGGGAGCCTTTTCGCTGTGGGCTATGCAATATGGTATGACAGTCGCGGCCTATCCTCTGGTAGTTGGCCTGAGCTATATTGCCTTCGGCATTCGCCGCACGGGGCCCGGTGAGACAGACCATTCAGGACGCAAGACATGAGACGGTCACAAAGCGAAACTCAGGAAAGCGCGCAGCGCATCAGTCGCCGCGCCTTACTTATCGGGAGCGCGCAGCTCGCCTTTGGCGGCGCGCTAGCCATGCGCATGCGTTATCTTCAGGTCGATCAAGCGGATGAGTTTCGCCTCTTAGCTGAAGAGAACCGCATCTCGCTGCGCCTTATTCCACCAGCGCGCGGGCGGATTTTTGACCGCAATGGCAAGGTGATCGCTGAGAACGAACAAACCTATAAAATCACACTGGTTCCAGAAGACGCCGAAGACGTGAACGAGGTCATCGGCCAGTTGTCGCAACTGATTGAACTGGATGAAAGCGACTTGAATCGCGCGATGGAATCCATGAAGGGCACGGCATCGTTTCATCCGGTCACACTTGCGGATCGGGTAAGCTGGAACGCCGTTAGCCGGGTTAGCGCCAATCTTCCCGCCCTGCCCGGCATTTCCGCCGACGTGGGACAAAGCCGAATCTACCCCCAGCGTGATCTGTTTGTACATGTCGCGGGCTATGTCGCTAAGGTGCGCCCGCGCAATCTCGAACGATATGAAAATCCACCCGCTGTGTTGCGCATTCCCGACTTCCAGTTTGGTCAGATTGGAGTCGAATCGAAATACGAAGACGACCTAAGGGGTAACGCTGGCACCAAACAGGTCGAAGTAAATGCGCGGGGTCGGATCATCCGCGAACTCGACCGCCGCGAAGGTGAAGCCGGGGCGGATGTTCAGCTGACCGTCGACAGCGACCTGCAGGACTATGTTCACGCCCGTTTGGGTGTAGAATCCGCCAGTGTTGTAGTCATGGATCTGGAAAAGGGCGACCTGCTGGCTATTGCTTCGGCGCCTTCGTTTGATCCAAATAGCTTTGTGCATGGCATTTCAAGCACCGATTACAACGCGCTTTTGAACAACGACCACCGACCCCTGGCCTCAAAGACCGTGCAGGATGCCTACCCTCCCGGTTCGACGTTCAAAATGGTCACTGCGCTGGCCGCACTTGAGGCGGGTGTCGTGACCCCTGAGGACACCTACTATTGCTCTGGCAAGCTGGAGGTTGGCTCGCGCGATTTTGGCTGTTGGAAGCGATCCGGCCATGGGGCGATGAACCTCCAGCAATCCCTGCGCGAAAGCTGCGACGTGTATTACTACGAGCTCGCGTTGAAAGTCGGTATCGAAAATATTGCCGCGATGGGGCGGAAACTTGGGCTGGGTATGCGCCCTGATGTGCCGATGTCAGCCGTTACCAGCGGCCTGATGCCAGACAAGGGCTGGAAGCTGCGCGAACGGGGCGCCGAATGGGTGATCGGGGATTCCGTCAACGCCTCAATTGGTCAGGGGTTTGTTCTGACCTCTCCCCTGCAACTGGCCGTCATGATGTCCCGGATCGCCACCGGGCGCCGCATCTCGCCTCGACTGGTGAAATCCATCGACGGGGTCGAGACCCCCTCGCTCTCTGGCGAGGATCTTGGCATCAATCCTGACCATCTTGATCAGGTGCGCGCGGGGATGTACGCCGTGAGCAATGATCGCCGCGGTACGGCCTATCGGTCACGTATCATTGCCGATGGCATGCGCATGGCGGGCAAGACCGGAACCGCACAGGTGTCCTCGAACCGGGTCAACAACGACGAAGTGCCTTGGGCCCAGCGTGATCACGCGCTGTTCGTTGACTTCGCCCCCTACGACAATCCCAAAGTTGCGGTTTCTGTAGTGGTCGAACACGGCGGCGGTGGTTCGAAAGCTGCGGCCCCTATTGCGCGGGACGTCACCTTGCAGGCGCTCTATAAAGGCGACCCGCCGCTTGAAGCCTATCCGACCAAAGATCGCCGTCGTATCGAAGATCAACAGAAAAAGCTCAATCGCGAACGGGCGGAACGTGCCCGCAACGGCGGCACACGCGCATGACCTATCTCGAACATAACGTCAAAACCGTCCCAACCGGATGGCGCAAAATCCTGCATCTGAACTGGCCGCTGGTTCTTTTGCTGACGGCCGTGGCCAGCGTCGGGTTTCTGATGCTTTATTCGGTGGCGGGCGGCTCTTTCAGCCCCTGGGCCGAACCGCAGATGAAACGCTTTGTTCTCGGGCTTGGCGCCATGATGTTTGTGGCTCTGGTCCCGATCTGGTTCTGGCGCAATATGGCGGTTCTGGCCTATCTCGGCGCGCTCGGTCTATTGATCATGGTCGAATTTTTTGGTGCCGTCGGAATGGGTGCCCAGCGCTGGATCGACCTAGGATTCATGCGATTGCAGCCATCCGAGGTTATGAAAATCGCTTTGGTGATGCTTCTCGCGGCGTATTATGACTGGCTGCCTCTCAACAAAACCTCGCGTCCCCTTTGGGTGTTGCTGCCCGTTGTGCTGATCCTCGCACCCACGCTTCTGGTCCTGACGCAGCCCGATCTGGGCACGGCGCTTTTGCTGATGATCGCCGGAGGCGTCATGTTATTTCTTGCCGGCGTGCATCTGGCCTATTTCGCCACGGTGATCGGTGCGGGCGTGGGCGCAGTCTGGTTGGTTTTTTACAGCCGAGGAAAAGACTGGCAGCTTTTGAAGGACTATCAATACAAGCGGATTGATACCTTTCTTGACCCAAGCTCAGACCCTTTGGGTGCGGGCTACAACATCACCCAGGCCAAGATTGCCATGGGGTCTGGTGGCTGGACCGGCAAAGGATTCATGCAGGGCACCCAGTCGCGTTTGAACTTTCTGCCCGAGAAACACACGGACTTTATTTTCAACACATTGGCGGAAGAGTTCGGCTTTATAGGCGGTGTGTCTCTGTTGGTCCTATACGTCCTCATCTTGATCTTCTGTGTCGCCTCAGCGCTGCAAAACCGGGACCGGTTTTCGTCTTTGCTGATCCTTGGCATCGCCTTGACCTTCTTCCTGTTCTTTGCAGTCAACATGTCGATGGTGATGGGGCTGGCCCCCGTGGTCGGTGTGCCGCTTCCAATGGTGAGCTACGGCGGGTCGGCGATGTTGGTGCTCATGCTGGCCTTTGGACTGGTGCAAAGCGCCCATGTCCATCGTCCACGCTAGCCTGCAAGGATCTGTTGTAAAACCTGCTGCACCGGACGCCGCGCATCTCGTTGCCACCTGAGCAATCCGAGACAACGCTTTGCGTCTCCCAGCGGCGTAAACTGCAGATCCGGATGGCGGCGCATCAATCCCGCCCATTGCGGGACAACGGCCTGTCCGACCCCATCTTCGACAAGCTGGGCAATGGTTTCCAGCGAATCCATCTCACATAAGACACGCGGGGTCTCGACATGCCTGTGCAGTACTTTCAGACAAGCTGCCCCACCCCAGGCTTCGCGCGCGTAGATCAAAAACGGCAGGTCCCTATCACCCTGCGCGGGACGCAATAGGCCAATCGGCTGCTGTACAATGGGGATGAAATCGAGGCTTTTGGCAAGATCAAACGGCGGTTCAACCAAAAGGGCCGCATCAAGGTTTTCCTCTAACATCTGTTGATACAGATCCGCCGACGCGCCGGGGACCAGCCTCAGGTCGACCCTGGGGGCCTGCGCTTCAATCCCGCGCACAAGATCAGCGGCGTAATCCCCAAGAGCCGTCGACACAGCCCCAAGCCTCACTGCCCCCTGAAGTTGATCCTGAGATAGCACACCGGATAGCCCGGCGCGGATGGCGAGCAGTTTGCGAAATTCCGGTAACAAAACCTCACAGTCCGGCGTCGCCACCATGCCACGCCCAGCGCGCTGGATCAGCGAAACCTGCAACTCAGCCTCCAGCGCCGCAATGCGCTGTGCCACCGCCGCCGGTGTCACCCCCAAACTCCGCGCCGCCGCCGCCAACGATGCCGCATCCACGACCGCAACCAGTGTTTCGATAAATCTCAGATCCATAGATTTTCTTACGTTTGAAGATACAAAAATAAGCTAACCTATTTTCCAGTCTCTGCATATCTCTGGCTCACACAACCAGACCGGAGCCTTTCATGTGCCTGTTTCATCTTGCCTATCACGTTGACGATCTCGACGCCGCCCGCAGCTTTTACGGTGATGTCCTAAAGTGCGAGGAAGGGCGCAGCACCGACAGCTGGATCGATTACAACTTTTTCGGTCATCAGATTAGCCTGCACCTTGGACCGGTGTTACAGACCACCAATTCGGGCAAAGTCGGCGCGCACATGGTGCCCATGCCACACCTCGGGGTCATTTTGCCCGCGGATCAGTGGCATCCGCTTGCAGAGCAATTGACCACCGCCGGCTTAGACTTCACCATCGCGCCAACCACCCGCTTTGAGGGCACTCCGGGAGAGCAGCACACCATGTTCTTCCACGACCCTGCGGGCAATCCGATCGAAATCAAAGGGTTCACCGATATGACCAGAGTTTTTGCCGCATGATCAATATCTTGTTTGCCGCCAAGTCTGAACGTTGGGACGAATATGAAGCGCCATTGCGGGCCGCTCTGGATGCCCATGGGTTAAGCTATTCCCTCAGCACGGACATGGTACCTGCTGAGGTCGACTATATCGTCTATGCCCCCAATTCAGATGTTCAGGATTTCACCCCCTATACCCGTCTGAAAGCTGTGTTGAACCTCTGGGCTGGGGTCGAAAACGTAGTTGGCAATGAAACCCTAAAAGTCCCGTTGGCGCGTATGGTCGACGAAGGCGGGCTGACACAAGGGATGATCGAATGGGTCACCGGCCATGTGTTGCGGCACCACCTTGGCATGGACGCGCATATCGTGAACCCCGATCACGTATGGGACGCTACGCCGCCGCCGGTCTCTGCCGACCGGCCTGTAACCATTCTTGGCCTCGGCACTCTTGGCAGTGCCTGTGGTCAGGCCTTGGCACGCCTCGGATTTCCGGTCACCGGCTGGAGCCGCTCACCCAAACAGATCGATGACATCACCTCCCGGCATGGCGAGGCGGGTCTGGTGCAGGCTCTCACCGATGCCGAGATTGTCGTGCTCTTGCTGCCCGATACGCCTGCCACAGAAAACGCGCTGAACGCTTATAGGCTGGCTCTGCTCGCCCCGGGCGCTGCGATCATCAACCCCGGTCGCGGACCGCTTATCGATGATGACGCGCTTTTGGCGGCGCTTGACAGCGGTCAGGTGGGACATGCGACTCTGGATGTGTTTCGTGTGGAACCCCTACCGCAGGATCACCCCTATTGGGTCCATCCAAAGGTCACTGTCACGCCCCATATCGCCTCAACCACCCGACCGAGTAGCGCCTCACGGGCAATTGCAGCAAATATCCAGCGCGGCGAGGCAGGTGAGACGCTGTTGCACCTTGTGGATCGCAGCGCAGGCTACTAGAGGCCTGTGCAGGAACTGGCCCCGTCCGTCCGGGGTCAGGCGCACCGCAGTCATGTACTGAAAGGACAGCCCATGAGTTTCGATCGCTCGATCAAAATCGCCCCTTCCATTCTTTCCGCAGATTTCGCCGATTTCGGTCGCGAAATTCAGGCCATCGAAGCCCAGGGCGCGGATTGGATCCACGTTGACGTGATGGACGGGCATTTTGTGCCGAACCTGACCTTTGGTCCGCCCGCGGTCAAAGCCTTCCGCAAACACGTAAAAACCGTGATGGATGTGCACCTGATGATCGAACCCGTCGATCCTTACATCGACGCCTATGCCGAAGCGGGTGCCGATGTTCTGACCGCGCATGTCGAGGCCTGCCCGCATATCCACCGCACCCTGCAAGCCATCCGCGGCGCAGGCATGAAAGCAGGTGTGGCGCTTAACCCCGGCACACCGGCCGAAGCTGTCGCGCCTCTGCTGGAACTCACCGACCTGATCTGTGTGATGACCGTGAACCCCGGCTTTGGCGGGCAGAAGTTCATCGACATGACCACCAAGATCCGCACCCTGCGCGAGATGATCGGCGACCGTCCGGTGCATATCGAAATCGACGGCGGTGTTGACCCGAAAACCGCACCTCTGGTTGTCGAAGCCGGCGCCGATGTGCTGGTAGCCGGGTCGGCTGTGTTCCGGGGTGGCTCGGTAGACAATCCCGAGGTCTACGGCGAGAACATGCGCAACATCCGCGCTTCGGTGGCATGACCACCATCGCCTTTGATCTGGACGGCACGCTGATCGACAGCGTGCCGCATATGCATCACGCGGTGAATACCGTTTTGACCGAGATGGATCTGCCCGCAGTGGACATCGCCACCCTGCGCAGCTTTGTTGGCCACGGGCTGCCGCCGCTGATCAGCAAGCTTTTGGCGCATCTTGAGCAACCTGAGGCGATGCATGGTCTGCTGTACGATCGCGTGCTGGCGGCCTATACCTCGCAACGACCCCAAGGCGCTCTATCCTGGCGTGATTGAAACGCTGACCGCGCTGAAAGCGCAAAGTCATAGATTGACGCTCTGCACCAATAAACCCGGTGCGGCGACCAAAGCCGTTCTGCGTGACACCGGGCTGGCCACGTTCTTTGACATCGTGATTGCCGGAGACACATTGGACAGCCGCAAGCCCGACCCCGCGATGCTCTTTGCTGCGTTAGAGGGGGCGGAAGACACGCTTTATGTTGGCGACAGCGAGGTTGACGCAGAAACTGCCCAACGTGCGGGCATTCGCTTTGCGCTCTATACCGAGGGGTATCGCAAAACGCCGGTCACAGAGATGCCGCATGATATGGCGTTCTCTGACCACGCAGATCTGCTTCGATTCTGCGCACCCGTTGCCTAAGCCAGCTTGCGGTAGCGGAACACACCGCTGCCCTTCGCAACCAGCTCGCCAGTTTCGTCTTTCACCACCCCTTCGGCAAAAAACGTGCTGCGCCCGCCGCCGGTTTTGAAACCTTCAGCCAAGAACACCTTACCCAGAGGGCGCGAGATATACTGAATATTGAGCGAGAGCGTCAGGCACATCTGCCGTTTGTCCGGATCACCCGTCCAACAGCCCGCGTAGCCCATCACTGTGTCCAGAAGGCTGGCATGCGCACCACCATGCGGATTGCCATGGCGGTTAATGATGTGCTCTTCGATGGGCAGTGCAAACAGAGCGTAATCCGCGCGCCAGTCCCGCATCTCGATCCCCAACAGCTTTTGATAGGCATATGGGTCTTCGTGAAATCTCTCATCCATGCCAGGTGCGCGCCTCTAACCCCAGTTCCGCAAATTGCGGCACATAGGCCCCAAGTCGCATCGCCTTGTCCGGGTTTGCCGCATTGCCGTCAAGGGCGCGCTTTTTCACCCCCTGCAGGATGGCCGCCATGCGGAAAAACGCGAAGGCCAGATAGAAGCCAAAATCAGGGATCTCGGCGATGCCGCGACGGGCACAATAGTCGGCGACAAACTCTGCATCCGTTGGCAAGCCCAGCGCCGCGCGATCAACACCCGCCACCCCCCGCCCCTCGGTCCCCGGCGGCAGCTGCCATTGCATGATCACCCCCGCCAGGTCGGCGTAGGGGTGGCCCAGTGTTGACAGCTCCCAATCCAGAACCGCAACACAGGCCGCGCCATTGGGATCAAACAGCAGGTTGTCGATGCGAAAATCGCCATGCACCAAACCACGCTGCCCATCGTCCTGCGGCATTGCCCCCTCGAGCCACTGCATCAGAGCCAACATCGCAGGCTGATCTTCGGTTGCGCTGGCGTGGTACTGTTTGCTCCAACGCGCCAACTGCCGCGCATAGTAGTTGCCGGGCGGGCCGTAATCCCCAAGCCCCACCGCCTGCACATCCACATCATGAATGGCGGCAAGTGTCTGACCCATCGATCGCATGATGGCAGCACGGGTTTCGTTGGTTTCCTCGGGCATGGTGGGATCAACAAAGCTACGCCCGGGGACATGTTTCATGACATAGAACATCGAACCCAGAACGCTGTCATCGTCGCACAATGCCAACACCTCAGGCACAGGAACGCCTGTGCCCGCCAAAGCGCGTTGAACCCGAAATTCGCGATCCACAGCATGCGCCGATTTCAACAGCACCCCATGAGGTTTGCGGCGCAGGACATAGTCTCCTGAGCCCCCCCGCAGCAGATAGGTGGGATTGGATTGCCCGGTGGTGAAGGGAGTGACCTCAATCGGCCCCACAAATCCTTCGACCACCCCAGTCAGCCACGCAGAGACACTGGCCAGCTCTTGTTGTTCCACCTCTCCCCCTCCCTGATTTTCAAGAAAATCAGGTTATCCTTCACAATCGATTTTTCCTGAAAAATCGACCCTATGCATCGTTGCTATGTTTGCGCAGCTCGGCGCGGGCCACCTGTCTGCGGTGCACCGCATCTGGCCCATCCGCAAACCGCAGGGTGCGCACATGGGTCCACATGCCCGCAAGATCCATGTCCTGACTGATGCCTTCGGCCCCACAAAGTTGTATGGCCTCGTCAATGACCTTGCCTGCCATCAATGGCGCCACAACTTTGATCTTGGAAATCCACGGCTGCGCGGCGCGGACACCTGCGGTGTCCATCATCCAGGCCGCCTTGAGACACAACAGCCGCGCCATTTCGATCTCCATCCGCGCATTGGCGATGATGTCGTAGTTTGCGCCCAGATCCGCAATGCGTTTGCCAAAGGCCTCGCGCTCCAAGCCACGTTTGCACATGATTTCAAGCGCCTTTTCGGCCTGCCCAATGGCGCGCATGCAGTGATGGATTCGCCCCGGCCCAAGCCGTCCCTGCGCAACTTCGAACCCGCGCCCATGCCCCAAAACCACATGATCGGCCGGCACGCGCACATCGGTAAAGCGAATGTGCATATGGCCATGCGGCGCATCATCCTGACCAAAGACATGCATCGGGCGCAGCACTTCAATCCCCGGTGTGTCGGGATCCAGCACAAACATCGTGTGGCGGCTGTGTTTGGCCGCATCGGGATCGGTGCAGGCCATCAGGATGTAAAGCCCACAGCGCGGGTCTCCGGCCCCGCTGATCCACCATTTCTCACCATTCAGAACATAACCATCGCCATCCCGTCGCGCCTCAAACGCCAATTGCGCCGCATCTGATGAGGCCACATCCGGTTCGGTCATCACATAGGCCGAGCGGATCTCTCCGGCCAGAAGCGGATCCAACCAGCGGCGTTTCATCCAATCTTCACCGTAGCGCTCAAGCACCTCCATATTGCCGGTGTCGGGTGCGTTGCAATTGAACACCTCAGCGGCAATGCCCACCTTGCCCATCTCTTCCGCGAGATAGGCATATTCTACCGTGCTCAGACCAAAGCCACGATCGCTGTCGGTCAGCCAGAAGTTCCACAGCCCCCGCTCACGCGCCGTGGCCTTCAACCCATCCAAAATCTCGAGTTGTCGCGCGGTATGATGAAACCGGCCCTCGGGGTGTTTGCCCACTTCGGCGTGAAATTCGGCATCCAGCGGCGCAATCTCATCCTGGATCATCCGGCGCACCTGCTCAATCAGCGGGCGCACCCGATCCGTAATCCCAAGATCCATGTCACTCTTCCCTTTGATATCGGCACAGCCATTGCGCCACCAAAGCGGGGCGCTCCTGACCTTCAACTTCGACCGCGACATCCCAGGTCACAGTGAACCAGCCTTTGATTTCTTTGATATCGCCGACCGTAAACCGTCCGCGCACCCGCGCGCCCACAGGCACCGGCGCGGTAAAGCGGATGCGGTCAAACCCATAGTTCAGCCCCATCTGCACCCCGGGCAAATCCGGGATCGCCTGATAGGACATAGCCGACAACATCGACAGCGTCAGAAACCCATGTGCAATGGTCCCACCCAACGGCGTCTGGGCAGCCTTTTCTTCATCGAGATGGATGAACTGCCAATCCTCGGTGGTGTCGGCAAAGGCTTTGACCCGCGCGGCATCCAGAATAAACCATTCTGAATGACACGCGCCCAGACCTTGAAGTGTTTCAATGGGCATCGGGTAACACATAATCCCTGAATGTTTTGCGCAGTGTCAGTTTGGACACCTTCCCCGTGGCCGTCATGGGCAGGGCCTCGACCAGTTCCATCGCATCGGGCAGCTGCCATTTGGCAACATGCTCCAGCATCAAACCGTGGATCTCGTCCAGAGGTGGTGGATTGGCTGCGTCCTGCGGCACCACAACCAAAAGCGGGCGTTCTTCCCATTTGGGGTGGGCGATGGCGATCACCGCACAATTGGCCACACCGGGATGCGCCATGGCCATGTTTTCCAGATCAATCGAGCTGATCCATTCACCCCCGGATTTGATCAGATCCTTAGACCGGTCCTGAATGCACAGGAAACCCGTCTCATCAATGCTCGCCACATCGCCGGTGCCAAACCAGCCCTCAGCGTCGAACGCCGCTTTGGTGGCCTCTTCATTGTTGAAATACCCTTGGATGATGGCGTTGCCGCGCACAAAAAGCTCACCCGCCGCCTCGCCGTCATGCGGCAGGCGCTTGCCCTCTTCATCAAGAATCTTCATCTCAACCCCATAGACCCTGCGGCCCTGCTTCGATTTGAGATCAAGCTTTTCGTCTTGTGACAGCCCATCCTGCGCCTTCGGCAGCTGCGCCTGTGTTCCGATGGGGCTCATCTCGGTCATGCCCCAGGCGTGACAAACATCCACGCCTTTGTCTTCGAACCATGCGATCATCGCGCGCGACGCGGCGGATCCGCCTATCACCAGCTGATCCAGTTTCGAAGGCATCGCATCGCGCTGCTCCATCTCGGCCTTAAGCCCAAGCCAAACCGTCGGGACCCCCCAGCTTGCGGTAACGCCTTCGTTGTCCATCAGGTTAAACAGCGACGGCCCATCCAGAGCCGGCCCCGGCATAATCATCGATGCCCCAACCAGAGGTGCGCCGTAGGGAAGCCCCCAGGAATTGACGTGGAACATCGGGACCACTGGCAGAACGCGCGCGCCTTCATGCAGGCTACGCGGCACGGCAACCGCGATCATAAAGGCGTGCAACACGGTTGAGCGATGGGAGTAGAGCGCACCTTTGGGATTGCCGGTGGTGCCCGAGGTGTAGCACAGACCCGCGGCGGCATTTTCATCAACCAAAGGCCAGTCAAATGTGGTGGGATGGCCGTCCAGAAGGTCTTCGTAACACAAAAGGTCCAATGCACTGTCTGGCATGTGCGCCCGATCGGTCATCACCACGATGCGCATCCCAGATGGCAGTTGAGCGGCCAGCGCCTCAAGGATCGGCACAAAGGTCAGATCAACAAAGATCGCCCGATCTTCTGCGTGGTTGATGATGTACAGCATCTGCTCGGCTGAGAGGCGCGGATTGATGGTGTGGCACACGGCGCCCATGCCTGAGATGGCATAATAGAGCTCAAAATGGCGGTAACCATTCCAAGCAAGCGTTGCGACCCGATCCCCGTCTTCAATGCCCAAAGCTTTAAGCGCATGCGCCAATTGCGCCGTCCGCTGAAACGCTTCGACATAGGTCTCGCGGTGCAGATCCCCCTCGGTCCGAACCGAAACGATTTCACCCTCAGGATGAACATCGGCCGCAAATTGCAGTATCTCAATGATACGCAACGGCATTTGCATCATCATGCCTTGCATCTGACCCTCCCTTGCCATCTGCTTATGTCGACCCACAGTGGCAAACCGCGTGACCTATACGCAAGTCGTTTCCGAGGTTTGCCCGATTTGTGACGTAAGGAGATTTCATGACCCAAATGCGCAGCATCACCCTCGCCCGTCGTCCCAGAGGCGCGCCGGTACCAGAAGATTTCACTCTGAAAACCAGTGACTTGCCTGAGCCGGGCCCCGATCAGATTCTTGTCGAAGTGAGCCAATTTTCTCTCGATCCCTATATGCGGGGACGGATGGAAGACGTGAAAAGCTATGCCCCCTCTGTTGGGTTGGGTGAACCGATGGTGGGTCAGGGCGTCGGGCGTGTCCTGATCTCAAACGCCAAAGGGTTTGCCGAAGGTGATCTTGTGACCGGCATGACCGGCTGGAACAGTCACGCGGTTCTCGCGGGCTCAGAGGCCCGCAAGCTTGACGAGACCCTCCCCCCCTCAACCGCCCTCGGCGTTCTGGGCATGCCCGGGTTCACCGCATGGGTTGGTTTGAAGAAATATGGCCACATGAAGCCCGGTGAAACGCTTGCGGTCGCTGCGGCCACGGGTCCGGTTGGAGCCATGGTTGGGCAACTGGCAAAAGCCGTCGGTTTGCGTACCGTCGCCATCGCGGGCGGTGAGGCTAAATGCAAACTGGCGACCGAGACCTTTGGATTTGATGCCGCCATCGACCACCGCGCCTATGATGACGCCTCTGGCCTGCGCAAAGCTATTGCCGAGGCCGCGCCAGATGGTGTGGACATCTATTTCGAAAACGTCGGAGGCAAGGTTCTTGAAGGCATTCTGCCACTGATGAACACCGGTGGACGCATCCCACTGATCGGCACCATTGCCTGGTATGGCGGCGCCGAAGAGGCCGACGATCGTCTGCCGATGATGTGGCGGTCCATCTTGGTCAAACGCCTTCAAGTCACCGGAATGATCGTTTTCGATCACTGGGACAGCTTCCCCGAATTTCTTGCTGAGGTCGGCCCCAAGGTGGCCGCGGGCGAGATCAGCTATCTAGAAGACGTCGCTCAGGGTATCGAAAAAGCCCCCGAGGCCTTCATCGCAATGCTCAAAGGCGGCAACATCGGCAAACAAATCGTTCAGGTCTAAGGACCTGCATCTTCGGACGTCAGCGCAAATGGCGCTGGCGCACCGCCCAGATCGTCAATCTGAAGCGGACCGGTTGGGCGCGCAAGGCGATTGCGGACCACCCAATACAGACGTTCAGATGCGCGAGTGATCGCCACATAGGCCAGCCGTTTCCACAGTGGCTGACCAGCCTCTGACCGCCCCATACGCGCAGCGGCATAAAGATCTGGGGCAAAGACCTGAACATTGTCCCATTGGCTGCCCTGTGCTTTGTGGATGGTCACAGCCGCCCCGTGCAAAAAGGCAGCCCCCATACGAGCGGCATAGGGAATAAACGGCTCTTCCTCGTCGGGTTTTTCGATTTTCACAATCGACGCCGCCGAGACCTGCGGCTCGGGCGCGCCCATCACATGCAGGCGTGAAAATCCCGGTTTGCGCCCAGGGCCGAGATAGACCACCTGCGCGCCTTTGATCAGGCCACGCGCCTCAAGATCGAGACGCTTCTTGCGGTGTTTCATCGGCAGTTCGATGCCGTCACAGATCAGTGGTTCACCGGGCAGCAGTTCGGTTTCCGGCGCCCCATGTACCGAGCGAAACGCATTGATAAGGCGAATGCGCGTGGCATTGCGCCAGACCAGAACCGGGCTGCGGGCCATCAGATCCACTTCGACCCGCTGGGCCCAAACCACGCGATCATCTTTCCGCGCGGCCTCTTCCACCAGACGTTCAAAATCTTCAAATCCGATCTGAGGATCCGCCAGCGCATGGGCCAGATCCAGAATAGGATTGTCTGCGTCCTGACGGTGGATGCGTTGCAGCTCAAGCTTTTGCTCATCGGGGACGGTTTCAAACACCATCTGGCCCGACTGGTTGACCGGCGCGAGCTGGGCTGGATCGCCAAACATAACCAGATTTGGAAAAATTTCTTTCAGATCATCGAACTGGCGATCATCCAGCATCGAGGCCTCGTCAACAAACCCGATATCAAGCTCTTCCTCGCGCCGCTTCCAACCGGTGATAAAATCACTGCCGCGCAGCCCAGCCGCTGCTAAAGCGGCCGGGACCGATTTATGCAGTTCATAGCTGGCCTTGGCGCGGTCCAGCGCCTCAGGCTCCAGCTCATCGATGGTGGGTTTTTCATCATTGCCCATCAACCATTCGGCGATCTGCTCGTATTGAGGATCGTAAACGGGTGAATAGAGAATTCGGTGGATGGTGGTTGCAGGCACGCCCCGGTTGCGCAATACACTGGCGGCTTTGTTGGTGGGCGCAAGGACCGCTAGGGTCCGCGCATCTCGCTTGCGTTTGCCCTCATAATCCCCCGAGACAATATCAACGCCCGCCTCTTGCAGCGCTTTGACCAGCTCGGACAACAGCATGGTTTTGCCGCTACCAGCTTTGCCCATCACCGCCATCACCCGGCTTTTGGTGTCTGTCGCGGGCTGAGTGAAACCTTCGTCCAGATCAACACCTGCCTCGCGCAGTAGATTTGCCACACGGTCATGGGCCATTGCCTGATCATCAGAGAAAACAAGGGGGGCTGGTGCGTTCATGCGGGCACCCTATCCCCGGCAACCGGCAGGCGCCAGCGTCCCCGCCCCGAAAAAGCGCGCGAGGACCAACCTCGCGCATTTTTCTCACGGTTTTGGATCAGGCTGCACGCACATCCGCAGATGTTGTCGCCCCACCAAAGGACAGATCAAACCAGTGTCGCGACAGCTCTGGTGTCACCCCAGCGGTTTTGGCCACGCGCGCCTGGATTTCGGGGGTAAACTCCCACAAGGCAACGCTAATCCCGTCGCGCCCCTCGCCCTCAGTACCCAGAACCTCGGGCTCTGAGCCAATCCGCCGAAACACGCGGACCATATGCGCAAAAATGACCCCGACAAAATGGTCTACGCCAAACTCTTGCATGATTTCTCCTCCGGCCAGCATCAAAGCTGCGGCCACGCCGGGGCGTGACCCTTTGGCAAGACAGAACCTTGTGCATTCCCAGATCAGCGGGCTCTCGATCCGCACGCCATCGGTCAGATGCAGGAAATGATCGTTGACCATGGTCGGGCCCATTGTCGGCATCAGACGCAGCGATCCGCCATGGGTGCCGTCTGCATTTTCCCAGATGATGTACATTGGGTTGTCGCGATCATACTCATCTCGCTCATACCCATCCTCATCCACGGTCACATCCCAGTTGTGACGCGTTTTGAATTGCTCCGCGCGATCGCGAAACATGGTCTTTGCCAGCAGTGGAAAGGTATGAAGATCGGCGGCATAGATAAAACGGATCATGAGAATCCCCTCAGTTCTAGTGTGAATGAGGGAATGTTTTCTCAACTCTAGTTAATTGCCAGCACTAGCAACGCTCGCTGGGGTAGATCAACCTTAGGTGTTGAACAAATTACACAACAATTAACCCGCGACTCAGCGCGCGCGCCACGGCATGCGTGGTGTTCATCGCCCCAAGTTTGTGCCGTGCGCTTTCCACATAAACCCTTAGAGTGTGTTCAGAAATTGCCAATGTATTGGCCGCCTGTGCCCGGTTGTACCCGATGGCAAGCAAGGTCATGGCCTCAACCTCGCGCGGAGAGAGGGGCTGGTTGGCCTCCGGGGTGCGGCCCGGTTGGAACTCTAGCGCCTTTTGATTGAACGAGTGCGCGATGAGAATCAGATTGCGCCGGTGGGTGGCGGTAAAATTGTCCCAGCTTGCATCATCACACCCATGGCTGAGCGTGAAATGGGCGAACTGACCATTGGGACCTCGGATTGGGATAGAATAGCCCTGATTGCCCACCCCATGATCGATGGCATCCTGCAGAAACATCCGCGCCGCTTTGCTTGACCAATCCAGGCGCTTCCAGTCAACGGGATGGAACCGTTGGAAACAGCCCACGATCACCGGATCGACGCGCAGATACCCTTTTTCGATATAGCGATTGACCCATTCGAGATCATAGGTGCCACAGCCATATTGGTCGCCGTTGCTGCTCACCCAATGATAGACCATGTGATCCACGCGATAGGCATCGCGCAGCTCTTCAATGACGATCTGAAGATCATCTAGCTGTTCAGAGGCCTCGAGCCTCTCGATCAGCTGATCCACGCGCGGATTGTCGTCCAAAGAGCCCACCCTGCTGTCCTTCGGCAAGGGACGCCAGTTCAACCTGAGCAACAAAAGTGGCGTCATCCAATGTCGCCGCCAATGTCGGCATGTCATTGCTGCGCGCGAACGTTTTCAGGTCAACCAGTACGTCCAAAATCCAATTCTGTCCCATGAGAAACCTCACTCATAGATGGGTAAACTAACACTGACACAACGATAACACGAGCGTTGGAGCGTTAATATTCGCGTAAAATCCATCCCCAAAAACTGCGAGGCCCTCCTGTGCAACCTATTGATACGACATTTTACGCCACTAGCAACGAAAACGCCCGCGCCGTGGATTACACGATTCGCGGGCGTTTCAGTCTCTTGTCACAACCGATTTTCGGTGCGCTTAGCGCGCCGAGAGCGCATCCTCAAAGGTGCGCAGACCGGTACGCGGGGCTTGCACCAGCACCGCCATATTGCCCGGCTTGTGCTCGTTGCGAAGCATCTTGGTGTGGGCCTGTGGGATCTCGTCCCAAGGGAAGACTTCTGACATGCAGGGGTCGAGGCGACGCTCACACATCAGACGATTGGCCGAGGCAGCCTGTTTCAGGTTCGCAAAGTGCGAGCCTTGCAGACGTTTCTGATGCATCCACATGTAGCGGACATCAAAGGTGGTGTTGAACCCGGATGTCCCGGCGCAGATCACAACCATACCGCCCTTTTTCACGACAAGTGTGGAGACCGGGAAAGTCGCTTCACCGGGGTGCTCAAACACCATATCCACGTTCACACCTTTGCCGGTGATCTCCCAGATCGCTTTGCCAAACTTGCGCGCTTCTTTGAGCCACTGGTTGTATTCGGGGCTGTTGACGGTGGGGAGCTGCCCCCAGCAGTCGAAATCTTTGCGGTTGATTACGCCCTTGGCGCCCTGATCCAGAACAAACTGGCGTTTGCTCTCATCCGAGATCACCCCAATCGCATTTGCACCTGCGGTGTTGGCCAGCTGGATGGCATACGAGCCAAGCCCGCCGGACGCACCCCAAACCAGAACGTTCTGGCCCGGCTTCAGCTCGTGTGGGTGATGACCGAACAGCATCCGATAGGCCGTCGCCAACGTCAGGGTGTAGCAGGCCGCTTCTTCCCAGGTCAGGTGCTTTGGACGTGGCATCAGCTGTTGGGCCTGTACGCGTGTGAACTGTGAGAACGATCCATCACCGGTTTCATAGCCCCAGATGCGCTGGGTCGGCGAAAACATCGGATCACCACCGTTACATTCTTCGTCGTCCCCATCATCCTGGTTACAGTGAATGACAACTTCGTCGCCCACTTTCCAGTTCTTTACCTTGTCGCCCACGGCCCAAACAATGCCCGAGGCATCAGAACCCGCGATATGGAAATCTTGTTTGTGAACATCAAACGGCGAGATTGGCTGACCCAGACCGGCCCATACACCGTTGTAGTTCACACCAGCGGCCATCACGAGAACAAGCACCTCGTGGCTATCGACCTGCCAAGTGTCGACCACCTCTTTCTGGAACGACTGCTCGGGTTCGCCATGACGGTCACGGCGGATCGCCCATGCGTACATTTTCTTGGGAACATACCCAAGCGGGGGCATTTCACCCACCTCATAAAGATCTTTTTCAGGCGCGTCGTACTGGGCAATGCCGGTGTCGTGATCCAAAGCCATGGCGGCCTCCTGCAGTCGAAAGGTTACACGGTCCCCTCTGCAGCGCAGAATGATGGGGATTGCTCAGTGGAATAACTTTCACCACGCAACATTGCAACCCATTACGGCATCACGTTGTAATTTTATAACCGAGCAAACGCAGCAAAATCCTTCGCAAACGCAGCAATCACTGGGGTTTGTCCGGGAAAAGGTGCTTAATCGAGTTCGCGTAATATTCGACAAGAGCCCGGCCATCTTCGGTAATTTTCAGAACACCCGACTGTGATTCGACCAAACCGCGCTTTGTCAGACGCTCAAGCCCATACTGCATTGCATAGGTCAGATCCTGATGTGGCAGATGGATGTGCGCGTGCTGCAGTTCGGATTGCGCCGCGTTGAACCGCGCCTGCAGGTTTGCCTCTGACAGGGACTGTTCCAGCAACAGATGTGACACCAAAGGCACGGGCAGAACCGGAATGATCTCGGCAATCCGCCGCATCAGCATTTCGGCCAGCTCTTCTGGCGCTTCAAGCATTTCGGGCATGTCCCGCAGAGACACGGGTTTGCCAAAACTCACTGCCGCATAGCCGAACCGATGATAGCGCCCGATAAGCTTGAGCCAGATCAGCTTCAACGTCGCGAGCGAGACATGGGTGATCTTGGCATTGAAACGCCGCGTGCCTGCTTTGGCGGCGGCGGTGAGAACCTGATCTTCTAATACCCGATCATAGTTCAGCGCCACCGGCACAAAAACAACGTTCTGTTCGGCAAGGTCCAGATCCTCGGTGATATAGCTGAGCAATCCAACCTTCGGGCGCTTTACCGAACCATCCAGACTCAACCCACCTTCGGGAAAGATGGCCTGCGTCACGCCACCCTTGGTCGCCATCTGCACATAGCGCCGCAGAACCTTGCGATAGAGCCCACCGTTTGAGCGGCGTCGAATAAAATAGGCCCCCATGGCGCGGATCAGACGCGACAGCGGCCAGACCTGCGCCCACTCGCCCACCGCGTAAGACAGCGCAGACCGGTCCGCCGCCAGATGTGTGACAAGCACATAGTCCATGTTTGACCGATGGTTCATCACAAAGACGATGGTGGCCTCAGCGTCGAGTTGCGACAGCGCCTCTTCGTCGTGATACCCGAGGCGCACCCGGTACAGAGACTTCGACAAAAACCGCGCCAGACGCACGCCCCAGCCAAAATAGGTGAAGGCAGAAAACGAGGGCACGATCTCGCGGGCGTATTTGCGTGCACGTTCAAACGCCACGTCTTCGCGCACATGATTGCGTTCCGCATGCTCCACAATGGCCTCGGTCACCTGGGGATCGTAGACCAACCGTTGAATCAAGTCATACCGGCGCAACAGCTTGAACGGCTCAATCGGTCGCTCGAGTCTGCGGTTCAGCTGATCGACGGCACGTTCCATCCGACGGCGCAGAAACCAACGCACCGACGGAAACAGAAAGTGCGACGCAAAGGTGATGGCCGCAAAACACAAGATGAGCACAAAAAGCCAGAGCGGCAGGATCACCGGTGAAGTCATAGGGTCTTTATCTCTAAAAGCGCGTCTCAGGAATGCGCGCCGTTTCAGCCGAATCTTCGGGATTGCAGTCGGGAGCGGAAAACCACCCCTCTCGCCGAGAAAAGCAGCGCGCTCGTGGTAACAGCAGCCCGCCTCTCTCAGCAACGGGAATTCCGTATATTGCGGATCAGGCTATGTGCCGCATTGCAGAAATTGCATATTTGACGACACTTGCTCTGAATTGAGCCCCGCCACCTTCAGAAAAACTCATGCTGCGCTTGCACCGCTGCAGCGCGGCGAATTGACAGCGACATAAAATTTCGCATACACATTTCAAAACGCAACAAGATTGCAATGCTAAATCAAGCCGAGGAATGCGCAAGATGACCGACACCCAGCCCGCCAAAGACCGCCCCTGGCTGATCCGCACCTATGCCGGCCACTCCACGGCCAAGGCCTCGAATGAACTGTATCGCTCCAACCTGTCTAAAGGCCAAACAGGGTTATCTGTGGCGTTCGACCTGCCCACTCAGACTGGATATGACAGCGACCACATTCTCGCACGTGGCGAAGTTGGCAAGGTTGGTGTGCCGGTTGGGCATCTGGGCGATATGCGGACCCTGTTTGACCAGATCCCGCTGGAGCAAATGAATACTTCGATGACAATCAATGCCACGGCGCCTTGGTTGCTTGCTCTCTATATCGCCACCGCCGAGGAACAGGGGGCAGATATTTCCAAGCTTCAGGGCACGGTTCAGAACGACCTGATCAAAGAGTATCTGTCGCGTGGCACCTATATTTGCCCACCGAAACCCAGCCTCAAGATGATCGGCGATGTGGCAGAATACTGTTACCACAACGTGCCAAAATGGAACCCGATGAACGTGTGTTCCTATCACCTGCAAGAAGCTGGTGCGACACCGGAACAGGAGCTTGCCTTTGCTTTGGCGACGGCCATCGCCGTTCTGGACGAGCTGAAACCCCGGGTCTCGGCCGAAGATTTCCCAAGCCTCTGTGGGCGCATCTCCTTCTTTGTGAATGCCGGCATCCGCTTTGTCACCGAGATGTGCAAAATGCGCGCCTTTGTCGATCTCTGGGATGAGATCCTGCTTGAACGGTACGGTGTTGAAAATCCGAAATTCCGGCGCTTCCGGTACGGGGTTCAGGTGAACAGCCTCGGTTTGACCGAGCAACAGCCCGAAAACAATGTTTATCGTATCCTGATCGAAATGCTCGCCGTCACTCTGTCGAAAAAGGCACGGGCCCGCGCGGTGCAGCTTCCGGCCTGGAACGAAGCACTTGGCCTGCCCCGCCCCTGGGATCAGCAATGGTCGATGCGCATGCAACAGATCCTCGCCTATGAAACCGATCTTCTGGAATATGACGATCTGTTCGAAAACAACCCCGCTGTGGATCGCAAAGTTGCGGCTCTCAAAGAAGGTGCACGGGCCGAGCTTGCCAATATTGAATCCATGGGCGGCGGCATTGGCGCTATTGATTATATGAAGGCCCGCCTTGTCGACAGCAACGCCGCACGTTTGAACAAGATCGAGCGGCAGGAAACCGTGGTTGTTGGGGTCAACCGCTGGACCGAGGGCGAAGACAGCCCACTGGTTGGCGAAGACGGTGGTATCATGGTTGTTGATCCTGCTGTGGAGCAGGAGCAAGTGGCGCGACTGAACGAATGGCGCGCAGCGCGAGATGACACCGCCGTGCAGGCCGCGCTGACAGAGCTGCGCAGTGCCGCAAAAGACGGGCGAAATGTCATGCCCGCCTCAATCGCCTGCGCCAAAGCCGGTGTCACCACTGGTGAATGGGCGGGAGAAATGCGCGCCGTTCATGGCGAATATCGTGGACCAACCGGTGTAGCGCGCGGCGTTTCGAACATGACTGAAGGACTGGACGATCTGCGTGATGCTGTCGATGCAGTGAGTGACCGCCTTGGTGAGCGCCTCAAGTTTCTTGTTGGCAAACCCGGTCTCGACGGCCATTCAAATGGCGCGGAACAAATCGCATTCCGGGCCCGAGATTGCGGCATGGATATCGACTATGAAGGCATCAGGCTGACACCGGAACAAATTGTTGAAGCGGCTCGGGCGGGCACCCATGTGATTGGGCTCTCCATTCTATCCGGAAGCCACCTGCCCCTCGTTGAAGACGTTCTTCAGCGCCTAAAGGACGAAAATCTCAGCCATATTCCGGTGACAGTTGGTGGGATCATCCCGGACGAGGACGCGGAACAGCTTCGCTCCATGGGGGTTGCACGAGTCTACACACCCAAAGATTTCGAACTGAACACCATCATGCACGACATTATCACCTTGGCTGACCCGCGCTAATTGCGCCCAGCGCTAAACGCCTCTTAGCCTATATGTTCCGTCCCGGATGATCACATT
>JAGDYZ010000024.1:0-9558 GCA_049116335.1 Pelagimonas sp. | reverse complement strand
GTGATCATCCGGGACGGAACACCTATGGTGCCGGAGAATAAGGCGGTCCAATATTCCAGGCGCTAAGCCAGAAATGAAACGAGCCGGGCTTTTGCCCGGCTCTCAGCCGCACATGCGGCAGTATAGTTCAAAAGCAACCTCATCACCAACTCGCTCAACCCGAAACCCATGGGTTCTCGATAAATCAATCATAAACCTGTCAGCCGCACATGCGGCGGGAGACGAATTATTGAGCGTTTTCTTATCAGCCGCACATGCGGCAGGGTCAGAGGTTGCTTCTTGAAAATTTACTTCAGTATGCGAATCACTGCAACCCTTAAATTGTCGGTCAATAGTTTTTTTCGTACGGTCCGGCAACGTTGTCAAATTCAGTAGATGGGGCAATTCTTTTTCGCAAAGAAAGCCATCTTGACCTCACCAAAAAGAAAAGGGTCAGGTTTTCACCTGACCCTCGACTGCCTATGCGGCAGGTAGCTTTTTCTATCCCCGCTTGCGCGGGGGGAACATTCAACCATCTGCGTCCAGACTTTATCGGCGGAACACGAAATTGATAGCACGCCCCGCGAATCACTTCAACGCCAATATGAGGGGTCAAGTATTTTTTTGGAAGATCCGCTATTTCCCAAAGCGACGTGCTGGCTGAGGCTGGCCTATTTTCCCCAGCCTTGTTTAGGCATTAGGAAAATGCGCGCTTCAGCGAAAATGGAATATCAAAAAGCGCGCAAATGTACGGCAAGTCTTGGTCAGGAAATGCCACTGCGCCGAGGTCTTTGAAGGGACGCCCAAGCAGACATGCGATTGCATGCAACACAATTCCCCCGCATCCCGATTGGATAATTTCGAATTTCACCACCCCTTTGAACGATTTCGTGAAACCGTTGAAAAGCTCTTCCGGCTCACGGATCCAAAAATGCCCACAGGACGTTTCCAAGTGGCACACCTCCTCCCCACCGCCAAACAGGTTCTGCGGCATCGGCGGGTGGCCATATTGTGAGAGAAGCAGGTCCTGATCGTCGTCAATCGCGCCGGGGCGGGCCCAATAGCCTTTGTCTTGCGCATAAACAATACCATAGGTCGGGGGCAGCGCAGTCAGAGCGAGATTGTATTCGAGATCCTCGCCCTCCGGCGTGACGTACGTCAAAACAGCGAACTCGAAGGGCACATCGCGCCAAAACAATTCGTTTGCATACGGATTGGGGTGGGCTGCGTCATCTTCAGGTCGAGCGTGCAGAAATTTCAGCATGTGTTTTTCCATTTTCTTGAATGATGAGGGGACGGAAGCGCAAAGATCGTAGATGCGCTTCCGTGTTTTTCTTATTGAAGGGCGATGCCAACGCGGACGCGGACGGATTTTTTGTCCTTTGTCGTCGAGCGGCTCGCGAAGCCTGCAGCCGTCAGACGGCTTCCAAAAGCACGAAGGCTTTCATGCTCTTCGCCGACTTCTGCCAAGAAAGAGCGCCAGCTTTCGTATAGATCCGCCACCGGAGTGGAGGCATCCGCGTCCAAGGTGGCCTTGGCTTCGATCCAGCGCCCCACAAGGTCCTGCTGCTCGAAATAGCCAGACGTCGCGCTCTCGATCGCCGGACAGCTACCCAAACCATGCGCTTGCCAGGCGAGGCACCCGTTGATCATCCAGCGCAGGATTCCTGGCAATTCTTTACGCAGTTTGGCCTCAAGGCCTGCGTCCGGGGTTTCCGGAACGCGGGTCATAGGCAGGATCATGAAGCGGCGGCGTGCGGCTTCATTCACTGAGCCCAGATTTGGAATATTGTTCCCGGAAACCATCAGCTTACATTCGGGCGTGAACATAACGAAATCCTTGTTCATCTTACGCGCCGTCATTGGATCTGCGCCAGTGATCGAGTTGATCGTGACTTCACGGAAGCGCCCGCCCTGTGCGGTCTCGGTGACAAACGCCAGGCGCAAACCCTCCAGAAAAGCGACATCCGTCGGGTGCGTGTTGCCGCGCTGGATCAGCGTCGATTCCGGGGCGATACGGCCATACTCTCCGAGGATCATCAGCACGAGGCGCATCAGAACCCCTTTCCCGTTACCCCCGGGGCCGTAGACATACAGGAGCTTCTGCTCGCGCATGTCGCCAGTCAGGCAATACCCCAAAAAGCGCTGAAGAAATGCGATCGTCTCGGAATTCCCGTTGAAGGCGAAGTTCAGAAACGCTTTGAACTGAGGCGCGTCCTCCGTCTCTGCTGGGGCCACCGCGACTTGCTTCGAGATCAAGTCGTCTCCGTCGGCCGGGCGGTGCTGGCCAGAACGCAGATCGACGGTCCCGGTCGGGGTGCCCAGCAAGAACGTATCCTGATCCCACTGATCCGACGTCGTCGCCATGTCATTCATCGTCTTTGCGATATTGAGAGACGAGGTGACGAATTGCTGCGTCAAAACCTTGGCGCGTTGACCAGTCTCCGAGACAGCGCACTCGGCAAGGCGCATTGCCGCCGGAAAAATGCTCGTGAGGCGATCGCGGCGCCAATTCCCGTCGACGAGGTGCATCCAGCCGAGGGTTTCGTGATGAAGGAATGCAGTGGCTAGTTCTTCCACGACCAAGTTGGCGAGGTCCAGCTGTGCAAAGGGCTCATCAGTTTTTTTCGCACACATTTTCTTTGGTCCTTTCTTGACCTGCCCGGCGCGTATGCGAGAATGAGGTGTTGAAGGTCATCTCTGCGCTTAGGCGTTGGTTGATGGGCGCCGGGAGCTGCACTGCAGCTCCCGGCTTTTTCATGCCGCCAATTCGGAGAGCCAGAGGTCGAGGTCCGACTGTTTCCAGCGCGTACAGCCAGGCGACAGCCGGAGAGGGCGCGGAAAGGTGTCGTATTCACGTACCCACCGCCAGATCGTGGCCTCGGAGACGCCGAATGACTCAGCGACTGCGTCGACCCCGACCAGGATAGTGGGCATTGTGTTTTTTGCTTTCGTTGCCATCAGTCTGCTCCAAATCAGTTGCAGAACCTGGATAGCGGTCTCGATTCGAACGCTGACGTGCAGAGATCAAAGAAAAGTTTCGGAGATCTCCGCTTGGTGTTAGCAAGTAGCTGGAATCTAACGATAAAGACCCTCAAAACATTTTGACGACCGTGATCTCGACCCTGGAGGGTGCCCCGCCTGAGATCAAAACAACCGCAGAAAAGAGAGAATGCATCGCAGCGCCAAGTTGATGATAGTGTCCGAGGTGATGGTGTAATTTCGACGCCGCCGACGGTGTGATCCCGGGTGGCCATCGAGGTGTAGGATTGAGGTGGAGTTTCGACGCTTCAACTGAACCATACGGAGACCCCGATGACCAAGACCAACATGGACCTGTCCGAGCTCATGGCCAAGCATGACCAGGGCGACTTACTGCGCAGCATTGCCGAAGCTGTGCTGCAGCTGATCATGGAGGCCGACGTGGATGGCCTGATCGGTGCCGGGCGGCACGAACGCAGCGGCGAACGGACCACATGGAGGAACGGCTACCGCGATCGCGCGCTCGACACCCGTCTCGGCACGTTGAACCTGCGCGTGCCGAAGCTGCGGCAGGGTAGTTATTTCCCCGGCTTCCTGGAGGCCCGGAAGACCTCGGAACAGGCGCTGGTGGCCGTCATCCAGGAAGCCTGGATCGGCGGCGTATCGACCCGGCGCGTCGATGAGCTTGTGCAGGCCATGGGCCTGTCTGGCATTTCGAAGAGCACCGTCTCAAAGCTTTGCAAGGACATAGATGAGCGCGTCGGCGAATTCCTGAACCGTCCGCTGACCGGCGAATGGCCTTACGTCTGGCTCGACGCCACCTATCTGAAGGTCCGTCAGGGCGGTCGGATCGTGCCGGTCGCGGCCATAATCGCTGTCGCCGCCAACATCGAGGGCCGGAGGGAGATCATCGGCCTAGGCATTGGCCCTTCCGAAGCTGAAACGTTCTGGACCGAGTTCCTGCGGTCCCTGAAGGCCCGGGGCCTCGGAGGCGTGCGACTGGTCATCAGCGACGCGCACACGGGCCTGAGGGCGGCCATCGCACGGGTGTTTGAGGCCACCTGGCAGCGTTGCCGTGTTCACTGGATGCGGAACGCCCTGGCGCACGTTTCACGAGGCCAGCACACCGTCGTCGCCGCCGCGATCCGGCAAGCCTTCGATCAGCCCGACCGCACCCATGCCGGTGAGATCTGGTACAAGGTCGCGGAGCAGCTGCGCCCCCGCTGGCCCAAGCTCGCCGATCTCATGGACGCCAGCGAGCACGACGTGCTGGCCTACATGTCCTTTCCCCGCCAGCACAGGACGAAGCTGCACTCGACCAACCCCATTGAAAGATTGAACAAAGAGGTGAAGCGCCGCGCCGACGTCGTGGGGATCTTTCCGAACGAGGCATCCATCACGCGGCTCATCGGCGCCGTCCTCTTCGAACAGAACGACGAGTGGCAGACCGCCAGCCGCTACATGATGGTCGAAGCCTTCGCCCAGATCGACAAGGAGGAGATCGACCCCATTCTCAGCATAACAACGAAAGCCGCCTGATCATGCCCTCAGGCCATCCGGGAAATTACACCTCATTGACGGACGCTATCCAAGTTGATCGCTGCGTTACCCATGACATTTTGTTAAATCCGCTTTACAAAACCACCCTTTAAGTGCATTTTTGTAAAGCAGATTTAACATGAAAGTGGAGCCATGGACCTATTCGATATCGTAGACATGATGCGCGATCGCAGAAAATCTCTCGGCATGACGCAAGCACAACTTGCAGCAAAATCAGGGCTGAGCCGGGTCCGCATCAGTCAACTTGAGTCTGGGAACATCTTCGATATGCAGTTCGGTAATGCGCTTGGAGTCCTCAATGCTTTAGGGCTCGATTTGCGGATCACCGATTACAACTCCGGGCGCCCGACACTCGATGATCTTTTAGCGGAACGGGAAAAAGAACATTCCTTGAATAGATAAAATCGGTGCATCCTGCCCAGCAAGAAACTTGAAATCTTTTCTGAGGGAGGGCGTAATCGCCCGAAATCACAGCATTCGCGCCGACCAGCGCTTATACAAATCTTTCTGATAATCCTGCCAGTGCTTACGAAGGGCATCGTGGGTGTAGGGTTCCAGTCCGGCCTTCTGAAATACGCTCAGATGAGCGGCATACGTAAACCCAATGATCCCCCCTTCGATCGTTCGATATGTGTTGTCGTCTTTGCTTTCATCTTCGATTTCTTTGACGGACATCCCGAATGTGCCGCCATTTCGAATCCATATTTGCATGCAAGCTTCGATGAATTCGATTTTATGCGCATTGCGATTCTGGGACGAGAAATCCCCGATGTCAGTAAATACAGCCATTTCGTGGATAGGCAGGTAGTGGGCGGCGTCAAGTGATATCGGGAATTCTCGAAGAGCGGCCAACAGGTCCTGAAGCTCGAATTTAAACTCACCCATGCCGGGGTTTGAATACTCGGAGTTCTTCTTGCTCGGAAAAATCCTATTGTAAGAAAGATCAGCGATGGCCTCCTCCAATTTCTTGGCCGCCGCCTTCGCTTTACGGATCAAATTTTTCCGCTGATTTTCAGTCAAAGGCTTATCGGAAAAATGCTGCTGCGCGTAAATCGTCAAAGCGGCGTGACGCTCCAGTTCCTGAATTTCTTCTGTGGCATCGAGATCTGATGGCAGCTCTTTCAGACGACGCACCAAGTCACTTCGTGTGACTTCATCATATCCCGCAAATGAAGTCTTCAATACCTCTTCGAAGTCAGGATCACCAGGTTTGGGCCGGACGCGCTTGCTTTTCGTCATCAATTTTCACCTTCCAAAAACTTGGCCCAATCCTCCATCATAGCCCGCCGCTTCTCAAGCATATCTGAACGGCGGTAAGCCTGCTCGACGGCCGATCCGATGTCATGCGCCAACGCCAATTCCGCCATATCCCGAGGATACTCGGTTTTTTCTGCGGCCCAATCCCGAAACGTGGACCGCAGCCCATGCGGCACGGCTGGACGCCCAGATTTTGAGTCAAGAAAGCCACCGCCGCCTCGGGCTGTATGAATACGCTTCATGCAGGCGCTCAAGGCCATGTCGCTCAGTTGGCCTCCTCGTGGCGCCGGAAAGACAAAAGGGCTATCCGCCATGCGGTCCATGCCTTCGAGCAGATTGATTGCTGCCGAGCTCAGGGCCACGCGGTGCTCCCGTGTCATTTTCATGCGACCGGCCGGAACAATCCAGACACCCTCATCGAGATCAATTTCGCGCCAGATCATTCCCCGCACTTCTCCCGATCTGGCGGCCGTCAGGGCTGCGAATTCCAGAGCGCGCGTAGCAAAGCCTTTGAGAGACCGCACCTTGGAAAACCACTCAGGCGCTTCTTTCAGCGACACCGCTGGCCGGTGCGTCTCCTTTTTGATTTTCCCAGGCTTGGGCAAAACAACATCCAAATTCCCTTTCCACCGGGCGGGATTGTCTGCTTTGCGATAGCCATGCACCGAGGCCCAAGTCAGGACAGCTTCGATCCGCCCGCGCAGTCTTGACGCTGTTTCGGTCTTCTCCGACCAGATGGGCTTCAGGACGTCTAGGACATGAGCCAGCTCAATTTCGGCAACGTCGCGCGCCCCAAGGACTGGGACAGCATAACTATCCAACGTCGACCGCCACTGCTTGCGATGCTTTGGGTTCTTGAATTCTTTCAGCTTGCTTTCGAGGAGGCCCTCCATGGCTTCTGAGAAGGTCACTGTCTTGCGGCGAGCCGCGACGTTTGCCTTCCTGGCCTTGCGCCGCTCTTCGACAAGATCTTCGCCCTCCCACGCGCTATTCTTGATTTCGCGAGCCCTTTCTCGGGCCTCTTTCAGTGACAAGGTGCTGTAGGAACCGAGCCCGATCGTTCGGCGCACCCCGTTCACATTGATGCGCAACACCCATGATTTTGCGCCGGATGGCGAGATCTGCAGCAGAAGTCCCGACACGCCTCCGACGGCAAATTTAGCCGTGCCCTTCGTGCCTGGGTGCTCCAATCTCTTGACCGCCAGCACACTCATTTCGGGTATCGCCTTGGGCATCGGCCCCTCCTGTTTTTTTCGGCGACATGGACCTGAGGTAACAATGTCACGCACCATAAAACGTATCATAAAACATGCAACCTAATGAAACAGATTGCAAGTTGCTGATTGAGATAATCACCATAATAATACGCAAATACATGAGCTTACATAAACAAGCATGAAGCTATTGAAACCAATTGAAAACCATCAATGGCTGCCTTCGTCTCCGCCATAATCAACTGCAAGCAGTTGAATTTAAATTGCTTTATATAGGTCGCGCTCGCGTGCCCCTTGACTGCCACTAATCGTGTACGGCACCTATGCTCCCCCGCTGGGGCTGCCCCTATGCTATGAAGCGGGCATACTCTACCGATTCTGTTCAAGCGCGAGATTTTCTGGCTTTTTGACAATTTGGTCAGAACGCTATCCATGCGAAGATTGCACAATACGTGGTCTTGTCGGTGATCGCCACGAACCGCCGCTTTGCGCAGGTAGCGAAATTGCAGAGCCGGGCCGTAACTTTGGTAACCCAATACCGATACGCCGCAACGCCGCGTTAAAAGCGGCCGTTGGCGAGGCCAGCAGCGAGGTCATCATGTTGACCGGCAAAAGCGTGAACAAACCGGATATATTTCTAGCGCAGCAAAATTGGGTAGCAGCAAAGAGCAATTGCGGTACCATTGCCGTGGATACCCTGCAGACATCGTCAGAGCGGTCTTTGGTTGGATCAGTTTGACGTGACTTGAACCTGCTACTTTGCTGCAGTTGCTTCCGTTCACCGGCACGCGGACCCAACTGTCGTTTAGAATCTGCCATCAGCAGTCGGAGAGTTACCCCGCAAAAGCTGTCTTGCTGCACAACAACTGAAAGGACTCCGAGGAGTCATCCAACGATGTATAGAGTCCGGCGATAGACTTCCCCATTACGAGGAGAATCATGACTGATCTCCGCAGTGTCTCCACGATCAACGCATGCTCTCTCAGTCTCTGACGGACGGATTGATTTTACCGTTCTGCCTCATCGCATTGACGAATAGCCTCGGCCTCAAAATAATAGAAGTTCCCATCAGGTTCTAGGGCATTTGAAATGTCATGGCCCGCCCAACACTCAGTTCCATTTGGCTCAACATGTCTTACAACTAGAACACTGTGGGCCGCACCATCAATCTCCACGTCGAGCCAGTTCCACAGCAATCAATGCTGACAAAAGCAGCGGGATGACCAAAACGGTGACGCGCAAAATCCATGTGTTTGCTTAACAAGCAGCGGTCACCAAAACCATCCAAGACAAAACCGACAAATTCGACCAGCAGAACCGTTCCTTCGCAAGCACCTCATCCCGCCTCGAAGACAGAGACACCCCTTCAAAGTGGGATTGGGCAACGCTGGCGGCGGCAATGGTCGTGGCAGCAGGACTGGCAGGCCGCGGCGCATTCTATTTCGCCAAGGCAAACATCGAACAGGGCAGTTTCACCCAAGCCATAACCCGCATAACTCAAGACACAGATGCCGGGTGGTGTGACATCGCAAACGGACAAATCGTCAATGCAAACGATGGATCAAAACACTGCGTTATACATATGCCAAACTACTTCGAACCAGAGGCGGACGATAGTTAGCCATTTGAGAAGTTAGTCACCGCCCAAAAATCCTCAGCGGCATCACGAACCCAATAACGGTGCGATGTCGGGATCATGTGTTCAAAATCGCACTCGGCACCCCACCAACCATCTAGAACAGCGGCGTCGTAGCTAAGACCGCGCACCATATGCATGAAGATCTTACGATCATAGTTGATGTAGAACTTGGGAAGTTTGGAGAATAACCGCATCCGAAGTTGAACCAAATCTTCTGCCATCGCAGTGTCAAACGAAAGTTCCGCCTCCACTGCGGCGGACAAAGCAGTATATTGGCCGGTATCTTCCTTGAAGAACTCGCGACGCAGCATGTCCGTCGTAACAACCTTGGCAGAAGCCCCGTCACGATATTTCGGGAACAAATCAGCTGTGAGACTGGGAATCCCATCACGGAATTCACTCCGCAATTTCTCATTCCACTGTTGGGCATTTAACCCGGCTGGCATAAACCGCTGATAGCGCTCCTCGGTGCACATGGCATCGATATTTTTCTGCTGATCAAGAGTAAAATGATCGACCCAATCAATTAGCCAGGCAATCTTCCCCTGATGAATGCTGAAGCCTACACACTGTTCTCTAGCAAGCAGTGAGTTTCGCAAACCAAAATCAATTTCCGCCAAATTCATTGAGAAACTCCTGCTGGGTTAGTACGCGACCATTGGATGATCCACTTGTCATCAGTTCTGAAAATGCTCGATTTAGCTCAATAGAAGTTCCCGGGGTGCTGGTATCTGTGAGCTTAACGCCCGCACCAGAGTTACCTTGCTGAGGAACGAGGTTGTCCATGATCCGATTGTGCGTAGCACGATCTACATCGAACACAACAACAGATCCGTCTGGCCGCTTGTTTGTGATGTAATATGCGGCATGATCGGGCCCTTCGACACTGACGCATATGGATCCGGTACGGCTTTGTTGCACAAATCG
>JAGDYZ010000023.1:0-108347 GCA_049116335.1 Pelagimonas sp. | reverse complement strand
GACGCGCCCCTCCATAAATGGGGGGATTACCTGAGGAAGACAGCGATCAGGGAAAAAATTCGACAAAACGTTTGCAATTGATGCACTCCAATCTACGCGCAGATCTACTTAAAAAGTTCGAACTATTCTTGCTGATAGAAGTTCCGAACGCTCAATAATGCAAGTTCGACTACCTAACTTTGGCCCGAAATCTCATCGCAAAAACAACACCGCCCCGATCCCTACCACCATGGTCAGAGACAAACTGCGCGTCAGGGCGGCGGTGAGCGCGGCCAGGGCCCCCGCTATCCATTCCGGGCCCTGCCCCTGTAGCAACAGATAGGTCACCAGCGCCGCAAACAGACATCCCGGCAGTGCCTCAAGCCCACGGGCCCAGGGCCCGGTCTGAGGCACGCGCTGGCCCAGAAGATAGCCTGTCAGACGAATGGCGAAGGTGCCCAACCCAAGCCCCAGAACGGTCAGCGTGACATTATCCATTCTGCGGCTCCTGCTGTAGGCCTCTCACTCCGGCAAGAGTGGCTCCGCCGATCCCGCCTGCAATCATCGCCAAAGACGGGTCGACACCCAAAACAGACATGCCAACAACAACCACAGCCCCCGAAACCAGCCACGGCGCCATGTCACCGGTCCCTTTCCAGAGCCCTCGCAACAAGCCAATTGAGGCCGCAGTCAGGGCGAAATCCAGCCCCAGACGTTCCGGCGCGGGTACCAGTTGCGCCAGAACACTGCCGCCAAGGGTCGAGATCATCCAGGCCACATAAACTGCAGCGCCGCCGCCCAGATGATACCAATAGCCCACCATGCGTCCCGAGGCCCGCGCGCCTTTTGTCAGCGCCCAATTGGCATCGGTTGTGCTTTGCACGCCCAGCGCAATCTGCCACCACGGGCGCCCGCGCAATTCGTCCTGCAGGGTCGCGGTCATCAGCATCAAACGCAGGTTCAGAGCCACTCCTGCAATCACTGCCGCCATCGCTACCGATCCGGAAATGAGCCGTTCGACCGCCACGATCTGCGCCGATCCACCGTAGACAAGCGCGCTCATTATCCCAACGTCCCCACGACCAAACCCCGCCTGAGGCGCGAGCAGACCAAAGGCCATGCCATAAACCGTCACGCTCAGCGCCAGAGGCAGGCTTTCCCGCGCGCCCATGAAAAATTCCGTTTTGTCTGACATCTGGCTCGGCATCTGCTGAATTCCCTAGATGAAGCGTGATTCTGAACGTATGTTCGATGTAACGAACGAACCAACAATCCGTCAAGTCGAACGAATGTCCATTTTACCGAACGAACTGATCGCAGCTGCGCTGCACCGCGAACGTGCTCGCACTGGCATGTCACTTTCCGCTCTCGCACGTGAAGCGGGCATTGCGAAATCTACGCTGTCTCAACTGGAGGCCGGGAAAGGCAATCCCAGCATTGAAACGCTTTGGCAGCTTGCCACAGCTTTGGGCGTGCCCTTCGCCGCGCTTCTGGAACAGCCCGCACCGGATAAAACGCTGATCCCGCTCAGTGACACGCTGGGCGTGGCCTCGGATCATTCCGACTATATCACCGCGCTTTTGTCCTCCTGCCCGGCCCACGCCCGTCGCGATATCTATCGCGTGATCCTGCAACCGGGTGAGCCACGGGTCTCGCCCGGGCATCCCATTGGCACGAGGGAACACGTGATTGTCTGTCAGGGCACAGCCGAGGTGGGTGCTCAGAACGCAACGGAATTGCTAAAGGTTGGAGATTACCTTGCTTTTCGCGCAGATCAGCCGCACATTTACGCCGCAACGACCCCCGATACGGTGCTGCTCGTCGTGATGGAATCCGACTAGCCCGCGCGCCGCTTCCCAACAGACAGGAGACGTCATGTTCCAGAGCTTTGTGGAATCCTCTTCGCCCGTGCAGGGGCCAAAGCGCCTCTCTGATCTGCGTGAGGTGATGAGCGAAGCCGGTCTGACCGGGTTTATCGTGCCGCGCGCAGATGCCCATCAGGGGGAATATGTGGCGCCGCGCGATGATCGTCTGGCCTGGCTCACCGGGTTCACCGGCTCTGCGGGCTGGTGTGTGGCGCTGAGCGACCGCGCCGCTGTGTTCACCGACAGCCGTTATACTGTTCAGGTCAAGGACCAGACCGCAGATGTCTTCGAAAAGGTCGACTGGCCTGCGGTGTCGTTGGGCGACTGGATTTCCGGCGCCGCCCCTGAGGGCTTGATTGGCTTTGATCCCTGGCTGCTCTCTGTTGACCAGCTGCGGGCCATGGAAAAGAAAATCGGTGCGCGGCTTCAGCGCTGTGCCAATCTTGTCGATCAGATCTGGATCGACCAACCGGCCCCGCCCTTGGGCAAAGTCGCGGCCCATCCCCTCGAATTTGCAGGCGAACCTCACGCCGAAAAGATGGCCCGCCTTGCGGCGGGCCTGAAGGCAGATGCGGCGGTGATCACGCTTCCTGATTCCATCGCCTGGTTGCTGAACATCCGGGGCATGGATATTCAGCGCAACCCGGTGCCGCATAGCTTTGCCATTCTGCACCGCGATGGGCATGTGGATATGTTTATAGCGCCGGAAAAGCTGACCGATCTGGGTGACCACCTTGGCCCGAATGTCCGCACGGCCCCGCCCTCCACGCTCCTGCCGGTGATCGAAGCGCTAACGGGGTCTGTTCAGATAGATCCCGCAAGCTGCCCGGTAGCTATTGTGGACGCCATCAAAGGCACATGCGTTGAGGCAGCGGATCCTTGTGTTCTGCCCAAGGCCCGTAAAAACGCGGCTGAACTGTCCGGCTCGCGTGCGGCCCACATCCGCGATGCCGCCGCCATGGTGCGGTTTCTCGCCTGGTTGGATGACCAAGCTCAAGGCAGCTTGACCGAAATCGATGTCGCAACCCGCCTTGAGGCCGAGCGCCGCAAAGATAATGCTCTGCGCGATATCTCGTTCGACACCATTTCGGCCGCAGGCCCCAACGCCGCCCTGCCCCATTACCGGGTCTCGGAAGACAGCAACCGCACCATTGAGCCGAACTCGATCCTTCTTGTGGACAGTGGCGGGCAGTATCTTGATGGCACCACCGACATCACCCGCACCATCGCCATTGGTGAGCTGGGCGAGGAAGAGTGCCGCGCCAACACCTTGGTGTTGAAGGGAATGATCGCCCTGTCCAAACTGCGGTTCCCCAAGGGGCTGGCCGGGCGCGATATTGATCCTCTGGCCCGGATGGCGCTTTGGGAACACGGGCTGGACTTTGGCCACGGCACCGGCCACGGGGTTGGCGCCTATCTCTGTGTTCACGAAGGCCCGGCCCGTATTGCCCGCACCGGCCATGTGCCGCTAGAGCCCGGCATGATCCTGTCGAACGAGCCGGGGTTCTACAAAGAAGGCCACTATGGCATTCGCATCGAAAACCTGATTGTAGTGCAAGAGGCCCCGGCCCTGCCCGGCCAATCGGTGGCCGAAATGTATCAATTTGAAACCATCACCTGGGTGCCAATCGACACCCGTCTGATAAACACTGATCTTCTGACAGCGGCCGAGCGTGACTGGCTGAATGCCTATCACGCCGAGACCTACGCCCGTGTCGCACCTCATGTCGAAGGTGCCGCGCGGGACTGGTTGTCGCGGGCCTGTCAGGCGCTATGACATTCATATGTTACAAATTGCGTGCCATACGGGTGCGCAGAATAATCAACGAGGGGGATATGGCATGACCAAGCACATTACAATTACGCCTGCCAAAGGCACTTGGGTTGTTCGCGCAGGTGGCGCAGTTTTGGGTGAATCGAGCAACGCACTTGAACTGCAAGAGGGCGAAATGGCCCCGGTGATCTACTTCCCTCGCGGCGATATCGGCATGGCGTTCCTGGATGCCACCGACCACAAAACCACCTGCCCGCATAAGGGCGAGGCCTCGTATTTCTCAATCGCCTCGAAATCCAAAACCTATGAAAACGCGGCCTGGTCGTATGAAACCCCCGTCGATGGTGTCACAGACATCAAAGACCACCTGGCATTCTACGAACAAGACGGCGTTGCGGTCGAACAGATCTAAGCCGATCCGGGCCTTTGCGGCCTTCAAACCAAACGATCCGAAGGGTCATGTCATCGGACATGGCCCTTTTCTTGTGCCCCTCAATCCCCTGACCCAAAACACAAACATCGACTATCCAAGGCGCGATATTGCATATCAAACCGGGGCTAACCCACGCTTGCTTCATCGCTTTTCTCGCAATGGAGGCCACGATGCTCCGAGTATTCTTTCTGCTATTCGCGTTGATGTTCGCAAGTGCCGCATCCGCAACCAATTACTATATCAACACGCCCAACGATGGGTTTCTGAACCTGCGCTATGGGCCCTCCACGGGCTATGATGTCATCCGCAAGATGAAACACGGCCAGCGGGTGACCATCCTGCATTGGCCAGGCAAATGGGTCAAACTGCGCCATAACAAAAGCGGTGCGGTGGGCTGGGCCCACAGCCGGTATTTAAGCGAAAGCAAGCCGCGCGCCTATCATCCACGTCGCGATGACACCCACCACGCAGGCGGCACCCGTTGGGTTGATGCGCCCTATGGAGATCTAAACCTACGCCGGGGACCGGGCCGAAATTATCCCGTGCTGCGCATCATGCGCAATGGTCAGAAGGTCAAAGTGGTCGACCGCAGCGGCAAATGGCTTCTGGTACGTCACCGTTCCGGCCTGACCGGCTGGGCCCATCGCAAATACCTCAGCAAACACCGCCCCGAAGAGTATAGCCACGCGCCGCGCCATGACCGGGACCATGATCGGGATTACGGCAGAGACCACCGCCGCGATCCCCATCGGGATCGAGGGCACCGCGACCGTAGCTGGGATCTCGCGCTGCAGTACTGTCGCCAGTTTGACGGCCCCCTGCGTCAGCTTTGTGTTCAGCACACGCGTCGCTACCTGACCCAGTAACACCACATCCCAAAGGCAGGCTTATACGGCCTGCCTTTAGCTGTGCTCTTCCTCTGCCGTGGCCGCCAGTGCCCGGTTATAGGCTTTGAGGGCATCGATGTGGAACAATGCCCCCTGCAACACCGGTGTCCCATCCGCACTCAGTTCAACCACCGGCAGGAAATCCACCCGCGACCCTTCGAACATCGGCAAAGCCACCTCAAGCGTCGCCTGACATTGTAGATAAAGCCCCTGATCAATCATCTCCTGACAGGTCGCCTCATCTGCGGCCCCCTCATCCATCGGACGCCGCATCACCCCCTGCACCCGGAACATCGCCAACAGGTAGGTTTGCGGTCCCGCTGCCAGATGCACATTGCGCCGCTTCAGCTGGGTCAGGAAAAACGACCGGTCGACAAGGCGTGAGGCAAGTGCGGTCGACATCGACACCGAGATCATCACCGCTAGCCCGGTCTGCCAGTCTCCGGTCAGCTCAAACACAATCAAGGTGGTCGAAATCGGGGCGCCCAGTACCGCCGCGGCGACAGCGCCACAGCCCGCAAGCGCATAAAGCGTAAAGGCGCTCGACATCTCCGGAAACAGACCCGTCGCAATGTGACCAAAGACCAATCCCGTCAGTGCGCCCACCATCAGAGCCGGGGAAAACACCCCACCGCCCATGCGCCCTCCCATGGTGATCGACACGGCCACGACCTTGAACACTGCAAAGACAAAGGCCTCGTGCAGCATCAAATTCCCAGTCAGAGCAAGGCTTGTGGTTTCATACCCCACGCCAATGATATGCGGAAAGAAGATCGCCAACCCCCCAAGCAGCAACCCCGCCACCGCCGGGCGCAGCCAATAGGGCAGCTTGAGCCGCTCCTGCAGGGCGGTTTCCAGATCATCCGAGAAAAAGATCGCTCGCATCATGATCACCGCCACAAGGCCACAGACCAACCCCAGCAGGAAAAACGCAGGCAGTTCGAGATAAAACTCAACCGTCGTTGTCCCCGGCAACATAAATTCGGTCACATCTCCATAGACCAGACGATTGATCACCGTGCCTGCGGCACTGGCCACCACGATCGGTGCAAAGGCATGAAGCGCGAAATGGCGCAGGATCACCTCAAGTGCAAACAGAGCTCCGGCAATGGGGGCATTAAAGCTGGCGGACACCGCCGCCGCCACCGCACAGCCCAAAAGATCGCGTCCGGTGATCCCATCGACCCGCAACAGGTTCGCAACCCAGCTCGAGGCCATGGCCGCCATATGCACCACAGGACCTTCGCGTCCCGTTGACCCGCCCGTCGACAGGGTGATCCAGGAACACAGCGCCGAGGCGACACCGGCCTTCTTCTCCACCCGACCGTCATTGATGGCCGCGCCTTCGATCACATCAGCAACCGAGCGCACCCGGCCGTCCGGGGTCAAGTGATGCAAGATAATCCCCACCACAATGCCGCCAATCGCCGGGATCAACAGCACGTAGTACCACGGCAGTGTTTCCGCAAAGCTGTGCAACAGGTTCACATTGGGGGTGCCGTAGACCGTGGACTGCAACCATTCAATCGCCGCGCGAAATCCAACAGCAATGCTTCCGGAGGCAATGCCCAAAAGCAACGCGATGAACCAGAACTGCATCTGACCCGGCCCTTTGTGCCGCAGCAGATCCCAGCCTTTGGCAAATTCACCCCGATTCAAAAACAGCTGCCTGCGCAATTCAGCGAACACTGCGATCTCCCGTCACTTTCACCTTGCCCCTTGCTTGGAGTAACATGTTCAGACAGGTGAAGGAGACCCATATGCTCATGCAGCAGGCGCAAGACGCCTTAAAAAATGTCCTAGGCGAACGCTTCAGCATGTCCAAGTCCGATTTGGAGATACACAGCCATTCCGAGTCACATTTTCCGTCAACGCCCCCTGACGCAGTGGCCTATCCCGAATCCCGTGAAGAAGTTCAAAAGATTGTCGAGATTTGCAGCGCCCAAAAGGTGCCCATGATCGGTTGGGGCACGGGCACCTCACTTGAAGGTCATGGGTTGGCCATCCATGGTGGCATCGTGATCGATTTTTCACGCATGAATAAGGTTCTCCAGATCAATGCCGCCGATATGGACGTCACGGTTCAGCCCGGCGTGACCCGCGAAGAGCTCAACCAAGAGCTGCGCGCCACCGGCCTGATGTTTCCCGTCGATCCCGGTGCCAATGCCTCGATTGGCGGCATGACCATGACACGGGCCTCAGGGACAACGGCAGTACGCTATGGCACCATGCGCGACAATGTGTTGGGCATGGAGGTTGTGCTGGCCGATGGGCGTGTCGTTCAAACCGGCACACGGGCCCGCAAATCCTCAGCCGGTTACGATCTGACCGCCCTGATGGTCGGATCGGAAGGCACGCTTGGGCTGGCCACCGAAATCACCCTGCGCCTGCATGGCATCCCCGAAGCAATCAGCGCAGGGATCTGTTCCTTCCCGGACATGACCAGTGCTGTGACCGCCGTGACCGAAACCATCCAGATGGGCATTCCCGCCGCGCGGATCGAATTTGTCTGTCTCGATACGGTGCGGGCCTTCAATAGCTTTGCGGGCATGGACATGAAACTGGCGCCGCATTTGTTGGTCGAGTTCAACGGCAGCCCGGAATCGGTCGAGCAGGACGCAGAACGTTTTGCCGAAATCGTCGCCGGCAATGGTGGCTCAGAGTTCAAATATTCCTCGAAAGACTCCGAGCGCCGGGCGCTCTGGGCGCTGCGCCACAACGGCTATTATGCCATTTTGCAGTCCCAGCGCGGAGCCCGGGCGCTTGTGACGGACATCTGTGTGCCCATCTCCAATCTGGCGCAGGCCGTGGAAGAGACACAGGCAGATATTGCTCAAAGCAAATTGTTTGGTCCGATCTTGGGCCACGTGGGGGACGGCAATTTTCACGCCATCCTTCTGGTCGATCCGGCGTTCCCGGAAGAGCTTGCCATAGCCAAGCGGTTGTCCAATCGGATGGTCGAACGCGCGCTGGCGCTTGGGGGAACGGCCACAGGCGAACATGGTGTTGGCATGGGCAAGCTGGATTACATGCGTGCGGAGCATGGCGCGGGCTGGGATGTCATGGGCAGCCTGAAACAGGCGCTGGATCCTAAAAACCTGATGAACCCCGGCAAACTGGTGCCGCCGGTCACCACGGAATAACCACCCACCGCTCAGACCCCGATTTTTCGAGGAAAATCGCCGGGGAGCTCTGCGGTCCCACTCCACCTCTGAGAGCCCGGAGGTGGAGCGGAGTTTCTGGGCTCAGGCCTTAAGCCAGGTCAAAACAGCCTGAGTGGTCTCCTCGGGCAGTTCCTGTTGAATCCAGTGACCGCAGTTCAGTGTCTCAATCTCAACATTGGGAACATAGTCTTTCAGTGTGTCTGAGGGTGGGATCATGTCCAGCGCACCATAGATCATCAGCGCTGGGATCTGGATGATCGGATCGACATCCGCCAGAATATGCCAATTCCGATCGAGATTGCGGTACCAGTTGATACCGCCGGTAAAACCGGACCGTTTGAAGGCTTCGACAAACACGGCCAGTTCCGCATCCCCCATCACCGGATCCCCCGGCGCGGCCTCTGCCTGAGCAAGATTGATCATCATCATACCGGGCGCAGGCGGTTCAGGCGCGCGATTTTTGCGAAACAGGTTCCGAAGAAACCGTTCAGGATTTTCATCCAGAACCGCGTCCGCCACACCGGGCTGGCGATTGAAGTGGACAAAATACTGATCCGGGCCAAAGACCGCCTCCATAAACTCGATCCACGGCACCTCGGTGCGGGTCTGGTAGGGCAAGGCCAAATTGATCAGTTTGCTCACGCGGTGAGGATGCAAAAGCGCCATGCTCCAGACCACATTCGCGCCCCAGTCATGGCCCATAAAGATCGCTTCACTATAGCCAAAGTGATCCAGAAGCCCGGCCAGATCGCCGGTCAGCTGTGCGATGTCATAGGCCTCAACATCTGAGGGGCAGGATGAGCCGCCAAACCCCCGTTGATTTGGTACAATCACATGATAGCCCGCTGCGGCCAGCGCGGGCATCTGGTGGCGCCAGGAATAGGCCAGCTCGGGCCAGCCATGGCACAATACGATCGGATTTCCGATATTCTCTCGCCCGGCCTCAAAAACCTCAAGCTCGACACCATTTACGGCGACACGCGTGGCAGCCGGGAAATCGACGGTGCTGGACATAGCATTTTCTCCTTGTTGAATGCGTCATCCGCCACCTAAAGTACAAAGGTGCCAAAATCTGGCACCTTTGTATGACATCCCAAACACATGAACAGCCGCAACCGACAAGACGCCATCATCCGCAGCCTGCGCCGCAATGGGACCACGACACTCGACGCGTTGGCACAGGATGTGGGGGCCTCACGGCGCACCATCTTGCGTGACATCGCAGCCTTACGAGACGATGGGTTTGTCATTCATGCAGACCGTGGGCGTGGTGGCGGGCTTTACCTCGATCCGCAGTCGATCCAGACCACCGCCCGACTTTCGGTGGCTGAGGTCTTTGCGCTGATCCTTGGCATCGCAAGCATGCGCGCAGCAGGAAACCTGCCGTTTTCCGCCCTGGCCGACGCGGGGTTGGCCAAGATCGAAAAGGCTCTGCCCTCGGACAAAATCCGTGACCTGCGCCTTTTGCTCGACTGCCTTTATGTCGGTCCCCTCGCCCCACAGGTCGACACCTCCAATCTAGGAGAGATGGACCCGGACCTGTTGCCCGCCTTTGAAACCGCGTTTCTGCAACGCCGCTTTCTGTCATTTGGGTATCGCGATGCAAAAGGCGCTGAAACACACCGAACTGTCGAACCTCAGGCGATGCTGATCCTGCCGCCGCTTTGGTATCTCGTCGCCTGGGATCCCGCGCGTCAGGATTTCAGGCATTTCCGCATGGATCGGATCAGCACACCAAACTGCCTTGAAGATGCAGGATTTCGCCGACGTCGGGTGACATTCGAGGCCGGTGTCCGCCCGATCCGATACGTCTAGGTCCGCATGTGCCTTAGGACCGCTGTGGCCGGTTCACCCATCAAGTAGCGCCCGGGCCGCCGCCCGCGCGCCGTCGGTGATCACATCCCCGGCGAGCATGCGCGAGACTTCATCTTCCCGCTCGCCATCATCCAGAGGCACCACGGTCGAAGTGGTCACCCCATCCGTCACGCGCTTTTCAACACGCCAGTGATGTCCGCCAAGCGCCGCCACCTGCGGTGAGTGCGTCACAACAAGCACCTGACCATCTCCAGCCAGCGCTTTAAGACGCCGCCCCACCGCATCGGCGGTGGCCCCGCCAACGCCCCGGTCGATCTCGTCAAAGATCATGGTCACGCCAGCATTGCGTTCCTCAGACAGACAGACTTTGAGCGCCAAAAGAAAGCGACTAAGCTCACCACCCGACGCGATTTTATTCAACGGACCAGAGGGGGATCCTGGGTTGGTCGCCACAGTAAAGGTCACCGCATCGCGCCCCTCAGGGCCCTCAGGCGCCAAAGTGATTTCGGTGCGGAAGACCGCACGTTCCATTTTCAACGGCGCGAGCTCAGAGGCCACAGCGGCATCCAACCGCGCGGCCGCGGCGACACGGGCTTCGGTCAAAGCAGTGGCAGCCGTATCATAGGCGCGCTCGGCCTCAAGAACCGCTTTGCGCAGGTCATCGATCCGCGCCTCACCGGCGTCCAGCGCCTCAAGCCGTCCCGACAAGGTCGCCGCCAGATCCGCAAGCTCATCCGGCTGCACCTGATGTTTGCGTGCCAACCCACGGATTGCAAACAAACGCTCTTCGGTGTCTTCCAACTCTGCCGGATTGAACCGCAACGCATCCAGACAATCCGCAACCCCGCGTGCCGCTTCATCAAGCTCGGCCATCGCACGGGTCAGCGCATTCATCGGGGCATCAAGACGTCCTTCTGCCCCATCAGAGGCGCCTTCCAACCAACGCAGAGCATTGGACATGGCGCCCTCTGCCCCGTCATAACCCAGAGCATTTGAGGCCTGTGTGATCTCATCGCGAATGCGCTCAGCGGCCTGCATCATGCGGCGTCGGCTATCCAGCTGCGCCTCTTCTCCGGCCTCGGGTGAAAGATTCGTCAATTCACCAACCGCATGGCGCAGAAATTCTTCTTCGGCGCGCACCTCATCCAGTGCAACCTGCGCCGCATTCAACGCCTTGCGCGCCTTGCCAACATTCCCCCAGGCGCTGCGCACAGCGGCCTGTTGGGCATCGGTATTGGCATAGACATCCAAAATGGCGCGATGCCCTTTGGGATCAAGCAAACCGCGATCATCATGCTGGCCATGCAGTTCGACCAAGGTGGCCGACAACTGTCGCAGCACCTCGCCCGAGACACGCCGGTCATTCACCCAGCCGGTTTTGCGCCCTTCAGCGGTGTTCACCCGCCGCAGGATAAGCTCATCCCCGCCAGGCAGCCCCGCTTCATCCAGCACACCATGCGCGACATGTCCTGCAGGCAGGTCGAACACAGCGGTGACTTCACCCTGTGCAGCGCCCGTGCGGACAAGCTCGGCCCGCCCACGCCAACCCAACACAAAACCCAGAGAATCCAAGAGGATGGACTTACCCGCCCCGGTTTCCCCGGTCAGCACATTGAGACCCGGCTGGAACCCAAGGTCCAGCCGCTCAATGATCAACATGTCACGTATTTCTAGTGCGCGCAGCATCGTCTCGCCACCGGTCCGGTCGCCCGGCCGTCCTTTAAAGCCACTCGCCTTTGAGAACCTGGCGATACACTGCACCCAACCAATTGCCGTCAAACACCTTCGGCTCAAGCCCCTGCCCGGTCAGCAGGTTGAAGCCGTCTTCATACCAATCCGTCGACTGATAGTTGTGACCCAAAATCGCACCCGCTGTCTGGGCTTCTTCGGTCAGCCCCAGCGACAGGTAACCTTCGATCAGACGATAAAGCGCCTCGGCGGTATGTGTTGTGGTCTGGAAATCTTCCACCACAACCCGGAACCGGTTGATCGCTGCACCAAAGTGGTCACGTTTGAGGTAATAGCGCCCGATCTCCATCTCTTTGCCCGCAAGGTGGTCAAAGGCGAGATCGAATTTCAGAATCGAAGACCGCGCATATTCGCTATCGGGATAACGTTCGATAACCGCGCGCAGCGATTGCAGCGCCTGAAAGGTCAGGCCCTGGTCACGGCCAACCAGTTCGATTTGGTCGTAATAGCTCAGCGCCAACAAATAGGCCGCATAGGCCGCGTCGTCGTCCGCCGGGTAAAAGTCAATGAATCGCTGCGCCGCACTGCGCGCGTTCTCATAGTCTTTGTCCTGATGATAGGCGTAGGCCTGCATGATCAGGCCGCGTTTGGCCCATTCAGAATAGGGATAAAGACGCTCGATCTCACCAAAGTAGAACGCCGCATCTTCGTTGTCTTTGGCCTCAAGCTCAAACTCGCCGCGCTCAAAGATTTGTTTCGCTGTAAACGCGTCCAAAGGCTGGCCCCCGGGGCCGACGTCTTTGCGTCCAAATTCGCTGCATCCGGCCAATGCAAACATGGCCAAGGCCACTCCGACCAGATATTTGCGCGATCCCCCTGCCATACTCGACAATCCCTTGCTCACGTCCCAGCCCCCGAAGTGGCCCACTATTGGCATGGGTCTAGCACAGAAAATCCCGAGGCAAAATGACTTTAGCGGGATTTCATCGGCAGGGAAGCGCCCATATCTGGGCCAAACTCCTGCGTTTCGGACTAAACCTGCCCAAAACCCATAAAATCAGGCAACCGCAGGCATTTCCCGCAGATCAACGCCTGCCCCAGGCAATGCCGCTGACACAGTCTCGTCACAGGTGACGATCCGATAGGCGTCCGGCGTGGCAAAGACCGCGCGCAACAGCATGTTGGTGATGGCATGGCCAGCCTTATGGCCCGTATAGGTGCCGAGAATCGGTGCGCCCGCCAGAGCAAGGTCACCCACGGCATCCAGCATCTTGTGGCGCACGGCCTCGTCCTGACGGCGCAAACCGCCGGGGCTCAGAACCTTGTCACCATCGACGACCACAGCATTTTCATAGGTCCCGCCAAGCGCCTTGCCCGCAGCCCGCATCGCGTCCACGTCCTGCACACGACAGAAAGTGCGGCTGTCACAGAGCTCGCGCACAAAACTGCCATTGGCCAGTTTCAGATTTTTATCCTGCACCCCAATTGCCGGATCGGCAAAATCGATGTGAAACGACATCTGCAGGCCCGCTTCGCCAGTGGCGTTGGGGCTCAGACGCGCCCAACCGGCAGCGGTGTTCACCTGAACCGGTGTGAGAATTTCAATCGCCCGCAGCGGCGCGGCCTGACGGGTAACGCCCTGCTGCAGAATGCCTTTGACAAAGGGCGCGCTGGATCCGTCCAGAATGGGGACCTCTGGACCATCAATTTCGATATAGGCGTTATGGACACCACATCCGGCCAGAGCTGCCATGATATGTTCAACGGTCGAAACCGAAACACCGGCCTCATTGACAAGCATCGTGCACAGCGGAGAGGTCTTCACCAGATCCCAGAACGCGGGCACCTTGGCGTCGCACTCGGTGACATCTGTGCGCGTGAAAAGAACCCCATGGTCGACATCAGCAGGATGGATTGTCATTCGGGCAGGTTTACCGGAATGCAGGCCAAAGCCCTGAAAAGTGATGGCAGAACGCAGAGTTGATTGCACGGGTGTATCCTGATGTTACCGCACCTCTATCCCCAACGGGCACGGCTTTGCGTCTGCAATAAGGCAAAGCGAGGGCCGCGCTCAAATCAAACATTGTAACCACCTGAAACATCACTTTGTAACAATCGGCGATTCCCCGCGCACCCGTCGAAACATCAAGGTAAGATATTGTAAAAAATAGACAATCCAAGAGCTTTCCACAGAAGGTTTACGATTGGTTACCGCAAAATGTTAGCGGAAAACCTGACTTTTCTTCACAAAACACCCCTTTGTTGCAACAGATGTCACAAAGAAAAAGCGCCCCCAAATGGGAGCGCTTAAAGCTTTACCTAGCTTCTGGGTTAAGTCAGTTCGCCTGACGGCGCAGGAAGGCCGGAATTTCGATCCGGTCATCTTCGGGCTCCGCCTCGGCCTGCGGCATTGGAGCAGGGCGCTGTGCCTGCATGGTCGGCTGCTGGCGGCGCGCCGGTTGCTGAGGCTGTTCTGCCGGAGCGGAGTTGCCCGTCATACGGCCAATCAGCGAGTTCACTGAGAAACCTGCTTTCCGCGGCTCGGCCTGTTGCGGCTGAGCTGCAGGAGCCGCAGCCTCAGTTGATTCGCGCTGATGCGTCACAGCAGCCCGCATACGTGCCATGGTCTCAGGGCTGGGTGTGCCTGGGGCCGGAGCACGAGGCGCAACAAAGTCCTGCGGATCAGCTTCAAGGCTATCGGGCTGCGGACGGAACTCAGCAACCTGCGGCTGATAAGCCGGACGCGGCAGACCGTCGTCCCCCAAAGCAGGCTCATCGTCGAAGATGGTTTCCATCTGTTCTTCTGCTGCCGCACGCTGAGCGTCTAGCCCTTGAAACAGCGAAGGTTCTTCATCTTCATACTGTTCCGCAACCGGAGCGGGCGCCGCGGCCTGAGGGGCCGGAGCGGGTGCAGGGGCCGCAACAGGGGCCTGAGCCGCAACAGGGGCTGCCACGGGGGCCGCAACCGGAGCGGCGGCTGGTGCGTCAATGGTTTTGGTCTGGGCCGGTTGGGCCAACGAACGGCGCGGCAGCGGCGTATCGGCATGGCTTTCCACCGCGTCGATCCCGGTGGCAACCACCGACACACGCATGTGGCCACCCAGAGATTCATCCAAGGTCGAGCCAACAATGATATTGGCCTCGGGGTCCACTTCTTCGCGAATGCGGTTTGCAGCTTCGTCCAGTTCGAACAGGGTCAGGTCGTGGCCGCCGGTGATGTTGATCAACACGCCGCGTGCGCCTTTGAGGCTGATCTCGTCCAGCAGCGGGTTGGCAATCGCCTTCTCTGCCGCCTGAACTGCGCGATCTTCGCCTTCGGCTTCGCCGGTGCCCATCATGGCTTTGCCCATCTCGTCCATCACGGCGCGTACATCGGCAAAGTCGAGGTTGATCAGACCGGGGCGTACCATCAGGTCGGTCACACCCTTCACACCTTGATACAGAACATCGTCTGCCATCGAGAAGGCTTCGGTAAAGGTGGTTTTTTCATTGGCCAGACGGAACAGGTTCTGGTTCGGAATGATGATCAGCGTATCGACCACCTTCTGAAGCTGCTCAACGCCAGCTTCGGCCTGACGCATCCGTTTGTTGCCCTCAAACTGGAACGGTTTGGTCACAACACCAACGGTCAGAACACCAAGCTCGCGTGCGGCCTGTGCGATGATCGGCGCAGCACCCGTGCCGGTGCCACCGCCCATGCCAGCGGTGATAAAGCACATATGTGCGCCCGCCAGATGATCAACGATCTGTTCAATGCTTTCTTCGGCAGCCGCGGCACCAACGGTGGCGCGGGCTCCGGCGCCCAGACCTTCGGTGACTTTTACGCCCAGCTGAACACGCTGTTCAGACTGGCTTTGCTGAAGCGCTTGGGCGTCGGTGTTGGCGACGACAAAGTCCACACCTTCCAGCTGCTTTTCGATCATGTTGTTGACGGCGTTGCCGCCAGCCCCGCCCACGCCGAATACCGTGATACGCGGTTTCAACTCTTCCTGACCGGGCATGGAAAGGTTCAATGTCATTTGTCTGTCCGCCTGATTGTTATTTGGGCAAATCCAGGCCTGTCCTCCGCCTGTTCAGCCCCAGATTAGCGCGACACGCTGGACTCGTCACGCGAAAAACGCGGTTTTCATACCAAATGAGGCATGTTTTTGACATCAATACGCAGGATTTCGCCGAACCCCACAGATTTTGCGGTTGATCGGATACGACATACCACACACAGCAAGTGGCGCTGGACACCCGGCACCAAATCCATGTGGTTCTAAGATGTGGAAAGACCTGCTCGCCCCTCCTGCGCCGCTTGTGTCGGCGTCTGTTAAAAAGGTTTTAACGCCCCTGCCCCGGACTGTCACTCAAAAACCGAAGGATATCCCCCGTTTTTCCCGGTCTTATGCACAAGAAACCTGTGGATAAAAAAGAGGCCGCCCAAAACAGGCGACCCTTTTTGACCTCATTTGGTGACACCCATCACCAGTTGTCGCGGAACCACTGCACCGCGCGCTTCAGGCTGCGGGTTGGATATTTATCGACAGGAATTTCGAAGTCCCACCATTCATCCTGCGGATGCGCCGCAAAGAGCGACAGCCCCACAGCCCCGGCAAAGCCCGGCCCGGTCGCCGCCTGCGGAAGCCCATGGACCCGCAACGGCCGCCCAAGACGCACCTGATGCCCGAGGATCTTTGAGGCCAGACCGTCAAGGCCAGGGATCTGGCTTGCGCCCCCGGTCAGAACAATCTGTTTGCTGGGCAGGTGATCAAAGCCCGCATTGTCGAGACAGACCCGCACCTCTTCGAGAATCTCTTCAACACGTGGACGCATGATCCCGATCAGCTCGGTACGGCTTACGGTGCGGCGGTCATGTTCCCAATCGCCCGTCTCGCCCCCGGTTTCGATCATCTCACGGTCATCCATGCCCGTGGCATGCACGCCGCCATAGAAAGTCTTGATCCGCTCAGCCGTGGCCGTCGGCACCTGAAGCCCCATCGAAATGTCGCTGGTGACGTGATCGCCCCCCATGCGCACCGCGTCGGAATAGATCATGTGCTTTTTGATGAAGATCGACACGCCGGTGCTTCCACCGCCCATATCGATACAGGCCGCGCCCAGCTCTTGTTCGTCCTCCACAAGCGCCGAAACACCGGACACATAAGATGACGACGCCAAACCGGCGAGCTCAAGATCACAGCGTTTGACGCAATGGGCCAGGTTTTGAACCGCCTGCGCACCCACCGTCAGCATATGCATGTCACACGACAGCTCATTGCCGATCTGCCCGCGCGGATCGCTCAACCCCGAGCGATGATCCAGCGCAAAGTTCACCGGCTGGGCATGCAGCACTTCACGACCATGGCCGTAGTCTGGCACATCACAGGCCGACAACACGCGTGCCACATCCTGCTCATCCACGGTAACGCCCATCACATCGACATTGCCCGCAAGCCCATAGCTGCGTGGTCCGCCACCTGAGAAACAGGCAATCACGTGATCCACCCGGATACCGGCCATCTTCTGCGCCGCCTGAACGGCGGTACGGATGGCACGCTCGGTTTCGCCCATGCTGTTGATTTCGCCGAACTTGACGCCGCGCGACCGCGTGGTCGCTGCACCAATCACACGAAACCCGCTTTGCCCCGCCAGACTACCAATGCCCTCATCACTGGGATCAGACCCATCAAAGCGCAGCACCAGACAGGCAATCTTTGAGCTGCCCACATCCAGAATGGCCACAACACCGCGTTGCATCGCAGCTTTGCGCATATTGCGCATGGCTCTTTGTGACTCGTAAAGCTCGATCATTCTTATTCTCCACCAGCCTCAAATGCTTTTATCTGCCGCATCTGCTGTGCGGCTTGGTCACTCATACGTAAAACAGGACGATGCGGCAGACGCAGATCCACCGCAACAATGTCCCGCGACATCAATTTGATATTGATCGCCTGATCCATGGCGATCGTGCGCTCCAGCGCCTGCACCGCACCGGTTTCCGGCAGCAAAATACGCTGTCCCCGGTCCAGAACCACATCCCAGCGCCGCGCGCCCATGCGTTCAAACCCGCGCAAACGACCCCGCAAAGGCCCAGTCACAGCAAAGAGATCAAGCGCCTCAGCCACCGCATCATGCGCGCCCTCGCCCGCAATCACCGGCAAGCCCACATAATGCGCCCGCGACGGAGCGGGCCCGACAAGAATGCCCGTGGCATCCAAAAGCTCAAGTCCACGATCCCCCCGGCGCAACACCGCAGGCTGACGTTCAACAACATCCACCTGCAACACCCCACCGGTGCGGATCTTCACCTCGGCTGAGCTCACGGCATGCAAGGCACCAACGGTCTCAAGGATCTCATCCAGCTCAAGATCAAACGAGCTCACCGGGAAGTCGATAGGCAGCAGTTTGCGGATATCCTCCGCAACCCGAGGGCTCGCCCCATCCACCGCCATCAGTTTGACCTGAAACTCCGGCCGCCCGGCAATGGCATCGCGAATTTCCATGCCCAGATCCGCCACCATCTGACGGTTCTCAGCAATCGACGCCCAATAGCCAATCGCCCCGGCGACAAGCACAAATGGCAAAACAACCCGCGTGCCAAACCGGAACGCAGGTGTTAATTTCAACCGCTCAACCCGATACGAAAGCCTGGACGGCGCCGGATCATTGATCGGAGGTCCATCAGCCCGTCTCAGCGCACGCATGAGGCATCCTCCACCAACCACGCGCAAAGCTGACCAAAGCTCAGCCCCACCGCCTGCGCCTGCTCCGGCGACAGCGACGTGGGTGTCATCCCTGGCTGGGTATTGGTTTCAAGCAGGACAATTCCGTCCAGACCCTTGGCCTCATCCCAGCGGAAATCCGTACGACTGATGCCCTTGCAGCCCAACGCCTGATGGGCGCGCAGCGCATAATCCTGACAGGCTTCGGTGATCTCATCGGGCAGCTCAGCCGGGCACACATGGCGCGACCCACCGGCGGCATATTTGGCCTCATAATCGTACCAGCCGTCGGTGATGATATCGGTGACCGGCAGAACCCGATCCCCCATCACGGTGCATGTGAGCTCACGTCCGGTGACATAGCCCTCAACCATCACGGTCTGCGGCATCTCTTCCGACAGAATGGGCGGACCATTGGCCGCCTCGTGAACGATATAGATCCCGACCGACGAACCTTCGTTATAGGGTTTCACCACATAGGGTGGCGTCATGACGTGGTCGCGTTCAACCGCATCGCGATCTGCCAGCACGCTCTCGGCCACCGGCAACCCTGCGGCGCGATAAATCTCTTTGGTACGTTCTTTGTCCATCGCCATGGACGAGGCCATCACACCGGAATGTGTGTAAGGAAGGCGCAGCCATTCCAACAGGCCCTGCACACAGCCATCTTCGCCCCAACGCCCATGCAGCGCATTGAACACGACGTCGGGTTGCACCTCGCTCAGCCGCTCGACCAAATCCTGGCCCGCGTCGATCTCGACAACCTCAAATCCTTCGCCCCTCAAAGCGGCGGCACATTCCCGCCCGGAAACAAGCGACACTTCGCGTTCAGCTGAAGGTCCGCCCAATAATACCGCCACTTTCGGGAGTGCCCTGCTCGACATCCCAAAAACCGCCTCTGACGCGGGGTCTTTGACCCCATTTTTGTTTCAGGGGATGTCCCCTGCTCGATTTCGCCGGGTGTATCCCGGTGTCTTTTACGATCTGCCTGTGATCGCTTTTATTGTGCGGCCTGTGCCTTGGTCTGTTTTCAGATCCGAAAGGTTAGCCCGCATCCGGGATCGGTTCGCCGACCCGCATGATTTCCCATACTAGCTCTATTCCGCTGTTTTGGAAAACCCTTTTTCTCACTTCTTCGCCCAAACCTTCCAGATCCGCCGCTGTCGCAGCGTCAGCATTGGTCAGAAAGTTCGAGTGTTTCTCGCTCATTTGTGCACCACCCAAGGTTGCACCACGCATGCCTGCGTCATCAATCACCTTCCACGCCTTCAACTCATGCGTGTCGTTCGCCTGCCCGGTTGAGCTAAAACCAGCGGGATTACGGAAAGTGCTGCCGGCGGTGCGGTCCTTGGTGGGCTGGGTCTCGTCGCGCTTTTGCAACTGCGCCGTCATATGCGCGTCTAACGCCTCAGGTTCTCCGGCCTCGCCCTCAAACACCGCCTCGACAATGACCCACCCCTCGGGCAACTCGCTCTGGCGGTACTGAAACTGCAACGCGTCTGCACTCAGGATCTTTTCCTCGCCAGCCCGGGTCACAACCCGAATGTGGACCAGATGATCCGCCACATAAGACCCGTAACAGCCCGCATTCATCCGCACCGCGCCACCGATACTGCCGGGAATAGTGCGCAGGAAGGTCAGATCAACCCCGGCCTCTGCCGCCTTGCGCGCCACATGCGCATCCAGCGCCGCCGCCCCGGCTGTCACCCGACTGCCCTCAACCGAAATGCCGTTAAAGCCCCGCCCCAGCCGGATCACCACCGCGCGAATGCCGCCATCGCGCACAATCAGGTTCGACCCAACCCCCATAGGAAACACCGCCACATCCTCGGGCAGCGCCGCCAGAAAGGCCTTGAGATCCTCCAGATCGACGGGCTGAAACAGATAATCCGCAGGCCCGCCCACACGCAGCCAGGTCAGACCTGAGAGATCACGATTGGGGGTCAGTTTTCCACGGACAGAAGGCATTTGGGTCATAACAGCACCGATTTTTTGTCGCACAGCGCCCCTGCGCACAGAGCACCGCCCCAGCCTCCTAAGCCAACCCCGCCCCCGGCGCAATCGGGGAAGCGACGGGTGGCAGGGTTACGCTACTTCGCCAACAACTTGCTGATCGCCGCCGCCACAGAAGGGTCAAGCCCACCCTCATCTTTGACAAGGCCATCCGAGCTTGGACGGAACAAGGCCCCGTACACAATCGCCCTTTGGTCACGAACCTCTTCAGACGCACCATCACCCGAAGCAAGCAGTTCGATATAGGTGCCTGCAAACGCCACTCTCTCTCGAGCATCCAAATACAGATGCCGCTCCGAAAGGTATTCTTTCATTTTGATGCGCGTGACCCAGAGAAGAAGCGTGAAGAAGGTCAGAACTACGGTAACAAAGAGAACACCCTTCACTCCGAATCCGGAGCACAGCCCTTGGCTTACCTTCGCCGCATCACATCCCAGCGGCATTAAAAACTCTTCGACTTTGGCAGCGGAATTGATGAGGTATAGGACCCCAAGAACCATCGCCCCCGCAGTGACACTCAGGCCAGAAAGGAACCAGCCAAAGGCCCAATTCCTAGCGGTAGAATGCTCACGCTGCTTCCCTTCCCAAAGTTCAATAGGCTTCGAGAAGATATGTCTTTGCTTCAGGGCCTCCTCGGCGCTTTCGAGTTTAACCTTGAGCTGCTTATCAAACTGACTCAACTGCTCCTTTGCTAAGCTCAGTTCACCTTGGAGTTGCTCGTATTTTTCTCTGAATTCGGATTGACTGATGCGCGCTTCTTGCATCCAGCCTTCAGTCTCAGTTCGATAACGCTTACAAGAATCAGATACGTTGCTCCAATTTCTTTTCACGAGATCGATGGCCTTGCGGTTTCCGGAGATCTGGAGCCTTCCTTGTTCCGCGACCTCATTCAATCGATTCAAATCCCCTTCGAGATCCAACGATCTCTTCGCCAAATGACCGCTTAGATGATTAGCCCAAGTGTCATAAACGCGTTCAAGAGTTTCTTCTACGTCCGCCCAAACCTCACTTGGCAACTTAACAAGTTCATCAATGGGTGAGAACGTTGCACCAGCGGGAAAGCCTTCAATCATCTTCTCCACCCACCAGAGCCAAAACTGTGAAAGCTCTCGCTTGCTTCCTTTATTTAGGTTGTGGGCCAACTCATGCAGCCGGTTCTTGAAATTCTCCGTATGAACAAGAAGTGGTTTTGTTGCTAGCCGCCCCTCAGTCCCGAGTACCGAAGCGTCGCCGTGAATATCTGCCCAATGATCACTCCCCTTTGGCCCAACCGCACCAGCCGCAATTTCCACGGTATCTAGAAGAGTTTCTACCGACCGGCTCCAATTGTTATCCAACAAGCCTTTCACGAGGTTCGCTGATGCGGCCCGCACGGTTGAGCCCGCATTCAATTCTTCAGAGGCGTCGGCACTCTGAGTTTGTTGACGGTTTGAAATCTCTTTGAGATGTATAACTGCTTGTTTTTCCGCGCCACATAACAGGGCCCAAGTCAGAAACAGATAGCGCGCAGTAGTAACGGGTAAAGGTCGTCCCGCGTTAGTATCCTTTTTCAACAGCCAAATAGACCAGTATTCGGGAAACCGGCGCATTGTAGCACGCCAAGCGACCATACCCAAAATGCTCTTACACTCTGAGCGCTGCGCCTCGCTATCTTGAGGAAATTCGTTAAACCAACTTTCCAGATCGCTCCGGTTTCGTATTGGCTTAGCCTGAATAATATCTTTTACGTCAACCATAAGGCGGACAATTGCGCATCTCCGCCCGCAAACACAAGGTTATTTCAAACCCAGATCACACTGCTTCAGCAGGTCACACCTCTGGGGCAGCGCAGCACGCCAACGAGCGAGCCGAGCACGCCTCCGACCAGCCCGGGCAGCACCATGGCCCAGAGCATCAGCGAATAGATCACCCCGTCCAGGCCCGGTGCGGTCTGGTCCTGCCAGACCACCCAGGCGGTGAAACCCGTGGCCCCGGCAATCAGCGCGCGACCGGTCAGAACCTGTCCGCGCACAAAGGGCAGATAGCCTGCAAACAGGCCGGTGAGAAACGAGAGAAATGGAACAGTGAGCAGCATGATACATCCCCAAGGGCCCGCGTGGCCCCGATGTCTTTAATATGGGAATGTGCGCGAGGCGGGTCACGTCACAAAATCTGCACAGCGCTTCAACAAAAATGCAGAGGTCGCGATCAGCCGCTGAACCGTCCGCGCAGCCAGCGCAGCAGATAGCGTAGCGGCCAGCGCAGCACGCTTGCCCCGGCAAAGAGCGAAATCAGACCCACCCAGGGGCCGTTTTCATAGGTGACATAGCCCAGCAGAGGAATGCCAATCGCAATCAGCACATAGGCCCGGCTCCAATGATTGTCCCGGCTGGGCAGCATCGCCAGCAGGTTGGCCGCAAGCAGCCAGACAAACACCAAAATCAACGACAGGCTCATAACGCCCCCTCATGCCTTACGCGGCGGGATACTGACGTAACTGTTAACGTCTGACAAGGGGGTTAGTCGTGGGGCGGCGTCGCTTTCCCCAAAGCGCGGCGCCAGAAATAGCGCAACGGGTTGCGAAACATCGACAAAAACCCCAACAGACAGAGCACAGCAATGGCCCAGCCGTGGCTTGCACCAATCCACAGGATCAACACAGGCGCCGCGATCAGCAAGATCACCCCAGGCACATATTGCCGCCGCATCGGCAGCATCGCCACCCCGGCCGAGGCCAGCGCCCAGAGCGCCCCACTGATCAAGGCCCAACTCATCCCAAGATCCCTCCGATCAACGCCCCCGCCGCCATAAGAAGACCAGCATAGGGCACCCAAAGCGGCACTTCAAAGGGCCCCGCTTCCCCCCGTTGTTTGACCACAATCAGGGCCGCATTGACCAGCACAAACACCGCAAGCAACACCGTCGAGGTCATCTCAGCCAGAACAGCCACGGGCAATAGCAACGCGCCCAACACGACGGCGGATCCCACACATAGGCTTGCCAGAACCGGCGTGCCAAATCGGGGGTGGCTCTTGCGGAACACCGCCAAACTGCCACCGGTTTTGCCCAGACCGAACAACACCCGACTGGCCATCACGATCTGCGCGAGCACCCCGTTTAAGGCCGCAAACACGGCGATGGCCGACAAAAACCGCCCCGATCCCCCGGTGGCCTGAGACCAGACCAACGCCAAGGGCTGCTCCGATCCGCTCAGCACATCGGCGGGCACCGCTCGCACCGCCGCCCAGCTGACCACGGCATAGAGCAGCGAGGTGATGACAAGAGAGGCCAGAATGGCCCGTGGCAAGGTACGGCTGGGGTTCTTCACCTCTTCGGCCATATTCACGATGTCTTCGAACCCGATAAAGGCAAAAAACGCCAATATCGCGCCCGCCCCGATCCCCGCATAGGGCACGGCCTGCGCCACAGCCGCAACAGGCTCAGAACTGGCCCCCGCCCAGACCACAAGCGCCAGACCAACAAGCTCAATCGCGGTGAACACAGCCGCCAAGCCAAGGCTCTCCAGCACCCCGAATATTGCCACGCCAACCAAAAGCACGCCCATCGCGACGAGGACCAGAGCCAGAGGCAGATCAATCAGCCCAAGTAAATACCCGGCCCCGCCGCGCAACACGGCGGCGGCGGATATGCTGCCCGCCACAACGATGGCCAATCCCACCAGGATCGACAGCGCCTCGCTGCCAAACCCCTGTCGCACATAGGCGGCTTCACCTGCGGCTTCGGGCACGCGGGTAGAGAACTCGGCATAAGACAGCGCTGTGGGGGCGGCGATCACACCGGCCAACAGAAAGGACCATGGCGCCCAGACCCCGGCCTGCCCGGCCACGGCCCCGGTCAGCACATAGATCCCTGCGCCCACCATGACACCCACGCCATAGGCGGTGAGCAGCCCAAGCCCGATGCGCCGTTTCAATTGGTCTGCCATGTCACCCTCCTGTTCTGCCCCATTGAAAAAGGACAGCGCCATGCGCCGTCCTTGATGCAGAACAAACAGGATGAGTTTTACGCCCTATCGCCGCCCGATGGGGGCGGGGTTTGGGTGGGCGGGAGCCCCCTGAGGGCGGCGGTTATTGCGCCAGACGCGCGGGCAACCCATTGGCCCAGGCACTGATCGTACCAGCGCCGAGACAGACCACCATATCACCGGGCTGCGCCTGCTCGCGCACCAGACGTTCGAGATCATCTTCATTGACAATCGCCCGCGCATGACGATGCCCATGGCGCACCAACCCGGCCACAAGATCATCGCGGCTCGCGCCCTCAATCGGCTCTTCCCCTGCGGCAAAAACCTCGGCGATCGCCACAACATCCGCCTCATTGAAACAGCTGCAGAACTCTTCGAAATGATGTGACAGACGCGAATAGCGGTGCGGCTGATGCACGGCAATCACACGGCCCTCACAGGCCTGCCGCGCGGCTTTGAGCACGGCAGAGATCTCAACCGGATGATGGCCATAATCGTCGATCACAGTGACCCCGTTTACTTCACCTACCTTGGTGAAGCGTCGGTTCACCCCGGCAAAGTTCGCCAGAGCTTCGCGGATCTCATCGCCACTCATCCCAAGATGGCGCGCCACGGCCACGGCTGAAAGGGCGTTGGACACGTTGTGGTCACCCGGCATCGGCAGGGTACAGCCCTCGATCACCATATCCTCGGCCTGAAACGCCACATCGAAATGCGCTACTCCGCCTTTGTAGGTCAGGTTGACCGCGCGCACATCGGCCTGCGCGTTAAAGCCATAGGTCACGACACGGCGGTCGGTGACCCGCCCAACAAGAGCCTGCACTTCCGGATGATCGGTGCAGCAGACCGCCAGACCATAAAACGGGATGTTCGAGACAAAATCATAAAACCCCTGACGCAGGTTTTCGATGGTGCCCCAGTGCTCCATATGTTCGGGATCAATGTTGGTCACAATCGCCACGGTTGCAGGCAGACGGTTGAAGGTGCCGTCACTTTCATCGGCCTCAACCACCATCCATTCGCCCTCACCCATGCGAGCGTTCGAGCCATAGGCATGGATGATGCCGCCATTGACAACGGTGGGGTCAAATTTGCCCGCATCCAGCAAGGTGGCCACCATGGTGGTGGTGGTGGTTTTGCCGTGGGTGCCTGCGATGGCCACATTGGATTTCAACCGCATAAGCTCGGCCAGCATCTCGGCCCGACGCACCACCGGAAGCCCCTGACGGCGCGCTTCATCCAGCTCCGGGTTACCCGGCTTGATGGCCGATGAAATCACCACAACCTCGGCATCGGCCAGATTTTCGGCCACCTGACCAATCATCACCTTCGCGCCCAGTTCCACCAGCCGATTGGTAATTTTCGAGGCCTTCAGATCCGAGCCCTGAACGGTGTAGCCATGGTTCAACAAAACCTCAGCGATCCCCGACATGCCGATGCCGCCAATGCCCACAAAGTGGATCGCACCTACATCACCGGGAAGTTTGGTTGCGCCGTTCATGGTTGCCCCTCGCTCGAGTTCCAGATCTTTCATGTCCCACCTCTGCCTGTTCAGGCGTGCTCTTGTTACCTCAGCCCATCGGTCCACCCCGAGGGCCCACCCGTCTTATTCGGCGCGTTGCGCGTCGCCGCCCGCTGCGAAATGTTCTACCATTTCCGCCAGTTGCTGTGCCGCATCCGGCTTGCCCACTGATAAGGCGGCATGATGCATCTTGATCGCCCCCGCCTCATCGCTCAGGATAGCCATGATCACGTCTTTCATTGTCTCAACCGTCAGCCGCGTTTCAGGCAGACGCACCGCCGCCCCCGCATCGACCAGCGCCTGTGCATTCACCGTCTGATGGTCTCCGGTGGCGATTTTCAGCGGGATCAGGATCGACGGTCGGCCAATCACGCTGATATCCGCGACGCTCGACGCCCCCGCGCGGCTGATCACCAGCTGCGCCTCGCTCATGCGGGCGGGCACATCGTGGAAGAACGGTTGCACATCCGCATTGATGCCGTGCTCTGCATAGAACTCGGCCACGCGTTCGCCGTCTTCATCCCGCGCCTGATGGCTCACCCGCAGGTTCTGCACCACATCCAGCGGCAGCGCCGCAATCGCTGGCGGCACAACGTCGCTTAGAATGCGCGCGCCTTGACTGCCACCCATGACCAGGATCGACATGGGATAAGGCCCCGGCGCAATATAGCCCGCCCCTGCGCGCTCCAGAACCTCGGGTCGCACCGGATTGCCAATGTGATAGCCATCCACACCCTCGGGCAGATCAATCGGCATGGTGCCGCAGGCAATGGCATCTACTTTGGTGGCAAAACCCGCATTGGTGCGCCCCAGCACGCCGTTTTGCTCATGTATGAGACGCGGCAGTTTCAACAACCACGCAGCCCCCAAAGCCGGGATCGAGGGATAGCCGCCAAAACCCACCACAAGATCCGGCTTGTCGCGGAACAACCGCCAGGCCATCGAGATCACGCCCATCCCAATCTTGAACGGCACAACCGCTTTGGCCAGCACCCCACCGCGCGCAAAGGTCGCCGAAGACACCTGTTCGATTTCAACCCCATCAGGGAAACCACCGGTATAGCGCGCACCACGGTCATCGGTTGACAGTTTCACCCGCCAGCCCCGCTTCAGCATCTCTTCGGCCAAAGCCTGCGCTGGGAACATATGCCCACCGGTTCCACCGGCTGCCATCACCAACAGGGGCTTGCGCTCTGCCATTCTCTCACATCTCCGTCACCACGATCTGGGTCCCATATACCAGCCCCAACCGCGCGTCTATAAAGGGTTGCCCTCACCTTCTGAGAGCTTGCGGCAGAATATCGCCGAGACGGGCAATAAAAAAGGCGGGGAATTCCCGCCTTTCCGTCACCGAACCCGGGCCCGCAGAATATCGTGGATCTCGCCCTGAGGCCGCGACCGGGTAAAGGCCAGCAACATGCCCACGGCAATCCCCCCCGCAATCAGTGACGAGCCGCCATAGCTGACAAAGGGCAAGGTCATGCCTTTTGCGGGCAACAGACGCACCGCAACCCCCATGTTGATCATCGCCTGCACGCCGAAAATCGCCGCCAGACCTGTGCCCGCATAACGGATAAACGGATCGCGTTCGCGCATCAGCCGGATAAAGCTGCGCACCACAATGGTTGCATAAAGCGCAATGATCGCCAGCACGAGCACAAGCCCATATTCCTCCGCCGCAACCGCAATGATGAAATCGGTATGTGCATCCGGCAGGCTCCATTTCACCTGTCCTTCTCCCACGCCAACCCCGAAAAAGCCGCCCTCACGGATGGCATTGGTGGCATAGCCAAGCTGGGTGTTCGGATCGACATCGGGGCTGAGAAAGCCATCGATACGGCGGGCAAAGTGCTCGGACCCGTTATAGGCAACCATGCCGCCCAGAACCACAAGCGCCGCAAGCCCCATCAGCAGGATCATCGGCGCGCCGCCCACAAACCACATCACCCCCCAGCTGAACAGGATCAGGCTGGCCTGGCCAAAGTCCGGCTGCATCGCCAGCATCAGCACAATCACCACCATCATGACAAAGCTATAGACCCGGCCCGGAGGCCCCCCAAGCTCTTGCCCCGCCCCCATCAGCCAGGCCGAGACAACCACAAACACAGGTTTGAGAAATTCAGAGGGCTGCAACGAGGCAAAACCAAGCGAATACCAACGCACCGCCCCTTTGCCAAAATCCGTGCCCAGCACGGGCAACAGCGCAAGCGCCACAAAGGCCGCAAGAAAGCCAAGCACCGACAGACGCCGAACAAGCAAGGGCCCCATCATCGAGGTAAAGACCATCGCGATCATCGCCATGATGCCGAAAAAGGCCTGACGCTGCACATAGTGGAACGGGTTCAACCCATTGCGTTCGGCCAAGGGGGGCGAGGCCGCAAGCCCCAGCAAAATCCCCACCCCGAACAACATCAGGATGCAGCTCAAGCTCCACTTATCAACCGTCCGCCACCATTTCGGTAAAACGGGTTCCACATCGCGCACGGGGGCCGTGCCGTAAACCATCTCTGTCATGAGAGATCCGCCTCAACTGCTCGTTTCGCCCGTTTGCCGGGTCTGCCCCCAAGACTAACCCGGATCGCGCGTTGGAGCCAGTGAAAAGGGGTTAACGAAAAAGGGTGCCTCGTTTGAGACACCCTCTGAGCCACAGCTGATAAAGCGAAAGCGTTAGTCAGTTCTTGAGCTCCCGAAATTTTCCGAAGGGGAGCCAAAATAGGCATAAGTGAACTTGGCCCCTGTGTTGCTTGCTCCAATCAACGCCGCGTGAAAACTCACAGGAACGCCACCATAGATCCCCGAAAACTGAAAACCTATATTATCGTCGGCGGCAAAACTCCCTGTCGCACCATGTTGCTGCAAATTATTCACCTGAGAGAAGCCACAGCCTTCCAGATCGGCAACCGTAATGGCGCGAAATCCTGTGGCCTTACCATTTATGAACAAAGATCCTCCCGAGGTCGGATCACCCGGCGCCTGCAGCGTGACATCCGCGCTTTGGTTTCCGAAAACGCTTGCGCGCACATGACAATCTCCCAGCTTGGTGTAGACTTCGGTATGGCCATCAAGCGCGACAACGGGATGAGCCATCAGACTTGTGGCAAACATTGAAACGGACAATAACTTCGAAAGGGTAGTCATAGCAGCCTCCACTGGTTACACGCACCAATCGTGGGAACTCTCAGACACCCAATCAACTATAAAGTGAAGATTGCGATTTTTTCACGAAAAGGCATGTTCATATATGCCGCCCCCACTGCACGTCTTCGCCCCGCCGGGCCATTTCACGGGCTTCTTCGAGCCAACGCATGTGCTGGGTGTGTTCATGGGCGCGCCGCTCAATTTCCTGTCTGGACCGGCAATCCACCTCATCCAGAGCATGCAGATCCCAAGGCGTCACCAGACCCGCCACGGCTGTGCCATTGCGGGTGATCAAAAATCGGTCGCCCTGCATTTCCATCTTGCGCAGGTAAAACGACAGATCGCGCCTGAGCTTGGCGCTGCTCAGTTCCGGTGACTGGAACTTATAGTTGAGGCGTGTGTTACAGCGGTGATTGAATCTCGTCATGCCTCCAGTTTTCTCGCCTGAGCTTGTCAAACCACGCACCCAGCGCCCGGCCTCTGCGCAACAGGTCTTGCCGTTTTGTACCATTTGCGCGTAGGGGCGTACCAAAGGTACAAACTGTACAAAACGCGAGACCCCGATGCAGACACGCACTCTTATCCTTGGCGCCGGTGCCGCCGGGCTGATGGCCGCAGGCCACTGTGGCCCCGACACTCTGGTCATCGACCACGCCAAAGCCCCGGGTGAGAAGATCCGCATCTCTGGTGGAGGACGTTGCAATTTCACAAATATGGACGTGGAATTTAAGAATTTCCTTGGTGGGAATCCGCATTTTCACAAATCCGCGCTAAGCACCTACACCCAATGGGACTTTATCGAGATGGTCTCGACCCACGGAATTGCCTGGCACGAAAAGACACTGGGCCAGTTGTTTTGCGATGACAAAGCCACCCAGGTCGTCTCTATGCTGTTGAATAATATAGAGAAAGCCGGTGCCAAACTCTGGCTGCAAACCTCGATCAAAGAGATCTCGCATGGTCCCGAGGGGTTTCGCACGCGAGTTGAAAAAGAGGGGAAAACCCTTGAAATCATTTCGGAAAATCTGATTTTGGCCACCGGGGGCAAGTCGATCCCCAAGATGGGCGCCACTGGCTTTGCCTATGACATTGCCGCGCAATTTGGCCACGCCCTGACCGAAACCCGCCCCGGACTTGTGCCCTTTACCTTCGACAAAGGGCGCTTCGCAGATATCTCGGGTGTAGCAACCAACTCACGGATTTCAAACGACAAAGCCGGATTTGAAGAGGCGCTTTTGTTCACCCACCGCGGGTTGTCCGGCCCCGCCGTTCTGCAAATCTCAAGCTACTGGCGCGAGGGCGAAGAGGTTATCGTCAACCTCCTGCCCGACACCGATCTTGCGGGCATCCTGAAATCCAAACGCACCTGCGAAGGCCGCAAATCGCTCACCACCGAATTGGGCTATCACTTACCGGCACGGCTGATCGCATTTCTGGCACAAGAGTTTGATTTCAAAGGCAACATCGCCGACCTCTCTGATCGCCGCATTGACGAATTGCAGGCACAGCTGCGCAGCTGGCCCCTCAAACCCACCGGCAGCGAAGGCTACCGCACCGCCGAGGTCACCCTGGGCGGGATCGACACCGATGGGTTTTCGTCAAAAACCATGATGTCCCAATCCCTGCCCGGTTTCTATGTCATCGGCGAAGCGCTTGACGTAACCGGGTGGTTGGGCGGCTATAATTTCCAATGGGCCTGGTCCTCGGCCATGGCTGCCGCCCGCGCCATCACCGCTTAACCCAACAGTTTTTTGACCTGCGCGGTGAAATCGTCGCCCCGCAGTTCAAAGTTGTCATACTGATCAAAGCTTGCCGCGGCGGGCGCCAAAAGCACAACTTCGCCCGGCTGTGCCTCCGCTGCGGCCTGCGCAACAGCGGCCTCCATCGTGGTACAAATCGCGGTGTCAACACCCGGTAATTGCAAGGCAAAGGCCTCGGCCTCACGCCCGATCACATAGGCCTTGGCGACATGATCAAATCCGGGTTTCAGCGGCTCAAGCCCCCCTTCTTTCATCAACCCTCCACAGATCCAACGGATCTTGGGAAAAGCCTGTAGCGCCTTCAGAGCCGCATCCACATTGGTGGCCTTGGAATCGTTCACAAACCGCACCCCATTGGCGTCCCCCACAAGCTGCGACCGATGCGGCAAACCGCCAAAACTGTGCAACCCGGCCTCAATCTGGCGCGGCGCGACATTCAACGCGCGACAGGCCGCATAGGCGGCACAGGCGTTCTGGTGATTGTGGGCACCCGGCAAACCCGCCACCTCGCGCAGATCAATCGAGGCCACCTGACGGCCCTTGCGCCATTCGGTCAAAAACCCTTTGCGCGCAAAGACCTGCCAGCCCGGGCCATTAAGCTTGGTGCCCGACGATACGCGGATCACGCGATCATCCGCCGCGCCTTCGCTCAACTGATTGGCCATAAACTGACCTTCCATCTCATCCACACCAACCACCGCACGATCCGGACCACCTTCGGCGAACAGGCGGCGCTTGGCGGCAAAATAGCCCCCCATGCCGTGATGACGGTCCAGATGATCGGGTGAGAGATTGGTAAAGACCGCCACATCCGGCGTCAGACTGCGCGCCAGATCGGTCTGATAGCTCGACAGCTCAAGCACCACTACGCCCCCTTCCTCCGGGGGATCAATATCAAGAACCCCACGGCCGATATTGCCCGCAAGCTGACTTGGCCGTCCCGCCTCTTCCAAAAGATGATGGATCAGTGCCGAGGTGGTAGATTTTCCATTCGACCCCGTGACAGCAACCACCCGAGGAGGCTGATCATAATCCATCCAGGCATCTGACCCAAACGAGCGGAAAAACAACCCGATGTCATTGTCCACTGGCACGCCCGCGCGCAGAGCCGCCGCGATCACGGGGTTTGGCGTGGGGTAAAGATGCGGAATTCCCGGCGAGACAACGAGACAGCTCAGGTCTTCGATCCCCTTCCGCAGATCCTGCGCCACAAATCCTTCGGCCTCCGCCTTTTCCCGACCCGCAGCCGCGTCATCCCAGACCAGGACCTCCGCCCCACCTTCGCGCAGCGCCCGCGCCGCCGAAAGCCCCGACCGGCCCAATCCCAAAACGCCCACTTTTGCGCCCGAAAATCCCATCACCGGTATCATGTCATCTCCTTCAGTCGCGCCTCCAGCCAGTCCGCCCGCTCAGACAGAGGCAGCTTTGGCAGGATCTCAACCCTATATCCATGTTTGGGCAAGCGCTGACACAATGCGTCAAACTCTGCAAGCGCCGCCTGCAGATCATGCTGCCGTGCCTCATCCTGAACATAGATTTCCGGCCAGGGCGGCGCAAGAAACACCACCTCGTCATAGCGCAGCCCCTCAACCGCTTTGGCTACCGCGTCTGGCACCGGTCGCCCCGCCTGCTCAAACCAGATCAGCGCATCCAGAAACGAGCGATCAAACAACGACACCCCCGGCCGCGCTGCGTGAAAATCCTGCACTGCCAGCGTCACGCAGCGCGCGCAAAACCCTGCGATGTCCTGCCATGGGGTAAGCCCCTCCGCTACCACACGGCGCCCGGGTTCCTCAAAACACGCCCAGCCTCGCGCCGCCATTTCGGCCAACAAGGTGGATTTCCCGCCGCCCGAACAGCCCGAAACAACAATCCGCATTCCGCATGCTCCCCCTATTTCTTCTTTTCATAAATACTCTGGGGTGAATGCCGTCCAACAGGGCGGCAGAGGGGCAAAGCCCTCGCCCCGATTTTTATTTAAAATCGGGTTCTTCAGCAAAAAGGCACCCGAAGGTGCCTTTCAACTCAACGCAATTTCAAGGTTGCCAGACCGATGATCGCCAGGATCAGCGAGATGATCCAAAACCGGATCACAATCTGCGGCTCGGCCCATCCCTTTTTCTCATAGTGATGGTGGATCGGCGCCATCAGGAACACCCGTTTTCCTGTGCGCTTGAAGTACAGCACCTGAATGATCACGCTCAGCGCTTCGACAACAAACAGACCGCCGACAATACCCAGAACAATCTCGTGTTTGGTTGCAACGGCAATTGCCCCCAAAGCGCCGCCCAGTGCCAGCGAGCCCGTATCCCCCATGAACACCGCAGCAGGAGGTGCGTTGTACCACAAGAACCCCATGCCGCCGCCGACGATGCCCGCCGTAAAGACAAGGATCTCACCGGTGCCCGGCACATAGTGCACATCCAGATATTCCGACGCATCCACGCGGCCCACCAGATAGGCAATGATCCCCAGCGTTGTCGCAGCAATCATCACGGGCATGATCGCCAGACCGTCCAGCCCATCGGTCAAATTCACCGCGTTGGCCGCTCCAACGATGACAAACATCGCGAAGGGGATAAAGAACAATCCGAGATCGAACAACGCGTCCTTGAACACCGGGAAGGCCAGCTGATTGGCCAGCATGTCCGGGTGATACACAGAGGCCCAAACCGAGGCGATACCCGCAATCACAAATCCCAGAAGCAAACGAACCTTGCTCGACACACCTTTGGTGTTTTGCTTGCTGACTTTCGCATAATCGTCGGCAAATCCGATCAATGCATAGGCGATGGTCACAAACAGCACCATCCAGACAAAGGGATTGTCCAGCCGCGCCCAAAGCAGTGTGGAGGTGACCAGAGCGCCAATGATCAGCAAACCGCCCATGGTTGGCGTGCCTGCTTTGACAAAATGCCCTTCCGGACCATCATCGCGGATGGGTTGGCCTTTGCCCTGTTTTTTGCGCAGCACATTGATCAGCGGTTTGCCGAACAGAAACCCAAAAATCAGCGCGGTGAAAAAGGCGCCCCCAGCCCGGAAAGTAATATAGCGGAACAGATTGAAGAGGTCTCCGCCATCCGAAAGCCCTGTCAGCCAATACAGCATAGAAGTGTCCCTTACCCGTCCAGTTTTACGGGCGCTTGGCCCATTTTTTTCAAGGCGTCAACCACCCGCGCCAAGGCCATCGACAGCGATCCTTTGACCAGAACCACATCACCGGCAATGATATCCTGCCCGATGCCCTGAGTGATTTCGGCGCTGGTCTCGGCCCAGCGGCCGCGCTTGCCCTCGGGCAGCGCCTGATACAGATGCTGCATCAACGGGCCAACACAGTGAATGACATCAATATTTTGGACCGCCGCCAGATCGGCCACAGCCCGATGCAGCTCAGCTTCAGTGGCGCCCAGCTCTTTCATGTCGCCGATATAGGCCACCCGCCGTCCGCGTCCGGTAAGCCCCGCGCGTGCCCCGGTTTCCGCAGCAGCGAGCACCTCCAGAGACGCCGCCAATGAGGCGGGGTTTGCGTTATAGGCATCATCAATCAACTCAAACCGGGCCTCGGCATTGGCCATATCCAACACGATTTCTTCGCGCGCACCCCGGCCCTCACCGGGGACCCAACGGCCCAGTGCCGCAACAGCCAGAGCCTGATCAAGATCCAGCGCCGCAACCGTCGCAAGCACCCCCATCGCATTGATCGCATAGTGGCGTCCGGGGACCGGCACTTTGTATAGAACCGGCGCGCCCTGTGTCTGCCCCTGCACCACGGTACAATCATCGCGGATCGACACGCCTGTTGCCCGGAAATCCACCTCTGCGCTTTCGCCAAAGCTCACCACAGTCTCTGTGTGGCGCTTGGCCTCTGTGGTGAGAAGATCGCTCACCTCAAGATCGCCGTTCAGAACGGCCACGCCTTCGGGTTCGAGCCCCTGATAGATAGAGGCCTTTTCTTCGGCAATGCCCGCAAGGCTTTCAAACGCAGCCAGATGCGCCGGCGCGACAATGGTGATCAGTGCCACATGTGGGCGGGCCATTTTCGCCAATGGGGCAATTTCACCGGGATGGTTCATGCCAATCTCGATCACGGCAAAATCCACATCCCGCGGCATCCGCGCCAGTGTCAGCGGCACACCCCAATGGTTGTTATAGCTTTTCTCAGCCGCATGCACCGTGCCCTGAGCGCCCAAAACAGTGCGCAGCATTTCTTTGGTCGAGGTTTTGCCAACCGATCCGGTGACCGCGACAACCTTGGCCCGCGTGCGATGCCGCGCCGCCATACCAAGGTCTTCCAACGCGGTCAGCACATCGTCGACCAGCAACAAAGGCGCATCTTCGGGCAGGCCGTCTGGAATGCGGCTCACAAGCGCCGCGCCAGCGCCGTTCTCAAGCGCTTGCGCCACAAAGTCATGTCCGTCCCGTGCCGCTTTCAACGCCACAAACAGATCACCGGGTTGCAGCGAGCGGGTGTCAATCGACACGCCCGATACTTGCCAGTCGGAAGTCGCACGCCCACCGGTGGCTTTGACCGCGTCGTCTGAAGTCCACAAATGTGTCATCGTCAAAGACCTCGCCCGTCCAATGCGGCCACAGCAACGCTGGCCTGCTCGGTATCATCAAATGGGTAAACTGTATCACCAACGGTCTGACCGGTTTCATGCCCTTTGCCACAGATCAGCAAGGCATCCCCCGGCCCAAGCGCATCTACACCGCGCAGAATGGCTTCTGCGCGGTCTCCCACCTCAAGCGCACCGGGCGCGCCCTCAAGCACGGCCGCGCGAATGGCCACCGGATCTTCGCTGCGTGGATTGTCGTCGGAGATAATCACCAGATCCGCATTGTCATGCGCCGCAGCCCCCATCAGGGGTCGTTTGCCCGCATCGCGGTCCCCGCCAGCACCCACAATGGCCACCAAGCGCCCCATCACATGCGGGCGCAGGGCTTTGAGCGCCGTCGCCACCGCATCGGGGGTATGTGAGTAATCGACAAACACCGCCGCGCCATTTTCGCGGGTCGCCGCCAATTGCATGCGTCCACGCACAGTGCCCAGTTGCGGCAACACATCAAAGACCTCGGTTGGGTCCGCTCCACAGGCAATCACTAGCCCCGCTGCCAGCAAGACGTTTTCCGCCTGAAACCCACCAATCAAACTCAAGCGTTCCTGTCGTACCACACCACGCCATTTGAACCGAACATCCTGCCCGGTTGCGTCAAAGCGTTGATTTTCGAGGCACAGATCCGAAGCATCCCGGCCAACGGTGATCACTTCCTGCCCACGGGCATGAGCAATGGCCAACATATCGACGCCACGCGGGTCATCGATATTAATCACGGCCGTGCCATCTTCGGGCAACACCCGTGCGAACAATCCGGCTTTGGCGGCGAAGTAGTCGTCAAAGCTCTCGTGGTAGTCGAGATGATCCTGACTAAAGTTCGTAAACCCGGCGGCGGTGAGATGAACCCCATCCAATCTACGCTGCGCCAACCCATGGCTTGAAGCTTCCATCGCCGCATGCTCAACTCCTGCCGTGCGCGACCCGGCCAACAGGCCATGTAACGTCACGGGTTCCGGCGTGGTATGGCTCGATTTGGCCTCCCAATCACCTTCCAACCCGGTTGTTCCAAGGTTGATCGCGGGTTGGCCCAGCGCCTGCCAGATCTGACGCGTAAAGGTTGCAACAGAAGTTTTGCCGTTTGTCCCGGTGACAGCAACAACATGGTCGGGTTGGCCACCAAACCAAAGCGCCGCAGTGTAAGCTAGGGCCTGTCGCGGGTCCTCGGCAATCACCAACGCCGCATCACTTGCACCAAGCTCAGCCGCGGCGAGCTCCGCGCCCTCGGCGTCGGTCAGGATCGCCGCCGCGCCTTTGCGCAGCGCCATTTCAATGAAGGCCGCGCCATGGATCTGAGTGCCCGGCAGCGCTGCAAACAGAAATCCCTCTGCCACCTCACGACTGTCCACAGCCACGCCGGTGATCTGCACCTCACGCCCGCCGCGCGCGGTCAATCCCAGCTCGGCCAGAGTTTTCACTGTTTGACCCATACCTCACCCTCAGCCTTTGTCCTTGAAGCGCGTGCGCCTCAGTTCGAGGTCTGCACGATGGTCTCCAATTGCCCTCGTTTGAACTCGGGGCGCAACCCCAGAAGCGGAGCAATTCGGCCGATCATTTCGGCGGCCACTGGAACAGCCGTCCAACCGGCGGTTCTGCGCGGTTTCTCGCCACTTGTTTCCACAGGTTCGTCCAGCGTGACAACCAAAGCGTATTTGGGATCATGCGCCGGAAAGATCGTGGCAAAGGTGGCAATCACCTTATCCTCGTAATATCCGCCGCCCCGCTCTTTCGGCTTATCCGCCGTCCCGGTTTTGCCACCAACATGATAGCCTGGCACCTCACCAAACGAGGCGGTGCCCTCGGTCACCACTTTACGCAACATCAAACGTGCCGCGGCCGCGGATTGCGGATCCATGATCTGCATCCCCATCTGGGGACCGTTTTGTTTTAGCAACGTTGGCTCTACCGCACGCCCACCATTGGCAATGGCCGCATAGCCTGCTGCCAGATGCAGCGGGGACGTTGAAATGCCATGGCCGTAGGAAATGGTAACCGCACTCAGGTCGGTCCATTTCTTGGGCAACAAAGGCTTTCCGCCTTTGGCTTCGACAATTTCCAACGGTGTTGGATCGAAGAAACCGAGATTGCGCAGGAACTCCTGTTGCCGGGCCACCCCAATCGCCAGCGCCATTTTTCCGGTGCCCCGGTTCGAGCTTTTGACGATGATCTCTTCGACCGTCAGCTCACCATAGTTCTTGTTCTGAAACTCACCGATCCGAAATCCGCCCACTTTCATCGGCGGTTTGGTGTCGATCACGGTATTCGGATTAACCAATCCCAACTGCATGGCCTGCGCGGCAGTGAAGATTTTGAAAGCCGACCCAAGCTCATACACACCCTGAACCGCACGATTAAAGAGCGGGCTGTCCGAGGCATTGCCTTCGGTCAGCGGGTTGGGCCGGTCGTTGGGATCAAAATCCGGCAGGCTGACCAGACTGATCACCTCACCGGTTTTCACATCCATCAACACGCTGGCCGCGCCCTTGGCATTCAAAAGCTTCATGCCCGCGTCGAGCACTTCTTCTGATACGGCCTGAACCGTCAGATCGATTGATAGCTCAAGTGGCGCACCATCGCGCTTGGTGTCGGTCAGACGCTCATCCATGAACTTTTCAAGTCCGGCCGAGCCAACGATCTCAGCAGAATGCACCCCTTCGACCCCAAAACGCGTGCCGCCTAGGATATGCGCCGCGATGGCACCATTGGGATAAAGCCGCATCTCACGCGGCCCAAACAACAGCCCCGGCTCACCAATGTCATGCACCGCCTGACGCTGTTCCGGGCTAATACTGCGACGCACCCAAGCGAATTTACGTTCGGGGTCATTGAACCGGGCAGCCAGCGCAGGAACATCGATATCCGGGAAAATTCGGCCCAATTCCTGTGCAGCGCGCTCTGGTTCGATCATCTGCTGAGGATGCGCATACAGGCTATAGGTGCTCATGTTGGTCGCAAGAACACGACCCTTGCGATCCACGATGTCAGCCCGGCTTGTTACCACGGGTGATCCTGTCGCGGCGGCACGAGGCTCTTCCGCTTCGCTTGCGGCGATGGTGCCCATACGCGCACCGATCACACCAAAGGCGCAAAAGAACATCACCCCCAAAACCAGCAACCGCCCTTCCGCACGAAGACGCGAGGTGTCTCGCATTTCTTCATGGCGCAGGCGGCGGTTTTCTTTTTCGATGTTGTCGGGGTTTTCTCCCTTTTCCCGGGCCTCCAGAACCCGGGCCAAAGGGCGCAGCGGCGTTCGGTTCATGGCTTGGGCGCTCCTGCACTGGTCACATCAATCGGTTCACTAAATTCCACCAAATTCGGCGGTGGTGGAAAGGCCACCTGATCCACATCGGCAAAATGGTCTGGGCGCAGCGGCAAAAGTCCAAGGCGGGCAAAGTTCAGATCCGCCAGATCGCGCAGCCGGTCGGGCCGGTTCAAATAGGCCCACTCCGCACGCAGCATCGCCATACGTTCATGCGCCTGACCGATATCACGCCGCAACGCATCAACACGGTCCAGTTCATCCTGGGTCTGATAATTCTCGTGATAAGCCCAATAGCCTGATCCGATCACCGCCAGCGCACTCAGAAGAAACAAAACCGTCCGCATCAGCGCCCCTCCTTCAGTTCCGGCATGGCAATCAGATCCGCCTCAATCTCTCGCGACGCAATTGTGGTACGACGGGCGACACGAAGTTTGGCCGACCGCGAGCGCGGGTTTTCCTTCAACTCCTGCGCGTCCGGTCCAACGGCCTTGCGGGTCAAAATCTCAAAGGGTTGCGTTTGCTGTTCTTCTTCCGTGGCATAGCGGTTGACGCGCTTTTTCTTTTCACCGTGTTCCTGAAAGAAGCGTTTGACCATGCGATCTTCAATGGAATGGAACGTCACAACGGCCAACAATCCTCCGGGACGCAAAACACGCTCCGCGGACATCAACCCACGCCACAACGCTCCGTATTCGTCATTCACCGCGATCCGCAGCGCCTGAAAACTGCGCGTCGCGGGATGGGCCTGTTTGGGTTTGGGCCGCGGCAGGCATTTTTCGATCACCTCAGCAAGCTGCAGAGTGGTCTCGAAGGGCTGAAGCTTGCGCGCCTCAACAATGGCACGTGCAATCCGGCGCGAGGCCCGCTCTTCCCCGTACAGATAGAGAATATCGGCCAGCACCTGATCCGACAGCTCATTCACCAGATCAGCCGCAGATCGCCCCGATTGCGCCATCCGCATATCCAAGGGCCCGTCGCGCATGAAGGAAAACCCGCGTTCTGCCAGATCAAGCTGCATCGAGGACACGCCCAGATCCAACACGACGCCATCCACCGCTTCGGCCACACGATCCATATCCGCGAAATTGGCTTCGACCATGTCGATCTGAGGATAGGTTCCAATCCAGTCCAGCGCCATCTCATGCGCCAGCGGATCGCGGTCAATCCCGATCACGCGCTCCGCGCCTGCATCAACCAACCCACGGGAATAGCCCCCCGCCCCAAAGGTGCCGTCAATCCAGGTGCCTTGCACAGGGGCCACAGCTTCGAGCAATGGACGCAGAAGGACTGGGACGTGGGGGGCTTTTTCGGGGGTCTCGCCGGAGTGCGCCATCACAGGTCCTCGTCTTCCTCATCTTCGTCCAAAAGCATCAATGGATCGAAATCATCGTCCATCTCATCAAGGTATTCTTCGGTCGAGGCCAGCTCGTCCTCATAGGTTGCCGGCTCCCAGATCTGGAACGTGTCAACGTTGGAGGCAAACTGGGCTTCTTTCGACAGGCCGATTTTGTCACGCAGCTTGGCGGACAAAACAATACGGCCCGTTTCATCGACACTGGTGGTAACCGACTGGGTCGAGAACAAACGCTCAAGAACTCGGCGTTTCTGGCTACCACGTTTCATATTACTGATGCGATCTTCCACATCTTCCATCTCTTGGACGGTATAACATTCAAGATATTTGCGGCGGTGATCGCCATAGACAATCACAAAATTCGGGTTCAGCCCTTCGGTCCAGTCCGGATCACCAGCTTCGAGGACACGACGAAAGGGAGCCGGGATAGATACCCGCCCCTTAGTGTCCACCTTGTTGGTGAACTCGCCTCTGAACCTCAGCCTACGGCCCACTGTCCCTGGCCTCGCCATCTTGTCCCCCGGTTGAAACGAAAAGCGGCGGGTTGATCTGCTGCCACTGATCAACCCGCCGCTGACCCGCTGAGCGGGTGTCTCCGACTGCGCGCGCCACCTGGGGGGATGTCTGCTCGCCCGCGCGCCGGATTCTGGTGTCACGATGAAAGCGGCGCCTGTATGAAACCTGCTCTTTTGTTTTTATGAGTTTGTGTCTGGGGTCTTGTGCGCCCCGAGCCGTCTCTCATCGTGTGAACTATGGATGCCATGGGAATTCATGGGTGGCAATAGTTTTTTGCGGGACACGCAGGGTCGAGATGCGTCTTTGAACGTCGAAATTCAGTTAGTAAATGGTTAATTTTCAATGGGTAGGCGCTATTTATGGCGGCAAGCCTGCAGCTCAGACACCAAATATAGGGGCATCAGCCTGCCCCACAAAAGTCCCATAAATTCCCGAAAATTTTCAAACCCACCCCATCTGAGATGCACCAACTCGGTCATCACCCTTGCAATATAGGGCCTTACCCACAGGTTTATCCACAATCTCACGCAAAAAGTGATTCGTTCTGGCGAAGTTTTGCCCAGCACCCCAGATCATCCCAACTTCATCCCATACGATCCCACCCCCTGGACCATGTATGTAGCGTGACAAAATTTTCTGCAGTGAATTACACAATTGTAGCGTGACAAAATTTTCTTCAGTAAATTACACAATTATTTGCAGCAAAGCATTTTTGTCCTGAGACGCTCTTCGGAGGGCCTTTTCGCCACACACCCCTACAAGAGGCAAATCCTACCCAATTCTTCGTTGCGTGATGCTGGTTCTGTCAGATGATGGATCAAGGAGCAGTCAGCGGGGCGTGCTTGACTGGTGAAGCTCTCGCTCCAGAGCATCTTCACGTCGCGTTGCTGAGCGTGCGCGACCTCCCCACCCGCAAACCTGCCCCGCTATCGCCGTTACAAGTAAGTCATGAGTACCGCAAATGGATATGAATTCATGAAAAGTAAGTTAGACCGCAACAAAATTCGCTTTACCTCAGCATACGCTCTTTGCCTAAAGGATGGCTTCGATCCTTTTGAAGTCGTCGATGGACAGGCCAGATGGCAGACCTACCTACCACAAGTCGATGCCGTACTCAGCCAATGCATCTCGCAAAGAGAGATCTCGCGACGCTTCTCGCCACGAAAAAGGGCGATGAAGCACTCACACAAACCACATCGCCCGATCCGACATGCCAATAGGGCAAAATCTCCGAATGAGTAAAATAACAAATACACTCGTGAGGGGGTCTTCTTACACAGAAGCCTGAGCGTCAACTTCTAATTCCACACTTAGAATTCTTCTTTACGCTTTATTTACCGGCTAATCCTATCGTCAACGCGTACCGTACCGAATAAAGCGTGACATTAGTCAGTTGTTAAAAGGTTGGAAGGCGCATTTTTGGGCAATTTGAGTATCACTTTGAAATGAGTTCGCCACGCGCCTTCTAACCCCACCCAGCTCCCCCAAAAAGGAGCGTCAAGAGAGTGCAAGTACGGCACTCCAGTATAGTATCTTAACCAGTTCGACATACGTTTTACGCTAGGCTCGGCATACTTGACACACCTAACGCTTAACCACTTTTCAACATCATCAGTATATCAAGAATACGTTCCTAGAGATGCTGGAAGGCGCTTCTAGCAGTCAGTTCCGGCTGGCAAACTAATCTGACTGCGCTAGCGCCTTCCAGCCCTCATCCTCACCCAAACCTCTCGACCGTCTCGCCTACAGGAGATTACAGGATCACTTGAACCGGTTCCATTTTCGGTAGGTCTTGTCGTGCTCGCCAATGTCCAAAAGCTCAAACAGATCGTCTTCCAGCTTCCCCAATATCAGACGGTCACCACGATTGACGCTTGCGATCCAATAGCGCTCACTCCCTTCCAGCGCCCGAAACCGCAATGATTTGCTCTTTGGGGCCGTCATCAGAAGCTTGATGGATTTGTCGGTTTGTTTGATCTGCTGAGGGGAAAGACGCTTATAGGCGCGTTTGAAACGATCAGTGACTTTCAGGCGCATCTGGACGTCAGGCAGACTTTAGGAAGGCCAGCACATCGTCTGGGTCATCAAAGGCATCTGAGCGCTCATTCTCTGGGTCATAGGTGGACATGATACTTCGCCACCAATCAACGGCCGCTATCAACTCTTCCATCTCGGCCTCGACCACAACGCGAACTCTGTCGCTCAGGTTAATGATGAACGCTCCGCCACGTGGCGAAACAGTCATCAGCTTGCGCCCCATCTTCTTCATCTGTTTGAGACTTTTGGAATTGAAATCGATGTCCTGCTCAACGCGCTCTGCCATATCATCAACCAACAGTTGGATGCGGATGCGATGATTTAGGTCCAAGGCCACATCACCCTCTGAGAACTGGGCTTCCATATCAGCGCGATGCTCACGTCCCGCCTTTTGCCAGATGGCGATGCTGGTTTGATATTCTTGGTAGCGGGCCTCCATGTCCTGCATAAATTGCTCCTCAGAGGCTTGCTGGTCATCACGCGGGGCCATGACACACGGCACAAATCTGGGGGCGTTGTACATGCTGGCAAAGCTGTCTTCTATGGCGGCACTTAAATCAAGCATCGGGCATCCCTCAAGAACTCCGGTAAAATAGTCAATTTGGTGGGCTTAGGCAATTCTACGATACAACGCCTCCAGCTCTAGAGACCCAACTTCTTCCTCGCAGCCTTTAGAACTATCTCTTTAGCCAGCCCTCCAAGCTCCTTTAATGAGAGGGATGCGATTTCTTTGGGACTTAGGGATGTCGTCAACCGGTTCCAAATGTCTTCCTGCTCAAGAGCCGCGAGGAAGTTGTGACCATCAGTAGTCAAGTCTGAGATATAAACAAAAGGGAAGCTTACTCCTGACACCAGAGAGTAGTCACCATCCGCCATGCCGTCATCTATGAGCCGTTGAGCGTGCCGCATGACAACCGCTTGATCAAACTCAGGCAACTCGATTGGGGCGGCTTCCAGATTTTCTTTATCGCGGACCAGTTCCAGTATCTGTCGTGTAACCTCAAGACTATTTTGCACCGGCGCGATTCTCACATTGGACCAATGCGGAGAATAGGTCACCCGCCGCCCTGGGAGAAGACCAATCGTCAAACGGATAGTGTCCAGGCATTTCTGTAGTAGAGCGCGCCCCCGTCTGGTACCCCCTCCGGACATTCGCCCATCATTCTCAATATGCTCTGCTGATTTCAGCATCTCGCTCTCCTTTTGTTAAGGATGTCTGCGGGAATTTTTTGGTGCAGCACTTCACCCAATCCCGCAGCCAGTACTGCCCCAATGCGCTCAAACTCGTTTTCCTCCATTGGTCACTCCCCTCCGTTATCCCGCTCAGCGGTAAAGCTTGTTGTGAGCGCGCCGCTCAGCGAATGGGTCACACTTTTGACCAGCCATTCGCCCGTTAGTCCTGGGCGCACGTCCACCAGATTGACCTTGGCTTCGGCCATGAGCTGAGGCCAAAACCCGGCCAAGGAAAGTGTGATTTTGCTCGACCGTTTAGAGCGCTCAAGCGCGCCTTTCGCGGCCTTCTTGGCTTCTGCCTCGGATGCGTAGGGATGGCGTAAACGCAGCTCCGGGGCCTTATCGCCCTCAGAGTGTTTCTTCACCTGCCCGGTCTTCTTATCGTTCCATTCCGCCGTGACCTTGCCGTAGCGCTTGCGCGACCCCTGTTTCCAAGTTCCGCCTTCCTGCATCTGCGACCGAAGAATTGGGATAACCGGCAAGGCGGTTCCGTCGCCCGCTTTGCCCTCGCCACGTGGCACAAAAATCAGGCTTTGCCCTGCGGGTTTCGCCACCGCGTCCAACTCGCGCGCAAGCCGGGTCAGAAGGTTTAAGTCACTCTCTGAGGTTTGGACCAGGTACTTGTAAAACGTGCCCGCCAGAGTGTCGCTGACGCGCGGCTTCAGCCCATGTTCACCGGCGATCTTTTCCACGATGTCGCCCAAGGTCACGTCTTTCCAATGGCGGTTCCGGCGCGCCCGGATCTCGCCCAACATGTTCGCCGCCTTGGCCGATATCCGCATCGTGGCCGGGAAGAAATCGCCGCCCACCTCATCAACGGTAAAGGTGCCCATATCCACCAAAGCAAAGCCCAGCCCTAGGGCGATTTTCAGCTCAGCGCCCGATTCAGGAAGGGCCAGCAATCCGTCCCGGTCATCCAGTTCGATTTCCGCTTTGTCGGATGTCTCGCCCGCCTCATCTGAGATCGCCAGAGAGACCAGACGGTCGGACAAATCAGCGGTGATGTCAGCGCCATTTGCAAGCACGCGAAAGTTCTGACGCATCACCAAAGCCTCTTCAAAGTGACCACCGGGTTGGCTTCGATTTCGGGCAGGATGATTTCAAGGCACTTGGGCAAAACAGGCCCCAGACGGGCCAGCCCCGGATTGGCTTCATAAACAGCCGTCACGTGCTGTTCACTGCCGTAATGGGCCTTGCAAATGGCGTCGATCACATCGCCGTCTATGGTGCGGTAAACTGCCATTTAAGCTCCCTTAAAACAGACCTTTGATCAGCCCGCCCAAGCCCCCCAGCCCATCGGGGCCGTAGGCTTGCAAGGTGACCGTGAATTCGATTTTGCGGGGCGCGCCGTCGGACATAAAATAGGACTTGGTGTCAGAGACATTGACGATCACCCAGCGCTTCCAGACCCAGCCCATGCCGTCCACCATCATAAAGGGAACGCCGGTCCCGGCTTGGGCGCGCATGGCATCGACTTGGCGCAACCCGCCCCGGAAATGCGGATAAATCACGCCCTGTAAACGCATCTCTTCCACACCCGGCCCGCCGTACTGCAACGCCGGTGCCCGCCCTACCCGTTTCACCGCGTGCCAGCGATACGGCGAACTGCGTTGCATCTCTTGGTGGGCGTCCTGTTTCATCCCAAAGCGAAACGACCCAAGCGCCATCATAACCAGACTTAAATTCATGCGTCCCAATCCTCGCCATCATGCAACCCGCCCTGTGTCATGCGCTGGCGTCGGTCCAGCTCGCGCGACACCATGCGGGCGATCTCTTGCGGATCTACGCCGGGCGGCGGCGCAATATGGATTTGCACGTTGTCACCTTGGCGCACGATCTGGGTCGCCGCGCGGTGCACCGCCAGCATCGGGCGGCGATCAATGCGCGCATTCAGGGCGGATGTTGGAACCACCTTGCCCGCCACATCTGGCACGAACAATTCGCGGCCCCGCTCGCCCACCATATAGGGAAGACCGGCCATCACCGGGCCGCCGCTATCGCGATAGCCCTGCACCGCCTGTTGCTGCACATCGACCGCAACCCGCGCGCCCCGTGGCAAGCCCGCCTGAATGGCCGCGCCGATCTGCGCCGATGCCTTACGCACCGCGTCCAATTGGGACAACATACCCGCCGCAATCGACAGCGTGATTGCCGCCCCTTGGGCACTTAGATCCATCGCCGCCATGGCTTCCGATATGGCGCGCAAAATGGCCTGAACTTCGGTCAGAACAGTTTGCGCCGCTGCACTCAGCGCCGGGAATTGGCGTTCCAATTCTTCCGCCGCCTTCGCCGCCGCCAGAAGCGTTTTTGGATCTTCAATCTGATCATCGCCGCCGAATAGTCCGAAGTTCCATTCGGGCATTTCGGGCATAAGATCCCAGAGGCCAGCGGCGGCGGCACCAAACCAATCCGTGACGGCCGTCCACGCTTCTTTGATGCCATCCAGATTGATCATGGCGTCCCAGTCGATACTAGGAAGGCTGGCCCAAAGCTCTTTGAACCACTCGGTGATGCCTTCCCAATGGGTATAGATCAGCCCGGCGGGCGTGTAGCTTGCGAGAACAGTTTTCAGGGCTTCCCAAGCGCTGGTGGCAACGCCGGAAAGATCCGGCCACATGGTTGTGACCCATGCCGCCAAACCGTCCCAATGGGTGTAAATCAAACCGGCGGGCGTGTAGTTCAACAGCACCGCTTTCAGCAGATCCCAAGCCCCCGTCGCCGCCCCGCTCAGATCTGGCCACATGGTTGAAACCCACGCCGCCAAACCGTCCCAATGGGTGTAAATCAAACCGGCGGGTGTATAGCTCAACAGAAGCGATTTCAGCGCTTCCCATGCCTTCAACGCGGTGCCATCCAGATCCGCCCACATGCCCGCGATCCAAGCCTTGGTGCCCGCCCACGCGCCGCTCAAACCCTCAGCAATCCGGCCCGGCAATTCGGTGATATAGACGACGGTGTTGCCCAAAGACTGGCCCACCGCCGTGCCCCAGCTCGCCCAATCCGCTTTACTCGCATCAAGCGGCCCCAGAAGATCCGAAAGCCAATTCCAGAGCGATTGAACGGCGGCAATAATGCCGTCCAAAATGGGCGCGGCGGGGCCTAGCGCATCGCGAAACCCCTGCCAAAGCGCAACAAAGAAAGTCTGAAGCCCGGACCAGTTGTTATAGATCCAAACGCCCGCCATTGCGATGCCAACAATCAGCGCGCCAATACCCGTCGAAATAAACGCGACCTTCAAGGCAACCATGGCTCCGCGGACTAGCGCCATCGGGTTCAACAGGCTCAAAAACGCACCGACCAGGCGCGGCAAATAAATCAGCATCAGACTGCCAGCGCGCGCAAACTGAAGCATAGGCCCCAAGGCCCCAAACAGCGCAAAACGCAGCACGATAGAGGCCACTTTGAAGGCCACCAGACCGGCCACAACGCGGGCGATTGTGCTGACCAATTCTGGGTTGGCTTCGGCCCACATCTGGACCGCCCGGATCATTGGGCGGATGGTCTCCAGCATCTCAGCGATTTCAGGCAATAGGATTGCGCCAACCGAAATCGCCAAGCTTTCCGTGACGCTTTGCATCCGCTTCAGAGCGCCCGCCGTGTTGTCGTTCATCTCATTCGCAACACGTGCCGCCGATCCGGTTTCACGCAAGGCTTGAGCATATTCCAACAGCGCACCGCTGCCCGCCTGATCCAATAGAACCGTGGCCGCGCTGGCGGCTTCCAGACCGGCAATGGCGGCAATCATGTCTTGCTGTTCACCGGTGCCGAACTTGTCTAGCCCGGCGTCAATCTCGGTCAGGATCGTGTAAAAATCCCGCATGTTACCGTTGGCGTCCAAGGTATCCACGCCAAGCGCATTCAGCGCCTTACGGGCCTCTTTGGTAGGCGCTGCAAGACGGCTCATCATCGCCCGCAAACCGGTTCCGGCTTGGCTTCCCTGAATACCCGCATCGCCCAGCTTGCCCGCCATGGCCGCGACTTCTTCCAGCCCGATCCCAAGCGAATTGGCCACCGGGGCCACGTATTTCATGGTCTCGCCAAGCATCGCCACGTCGGTGTTCGAGCTGGTGAATGTGTTGGTCATCACATCCGCGACACGGATCATCTCAGAGGCTTCAAGACCAAAGCCGGTCAGAATGTTTGATGCGATGTCAGAGGCCCGGCCAAGATCCGTCGCGCCCGCGCTGGCAAGGTTCAACATGCCCGGCATAGCCGTCACGATATCGTTGGTTTCCATGCCCGCCATGGCAAGGAATTTCATGCCTTCGGCGGCTTCAGATGCGCCCCAATTGGTATCAGCTCCAAGCTGGCGCGCGGTCTCGGTCATCAACGCCAACTCTTCGGTGCTGGCTTGCGCGACCGCGCCCACGCCATCCATGGCTTTTTCAAAATCAATTGCCGGTTTGAGCATCGCGCCCACAGATCCGACAAGGGCAGTCACCGCAAAGGCTTCGCCCATCAATGCAGATTGCCGCGCCTTGTTTGCGGCAATCTGCTGGTTGCTCCACTCTAGCCCTGCCCGGCCAACCCGCTCTGACGTGCCCCCAATTTCCTGCAAGGTTGACTTCACGGCCCGCGCGGGCGCGGTCACTTGGTCAACAAGTTTGAGGATCATAGAGACCTGAAGGTCAGAACTCATTGTCAGGATCTCCGTGTTGGGCTTCGTGTCTTACGCGGGCTTTTTCCCGCCACCGGGCCAGCTCCTCGATGTCCATGTCGTCCATGTCTCGGGGGGACCAGTTGAACACGACGGCCAAATCGGCCATCGCGTCTTCTACATCATTGGGAAGCCTTAGAGGCTCGCCGCCGCCGCTGTGATTTTGTCCTGCGCCTTCTTCGGCAACAAAAAACTCATGGCCTTTTGACAGAGCGGGCCAAAGTTATCCGCGTCCAGATCTTCCACCACAGCCGGGTCAAGCACCGGCGATGTGATCCGGGGCAAAAGCTTGATCATGGTGTCCACATCCATCTGAAGAATGTTCGCAGTTTGAAGCCCGCGCATTTCGCCCGCTTTAGGCTTGCGAAGGGTCACTGCAGTGATGTCCTTGCCGCCGACTTTGATTGGCGACGACAGGGTCACGGCGTTTGGATTTACTTTCGTCATTGGGGTTCTTTCTCTGAGTTTAAGAGGGATTTAGAGGGGGCTTTAAAGGCCCATCGCTTGGCGAAGCGCTGCAACCTGGTCGACGCCGCCAACCACGCGCTTGCCCGCCAAAATGTCGATTTCAAAGATCTCGTCGCCGTTGATTTCCAACCGAAAATATTCGACCTCAAGACCCAGCTTCATGGGCACATCAGAACCGGGCTTCAGCTCGCCGGGATTGAGGCCAGCCCAGAGACCGCCAATGGTGGCAATGATGGCGTCAGCTTCACTTGCGACTTTGCCCTGCGCCGCCGGGCGAAGGACAAGGCGCTTGCGCGTGCCAATCAGCTTCAAGGCGGACGGGGTCCATTCCTTCAGGCTCACTTCAGAGCGCATGTCTTCGGTGCCCATGTCCACCGGGGCCGCGCCATCCATGCCAGCGGCGCGATGCTTCGCAACCTGAAGTTTGAAGTCGGGAAGCTTGGCTGTCTCAGCGAGACCGGCGAAGCTTTCGCTGTCCAGAAAAGCGTTGAAGTTTTTGATCATGCGGGGATAGCGGATCATTGGTGTATCTCCTTATGCGGCGGCTTTGACGGACTGCACGAGGTCCTTGTAATATGCGCCGTTGCGGTGAGCGCGGAACTTAAGGCGCTCCAACGGCGCGGGCGGTTCCATGTCGAAATCCAGATACAGTTCACCCGCCTTCAGGGTGACTTCGGTGTTCAGCTCTGCGTCCAGCCAGCATTCTAAAGCTAGGTCATGTTGAAAAATGGCGTAGCCACAGGCGAATTGACGTGATGTCGACAAATCCGAGGAAGCTTTCGGCGGTCTTGTCGTACCGTGTCGCGACGGGCATTCTTCAGCTTGTTAAAGCATCTCTCAACCAGGTTCCGCAGTCGATACAGTTGGCGATCAACACCAACACGCTTCTTTCGCGACTTCCGCAAGGGAATGACCGGTTGGATGTTTCGACTGCGATTATCGTCGCGAATACTGTCGGCATCGTACCCCTTGCCGGCCGGCAGCACCAAAGGTTCCGGCAAATTTTCGTCCATGATGAGATCGAAACCGAGATAATCGGACGCCTTGCAGGGCGTGAGGTCAGATCGCATCGGCGGACCGGCGGCATTCACCCGGAGATGGATCTTGGTCGTGAATCCACCCTTTAGCGCCCGCGGCCCTCCTCTCGGGACATTGCATGCGCAGTGCCCTGCCGGACAGTGGATAATGGGCGCGCACCACGGTGCTGTCGACCATCTGAAGCGCGTCAGGAACGATCCTGCTCTCAGTCAACTCCTCCAGGATCTGTTCCCATAGCCCCGCGAGCTTCCAACGCCAGAACTGTCGATAGACACTCGACCATTTCCCGAATTCTTCAGGAAGGCCCCGCCACGGTGTGCCGGTACGTGCTATCCAAAAAACGCCATCAAGAACAAGGCGGTGGTCGGTTGGTTTCCGTCCGTTCGGAGCGCGAACAGAAAGAATGAACGGTTCAAAGAACGCCCACTCCTAGTCCGACATCAAGTCTCATCCCCTCAAGATACAGTTCGGCTATGCGCACTTTGCGCCCCGCCGCGCCCGCAACATCGCCGCACGGTACAAGCAGGTCCCCAGATCCGAAGAGCTTGGTGATTTTCACCGCGTTTTCTCGCCCGAGCTTCTTAGCTAGCACGCTATCCGACTTGACCACTTTAGGAATGTAGATTTCGCGACTGCCAGAACCCGACAGTGATCTTCCATCGCGTCGAAGTCGAGTAGGCCACGTCTTTATACGGGCGCCTTGAGCGCGTCTCGGTCGCTCTTCCGCTCTGCCACATACAGATCGGTTTCAAACTTGCTCCCACACGCCCCAAAGTCCATACCCCCTGGGTCACCATAGATCGCAGGTCTCATATGCTCTCGTACCAACATAGCTTTCATGCCGGCAATCTGGCGGATGTTCAGAAACACGCTTTGCTCGCGCAGGCGCTTGATTATCTGACGCGCAAAGACAAACCGCTGTCCTATATCGAAACCCACGCCGGGCGGGGGCTTTATGATCTGGCAGGGGATGAGGCGCAGAAAACCGGAGAAGCGGCCAAGGGTATCGACATTGCCGAGAGCTGGTTTCCAAAGGACCACACCTATCGCCGCGCCTTGACCTCGATCCGCGCTTTACACGGGGATACATCTTACCCCGGTTCGCCTCTGATCGCCCAAACACTGCTGCGCGAAACAGATAAGCTGCATCTGGCGGACCTGCATCCGCAGGAATATGCGGCCCTGCGCAGCAACCTCCGTGCACCCAACACCAAGATCTATCAACAGGACGGACTTGAGCTGGCCCAGAGCCTGTGCCCACCTGATCCGCGCCGCGGGATGATGTTGATTGACCCCCCCTGGGAGGTGAAATCAGACTACGACACCATTCCGGTTCAGATGGGCAAACTCGCCCGGAAATGGAATGTTGGCATTCTGATGCTGTGGTATCCGATCTTAACTGATGGCTTGCACCACCCCATGCTGGATCGCCTAGACGAGATGTTTCCAGATGCCCTGCGCCATGAGGTGAAATTTCCGCCGGCCCGCAAAGGCCATCGCATGACGGGATCGGGCATGTTCATTGTGAACCCACCCTGGGGTCTGTCCGATTTTGCCAAATCCCTCTCACAGCGATTCGCGAAACTGTGACGCAACGGGCGTAACCTTTTCCTTGGAAGATCCCGTCTTTCTGCTATCCCTTGTAGAAACGCAGACGTGAACCACCAAATCAAGGAGAGGGCTATGCTCGAAGGGTTAATGTCATTCTTTACGTCCAAGACGCCAACGCCCGAGCCTTTGCCCGAGCCAGATGCCCGTCTGGCGCTTGGCACGCTGCTGGTCAGGGTGGCCATGGCCGACAAGGCCTATCTGTTTGAAGAGATTGAACAGATCGATCGCATTCTGGCTCAGGCCTATGATCTGAACCCAGTCGAGGCGGCCAAAATGCGCGCCACCTGTGAAAAGCTTGCCTTCACAATTGAAGACGACAATGAGATGGCGCAGTTGATCCGGGATTGTGTGGATTACGACCACCGCAAAGACAAAGTAGATGCGCTTTGGAAAGTGGTTCTGGCGGATGGCATCACCGACGACCGTGAGACCGCGGTTGTTCAGCTTGTGGAAGAGGTTCTGGGCGTAGAGCGCAGCGATTCTGAGGCCGCGCGTACAGCTGCCGTCATCCCCTGAGGTCATCCTAGGTTTGCGCCCGCTACCGGGCGCGCCTATATCCCCCTTATGTTTGCAGATTTCCTGTCGCGCTTGGTGCGCCCCGATCCTGATCCTTTGACCGAAGGCGACGCACGGTTGGCTTTGACCGCTCTGTTGGTGCGCGTGGCGCGGTCCGACGACAGTTACGACGTCGAAGAAACCACCCGCATCGACCGCATCACCGCAGCGCGGTATGGGATGTCCCCATTTGAAGCGACACAGCTTCGCGGGGAGGCAGAGGTCCTCGAATCTGAGGCGCCCGACACGGTGCGCTTCACTCGTGCGATCAAAGATACCGTTGCTCTTGAAGACAGAATCGCGGTGATCGAAGCCCTGTGGCAGGTGGTTCTGGCGGATGGCGTGCGCGACGTCGAAGAAGACGCGCTCTTGCGTTTGGTCGCAAAATTGCTTGGGGTGAGCGACATCGAGTCAAACAAAGCCCGCAAACGAATCGAGAGCCAATGATTGCCACCCTTCCCATGTACGACCGCCCCGAGCTTAGCGAAGCACATGATGCTCTTTGGGCCTCGGTTCGGTCCCAATTGGGACAGGGACCCGATCATCTGACCCGCGACGGAGACCTTTGGGAGATGTGGCAATCCCCCGATCTGTTGCTCGCCCAGACCTGCGGGTTGCCTTTCCGAGCCGTATTGCACGATCAGGTCACCTTGGTTGGCAGCCCAGATTACGGCCTTCCCGGCTGCGCACCCGGATATTACAATTCGGTTTTCATCGCCCATGCCGACAGCGACATCCACAAGTTGAAAGATATTGAGAAACAAAAGATTGCGGTGAATGAGCCGCTGTCTCAGTCGGGATGGTCTGCCCCCTATGAAGAGACAAAAGCGCAGGGCATAACGCTCGGTCCTGTGCATCTGAGCGGCGCCCATCGGGCCTCAGCCCTGGCAGTTGCAGAAGGTCATGCCGCGACGGCGGCCATTGATGCCCACACGTGGCGTTTGGTTCAAAGATATGAGCCCTGGGCCAAATCTCTACGCGAGATCGCCCGCACCACCCCAACACCGGCCCTGCCCTTCATCACCAACCAGCCCCATCTGGCACAGGATCTGTTTCAGGCCCTGAAACATGCAATTGCAGCCCTTTCCGTGGAACATCGTGATCTTCTGGGCCTGAAAGGCATTGTAGCTATCCCAGAAGCGGAGTATCTGGCGCTTCCGCTTCCCCCGGAAGTAGACTAACCCAAGGCTTAGTTTGGATTTTGTATCCAAACCCGACGTCAACAGGGAATTCTCCGTTGCATCCTGTTAAAATTTCGTCATCCTGCCGCCCAAGCAATAACTGTTCAGGCCTACCGTGACCGATCAAAGCCCCGTCATCGAAATTCGCGACCTTCACAAATCTTATGGTGAGCTGGAGGTTCTCAAAGGCGTCGATATATCTGCCAAAAAAGGCGATGTTGTTTCGCTGATTGGGTCATCGGGATCCGGGAAATCCACGTTGCTGCGCTGCTGCAATTTGCTGGAAGACAGCCAGCAGGGTGAAATCCTGTTCAAAAATGAACCCGTGAGCTGGCGTGGGACCGGGTTGAACCGCCATCCGGCGGACCCCAAGCAGGTTTTGCGTATTCGCACCAATCTCTCGATGGTGTTTCAGCAGTTCAACCTCTGGGCGCACATGACAATCCTGCAAAACGTCATGGAAGCACCGGTCACGGTGCTCGGGCTGGACAAGGCCGAGGTAGAAGCCAAGGCGCGGCAGTATCTCGACAAAGTGGGGATCGGCGACAAATGCGACGTCTATCCCGCCCAGCTTTCTGGTGGCCAGCAACAGCGCGCTGCAATTGCCCGTGGCCTGTGTATGGAACCCGAAGCCCTATTGTTTGACGAACCTACAAGCGCGCTGGACCCGGAACTGGAGCAGGAAGTGATCAAGGTGATCAAAGATCTTGCTGCGGAAGGGCGTACCATGCTCATCGTGACCCATGACATGAAAATGGCCGCAGATATCTCAAGCCACGTTGTGTTCCTTCACAAAGGCCTGATTGAAGAAGAAGGCGCTCCGGATGCCCTGTTTGGCAATCCCAAAAGCGAACGCCTCAAGCAATTCCTCTCTGCCACAGTTCACGCCTAACGCGGATCTGAGCACTGAGATTTAAGACCCAACAAAAAACCAAAGGGGAGCTAACTATGAAAAACTTGATCCTGACCACCGCAGCCCTGGCACTGACCGCTGGCGCCGCAATGGCCGAAACCGTTCGTCTGGGAACCGAGGGCGCCTACCCTCCCTACAACTTCCTGAACGATGCCGGTGAAGTAGACGGCTTTGAGCGCGAGCTGGGTGATGAGCTGTGCAAACGCGCTGAGCTTGAGTGCACCTGGGTCACCAACGACTGGGATTCGATCATTCCCAACCTGACTTCGGGCAACTACGACGCCATCATCGCCGGCATGTCGATCACCGAAGCGCGCGAAGAGCTGGTTGACTTCACCCAGGGCTACACCCAGCCCTCGCCATCGGCCTATGCTGGTCTGACCGAAGGTCTGGACGTGAAAACCGCTGTGATCGCGGCTCAGGCTTCGACCATCCAGTCGGCGCATGTTGCAGAAACCGGTGCTACCCTGGTCGAATTCCCAACCCCAGACGAAACCGTTGCTGCGGTTCAGTCGGGCGAAGTTGACGCGGTTCTGTCCGACAAAGACTTCCTGATGCCGATCGTTGCAGAAACCGACCTGATGTTCTTGGAAGAAGTACGTCTGGGCGGCGGCATCGGCATGGCATTCCGTGAATCGGATGACGAGCTGCGCGGCAAATTCGATGCGGCCATCGCCTCGATGAAAGAAGACGGCTCGCTGAACGCGATGCTGGACAAATGGGAAATCGAAGGCAAATTCTGATTGCCTTGAGTGTTTCTTGATCTTTGGGACAGGGTTCGCCCTGTCCCTTTCCCTTTCCCCACCCGCGTTCCGTGCTGGAGACGCGCACTAAGGTAAGAGGCCCACCATTTTTTCTTATTGCTCTGACCCCGCCGTGTTGGAAGGCCTGCAGTGGCTTAGCTGCTACCTGACCACCGGCAAGCATATGGGCTTTTACGTGTCCTTTGGCACGGTGCTCTTGCTTTTGGCCATCACTGCGCCAGTGGCGCTTGGATTTGGCTTTGGCGCGGCCATGCTGTCACGGGCGCGCCTTGCCCCTGTCTCATGGATTGGCAAGGGCTATATCGCTGCGGTGCGTGGCGTCCCGGACATCGCCTTTTTCCTGTTCTTTGTCATCGCTTTGGACCAGGGCATTGAATGGCTTCTACATCAGGCCCGTTGCCCTGAGTGGACTGACGCCATTCGTCAGGGCAATGATTTTGTGGTCTGTGACATCGCCAAGATGCCGCTTGGTTCGTCGCCACAGTGGATCCACGAAACCTATGGGTTTGCTTTGGCGGTTTTGACCTTTGCCATCGTGTTTGGCGCCTTTGCAGGCAATGTGCTTTATGGCGCAATGAATTCCGTGCCACGCGGTCAGATTGAGACGGCCGAGGCCTATGGCATGACCCACCGTCAGGCATTCTGGCGTGTACTGGTGCCACAGATGTGGGTTTACGCCCTCCCCGGCCTGTCGAACCTCTGGATGGTTCTGATCAAGGCCACACCGCTCCTGTTCCTGCTGGGGGTTGAAGACATCGTCTATTGGGCGCGTGAACTTGGCGGCTCGAAAATGGCCCGCTTTACCGACTATCCGCACGGAGACTGGCGGATGTGGTACTTCCTTGTCCTGCTGGTGTTCTACCTCGCCTTCACCCGTGTGTCTGAGATTGTTTTGGCCCGGATCACCACCAAACTGTCCCACGGTCAGGCCACCGTCGGTGGCGAAGCGCAGAGGAAAGCGGCATGAGTTGTTGGGAGACGGTCCAAAAATACGCCTTTCAGTCCATCGGCTATGGCGAACGCGTCCTGCCGCGCACTGACATCACCCTCTGCGATCAGTTCACCCTGATTGGCTCGGGCATGATCATGAACCTCTATTTCGGCCTGCTCGCCGTCAGTAGTGGGTTCCTCTTCGCCAACGCTCTGGCCATGGCCAAGTTTTCCGGCGGCCCGGTCACGCGCAAAGCCGCAGAGTGGTTCATCTTCCTGTTCCGCGGGTCGCCGCTGTTCATCCAGTTCTTCTTTGCCTACTTCCTGTTTCTCAATCTTAAGGGCGTGGCCCCAATCTTTGGCCCGCTCAGTTCGGCATGGATTGGTGCCTTGGTGGTGCTGTTCCTGAACACCGCTGCCTATTCCGGTGAAATCTTCTACGGAGCACTGCTGTCGATCCCACGTGGTGACATGGAATCTGCGGATGCCTATGGGTTCTCAGGGTGGAAGAAGTTCCGCAAAATCACCTGGCCCACCATGATGCGGCTCGCCTGGCCCGCCTATACGAACGAGGCGATCTTCCTATTCCACGCCACCACGCTGGTGTTCTTCTCAGGGTTCCCGGTCTGGCGACAGCAGGGCGACGCGCTCTATTATGCGAAATATATCGCAGATAAGACGTTTAACCCCTTCGTGCCCTATCCGATCCTTGCCGGGTACTTCATCCTTCTGACACTGGTTGTGATCTGGATCTTTGGTGTCGCCAACAAACGCCTGAACCGGCATTTGCCTCAGGCCAAACGGCCCAAAATCAGATATCGCCCAAAGATGATCAGATAATCGAAACTGGCGGCCCTCGGGTCGCCTTTTTCTTTTCTCCCTTGCCAGCATGCAATTTGTCGGGCTATCCTAAATTTGATCAAATTAGGAGATACCCATGTCGGCCTCGACATCCGACTGGTTGCGTGACCGCCCGCAGGTCCGCACCATTCGCGCCGCAGCCTGTGACCTGAACGGCGTCGCGCGCGGCAAACGCATGCCCATCCCATCCGCCCAAAAAGTTCTCAAAGACGGCACCCGCTTTCCCATGTCGGTGCTCAACCTCGACATTTGGGGGGAGGACATCGAGGATAGCCCGCTGGTGTTCGAGACCGGTGACAAAGACGGCGCCTTGATGCCCACCGAACGTGGGTTTGTCCCCATGCCGTGGCTCGAAGCGCCAACCGCTCTGTTGCCTCTTTGGATGTTCCACGAAGACGGACGCCCCTATGAGGGCGATCCTCGTCATGCCTTGGCCCGTGTCACCGAGCGGTACAAAGCCAAAGGCCTGACCCCGGTTGTGGCGGTTGAGCTTGAGTTTTTCCTGATCGACGACAGCGGGCGCAATTTGCAGGTGCCTGTGTCGCCGCGCTCTGGCAAGCGCCGCAAAGCCGCCGAGATCCTGTCGATCCGCGCTTTAGACGCCTTTGATGGGTTTTTCACCGATCTCTATGACGCCTGCGAAGCCATGGATATTCCCGCGGATACAGCGATTTCCGAGGCTGGGCTGGGTCAGTTTGAGATCAATCTGGTCCATCAGGCCGATCCGCTGCGCGCCGCCGATGATGCGTGGTTGTTCAAGATGCTGGTCAAAGGTCTGGCCCGCCGTCATGGTTTTGCCGCCTCCTTTATGGCCAAACCATATGAGGACTATTCCGGCAGCGGCATGCATGCGCATTTCTCGGTACTGGACGACGATGGCAAAAACATCTTCGACAATGGCGGGGATGAGGGCACGGCGGCTCTGAAACACGCCATTGGCGGCTGTCTGGCGGCGATGCAGGACAGCGCATTGGTCTTCGCGCCACACGGCAATTCTTATGACCGTCTGGTGCCCGGATCTCACGCTCCGGTTCAGCTCAGCTGGGCCTACGAGAACCGCACAGCTGCCATCCGAGTGCCCTCAGGCGCACCCGTGGCGAGACGGATCGAGCACCGTGTCGCGGGGGGTGACGTGAACCCCTACCTCGCCTTGGCGGCCATTCTGGGCGCCGCGCTGGTTGGGATCGAAGATGAGATCCAGCCTTCGGCCCCCATCACCGGCAATGCCTATGATCTGGACCTGCCGGAAATTCCAGGCTCCTGGCAAGAGGCCATCGATGCCTTTGATCAAAGCGATATGATCAAACGTATCTTTGAGCCAGACATCATTCAGAACATGTTGATGACAAAACGGCAGGAACTTCGTTATATGGCGGAACTGTCCAAACCCGAACAGGTTGAGATCTATCTCGATACGGTCTGACACATCCCGCGTCAGATCCAACACTATGGTGTTCTATGAAAATCGGCATTTTGCAAACCGGACTGGCCCCAGATGATCTGAAGGCTGACTTTGGCGAGTACCCCGAAATGTTCGCAACGCTTCTGGCGGATCGCGGATTTGAATTTGAAGCATTTTCTGTGGTGCAGGGCCAGTTCCCTGACGGGCCCGAGGCGGCGGATGGCTGGTTGATCACCGGCTCGCGCCATGGGGTTTACGAAGACCACGATTGGCTTCCGCCACTGGAGCAAATTATCCGCGACATTGTCTCAGCTGAGCGCCCCATTGTGGGCGTGTGTTTTGGTCATCAGGTGATCGCCAAAGCCCTAGGCGGCGTTGTCGAGAAATATGACGGAGGTTGGGCCATCGGCCCGCAGACCTACGATTTTGATCAAGGCACTCGTGTCATTCAGGCCTGGCATCAGGATCAGGTGATCACCCCGCCGGTCGGTGCGCAGACCGTGGCGCGCAATGACTTCTGCGCCCATGCCGCCCTGCTCTACCCCGGCAAAGCCTATAGTGTTCAGGCCCATCCAGAATTTGGCGATGGATTTGTCACCGGTCTGATCGACAAACGCGGGCGCGGTGTTGTGCCCGATGCAATATTGGATGCGGCCAAGGCAGACATCGGCACCCCGCTGCATCAAACCGAGCTCGCCGATCAATTCGCGCTGTTTTTCCGCGAAGGGAGAATATCATGACTGACTGGATGAGTGACCTGCCTGAAGCGGCCCAGCAGTATCTGCACGGCCATCGGCTTGACGAAGTGGAATGCGTGATTGCCGATCTGCCCGGCATCGCCCGGGGCAAGGCCGTGCCCGCCTCCAAATTCGCGCGGCAAAAGTTTTTCCACCTGCCCGACTCGATCTTTTTCCAGACCATCACCGGAGATTGGGGTGAGGCCGCAGGCGAAGATGGCTTTATCGAAAAGGACATGATCCTCGAGCCCGATATGTCCACCGCCACCGCCGCGCCCTGGACAGGGGACTGGACCCTGCAGGTGATCCATGACGCCTTTGATCGCCATGGCGAGAAGGTGCCCTTTGCCCCGCGCAATGTGTTGAAACGTGTGGTTGAGATGTATCGCGCGCAGGGGTGGGAACCTGTTGTGGCGCCAGAGATGGAGTTCTTTCTGATCGCCCGCAACCTTGACCCGGCGCAGGACATCAAACCGATGACCGGGCGTTCTGGCCGCCCGGCAGCGGCCCGTCAGGCCTATTCGATGACAGCTGTGGACGAATTTGGCCCGGTGATCGATGACATCTACGATTTTGCCGAGGCGCAGGGCTTTGAAATCGATGGCATCACGCAGGAAGGCGGGGCGGGACAGCTTGAAATCAACCTCCGTCATGGCGATCCGGTCAAGCTGGCGGACGAAGTGTTCTACTTCAAACGCCTGATCCGCGAGGCCGCGTTGCGCCACGATTGCTTTGCCACCTTCATGGCGAAGCCCATCGCCGACGAACCCGGCAGCGCCATGCATATCCACCATTCGGTGCTGGACATCAAAACCGGTGAAAACATTTTCTCTGGCCCAGATGGCGAGGAAACCGAGATCTTCACGCACTTCATCGGCGGGTTGCAGCATCACCTGCCCGAGGCCATCGCGGTGCTTGCACCCTTTGTGAACTCGTACCGCCGCTACGTGCGCGACCACGCCGCGCCGATCAATCTGGAATGGGCGCGGGACAACCGTACAACCGGTATTCGCATTCCACTGGCACCGCCTCAAGCGCGCCGCGTGGAAAATCGCATCGCGGGGATGGACTGTAACCCCTATCTGGGAATCGCCGCCTCTCTGGCCTGTGGCTATCTCGGCATGATGGAAAAACGCGTGCCGTCCGCCGAATTCTCTGGGGATGCCTATGAGGGGGAAGGAGATATCCCGCGCGTTTTGGGACAGGCTCTGGATCGGTTCGAAGAGGCCACAGCCCTTCATGAGGTGCTGCATCCCGATTTTGCCCGTGTGTATTCCATCGTCAAACGGGCGGAGTACGAAGAGTTCCTGCAGGTGATTTCGCCCTGGGAGCGCGAGCATCTTTTGCTGAACGTCTAACTTCGGACAACAGCCGAAAGAGGATACCCGATGAACCTGCTGTTTTCCAACGACACGCGTGGCGCCTATCCGCAGAGCTGGTACGCTGCGACGGGGCTCGATCTGCCGGATTTTCCACAGGTCGAAGGTGATCAACGTGTTGACGTCTGTATCATTGGCGGTGGGTTCACCGGGCTCTCCGCAGCCCTGCATCTGGCCGAACACGGGGTGCGCGTTGCAGTGGTCGACGCCCACCGGGTTGGCTTTGGCGCCTCTGGGCGCAACGGTGGACAGCTTGGGTCGGGCCAACGTCAGGATCAGCAGGTCTTGGAAAAGATGGCTGGGCAGGATGCTGCGCGCCAGATGTGGGATCTGGGTGAAGAGGCCAAACAGCTGGTCAAAGATCTGATCGCGCGACATGATATCGAGTGTCATCTGAAACCCGGGATTGCCTGGGCCGGCACGTCGGCGGGATCTGTCAACGATCTCCATGACTATGCCGAGCATATGCAGCGGGGCTACGGATACGCCCTTGAAACGCTTGATCGGGAACAGTTTTCCACTCTGTGCCCCTCCCCCGCTTATCATGGCGGGATCCTTGACATGGATGCCGCACATTTGCACCCGTTGCGATTGGCGCAGGGGTTGGCAAGGGCGGCAGCCAAGGCCGGGGTGCAGATCTTTGAAAACAGCTTAGTCACTCAGGTCACACCGGGTGACACCGTCGCTGTGCAAACCGAAACCGGGCGCATCACGGCCGATCACCTGATCTATGCCTGTAATGGCTATCTTGGTGGGTTGAACGGCGAAGTGGCGGCACGGGTGATGCCCATCAACAATTTTGTTGTGGCGACCGAACCCCTTGGGGAGCGTGCCAAAGAGGTATTGGCCCGCGACGTGGCGATTGCCGATGATCTTTTTGTCATCAACTACTTCCGCCTGTCGCACGATGGGCGGCTGTTGTTTGGTGGCGGCGAAAGTTATGGCTACCGCTTTCCCAAGGACATTGCCGCAACCGTGCGCAAACCGCTGTCCAAAATCTATCCACACCTGAAAGACATTAAGATCGACTACGCCTGGGGTGGAACCTTGGCGATCACCATGAAGCGCATGCCCCATATTGCGCGAATTGCGCCGAATATTCTGAGCGCCTCGGGATATTCCGGGCATGGGGTTGGCAATGCGGTGCAGGCCGGAAAACTATTGGCCGAGGCTCTGCGCGGACAATCTGATGGGTTTGATGCCTATGCCGCCTTGCCCTGCCCTCGCTTCCCTGGCGGCCCTGCACTGCGCTCTCCATTGCTCACACTCGCCATGACGTGGTTTGCTCTGCGCGATCGATTGGGGCTCTAAAAAGCTGTCACTTTGACGCCACAAACATAGACCGCTGCACCCTCGTGCGGCGGTTTTTTCTTCTGGCTGTTACATCTATAGATTAAGCAGAGTGAAAGTTAGAATTCAGAAAGTCGAAAACTATGCTGCCAAACATGCATGACGCCGAACCAATTCCCGCCGAAGCCCGCGCTGAAATTGACCGTCTTCTGCAATCCGGCGACTTGTTCCGATACACCGCGCCGCAGGATGCACCTGTGGCCCTGCTCGAAGCGGAATTCGCCGCGCAGCTGGGCAGTAAATATGCGTTAGCTGTGTCCAGCTGTTCCGCAGCTTTGTTTTTGTCGCTCAAGGCCCTAGGCCTGCCCCGCGACGCCCGTGTGATGATCCCGGGTTTCACCTTTGCCGCCGTGCCATCGTCTGTGGTCCACGCAGATTGCATTCCGGTGCTGTGCGAAGTGGGTGAAAACTACCGTATTGATCTGGACGATTTCACCGCCAAGCTCGAAACCGTCGATGCCGTGATAATCAGCCACATGCGCGGCCATACGTCGGATATGGATGCCATCATGGCGCTGTGTAACGCCAGAAACATCCCCGTGGTCGAAGACGCCGCCCATAGCCTTGGCACCACCTGGCACGACAAAAACATTGGCACCATCGGCAAGGTTGGGTGCTTTAGCTTCCAAAGCTACAAGATGATCAATGCCGGTGAAGGCGGTATTCTGATCACGGATGATGCGGATCTGGTGGCGCAGGCGGTGATTATGTCGGGCGCCTACGAACACAATTGGCGCAAACACATGGACCGCAAGGACAACAGTGCCGAATTGGAAGAGGCCTTTGGCCGCTGGCAGAACAAACTGCCACTTTACAATCTGCGCATGTCCAACCTGTCGGCCGCTGTCATCCGCCCTCAGCTGCCGCATCTTGCCCGCCGCGTGGTCGATGGTCGCCGCAACCACGATCAGGTGGCCGAGCTGATCAACCAAAGCCCATGGATCTCGGTTCCGCCCAAACTTGATGCAGAAGTCCGCGCCCCGGATTCGCTGCAGTTCAACCTCGACAACGTCAGTGATGCACAGGTTCATGATTTCGTGGCAGCGGCCTCAGACCTTGGGGTCAAGGTGCAGGTCTTTGGTCTGACGTCCGACAATGCGCGCGCGTTCTGGAACTGGGAATTCATGCCGGAACAGTTTGACCTGCCTCAGACAAAATCAATGCTGCTGCGCGCCTGTGACACCCGTCTTCCCGCGCGGCTCACGGCTCTGGAATGTGATGCGGTGGCACAGGTTCTGGTGGAAGCGGCGGAAACCGCCTTTGGCGAAACGCGCGCCTTTGGCACCTGATCCAAAAACAAAAGCCCCGGACAATCCGGGGCTTTCCTGTCTCACAACATCCGGCTTACTTGCCCAGTTTTGAGAGCTTTTCCTGCAATTCCGCCAGTTGTTTGCGAATCGCATCCAGATCTTCACCGTCCTCGGGTGCATCTGATCGCGGTGTGGTGCTGGCTGGAGGTGTCATTCCACCAGTCATAGCCTTCAAAAAGGCCTCTTGCTGCGCCTGCATCGCTTCCAATCCCGGCATATGCGCCATCATCGGATTGATCGTGTTCACGTTTTCCATCCACTTGGACTGACTGTCGCGAAACATCTCAAAGCTTGCGGCCAAGAACTGTGGCACCGAGCTTCCGGTTTGATTGGTATAGGACCGAACCAGATCCGTCAGAACATTGATCGGCAAAACACTTTCGCCTTTGCTCTCATGTTCGGCAACAATCTGCAGCAGGTATTGACGGGTCAGGTCGTCACCAGATTTCAAATCGATGATCTGAACATCCCGTCCTTCGCGGATAAACCCCGCGATATCTTCCAACGTCACATAGTCCGACGTTTCCGTGTTATACAGCCGACGGCTTGCATAGCGCTTAATCAGCAGTGGTTTCTCTGTCTCCGCCATCCTCGCCTCCCTGCGAATGCAGCATCGCAGAAAACCTTATGCGAGCGCAGAAGAAAAAGAAAGCCTCTGGTTTACCAACGGTTAGAAGAGGCTACCTTGTTCCGGGGGCGGCGTTTTGGCGGTCTTCTTGGAAGGTTTTGCCGCTGGTTTCGGCTCAGATTGCCGCGCCTGCGCAGTGACGGGGTGTGCGGTTTCACCAATCTGGACGCGGCCATCCGCAAATTCGATCTCAAGGGACGCCGATTTTCCGGCCGCCGCTTGTGTTGTCACCACCTGCCCATCACCGCGCACAACCGCATATCCACGTTCAAGTGTGGCCCGATAGCCCAGCGTTTCGCGCAGCCGGTCGGTGGCGTCCAATTTGGTTTTCAGCTCAGAGATCCGACCCGAGTGTGCTTCGGTCATTCGGCGTGACAATACGGCGAGCCGGTCTTTCTGGACAGTGATTTCGCGTGCAATCGGGCGGGGGCTCAAACGATCAGCCCGCCGAGCCAGAGCCTCTTTCTTCACCTCGGTCAGACGTGCAAGAGCCGGCTGCAAGCGCTTGGCGCGATCCTCCAACCGGGTCTGTTCGGTTGTCATGGCGCGGGCCAAAACCGAAGGGCGCAGGGCGCCTGCGTTTTTGCTCAGCTGAAGCCTGCGCTGATCGACAAGCTGCTGCAAGGCCCGGGGAAGCCGGTCACCCGCCACATCGAACCGCTGGCGGGGGCCGTCCAACAAGATCTCGGGGCGGGGTAAAGCCCGTCCCAAATCGCGCAAGCGTTGGCCGCGCATTTCAAGGCGTTGCCCCATCACACCGGTCATTCGCGCGCCAAAGTCGCGTAGCCCCGCTAGAAGCTCCATACGCACAGGCACGGCAAGCTCGGCGGCCGCTGTGGGGGTTGGCGCCCGCATGTCCGAGACGAAGTCAATCAGAGTTGTATCGGTCTCGTGCCCCACGGCTGAGATCAGCGGGATATCAGAGGCCGCAGCCGCCCGAGCCACGCTTTCTTCGTTAAAACCCCACAGATCTTCGACCGAGCCGCCACCGCGCGCCACAATGATAAGATCGGGGCGGGGCATCCCACCGCCGGGGGTTAGTCTGTTAAAGCCTTCAATGGCGCGCGCAACCTCGGGGGCACATTTTGCCCCCTGAACGGCCACCGGCCAGATCAGAACCTTACGCGGAAACCTGTCGCGCAACCGGTGCAGAATATCCCGGATCACCGCCCCGGAGGGAGACGTAACAACGCCAATAACTTCGGGCAAATACGGCAGACGTTTTTTCAAGGCCGGTTCAAACAGGCCCTCAGATTGCAACTGCGCCTTTCGCTTCTCCAACATGGCCATCAAGGCCCCCATCCCAGCGGGACGGATCTCTTCTATGACGATCTGGTATTTGGATTGCCCCGGAAAGGTGGTCAGACGCCCGGTGGCGATCACCTCCATGCCTTCTTCTGGCTGGGTCTGCTGGCGGCTAGCCACACCTTTCCACATGATCCCGGCGATCACGGCCTTATCGTCTTTCAGATCAAGGTAGATATGCCCGGACCGCGGGCGGCTGACGCGACCAACCTCACCGCGCACACGCACATGGCCAAATTCGCCTTCAATGGTACGTTTTACAGCGCCAGAGAGTTCCGAAACGGAAAATTCCGGGGCATTGCCCGCATTGGTCTCAGGGCTATCGTCGTCAAAAAGATCCATGAAGGGCGGCCTGTGTTTCGTCTTTTGGCAATCTTAGGAGGTTTTGAGACCAAGCAAAACCGTGCAATTTATTCCCGGCCCGGCAAATCCCGCGACAACTGGGTGTAAATTGCCTCGGCCCAAAGCGTGTAGAGGTCTGGGCCGGGGTGAAACCCATCCTCCGCCATATCAGGAGGATCAAGGCCGAGTTCAAACGGGAGATGTCGGGCATTGTGATCCGAAGTCAGCCCCTGAAGTGCTGCATCAAAACGACTGGCTCGCGCGCCCAAAACTACATTCAACGGCCAGGGCAAAAGTGGAAAATCGCCCAACGGAGGCACCGCAGACAGATAGATATGCCGCACACCACATTTCAGGCGCAACAGGTCCAAAATTGCTGAGTAATTTGCCCTCCAAGCCCTGAGACCTACGCCGTTTTTCACATCGTTCACGCCAAGCGCCAGAACCACGACGTCATAGGTGCCAAGATCCGCCTCTTGCAAAGTCTTCAGCGTGCTGGCCGAGGTCGCGCCGGTTTTGGCAATCAGACGCCAACTCACAGAGTGATCCTGCGCCAGGATTGCCACCAACTGCCCCGAGAGGGCGTCAGACTGCGTTGCTGCGCCGACGCCTGCGGCCGAACTGTCACCGACAATCAGGACCCGCAGTGGTGCACCCTGCCCGGTTTGTCCGGTACGGGCCCCCTCTGCTTCGGGCAGACGTAACGCCCGAGCGCCAACCCAAAGCGCCTGAGCTAACAAAATCGGAGCTAGCAGCACCGACAGAATACGCATCATACCCTCCAGCTTATCCACCCATACTTCACCATGGGAAACAAACCTGTTCCAGAGATGCCGCTGCGGCACTGTCAAAGCGCATTCGCCGCGCCATTATCTCTTTCCCCAAAGCACAGGCTCGCCTAAAAGCGCCCCAACATCAGGCCAGCACACTCAGACAGGCATCGGAGCGCATCTTATGAACATTCTCATTCTCGGCGGCGGCGGACGTGAACACGCTTTGGCCTGGGCAACGCTGCAAAACCCGAAATGTGACAAACTCATCGTGGCGCCAGGCAATGCGGGCATTGCCCAGATTGCTGAATGTGCCAGCCTGAATATTGAAGACGGCGGCGCGGTGGCTGAATTCTCAAGCGAAAACGCCATCGATCTGGTGATTGTCGGCCCCGAGGCCCCCCTAGCCGCCGGTGTCGCCGATCGCCTGCGCGAAGCGGGTATTCTCGTCTTTGGACCTTCTGCTGCGGCTGCCCGCCTTGAGGCATCGAAAAGCTTCACCAAAGAAGTCTGCGCCGCTGTTGACGCGCCCACAGCCGGGTATGCGCATTTCACCGAATTGGTCCCGGCCAAAGACTACATTCAGGCCCAGGGCGCGCCTCTGGTTGTCAAAGCCGACGGTCTGGCCGCAGGCAAAGGTGTGATCATCGCCGAAACCACCAATGAGGCGCTGGCCGCAGTGGACGACATGTTTGGTGGAGCCTTTGGCGGCGCGGGCGCCGAGGTGGTGATCGAAGAATTCATGACCGGGGAAGAGGCCTCGTTCTTTGTTTTGGTCGACGGTGAAACCTGCCTCCCCATTGGCACGGCTCAAGACCACAAACGTGTCGGCGAAGGGGATACAGGCCCAAACACCGGTGGCATGGGGGCCTATTCTCCTGCGCCAATCCTCTCCGACGACGTCGCCCAGAAAGCACTCGACGAGATTGTCCGCCCAACCATGGCCGAAATGGTCCGCCGTGGGATGCCCTACCAAGGCGTGCTTTACGTGGGGCTTATGATCGAAAACGGTCAGCCCCGTCTGGTGGAATACAATGTGCGGTTCGGCGATCCTGAATGTCAGGTTCTGATGCTGCGTCTCGGTGCACAGGCGCTCGATCTGATGCATACCTGCGCCGAAGGACGTCTGGATGAGGCCAAAGTCACCTGGGCCAATGACCATGCACTGACCGTGGTCATGGCCGCCACTGGATATCCCGGCGCCTATGAAAAGGGCACTGAAATCCAAGGTCTTGGTGATCTGCCTGAGGACAGCTTTAACATGATGTTCCACGCAGGTACCAAAGCCGAAGATGGCAAGGTTCTGGCCACCGGAGGCCGGGTTCTCAACGCCACTGCACGCGGTGCGACCCTCGCCGAGGCCCAGCAACGCGCCTATGCGCTTGTGGATGGCACCAACTGGCCCGAAGGGTTTGTGCGCCGCGACATTGGCTGGCGCGCACTCTGACGTATTGGGCCAACGCTCTGTCGACTTGAGCGCGACCTGAACAGATCACACGCACTATGAGGGGTCTCAAAAATGAGGCCCCTTATGATTGTCGGAAAACCGAAACACGGGTTGTCTTTGTTGATCACGATGCATGGCTCGGTTCTGCCGCGCATCTTGCCACGGATCGGCGCCGTCATGGCGCTTGCCGCAGCCATCACATGGATTGATACCTATCTGATGCCCCTGCAGCACGCCAATGCCGCCGCCTTCACCGGCTTTGGCATTGCTTTGTCTCTGTTCCTGGGCTTTCGCAACAACGCCGCGTATGAGCGGTGGTGGGAGGCGCGCAAACTCTGGGGGCAGCTGATTGCCGACGCCCGCGCTCTGGCGCGAGAGGCATTGGTTTTTCTCCCAGACGCCCAGCGCATGGATCTCATCCGAGAAATGCTGGCCTTTGTTCACCTGCACCGCATCTCGCTGCGACAGGTGTCGCCAGACGCAGAGCTGCGCCGATGGAGCACGCAAACAGATGACAGCGCCGTACATGCGCTCAATCGGATGGCTGAGCTTGTTCAGCAGGGATATCGCTCAGGATCCGTGGATGGGTTTGGGGTGCGAAGCCTTATGGAACGTTTGGCCAGCATCGGATTGGCACAGGCCGGTTGCGAACGTATCGCCTCAACACCGCTGCCCTTTGTCTATTCGCTTTTGGTCTACCGCACATCAGTGCTGTATTGCCTGCTTTTGCCTTTAGGACTTGTCGAAAGCGCAGGCTGGCTGACCCCCATTTTCACCGGCGTGGTGGCCTATATGTTTTTTGGGCTGGCGGCGGTTACTGAAGAGCTGGAAAACCCCTTCGGAACCTCATTAAATGGGCTATCGCTTGACGCGATGTGTCGGGTGATAGAAATCAATTTGATGCCACAGATTGGGTATGACGCCCCGGACCCAGCGCAGCCCGTAGGCGGCTACCTGTCCTAAAGGCGGCGTGGGGCAATCGATACCTGTGTAGCTAGGCCTCGATGGCCTTTGTCAGATCTGCGATGTCGGTTTTGTCGATGGGTTTCACGATATACCCCTTAATCGACTGAAACTCCTGTGACTTTAATTTGTCGGAGGGGTTCTCAGACGAGGTGCAGACAATCACCGAACACTCTTTCGGCCCCTGCCCTTCGGCCATCAAGGCCACCATCCTTTCAACGGTATCAAAGCCGTTCATACGCGGCATATTGATATCCATCAGCACAAGGAGGTGGTCAACGTCCGGCGATGTATTTGAATTTGCCGAAAAATGATCATCTAAAAATTGAGCCCCGGAAGGCGCTTCCCAAACATTACAGAAGCCGCCCGCCCGCGACAGGCGCCGCTTGACGACATACCGTTCGGTTTCGCTGTCATCCACGATGACAACTGATACTGTCATGCCTGCGCCTCCTTCACTCCGCTTAGATAGATCACAAAAGTTGTCCCTTGGCCAAGAGTGCTTTCAAGGGAAATGTCACCTCCAAGTCGTTCCAGATGTTTGCGCACCAGCGCCAGCCCCAGCCCATCGCCGCCTCGGTCGTCGATACGTTTGAACATTTTGAACACTTCGGACTGATCTGATTGGGCGATCCCGACACCGTTGTCGCTTACTTTGATAACAAACCTGTCCCCGTCCACGTCCGACGATATATGAACCAGCGTTTGGTCTTTTTCAGGATCCGCATATTTGATGGCGTTGGAAATCAGGTTTTCGATGATCGCATGCAAGATGGCTACCGGAGCAACAATGGGGTCTTGATGTGCCAGATCGAGCTTGAGCTGACAGCGCTCTCCCATATCTGCGGTAAGATCCTGCCAGATGTTGTCGAGAAGGGATCTCAGATCGAATTGTGACTCGGTGATCTCATCCTCTCCAATACGCGCAATGCGCAAGAGGCTTTCGACCTTTTTGGCGCTCCGGTTCGACACGGCCAGCGCCATTTTCAGGTGCTTTTCCAGCTCACCGTACTCACCATCTTCCAGATCTTCCAAACAGAAGTCCACCAACCCCGAAATTGTCGACAAAGGGGCTTTGAGATCATGGCTAGCACTGTAGGAAAATTGCAGAAGATCGGTATTGGCCGCCTCAAGGCCCGCTTCGACTTCACGCCGTTCGGAAATCTCATTCACCAGAGCCTGGCGCACAAACGTCCCGAGGCAAAGCATGCCCGTCATCAGGCAAACCGCAAACGTGGTCAGCCCTGCGATCGCATAGATTGGTTTTGCAAAGCTCTGAGCCCCGGTGATCAGGTCATCTTCGGCCAACCCCATTGCAACCACCAGAGGGTACTCTTCCACCGAATGATAGGCGTACCAGCGCTGCACGTCGTCGACGACGCTCAACTGGCGATACAGACCAATCTCGCTCTGCCCAAGCTCTTTCCAGATACGGGATCCACTGATGTCCTGCCCCGGCCCCAATCGCCCATAACTGGATCGGGCGCGCAGTTTTTTGTCCAATCCCACCACGGTTGCCGAGCTTTTGTCACCTAGATTCAGAGTTTTATAAAAGGCTGTGAACTGGTCTTCGTTAACCGCCGCAAACACCACGCCACCAAAGGCCCCATCCGGGCCAGTGATGCGTCGCACCAACCGCACCGTCAACTTGCCAGAGTTACGCCCCAGATGCGGCAACGAGATGTAAACCTCATCACCTGTGCTTTGTTGCTGAAACTTGAAATACTCTCTGTCTGCCGCGGTGACCCCGGTTTTGAGTTTGTGGCCAGAGACCAAAAGCGGCACCCCGTCCGCGCCAATGACGGTCAGATGAGAAATCATGTCGTTCTGCGGTAAGGCCTTAGAAACAAAGTCCTCAACATCGCGTACATCGCCGCTTAGTTCGTAAAGGCGCCGAGCCTCCTGAACATAGGCATCTGCCGTCATCAGAATTTTGCGGGTGTCGCGCTCAAAGAACACGGCCATTTCTTGCGCGCGTTCACTCCCTGCTTCAACGCGTGCATCATAGTCCGCTTCAAGCACCCGGAAGGTGACAAGCCAAATCCCAAAAATCAAAAGTCCAGCGGCTGCGACAAACAGGATGGACTTCTTCATAGGTGAATTGAGCAAGAGGTGTTCTCCAGGTTCCAGAGCCGCATCAAGACCCTTCAACCGAGGGGTAACTCTATCCGCTATAGAGACTTTGCTAAATTTTTCTAAATTTGTTTAGTTCTAGAAACATGTTTGGTACCGTGGCGTCACGCAACGGGCACAAGTCGCCCTCGACGCGGAAGGCGACTTCGTTTTGTATTGAAAGCCGAAAACGTACTAAGGCTCGATAATCCCCTGTTCGGTAATGATCAGGTCGAGAGGTTGATCTGTGGGCTCAAGCGGCAGGTCGGAGGCTTCTTGAGCTGCAAATGCAAATCCCAAGGCCAAAGTTGGACGTTTGCTGCGCAACAGTTCAAGCGTACGATCGTAAAAGCCACCGCCATAACCCAGTCGTCCACCCGCACGGCTGAAGGCCACCAATGGCACCACGACAATCTCGGGCTCAAAATACTCAAGATTGGCAGGCACCTGCGCTCCGAAGGGGCCACTTGTCATGGCGCAGCCCGGCTCCCAACGCGCAAATTTCAGCGGCAGCCCCGCGCCTTCAATCACCGGAACGCCAACCGGGCCATGCGCAGCGGCTTCTTCCATCGCAGGCATGGGATCAATCTCGGTTCGGATGGGCATGTAGGCCGAAAGCGCCACACCACGATGCCCCGCCAACACGGTGCTGAGAAACCCTGCCGCCCCCGGCAATTGCGTATCAAAGGCATGTTTGCGGCGGGAAAACCCGGCTTTGCGGGCCTCCGCCTTGCGTGTTTCCAGATCCATGCTCTGCTCCTACAGCAAGACAACAACTGCAAGGCCCAGAAAGGCGAAGAACCCCACCACATCGGTGACGGTGGTCACAAAAGCCCCTGAGGCCAAAGCCGGATCAACCCCGGCCTTCTCAAGAAGCACAGGGATCGCAATGCCTGCGAGCCCAGCCACGACAAGATTGATCACCATTGCGGCGGCAATCACTGCGCCCAGCGCCGGGGAGCCAAACCAGAGAAGTCCGACTACCCCCATGATCACCGCAAAGGCCAACCCGTTCACCAACCCAACTGCCACTTCGCGGCGGATCACCCGCGCCAGATTCGAACCGGTCAGGTCTTTGGTCGCCAGCGCGCGCACCGCAACCGTCAGCGATTGAGTACCCGCATTCCCCCCCATCGAAGCGACAATGGGCATCAGCACCGCCAGCGCCACAAGTTGCGCAATGGCCTCTTCGAACTGCGCAATCACCAGCGACGCCAGAACCGAGGTCACCAAGTTCACCGCCAACCAGGGAAACCGGCGCTTTGTGGTGTCGATGATCCGGTCCGCCAGCGAGCTTTCTTCATCCACCCCGGCCAGACGAAGGATATCCTCTTCGTTTTCCTCATCCAGCACGGCCATGGCATCATCGATGGTGATCACGCCAACCAGACGATTGTCTTCGTCCACCACCGGGGCTGTAATCAGGTGATACTGGTTGAAGGCATAGGCGACTTCCCCTTCATCCTGCGTCACAGGAATGGGTTCAAAAATCTCTTCGATGATCTCTTTGAGCTGCACCTCGCGTGCAGACGACATCAGTCGCCCCAAGGTGACATTGCCCACAGGGCGCAGTTTTGGGTCGACCAAGATCACGTGATAAAACTGATCCGGCAAATGGTCCGAGTTGCGCAGATGATCAATCGCCTCGCCGACGGTCCAATGCTCTGGCGCCATAACCACTTCGCGCTGCATCAACCGGCCTGCGGAGAATTCCGGATAGTTCAGCGATTGCTCAACGGCAGCCCGATCGCTGTCTTCCAGAGCATCCAGAATGACCTCTTGTTGAGGCTCATCCAGATCTTCGATCAGATCCACAACATCATCGGTCTCAAGATCGCGCACGGCTTCCGCCAAAACCTGCGGCGCCAGAGCGTCCATGACCTCTTCCCGGAGCGATTCCTCAAGTTCCGAAAGGATCTCGCCATCAAACTCGCGATCATAGAGACGGATCAGCCGCCCCCGATCGAACGCATTCACCTGTTCAAGAAGGTCGGCGATATCCGCCGCATGCATCGGGTCCATCAAGGCGATCAGCTGATCCCGGTCTCCGCGATCCACGGCATAAAGCACACGCGCGACATCCTTGCGATCCAGCGCATAGGCATCTTCGTCACGATCAATTTCGGCCGTAAGGTTCTGGGTCTCTTGCGACATGCCTGCCCTCCGTGCTTTTGTGGCGCAGCCTATGACAGGACGCGTGCAACTTGTAGAGGGGAAAAACCCTTTCGCTTTCGTTTACCGCGACCGTCTAACCTTGAAATATGAGGACCTCTATGACCGCCACCTTGCATCTGGGCCAAACGCTCAGCTTTTCTGATGATCCGTTCCACGCTGGCATTGACGCCGCGCGACATCATCGGAATGGGGGGATTGTGGTCGAAAACGGAAAGATCACCGCCGTTGGGTCTGCGGACGAGCTGAAACGTGAGGGTCTTGCTGAGGTTGATCACGGCGACAAGCTTATCGTGGCGGGCTTTGTGGATGCCCATGTGCATTACCCTCAAACCGCCATGATCGCGAGCTGGGGAAAGCGGCTGATTGATTGGCTCAACACCTATACTTTCCCGGAAGAGAGCCGGTTCAAAGATCGCGCCTATGCCGATGACATCGCCGGGCGGTATCTGGATATTCTCCTGGCCAACGGCACCACAACGGTCTGCAGCTATTGCACCATTCACCCTGAATCTGTGGATGCGTTTTTTACGGCGGCAGAGGCCAGAGGCATGCGGGTTCTGGCTGGAAAAACTTGCATGGATCGCAATGCGCCCGACACCCTGCGCGACACCGCGCAATCCGCCTATGATGACAGCAAACGTCTGTTGCAGCACTGGCACGGGCGTGGGCGCGCCTCTTATGTAATCACCCCGCGATTTTCGCCCACCTCAACCCCGGAACAGCTTCAGGCCTTGGGCGATTTGTGGGCGGAACACCCGGAATGTTTGATGCAGACCCACCTCAGCGAGCAAGTGGATGAAATCGCCTGGGTAAAGTCGCTTTTCCCAAAGGCGCGGGATTATCTGGACACCTATGAAGCCTTTGGCCTGCTCGGCGCAAACGGGCTTTATGGGCATGCGATCTATCTCGAACCACGCGAACATGCGCGGCTCTCTGAGGTGGACGCGGCGCTGGTCCATTGTCCGACCTCCAACACCTTTATCGGCTCTGGGCTTTTTGACATGGGCGGCCTCAAACGTGCGGGCATGCGCGTGGGGCTGGCGACAGATACCGGTGGCGGATCGTCATTTTCAATGCTGCGGACGATGGCCGCGGCCTATGAAGTTGGGCAACTGAAAGACCGCCCGCTGCACCCGGCCGAATTGCTGTGGTTGGCCACTCAGGGCTCGGCCCGATCCCTGCGCCTTGATGACACAATCGGTAATCTTGCCCCCGGGCTTGAGGCGGATTTTGTCGTGCTAGATCTGGCCTCAACCCCCGCGATCTCGCAGCGATCAGAACGCGCCGATGACATTTGGGAAGCGCTATTCCCGACCATCATGATGGGAGATGACCGCGCGATTGCAGCAACCTATGTCGCCGGCGCAAAAGTGGGGGCCTAGCCCCCCTTTAACACCCGTCGGTGCCCAGAACCATCACCCAGATATTGCCCGGGGCACGCACTAGCCCGTACTCGGTGACCTTGTCGTTGATCATATTGCGCCGATGTCCGCGTGAGGCAATCCACGAGGACATCACCTCGGGCACAGATTTTTGCCCCTTGGCGATGTTCTCGGCGATGGTGCAATAGCGATAGCCCGCGGCCCGCGCGCGACCCCCGATCGATCCGCCATCGGTTCCGGTGTGTGAAAAGAACCCATTTTCGGCCATGTCCATGGCATGCCCCATGGCGATCTCTTCCAAAGTGGGGGACGGCCGCACACCGCCGACCCCATGTTCCGCGCGCAACCCGTTCAAAAGCTGACGCGCCTGTTGCGCCTGAACTGTCCCGACACACCCCAAGATTACCAAAACAACCAGTCCGAGAAGTCGCATAACAGCCTCTTTGTCAGATACGTTCGCTTAGGCGCAAGGCTAGACGATTCTGTTGAACAATAGCCTTATCGAGATCGAATGTCGCAATCTGGCCATCCCGCACAACCTGCCGTCCGTTCACAATCAGATGCTGAACACGATTGGGGCCAGCAAGCACCAGTGCCGCTGGATCCCAGCTGCCGGCGCTTTCAATCCCAGAGACGTTCCATAGCGCGATGTCAGCGCGTTTTCCGACCGCGATCTGCCCACAGTCGGGACGGTTGAGCACCTGCGCCCCACCCCGCGTCGCGATTTTAAGCGCTTCATAGCTGCTCATGGCATCGGCCCCCTGCGAGACGCGCTGAAGCAACATGGTCTGACGCGCCTCAGCCATAAGATTGCCGACATCATTGCTCGCAGAGCCATCTACTCCCAGACCTACCGGCACCCCGGCATCACGCATGGCACGCACTGGCGCAATACCACTGCCCAGACGACAGTTCGAACAGGGACAATGGGCGACGCCGGTCTGGGACTTCGCAAACAGATCAATCTCTTGACCGTCCAGCTTTACACAATGTGCATGCCAGACGTCCTCGCCGGTCCAACCTAAATCTTCGGCATATTGGCCCGGGCGACACCCAAATTTTTCCAACGAATAGGCAATGTCTTCGTCGTTCTCGGCGAGGTGTGTGTGCAGCATCACGCCTTTGTCCCGGGCCAACAGGGCGGCGTCACGCATGAGATCGCGGCTTACTGAAAACGGAGAACAGGGGGCAATGCCGACCCGCACCATCGCGCCCTCACTTGGGTCATGGAAGGCGTCGACCACACGGATGCAGTCTTCAAGAATATCCGCTTCACGTTCGACCAAAGCATCTGGAGGAAGCCCTCCGTTGCTTTCCCCAATGCTCATCGCGCCACGTGTGGGGTGGAACCGAAGCCCGACCTCCGCCGCCGCGTGAATGGTATCTTCAAGCCGCGCGCCATTGGGATAGAGATACAGATGATCCGAGCTCATCGTGCATCCCGAAAGCGCCAGTTCGGCCAACCCGATCTGCGCCGAGGTGAACATCTCTTCGGGTCCAAAATGCGACCAAATCGGATAAAGCGTTTTAAGCCAGCCAAAGAGCAACGCATCTTGTCCGCCAGGAACCGCACGGGTCAGGGTTTGGTAGAGATGGTGATGTGTGTTCACCAATCCCGGTGTCACCACACAATTCTCTGCGTAGATCACCTCACCCGTCGTTTCCAAATCCGGGCCAAGTGCCGCGATCACACCATCGCGAATGAGAATATCATCACGTGTGACGTGATCGTCGTCGTTCATTGTCAGAACGGTTTTCGCATTTTTAATGAGCAGGTCTGCCATGCGGTCCTCCAAAACCCCTTTTCGGTGAAGGACCCCTCAGGCGCACCAGAAAAGGGAAGGACACGCGCCAGAGGTTGTGCGGGCGGTCAAATCGCCCGCGCGCAAGATGTGGGAAAAGCACATCAAAGACAAGACTTACCCGGCGATCAAAGCCAAGGCTGCCGCATGCAATTCTGGGGTGGCCGCAGCCACAACGGTTCCGCCGTTGTGCGCGGGCGCGCCTTGCCAGTTGGTGACAACACCCCCTGCCGCCTGGATCGCGGCGATAGGCGCCTGAATGTCGTAGGCCTGGAGCCCCGCTTCAATCACCAGATCAATTTGCCCCGCAGCCAAAAGAGCATAGGCATAACAATCCATACCATAGCGCACCAGTTTGACCTGTTCTGCCACCCGGCGAAACGCAGCGCCCTCGTCGGGCGTGCCCACTTCTGGGAAAGTGGTGAACAACACCGCCTGATCGAGTTCGGTCTGCTGACGCACGCCCAATGGACGTGTCCCCAGCGGGCCAGTCCAATCCGCCCGGCCCAAGCCGCCAATAAACCTTTCCTTGGTATAGGGTTGGTCAATCACGCCAAGCACCGGCCCAGCGTCATCCGCGACCGAAATCAGCACTCCCCAGGTGGGCGTGCCCGCCATGAAACCCCGTGTGCCATCAATAGGATCAAGAACCCAAGTGAGCCCCGAGGTCCCCTCGGAGGCCCCAAATTCTTCACCCAGAATGGCATCTTGGGGGCGGCGTTGCTGCAATACTTCGCGCATCGCCTGTTCTGCTGCGCGATCCGCAACAGTGACAGGATCAAACCCGCCGGACAATTTATTTTCAATCCCGAGGCTTTGTCCGCGAAAATACGGTAAAATGGCGTTGCCAGCCGCATCCGCCAATGCCTCGGCGGTCTGAATAAGGTCGTCTTTTAAATCAGAAGAAAACTTGGACATGGGCCCCCCGGAGCGATGCATTTTCTGTATCGCTACCGCAGGGATTGATCAGCCTCAAGCCACGTCAGACAAAACACGTGCCAATTCAAACAAACGGCGGCGCTGGTTCTCTGGGATGGCGTAATATGACCGCACAAGATCCAGGGCTTCTTTATCGCCAAGGATATCCGCCGGAACATTATCAACCTTTTCGGTGCTTTCACCCGCGGGCTCAATGCCTTCGAAAAAGAAGCTGACCGGGACATCCAAGGAATCTGCGATATCCCATAGGCGGGAAGCGCTGACCCGGTTGGCACCGGTTTCATATTTCTGGATTTGTTGGAATTTAATTCCAACACGCTCAGCCAATTGCTGTTGGGTCATCCCAACAAGCCAGCGGCGATGACGAATGCGTTTGCCGACATGTACATCTACTGGATGCGCCATTACGAAATTCCTATTCAATGGGTAGCGACCAGACGAGCCCGAAACGTCACGCGGCCCATTCTATGCCTGCGGCTTGCCTCATCCTGCACGCTTCATAACACATATCGCTACATCAGATTACGACCAAAAATCAAGTCTGACCTCCACCTAGTGTTGGTAAATTTCCACGCAAATCAACACAAAGTTGAGCACTTTAACGTTGTATTCACACCTCGGAAACACAGCTTTGGCCCCCTCTAGCGTTTGACACTCGAGGGTGGATTTGCACAGATGCGCTCAAATCCAGGAGATCCAGACATGCGCGCCCTTTATTTAACCTCACATGACACACCCCCCACAATTGCCGAACTGGACATACCCAATCCGGGTCAGGGGGAACTGCGTCTACGCATTGCAGCTTGCGGGTTAAACTTTGCGGATTTGTTAATGCGCAAGGGAACCTATCAAGACACGCCCGCCCTGCCCTTTGTGCTTGGGATGGAAGTTGCCGGAATTGTCGATGCTGTTGGACCCGATGTTTCGGGTTTTGCCATTGGTGATCGCGTGGCGGTTTTTGGCGGCAAAGGCGGGCTTGCGGAGTACGGATGTTTCCCGGTCGAACGCGCCGTTATACTACCTGATGACATGGGGTGGACGGACGCCGCGGCGCTCCAGATCGCCTATGGCACCAGCCACCTTGCACTGGATCACCGCGCGCATTTGCAACCCGGCGAAACACTCTTGGTTCTGGGTGCAGCGGGTGGCGTGGGCCTGTCTGCGGTTGAAATTGGCAAACTGATGGGCGCCCGTGTGGTGGCCTGCGCCCGAGGCACGGACAAGCTTGAGGCGGCAAAAAACGCTGGGGCCGATCATCTTATCGATGCCACTAGCCAAGATATTCGTGAGGAAATGAAAGTGCTTGGTGGTGCTGATGTCGTCTATGACCCTGTGGGAGGCGATCAGTTCACTGCCGCCTTCCGGTCCTGCCGCCCCGAAGCACGCATCCTAAGCATTGGCTTTGCTTCGGGGGATGTACCTCAGATCAAAGCCAACCATCTAATGGTTAAAAACATCTCGGTCCTTGGGCTGTATTGGGGCGGATATCTAAGCTTTAACGCCCCTGCTTTGACCAAGTCTCTTGACCAGCTGATGGCTTGGTATAGCGCCGGTCGCATCACCCCACATGTAAGCCATGTGCTGCCGCTTGAGCAGGCGCTGGAGGGTATGGATCTGCTGCGTGACCGCAAGTCCACCGGCAAGGTGGTGATCACAATCCAAGACCTCTGAGCCGGACAAACTGGTGGGGCTTTGCCCCATCAGAGTTCGACTAGATCACTGCCCTTCAGCGGCCCAGATACGGTCGATCATACGCTGGGTGCCCTGGCTGAATTCAAGCGGGCACGGATAAGCATCACCATCCAACACCGACCGATTGAAGGCCTCGACCTGCTCCACATAGTGGTTCACCTGCGGAAAGCGCAATTCACGTCGTTCCTGCCCGAGATGCAGTTCAATCCGCGCCTCACCATACACCTGTGGGTTGAACGGGGCGGTTAGTCGCATCACGCCTTTTTCACCGTGAAATGTCATGTCCTGCCAGGGTGCAGCCCGCATCGATACGACACCTGTATAGTGAAAGCTCGGGAATCGCGCAGTGATATGGCTATAAACATCCACATTATTCTCGCGGCGAATCTCATTTGAGAGTATCTCTTCGGGCTCTTCCCCCGTCACAAACCGGGTTGCGCCATAGATATAGACCCCAATATCAGGCACCGCCCCGCCACCCGTGTCAGGCGTGTTGCGAATGTTTGCGGTGTCCTGACTGTTGTCATAGGAAAAGGCACCGGACACCCGCACCAGCCGTCCAATTTCACCGGCCTGATACAGCGCCTTGGCAGTTTTCCACTGGGGGTGATGCACAATCATATAGGCTTCAGCTGCCAGACGCCCACTGGCATCCCGCGCCGCGATCACAGGTTCAAACCCCTCCGCCGCCATGGCCAGCGGCTTTTCGACCAGAACATGTTTCCCTGCCTCAAGAGCTTTGAGCGCATAGTCGACATGAAGATGGTTCGGCAAAGGCACATACACCGCATCGATTTCGGGATCAGCCAGAAGCGCGTCATAGCTGTTGTGAACCCGCAGGCCCGGGACCATGGACGAGAACGGAGCCGCCTTGTCCGCGTTGGATGTCGCCAGCGCGGCCAGCGATCCGCGGCGCGCCAGATGAAGAGCGGGTCCCATGTGTTCGCGGGCAAATTTTGCCGCTCCAAGAATACCCCACCGAACAGTCTCAGACATCGCGTTCCCCTTGGTGTTATCGCTAAACTCGGGCACCATAGGTCAGCACTTCCCGCCTGTCATGTCGCATTTAAGGAATTCAACATGCCCGCCTCAGATCGCCCCACCCGACTGCCCGACAGCGCAATTCTCGAAAAGTTCGGCGCCCTCCCGGATTGGACTTTGTCCGACGATCACCGTGTCCTTACGCGACATTTGGCCTTCAAAGGGTTTGCGAAGGCTACCTATGCAGCCAATCTTGCGATCTGGCTGGCGGATGCCACCAACCACCATCCCGACATTCAATTGGGCTGGGGGTATTGCAAGGTGAGCTTCACAACCCATGACGTCGACGGTCTGACCGAGCTGGATTTTGACTGCGCCAGACGATTTGACGCCCTGTTGGCCTCGGGGAAATAGCCTCATCAAATAAGAAAAGCCCCGGCAGAACCGGGGCCTTTCGACTTGGGGAGGGAATATTGTTTAGGCTGAAATTGTCATGCCCTGCTCACGCGCTAGTTCGCGCATGCGCTTTTGCAGTTTTTCAAAGGCACGAACCTCAATCTGGCGGATACGCTCGCGGCTTACGCTGTACTGCGTCGACAGATCTTCCAGGGTGACGGCCTGCTCAGCGAGACGTCGTTGGCTCAGAATATCGCGCTCACGATCATTCAACACATCCATCGCCTCTGTCAGAAGTGCGCGACGCGCATCCAGCTCATCCTTCTCGGCATAATCACCAGCTTGGTCCGCGCTCTCGTCTTCGAGCCAATCCTGCCACTGCATGGTGCCTTCGCCTTCCGACCCCACGGTCGCATTGAGCGAAGCATCCCCACCGGACATCCGGCGGTTCATGCTAACAACGTCTTTTTCGGTCACACCCAGATCATGGGCAATTTTCGCGACGTGTTCGGGGCGCAGATCACCGTCTTCCAGCGCACCAATCCGAGATTTGGCTTTGCGCAGATTGAAGAAAAGCTTTTTCTGAGCGGAGGTTGTACCAAGTTTGACCAAGGACCAGGAGCGCAGGATATATTCCTGAATGCTCGCGCGGATCCACCACATGGCATAGGTCGCCAGACGGAAACCCTTGTCCGGATCAAAGCGTTTGACGGCCTGCATCAGCCCGACGTTGGCTTCTGAGATCACCTCAGCCTGGGGCAACCCGTAACCGCGATAGCCCATAGCGATTTTCGCCGCCAGACGCAGGTGAGATGTGACCATCTTATGCGCCGCGCGGCTGTCTTCGTTCTCAACCCAGCGCTTGGCCAGCATGAATTCTTCTTCCGGCTCCAAGAGCGGGAATTTACGGATTTCCTGCAGATACCGGCTTAGCCCTGCTTCGGGCGAAGGTGCCGGAAGATTTGCGTAGTTGCTCATGTCCCTGAGGCTCCAATGTTACTCTTCTTAACATACCAGATAGGTGGCGCTAACACCCCTTTCAAGGGGCGCTGCTCCAAAAGGTTGAAACATGTTTAAACGCACAGGTGAGAAACAAAAACCCATAAGGCTGTGCGCTCACGCGGAGGTGCTGTGTGTTTCAGTGCGCAATCTGCTCGATGAGCAACGGCAATTGCGACAGAATTTCCGTCCTCGCTCGAAATCCAGCAAACCCCGTTTCCGCGACAGCTTCGCGCCTAAGGTGCACAAATACATATGCTTCGCCGCCCTCCTGAACGAGACCAACAAACCATCCAGTTTGCAGAGAACTACGTGCTCCGTTTTGCTCCAACTGCCAAACAGTGCCTGTTTTTCCAATCACTTGCAGATCGCCAACCTCATAATCAGGCAAGGCTTGCCGCAGCTTCTGATGCGCTTGGGGTGACACAGCAGTGTCTTCTGCAAAAACCTTTTGCAGGAAATCCATCTGCTCTTGTGGTGAAATCTTCAGCGAGCTGCTCAGCCAGGCATGGGTCAGACCATTATCCTGTCCAGTGTCTCCGCTCAGGTCCCGATTGCCGTAATTTAAATCATCCACATAACGCTGGAACTGTAACATTCCGAGCTCTCTTGTGAGCCGCTGCGAGTACCAAACCACAGAATAGCGCAACCATCGCTGCGGCGTCGTGGCCTGCCGCCAGCTCTTGAACGGCGCCATGAGAGAGGGATCATAGGCCCATTCCGGCTCTTGCGCGCTTTTAAGCAGCCCCGCGTCGTAACCCATCAAAGCCAGCGGGATTTTAAAAGTCGATCCCGGACTTTCCCGCAGATCGCAGGAATCGCCCAGTTGAAGCTCTTTTGACGCCTGCCCTAGGGGCTGAAGCAGCGTGCAACCTGACCCAGCTTCGACCGCAGTTGCCGCACAAACCGCCGCAACTGTGCAAATCTGTTTTAAGAATCTCATCCCTAAACCCACGCCATTACAATCAATGCCGCGAGTTCGGCTTACCGCCCACCAAAGGTCAACTCCTGCACATCACTCTGCGCGCAAAGCCGCCAACAGTTGGGCCATGTCTTCAGGCAGATCGGCTTCGAACAACATTTCCTCCCCCGTGCCGGGATGCACAAAGCCCAGCTCAGCCGCATGCAACGCCTGCCTCTTGAACCCTGTCACGGCTGCATATGCCTCACCAGAAATCGCTTTTTGTGAGACTTTGCGCCGCCCGCCATACACCGGGTCACCGATCAAGGCATGACCCGCATGCGCCATATGCACACGGATCTGGTGCGTACGCCCGGTTTCCAGGCGACATTCAACAAGCGCAAGCGCTTCGGGCGCACCAAACCGCTCAAGCACGCGTGCTCGGGTGATCGCGTGCCGCCCCTGCCCGTCAAAATACACAGCCTGTTTTTGCCGTTCAGTTTTATGACGTGCAAGACCAGAGGTGATGACGATCTCGCCGTTACCGCTGTTGGAAATGCCTTTAGATCCCATCAACCGAGGGTCTCCGAGGCTTGGCACACCGTAACAGAGCGCCCGATACGAGCGCCGCGCCGAGTGTTTCTCGAATTGAGCCGCGAGACCATGGTGGGCCCGATCAGACTTCGCCACCACAAGCAATCCACTGGTGTCTTTGTCGATCCGGTGCACAATTCCGGGGCGCTTTTCGCCACCAATTCCAGACAGGTCCCCGCCAAAGTGATGCAAGAGCGCATTGACAAGTGTGCCGTCCGGCGAACCCGGTGCGGGATGAACCACCATTCCAGCCGGTTTGTCGATTACAATCAGATCCTCATCTTCATGCACAATGTCCAACGGAATATCTTGCGCTACGACATCATAGTCCTGTGCCTCAGGCACAGAGATATCGATTTCATCCCCCTCTTCGACCTTCAGCTTTGGATTGGTCAATGCGGTGCCCGCCCGCGAAACCGCGCCTTCGGCGATCAGTCGGGCCAAACGGGTGCGTGACAGTGCCGCCTCCTCTGGAACATCACGCGCCAGAGCCTTATCAAGACGGGGCGGCGGATCTGCCGCGATGATGACGCGAAGGATGGTCATGACGTCTCCTGAACCTGAAAACCTGCCCGAACCGCCCCAGCTGCGCTTTCTGCGCGTGCTGGTCACCGTTTTGACGGGGGTTATGATTGCCGGGATCCTTATGATCCTCGGTCTCATTTGGCACAGCTATAGCAATGCCCGCGCGCCGCTGCCAGAGGTCATCACTCTGCCCAACGGCAAAACTGCCATGGCCTATACGCAGGGCCCCGATTGGTATGCCGTGGTCACAGACACCGCGCAGATTCTGATTTTCGATCGTGCCAGCGGAGAGTTGCGCCAGGAGATTCGCATCGATCCCAAGCAGTAAGACCCAGAGATCAGCCGACTGGAGGCGGGGTGAAGCCCGGTGCCTCCGGCGGGAGTATTTGTGAAAAGAAGAAACGTGAACGAACAGAGCACTGCGTTCTAAGCTATTCTATTCGTGATGATTTTGAAGAATGGTACCGCCTCCCCGGCTCGAACGGGGGACCTCTAGATCCACAATCTAGCGCTCTAACCTACTGAGCTAAGGCGGCCTTGGCGGGGTGAATACCCATGCCCCAGAGGGATTGCAAGAGCCAAATCCAACTTTTGTGACAGCTTCGCAAAAATTCCCAAGCCTTGCAACGACAGGGGCTTGGGGCTAGGTCTGAGCCACCGCAAATGGCGGAAATGAGAGGATCCCATGGGCATCAACGACGAACGCGACATCGAGGCAAACCTGCAAATTGGACCCACCGATCAGGGGATGGTTCGATTGTTTATTTCCGCTGGGGACTTTGAAATTCCTATGGATTTCAGCGTTGAAGAAGCCCATGAGATTGCCGAAGAATTGATGGCCGCTGCGCAGATGGTCAGCAAAAAACAGCGCTGAACAGCCTTGGGGCGCCACTATTGGCGCCCTAGTCTAACAGACCCGACAGTTTCGGGTCTCGTAGCGCCTGCAACCGCCGCGCCGCGTGAAATGCGAATTTTCGCGTAAGTTTGCTGCGCCGTGCCGCTGCCAGTTTGGTTGCTTCGGGCATGCGGAGAATTTCCCCTCCATAGCCATCCGCAATGATCAGCCCGCTTTCTGAGGGCAGCAGATCCGTGGGAAACTCAGAATCCACCGCCCAGAAATAGCGATCTGCCCATTCCAGATAACCCTGCCATTTGGAATCGCTTTGAAAATCAGCCCGGCTTGATTTGCATTCGACCACCCAAAGTTCACCTTTGGGGCCCAAGGCCATCACATCCATGCGCAGCCCCCGGTCCGGCACAAATTCTTCCACCGTTGCAAACCCATGGCTGGCGAGCAGCCTGCACACACCGCGGGCCAGAACTTGCCCCGGCATCATCTGAGTGTCCGTATCCATGGTGAGATAATGAACATTACGTGAACAAATGCAAGATCCGAGGTGAGTCAGTTTCCGCTTGACATGATACCAAATGGTGTTACTTTAAATGATACCAAAAGGTTTCGAATCGAGGACACCATGAGCTCCCTTCAGCCGGCTTTCCGAGCCCTGTCTGACCCAACACGCCGGGATATTTTAAGGCGCCTGTCAGCACACCAAATGACAATCAGCGAAATTACCCAGCATTGCGACATGACGCGGGCGGCAGTGAAGAAACATCTGATTGTTTTGGAGGAAGGCAACCTCATTCACATGCAGCGCCAAGGCCGGGAAACCCTGTCGACGCTTAATGCGGAGGCCCTCAAACCCGTGGTCGATTGGCTGAGCTATTTTGAATCCTTCTGGGACGAGAACCTGACCAACTTGCACGACCTATTGTCCAAGGAGGACACGACATGACACTGACCATTCGCAAATCAATGTTTTTGCCCGCCGCGCCAGATACGGTTTGGGATCATCTGACAAAAGCCGACCTTCTGGGCAAATGGTTTCACCCCGCGGAACAGGATCTGAACGAAGGACAGCCCTACATTTTGAAGTCCGCAAAAGATGGCGATCGGATGTGCTGGGGCACGGTCGAAAAATCTTCTCCTGTCAGCCACATGCAATGGTCGTTCACGGTTGGGCCGTTGAATGGGCATATGACAACCGTGGATTGGCATCTCGAACCCGCCCCCGGCGGGACAAACCTGACGCTAGAGCATTCCGGATTGCCGGAAGACGGCGCAGCCTATGGTCTTGTGCTGGCGCTTGATAAGGGGTGGCACGGTTTTCTGGGCAATCTTCACGAGATCGACCAACACCACTTGTCGCCTGAGACCGCATAACCTACATGAGGGGGTGGCGGGTTTCTGCCCTTTGCGTGAACGGGTTCATTCCGGTGGCCTTAAGCAAATCCGAGGGAGCTGGCTCTGTCCGGACCGTGGTCCTTTTACCTGGCGCCCACCTGTATATACAGGTCCTCGGGAATGCAAAACCCACACGTCTGCGCGCGGTTCCCGCCACATAAAACAACAAAGCCCCGAGGTCTCCTCGGGGCTGTTTTCTTTTCAGGACTTTGGTTTAGCGCCGGAACTGGGCAGGTAGATTGCGCGGGCCGCTGCGATCCGAGCGGGTATCTACCCGAACCGGCACCAAAGCCTGCTGCACCTTCATACGCGTGCCGCCTGATGGGGTGTTGTCGCTCAAACGCATGATCGACATGGCGAATTGCACCCCGGCAAATACGATACCATTGAACACCCAAAGCATGATCACAGCGACACCTCCGACGTCAGAATTCGCAACAAGTTGTCCAAGTCGCGCCACATCCAAATGAAGCAGCACGGCGACAAACACCGCCGACAGGCCGAAACCGACCAGCACCTGACGAATGTAAAGGCGGATCAAGGTAGGCATGGCAGCGACTCCTTTTCTCTATGATCAAAAGAGTAGACCTCTGATCCGGAAGTGCAAGGGCGATCCGACGGAAACCGGCGGTTCTTCTGGAAACAAACTATTTTCACCGATTTGAATCAAAAAAACCGGCCACAGGGCCGGTTTCCATCGTGTTGAAGAGATGTCGCTCAAAACGCGTCGGGCTGCGCTTCACGCGCCATATGATCCAACACCGCATTCACAAACTTCGGCTCACGGCCGTCTGGAAAAAACGCGGACGCCACCGAAACAAACTCAGAGATGACAACTTTGGGCGGTGTGTCTGCGGCGATCAATTCGGCACCGGCGGCCCGGAACAGAGCCCGCAGCGTGGTATCAATCCGATCAATTGGCCATTTGGCAACCAAGGCCCGGTCGGTCATCTGGTCAATCTTCGCCTGATAGCTCACCGCTTCTTTGAGAAGCTGATTGAACAGACGAATATCCCCTTCGATCAGCTCTTCCCCGTCGGGCAGAACAGCACCAAAGCGGTGATCCAGAAATTCCTGCGTCACCTTATCCACGCTTTGCTGCGACTGTTCCATCTGGAACAGCGCCTGCACGGCATAGAGGCGCGAAGCTGATTTCATCTTACGTTTCTGGTTACCAGACAGTTCGGTCATGCGGTGGTCGGCCCTTTTGCGTTGCCCGCGATCTGGATCTCATCAGCGCTGGGTTGAAACCCAACACCCGTGCGGGGACCGCCCCACTTACGCGCAAGTGAAATCAGATGCAAGGCCGCAGCGGCAGCGCCCCCACCCTTATTCATTTCATCCACCTCTGCGCGCACACGGGCCTGTTCGTAGTTTTCAACCGTCAGGATACCATTGCCAATGCAAAGCCCCTGCAGGCCCAACAGGGTGATCCCGCGCGAACTGTCATTGCAGACTGTATCGTAATGGGTGGTTTCCCCGCGAATGACACAGCCAAGCGCAACGTAGCCGTCATAATTTGACATCCGTTCCGCGATGCCAATCGCCGTCGGTATCTCAAGCGCGCCTGGCACTTCGACTACCTCATGGGTGCCGCCTACCGCCTCAATCTCGGCTTTGGCGCCAGCGATCTGCGCCTGGGCAATCTCTTTGTAATAAGGCGCAACCACGATCAAGATCTTGACCGGCTTATCGAATTCTGCGCGCGGCAGCACGTGATGAGTGATGGAAGCGGCCATTATCCAAGCTCCGAAATTTTACGTGTTCCGACGATTTCAAGCCCATAGGCTTCGAGCCCCACCACCTTAGGTGTCGGCGAATTGGTCAGCAGTGTCAATTTCGACAAGCCAAGCGAGGACAGGATCTGAGCCCCAAGCCCATAGCGGCGCAGTGTCGTCGGCGAGCTGCTTTCACTCGTCTCGAGGTTCATCGAGGTGTCCCGCAGCAACACAACCACACCGCGACCCTCTTCGGCCACGGCTTGCATCGCGTGCTCAAACTCGTGGGCGCGACCTTTGGGGCCTGTTCCAACGATATCGAGCATCGGGTCTTCAGCATGCATCCGCACCAGCACGGGCGCGTCACCGGAAATATCCCCCTTGCTTAGAACAATATGCTCATCCCCGTGAGTTTCATCGGTATAGATTCGCATGTCCCAGGAACCACCAAATTCTGAGATAATGGTGGTCTCGTCCTGAACCTTGACCAGATTGTCATGGCGTCGGCGGTAGGCGATCAGGTCCGAAATGGTGCCAATCTTAAGCCCGTGTTTCTTCGCGAAAGGTACCAGTTCAGGCAAACGGGCCATGGTACCATCGTCATTCATGATTTCGCAGATCACACCCGCCGGGTTCAGCCCCGCGAGACGCGATACATCGACGGCGGCTTCGGTATGGCCGGCGCGCACAAGAACGCCGCCCGCCTTCGCACGCAACGGAAACACATGTCCCGGCGTGGCGATGTCCGCTTCGCCCTTAGAGGCGTCAATGGCCACGGCAACCGTGCGCGCGCGATCAGCGGCGGAAATCCCGGTGGTCACCCCTTCCCGCGCCTCAATTGAGGTGGTGAAAGCGGTTTCGTGACGCGACGAATTATTGGTCGACATCAGCTGAAGCCCGAGCTCTTCGATCCTGGTCGAGGTCATCGCCAGACAAATCAACCCACGGCCATAAAGCGCCATAAAATTGATCGCATCCGGAGTGGCCCATTGCGCCGGAATCACCAGATCACCTTCGTTTTCGCGATCTTCGTGATCGACCAGAACGAACATGCGCCCATTCCGGGCCTCTTCGATGATCTCTTCCGCCGAAGAAATGGCGTCGCGCAGATTTTCTTCCACCGGACCGGGCGTTTCGTAGTCAACCATGTTGCCTCCTTCGCGGCGTCATATCCGTCCGCACGTCTGGGTCTCAGATCAAAGCAGGTCGAGATGCGCCTGCTGATCCGTTTGTACTATCAAGTCACAAAGAAAAGGTCAGTCGAAAATATCTTCGATCAGATCAAAGGCTTCTCCAAACAGGCTTTTGGTAAAGCTCTTCGATTTCTTCTTTTTCTTCACTTTGCTGGGTTTGCCATAGCCGACTTTCGCGGCTTTGGTTTTTTTGAGCTTTTTGGTTTTCACCTTCCCCGAGGGATGCTCGGCATCTTCTTTCAAACGCTTCATATTATGAAGCGGAGCACCGCAAGAGGCGCAACACAGCTCGTGGCGATCCGGGGTCAGCACCAATGCGGTACGGGCCCCGCAATAACAGCAGCTGGCAATGGTCGTATTGGTCATAAAACCCTCCTCCCCCAGATCTATGATGCCGAAGCGTTTATAAAAGGGTCACGATCACGGTCTTGCGGCATAAAGCGCAACCGCAGCCGCGTTGGACACGTTGAGCGACCCAAAACTGCCCGCAAAATCTATCCGCACCAGTTGATCAACGGTTTCCTTGGTTTTGGGGCGCAATCCGGGGCCTTCCGCACCAAGGACAAGCGCGATGGGCAGGTCTTTCCGACCGTCAAGCGCTTCTTCGATGGTTTGCTCTGCTTCCCCATCCAATCCAAACACCACATAGCCCATGCGCTGAAGCTCGGTGATGGACTCTGCAAGGTTGCGCACCCGCAAGTAGGGTTGCCGCTCCAATGCGCCGCTGGCGGTTTTTGCCAAAGCCCCAGTTTCGGGTGCCGCGTGATGGCGCATACCAATCACCGCCTGCGCCCCAAAGACTTCGGCAGACCGCAGAATCGCACCAACATTATGGGGGTCACTAACACGATCGAGCAGAATCAATCTCTGGGGTGCGTCACCCGGAGTGATGGCCACATCCTCAAGACGCCCCCAATCGAGAGGTTTCACTTCAAGGACCGCCCCTTGATGCACAGAATTCGGATCAATCGGCGCTTTGAACCGGCGCGGGTCCTGAATTTCTGGCTCCATCCCCGATTCTTTTACCGCGCCCGACAGTTTTTCGGCGGCATTTGGAGTCAGAATCAGCCGAATCCGCTCGCGTTTGGGGTTCATCAGCGCATCGCGCACCGCATGCAGACCAAACAACCAGACCGTTTCTGACTTCGCAGCCCGCTTATCCTGCTCTTTTTTGATCACCCAATCCGGTTTTTTCACCATGACACCCGCCTTTTTCTATCAGAAGCCCTCCTTGCACCCATGTTCTGTCAGTCGCAAGAAATTTTCCTGTTGACGCCCCCCGAAGCTCGCACTAAACACCGCTCCACGCTGTCTAGCACAGCAAACGGTGGGCGACAGGCCGCAAGGTGTGGCAGGGGACTGTAACTCCCTCGAGGCGACTCACGCCTGGTTCGATTCCAGGGTCGCCCACCATTTTCTCTCAGACATAACAATGACTTGAGACGCAACCGCCCACGGGCGGACTGCGTTTTTCTGACACATACTCTTGACCCAGAGCGTAAAAAGCCCCAGCGTTTTGGGCATCGTTCAAGGGGATTTGCACCATTCGAACTGTGTTGAATATCATCTGGGCTGTGACGCTCTTTTTTGCGGTCGCGGGGGCAAGTGACGCGGCAGAGGTCTGCGGTTCACATGCTTTCATGACCGAATCTCAGATGAGTTGGGATATGATTCCCGACGTCAGCCTTTTCACAGAAGATTCTGGCCGTGCCTGCGCCGAATCCACCCCCCATTGCGCGCCCTGTTTGCTCAATACCGCGCTCGAATCATCACTTAGAACACGTCATTTTCACCCCCGAGTGGAAAAATTGGCCTGGCGGCCCCAAACGCCCGTCATCGACGATCAATCTCCCCTACCAGATCCGCCGCCGCCCCGCATTTGACGCGATCAGATTCATCCGATCTCACGTCAAACTGTAGGAAATCCAATGAAACGATCCCACATGATCACCGCAGTCGCGGTGCCTTTGGCTGCGGCCGCACTCTATTTGTCACAACGTCCGGCAGCGACAGATACCGCTCTCCCACTCGCTCCGGGAGCCCCTTTGGTTCAGGTCACGGTTCCAGACACCCTCTCGGCACAGGCGAAACTCGGGAAAACCGCCTTTGAGGCGGTCTGCGCCGCCTGTCATGGTGATAAGGCCGATGGCCGCAGCGAAATGGGGCCCCCTTTGATCCACAAGATTTACGAGCCCTCTCACCATGGGGACGCTGCCTTCTTTCGGGCCGCGGCCCTCGGAGTGCGCGAGCATCATTGGCCTTTTGGCGATATGCCACCACAAAGTCATTTGACCCGTGCCGAGGTCCAAAGCATCATCACCTATCTCCGGGCCGTCCAACGCGCCAATGGCATCCACTAAAAGGAAATCTGATGTCGTATAGCAAAATTTTTCGCCTCACGAGTCTCGCACTTGGTCTCACCGCAGGCGTGGCCCTTGCCCATTCCGGGGTGCAAAACCCCGCCGTGATGGCACGCATGGTCAACATGTCCTCCATCGCAGATCAGATGAAGGTTCTGGGTGCGATGGCCAAAGGTCAATCTAGCTTCGAACTCTCAACCGCCCAGACCGCCCTGAAAGAAATCTCGCTCTTGTCTGGTGCCACACAGGCCCATTTTGCCGCCCCTGAAACTGATCCAAAATCTGAGGCTCGCCCGGAAATCTGGACCAGTTTCGAAGACTTCACCAAACGATCCAAAGATCTTGAAGCACTGGCATTGGGTTTGTCTGGTTCTGTGACCGATCTGGAGACACTGCGCGCCGGAATGGGACAGCTCGGAGCCTCCTGCAAGGCCTGTCATAGCCAGTATCGCGAGTGACCTCAGACACGCAAAAACCGGCCACCCTAGGTGTCCGGCTTCGCGAGAGAGAGAATTTACGAGAGCAGATACTTCTGTGTGATCTCCGCCCAAGCGGTCTTGGGCGGAGATCTTTTGGTTTAGCGGAACAGGCTCAGGAGCTGTTGTGGCGCGCTATTGGCCATCGACAGCGACTGAACTGCCAGCTGCTGCTGCACCTGCAGCGCTTTGAGCTTGGCCGATGCCTCTTCCATATCAGTGTCCACAAGCGCACCAATGCCGGACTTGAGGTTGCTCGACAGTTTGTCAACAAAGTCAGACTGGGTTTCCAGACGACCCTGCGCCGAACCAAACGATGCCGCCGCATCGATCGAGCCTTGGATCATGCCTTCAATTGCGCTTAGCGCCGCTTCGGTGCCATTGTCGGTGGTCACATCGATTTTCGACAACAGCTCAAGCGAACCACCGATGGTGCCATCGGTTTCGGACGCCGCAGACTGAGTTGCTTCGGCGGTTGCAACGGTGATGCCAGCCCCGCTGTTGTTGGTCATATCGATCTGACCTGCGGTGGTGCCGTTTTCTGCAAAGGTCACGTCGATACCATCTGCCTGAGCCTGGAAGTTCAGTCGTGCAACCATCTGATCGGTCACATCCTGAAGTGTGTCACCCTCACGCGCAACATAGGCCACATCTGCAGAGAAACCCATGCCGCCGCCGGATGCCAATTCATAGGAGTTGCCCGCAGCAGGTGTGCCGGTCACCGTCATGGCTGCACCCGTTGCAGCATCAGCCACAGCGCCGTTTGAACCGATATTCGATCCCATAGTACCAGCAGTCGACGACCCAGTGCCAAGATCTTGCTTAGAGATATTGATGTCAGATGCCGACACACCCGAAGAGGTGCGGTCCAGCGATGCCAGAACATTGACACTGCCTGAACCCGAGGTTGTTTCTGTGTTCTGCAACAAGTTCGCGCCGTTGAATGAAGCCGCCGCTACAATCGAACCGATCTGATCGCGAAGTGATTCAATATCTGCCTGGATTTTATCGCGGTCGACATTCTCTTCCTGGGCCGCAACAACCTTTCCCTTCACTTCGGTCAGAAGATCAGTCACGGTCTCAGCACCCATCCGCGCCACAGACACTGTGGATTGACCGAGCGAGAGGCTTTCAGAGATCTTCTGGAAACCCTGGACGTCAGCTTCCATCGCCTTCGAGATTGCCCAGGCCGCTGCGTCATCTGCAGAAGAGGCGACCTTTTTACCGGTCGAAATTTGATATTGCGTGTTCTCAATACCCATGTTGATGGATTTGAGTGTCGCCAGTGCAGTTGTTGCACCGTTGTTGGTCAGAATGCTGGACATGTTTTGCGCCTTCATTTTGCACAGCGCTTCTGCGCGGGATGTGCCCACCTTGGGCCAAAGACGTCTTTTGACGATGCCGAGGACACAGGCCCATCCGCGCCACTCTTAAGAGTGCGGGTTAACTTTTGCCCCCTAAACGTTAAGCGCTCTTTAAGAGTTTTCGGCGCGGCTCTGACCTTTTTCTGGCGCAAATACGGCACCTACAACTTCAATAAAAACAGACATATAACCAACGAAAATGGGCCGCTTTTGCAAGCGACCCACTTGAGGGTACCGCACCACCTGTCAGCAGATGATGCTGCACTTTTTAACTTAAGTTAGCGGAACAGGCTCAGAAGCTGCTGTGGAGCGCTGTTGGCCATCGACAGCGATTGAACCGCCAGCTGCTGCTGCACCTGCAGCGCTTTGAGCTTGGCCGAAGCCTCTTCCATATCGGTGTCCACAAGTGCACCAATGCCGGACTTGAGGTTGCTCGACAGTTTATCAACAAAGTCTGACTGGGTTTCCAGACGACCCTGTGCCGAACCAAACGACGCCGCCGCATCAATCGAGCCTTGGATCATGCCCTCGATCGCCCCAAGCGCCGCCTCGGAACCGTTGTCGGTGGTCACATCAATTTTGGACAGCAGTTCAAGCGAACCACCTACGGTACCGCCTGTAGCTTCGTTTGTAGCAGTGTTGGCAATCGTGATGTTCGCACCCGAGTTGTTTGTCATCACAATTTCACCAGCATTGCTGTTGGTGGCAAAGCTGATGTCGATACCGTCAGATTCAGCCTGGAAATTCAAGCGTTCGACCATAGCTCCGGTCACATCAGTCAGCGTATCGCCTTCGCGTGCCACATAACCAACATTTGCAGACAAACCCGCTGCACCGCTTTCAACGACGTAAGTATTACCTGAAGCCGCTGCTGCGCTAAACGTCACTGCAACCCCAGTTGCACCATCATTGACTGTGCCACCGACCGCATCTGCGGCACCTGTGGTGCCAAGGGTCGCAGCCCCTGTGCCAAGGTCCTGCTTCGAGATTGTGATATCAGATGCCGATACGCCCGAAGAGGAACGATCCAGCGATGCCAGCACATTTACGCTACCTGAACCCGAGGTTGTTTCGGTGTTCTGCAACAAATTCGCGCCGTTGAATGAAGCCGCCGCGACAATCGAACCGATTTGATCGCGAAGTGATTCAATATCTGCCTGAATCTTATCGCGGTCCACATTCTCTTCCTGCGACGCAACAATCTTGCCCTTCACTTCGGTCAAAAGGTCGGTCACGGTTTCCGCACCCATGCGCGCCACGGACACGGTGGACTGGCCAAGCGAGAGGCTCTCAGAGATCTTTTGAAACCCCTGTACATCGGCCTCCATCGCCTTCGAAATCGCCCAGGCCGCTGCGTCATCAGCGGAAGAGGCAACTTTCTTACCGGTCGAAATTTGATACTGCGTGTTCTCAATACCCATGTTGATGGATTTGAGTGTCGCCAGTGCGGTGGTTGCACCGTTGTTGGTCAGGATGCTGGACATGTTTTGCGCCTTCATTTTGCACAGCGCTTCTGCGCGGGATGTGCCCACCTTGGGCCAAAGACGTCTTTTGACGATGCCGAGGACACAGGCCGCTCCGCGCCACTCTAAGGAGTGCAGGTTAACTTTTGCCGCCTAAACGTTAAGCTCGATTTAAGAATTTTCGGCGCGGCTCTGACCTTTTTCTGGCGCAAATGCGGCACCTAAAAATTCAATAAAAACAAATATATAACCAAAGAAAATGGGCCGCTTTTGCAAGCGACCCACTTGAGGGAACCGCACCACCTGTTAACAGATGATGCTGCACTTTTTAACTTAAGTTAGCGGAACAGGCTCAGAAGCTGCTGTGGGGCACTGTTGGCCATCGACAGCGATTGAACCGCCAACTGCTGCTGCACCTGCAGCGCTTTGAGCTTGGCCGAAGCCTCCTCCATGTCGGTATCCACAAGTGCGCCGATACCCGATTTGAGACTACCCGACAGTTTGTCAACAAACTCGGACTGAGTTTCCAGACGCCCCTGCGCCGAACCAAACGACGCCGCCGCATCGATCGATGTTTGGATCAAGCCTTCAATTTCGGTCAAGGCCGAGTCGACGCCTGCAGCAGTTGTCACATCGATGTCCGCCAAGTTTTCCAGACCACCACCCACGGTGTTCCCGGCAGCCGCGCTCAACGTCGACACTGTCACTGCGATTGTATCCGTACCATCCGTAACAGTTGAAGAAATGCTCAACCCGCTACCACTCGCGGAGATCGATAGAGTGCTTGCGTCAATGCTGTTGTCAGAAGCATAGGATTCCCACTTGGACTGCAGCGCCTTCGCTACATCAGCAGCGGTATCGCCATCACGTGCCACATAGGCCAGATCTGAGGTCGCCATCTGGGCCTGTGTGTTTGCAGTGGCTGCTGTGGTTCGTAAATCCGCCTGTGTGAAGGAAGAGTTATCTGCATCGGTACCAAAGATCTGCAAGTCAAAAGCATCGCCAGCTGCAACAGTCATGCTGCTCATATCTACGGTTGCCGATTGCCCCGCATTTAGAGTTGCTGTTGCACCCGATGCCGCAAAGGTACCACCTGAATTAGAGACGACCTGTGCCTGTGTCCCAAGATCCTGCTTGCTTATGGCGATATCAGAGGCGCTGACACCGGTGGTAGAGCGATCGAGAGATGCCAACACATTGACTGTGCCCGATCCTGCAGTTTGATCGGTGTTCTGCAGCAGGTTGGCGCCATTGAACGAAGCCGCGGCAACGATCGAGCCAATCTGTTCGCGCAACGAGCTGATGTCAGCTTGGATCTTGTCCCGATCCACGTTCTCTTCCTGCGCGGCAACGATTTTGCCTTTCACTTCAGTCAGAAGCTCGGTCACGGTTTCTGCGCCCATGCGGGCAACGGATACGGTCGACTGGCCAAGTGACAGGCTTTCCGAGATCTTCTCAAAACCGGCCACATCTGCTTCCATGGCTTTCGAGATTGCCCAAGAGGCCGCGTTATCAGCTGCAGAATGAACTTTTTTGCCGGTCGAGATTTGGTACTGGGTGCCTTCGATGCTGGAGTTGATCGATTTCAGGGTGGCCAGTGCGGTGGTTGCACCATTGTTGGTCAGAATACTGGACATAGTTGCGCCTTTTCATGTTCTGAAAGCGCTTCTGCGCAGGATCGCCCATCATGGGCCCATCGGCGTCTTTTGACGTTGCGCGGGCATTGACCCAACGCGCCACTTCAACAAGTGCAGGCCTAAGATGGCCCCCAGGGTATTAATCCGTTTTTAATACTTTACGGCGCGCCACGGGTCATTTTGTGGCCAAATTCAGACATTACCGCCCTAGGGTTGCAAAGTGCTTCAACCCCGTCGCATTCCCCTAAAAAGCATTGTAATTACAAAGAAAATTGCAGCGGAACAGACAATGCTTGGGCCCGCAGGCGTATCGAATATCCAGGCCCCCCACAGCCCTGAAATTGCCGCCAAACTGCCCACCACTGCCGCACCTATGACCATCTGTTCAGGGGTCCGCGCCAGAGGCCGGGCGGCGGCGGCCGGAATAATGAGCAACGCGCCGATTAGAATGGCACCGACGATCTTGATGGCCACAGCCACCACCAGTGCCAAGGCAATCATCAACACCTGCTTTTCGCGCTCGGGGTTGATGCCCGAGGCCCAGGCCAGATCGGGCGACAGGGTCGCCGTCAACAATTTCTGCCACCGCCAGGCCACCAGCCCACCGACGAATGCTGCACCGCCCCAGATCAAGGCAAGGTCAGATTTGCCAACGGCCAGAACATCTCCAAACAAAAAGGCCTCAAGATCCACACGAGGGCCATCCACCATCGCCACGGCCACAAGACCAATGGCAAGCGCCGCGTGACTGGACACCCCCAACAGCATATCCGCGCCCATGCCACGCCCTGTCAGGCGCGCGACAATAAACGCCATGGCCAGAGCGATGGACAAGGTGCCCACAAAAATCGGAACCGAAAGCGCCAGTGCCAAAGCCACCCCGAGGATCGAAGCATGCGCGGTTGCATCGCCAAAATAGGCCATACGACGCCAGACCACAAAAACCCCCAATGGGGCTGCTGCCAAGGCAACACCCACCGCGCCCAGCGCGGCACGCACCAGAAAATCATCAAGCATGTGAGCATCCATCATCATGGCTGTGGCTGTGTTCGTGACGGTACAGCGCCAGCGCGCCTTGCGTCCCTGTGCCAAACAACGCCCGGTATTCCTCGGCCTGGGCCACCACTTCCGGCAGACCTTCACAGCAGATATGTCCGTTCATACAGATCACCCGATCCGAGGCGCTCATGACCACATGCAATTCGTGACTGATCATCAACACCGCACAGCCCAGCTGATCCCGCACCCGTTCAATCAATCGGTAAAACGCCGCTGATCCCGGTTGATCCAAGGCCGTTGTCGGCTCATCAAGAAACAACACATCGGGTGTGTTCAATAACGCCCGCGCGAGGAGAACACGCTGAAACTGTCCTCCCGACAGATCCGCGAGCTGCCGGTCCTCCAAACTTTCCGCACCAGCTTCTTTCAGGGCCCGCTGCCGTTCCGGGGCGGCAACTTTCACCGGCAAATCCAGAAATCGCCCTACGGTCATTGGTAGAGACGGATCCACATCCAATTTCTGTGGCACATAGCCCACCCGAAGCCCCTGTTTGCGTTTGACCACCCCCTGCGCCACAGGCACCGCCCCAATCAGCGCCTTCAGCAAGGTAGATTTGCCAGAGCCATTGGGACCGACAACAGTGACAATCTCACCCGGTTGGATCGCAAAATCGACGTGGCTCAGCACCTGCCGTCCACTGCGCTCCACCGAAAGCCCAAGGGCCTCGATCAATATTGTCATGCTGCGGTCTCCACACAGGCCGGACACAGCCCCTCCGCTTCAATGGCCACCCGCTCCACTTTAAATCCCATGTCGGCTGCCGACACACTCAGAGCATCCGCCGCAGGACGCGCAGGCGCTTCGGCCACAGTTTCACAGCTGCGACAGATCAGGAAGCAGGGCGCATGGCGTTCGCCGGGATGGGCGCAGGCTATGAAGGCATTGAGGCGCTCGATCCTATGGACAAACCCATGTTTGACCAGAAAATCCAAAGCCCGATAGGCCACAGGTGGCTGCGATCCATGTCCAGAAGCCCGCAAATGTTCCAAAACCTCATAGGCCCCCATTGCCCGGTGCTCTTGCAGCAGGATTTCAAAGGTGCGCCGCCGTGCCGGTGTCAACTGAATGCCCTGCTCTGAGCATGTGGATTCCGCCACCTGCAGGGCAGAGGCGATACAATGGGCATGGTCATGTTTTTCGAAGCCAATGGGCGACATGGGGATCTCCTGCGCTTTGGGGCTTGATATGTTATGCTGTAACAGAGTACAAGCCCGCGACGTTATACCATAACACGAGATCCCCATGCTGCGCCGCTCTTTGCTTGCCCTTTCCATCGCCCCTTCGGCCGTATTGGCCGAAGTTCCCACTGTCGTGACTGACATTGCCCCGATCCATGGGCTGGTGTCCCAGGTCATGGGAGAGCTGGGCGAGCCCACCATTCTGGTGCCTGCCGGAAGCTCACCCCACAATTATTCGCTCCGCCCCTCGCAAGCCCGAGCGCTCAGCAAGGCGGATCTGGTGGTTTGGGTTGGCCCCGCACTGACACCCGGCATCGAGACAAAGCTTGAAACCCTGGCGGCGGATGCACGGCACATCGAACTGCTGGGGCAGCCCGAGTTGCACACCCACGAATTTCGCGATGAAGCCGTCTTTGGTGGCGGGCATGACCACCATGAGGACGAGCATGAAGGTGAAGCCCACGATGATCACGATGAAGATCATGAAGAGGCACACCATGATGAAGAGCATCATGACGACGAGGCCCATGAAGATCACGCCGAAGATGCGCATGAGGATCATGACGATCACAAAGACGAACACGCCGAGCATGACGATCATGGCCACGCCGGTGGTGTAGACCCGCATGTCTGGCTGGACCCGGAAAACGCTCAGGCCACTTTGAAGTTGGTTGCTCAGGCCTTGACTGAACTGGACCCGGACAACGCCGCAACCTACCAGACCAACCTGGACGCCGCGCTCAAAGATCTTGAAGCCGCCCAAATTGATGTGTTTGCGTTGCTTGAACCGGTAAAAGGCCAGCCGCTGGCTGTTTATCACGACGCCTATCAGTATTTTGAAGAGGCCTTTGGCCTCAATATGGTTGGCGCGATTTCCAACAGCGACGACCTCGCCCCGGGTCCACGTCGTCTGGCGGAGCTGAAAGAGCGGTTCGCCGAAAACACACCGGTCTGCATTCTGGCCGAACCTGCGGCGGATAGCCGTCTGGTCGATGTGGTGGCCGAAGCGGCCAGCGACGGGTTGCGCGAAGTTGAGATCGACCCACTGGGTGCGCATCTCGACGAAGGTCTTACGTTTTACCCAGCCCTTCTGCGCGATATGGCGACACGTGTTGCCGCCTGCGTAAAAGGCTAACCTCGGAGGGCGGGGTTTAGCCCCGCCCGACACGCCTGTCAGACGGCACCACGCCGTCCGTCAAAGGCTTTGACCTCAATGTCTGCCTCTTCCAACCTGGCCCGGACTGTGCGCGCAATCTGCAATGCTGTTGCGCCATCTCCATGCAGACAGATTGTGTCGATTGCCGCCGGGATGGGGTCACCCGATTTGGGCAGGATGGCTCCGGCCTGAACCATCTTCACGATGCGTGTGGCAGCATAGTCCGGATCATGGATCACTGCACCGGGTAGGCTGCGATCAACCAAAGTGGCATCGGCGTTATAGGCCCGATCCGCAAAGATCTCACCAGCCCAGCGACAGCCCAACTGTTCCACAACACGTTTCTGCGCGGTACCCGCTAGAACCATGATGATGATATCGGGATCCACCTCAAGCGCTGCCTCATAGCAGGCACGGGCCATCGCTTCGTTTTCTGAGGTCATATTGGACAAGGCACCATGCAGCTTCAGGTGCCGCACCTCGGCACCTTTCGCCCGAGCCACACCAATTGACGCCGCCAGTTGATATTGCACGAGGTTGCGCAGGCTGGCTTCAGACAATTGCAGTCGACGGCGGCCAAAACCCTGAAGATCAGCGAACCCGGGGTGGGACCCGATGCCAACGCCGTTGGTGTGTGCGGTTTGGATGGTTGCGGCCATCACATCAGGATCGCCTGCATGAAATCCACAGGCGATATTGGCCGAGGTGATCACTTCGAGCAGCTCAGTGTCCTGACCCATTTTCCACGGACCAAAGCTTTCACCCATATCGGCGTTCAGATCGACTCTCATGACAGCTCCTCTCCGGCGGTGACGCCGCTGATCAATGTGTAAGACAATAGGTTGGCAATATCGGCCGGATCGCGCACCAGAGGCTGCGCCGCACGAGACAGCCCGACCAGATGTTTGCGATAGCCCGCCTCCGCCCCCAGCGCTTCTTGCCGATCGACAAAGCGAAATCGCAGTTTAGCCCCCAGTGGGCATTGTGCGACCTTGGGCATATCCGCCGGGATCACCGTCCCAATACGAGGGTAGCCTCCGGTCGTCTGGCACTCTGCCATCAGGATGTAGGGCGCACCATCACCGGGGATCTGAATGTCACCCGGCGTGATAATCTCAGACAAAATCTTTTGTCCAACTTTCAGACCAAAACCTTCGCCCTCCGGCATCAGACGAATACCCATACGGTTGCCGCGCGTATCGCGCGTTAGCGTGCTGGCTTCAAACCGCGCGCGCTCCTCTTGCGGATAGAGATCCGTCTGGAGGCTTGGCAGGACCCGAAGGGTGCCTCCGTCCCAGCGCGATTGAGGTGTCAGGGTCAGGCCCGTTTCATCCCCCTTGTCGTCTGAGAGCGTGAGTTCATCCCCCGCGGCGAGCGCACGCCCCAGACCCGCGGTCAGATGGGCCCCCTGCCCGCCCAATACCGGATCCGTCGCCAATCCACCGCCAAGCGTGAGATAGCCGTAAACACCTTTTGACGCCCCTCCGATATCCAGCACGGATCCCGCAGGCATCAAATGCGAGGCGTTCCATACCAAAGGCACGCCATCCAGACTGGCCCGCATCGGCGCGCCGGTCAGCGCAATGCGACAGGGCTCTGCCACGCTGAACCGCCCACCAAACCCGGCCATTTCGATAGCTGCCCCAACAGGTTGCCGCAACAAAGCCGCCCCCTCTGCGAGCGCCAGACGATCTGCCGCGCCACCGCGTGACAGCCCCAAAGCGATGTAGCCGGTGCGCCCCATATCCTGAACCGTAAACCCCGGTCCGGCCTGCTGAATGATCAGACGATTCATACCAATGCCTCCCGCGTGATCCCGGTATCCGGGGCCTGTTTGATCTGCTCAAAAGCCTCACGGGTAACGGAGGGAAATTCAACTTCATCGCCGGGGCGCAGCAAAAAGGGCGCGTCGCGGTCGATGTCGAACAGTTTGGCGACCGTCTGACCAATATGCCGCCACCCCGTTGGCGCAGATACCGAAAACAATACAAATTGACGGATGGCCACCACCAACGCGCCTTGCGGCACCTGAGGTGTCAGAGCTGTTTGACGCGGAATATCCCAGGCCTCGGGCAAAGTGCCGAGGTAAGGCTGCCCCGGCGCAAATCCGAGGGCCGTTACACGCACCCGCGCCTGCGACAGCGAAGCAACCGCCTCCTCCGCCGTTAGACCTGCCACCTGTGCAGCCTCTTCCAATTGCGGTGCGAGATCGGTGCCATATACCGTTGGAATTCGCAGCAGTTTTCGCCCGTCTGGCAATGCCGCTGCGTACCAATCGCGTTCAGACAAAAGCCCCGTCAACTGCATCTCAAGGTCATCATGTGACAGATAAAGCGGGTCAAATCGCAGATAGGTCGACACAAGCGAGGTTGAACATTCTTCAACCCCATCCCATCCCGCCGCCTCTACAGCCGCCCGAAACGCCAGGGCCGCACGATTGGCCGCCTCGTCCAACTGGTCGCCAAATCGCACCAGAAGACCATCCAAACCAACGGAATCGATACGGGGAAATGTAAGAGTTGTCTGCGCCATGATCCTGTCCTTATGCCCGGCACAGGATCATGATGGCGCGCCCCTGTCCAGAGGGGCACCACCTGATTTTTGTCACCCATTAGTGAGGCTTGTGCGCCCCGGCCTCAATCGCATCAATCGCCGCTTCGATGTCATCAGGATCGGTTGAGGGCACCGCATAAGACCCTGTCATCCATTTCGCCAAATCGACATCCGCACAGCGTTTGGAACAGAAGGGACGAAACGCCTGATCGGTTTTTCTCTCGCAGATCGGGCAGGCCATGTTAGGCCCCTTTCAACACAAGTTTAAGCGGCACACGATCGCGCTTGCGCTGGATTTCCATCAAACCAAGCTGGGTCCAGCCGGCCAGAATGGTTTCCGTCTGATCGCGCTTGAGCGCGGCGCGCAACACGCCTTCGACCTGTTTGCGATCTTTTTTGGGGCACGGCGCGGGATCAACAATCACCTGCCCGCCCAAACCACGCAGCCGAAGCTGACGTGGCAGATCCCGCAGTGCCGCCATGTTCACCTTCAACCCAGCAGCGGGCGAGGTGTCATTGCCGGTGTTGATGTCAATCGCCACAAGTGCAGAGGTGGGTTCAATCACCATTGACCCGCTTGTACCCAAAGACACCCGAGGGCTTTGCAGGTCATCAATCATCTCTGCGATGCCGAGATGTTCAAAACACCCGGATTCGGTATCAAGGTCAGCCTCTTCCACCCATTCACGCCAGGCCAAAGCATGAGGGCCGTCGCCTTCTACCAGCAGCTCAGGTTCGGACCCGCTGTCCGAGAGAACATGCTGCGCCAGGTTGGACATGGCGAGAACATCTTCCAAAAGCGCCTCAGGATCGGCATCTGCACAGCTCGAACGCAAAATCAGACCCGCGTTTTCTGGCAAAGGTGCCTCAGCCAGTGCTTCGCGCGCCACGACCATGATCTCGTCCCGTGCGTCGTCATCTTTGATGCGCCGCGAAATATTGATGCCCGGCGCATCCGGTGTGACGATGGCATAGCGAGACTTGAACAGCACACGCTGAGTGACCGGAATGGCTTTGCCCGGCTCGGCATAACCAGTCACCTGCACCAGCAGAGTTTGACCGGGCTTCAACCCTTTGACCTGGCGCAGAAATGCGCTGCCATCGGGGGTTTTCATGAACATGCCACCTTGCCCTTTGACAGGACGGTCCGCCACAGCCCGATAGATCGATCCCGGACGCGGAAGATCCGCTTCGATCAGCAGATCCTCAAGCTTGCCATCCACCAGCAGAGCTGCGGCTTCGCGACCTTCATAGTGGTCCAGCGCAATGGTGCGTCCCTTCATGCCTGCGGCTCCTTATAAAGTGGGTAGCCTGCTGCGATCAGCAGGTTGGCTGTTTCGGCCAGAGGTAGACCAACAACTGAGGTAAATGATCCGCTGATCCAGGGAATCAAAGCGCCGGCTGGCCCTTGAATGCCATATCCGCCTGCTTTGCCCTGCCAGTCGCCTGAGTTCAGATAGGCATTCAGCTCTTCGTTGGACAGCATTTTCATTTTGACCTGTGTCACGACATCGCGTTCCCAGATCCTCTCACCTTTGCGCACGGCAACGGCGGTGATCACGCGGTGGCGCCGCCCCGAGAGCAAAGTCAGAAACTGAGCCGCTTCTTTCTCGTCCTGCGGTTTGCCCAGAATACGTCTCCCCAAGGCGACCGTGGTATCCGCAGAGAGAACAATCTCATCATCAGAAGCCGGTATCGCCAGAGCCTTTTCACGCGCCAGACGCACACAATAAGGACGCGGCAGTTCGCCTTTTTGCGGGTCTTCGTTGATATCTGGCGGACGAATGTCGCTGGCGACCACCCCCAGCTGAGCCAGAAGATCGCGGCGGCGTGGGCTGCCAGACCCAAGGATAAGACGAGGCGTGTCGGTCATATCATGTCCATCTCAAGAGAAAGGCGGGGTAAAACCCCGCCCTACATATCGTGTCGTGCCTAGACAGGCGCGATCTTATTTGAAGCGGTAGTTGATCCGCCCCTTGGTCAGGTCATAGGGGGTCATTTCCACCTGTACGCGGTCGCCTGCCAGAACGCGGATGCGGTTCTTGCGCATCTTGCCTGCCGTATGTGCGATGATCTCATGGCCGTTCTCAAGCTCGACCCGGAATGTCGCATTTGGCAGGAGTTCCTTGACGACACCAGGAAATTCGAGCGTATCTTCCTTGGCCATGGTCTCTCCTTTAAAAGCCGCCTTCCCGAAAACAGAAGGCGCGCCAGTATATGGGGGGTTTTTGGCCGTTTATCAACCCTCACAGTCAGCGCAAGGAAAAAATGGCCGCAGGTTTTTCTCGCCCCTCTTGATCCGCCCAATGGCGGCGGTTGAATTGCGCTCCAGAGCTACGTGCGGCCTGAACCATCGACAGTTTCACCTCCGCATAGGTCCATCCTGGAACGTTCAACTGTCCCAAAGCTATCACACCTGTGTCAGGAAAGCCACGATCAGGCGGACCAAAGACGCCCCCAGCCCCGATATTTTCATCAACGGCTGGTGACCAGTCACAATCGCCGACTGTTGAGGCCATCACGGTCACACATTGATTTTCCAGCGCACGCGCCATGGCCCCGATCCGCACCCGCCAATACCCCGACAACGCATCCGTGCAAGAGGGGACCAGAATCAGATCAGCCTCTTCCAGTGCCCGCCCCAACAGAGGAAACTCACTGTCATAGCAGATCAGAATGCCGATCTTGCCGAGGTCCGTGTCAAAGATCTGCAAGGGACCATCGCTGACCACATGCCACTCTTCGCGTTCAAAGCGGGTCATGATTTGCTTGTCTTGCACCAGCATCTGGCCCGATGGTCCAAAAAGGCGCGCCCGATTGCTTGGGCGGTCCGCAGCAAACACCGGAGCAGACGCGGCGAGAATATAGACCTGATGCTCTTGCGAGAGATTGGCATGCAACGCGTCAGCGGCAGGAATATGTTTGGCAACCGCGTGCAATGACTGCTCCAGGTCCGCCGCCCTGTCGCGCCCTTCTAAGGTAGCCAGTTCCATGGCTCCATATTCTGGGAAGACCAGAAGGTCGGCGCCCTGCCCAACGGCCTCAGTCACCCAACGGGTGATTTTACTCTCATAGGCCTGCCAATCGGGCAGAAAATCCATGTCATAGGCCGCTGTGGCAATTTTCATATCATCGTGTCCAAAAAATGTTTCTGCATGCCTCGCCGCAACATCACGGGCCTCGTCAATCAGCCCATGAATTCGCTTACTGGGACGAATCCGAAAGCGCCTTTTCCACTGCCGCAACAAGATCAGAGCGTCGTGCCGGTTTCATCAAACGGATGTCGTCCGGCCGCAACCCATTGCCATGAATTGTCGCCTCGGCTGCATAGCCGGACAGGAAAACAACCGGTAAACCGGTACGATCTGCACGCAAGGCTTTAGCCAGATGTGTCCCCTGCAGCTCACCTGGCATCACAATGTCCGTCACCAACAGATCGAAGTTCGCGCCCTTCTTCCAAATCTCATAGGCCATATCACCCGAAGAGGCTGTGGTGACCTGATACCCCACTTTGGTCAGAGTTTCCGTCAGCACATCTAAAACCGCAGGCTCATCTTCAACGACAAGCAAATGTGCGTCGTGACGCTGAAATCCATGCTGATCTACCACGTCATCAACTTCGCTTGGAACAGATGGAACATTCGCCTGGAAGAACAGTTTGATCGACGTCCCTATACCGAGTTCAGAATAGGCCCGGACCGCTCCGCCAGACTGTTTCATGAATCCCTGCACCATCGACAACCCAAGCCCTGACCCGGATCCGGTAGGTTTGCTTGTAAAGAAGGGTGCAAAGATCTCCGACATGTTTTCCTTTGGTATCCCTTCACCGGTGTCACTGACCGCTAGCATGACATACCGCCCCGGTGGAACAGGTTCACCCTCGGTGTCGATGTAGTCTGTATCAATCTGACAATGCGAAGTTTCGATCGTCAGCTTGCCCCCGCGGGGCATGGCGTCGCGCGAGTTCAGGATAAGGTTCAACAAAGCATTCTGCGCCAACCCCGGATCAATTTCGACCTTGGAGATCTTCTGTCCCAGTGCCAGTTCAATGCTGATATTTGCGGGAAGCACACGCTCGGCCCAAGATTGCGTCTCCTCAACCAGTTGGTTGAGATCGGTGGGCTTTGGCTGCAACCGCGACTTTCGCGCAAAACTCAGCATATTTTTGGTCAGCTCGGCCCCTCTGCGGGTTGCCTTAATTCCCGCCTCGGCAAATCGATTAATTTCTGCGAGTTCGTCCGTTTCCTGGATCAGTTCAAGATTGCCAAGGACCACAGCAAGCAAGTTGTTAAAGTCGTGGGCCACACCACCGGTCAGATTGCCGATGGCCTCCATCTTCTGCGCTTGCTGCAGTTTTTGTTCCAGCTCAACCTGTTCGGTCACATCTGTCAGCACACCCGTAGAACGCAGCACCCGACTATCCTCATCAAACACCGCATGGCCTCGCGCCATGAACCATCTGTAAGTGCCGTCTTTTGCTCTGACACGATATTCGTTTGTAAACGGAGAGGTTGGATTTTGCAGATGATCGCGGATTTTGGCACGGTGACCTTCGAGATCCTCTGGATGAATATAGTTTTCAAACAATCCTGCTTTAATGGCATCTAGGTCTTCCTCCGTATATTCTAGGGCCTCAGCAAAGCCCGGTGAGATATACAAAGTGTCTGCAACAAGATCCCAATCCCAAATCGACAGCGTTCGCACCGCCAGCGCCAGGCGTTCCTGACTTTCCCGCAACTCCTGGTCCCGTCGGTATTCTTTGGTCACGTCGCGACCAATGGTGACGATTCCTCCCCCCTCAAGCTTTTGCTCGTGAAGTTTCAGAGCGACGCCATCAGTACGCGTGATTTCAAACGGCTTGCCATCCGAACTGTGGCGTTGCCTCAGACTGGCTGCGATGAAGGCTTCTTCGCGACCTTCGATATCCGGCATATGGCCGGCCCGTACACTTGCGCGCAAGAAATCTTCGAAAGACGTCCCCGGAACAAGAAACTCTGAAATATCTGCGTTCAACTCCCGAAAGATCCGGTTGCAGATGACCAGTTTGTCGTCGAAATCCCAAAGGCTGAACAGCTCATCCAAGTTTTCAACCGCATTGGCCAGCCGAGCATTTCCTTCCTCGACCTGTGTACGTGATTTCACAAGCTCCGTGGCATCAGACGCTGTGCCCCGATACCCGAGAAATCTGTTTCGCTCATCAAAAATTGGCATACCAGAGGCGCGCACCCATTTGATTTCGCCCTGAGTTGCGATCGCATAAAGAAAATCTTTGAAACTCTGCCTGTTCTGCAGATCCTCATAGTGCCTCTGCCATTTTTCATCATCCCCCATGGGCAACCGGAAATCGCCCCGTGATCGACCCAGAAGCTCTTTTCGCGACACTCCGAAGAAATCCTCGATGCCAGGTGAGAACCACGTAGTCCGCAGTGTTTCGTCCATTTCCCAAAACCAGTCGGAGCTGGCGGTTGCAAAATCATGAAAGCGCGCGTTGGAGTGTTCGAGCTCCAAGCGTCGCCTGATCAAAACCTGGCTAGTCACGACGGCACAAAATGTCAGAAGAAACCCAAGGATCAGGATTGCTTCATCTAGTCGCGACGTGACACCCGAAGCGGGCAGGCCACCTGGAGACACCTCGATCCGCCATGTACGTGAGCCCACCTTTAGATCTGACTCCACGACAAACTCATCAACCTGTTCGGCCTGCAAGGTGGAGAAAAGCAACGTATCTCCATCATAAACACGAAAATTCAGAGGACCTGTTTCAACGGTGCCTAGCGCATTTTCAATCAAAGCCTTGGTTTTAAACACAACATTTAGAAACCCAGCCAAATGTTCGTCGCTCCAAACCGGCAGATAGGCGACGAAACCTCTTCCACCTTGAGCAAGCGTTATTGGCGGTGTGACTTGCAATTCCTCGGTTTCAATTGCCTGATCCAGCGTTGCCGACGGGAGCGGCAACCCTTTCAGGTTCAATCCTAAGGCCGCTTCATTGCCTTGCATCGGCGTGACGATTTGAATGATGCCACTGGAATCCACCCAGTTCAGCGCCTGCAAATCTCCGAATTTCGTATGAAACATCATCGCTTCCTCAACGAAGGTCTCAAACGAAATTGGCGCATGTTGATCGGTATGAAGGGCCAGAAGCGAGGCTGCATTCAGACGCGCAGCCACATGCGTTTCAAGCCGAGCGGCAAAGTTGGTACTCACAATCTTTGCATCCAGCAAACGTCGTTCTTCTTGAACTCTACGCTCTGCAAGATAAACAAGCGCCGTCAGACCGATCATGAGACTGGCCACCGCTACGGGCAGCAAACGCTCAATCCAAGTCGTGCGACGTGTCTTCATGTGGTTCCTCAAATGCTTTGTTTAGACAGCGTATTTCAACGACTGTTGTCACACGACCACTCGGCACCCACTCGCTCTTCCTGAGCGTAACCAATTCTTGCTCAGAATGAAGTCAAAATGTCCAATTTGTCGCACTGTTGCGCTTCAACAGATGTGCCCCAGCATGCATCCATCAGCTAATCGCTCAAAATTTGTGCATTTGCCTAGAATACGCCCTTCAGGGCAGCGTTTTCATATCTTTCCACGAAGATCCACTCTAACCGCCTTCAAAAAATGCGGCTGCTCAATCTAGATCGCGGATCCAGAACTGCAGGGGTTTTGCGGTCTCGGAGACCTGATCGACGTCTTTCCAGCTAAATTGCGCAACCGCACCCTGCAAAGGCTGATACCCACGTTTCCGCCAGAACGGATCGAGCGGCGCATAGCTTGACGGCCTCAATGGATGATCCGTAGGGCGCTGCACGCTGCAAAACACCACTTTCCGACGCCCCAACTTGCGCGCATGCGCCTCGCGTTCGTCAAAAAATTGATGCCCAATGCCCCGGCCGCGATATTGAGGAAGCAAGACCGATTCAGCGCAGTAAAAGATCTGGTCTAGCGCAAGATCACGTCCTGCAAAGGCCGCTGCAAAATCTTCGGCGTGATCCTCCAGCGGAGTGCCTGTTGCGGCTCCAACCAATGTCTCACCGTCAAAGGCCCCTACCAGAACAGCATTTTCACTGTCGCGATAGGTTTGGAGATAAGTGTTCCGTCCCGGATGATCAC